>NZ_CP014327.1:1517500-2923527 GCF_000812665.2 Falsihalocynthiibacter arcticus
AGTTTTTAAACTGATAGCGCGAGTAAGTGCTATCAAGAGCTACGAGCTCAAAAGTTTAAATAACTATCAAGTCAAGTACACTAACCAGGCTCAATCGAAAGGTTGAGTCAAGCGATCCTACGCGGGATCGCGGTAGCTCTTCGGAGCTACATGTTCCGGTAACGTTTGTCACCGGAGCGGGAAAAAAGAACAAGCTCTTGAAACAGTTGAAGCCTAGCTTCTTCTGGATCAAATCAAGCGCGAAAAGGGCGTTTGGTGGATGCCTTGGCAGTAAGAGGCGATGAAGGACGTGATACTCTGCGTTAAGCCATGGGGAGCTGAGAATAAGCTTTGATCCATGGATGTCCGAATGGGGCAACCCACCTGATATTCTATTATTGTTATCCGCAAGGGTAATCAATAGTAGGGTAAACCAGGTACTTTTAGTCTGAATACATAGGACTTTAAGAGCAAACCCGGGGAACTGAAACATCTAAGTACCCGGAGGAAAGGAAATCAATAGATACTCCCCTAGTAGCGGCGAGCGAACGGGGACCAGCCGAGCCATGAATGTGACTAGAACGACCTGGAAAGGTCGGCCAAAGCGGGTGACAGCCCCGTATAGGAAGCATGAATGGACGTATTAAGTAGGGCGGAACACGTGAAATTCTGTCTGAACATGGGGGGACCACCCTCTAAGGCTAAGTACTCCTTACTGACCGATAGCGCACTAGTACCGTGAGGGAAAGGTGAAAAGCACCCCGACGAGGGGAGTGAAACAGTTTCTGAAACCGGACGCCTACAATCAGTCGGAGCCTCCTTGAGAGGTGACGGCGTACCTTTTGTATAATGGGTCATCGACTTAGTGTATCTAGCAAGCTTAAGCCGTTAGGTGTAGGCGCAGCGAAAGCGAGTCTTAATAGGGCGATTGAGTTAGATGCATTAGACCCGAAACCGAGTGATCTAGGCATGACCAGGTTGAAGGTGCAGTAACATGCACTGGAGGACCGAACCCACACCTGTTGAAAAAGGTCGGGATGAGTTGTGCCTAGGGGTGAAAGGCCAATCAAACTCGGAGATAGCTGGTTCTCTGCGAAATCTATTTAGGTAGAGCGTCGGACGAATACTCTCGGGGTAGAGCACTGAATGGGTAATGGGGACTCACCGTCTTACTGATCCTAATCAAACTCCGAATACCGAGAAGTAATATCCGGCAGACACACTGTGGGTGCTAACGCCCATGGTGAAAAGGGAAACAACCCTGACCTACAGCTAAGGCCCCTAATTCATGGCTAAGTGGGAAAGCAGGTGGGACGACCAAAACAACCAGGAGGTTGGCTTAGAAGCAGCCATCCTTTAAAGATAGCGTAACAGCTCACTGGTCTAATTAAGTTGTCCTGCGGCGAAGATGTAACGGGGCTCAAGCCATGAGCCGAAGCTTAGGATGCATTTATTGCATGGTAGCAGAGCGTAGTGTGACATAGTTCCCATCCTCTTTTGCACCTTCGGGTGTAGTGGAGGATAAGGAGCTTTCTGTGAAGCCCGGGCGTGAGCCATCGGGTGGAGAGATCACTAGTGAGAATGATGACATGAGTAGCGACAAACAGGGTGAGAGACCCTGTCGCCGAAAGTCCAAGGGTTCCTGCTTAAAGTTAATCTGAGCAGGGTAAGCCGACCCCTAAGGCGAGGCCGAAAGGCGTAGTCGATGGGAACCAGGTTAATATTCCTGGGCCGTGAGGTGGTGACGGATCTCGAAGGTAGTTCTTCCTTATTGGATTGAAAGAGCTGCTTAGAGGTTCCTGGAAATAGCCCCTCTTTAAGATCGTACCCTAAACCAACACAGGTGGACTGGTAGAGAATACCAAGGCGCTTGAGAGAACCACATTTAAGGAACTCGGCAAAATACCTCCGTAAGTTCGCGAGAAGGAGGCCCGATTAGGACGCAAGTCTTGGTCGGGGGCACAAACCAGGGGGTGGCGACTGTTTACTAAAAACATAGGGCTCTGCGAAGTCGTAAGACGACGTATAGGGTCTGACGCCTGCCCGGTGCCTGAAGGTTAAAAGGAGGAGTGCAAGCTCCGAATTGAAGCCCAGGTAAACGGCGGCCGTAACTATAACGGTCCTAAGGTAGCGAAATTCCTTGTCGGGTAAGTTCCGACCTGCACGAATGGCGTAACGACTTCCCCGCTGTCTCAAATGTGGACTCAGCGAAATTGAATTGCCTGTCAAGATGCAGGCTTCCCGCGGTTAGACGGAAAGACCCCGTGCACCTTCACTACAACTTTACACTGGCATTAGACACAATTTGTGCAGGATAGGTGGTAGGCTTTGAAGCAGAGACGCTAGTCTTTGTGGAGCCTCCCTTGAGATACCACCCTAATTCTGTTTGATGTCTAACCGCGGTCCATTATCTGGATCCGGGACCCTGTATGGTGGGTAGTTTGACTGGGGCGGTCGCCTCCTAAAGAGTAACGGAGGCGCGCGAAGGTTGGCTCAGACCGGTCGGAAATCGGTCGTTGAGTGCAATGGCAGAAGCCAGCCTGACTGCGAGACTGACAAGTCGAGCAGAGACGAAAGTCGGTCATAGTGATCCGGTGGTCCCGAGTGGAAGGGCCATCGCTCAACGGATAAAAGGTACGCCGGGGATAACAGGCTGATACTGCCCAAGAGCTCATATCGACGGCAGTGTTTGGCACCTCGATGTCGGCTCATCTCATCCTGGGGCTGGAGCAGGTCCCAAGGGTATGGCTGTTCGCCATTTAAAGAGGTACGTGAGCTGGGTTTAGAACGTCGTGAGACAGTTCGGTCCCTATCTGCCGTGGGTGTAGGAGATTTGAGAAGAGTTGCCCCTAGTACGAGAGGACCGGGGTGAACGTTCCACTGGTGGACCAGTTGTCATGCCAATGGCAGTGCTGGGTAGCTATGAACGGACAGGATAACCGCTGAAGGCATCTAAGCGGGAAGCCCCCTTCAAAACAAGATCTCCCTGAGGGCCGAGGTAGACCACCTCGTCGATAGGTCAGAGATGTAAGTGCGGTAACGCACTCAGTTGACTGATACTAATTGCCCGATAGGCTTGATTTGATCCAGTAGAAGATAGACTTCTACAAACCTGACCCCCGAACGTAAGTTTGGTAAGGGTTCAGGCGGAATAATCAAAAGCTACACTTTTTTAAGTGAAACTAAATCTGATAGTTAAAACTGTGTGTTGTGTTTCTTTCTCGGTTTGGTGGTCATGGCACAAGTGAAACACCCGATCCCATCCCGAACTCGGCAGTTAAGCACTGTTGCGCCAATGGTACTGCGTCTTAAGACGTGGGAGAGTAGGTCGCCGCCAAACCTAGTAAGAAACATAACACGTATCTCTCAAACGATCCCTCAAATCCCAGAAAATACAGAAACTGGGATGCGAACTAAGGCAACAAGCCTAAGCGTCGCGGGATGGAGCAGCCCGGTAGCTCGTCAGGCTCATAACCTGAAGGTCGTCAGTTCAAATCTGACTCCCGCAACCAATAATTACTAAACATATCAACACGTTATGAACCCCGCTTGCGGGGCTTCTTGCGTTCGAAAAACAACACTGGAAGCACTGTGGAAGCATAAGGAAACGTTTGGAGGATTGTGGCTAAATTAATGCAGGTGGAAAACAACGAGGCCGTAGCGGCGGGCGAATGTGACGACATCTTGATTGAAGGCTAAATCCACTCAGGGCCATCATAGTCAAGGGTTGTGACTTAGGAAGCGTGTCGCTTTATTACGGCACGGTCCATCGCTTCAGATAATCGCTTGCGCATGAACTGCTTGAAGTTTCTCGCTTGAGGCATGATCTTTATTCCCTTTGCACCAAAGGTCTCTGATGCCCGCTTCAAGTAGCTATAAAATGTCCATGTTGCATAGTCATCGGGCGACCATTCGAGAGAGTCTACCCTACTATATCGTTGGCTAAAGTTTGAGTAATTGAAGGCATCTAATATTTCTTCTGCGGTCAAACTTGGGTGGGACTTTGAAAAACCGTTCGCGATGCCTTTTGCAGTACGGGCTACTTTGCAATATAGCCGCTATATTGTGCTGTCACGTACGTACACAAACTTGCCATCATACTGAAACCCTAAATATTCGAAACCGTTATGCCCCTGAAGGCCCTTGATGTGCGAAAACATCAACCCACTCTTCGATTTCTGAAACTCGGCAATGCAAGTTTTTTCCTGTTTGATAATTAGCTTTGAACCAGATTTTTTGATTTCTGCAATAGCAAGTTTTTCGGCTTCTTCCGCAACTCCATCTTCCGCAGGAATAATTAGCAAAATATCATCCGAATAACGCATATAGACGCCACCTTTAGATACTGCAAAGTCGTCAAGTGTTTTGTCACAGTCGGCCGTCATTGTCGTGACCAATGGAATCGGCATAATCTCACGTTTAAGTTCGCGACCAATGCAGCAAAGAAAAAACACTAGCGAACATTAAAATGACACCAACATAGGCAATATGAGGCATTCTAATAAGTGCCTGTAGTCCAAACGTGTCGTGGTAAATTGAGTACATTGCAAGGCCTGATAGCTGTGTGAGTGCGACTATGCGCAGCAAGCGGAAGTCAACCAATGCCGCAACAAAGAGCAACGATTCAGCTGGGAAGAAAAACCGTTCATGCATCTTAGGTAGGATAAAGGGCATTAACGCAGTTGAGATACATGCAAAATACAGGAGCGTGTGTGACGTAAACGGCGTTGCATAAACGCGCCATGAAATGAAACTGGCCACAAGCGTCGCAAATGCCAATCCAGATACCACAATTGCGGAATAATGGTGGGTGATTTTCTCCGGCGATCCCAGTATATCCATCAAAATCCAAGGATTGCCAGCATTCATCGACAGACGGGTAAATGTTTGGGCTTGATCGGCATATATCGTCAGAACATCGAAGAGCTCTCTCCCAGAAAGCAGATAGAGTGCATTCACGATTAAGTACACTGGCACGAAAAGCGCGACTGAAATAAGCAACTCTTTGGGCCACTTCAGTAGATACCCAAATAAGAACGGAGCAAAAAACACCGCCTGCAGTTTAAACGATACGGCGACCGCAAACATAAGTCCTGCCAACAATGGCCGCTCCCGTAAAACCGCAGCCATTGAGTATAAGATGAAGGCGGTGAAAAATGCGTCAGCTTGCCCCCAGCCGATGCCATTTAGCATAATTGTTGGAAGAAGCAGGTACAAAAGCCCAGCGTTCGTGCGGGCCATCCCAGACCACCCGAACGCAGCCAAACATAGGGTCACACCATAGGCGGCCATGCCGCTTCCGATAACTGAAGTGAGTTTGACAATCCCGAGTTCCGAGAGAAATGAATCCAACAAACTCACCAGTTTTAAGAAGGTAATGTAACCAGCGGTATAATTCGAGAATGGTGTGGCAAACACGTCGAACCCGTTGGACTGTAAAATAGCACGCAACCAAGGTACCAAATACTTGAAGTGGTCTGGTTGGGTCACAGGATATAATTTAGCGTACCACACAATCAAGCATGCTAGGGCGATCAAAGTGACATAGGCTGAATTCAATTTGTCCTCGAGCGAATGCGCGTCTTCCTGAAAATCTACCCTCTGTTCGGAGACCATTGCGTTTGTTTCATATTCCACGAAATCTGTTCTCCTCACTTAGGTGTCAAATTGGCCTGCCAGTCGATGACGACAAACAATAGACCCGTCCAAAAGCGCACAATACAGTGGACCCCTTACGGCCGGTCCCAAATACCCAAAGTGGACAACTTACGGATGTATCACGTTGAAAAGCGCGTCGGTTTGCAGGCCTCTCCGCTATAGATCGTTATTGGGCTATTGTCGTATTATAGTCGTAGTAATGCAACTCCGACAATTCTGAGATTTAAGGAGTAATCCGGCTAAGCCCCTCTCCAACCATATTCAATTATAATACAAAATTGACCGTCACAATTTTGCCGTACATAACCTATAGTTGTGCATACCAACTATTTTTCTAGCCAATTTATACTTATCAATGCTAACTAAAAATATGCATATGAAACCAAACGTAACCTATAGTTTTGTCATCCCTTTTATGAATGAAGAGGCGGTTTTGCCGTTACTGATGGCTCGGCTGATACCGTTGATCGACCAGCTCGACGGATTGAGTGAGGTTGTTTTTGTGGACGACGGGAGTCACGACCAAGGTGCTGCGATCATTGCAGAATATTGTATGAGTGACCCCCGCGTTAAGCTGGTTCGTTTGTCCCGCAATTTCGGGCATCAGATTGCGGTCACAGCTGGGTTGGATATGGTGGTGGGCCAAGCGGTCATTATCATGGACGCGGACCTACAAGATCCGCCGGAGTTTGTTTTGGAGTTGATTGAAAAGTGGCGCGAGGGCTACGAAATAGTCCATGCGCAACGCGGTGTACGCAGAGGTGAAACTTGGTTCAAAAAACTATCTGCCAACCTTTTTTATCGAACTTTGTCGCGATTGTCCTCGGTAGAAATCCCGCGGAATGTGGGAGATTTCAGATTGGTTGATGCGCGGGTTGTGCAAGCGATCAAATCGATGCCAGAACAAGACCGGTTTTTGCGCGGAATGTTTGCTTGGGTCGGATTTCGCCAAACCTTGGTTCAATATGAGCGCCTAGAACGCGGTGCAGGTGAAACTAAATACCCCCTAAAAAAAATGATGCGACTGGCAATGGATGGCGTGATCGGCTTTTCCGACGCCCCGTTGCGATTGGCCCTTTGGTTAGGGGCATTAGTCTCATTAGGGGCTTTGTGCTATGGGGTCTATATTTTTACCCTTGCGGTGTTCACAGATCAACTAATTGAAGGCTGGGCCTCGACGATTGTGGTCCTATCGCTTCTGTCCGGAATGAATTTGATGATTAGCGGCGTTATCGGGCTGTATGTAGGGCGTATCCATGCCGAAAGTAAGCAACGCCCTCTATACTTTATATCTCAAAGTATCGGGTTACTGGGCGAGGTGGAAGCCCGCAGACGCAATGAGGCCATGAATGACCAAGAATGAATTTGACGCCTACAGCGACAATTACACCGCCACTGTCGAGCAATCGATCAGCTTTTCTGGCTTATCGCATGGATTTTTTCAGCTTTCCAAGTCGTTGATGGTCGAAGATCTTCTGGCAATGCGCTTGAGTGATCGTGCCCAACCAACCCTGCTTGATGTTGGCTGTGGAGTTGGGGCTTTACACCCCCTGCTTTCCCCTATGTTCGGAGCCATTAATGGGGTGGATGTTTCCAAAGATAGTATTCTGATGGCGCAGGCGAATAACCCCAAAAATCTCTATCAGGATTATGACGGCCAAAGCCTACCCTACGCCGACGACAGTTTTGATATGAGCTTGGCTGTTTGTGTAATGCATCATGTGCCAACCGAGCATTGGGTCAACTTTCTTGCCGAAATGACCCGCGTAGTTGCCCCAGGTGGAATGGTTTGTCTGATAGAGCATAATCCGATTAATCCCGCTACCCGACTTTCCGTCGCGCGATGCCCTTTCGACGCGGATGCTGTTTTGCTCGGCGCGAGCCAAATGAAGCGACGTTTGCGCGATGCTGGTTTGGCGGATGTTTCAACACGGCATTTTGTGTTTCTTCCGTCAAATAATCCCTTTTTCCGAGGTTTCGAGCGGTATTTACACTGGCTTCCGCTTGGGGCGCAATACGCAGCAATTGGCCGTGTTTCATGAAAACAACAGCGTTAAGGGGACAAGCAATTCGATTCGCTGGTGTGGGCGTTATTGCGTCGGCACTTTACTTTATTGTTGCGACCTTGCTGAATGGCCTCCTGCATTTGGCAACCTTGCCGTCTTCGATCGTGGCTTACGCAATTGGGGCTATGTTTTCATACCTCGGCCACAAACGTTTGACCTTCGCGGGGGCACCCTACGGTTCTACTACGATACCCAAATTTATTGGCGCGACGATGGTTGGTTTGTTTCTTGCCTCAATCATTCCAGTTTTGCTGAATGATTATCGCCCGATAGTTTCCTTTGTCACAGTTCTGGGTGTTGTTCCTATATGCTCATTTCTAATGCTGAAATTGTTCGTCTTTCGCGCATGATCCGTGATCTAATAATTCCCGCCGTTATCATGGTAATTTGTGCCAACATTTTGGCCGGTACGATGTTGAATCACGACGTCAGCTGGTATCTGATATCCACGGGATGGTGGCTGGACGGCTTGCCAATCTATGACCAGATTATCGAGTTGAACCCGCCATTAGCCTTCTATCTAACGGCGCCTCCCGTCTGGATTTCCCGTCTAATAGATGTGTCTGCAATCACAACCTACAAAGCCTGTATCTTCGCGGCAATTATGATCTCGCTTGTTATGACGCGTGCATTGTTGTGCTCTTCGCCCTCAGTGTCTGCAGTCCATAGGCGCATTTTTCTCGCGGTTTCCGCCCTCAGCTTAACCCTGCTTCCATTGCGCGACTTCGGGCAGCGAGATCACATATTTGCGATCCTGTTTTTACCATTTTTGGCTATGCAACTTTCGCAAGTCGAATTTAGCAAGGTTACACGTGCGACAATTGCGGTATGGGCAACGCTTGGCACTGCACTGAAGCACTATTTTATTTTGATTCCGCTGCTTGTCTTGATCTACAAAATTGTCACCGAACGCAGTTTGCGCCCAATTCTGCGGGTCGAGTTCCTTTTGCCTATTGTGCTGTTGTTCGGATACGTCGTGGTTTCATATCTGTTGCATCCAGCCTATTTTGAACGGATCATGCCTTGGACGCTTGAAGTTTACGGCACATATGAAAAAAACTTTATGGCTGTTTTGAAGCCGGTCATTCCAATAATATGGATTCTTGTGGCAGCAACTAGTTTGGTTGCTATTACTCCGCAAAAAAACTCAGGGGCAGTCTTGGCGTTGATCGCGGCATTTGGCGCATTTGTGGTTTATCTTATTCAATCCAAAGGTTGGACATATCACAGCATTCCTGCATCAGTTTATGCGATGCTCGCTATTACCTGGGCAGGCTGTGAGTTGTCACGCGCACGCGCGCAACAATGGCCTTTGTCTTTTGCTGCATTAGCCCTAGCTGTTTTACTCGTGCCTGCTCTTAAATTCGGCCCTTACAAAAATTCTGTTTACAAAGAATTTTCTACCTATTTTGACTGCGAGCCAGGGCATCGTAGCTTTCAGGTTTTCAGCTCGAACGTCTGGTCTGGATTTCCTCTTGCGAATTTTGCTCAGGCAGAACCTGCCAACAGAGCACCAGCATTGTGGCTTTTCCCTGGTGCGGCATTTTATTTGAGCCAAACGAGCCAGCCAGACGAACAACAAAAGTACCGAGAAACACTAAAGGATGCCCGTGCATTGGTGCTAGATGATTTCTTTCGTACGCACCCGCAAATCGTGATCGTTGATACTTCTTCAAATAAATCCCATTTCAGCGGAGCGTCTTTTGACTATTTAGAATTTTTTCAGCAAGATGAGGCATTTTCATTGGCGTGGGCCGAGTATTACATTTCGGGAAAAGTTCTTCATTTTGAAGTGTACAAACGTGCGGGCTGTGATGGTTAGATGTACGTCGATTCAATATCGAAAGGACCTTTCCAGTCACTTTCTAAAGGATATTGGCTGTCATTTGTTCTGTGCGTCGGATACGTCAATTTATTAATTGAAGGCTGATCTAGCGCCGCTGATTGTGCGCTGGAATTATCAGTTGTTACCGTGCACTCTAAATACGACACCTCAGCGTTGTTCTGCAGCGCTGGTTACGGCCTCCCGCAACCAATAATTACCAAACATATCAACACGTTATGAATCCCGCTTGCGGGGCTTCTTGCGTTCGCAGTTTTGATGGTGCTGCAGCGGTGCTACGCTGGAGAGCAAACAATAGCTAAGATACTTCCCTTTAGAATCCGAACCGTGGAAGCAGACTGGAAACACGCGAAAACCGATTTCGCGATAAACACGCCGCAATTCCGCCGTCGGCACTGTCAGCCACGCAAGAGACTGATTTCTAAATGGGGGTGGTATTCATTTCCGGTTTATCGATCAAAGGCGCGAGGAAGTACTTACTCCATGAAGCTCATTAAAACGGATGATAATTTGCTGTCTGGGATAGCTACGATTTCTGTGGGTTGACCTTGTTTTGAGGCTTCAAGGGAGGCGAGCAAATAATCTGTTTGTGCCTGAATGCGAGCCAGACCGTTGGTCATATCGATTTCAGACATTGCAGCCTTGTTAGCGATCATTTCTTTTAGAAAGTAAGAGATATTGGACATTGCCTGCGCAATGTCGGAATGAATGATATCTTGGTCCCGCAATATAGTGTGTGCCATGGCAGATTTCCTACTAGAATTTGATATAAATTCGTTGAGAATAATTAATGGACAATTAATGCGAGTGAGGAAATTGCGTTGCGAGCAAGAACTTGCCAAATGTTAGCAACCAATGAGCGAATTGATGCCGGAAGGCTAGTGAATTGAGAGTTCTTCGACAGTGTTATGTACAACGCTTGAGGCTAAGGCAACGTCGTTTGATAGGGAAACACTGACCATTGCGCTCATGAGTATTTGGCTCGTTTCTGATAGACCAACATTCTCTGCCTGCATGGCTAAATCCATTAGTACGTTCGTAATCCAAGTTGGGTTTTCCATGTATAGCTCAGTCCTTAGTTGCTTTAGGTTCAATCTGTAGTTGTGGAGAGTAATGAAGCAAGTATTATTTAACAACTCACTAACGACCTGATGTGGATAGCTATTCTCCGAATAGTTGGTTGATTTATCTTTCAATTGTATCTTTCATGTCATGTCCTCACGAGGAACGCAGTGATCGTGATACATGATCGGATTGTCTGAAATAGATACAAAAGCGCCCGACCATGCGGATCGAGCGCTTTTGTATGGTCCGAGCGATTCTTATCGCTCAACCCGCAGCGATCTGTATTACCCGCATTCCTGTTTTGCCTTCGCGATTAAAGTTCATTGAGATATCACGCCGTCGCACTACGGGCTGCACCCGCCGTAATGCCGCCCCAAACCGAGCCTCTGATCGCAGGAAGCTGCGGCTGTCTTCCGTTAGCGCAGGAATGCCGTTGAGCAAGCAGGGCTGCGTCGCGTTAAACAACACTTCGTCGCTATCTGTGTGCAGATTGCGGGTGCCAAAACCACCGCCCGTTGCAATCCGACAGAAGGCATCGGCCATCTTAGGGCGGATGGTTGAGAGATTGTCAAAGCTCAGAACATGGTTGTGCATCGCGGCGATGACTAAATCTTGCTCAGAGTTGGGGTGCTGCGCGTACTGGGGCTTGCGGGATCGATCAGATCGCGCAGGGTTCGCGCGGTGGTACTTTTGGCGCTGCCTTGTTCGCCTGAAAGGATCAGAATGGGGTAGGGGCCTTCGGGATGGAAACACCCCAAGAGCCACGCCACCAACATTTGGAAATCCGCTTCCGTTTCCACATTCAAAAACTTGCGCAGCAGGTTGATCCCGCCCGGATGGTGTTCCGGTGTTGGAAGCGCTTGCATCGCGTGTGATCGACATATGTGCTATGATTTTCGTACAATCGATGGCTGCCCTTTCAGTAAAGAGATTGTCATAACGATGGCCAAGGCGCTCGGCGTATCAGTGACATTGCCCTCAGAGGAAATTGCGGCCGAGGAATACCGGGTGCCGACCGGCCATTTTGTTAAGTTTTATGATGTAGTCGGGTTCGATCTTGAAATGGCCATCGGGTTCGACCAGAATACGCTCCGTGCTTCCGGACGGCTTCTGGCACAGTTTCAAATCAAGGATGCAAGCATTACGCATGACATCCACGTCAACGGCGAGTATTTTGATATGATGAATTTCGAATATCGCTACGGCGAACTGCTTGGTGTATTCCCTAGTTGTTTGGTCCCAGCATTTGGTGGATCGGATTTAGTATGAATCGATCTGGCTCTGCAGTCCAGATTTTGCAGATGTATTCGTAGGGCGTGAGACCGCTGAGTGCCTTGAGCCTGCGAGCGAAGTTGTATGCGTCCATGAAGTCGGCGAGGTGCGTGCGCAGCTGATGATGGCTGTCGTAATGGTATCTCTTCACTGTCGCGTGCTTAATCGTTCGGTTCATCCGCTCGACTTGGCCATTGGTCCACGGATGGTTTGGCTTGGTCAGGCGGTGTTCGATCCCATTTGCCTCGCAGAGCATTTTCCGCGAATATACTTTGTTACGGTTGCGAGGCTGCTCAGCGAGCTGGATGCCGTTATCGGTGAGGATCGTGTGGATCCGATAGGGGAGTTCCTTGAGCAGATGCTCGAGGAACTCTAACGCGGTCTTACGATCTGCCGTGCCCACGAGTTGCGTGACTGCGAACTTGCGGGTCCATTCAAGACCAACAAAGAGATAGAGCTTGCCCTCCACAGTTTGAACCTCGGCAATGTCGATATGAAAGAAGCCGATGGGGTAACGCTTGAACTCCTGGCGCTTCGGCTTGTCACCCTCGACATCCGGCAGGCGGGAGATGCCGTGCCGTTGAAGACAACGATGCAGCGCCGACCGGGTCAGATTGGACCTGTCACGGTTTGATGCCGCTCCTTTGATAGCATTTACTGCAACGAAGGAGACTGAGCATGGGACTGAAACGAACAGACGAATTTAGGGAAGATGCGGTGCGGATCGCACTGACCAGTGGGCTTACCCGAAAGCAAGTGGCTGATGATCTTGGTGTCGGTGTGTCGACGCTGAACAAATGGATCACAGCGTACCGAGACACGGATGTGGTGTCGAAGGAGGATTTGGGACTGGCTCAGGAGAATGGCCGGCTTCGACGTGAGAACCGTATTCTCAAGGAGGAAAGGGACATCCTAAAAAAGGCCACGGTGTTCTTCGCGAGCCAAAAGCCGTGAGGTTTAGGTTCATTCATTGCCCGGCAGTCGATATGCAGTATCGATGAGAGGGGAAGAACACCAATCTGCATTTTCCATTGGACGTATGTGCCATGTCATGAATGTCAGCGCACGCGGCTTACGGGCGTTCCGTAACCGTCCAGCCAGTCGCAGGCAGCGGTCTGATATGGTCACGTTGGCCCACATCAAAGAACAATCCCGTCTCAGTCTTGGCAGCTATGGCAGGCCGCGCATGACTGAAGAACTGAAAGAAGTTGGTTTGGACATCGGGCATCGCCGCGTCGGCCGTTCCCCTCTCATTGATTGCTTTGCAACCAACTGCCGGTCAGTGGATGCGCCAGAACGGCATATCAGTGATCAGAACGCGGAAACACAAGGCAACGACGGACCACTGCCCGGCAGGGTATGCGCAGTATGCCCGAGAGGAGGCAATCATAAGTTCAACATCGCGCCTAACTTACTGGATCGGAACTTTGTCGCTGAGCAACCAAACCAGAAGTGGGCAGCTGACATCACCTATATTTGGACGCGAGAAGGCTGGCTCTATCTTGCTGTGATCTTGGATCTGCATTCGCGCCGAGTGGTCGGTTGGGCTCCCTCTCATCGATACTGCGTTTCGACTGTCGGGCAGTGGTTAGTAACCGAATGAAACGCGATCTGGCCATCCGGGCATTGAACATGGCAATAGCCTTTCGGGCACCACCCAAGGGCTGTTTCCATCACACGGACCGGGGCAGCCAATATTGTTCCCACGATTACCAGAAGATTCTGCGCCTGCATGGCTTCAAGGTATCGATGAGTGGCAAAGGGAATTGCTATGATAATGCGGCAGTGGAAACGTTCTTCAAAACCATCAAAGCTGAACTGATCTGGCGCGACACTTGGGAAACCCGCAGGCAGGCTGAGATGGCGATTTTTGAATACATCAATGGGTTCTACAATCCGCGACGGCGCCATTCAGCACTAGGATGGAAAAGTCCCGTCGCTTTCGAACGGAAAGTGGCTTAAACGAGCACTTGGGGCAGCACTAAAGCGCGACAGGTCCAGATGCGGAATCGATGGCTAAAGCGCATAGAGGCAATCATCCAGCGGCAGCAGCGTATGCTGCCTAAATGCGACGATCATTGCCTCCTCAGCTTCGGTGAGAACGGTTGATCGCGGTTTCTTCGGCCCGGTCTTCAAATCCTCGACCGTCACACGCTTACGCCACTTCGCGACGGTTCTGGGATTCATGCCCAGCTCCTTGCTCAGCTGCGCGATCGAAGCTTGCGATCGCTGTATTGCAAGTCTAACGGCGTGCGTGGTCGTGGCGCTCCCGTGACAAACTTGTCCCATAATGCTTCCTTCCAAGCCTGAGAAAAGATCGCACCATTAAACCCTGGGATCAAACACCTAGCGACACCTTTTTATCTACTCTTTCCGAGTGGCGTCACTACTGGTCAGCACAGGTTCCGACCTAAAGTGGTAGATTATTTTGGGGATGACCTAGCCGTCGGCGCCAATGCGGTTGCTTCGACCTCGACAAGAAATTCCGCGCGGGTAAACCCAGAGACAATCATCAGGGTTGATGCGGGCTTCACCGCAAGCTCCGAAACCATCGCGTCGCGGACTTTCATATAATCCGCCATATGTTCGCGCGCCGTGACATAGGCGCTGAATCGCAAAATATGCGAAAAATCCAGCCCGTCACAGGCAAGGATTGCACGGATGTTTTCAAAGCAAATTTCTGCTTGCTCTGTAACCGTGGCAGGAACAGTGCCGTCCGCCGCTAATCCCAGCTGGCCTGATGTCAAAACTACGCCACCGCCTGAAACGCCGTGTGAATAACCGCCAAACGGAGAGGCAATGTTTTTTGGGGTGAGAGGCTTCATGGGGTGTCCTTTTTTGAACAGGATTTCTATTTCGGGTTTGGCGTGTTCGGAGCAATAAAGAATCGATGAGAGTTTATCGTCCTAAATGCGCCTAGCTGCTTGGGATGGCGTAACGGCACAAGACCTCTTGGGCTTCTGCATAACTGGTCTTGCCCGGGTTCATCAGGCCATGCGGGTCTGCGTCTTGTTTGAAGGCCATCTGAACGGTGTCCACCTGCTTCATCCCACCCTCGGCGATTGTGTAGACGTGCGCATCAAACACCGTGCAGCCGAGCTCTTCGTAACGCTTTGTAATCTCGTACAGCTTCTCAGCGGTGGTGAATTTGAGCAACGGGATGGCAAAGAGTTGGTAATCGCCCCGTTCGCGGGCAAATTCATGGTGACGTAGCAGGTCATCCCCGTATTCCGCCAGCATAATGGTGTCTGCCGCAGGATCATAAGGCTGAGGATAAGCGACTTGCAGGTAGGTCCAGTTGCGGTCTTTTTTCAGCGCCTGCAACGTCGTGTGGTTGTACGAGCATTCATAGGCGGGGGGGAGGTTCGCCTTTTCGATTTCCACATCGCTCATCATCAGGGAAACATAGCCGTTGTGGGTTATGGCGTCGGCTGTAAACGCGTCTATGGTTTTGGGGCCAACCATTGAGAAAACTGCGTGTTTATCCTGTGGGAAAACATCTGTCAGCTTGTCGTAGAATTGTGCAAAGCCTTTATCAACAACCGAAATTAGATAGATATCGTAATCTTCGCAACACAAGGCTTCACCAAATTGCACGGCATCAGTGTATTCATCAAAAAGGGCGATGGCGTGGTGCCAATCGACGGCCGGTTGCAGAGCCAATTCAAGTTCCGTGATGATGCCATTGGTGCCATAGGCATGGTGGGCTTTCTGGATTTCGGGACCTTCCAGCGTGATAATGCGCGGGGTTTCTTCGAGTGTGACTATTCGCAGACTGCGCACATTTCCATCATCGCGCAAAACGCCGTGTCGGACCGATCCGATACCCGCAGACCCTCCAGAGATAAACCCGCCAATCGTGGCCTGCGAGCGGGTTGATGGCCACATTAGCAGTTCTTGGCCCGTCTCATGCGCCGAATCGTCAAGGTCGGCGATCAAGATGCCCGTTTCACAACGCACAAAACCATTGCCAATTTCGCTAATGCCGGTCAGTTGGGTCATGTCCAGAATGATGCCGCCAACAAGGGGCACGGCCTGTCCGTAATTACCGGTGCCGCCGCCGCGCGGAGTAACTGGAATGCGCCATTTGGCACAGGCGGCGGCCACAGTGATGACCTCCGCTTCGGTCTTGGGTGTGACAACCATATGCGCCCAGCTTTTGCGCAACTGCTTGTTCAAAATCGGCGAATACCAGAAATAATCGCGTGATTTGAGCTTTACTGTCTGGGGAGCATCGGTGAATGCGATGCCCTCTATATCTGCGGTGAAGCCTTCCCAGTTGATTATATCAGGTTGCATCATGTGTTCCATCGCTGTTGAGTTCTGAGAAAGAGGGACGCGTTGCATCAATCCACTGTCCTTGGCGCATAACGCGCCTCTCGACGGTGTTGCGCATGTTAAATTCGCCACTGTTACGGGCGTCGAGTAGGACAAGATCGGCAGGCGCACCGGCGCGAATGATCCCATCCCATTCAAGGCCCATTGTCTTGGATGGATTGGTGGTGATCAGGGATATCCAGTCGCGGGGTGGCTCATTGAGATGGGCCACCTGCGCCCCAATACCGAGAACGGCAAGAGGGTCAAAATCGCCGAAGGCACAAAACCCGTCACGCACGTTATCTGCACCGAGCGAGAGGGTCAGCCCCTGTTGATCCAACAGAGCAACGGGGGCCATCCCGCGGTAGATTGGGGGTGTATTGGGCGCACGCGATTGGAGGTACAAGTTGCTCAAGGGCAGCGATACAAAATGCAAGTCAGCATCTTTTGCGGCGGCCATCACTGTATCGCGTTGCACTTTCGGGTACATGCTTAATGCCACACAATGGCCGCACAGCACGGTCCCCTCAAAAGCAGTTTCCTGCGTCAGATTTGCGATAGCAGCGAGTCCATTCAGGGAGGGGTTCGTGCCTTCATCAACATGAAAATCCAAATCCCAATTATTTTCGGCGGCCATCTTGAAAATGGGTCGCAACAGGTCTTCCATATCGGGCTGATCATGGACAAAAACCCCGAGGCAGCCCTGGTGACTTGCAGCAGCAGAAATCGCCGCGACGAAATCTGTATCCTCAAAAGCAGGGATGCCCGCGAGCGGGGAGAGTTGCAGGTCCACACGCCCGCGCCAACGGTCTTGCGCGGCGCTCATAACATCCCAGACAAAAGGGGTGTCTACAGGAGAGAAGTCCACGTGGCTGCGGATGGCACGCACCCCGTAAGCGTATGCTGAGCGCAAAGAGAATTCAACGCGTTGGGTGAGGGTCTCGGCGGTCCAACTTTGTTTGTATGAGGCCATGGACACAATCGCCGCAAGCAAATCACCCGCAGGAAAATCGTGAAAAGCGGCGACATGCGCTTTGTCTATATGGGTGTGGCAATCAACCATCGCCGAGAGCAGAATTGAGCCTTTTGCATCGTGTCGGGGGCTGTCGTCCAAGGAGGGCGTGCCCAAGGGCAGAACGGCAGTTATTTCGTCGCCTTCAATGACAATATCCGCGCGGCACCAGCCGTCGGTGGATGGCTCTAAAACTGACAGGGCAGGCGGGATGGCGACATTCCCCAGAATGTGTCGCGACGGTGATTTCGTCATGTTGCGGGCCGCTTTGTGAGGTCATATTCATGCACTTCCTGCAGCATCGAAGCAAATTCTGCTGCAACGTGGTTGATTGCGGCTTCGCCCGTTTCTGGCGTGGCAACAGTTGCATCCCCACACGCACCAAAGGCATTCAGATCGTTTGCTTTCCAACCTATTTTACCCCCAGCCCCCAAGCCAAGATGGCGGGTGTTGGTGTTTAGATCTTCGATATGTGATCGGAAGTTTTGCGCCTTTGCCATGCGGCATTTTTCTGGTTGAAGTTGCAGCATCATTGATGTTTCCAACTCTCCGGCGTGGATGCCATAAGTGTTTTCATGCTCCGAAAGCAGGCCATCTGGCAGGCCCAACCCGAACCAGTTGCACGAGAAGGTCAGAAGATCGTATTTTACGCGCAGATCACGGGCGACAATATCCATTGGAGCGACTTGGCCACCGTGGCTGTTGAAAAACACCAACCGTTTGATGCCCGTTTTCGCGACACATTCGCCAATTTCCATCCACATGGCGATCAGAGTTTGGGTGGAAAATGACAACGAGCCAGGGAAGTCTAGATGTTCAGTGCTTTTGCCGATGGGCATGGTTGGCAAGAACAAAACGGGCAGGTCTTGGGGCGCCAGAATATCCGCCGTTGCTTTGACCAAACCGCGATTGATGTCAGTGTCTACCGCCAAAGGCAAATGCGGGCCGTGTTGCTCAATCGCGCCAATGGGCAGAACGGCAACAGGATCGCGCGCGACCATTTCCGCAAGGCTTTCGCTGGTGTGATTGGCCCAATAGAGGCGGGCGGGATCATTCGGTTTCATGTGGAGCCTCGGTTGTTGAAGTGTTGGTCACGATCAAGCGTCCGTCGATATCTGCAACAGTTTGATCGGTTAAATCTATACCTCCACGCAGGAGGGCAGAGATCTCATCTCGGAACACAAGACCCGTATTGTAAGAGGGCAGTTCGCGCAGATCGTAGCCTTGCAAATTACCCGGCACTCCGCCGCTAATGGGCATGCCGTTCCAGCGTTCGCCAAATCCGCCCAATGCCAGATAGGTTGACATGATGACGTGGAAAGTACGATCAAGTTGAGCCTCAAGAGGTTGGTCGCAAACGGTAATATCCGTGACGCTGGCCTGCGCCGCGGTTGCGCCTTCGACAATTCGGTAGCGCAGTTGCGCCGAGCTGTGGAAAAAGCCGCGGGGGAGGAACTCTGTGTGATCCACGATCCCGATTTCATCAGATCTCAGGATACGCTGCGCATTGGAGTGTAAAATGTCACGCAATTGCGCGCCGGTAACATCTACGATGAACACCTCATCGGCGTAGGGCAGTACGTTGAACCAATCGCCCGCAGTCAATGGGCCTTGCTCTACGCCCGCCTGAAGTGTTGCACCGTTTACAAGAGCGAAATCAGCCGCATTCCCCAAATCATTCAGCCGCGTATGGATGGTATCACAGACAAAATTTCCTAAAGCGGATTCGCTCGCATAGCGGGCCAAAACCGCGTCTTTGTAGGATAGGCGGTTGGTCGATACGGTTGTCAATTTGGCGCTGAGGGCCTCTGTGACTTGCGCAAGGATTGGATCAATGACCGTTTCCTGAAAGTCTACGTCATAGTCTTCGGGCCGTTGGCTGATGTCATCTGGGGCGGCCCCTTGGGCGTTGGGCTTGATTGGATGTAGGCGTGATCCATTGATGACCATATTGCCCGCGTGTACGCTGATGTCGAGTTCGCCCAGATATTGGCCCTTACATTCACTTTGGAAAATCGGGATGCCGTCAAAGATATTCTCGGCTTCCAGCCCATTTTCGTTCAACTTGGTGTGGGTATGAGCCCCAAGGATGAGCAGAGGCTTGGCGGTGATTTTGGCTGCCGCGCAGGCAATGGAAAAATCGGCCTCGCCAAGATCGCGTGCGGCTGCGGCCTTGCCGCTTTTATGCGCGCCGTCGCCATATCCGCAGTGGGACATGACCAGAACGACATCGACCAAGGGGGCAATTGCAGGCAGGATATTATTGAGGCTGGTGACAGGGGATGCCACCGCCAATTTCGGGTCGCTTAGCTGGCCCACGCGGGTTTCAACATGGGTTGTCAGCCCGATCATTCCCACGCGCAACCCGCCAATCAAGGCAATTGCCGCGGGAGCATAATCGGTGCCAACCTCCAAGTGCTGTGACCCATGCACATTCGCGCTGAGGATAGGAAATGCGGCGTCTTGGCGTATGCCTTTGACCAAGAGTGCAGTCCCGCGATCAAATTCATGGTTGCCCAGAACCGAGGCATCAACTCCGGCAGCAGAATATGCGCGGTAGCTTGGGTCAAGTTTGAAGCTTTCCTCGTTCCACCCAATTAACTCATCCAGCATTGTGCCTGTGTGATCGTCGCCGATGGAAAGGAAAAGTACCGGTTCGTCAGCCGCGCGGACGCGTTTGACCATTTGTGAAAACCTGTGTGTACCAGCCGTAGGGCCGGACAGATCAGACAGATGATTGTGGAGGTCATTGAAATAGAAAATGCGCAACCGACCGCCCTGAGGTGCGGCGGGGAGGATATCAGCATTTTCAATTTGCGAAGCAGGCTTGCCTTGTAGCAAAAACAGACGTTCAATATGACCCGCAGGGTTCGGGGCAACCTCTTGTAGTCGCAGACCACCACCATCGGTGGCCATTATGTTCGGTTTTGTGGGCATGTTTTGCTACATTTCTCGTTTGATGGCGCTTTCGTGCCATTTGTGTAGGAACAGCCAAGATAGAAAACTCATCGCCATAAAAATCAGGATGCCTGTGAAAGAGATCAGCAGGATCGCCGCGAACATACGCGGAATATTCAGGCGGTAGCTCGCTTCAAGAATGCGAAAAGCCAAGCCGGAGCCAGCGCCGCCAGAACCCGCCACGAATTCCGCCACAATGGCCCCGATAAGGGAAAGCCCACCGGCAATTTTCAGACCGCCAAGGAAGTAAGGCAAGGCAGAGGGCAAGCGGAGAAACCGCAAGGTTTGCCAGCGCGAGGCCCCATATAGTTTCATCATGTCAACAAGGTTGTGGTCGGCGGATTTCAGGCCAAGCGTCGTGTTGGACAGAATGGGAAAGAACGCTACGATCCACGCACAGATCAGTAAACCAATGAACTTTGAGTCCACGTAGATAAAAATCAGCGGTGCGATGACGATGATCGGCGTGACCTGCAGCATAATCGCATAGGGAAAGAATGACATCTCGACCCATTTCGACTGGGCAAAAAGGATCGCTAAGCCCACCCCACCGACAATTGCGAGTGTGAGCGCGGAGAAGGTTATGAGCAGCGTGGCCCCCAATGAGGAGATCAGCAAAGACCAGTCTTCGATCAATGCCTCCAGAACGCGGCCCGGTCTGGGAATGACGTAGTGAGGGACTTCGTTGATGACGCAAAAGCGGTCCCATCCGACGATAGTCAGAACGATGACGATAATGGGCAAAAGCCAGCGGCCGATCCGTTCATTGCGGGCAATTCGTGCCTTGCGCTGCTCAACAAGGTCGAGCGGGAGGTTCGGTGTGTCGGTCATTACATGTGGTCTCCCGAGAGCATCGCGGCGTGCAAGGCCTTTGACGCGGAGTTGCAGGCATTCGTATAAGTTGGTGAGCTTCTGAACTCTGAACTGTCTCGCGGGTAAGGGGCATCAACCGCAATATCTGCGACCACACGTCCGGGGCGGGCGGCCATAACGACAATACGGTCGGAAAGGTAGGCGCTTTCGAACACGGAGTGGGTGACAAAGATGACAGTCCAGTTCATCTTTTGCCATAGGCGCAGGAGATCGTCGTTTAATTTGGAACGGGTGATTTCATCAAGCGCGGCAAAGGGCTCATCCATCAACAAGAGTTTGGGGCGGGTCACTAGCGCGCGGGCGATCGAAACGCGCATTTTCATACCACCAGAAAGTTCACGAGGGTAGGAGGCTGCAAAATCTTGCAATCCAACCATCTCCAACGCTTCTTCAACCGCGGCGCGGGCAGCTTTTTTCTTGACGCCTTTTAAGCGCAGAGGCAGCCAGACATTGTCAAACACAGTCGCCCAAAGCATCAATGTGGGTTCCTGAAAAACAAACGAGATTTCGTGATCGGGACGGCCCAGCGGATCAACGGATGCTGTGGGCCAACTCATGCTGCCGGTGGTGAGGTTTCCCAAGCCCGCAACGATCTTGAGCGCGGTTGATTTCCCACAACCTGAGGGGCCAAGTAAACTTACAAAGGAGCCTTCATGCACGTCCAAAGACATGTCTTGAAGGGCGACTGTCCCATTTGAGAAGGTTTTGCCAATTTGCTTGAGTGACAGAAGTGTTTTGGTGTTCATGAGGTCCCTCGGTATTGGTAGGCAGGAGTCTATTTACCCCTGCCTCTGTGCTATCGCTTCAATACGGTAGCGTATTGTTTTTTGGTTTAGTTGCCTAAAAGCCTGGATTTAACATCCAGCCCAACACCTTTGTTTACAAAGCTCAGATCTACGACGGATTCATAATCGAGACCGGCTTCGACAACGCCAGCGGTGACCATCTTTTCGTAGAAACTAGCAATGCGTTCCATTGACATGCTGCCAATACCCGTTGTCTCGGATTCGCCTGAATCAACGATGCCGTATTTTTTCAACTGTTCCACGGCAAAGGCAATGTTGGCATCGCCTAGGTCAGGGTTCTCGGCTTGGATCAATGCATTTGCCGCAGTCGCGTCGCCATACAGATAGTTGTTCCACCCGATTGCAGAGGCATCTACAAAGCACTGAACAACTTCAGGTTTGGTGTCCACCGTTTTCTGCATGGCAGCGATCAGCGTGGAATAAGTGTTAAAACCGTTGTCGGCGAGAAGGAAAACATTCGGTTCAAAACCGGCTTCGGTCTGGATCGCGTAGGGTTCAGATGTCACATAGCCCTGCTGGCCACTTTTCAAATCCGTCAGGAACGGGGCTGAGTTATAGGTATAGGGCTTGCGCTGTTCATCGCGGAATCCGGTGCTGACCATCCAACGATAGAATGACTGATAGCCGCCATTGCCGATCAGCAATGTATCGGCTGTTTTTAAGCTTTCCCATGTATCCAGACCTTGGCCTGGGTGGGTCATGATAACCTGTGGCTCCTTTTGGAATATGGCGGAAACGACAACCATTGGAATGTCTTCAGCGGCCGAGTTGAAAGGTTGCAACAAGTTGCCGTCCATCAGGAAATCAATTTTACCAGCAAGCAAAAGGGCGCGGTTGTTCACATTCGGACCACCGGCAACAATCGTTACGTCTAGTCCGCAATCGGCATAGGTGCCATCGGCAACCGCCTGATAGAAGCCGCCATGCTCAGCTTGGGCAACCCAGTTTGTGCCGAAAGTAATGGCTTCATTCGCGTGCGCACCTGTACCCGCCAGCATAGCACCAAAGACTCCAAGTCCGATTTTTTTGATATACATAGTAACGTCCCTTTTGATTTTATAGTTAATCTTGTGTGTTATTTGTGCGCCTTAGGAGGTAAGGCGAACATGCTTTCTAATGTGTGTTTTGGCTGTGTCCGTGTGATGACGATTACAATCTGGAAACCTTGCGCTGGACCTTCTCCAGAAACTTTTTGCGCTCGGGGTCGCCGATGACATTCATCTCATAAAGTTGCAGCCACGTTGATTTACACCGTGCGTGGAACAGCACGCGCAAGGCGCGCATAAACAACCGTTTGCACGGGTTGCCGACGAGGAACATCCACCATGCAGGTGATCCAGACGTGGTAATGACCATCAGTCGGCGGATGTTTTTGATTTTGGAGGATGTCGTCTGGCCCTTTTGTTCCGCGACTTCAAAGGTCACGCCAGAGAGCCAAACCCGTTCGAACCACCCTTTCAGGATTGCGGGGGGCCATAATACCAAGTTGGGAATACAAAAACCAAAGCTTCGGCCCATTGTAGATTTGCGACATGTGCGGGTACCTTATCAATTAGGCTTTGCGTGTCTGTCAGATAGGCTTCTCGGTCTTCGCGGCTTAAAACCGGATCGAAGCCTTCAGCATAGAGGTCGATGATCCGCACGTCATGCCCCGCATCCGCAAGGGCCTTTTTCGTGACCTCAAATATTGCTGCGTTGAAGCTGGTGGGAACTGGATGTGCATAAATAAGTAGCGTTTTCAAGCGAGAGTCCTTGACCTAAAATCAAAAAGCCCCGCAGCTCCCGATATATTCAGGCGCGTGGTGTTGGAATATCAGTAGCATTTAAGCCAAGCCAGTAACGACTGTGATATAATAACCTCTTATGCCTACGTTCCGATTTACACCATGTCAAACGAGGCTCACGGTCGATGTCCACACGTCCCAAGTAATGCACATTATTTAATCCCTGACTGGGCTGTATGCACTGCATCTAGGCAGTTAAAAATTAACAGGCGTTAACCGCGAAACGTTTAGAGGGCAGATTTTGCTCCCATGTCCGCATCCGAGATGCGGAAAAAACGATTGGACTGGTCGCCGCAATTGCATGCCAGCGATATTTGAACCGCGCCTCATATTCGCGCTAGAGTAAGGAGTGCATCGCATTTTCTCCAAAATATTTACACGGAGCACTTCGGCTGGCGTCTTTTATCCCAAGCAGATCCCTATAGCCCATGCAGCCGTTACAAGCGCTGTGCGGATATCGGAATCGTGACTGGTCTGATTGGCTGGATGTTCTTTGTGTGGTTGCAGAAACGGAGAATAAGATGAGATACTTATAGGCCTCATTCTTTTTCAAAACGCACCCTACTGGTTTCGAAGCGAACATTAGCAGCGATAGCGCGTTATATCCGCTATCGCCGATCAAACTTTCATGCTGCCGGTCAGGCGACGTTACCGCGCAATCCAGATTTCAGTTAAGCTCGTGAAACAGTGTCCAATTCCTGCTCCCGCAACCAAATATTACACACACACATATCAATAGTTTACGAACCGCATCTGGGCGGCCGTTCGCGTCCGCGATTCAGCACTGTGGAAGCAAGAGGAGCCATTTGCATCTGTTGTGGCGAAGCAACACTCTTAGAAACTAGATATTGTCGTAAACGGCCCAACGGGAATACTTGTTTAGTGGACCTATGCCACTAAGTGGCTTTCCTAAAGCCGACATCCAAGTCTTGGGCAACAGTTAAGTTTTGTGCTTGAAGCGGTTATCGAAGCTAAGCCAGCGCCACGGGACAAAATAGATATGGTTCACTCCGACTTAAACGCATAAGTGTTGAGACTAATGTAACTGATGCGGTAAGAAAAATATTTGAAGCAATGGATGTGGTAATTAGAAAAAACTTCTAAATCCCGCGCCAACGGTAAACAAACTCAAATTACTCTGTTGTAAATAGGGTGGTAATTCAAAAACAAGTCATTCTATCGTCGTAGAAAACTTTTCGCGGCGCAAACACCAACTGATGTATGTTTCCGATTTTAGGGGGATTGCCAGCCAGCAAAGGGTCCGGGGGCGAGTTTGAGTTCGTCTGGCAGCACCCCCTAGTTTGAAGATGGCAAAAGGGCCCCAGACGCAATGTCGGGGCCCCAGATAGTTGTTCCGTATCTTAGAGGTTCGGTTTACTGCGCCGCAATAGCATCATTCATGATTTGGGTCGCTTCTGTGACCCAAGCTTCGCCACCAATATCGGCGGCAAACCCTGGCCAAAGCGCCTTTGCCGCTTCTTGCCATTTTTCTTCGTCCACGGGGGTACCAGATAAGATCATGCCGAGTTCAGCCAGTTTGACTTTGGCTGCCGCAGTTTCTTCCGCTGAAACTTCACGCTCATAGTTTGCGGCCTCTTCGCCGGCTTTATTCAAGACGGCTTGAAGGTCTTCTGGTAGCCCTTGATAGAAACGATCAGAAACGATGATTGGCCCGGACCAAATCAGATAATGAACGTCGGTGATATACTTTTGGACCTCATAGAATTTTGACGAAATCGCGGTTGTGTATGGGTTTTCCTGACCGTCAATAACACCTTGTTGGAGTGCTGGGAAAACTTCAGCCCAAGCCATTGGGATAGGATCGAGTCCCCAAGATTTGAACGTCTCAATTGCGATGTTGTTTTTCGAGACACGGATTTTCAGACCTTGCAGATCGTCAAGCGCCTTCACTTCACGTTCGCCATTGGTCAGAACCCGGAAACCCTTTTCAAAGTAACCAAGAATGCGGACACCGGCCTCTTTTGGCAGGCGTTCGTTCAATGGGCCTTTGAGGGCGTCCATAGCGGCATGCGCTTCTTCGTTGGATGTAAACGCATAGGGCAGCATCATCACGCCCACGGAAGGGGCGAGTGGAACCAGATTGCCAGTATAAAGGATCTCGGATTCAATCGAACCCATGCGCAAGGCCTGTGCGACTTCTTGCTCTGAGCCGAGTTGGTTCGATGGGAAAATCACCACGTCAATACGACCATCTGAGTACTTCTCGACCAGTTCTTCGAATTTCAAAGCGCCTTTGTGGGTCGGGTTGTTTTCGTTGTCGCCGTGGCTCAGGCGCATAGTGTAGTCCGCCGCCGCAGCAGGTAGGGCCACTGACAGGGCAAGTGCCGCCGTCATTAGAGTTTTGGTTATAAGTTTCATAGTCGTCTCCTCCAGTTAATAGTTAGCGAATGAAGCCCATCATGCTGGGCAGCCAAAGCGTGAGTTCAGGAATGAAGGCGACAAGCCCCATCACTATAATCTCGGCGCAAAGGAATGGTATTGAGGCCTTTGAGACCCTTTCGACCGTCGTCTCGCCTATCTCTGAGGCGACGAACAGGTTTACCCCAAGGGGCGGCGTTGAGTAGCCGATCTCGCAGGCAATCACGAAAATGATACCGAATTGGATCGGGTCAATCCCCACGTTGGTCACAACGGGTAACAACAGGGGTGTAAGAATGATGATTTGGGTCAGCGTCTCCATCCACATGCCGATAAAAACCAGCATCAGGAGAACCATCAAGATCAGCATGGTCGGATCAGAAATCGTATCAATCAAGTAGCCCGACACCATTTGCGGCACTTGGAACATTGACAACATGCGCCCGATAATTCGCCCAGTCACCAGAACCAGCATCACGGTTCCCGTGATCCGCACCGCATATACCACAGAGTCGATATACAGGTTCAAACGGATTTCACGGTACACAAAAATTCCGACGAATAGCGCGTAAAGTACAGCCACGACCGAGGCCTCAGTGACCGTAAAAATTCCCGTATAGATGCCACCCAAAATAATGACAGGTGCGGCAAGAGCCCATTTTGCATCCCACGCGGCGCGGCGAATATCGGCGCGATTGCGCGCGCCTACATCGCCTGAACTATAACCACGACGTACCGAAATGAAACGGCTTGTAAGCCAGAGCGCAACCGCCAACATCAGGCCGGGGATGACCCCTGCGATGAACAGAGCACTGATCGAGGTTTCCGATGTAATGCCGTAAATGATCATTGGAATTGAGGGTGGGATAACCACGCCGATCCCCCCGCGGAGGACGTGATTGCGGCGGCAAAACCCTTATCATAACCGTCTTTGATCATTGACGGGATCATGATGGACCCGATTGCAGCAGTCGTCGCGGGGCCAGACCCCGAGATCGCCGCGAAGAAGGTACAGGCAACAATGGTAACCGTCGCCAAACCACCGGGCGCGGGACCAACGATGGCGCGGCTAAACCCGATCAGCCGCCGCGTGAGGCCGCCTTTCTCCATCAGTGTTCCCGCGAGAATAAACATAGGGACCGCGATGATTGTAAATTCGTCGACCGCAGAATAAGCGGTTTGAACGAGGTAGGACATCGGCATATTGGCCGAGGTCATCGCCAGTACCGCTGCCATGCCGATAGAAATGCCGACGGGCACCCCGATCAACAAAAACACAACGAACGACAGTGACATTATTAGTGTTGGATCCATGGTTTAGTCCCCCATCCGCGCGTCAACAGGGCCTTCGCCCGTGCGCCAACGCCGCACCATCACTTGGATGACGCGCACTGACATGAAGGTAAAACCAAGCGGTACGATCATCTGTACCCAGACAAGATTGATTCCGGTCGTTTGCGAGATGTAGGGGAATTCGAACATCGATATTGTGAACCAATATCCATACCAAATCACCACAGCATTGAAGGCAAGCCACAGAACATCGGCCAATGTTAGCATGGCCAACCGTGCCTTATTTGGCAGCATGTCTAGGTGTAACGAAACGCGAATATGGCGGTCGCTCTCGGCGGCAATGATAAAGCCAAAATAAACCGACCAAACAAAGGCAAAGCGGCTCACTTCTTCCAGCCAGCTAAATGAACGCCCCATGCCAAATCTTGCGACGACCTGAAAGCCCAAAAGGGCAACCACAACCGTCATCAAAATCGCACCCAGCCATTCTTCGGGCGACCGGCCACCCAGATACTTACGCATTCGTATTCTCCCTTGAAAATGCGCCAATTTTTGCGCGGCTGGCTTCTGCTGGTTGCCCTGCAAACGTCTGAATCCAGTAGGCGGTGTCGGCGGCAAAACCTGCATCATCCCTAAGGCGGCTCGGCCAAATCGGCAGGGCTAGAACAGCTTGCGCGAGATCCACTGCGGACGCCGCGTGACGTGCGCGCAGGTTTGCAATTTCTGGCCCCATTGGATCTGCGGTCACAACGCCGTCTGCATCTGGGCGCGTGTCCCCGCCTTGCAACGCCCATCCCGCAATAACCATCGCCTGTGGCGTAGCAGCGAGCCCGCGTTCGAGGCGTTCTGCCGCTGGTGCTCCAATGCGCTGAGGTAGTTTGAAGCTGGCGTCGCTGGCAATTTGGTTCAACGGGTGGTGGATCGTTGGGTTTTGTAGGCGCTTTAGGCTAGTGAGGCCGTATTCCGTGAGGTTTTCGCCCTTGGGACAGTGCAATGTTGTGGCCTGCGACGCGAGGAACACAGACGCCCAGCAGGCAAGGTCTGGATCGGTTGACGCCGCATATGACCCTTGATGTCCACAAAGACGCCCAAGTTCGGCGTATGAGGATTGTAATCCGTTCAAAAGACGGTGTTTCATATGCTCATAAGGTGCGAGGTTGTCCACGATTTGTACGCCGACTTGCTCAAAAGCGGGGCGCGCGGCAGCAAAGCGGTCTTCGATCACCCATTGCCGGAAGGGTTCCGCAACGACTCCCAGCGCATCCTCATGCCCACAGGCAGTTTGGAGCCTGTCACGGCTGGCGGTGGACATGGCGGGAACGATACGGTCGACCATCGAAGTTGGAAACGTGACATTGGCGTTGAGCCATGCAGAAAGATCTGGGAATACGCGCGCGACATAATCTTGCAGGACTGCGCCAAGCAACATGCCATTGTCGGCAACATTGTCACAGCTTGCCAGTGTGATCGGTCCGCCCTGTGCGCGGCGTCTGCGTTCAAGCATCGATGCGAGATAACCGATAGCTGTGTGTGGGTTTTCTGGGTTTACGAGGTCGGCGGCGACTTTGCTTAAGTCCAATTCCATGCCACCCGCGTGGTGGCAATACCCCTTTTCCGTAATCGTTAGCGTGACAAATTCGATGCCGGACCAGTCGACCTTTGCCGCGTCTTTGGCATCACTCACGCGTAGCAATGTTCCGATTGTGCGGCACTCACGTCCATCGCCATCCTCGGTCAAAACGTTAAAGCAACCGTCCTGTGCGCTGTGCACATCCGAGATATCTGGGGGTGTTAAGTTAACTCCGACAACACCCCAACTGTCGCTTGAGTTGGATGAAGAGCGCGCCAAATCGTCATAGTACCCTTGTTGATGCGCGCGATGAAACGCGCCCACTCCAAGGTGTGCGGCGCGCGGCCGAAGGTTTGAGCGGTCGTAGGAAAGAGGCAGCGTCATCAGAAATGCACCATAACCTTCAACGTGTCGGTCTTATCTAGGGCGCGGGCAAAAACGGCATCTGGATCGTCGAGTGACATGTCGGCCGAGATCATCGGGCGCAAATCAACCTCGCCTGACACGATCTGGCGCACGGCTTCTGCGAAATCGTCAATGAAGCGGTAGGTACCAACAAGTGTGATCTCACGGGTCAATAATTTGGCCAGATCAACTGGGGCCTGTGGTGGAAGGAAGCCTACCTGAACCACGGTTCCGCGCGGTTTTGTGGCGGCGATTGCGACGTTGAGTGCAGGTGCCGCGCCCGAAGCTTCAAACACGGCATCGCATTGCGGAACGCTTGAAAGGTCGGCCATTGCAGTGCCATCGGCTACATCGAACACTTCATCCACACCAAGTGCTTTTGCGCGTTCCAGCGCGGCGGGGGCAATGTCACTCATCAAAATGCGTGCAGCACCCGCCGCACGGGCAGCAATTGCACACATTTGGCCGATCACCCCAGCGCCCGTGATTAAAACCGTCGCGCCATGCAAATCTCCGGCCATCGATACGGCATGCAGGGCAACCGCATAAGGTTCGGCCATGGCAACATGGCGCAGGTCCGCGTCGTCTGGCAGTTTGATGCACTGGCGCGCTTCGACCACCAACTCACTGGCGAAACCGCCATTGCAATGGGGAACACGCGCGGCGCTGCCCATAAAGGACATGTCAGTGCAAAGGTTTGTCAGGCCGCGTTGGCAGTATTCGCATTTCAGGCAGGGGAGTGCTGGCGTCACGGCAACTTTATCGCCATGAGTGAAGCCTTCTACAACCGGGCCAGATTCTAGGACGACGGCCGAGAATTCATGCCCCATAACCAAAGGCGCGCGCAGAACGGAATCGCCGACACGCCCGTGTTGAAAATAGTGAATGTCTGAGCCGCAAATCCCACCAAACGCAAAAGAAAGCAGGATTTGACCAGCTTCTGGTGTTGGACGCGGAGCGTCCTCTATCCGGACATCTTCAGCGCCGTGAATTACACAAACTTTCATGTCTTCCCCTCCCTAGAAGATCAAAGTTTAACCTTGATCTGTGATGTTTTAGAACATAAAGTCTATTTGATAGTCAAGTTGGAATATTAATTCTAAAAAACTAAATGTAAAAATGGGAGATGTGAGTAAGTGGAGGAAGGACAGATAAAAATCGTACCGCCGAATAACTTTGAAGCTCTCAGGGGGCAGATAGCTGAGTCCTATGGAGCATTGAGCAATAGGCTCAAGCTCATTGCAGATTTCACGCTAGGTGATCCTTCTGGCTTCGCTTTGGGAACGGCTGCGACTTTGGGCGAAGAGATCGGTGTCGCACCCTCCGCTATTATCCGGTTTGCTAAACATTTTGGGTATTCGGGGTTTTCGGAAATGCAGGCGGTTTTCCGCGATGAACTACAAGCAAGCTCCACACCTTATCAAGATAGAATTAGAAATCTGGAAAAGAGTGGCGCAGCGCGGGACACCGCGGAGATGACCGAGCGTTTTGTCGAGGCCGGAATCGCCTCGCTGCGCGAAATGCAGCGCACCACTTCAGTCGAGAAAATTGAAGCGGCGGCTCTTTTGTTAGCCGAAGCGCGGATTGTGCATGTGCTGGCGCAAAAGCGCACGTTTACCGCCGCCACATACTTAACTTACAATCTCGCCCGCCTTGATGTGCCCGCTAATCTCCTTGATGGAATCGGGGGCACGCTTACGCAGCAAATGGCCATGGTGGGACCCGAGGACACGGTGGTTGCCATCTCGTTTTCGCCTGGGGCCGAAGAGACAGAAGAGGCCTTTAATCGTGCTCGCGCAATCGGGGCGCGCACCATCGCGATAACTGATCAGGCGCGGGCGCCCTACATCAACGCCGACTGCTGGTTCCAAATATCCGAAGCCAGCGTTGACGGGTTTCGCTCCCTTAACGCGACCATTTCACTTGCACTTATTCTTGCGATCCGCGCTGGAACACTTTGCTCTAAACAACTCTCCACAGAAGACTGAGGAAATACACATGGCCAGTCAGCCCGCACCAATTTATGATATCATTACCATCGGTCGCACCTGCGCTGATCTCTATTCTGATCAGATTGGTTGCCGTATGGAAGATGCCCGCAGCTTTTCCAAGTATATCGGCGGTTGCCCCACTAATATAGCGGTTGGCGGGTCCCGTCTCGGGCTCAAAACCGCGCTGTTGAGCCGCGTTGGCGATGATCAAATTGGCCGCTTTGTGCGCGAAACGCTTGAAGCTGAAGGTGTAGAAACCAAAGGTCTCGCTACCGATCCCGAACGACTCACTGCGATGGCCTTTCTTGGCATTGAGGATGATCGCAATTTTCCGCTGCTATTTGTGCGTACCGATTGCGCCGACGCGGCCCTTTCTGAAGACGATATAGATCCAGACTTCATCCGTTCGGCTAAGGCCATTGTGGTAACGGGCACGCATTTCTCAAAGCCTCATCTGGAAGCGGCAAGTTTCAAAGCAATGAAGATCGCCAAGGAGGCGGGGCGTAAAATCGTTTTTGACATCGACTTCCGGCCTAACCTCTGGGGTTTGCTGGGCGCGGGCCAAGGGGATGTCCGTTTCGTGGCCAACGCCGCCGTGACCGAGCGCGTGTTACGCATTCTACCAGATTGTGATGTGATCGTGGGCACCGATGAAGAAGTGCATATTGCAGGTGGCTCGACCGACACGCGCGAAGCCCTGATGAATATCCGTAAGGTTTCTAAGGCGATGATCGTGCTCAAAACTGGCCCCAAAGGCTGCCTCGTGTTTGACGGCGACATTCCCGAAAACTTGGAGGACGGCATATCTTCGCAAGGTTTCCCTGTTGAAGTCTTTAACGTTCTGGGCGCGGGCGATGGATTTATGGCGGGTTTCCTGCGCGGGTATGTGCGGGACCTTCCTCTCGAGAAATGTTGTCAAATCGCCAATGCTTGCGGGGCGCTTGCCGTGTCGCGCCATGGCTGTGCGCCCGCGTATCCAAGCTGGGAAGAACTCGAGTTTTTCCTCGCACGCGGTGTCGTAAATCCGCGTCTACGCGAAGATGCCGATCTTGAGCATGTCCACTGGGCCACAAACCGGCGTGGCAAATGGGACAATATTTGCGCCTTTGCCATCGATCACCGTATGCAACTCGAAGCAATGGCAAAGGACGTGGGCGCCGATCCTGCGCGGATTGCGGCGTTCAAAGACCTTGCTCTCGAAACTATGCTCAGCGCACGGCGTCCGGACATGATGCTCGGCACTCTTCTTGATAGTAACTACGGCCGACAAGCGCTGTTTAGGGCTGAAAAAGAGGGGCTTTGGATTGGACGACCCGTGGAATTGCCCGGTTCTCTACCGCTCCGTTTTGAAGGTGCTGCATCCCTAGGGGCTGAAGTGGCGTCTTGGCCGGCTGATCATGTCGTTAAATGCCTCGTGTTCTACAATCCCGACGATCCCGAAGGGTTGCGTCGCGAGCAGTTGGACCAATTGTTGCGCCTGGCCTCGGCTGCGCGCTTAAGCCGCCATGAATACCTGATCGAGATAATCGCCACGCAAAGCGGCAAAGCGGGAGAGACTGCGACAGCGCAGGCTATGCAGCAAATTTACGATGAGGGCATTCGACCAGATTGGTGGAAACTAACAGATCAAACTGATGCCGGATGGGGCGCCGTCGGTGACGTGATCGAAAGCAACGACCGGTGGTGCCGTGGGGTTCTTCTTTTGGGGCTCGATGCGTCGTTTGATGCGCTAGAGCAAAGTATTACACGGGCAGGGCGCAGCCCCTATGTACGCGGTTTTGCAGTTGGGCGCACGATTTTTGGTGAGGCTGCACTTGCGTGGCTTGCGGGTGAAATCGACGATTCAAAAGCACAGGAGATGATGAAGGTACGTTTTGAAAAACTCATCGATTGCTGGCAGCGTGTTCGCGTGCAGGCCGCAGCCTAACCTGTGTGTATGGTTGGCGCTGGTCCGTTGGGCGCCAACCATTAACGCTCCAACCGGAAACTCTACCATCCTGCTGGTTCACGTGTTTCTGTTCGCCAGAATGTGACGTGGCCCTTCGATAGCGTCGTCAGTGAGACGACCGCATATTGCGCGTGCGCTATGACCGGCCCCGAGCTCCTCAAAGATGCGTCGCACGATGGCGGCTTGTTCTTTATTGATTGTCCGCTCCCCTGTGGTGACGGTTCCGTCGGTTAAAATGGTGCGTAGCACGTCGAAGCCATAGGTGACGCTGCCAGCGGATTTACCCTTGCGAATACGACCCTACAGACCCCTGTGGGTCTTTTGCTCAAGATCTTTGAGGAACAGGCTGCTCATAGTGCCTCCCCTGCTTCGATTGGTGTGATGTATCTAGGCTGACCCGCGCACGAAGCGCCGTCGACAAGGTGTTTTTTGCGGTAATGGCTCTTGGATAGTATATGAGGGAAGCAAATTTTCTCTACAATGGAAGCATTCCTGAGTTGGAAAAGGCGGCGATCTCAACCGGTCGACGCAACACACTCTGCGAACTTCTCTGCTGGCGTTTGTTATTGCAAGGTCTTGCGAGGGCGTTCGTTGAGTTGCCTTGCGATTGCACTGAGCTTTGCTTGGGAATGGACCGATAAGTCGGTACCGCGCGGCAAATACTGCCTCAAAAGCCGGTTGGTGTTTTCGTTTGATCCGCGTTGCCAAGGCGACTGTGGGTCGCAAAAGTAGACATCAACATCCGTGGCCAGCGTAAAGCGCGGATGATCTGCCAGCTCTTTTCCGCGATCCCATGTCAGAGATTTGTAAAGCTCACGGGGCAGCTTCTGAGCCGACTTGATCAGCGCCGTGACGACACTCTCGGTGTCTTTGTTGGCGACTTTAACCAGCATCACGTACCGTGAATGCCGCTCAACGAGGGTTGCGATATAGCTGTTCTTGGATCCGCCAATCAAGTCGCCTTCCCAGTGGCCCGGAACGGCCCGATCTTCGACGGACGCAGGCCTTTCGCTGATAGATACAGCATTCTTAATCTGGCCATTCCCGTTGCGCTTCTGGCTGGCGTGTTTGGAGCGCCTGACAGTCCGTCTTGCGCGCAGATGCTCCAGGAGTTCCTTTTTAAGGACGCCTCGCGCCTGTATATAAAGGCTTCTGTAGATCGTTTCGTGTGACACCTGTTTGTGTGCCTCTCCTGGGAAAGCGCGTTTGAGCCAGCCCGCAACCTGCTCGGGAGACCACTTGCGCCGCAGCTTTGCTGATACTGCGCAGGCCAACTTCGGGTGACAAGCCAGCTTGCAAATCTTGGGACGCCGCGCGCGATCCCACGCCGCTTGATCAGACGCGATTGCACGATAACCTGCAAGGCCACCATTGCGCCGCACCTCTCGGCTGATCGTCGAGGGCGCACGTCGCAACTGATGCGCAATCGCACGCAAGGACTGCTCGGTGCTCAGCCCGCGGGATATTTCCTCGCGCTCAGAAAGGCTCAATGCAACGTGCCCGCGTCTGCGATCTGGTGGGCGTATCCCACCCGTTGGTGAGATCACGGAAAAGACTGAGGATGATTGGCGATCAAAAACGCGCCCAATCGACCTCATCGACTCGCCTCGCTGCCACCGATCCCAAATCTCAGCACGCGGTTCAGTTGAATAATAAATCCTACGACGATATTTCATGGCAAACACTCCATCTCTTCCTAAAGATTAAAGTGTTGCGTCGACCAGTTGAGGCCACCGCAGATAGCGGCCGTTTGCTAAAAGCGTGATAAATGACCGGCCAAGCTTGGCTCTGACCGACAGGGCGCGTGGAAAATGGTCATTCGCAGCAATTGGCACATTGAACCACCACTCGGCAATTCGGTGAGCAGGTTCTTTGACTGAATCACGAACGCTTGAGGCACTCAAGTCAGCCGTTCAAAAACGAGCGCCCGTTTGTACAGAATAGAAAATTCACTCTGCCCTGCGCGCGCATTCTCAATCCAAAGCCTTCATTTGGACCTTTCTGGTATCCCTCTGGGCCACTCCAATACCCTTTTGCCCAGTGAGGTGAGCATTAGAGTCGCGTAGCTATTCCTTATAGCACTGTCTTTGATCAACACATTCCTGAATGATTGAACGCATCGGTACGGCGGGTGATCAAGCCTCTCTGCCGTTGCGAATTCGCAATGTTGTCTAAGCACCGGCCCTTCAGGAGTTTTGAGTTCGCGGCCATAAAGCGTGATGCAACCTAATTTGAGTATGAGGCAGGAATGGTAACCAGAACATACGTCGCTACAAATGGAAAAACGCAAATCCATACTGTGAGCGATGCTTGAAGTGCGACTCTTGTTAGGCCTTAGGGTAGGGCGCTCATCGCATTTCTTCCAACATCTTTTCACGGAAGACTTCAGCTGGTGTCTTCCAGCCGAGGCATTTGCGGGGAGTGCTGTTCAGGCGGTCACTGATTTCTTTGATGTCGTGATCCGTCATTCTTCTAATGTCTCTTTTGCGGGGCAACCAACGTCTCGCCCTTCGATTGGTGTTCTCCACCGTGCCTTTCTGCCACGGTGAAGAGGGGTCACAGAACCAGGTCTGCGGGCCAATCTCAGCTTGCAGATGTGGCCAGGAAACAAGCTCAGTGCCGCGATCAAAAGTAATAGATCTGCGCCCGACATGGGGCAAATCTTTGATTGCCTTCATGATTTTGCCCATGACCGGCTTAGTGCGCCTATTTGGGTTCTTTAAGATCAGTGTGAAGCGGCTCACGCATTCAACTAGAGTTGTGACATTTGTCTGTCCAAGCGTTTGTTTGAAGAACATTAAATCTGCCTCCCAGTGGCCAAACTGACGTCGGTGAGCAACATCCTCCGGCCTGAACAAGATACTGACATCGCGATGGAACTTAGGTGGCTGGCGTTTGCGCGCACGGCGTGATTTTCGCGACATGCGATGCGTCGGCAGATACCACCACAATTCTTTGGTCAGGCCGGCTTTGGAATAGATGTAGCGGTAAATCGTTTCCTGGCAAACCCTTAGAGGTGCTTTCTCAAGGATCATCCGGTTGCCAATTTGCTCCGGTGTCCAACCGTTCTTAAGTTGTCGAATTACGCTGTCGCATAAGCTAGGATGTTTGATCTGCTTACGTTGTCTTGCACGCCGATCCGCAGTCTTTAATTGCGCCGCAGAGCCGTAGTAGCCAGCGTACTTAGGTAAACTTTCATCTGAGAAATAATTACGCCTCAACTCTCTGTAAATTGTCGAACGGCAGCGCTTCAACACGCGTGCCATCTCATCGACAGGGACTTTAGCGTACTTCCAACGTTCCACTGCCTGGCAGTTGGTTGCAAAGCAATCAATGAGAAGGAATTCTGCGGCGTTCTGTGATACTAAGCTGTGTATAAGTCGTTCCCATACCGATTCCTCCGGTCAGATAACATACTGTTTTCTAACAAGAGTCGCAGTTGGAAGTAGCGCGCGCCTGCTATCGGCGGTTTAAATAACCCAGCACGTTCAAGAGCCAAAACGCTCGACCATCCATTGCGCGGCGGTGCATGTTTACATACATGAGAAGGGCCGAGGCGATCCGCCATGAAGTCCATCGACCTGGTCACGTTCGGTGCGCGCGGCACTGCCAGCACATTGGGTTTGTCCCGCTTTAACCGTTTCCGAGGTTTGATCCGCAAGTTCAGTTCCAGTTCGCAGTAAATCCGATACACCCTTTGTGGTTCCATGGATCGCCCTGCACGTTAGGTAGATGCAGAAAACATAACCCACCCGCCCAAGTCTTCCATGCGACCGTCAGTCCAACCAGAAAATCGGCAATTTTTTCGTTCTCATTGATCAAGAGAGGGCTGTAACGATAGCCCGTCTCATACCCGGCGGGTGATGCCCTGCATCACTGAGAGGGCATCCCGCCATACTTCGCCCGTCATTTGTAGAACGATGCTTTACTCATGCCATGTTCGCGGCACAGCTCCGTAACCGGCAGACCGCTTTCGGCTTGGTATAGGATCGCAAGAATTTGGGGTTCGCATTATCTCGTCATCTTCATCAAAAATCTCCTCAGATATCTTGGCGAGAAAATTCTATTTTTGCATCCCCTTAATTTCGGGGGGATTACCCTAAGTTTTGCTTCAGTATTCGGAACGTCTCTCCAAACTAAAACCTGCTGACGTTCGACGGTTATGGCATCGGTTCTCTTTGAAAAGCAGCGCATGACGGCTTCGGAGCCAAGACCGATCAGAAGTTCACATATTCTCAATAATATTCCAAGTGTTAGGCATTGGCGGAGAGGGGTTCGTTTTTTCCCAAGTTTTTGGTGCCACAATCGATCCACCATTTGTCTCCGAGAGGAGGCCACCCCAGAGAGAAAAGGTCGAGTTTGCGATTACCCCACCCTGGCTCCTCGCCATTAGTAACAAATCGTCAATCTCCGAGCGACCTTGGCTAATTTCGACATCCATGTTCTTTGGCATTAACTCTAGAGCATTTTCGGGTTCATTTGAGCAGAGTATCCATTTCGCTTTCCCGTGCTTTTGTTCGTAGGTTCGCATGCCCTCAGCATAATAGTTCGAGTTTAAGGATGCCATCTTACAGGCCACTTCAGGGCTGGAGACATAGTCTCCAAGGCGAACATGGACATATGCAAAGTCTTCGGCAATATGTGGGAGGGCTGTCAGGCATCCCAAGCGTTCGATAACGTTTTCTCGAAGCTCCCCTAAAATATCCTCAAAACTATTAAAGTTCACTGGAATTCCCATGATGCACACGGGGGTGCCAATTTGGGAAAACGATCCAATACTCGGATGCTCATCAACCCATATAGGTACGGAGTGTCGAAATGACTGCCGCCAAGTTCCACTTAGCACCCCAGATAAATGTTCCAACACTTGTTTGTAGCCTTTTGGTAAAAGTATACGTCGCAGGTCTGCAAGGGCAGTTAGGTTGTGGTTGTGGTTGTGTTTGATTGCCATTGCTCTAAAAGTGTAACGATCCAGATCTAGTCCTGCCAAAATATCGAACTCACTGCCTTCAGTGTCGCGACTTAAGAAATCAATGCGAGCAGGCATGTCTGAAGCGGCGAAAATGTCGTTAAGCGTAATAGTTTCAACTTCATATCGCTTAATACGACTGGCGTCCACGGTATGGCCATTGGCACCTGACAGGCGGGAAAATTCGCCATCGTCCATAACTTCTTCAAACTGCAACTTCAGGCCGGATTTTGACGCGGCAGCGCGCGTTTCGAGAAAACTACTTCTCAACGCGCAGATACTGGCATGTGAAGAGATGTTGGGCTCAACCAATATTCCGGTCCAGTCCAACTCTTTCTCAAGGACAAATGTATTCGAGATGCGGCGGCCATTGCCCACGCCCACTTCAACGAAAGTTCCTCCATGTTTGCCTTTGTTCGCCAAAATTGCGAACAAATCCAGCAGTAATTGACCTGGCGTCAGCGAAACGAATGTGAGGACGAGCTTGCTATCCTCTCTTGAAACGGAACCGGCAAGGCGGGCCGCCGCCAAAAGCCTGTCGACGGAGGAATGTGGGTTTCGTTTGGTGGCCAGTGCACGAAAATTCATTCTATCTATGCGAATGGCGAGGTCTATTAATTTAGGGGAACTAAAACCGTCTTTCTGCCCCCACACGATGATACGCACTTCGACTCGGTGGCCGTGGCCCAAACTTCCGCTGGCGTTTCGGTCGTCATCAAAGCCAATGATCGCGAGCACGCGGTGCTCCTCGACGCCAAGGGCCAAAAACTTAATGAAACCATAGGGCTCAATCCGTGCGGCGCTCCCAACCTTGGCACCGGAAAGTCCCAATCTTCGTTGAGGACGCAGTCGCCCTATGTGACGCGGGCCGCTTCTGTTGAGATTAGTTCTACAACCACCTCTAGGTCGCTTTGGACGTCGCCGATTTCAAATATGGGTATCCCAGCAGGAACCGTCGTTTAGGGTTTCTGGATGACTTGTAATATTCGGCCATCAATCGGGGCATAGAGGGAGATCGTTTCCGCGCGCGCTTCGCCTTGTGTTGCGCTCTCGAGGCCGCGAATTTTATGCGCAAGGTTTGTCATGCGACGGCTCGATTCATGGGCACCAAGTACGTGGTGAAAATCTTGAAATATCCTTTCATGGTTGCCTATATCGGTTGCGATGTGAAGGGGGAGGTTGACGCCATAGTGATGCGTTCGTGGCTTTACCCTCCCTAAAAAAACTGAAACACTGCCGTAAATGTTGATTGGCTCAACAAGGGAGACGCTGTGCGTCGATTGTCTTATCTTTGGCGCGAACATCGTGTTTTGAGCCTCGCGTTCGTCATGGCCCTTGCGCTGACAACGGTTTTCCTGTTCCGCATTATTGTTGGCATGGTGTATTGGGCCGACCCGATGCATCAGGACCGTCCCTTAGAAATGTGGATGACTCCCCGCTATATTTCCATGTCGTTTGACCTGCCGCGTGAAGAAGTTCTTGATGCACTTGGGATCAAAGAGGGGGAACTGAAACGCTCCACGACGCTACGCCGAATTTCTGAGCATACGGGTGTTGATATTAAGGACCTGGAAGCTGCGGTCGAAGATGCCGCCACCAAGTTCCGCGCGTCCCATCCATGACCGATCTCGTCTTCCAATGGGTTTTGAGTTACGGTATTTTAATCGTTTTTGTCACGACGTTTTTAAGCTGCCTCGCGATGCCGGTGCCCTCCTCTTTGATGATGCTTTCGGGCGGTGCCTTTGCCGCATCCGGAGATTTTTCCATCACAACGGTTGCTTTCGCGGCCTATGGGGGGCGGTCGTTGGCGATCAGGCGGGGTATGCCGTTGGCAAGCGCGGGCGAGAGTGGCTTCAGTCCAAAATCCAACCGCACCCAAAACGAGCGGAGGCCTTTTCCAAGGCGCGGAGCTTTACCGAGAATTGGGGCGGACCGGGTGTTTTCTTGAGTCGTTGGCTTTTGAGTCCTCTTGGCCCCTATGTGAATTTTGCGGGCGGTATCGTGGAAATGCCGTGGCTTAGGTTTACGATTTGGGCGGCGCTGGGCGAGATTGTTTGGGTGACGCTTTACGTGGGCCTTGGGTTTTTTTTCGCAGCACATATTGAAGAAGTGGCGAGCTTTTTGGGGAATACAATTGGGGTTGTGACGGGGCTTGCTGTCACGATCACCCTCGGGGTTGCCCTTTACAGAGCACATCCAAAATCGCCCAAACACACGCGCGAGGTTAAGGCCCGCGAGGGCGTTTAGCGCGCACTTTGTGGTGGGGTTAGGCGAGGACGAATGAGCGCCATTGGATGCGCCCGCAGCGTCAGGCGCATGGAGACGTAATCCTCAACCACCTCTTCGCCTTCGCTCATTTTGCGCAGATGCACAGCAGGTTCGACAATGCCTTCGCCATCCAAATCCCCCGCGAATAGGGGCAAAGGGGCATCGCCCTTGACGGCTTTGGCTTGCCACAGGGCCTCGCGGCGATTGAGGCCGAGGGAGGCAAAGGCGTCGGCTTCTGCGAGGATTTGGATCAGGCGCGGCGGCGTGCCCGCCCGTCGCCACAAGTCGTCGACATCCAAATAGCCGTTGCCCCGCGCGGCGGTGATCCAACTGGCTTCCTCTTCGCGCATGGATTTGATCTGGCGAAACCCCAGCCGCAACGCAAGGCCGCCGCGCCCGTCTGGTTCCATCACATTGTCCCAAAAACTGGCGTTGATACAGACGGGGAGCACGGCCACATTATGGGCGCGGGCGTCGCGGACAATTTGCGCAGGGGCATAAAACCCCATGGGCTGGGAGTTGAGCAGGGCGCAGGCAAAAATACCGGGGTGGTGGCATTTGATCCAAGCCGAAGCATAGACCAACAGGGCAAAACTCGCGGCGTGGCTTTCGGGGAACCCATAGCTGCCGAAGCCTTCGATTTGCGAGAAACACCGTTCGGAAAATTCGGTATCATAACCGTTTTTCTCCATGCCCTTAAGGAACCGCGTACGAAAATTGCTGATGTTCCCGAGCTTTTTGAAGGTCGCGAGGGCACGGCGCAGACGGTCTGCTTCATCGGGGGTGAAGCCCGCACCGATGATCGAAATTTGCATCGCTTGCTCTTGAAACAGAGGCACGCCGAGGGTTTTCCCAAGCACATCCCCCAGCGCGTCCGACGGAAAACTCACGGCCTCCTCGCCATTGCGACGCCGAATAAACGGATGCACCATGTCGCCCTGAATGGGGCCGGGGCGGATGATCGCCACCTCAATCACAAGGTCATAAAAATTGCGCGGTCGCATGCGCGGCAGGAAGTTCATCTGGGCGCGACTCTCGACCTGAAACACGCCAATACTGTCGGCTTTGCACAGCATATCGTACACGGCGGGATCTTCGGCGGGGAGGGTCGCGAGGTTGAAATCCAACCCGTGGTGCTGCCCCATCAAATCAAATGCTTTGCGAATACAGGTCAGCATCCCAAGGCTAAGCACGTCGACCTTGAGAATGCCGAGGGCATCGATATCGTCCTTGTCCCAACAAATGACGGTGCGGTCCTCCATCGAGGCGTTCTCAATCGGAACAAGCTCGTCCAGCCGTCCTTCGGTGATAATAAACCCGCCCACATGTTGCGACAGGTGGCGGGGGAACCCCTGAATTTGATCGCAAAGATCGAGGGTCTGGGCGAGATGGCGATCCTTGATGTCGAGGCCGATTTCGCGCAGACGCTCCGCGCGCAAACCACCACCGCCCCAGCCCCACATCTGGCTGGAGAGAGCGCTGATCGTATCTTCAGAAAGCCCCATGACTTTGCCGACCTCACGGATGGCGCGCTTGCCGCGATAATGGATGACGGTCGCGCAAAGGCCCGCGCGGTGACGACCATAACGCTCATAGATATGTTGGATGACTTCTTCGCGGCGCTCATGCTCAAAATCAACGTCGATGTCGGGGGGCTCGTCGCGGGCCTCGGAAACAAAGCGTTCAAACACCATGGTGCCGATTTCAGGGGAAACTGAGGTGACGCCGAGGCAAAAACAAACAACGGAATTGGCCGCCGAGCCGCGCCCCTGACAGAGGATATTGCGCTCGCGTGCAAAATGCACAATGTCGCGCACGGTGAGGAAATAGGGTTCGTATTTGAGCTTGGAGATCAGGGTCAGCTCGTGCTCCAAAAGGTCGTGCACCCGTTGGGGGGCACCGCCGGGATAGCGCCATTTGAGCCCCTCATAAGCGAGCCGCGCGAGACGTTGGCGGGGCGTTTCTCCCTGTGTGAGTTCACTGGGATATTCATAGCGCAACTCATCAAGCGAAAAGGTGCAGCGGGTGGCCACGGCTTCGGCGTTAAGGAGCGCCTCTGGGTGGTCGCGAAAGAGGTGGTCCATTTCGACGGGGGCACGCAACCGCTGCTCGGCATTGCGCAGAGCAGCGTGGCCAAGATTTTCGACACGCACCCCGAGCCGAACAGCCGAGAGGACATCGGCGAGACGGCGGCGCTTTCCGTGGTGCATCATCGGGCTGGCGGAAGCGACCATGGGGATGGCGAGGTCTTGGGCGAGGTGGGCGAGATGATGGAACCGCGCGTGGTCTTGGCCGTCGTATTTCGGAGAGGCGAGCAGCGACACTTGGCCGGGGAAGCGGCGCGTCAGTCGGTGCGCGAGGGGCTGCCAATTATGCGCGCCGCGAAAGGGCGTGAGCGGTTGGCGCACAGGGTGTAGGAGCATTTCACAGCCCGCGCCCCACGCCATAAGGTCTTCAAACCGCAGCACACAGGTGCCCTTTTGTGCTCGCAATCGTCCGAGAGATAATAGGCGCGAAAGGCCCCCCATGCCGCGCGATCCCGCGGTAGAACCGTGACGTTGACCCCCTCCTGAAGCACAATCAAGGCGGAAGGTAATAGGCGCGGGATGGTGTAGATATCGGCGGATGGAGGCGCGGGAATCTGCGTGGGGCGCGGTGGCCCGATGAGGCCATGGACAGCGTCAAAATTGCGGCGTAATTCGACGTGACGGGCCACTTCGCGGCATTCCACATGGGCGCGCACGATGCCCGCGACGGAATTTTCGTCCGTTATGGCAAGGGCAGGGATACCCAAATACGCGGCACGGCGCACGTATTCCTCAGGGTGCGAAGCCCCTGTGAGAAAGGTGAAGTTGGAGGTTATATTGAGTTCTGCGACCATGGCGATTCGCAGTATATTCACGTTTTGTTCTTACTTGGAGTCTAAACTGCCGAGGCTTTGTGGAAACGCATACAACTGCTAATCATCTTGAGGACTTTGTGGGCGAAGATAGTCTGGTTCGTGCCGTGGACGCATTTGTTGATTTGGTCGATATTGATTTCAGCAATGCAACCGCCATCGGAAAGCCGGTTGGCAGCTGTCGGCCTGTTGAAATTGCCATCTTAAGCCGCAAAGCCTCGGCCGATTGAGGGCATTCATGCTCAATGCCGCTTTTACGTACAATGTTATGGGCGCTTAAACAGAAGCCCCTTTGGCCACGGGAAATTGAATGGCAAAGTTTGACCATAAATATAGCGTTAATTTCCGAAGACTTGCCATAACATTATAAATGTCAGTTCTATAGTTTGGTCCAATTCATTTTTCTAATTTCTTCTCTGAAAGCGAAACCATCGAGGTGCCGTCGCTGACATTGTGGGCACGTTGCAATTCCTCTTCTATCTCTAGTCAAGGTTACAGGACCCCGAAAACTCCAATCGGAGGGCTGGACGTTGGCCTAAGCCAAAAGATGTTGGGGGAAATGTGATACCATAAGCCGCCCTATATCAGAAAAGTGTCGCACTTTAGAGATCGCGCATAGCGTTTTGTGGGATATACGGTTAAGTCACCCTTGTTTTCAATTGATTACCTTGCTCATATACGACGACGCAAGCCAGCTATAAATAATTTGCTTCGCAGAGGCATTTCGACGGAGGCAACATAGTGTCATTGATGTTTATCGCCCTACTACCGTTTTTGGGCGCAATATTCCCACCCCTCCTTATTCGTGCTGGCCGAAATGCGGCGGCTTGGTCTGCAGGCGGGACAACCCTTCTGGCATTGATCGGCCTCCTGTGGAACGCCCCAAAAGTTATGCGCGGCGAAGTCGTAACCGCACGCCTTGATTGGGCCCCATCGATTGGATTGAACGCAAATTTTTTCCTCGACGGGCTGGGTCTTTTGTTTGCTGGCCTGATCCTTGGCATCGGCCTGCTCATCATTCTTTACGCAAGGTTTTATCTGTCGCGCGACGATCCGATGGGTCAGTTTTACGCGTATTTGCTGTTGTTTCAAGGCGCGATGGTTGGCATCGTTTTGTCTGACAACATACTGCTATTGCTGGTTTTTTGGGAACTCACGTCGCTGTCGTCCTTCCTTTTGATTGGCTATTGGAAACATCTACCCGCAGGGCGACAAGGCGCGCGCATGGCCTTGACTGTGACGGGGATGGGCGGGCTTTCGATGATTGCGGGACTGCTTATTCTTGGCAATATTGTTGGCAGCTATGACCTGAGCGTCATTTTGACGCAAAAAGACCTGATCCAAGCTTCGCCGCTCTATTTACCTGCGCTGATCCTTATTCTCATCGGGGCGTTCACGAAATCCGCCCAATTCCCATTCCACTTTTGGTTGCCCCATGCGATGGCCGCGCCCACACCCGTGTCTGCCTATCTGCACTCGGCAACTATGGTGAAGGCGGGTATTTTCTTGATGGCACGGCTCTGGCCGGTTTTGGCGGGCACAGAAGAATGGTTTTACATCGTCGCAACCACGGGCCTGATCACGATGGTTCTGGGCGCGGTCATAGCTTTGTTCAAAGATGACCTCAAATCGCTCCTTGCGTTTTCAACCGTGAGTCACCTTGGCCTCATCACCATGTTGCTTGGATTTGGCACCAAAATCGCCGCTGTCACGGCCGTTTTTCACATCATCAATCACGCAACTTTCAAGGCCGCCCTCTTTATGTCGGCGGGTATTATCGATCACGAAACCCATACCCGCGACATCAAACGTCTTGGCGGGTTGCGCACATTGATGCCTATCACTTTCATTCTGGTGACGCTGGCAAGCCTGTCCATGGCTGGTTTGCCGCCTCTCAATGGCTTCCTTTCTAAGGAAATGATGCTCGAAGAAGCCGCACATACAGTTTGGGCGAGCTATCCGTATTTGCTGCCTGCAGTGGTCGTTTTGGGCGCGCTGTTTTCCGCGGCATATTCCTTCCGCTTGATTGCACATGTGTTTCTTGGACCTGTCCGCAATGACTACCCCGCCGCGCCACATGATCCTCCTTCCGGTTTGTTGATTTCACCGGGTATTCTGGTTTTTCTCGTTGTTGCAATCGGGCTTTTCTCGTCGGCGATCGTGGGGCCGATTGTTGCGGTTTCGGCGCGCGCAGTAATTGGGGGCACAGAGCTGCCTTATTACTCCCTAAAAATCTGGCATGGCTTCACGCCTGCGCTTTACATGTCGGGCGTTGCTTCGATTGGCGGGTTGTTTTTACTCTGGTCTTACGGGTTTTTGGACAGAATTTGGAATGCTATGCCGCGCCCAGAAGCCAAGGTTATTTTTGATCGCCTGTTGGGTGCCCTAGAGCGCGCCAGCCGGTCATTCACAGCCATTCTGCATGATGGCGCTTTGAGTCGTTACTCCGCTATTTTCCTGATTTTCACCATGTCTCTTGCTTTGTATGCCTATGTTTCAGGCACACATTCGGTGCCGTTGAACGCCGCAAGCGATGTTGAATTTCTTGGGGCCATTGGCTGGATTTGCATGGTCGTTTCCGCGCTTTGCGTCGTTATTTTCCATCGCAACCGCCTTCTTTCTCTTGTGATTATCGGTATGACGGGGCTAATGGTTTCGCTTCTGTTTAACTATTATTCAGCTCCGGACCTCGCGCTCACGCAGATTTCTGTCGAAGTGGTCACGATCATTCTGTTGCTGCTTTCGCTCAACTTTATGCCCAAAACCTCCCCCATCGAGAGTACATCTGGGCGCCGCGCACGCGATATTATTATCTCGGTTGTAGCGGGCTTGGGCGTTGGTGGACTAGTCTACGCTATTTTGCTCAGCAGTTTTGCACAGCCTTCGATCTCGGAATTCCATCTCGAAAACTCCTATTCGGGCGGAGGCGGCACGAATGTCGTCAATGTTATTCTCGTCGATTTCCGTGGCTTTGATACCTTTGGCGAAATCATCGTTTTGGGAATCGCCGCCGTCGTTATTTTCGCCCTCACGGAATCTGTCTTGGCGTCCAATGTGCGGGCCAAACTTTTGAACCGGACACCAGACAAGCCGCTCTCAAAAGACGTCCACCCGATGATGATGGTTGTCGCAACGCGTGTGATGATGCCGATTGCTTTGATGGTTGGCGTGTACATCTTCCTGCGGGGTCACAACATGCCTGGCGGCGGGTTCATTGCGGGGCTTGTCGTCGCGATTGCCTTTGTGATGCAATATATGGCGTCAGGCTTTTCTTGGGCCGCCGCACGGCAGAAATTCCCCTATCATGCCGTCATTGGCTGTGGGGTTCTGGTCGCAGCGGTCACGGGTATGGGCGCTTGGTTTAACGGGCTGCCGTTCCTAACGAGTGCCTTCGCATATGTTCATATTCCGGGCCTTGAGGAATTCGAACTGGCCACCGCGATGTTCTTTGACTTGGGCGTTTTCCTCGCCGTTTTCGGGGCGATTATGTTGGCCTTGGAAAGTTTCGCGCGCTTCGCATGGCAACCGGGTATTGAAAGTGATGATCCTATGAATATTAACCCGGACCGTGATTATATTCAGCCAAATGGAGAGGAGGCATAAAATGGAATTTCTTGTCTCTAGCGCCGTTGCTGTCCTCACATCCTGTGGTGTCTATTTGATCCTGCGCCAACGCACATTCCCCGTTATTCTGGGGCTTTCTCTTCTGTCCTATGCGGTGAATATTTTCCTCTTTTCAACGGGACGCCTTGTGCAAAACCTTCCTGCTATTTTGGATAAATATGGCGAAGGCATCTATACTGACCCCCTCCCGCAAGCCCTCGTTTTGACGGCGATTGTTATTTCTTTCGGGATGACAGCCTTGGTCGTGATGATCGCCCTCAGCGCTTATTTGACGTCGGAAACGGACAAAATTGATATGACCGAGACCACCGACGAAGGAGACAGCGCGTGAGCAATTTGATCATAGCCCCCGTCGTTCTACCTGCGGTTCTCGCACCGTTCATTCTGATGGTGATCCGGCATCATCTCGACCTGCAACGCATTTTCTCGATGGCAGGATCGATTGCGCTGGTTTGCATTTCGCTGGTCCTCACCCACCAAGCGTCTGGCGGCGAAATTCAGGTTTATGAATTAGGCGATTGGCCCGCGCCCTTTGGCATTGTTCTCGTGCTCGACCGCTTGTCGGCCCTGATGGTTTTGCTCACATCCGTCCTTGGCCTCTGCGTGAACCTCTATGTTATCAGCACGGATTGGGATAAACGCGGCGAGCATTTTCACCCGCTTTTTCAGTTCCAACTCATGGGGGTTTGCGGCGCATTCCTTACGGGTGATGCCTTCAACCTCTTCGTGTTCTTTGAAGTGCTGCTCATTGCCTCCTACGGCCTTATGATTCATGGCGGGGGCGCTGACCGCCTTCGTGCGGGCATGCAGTACGTCGTTTACAACCTTCTCGGATCGACCCTCTTTCTGTTTGCGCTCGGGACAATTTATGCCGTCACTGGTACGCTCAATATGGCCGACCTGGCGGTGCGCATTGCCGAACTCCCCGCCGACGACACTGCCCTTATTCGTGTCGGTGCAGTCCTGTTGTTGCTTGTGTTCTGCATCAAGGCCGCCGTGCTGCCGTTGCATTTTTGGCTTCCCGGAAGCTATGCAAATGCGCCTGCGCCTGTGGCCGCCTTGTTCGCCATTATGACCAAGGTTGGCGCCTATTCAATCTTGCGCATGTACACGCTGGTGTTTGGACCAGAGCTCGCCCTTAGTGCTGGATTGGTTGGGCAATGGCTGTTGCCAGCGGCGCTGCTAACCCTCGCGGTAGGCATGGTTGGTATTCTCGGTTCGCGCGACATTTCTAAACTCGCAGTCTTTGCCGCCATCGGCTCTATGGGCACGTTGCTGATCGCGATTGCGCTCTTTACGCCACTCGCCACAGGGGCCGCAATTTACTATATTGTGCACTCTACGCTGGCGACCGCGATGATCTTCCTAGTGTCTGATCTGATCATTGAACGACGGGGAAAAGAAATCAAACCCGCCCCCCGCATGGCACAGAACGGTTTGATCTCGGCGCTCTTTTTTGTGGCAGCCATTGCTTTGGCTGGGATGCCACCGCTTTCGGGGTTCTTAGGTAAGCTGATGGTTCTTCAGGCCTCAACTGGGACACCACACCAAACCCTGATCTGGAGCGTGATCCTTATTTTCTCGCTGGTCGCCATCATCGGCTTTGCGCGTGCGGGCAGCTTGATCTTCTGGAAAACCACCGACCCTATGGAGGACCTCGATCTGGAAGAAGTGCAAGTCGCACCGCTCCAAACACAGGGCACCGTAATGGTTTTTGTGCCAATTTTTGCCCTGCTCTTTGGCCTTGTCGCGCTCACGATTTTCGCGGAACAGGCGATAGAATATGCCAATGCGACGGCGGAGCAATTGTTTGATACATCCGCCTATATTGACGCCGTACTCGGGGAGACTGCGAAATGAAACTCCTGCGCAAATTATTCCCACACCCTGTGCTCACCGTCCTTTTAACGGTCGTTTGGCTGCTGCTGGTGAATGCCTATTCCATCAACTCGCTGCTGTTTGGCGCGTTTCTTGGGGTGCTCATTCCCTTTATCACCAGCCCCTATTGGCCAAATATGCCGCGTGTCAGACACCCGCTTAAAATCATCGAGTACTTTTTTATTGTTCTGTGGGATATCGTCGTCGCCAATTTCGTTGTAGCGAACCTCATTCTGTTTCGCCGCAATGCGGACTTAAAACCGGCATGGGTCACCGTTCCGTTGGACCTGCGCACACCCGAGGCAATTACCGTTTTGGCGGGAACAATCACCCTTACGCCTGGCACCGTTTCAAGCGATATTTCCGACGAAGGCCATGCAATTTTGGTGCATTGCCTGAATGCCCCCGACCCACAGGCCGTCTGTGATGAAATCAAAATGCGGTACGAGCGTCGCCTAAAGGAGATTTTCGAATGATTGGGATTGCAATCAACTTTGCTTTTGGCTGCTTTGGAGCAGCGCTTTTGTTGAACTTATGGCGGATTATACGTGCGCCGGGGGTTGGAGATCGTGTGCTTGCCCTCGATACGATGGTCATCAATGTCATCGCGCTGATTGTTCTTTTCGGGATGAAGTTCAAAACCGAGATGGTCTTTGAAAGCGCGCTCATTATTTCCATGTTGGGTTTCGTTTCGACGGTCGCCTATACGCGCTTTATGTTGCGCGGAAACATTATCGAGTAGAGGGCATGATGGACTTATTTTACGAAATCCTAATCACGTTCTTTCTGATTGTGAGCGGCGTCTTTGGCCTTGTTGGCTCGATTGGTCTGGTCAAATTGCCCGATCCAATGTCGCGCCTTCATGCGCCCACCAAGGCCACAACATTGGGTGTTGGCGGCGTGCTTCTGGCGTCTATCTTGCATTCGGTTTTGATCGAAGGGCATCTCTCGTTGCATGAGTTGCTGATCACGTTGTTTTTGTTCCTTACGGCCCCGATCACCGCGCATTTCATCGCCAAGGCGCATATTCACCGGAATATGAAATCTGATGAATTGCCCGATCCGGGGGGGATAAAAGCTGGTCGTCCTTACCAGAGGTCATCACCCCAGAAGGGGGGTGATGCCGTTTCGGGTCATCCGCGCAGAGCGGGAAGGCCGACGCCTGTGCTTTCAAAACCACCATCGGCTGCAATCACTTGCCCCGTCACATAGCTGGCCCGTTCCGAGCATAAATACGTAATCAGATCGGCCAGTTCAGACTCCGTACCGTACCGATTGAGCGGAATAGCATCGTGGTAAGCTGCGATAATTTCGGGCGTATGGACCGCCATTGCCAATTTGGTGCGCACGGGCCCGGGGCAGACACAATTCGCGCGGACGCCGAATTCGCCCAGTTCCGCAGCCTGCTGTTTGGTCAAATGGATCACCGCCGCTTTGGACGTGCCATAGGCCACCCTGAGGGTCGAGGCGCGCAAGCCGCTTATCGACGCGATATTCACCAACGCTCCTTTGGTTTTCTTCAGCGCCGGAATCGTCGCTTGTGACACCAGAAACAACCCATCCAGATTGGTTTCCATGATGCGCCGCCAATCGGCAAATGTGGTCTCGGCGAGGGGGCGGAAATCGGCAACGCCTGCGTTATTCACAACCGCATCAATGCGTCCAAAAGTGGAAATTACGGCCTCGGCCATTTTATCCACGTCGTCGGGGAGAGAGACATCGTATTCAAACGGAAAACCCTGTTCTAACGGCTCGGCCGCGATAGCCAATTCGCTCGCGTCACGGTCAATCATCGCGACTTTCCAACCCTGCTCGATCAAAAGTTTACTCGTCGCCAGCCCGATCCCGCGCGCCGCGCCCGTCACAAGGGCTACTTTCTGTGTCATGTTCCTCACTCCCGATCTTAGAAAACTTAAACTACTTCATCCACACCAACAGGTAGGTCGTCAACTCAGGCCAAAGCGCGATGATGGCAAGGCCGAGGGTGCTGGTGATAAGGAATGGCACCGCCGCAACCGCAATCTTCTCCAGCGAGAGTTTGGCCACATTCGCCGCCACAAACAGGTTGATCCCAACGGGCGGCGTAAACAGGCCAATAGCGAGATTAATCATGAGGAACACGCCGAACCAGACGGGATCCCATTCAAGCGCCCGTACCACAGGCAGGAAGATTGGTAGCGAGATAAACATGATGGTTACCGCGTCCATAAACATGCCTGCAATCAGCAGGATCACCGCCATCACCAGCATAATCGTCCACTGAGAATCGCTCAGGGCAAGCAGGCCTTCCGAATAGCGGCCGACCACATCATCCACGGTGACAACCCAGCCAAACAGGCTGGCGAAGGTCACAACCAACATCACAACCGCCGAGGAAGCGGCGGCATCGGTCAGGGCATCAAACAGGGTGGAAATCGTCAGGCTGCGATAAACAAAGAACCCGACAAACAGCGCATAAACGACGGCAACAACGGCCGCCTCTGTGGGCGTGAAAATACCCGTGTAAATCCCGCCAAGGATAACAACGGGAGTCATCAACCCCCAGATTGCGTCCCGAAAACTCAGCCAGACGCGTTTGGGAAAAGCGAACTCGCCGTAGGGCATCGGTGCCAATTCCGCGAGTTTAGAGGATTTGTTCGCGGCCCGCTGTACCCTGACAAAAGGCAGGGCTGCCAACATCAAGGCGCCCATAACGACACCGGGTAAGATCGCGGCGATAAACAGATCGCCGATGGAAACCTCGGCAATCACGCCGTAAATCACCAAGCCGATAGAGGGCGGGATCACAATGGACAGGGCTGCGCCCGTACAGACCATCGCCGCGGCAAACGCCTTGGGATAGCCATCTTCTTCCATGCCACGAATGACCATCGGGCCAATCGCCGCCACCGACGCGGGGCCTGAACCGGAAACCGCACCCCAAAACAAACTAACAACCACGCCAACAAGGCCCATGCCACCAGGAAGGCTGCCCATCAGCACACGGAAAAACCGGATCATCCGATCAGCCATGCCCGCAGTCCCCATCAGGATACCCGCGAGAATAAAGAACGGGATGGCCAGAAGCGAGAATTTGGTGATGCCACTGGCCAGTAAATCGCCGACTAAATCCAGCCCAAAACCCATCTGCCACATGGCAAACAGGGACGAAAGACCCAGCGAAAACGCCACGGGAACGCGGATGACCAAGAGGATCCCAAAAAGGATGAGCATCCGAGTGCCAGTATCGAAATCAAACATAGGCCCGCTCCTTTTGCTCAATAATTGCGCCTTGCACCAGCCGCACGGCGATCATCAGGAACCCCAAAGGGAGGGCCAGAGAATAATACCACGACGGAACCTGAAGCCCTGCCGAAACGATTCCACTGGCGCGTTGGTTCATCACCATCTCGCCACAATACCACGCCGACAACACCAGTAGCAGAACGCCCAGAAAGACAGAAAACCAGCGCACGAAAGGCTGTAAGGCGGCGGGCAGCATATCCGCGAACAGTGTCACAGCGAGGTGTTGGCCGCGCCGCGCCGCAATTGCTGCGCCAAAAACGGTCAGCAGCAAAAACCCGTTCAACAGGATTTCTTGCGTCGCTGCAAAAGAATAGTTGGAAAGATAGCGCACCAACACATTGGCAAAACCGATAAATGTCATCACCAGAAAAATCAGACTGCAAACATATTCTTCCAGTCGGTCGGCAATTTTAAGTATCAGGTTTTTCATGGGGCCACCTTTGGCATGAAGATCATACCTGACATCGATGCACAAGCATCTGCACCGCAGGCGGAAAACGCGCCCCACTTATCGTAGGACGCGTTGTTTTTTCATTTAATTAATTTGAGCCGTTAATGGAAGTCTGAAAAAGTTCCACCAGTTCAGGGCCAACCTTAGCGGACCATTTATCAAAGGGCTCTTTTGTGGCGTCGCGGAACGCTTGCAACTCATCAGCAGTAGGTTCGTAAACCTCCATGCCTTCTGCGCGCAGCTTATCCAGACCAGCAGCCGTCCCTTCACGGGTCACTTTGATTTGGAAATCCATCGCTTCGATCGCAGCGGCCTGAACCTTAACTTGTGTTTCCGCGTCCCAGCCGTCCCATTTCTCTTTGCTTACACCAAGGAAAATTGGGTCGTAGGAATAGTGCCAAGGGGTGATGTATTTTTGAACTTCATACACACGTTGGGGCACAATCACCGCGCCGATTGGGTTTTCTTGGCCGTCAACGACACCCTGTTGCAGCGCACTGAAGGTTTCCGCCCATTGCATTTGTTGTGGGTTCGCCCCAAGTGCGGTCATCACGTCGATATACATCGGACCTGCAACGCGCATTTTTAGACCTTTGAGGTCTTCTGGCGATTTGATCGGGTGCACGTTGTTTGTAACTTCGCGGAAGCCATTTTCGCCCCATGCCAACACGATGATACCGTGTTCCGCCATGATCTCTTTCATCCTGTCGCCGGGTGCGCCGGATGTCGTGGCGTCGACGGCGTCATAGCCAGAATACAGATATGGCAGCGAGAAAACGGCCATCTCAGGAACAATGGGCGTCACGTTGATGGCGGAGGTGACAACAAAGTCCAACGCGCCGCGGCCAACCATTTCTGCTTGTTTCATTTGGTCGCCACCGGACAATTGCGCATTCGCAAAAATGCGCACGTCCAGATCGCCGCCCGTGGCTTCGTTCAACAGTTCCGAGAATTTTTCGGACCCTTGATGCCAAGACGTCGTGTCGCTTGTATTGTGCGACAGACGTAGCGTTTCAGCCTTCGCCGCAGACCCAAAAGCGGTCGCGGCCGAAATTGCAGCCACAAAAATGAGATTCATTTTGGACATATTGTCTCCTCCTATTTAACAAGTCCCCTCCCAGTGGAGGTCTCCGGCAATAGAACGTCCATATTTTGGATGGTGTTGCAAGGGAAAATTTTATTGCCGGTTTGAATTTCCAAATTTCACCTTGAAACATGCCCAATATTGCTCAACAATCAATGTTTGAGCCTGTACAGGTAGAAAATAACTACAAAAGAGGTGTCCACATTGTGGATGCATGGGGGCGCTTGGAAGATGACAGACGAGAATTTCCCTGTGGAAAACATCGGCGCGCAAAGCGTTGATCGGGCTTTGGCCTTGCTGTCCTTAATCGGGCGCAGCGCGGTTGAGGGGGTTGGTCTGTCAACAATCGTGCAGGACACGGGGTTAAGTCGCCCAACTGCGCGGCGCTTACTGCTTGCCCTCATGCGGGCGCGAATGGTGGAACAAGACACGGCAAGTCGGCATTATTTTCTCGGCGAAGAAACGTATGTACTTGGCGTGTTGGCGGCACAGAGATTCGATTTGATGGACCTGACGCGCAACAGTTTGGTGGATCTGGCCGCCCTGAGCGGAGATTCCGTTTTTCTCTCTGTGCGCCGCGATTCCTTTTCTGTTTGCTTGCACAAGGAAGAAGGTGCATTTCCGATCCGCACCCATGCGCTGCAAGTGGGATATCGCCATCCGTTAGGCGTGGGGGCTGGTTCGCTGGCCATCCTCGCTGCCCTTCCCGCCGAAGAACGCGCCGAAATCCTGACCCGCAACACAGATGTACTGGCTCAGAACTTTCCTGATTGTAGCCCTCAAGCGCTGAAACCCTTGATCAATCAAGCAATCGAACGCGGCTACTCCCTCAATCCGGGATTGGTTTTGACCAGTTCATGGGCCGTGGGTGCCGCCTTCAAAATGCCCGGCGGTCGGGTTGCCGGCGCCATTAGTATTGCCGCCATCGATAGTCGCATGGGGCCTGAACGGCAGGCCGAATTGGGCGCGGCTTTGCTGCTTGAAACCGCGAAAATAGAAGCGCGCATGGCCAAGACCTTCGCGCTGTCAAAATCCACCGACCTGCCACGCCATCGCACACAATTCAGCGCGGCGGCCAAGGGTTAGTCGGCACTTAGTATTTAACGGAGGATAAGGTACGTGAACAAAGCACAAATCGTTGGTTGGGCGCATAGCCATTTTGGCAAATCCACTGCGCCAGATACTGAAACCCTGATGGCCGAAGTCATCGCCCCGGCGCTTGAACATGCGGGTGTTGGCGCAGCGGACATCGACGGTATTTTTGTCGGCGTCATGAATAACGGCTTTTCCAAGCAGGATTTTCAGGGCGCTTTGGTTGGGATGGCCATGCCTGAGCTTGGCATGACGCCAGCTGTGCGGATGGAAAATGCCTGTGCCACGGGTTCTGCGGCTCTCTATTCTGCGCTTGATTTTATCGAATCTGGTCGTGGTAAAATCGCACTGGTGGTTGGTGCCGAAAAGATGACGGCCCTGCCAACTGTTGAGGTGGGCGACATCCTTTTGGGGGCGAGTTATCGCAGCGAAGAAGCGGATGTTGCGGGTGGATTTGCGGGACTGTTTGGCCGGATTGCCCAACAGTATTTTCAGAAATACGGCGATTGTTCCGATGCGCTGGCAATGATTGCCTCCAAAAACCACCAGAATGGCGCGCATAACCCCTACGCTCATATGCAAAAAGCGTTGACCTTTGCCCAATGTAACGACGTTTCTGATCGCAACCCCTATGTGGCCCCCCCCTGCGCCGTACCGATTGCTCGCTTGTCTCGGATGGCGCGGCCGCGATGATTGTTGCCTCTGCGGATGTGGCCGCCGACCTCAAACGTGCCATCGCCTTCCGCGCGCGCACCCATACCAACGACATACTGGCCCTATCGCGCCGCGAGATCACCAATTTTGACGGGGCACGTCGGGCTTGGGCTGCTTCATTGGAGGCTGCGGATCTCAACCTTTATGATTTGGATTTGGTCGAAACTCACGATTGTTTCACCATCGCCGAACTGCTGGAATATGAGGCCATGGGCCTTGCCGAAACGGGCAAAGGCGCAAATGTGATCCGTGAAGGCATCACCCGTAAGGATGGTCGCCTTCCGGTAAACCTATCTGGCGGATTGAAGTCCAAAGGGCATCCCATCGGGGCGACGGGCGTATCCATGCACATCATGGCGGCGATGCAACTGGCGGGCGAAGCGCCCGAAGGCATTCAGGCCAAATCCCCGCAGTTGGCGGGCGTGTTCAACATGGGCGGCGCGGCGGTTGCCAATTATATGTCGGTTTTGGAGCGCGTAAGATGAGCACTTGGGTGTCAATTAACAGCGATCCAAGGGGCGGGATTGCCCCCTCAACCACCCGTGTTTCAAACCTTGCCAACCACCTAACCCGCAACGCGCGGCGCTTGGGCGACAAACTGGCGCTGGTTTGGGGCGAGGAGAAATGGACGTGGGAGCAGATGGACGCCCGTGTGAATGCGCTGGCGTTTGGATTGCGCGACCGTTTTGGCGTGAGCAAGGGGGACCGCATCCTAATCCAGTCCCAAAACTGTAACCAGATGTTTGAATCCATGCTCGCTTGTTTTCGATTGGGTGCGGTCTGGGTGCCTGCGAATTTCCGCCAAACCCCCGAAGAAGTGTCGTGGCTGGCACAATCCTCGGGCGCGACTGGCATGATTTGCGGCGCGGAATTCCCTGAGCACGCCGCCGCCTGTGACGAGCCAGAGCGTGGATTCATGCTGGTGATCGGTGGCCCCAAGGGCGACAGTGATTTTGATACGCTGGTAGATTTCTATATGGGCCAGACGGTTGCAAATACGGCCGTCGACCGCGATGATCCTTGTTGGTTTTTCTTTACCTCGGGCACAACGGGGCGGCCCAAGGCCTCGGTGCTGACGCATGGGCAGATGGCGTTTGTTCTGCTCAATCACCTGAATGACCTCATGCCGGGGACCACACATGAGGCTAGGTCCCTATGCCTTGCGCCCCTTAGTCACGGCGCAGGTATTCACCAGATGACCCAAGTCGCCGCAGGGGCGGCAACCGTGTTGTTTCCCGCGGGTCGTTTTGATCCCGAAATCGCGTGGAAAATCGTGCAGGATCACAAGATCAGCAATATGTTTACCGTGCCCACAATCGTTAAGATGCTGGTCGAACATGACAGTGTGACCCAATATGATATCTCCTCGCTAAAGCAGATGATTTACGCGGGCGCGCCGATGTACCGCTCGGATCAAAAATATGCTTTGTCGGTTCTGGGAAAAGTGCTGGTACAATATTTTGGCCTTGGCGAAGTCACTGGAAACATTACGGTCCTCCCGCCGTCGGAACATTTCGAAGACGATGAAGACATGCGGATCGGGAGTTGTGGTTACCCCCGCACGGGCATCGAGATTTCCATCCAAGCCAGTGACGGCAGTGAAATGCCAGTAGGGCAACAAGGCGAGATTTGCGTGATCGGCCCTGCGGTTTTTGCGGGTTATTACAATAATCCCGACGCCAACGCCAAAGCCTTCCGCGATGGATGGTTCCGCACGGGGGATTTGGGCTATGTTGATGCTGATGGCTATCTTTTCATCACAGGTCGGGAATCCGACATGTATATTTCTGGCGGGTCCAATATTTACCCCCGCGAGATCGAGGAGAAAATCCTCACTCATGACGCCGTTAGCGAAGTCGCAGTCCTAGGCGTGCCTGATCCGGTCTGGGGCGAGGTTGGCATTGCGGTCTGTGTTTTGCGCAAAGGCTCCGAAGCCACAGCAGAAGAATTGCACGCATGGCTCAAACCGAAAATTTCGAGCTATAAAATGCCCAAGCGCTTTATTCTCATCGAGGAAATGCCCAAATCTGCCTATGGCAAAATCACCAAAAAGATTATTCGCGAGACGTTGGAGCAACGCGGTTTGCTGGGTGAGGTGACCTTCGCATGAAAACTACTGCGCTAAATCCACCCATGGTCCATCCTGGCCCCGTAAATCCCAAACGGATCGAAGCTGTTGGCGTACAGGCCTATGATCTGGAAATTCAACTAGAGGCGGGGCAGCAAGTCGAAGCCGCCATTTGCTCGGCGGTTGCGGCGGCGGGATGTGATGGAGCATGGGTCGATGTGAGCGGCCTGTTTTCCGATCCTTACGCCTTTGTTATGCCGGACAAATCCCCCGACGGTACGCGTGTCGCATGGTATAGCGAAACCTATGAGCCAAAGGGCGAGACTCGCGTGGATATGGGCGGAATGTCGGTTGGGCATTACGGCGACGGATCGTTTACCCATTGCCACGGCGTTTGGACCTCGGTTGACGGAACGACTTTGGGGCATATGCTGGCCCCAATTTGCACCGTTTCGCGCCCTGTGACCTTAAAGGCAGTAGGCTTCAAAGGCGGACGGTTTGAGCGCCTACAAGATGACGAAACCTGTTTCGAGTTGTTCCGCGCATGTGCGACGGGCGCGCCCGTGCAGACCCCAGATGCCGTCATTCTGACCCTGCGCCCAAACACGGACCTTTGCGGTGCCATTGAAGAAACCGCCCGTGCCTTCGGGATTTCGGACGGTGAAATTATGGGCCTTGGCAGCGCCAACGGCGCGCGGTTCCAAGACGCGCCGCCCATGCACAGCGCCATAACCGAGTTCATTATAAGCTCGGGTAAGTTGGTAAACGGCAAGGCCAGCGTCAACCTCTCCGCCGTGGACATTCAGAAAGATATCTTCAGCGGCACAGTGAAAAGCGGCGATGCACCAATTTCAATCACCGCTGAAATCGTTTTGCGCCGCGCTTAATTCTGCGCTGGGTGGTATTTTCTAATTCTTCGCATAAAGGATACCTTTTGGGCCGTGAACGTCATAACGTTGAAAATTATGTGACGACTGTCAGGAGACATACCTTTTCATGAAAGACGCGCCCCTTCTAAATCTGGCTCTCGCGATGTTTCTCACCCTTTCCATCGGCTGGCTTCTGTTTATAGGACGTCCGATTTTATTACCAGTCGTGACGGGTCTCTTTGCGGTTTACGTAATGATCTCGACCTCAAATGCGCTGCACCGCCAGGTTTTGCTGCGCCGTTTGCCGCTACCTTTCCTACGATTTTGTGTACTGTCGGTCTTTGCCGCTGCCGTCATTACGCTTGCGATCGTCGCCGCCGCCACAATTCGTGAAATCGCCGCCGTTGCCCCCGTCTACGAAGCCAATATGGACGCATTCCTTGAGAGCATTGCGGCCCGATTTGAGTTGGATCATCAGGAGCTTTGGCTGGGAATTCGCACGGTTACGATCGACGCCTTTGATCTGCGCGTCGTCTTTTTGAGCCTATTAGGGGGATTTACCAATGTTGGCCTCACTGTCTTCTTGATTGTGATTTATGCCGCATTTTTAATGAGCGAACGTTCCAACTTTGAAAAGAAACTCGCGGCGGTCTTTTCCACCCCCGATCAGGCCCAAATGGCCAAGCGCGTCATTCGCGAAATTAATACTAAAATCAGCGACTATTTGGCGGTGAAAACACTGATCAATGTTGTGCTCGGGGTGATCTCCTTTCTTATCCTCTGGGCGCATGGCACAGATTTCGCCCTGTTTTGGGCGGTGATGATCGGATTGCTAAACTATATCCCCTATGTTGGCTCCTATATCGGCGTTCTTTTTCCCGTTATCCTGTCGTTTGCGCAATTCGCCTCCCTTTCCCATACGTTGTCCCTGACGTTTTTCCTGACGGCGACGCAATTTATCATGGGCAATGTCATTGAGCCGCGCTTTATCGGGCGGCAAGTCAATCTAAGTCCGGTGATCGTGTTGATTGCCTTATCGGTCTGGACGGGGCTATGGGGGATTCCCGGCGCTATTTTGGCTGTCCCGCTGACTTCGGTGATCGCAATTATTTTTGCCAGCTTTGCGTCTACCCGCTTTATTGCAGTGCTACTGGCGGACCGTGTCGAAGAATAGACGCTGGACTTAACGCATTCCGTTGCGAGTTTAGTGGTCGCTTACGCTGCGAAAATGATTCCAAATCGCCCGCAGAAAAATAGCGGACAGGACAAGACCTGCCGCAATCAGCACATATTTGGTATGCAACACATGCCCAAAAACACGCCCCAGCAGTTGGCCAACGGCGCTACCGAGGACAGTGTATACCACCCCCCAAATCAACGCAGAAATGCCAGCGCGCACGGCAAACTGCATGGTTCCGATTTCCGATTGGGCCAACGCGATGGGGCCGACAATCCGCATGCCCGGTATGAACTGAAAAATGGACGCATAGCGGGCGGGATTCTTATTGAGTTTCTGCAACATCCCCGAGAGTCGTTTGTTCGCTAGGATCGACTGAACGCGCGACTGCCCGCGATAGCGCCGCCCCAAGAAAAACACCGATAGATTCGACAAGTAGGCACCGCAAATAGCCACCGACGCCACCTGCCAAGGCAAAAGGAGATGGTGATGCGCCATGATGCCCCCTGTAATGGCGACGGTTTCACCCTCGATAATACTGCCCAAAAAGACGGCAAAAAGGCCGTAATTGGATATCCAACTTTCTACACTAATAGTGACTCTCCATGTCTCAAATACGCACGGCTTTTCCGTTCGCCACATGTTGGGTCGGCCCTTGTTGAATGTCCAGAGTATCCATCACAATCCAACCTGTTTTTCGGTATTTTCTGGGCGGGCCCCTCAACTCCGGATCAACACAAACACCATGTTCCGCGCCGATCGCGGCGCTTGTATGGGTAACAAAGGCCAATTTTAAAGCGGTTTCATGTTGTAATCCCTTTGTCCGCGAAGAGGCACAGTTGCAGATCAAGCAGACGCGCACCGTCTTGCACAAGGTGGGTGGCGTCTCGGGTTAAGATGAGGCGCAACACAAGGCTTTGGATGATCCCGAATAGTAGCATCACACCGTCCTCTGCGCGCAATGTACCGCCCAAATGTCCTTGAGTTTGAGCCACTTCAAAGGAGCGGATCAAGGCGGCGCGAAACGCGACAACCTCTGATTGGATGGCGCGCCGCGCTTGGGTTAAAATGCCAGTTGGGTCGCGGGTCACCATGATTTCCGGCAACGCCGGAGTTTGGGTCACCAGTTGCAGATGCCCCAAAATTAGATGTCGCAGATTGTCTACAGGGGACCGCTCTGACTGCTGTCCCTCAAGGGTATTTTCGCGGATTTGCGCACATAGCGTTTGGGTGGCGGCCCACCAGATGTCTTCCTTCTTGGGGTAGTGCTTATAAACCGCAGGCTGTGTCAGGCCAAGCCGCTTGGCGATCATGCCGGTTGTCACATGATCCGGACCAACTTCGAACGCAAGATCCAAGGTCGTCGTCAGAATTTGCATCTTGCGATCTTCGGAGGATTTGCGCTTGCTCATCCCCGTTTCACGGCCCGCGTTGCGACGACGGCGATCACAGCCCAAAAGGTAAATCTCAAGACCAGCGCGCCGATTGTGCGCATCTCAAACGGGGTGCCGAGCAAGACCACAAACGCAAACCCCAAGGCAACCCCTGCCGTTGCGATTGCGATTAAGCCTGACAGACGCGCCGCCCAAAGTGTGCCCTGCCACAAGCCGATCGCGGCCAGAATATAGGCCGCCCCTGCTAGGAAATTGAACCAAACGACAAATCCGACATAATTGCCCGCCCACGCCTGTGAGGCCATGGAACCAAACAAGACATTGCCTGCGGAAAACAGGGTTAACGCGCCAAATAACATGGCGACTACCGCTATGAACTTTTGCCCGCGAAAAGGTGAAGTGGGAACTGTTAGATGGCTATTCATTGGATATCCTCCCTATTAGTTATACTACTATAACTAATAGGGAGCGTCTCGCGTTTCAACCTCGACACCAACTTTCCCCAAAATCAGGACAGAACGGCTTCCACCTCAATCTTATGTTGAGAAACCCTACTGTTTCAAAAACGCATGTGGTAACGCTCGCGGGCAGATTTCTGCTCTTTCTACTGATTGAATTTCGGCGACCGCCCAAGGAGATGTCCATTGCTAAAAGTAACCCCTAGACACATGGTCTGGTTATGCATGGCTGTATTTTTTGTTCAGCCAATCCAGTTTGGCATTTGGCTGTCAAATGTCGCCGAAATAAAGATAGGCTTGGCCCTGAGCAATTCGGATTTGGCGCTTGGTTTGCTGGGCATGCCCATCGGGCTTCTGCCCTCTCTCTATTTTGCCAGCCACGTCGTTGATCGCATCGGCCCAAGACACACCCTTTTGTGGTTATTTCCCCTCATGCTGATCGCAGGTGTTCTCCCAGGTTTCGCGACGGGTGTGGGATCGTTGTTCATGGCGCTTTTCGTGCTCGGGGCGCTCATTGCGTTTACTGAGGTCGCCTTGAATGTCTTTGCCGCGCGGGTGGAGAAAACGCTTGGGACATCCATCATGAACCGAGCGCATGGTTTTTGGAGCCTCGGCGTTATGGCGGGCAGTTTTATTGGTGTTCAGATGGCAGGGCTTGGCTTCACGGTGGCCGAAAGCTTGCAATGGGGGGGCTTGCTGCTTTTGCCATTATTGATGGTCGTTGCCTATATTTTGCCACGGATTACGCCGAAACAGGAGACCACAGAAAACGCGCAGGCCAAACCACCGCTTCCAAAAGCGCTTCTACCGATTGTTGCCATTGTTTTTGGCGCAACAATTGTCGAAGGCGCAATGATTGACTGGTCGACCGTCTATATGCGCGATGTTGCCGAGATCATTGCTGGCAAAGAGGGCTGGGCGGTGACCATTTTCGCCGGTTTCGTGACGGCAGGGAGGTTTATTGGCGACGCAGTAAATAACCGATATGGAGCGATGCTGCTGGCGCGCATGTGCATTGGTTCCGCCATTTTGGGACTTGTCATTTTGACGCTCAACTTGGGACCGGACGCGTCATTTTTGGGCTTCGCTTTTGTCGGGCTAGGGGTGTCCACGATCTTTCCTCTGGGCATAAGTGCCAGCGCAGCTCTTGGGGATGAGGGAGAGGCGAGAAACGTATCGGTGATGACCTTTGGCGCACTCAGCGGTTTCCTTGTTGGACCGCCCATGATTGGTTTTGTCGCAGAGGCAACCTCGCTTAATGTCGCCTTCGCCTTGCTCCTCCCCACGCTTGCACTGAGCTTTATCTTGGCGAAACATCTTTTACGCATGCGTTGATTGGGTTGGGATGTCTACTCACTCGGATCGCGGTTTTCTAGGCTGCCGTCGCGTTGGCGGCGAAACAACCGCCCAACCGTGAAAGAGGTGCGCGGCGTATAGATATAAGGCGTGCGCGCGCCCTTGGTGGGACGCACTTGCATGCGTGCGAGGCCAAAGATAATCAGAACGCCGTGCCCGACCAATATCATCAGAAACAGAGCCTTGGGACCGAAATCGTCAATAAGCACCGAGGCGAGGTAGGGCGCAAAGATAGCCCCAAGCGCAAAGAAGAACATCAGTGCGGCGGAGAGTTCGACGCGCTCCTCGGAGGTGGCGAAATCATGCGCGTGGGCCGCCGCGACGGAATAAATCGGAAAGGTCGTGAGGCCAAAAAGCCCCGCGGACAGCATGATCCCCGTCGTCCCCAAACCCGAGGCCATAATCGTAATGCCGCAACTGAGCATCGCGGCGAAGGATAGCCAAACCAGCACCCAGCGGCGGTCGTATTTATCCGCCAGCCATCCGACGGGGAGTTGTGCCAGTGCCCCGCCGAGCACGAAGGCCGACAAAAACCAAGCGATTTGGCCTGCGCTCAATCCGACTTCCTGACCATAAATCGGGCCGACCATACGAAAGGACGCGCTTGAAAGCGCCGCGACCACAACCGCCGCCGCGGCCAAGGGCGAGCAATCAATCGCAAGACGTGGACGTAAACGGGCGCGGCTGGGGGTTTCAGGTTCCGCCGTGCGCGTCAGCATCAGGGGCAAAAGGGCCGCACAACAGAGGATAGCAAGCAGGTTGTAGGATATGTATGACGCGGGGGACAGGATTCCGATAATCATTTGCGCCGCCAGCGATCCCGTCATGTCCACGACGCGGTACACCCCCATCGTGCGGCCGCGTGTTTCATTGGTGACTCGCGCCTGCAACCACGCTTCGATCACGGTATAGCATCCCGCCACACAAAGCCCTGAGGCCACGCGCATCAAGGCCCACGCGTAGGGATCCAGCACCATCATATGTGCCATCAAGCCAATGGAACCACTGGCCGTGAAAGCGGCAAACGCGCGCGAGTGACCCACGTTGCCCATCAGGCGTGGTGCCCACCAGCAGCCAATGAAAAATCCCAGAAAATGAGCCGAGCCAAGCATCCCGATTTCTTGCTTGGAAAAGCCAAGTTTTAGCCCAGATAATACATCAAGAGGCCCCACGCCGCCGGACGAAAGTTGTAGCAAAATAACCGAGAGAAAAAGGGCGGCAAAAGAGATGAGCAATCGCATGTCAGGTCGAACTTGCCGCTTTTGTTTGCGCAATCCAAGAGGGATTGTGTGCTGTGATGAATTATTATGACGCGGAGTGCGAATTATACTCGGCGTTTTTGAACACCCGACTTTTGCATTGGTGGACTGAGCGAATGAGTTTCAGGTGTCTTTATGATCCGCCCTAATTTTCTTACCACTGCAGACCGCCTTGAGCTTTTATCCTGCGTGAAGCGCCAGCGTGAGGATTACGGGGTTGCGCGGCGGGCGAATGCGCTTTCGCTGCTGAATGATGGGATGTCATGTGCCCAAATCGTAAAGGTTCTGTTTCTGGACGACGACACGGTGCGCAGCTGGCACAAGCAATATTTGGCTGAGGACTGGGAGGCCGTCGCCTACGATGGGTGGAAAGGCGGGCAGTCACGGATGACGATTGCTCATGAGGCGGATTTGAGCGAATGGCTTGAGGAACGGTTCTGCCGTTCAACGGCGCAGATCAGAGCCTATATGGGTGCAAAATTCAACATCCACTATCTCATTCTGGCTGCATCAAGCTTCTGGCCCGTCTGGGGTTCGAGTATCGCAAACCAAAGGCGCTGCCCCGTGTGGCTGACGTTGAAAAGCAGGCCGCATTCATCGCATTTCATACGAACCTACTGAATAACTTGCCTGCCGACGAGGCCGTCGACTTCTCGGATGCAGTTCATCCGGAATATCAAAGCAAACCCAGCCATGGTTGGGCTCGCAAAGGGTCAAATCCCGCCATCCAAACGACATCTGGGCGCGTGAACATTCACGGCGCTCTGAACCTGGAAACCTTTGACGCGCCCTTCGTTGAACCAACCACCGTCGATGGGGTCAGCTCCGTTCAGCTTCTCGCCAAAATTGAGGCCAGAAACCCTGACAAACGTATCATTCACGTCATTTGGGACAATGCCCCATACCACAAAGGCCCCAATGTCAGAGCGTTCCTGTCGCGCAAAAACTGTCGCATTCATCTGATCCAACTGCCGCCCTATTGCCCTCAATTCAATCCCATTGAGAGGCTCTGGGCCATCATGCACAGCCACGTCACCCATAATCGGCACTATCCAACGTAAAAACACTTCGCCAACCCAATCTTGAACTTTATGCGAGGGGTCGTCCCAAAAAAGTGGCGCAACTTTCGAGATCAAGTAACTGATAACTTCCGCATCATCTCACATCGCAACGTTCGGGTTGTGCAGTAGCCGCTGTATAGTAGAATTTCACCAAGTCAGCTGACCAATACGAATACCCCTCGAACCCGCGCAAGCAACGGTTCACGTAGCAGTAGAAACAAACTCCGTTATGGCCTTCGACAGCGCGTCCCAATCGGTAAACTCGCGGTCTTCCTTGCGTGGATCAATTGCCTGATGACGCAAGATCGCGTGCCGCAGTATTTGGGTTTCATAATAGCCATAGCTGCTGGGGTGCACTGCTCCGGCAACGAGCAACTCTGCATTTGGCTCAAGACCAGTTCGCAATTTCATTTCAATCAAATATTCCTGCGCCTCCTCGATTAACTCGGGAAATGCAGCGCCAAGGCTGACGGAGATCATAAATGTGCGACGGGCCGCCAAGGAGTCTTGGCTTGCGGTCAACAGCAGTTCAAAATTCGGGGGATGCCGACGCTCATGGACAGGCGCGGCCAAAATGACAGTATCAAACCCCGCAAACGTTACTTCCGCCATCTTGTCAGATGCATCCACCAACGTGGCCTCATACCCCGCATTGCGCACTTCGGCTTCTACAAACCGAGCAATCTTGCGAGTCTGCCCTTCGAGAGATGCAAACAGAATAAGTACCGACATTCGGTTTCTCCTTATCTCTAGTCGCGGCGCTCAAACATCAGCGCCCCTCAAACGGTATCAGTGTCACGCTCGGCTGGCCTTGTCCGAAATCAAATGTGGGTGATTAATTATGACCTTACCTATCGCTGCCATCCGCACGGGCTAAATATTTTGACCAGAGTTGACCAACGTCAAATCAAAGAAAGGGCAGGGTTGATAGGGACATCGCAAGCAGTCTTGGGGTCCGATATCCGCAGTTTACCCACCTTTATTGATCTACGTGCCTTCCTTGCTTGGACCAAGGAAAAGGGCGATTTTCTTTGCCTCCCTGACAAGATCAACCTGCAACATGAAATGACCGCCGTGCAAATGGCCGCGTTGCGCGCCAAGGGTCCGGTTTTGCGCTTTGATGCTGCCATCGGAGCGGAGAATACTGCGTCTGCCATGCCCGTGATCGGCAATCTTTTCGGCACCCCAGAACGTGTCGCTGCCGGACTAGGACTTGCGCTTGATGAGGTTCCTGCCTTTGGCGACTTTCTCGCGGCCTTGACGACACGCCCGAAACTTCTGCGCACAGCACCCGTGCAAGAAATTGACGCGCCGATTGATATGAACATGATCCCCCTCCAAACGCCGTGGCCCGAGGATGCGGGGCCGTTGATCACATGGCCGGTTGTCATCACGCGGCCCTATGGCACGACGCTGGACAGTTTGGCACAGTATAACTTGGGGGTTTACCGCGCTCAAGTTATTGGAGCAGATCGCTTAATTCTGCGCTGGCTGGCACATCGCGGCGGCGCGGCCCATGCCCGCAGCTGGGCGCAAGCTGGTGCGTCGATGCCAGTTGCAATTGCCCTCGGAGCGGACCCTGCAATGCTGCTTTCTGCGGCGCGGCCTCTGCCCGAAAACATCTCGGAATTGATGTTTTCGGGCGTATTGCGCGGCGCGCACGCAACTTGTTCCCGCCCGCAGCGTACCGCTTTTGGTGCCCGCCCATGCGGAAATTATGATCGAAGGCTGGGTTCACCCCAATGATTTCGCCCCAGAGGGGCCGTTTGGCGGTCACACCGGTTATTACAACTCGGTCGAAAAATTCCCTGTGTTGCGGATCAGCGCGATCACCCATCGCCGCAATCCACTCTATCTGAGTACGGTTACGGGGCGCCCTCCTGATGAGCCGTCGGTAATTGGCGAAGTGTTCAATACCCTCGCCCTGCCTGTCATCCGCGCACAAATTCCCGAGATCCGCGACCTTTGGTTACCGCCCGCGGCTTGCTCCTATCGGATGGCTGTGGTGCAGATTTCCAAACGCTATCCCGGTCAAGCAAAGCGCGTCATGATGGCGCTTTGGGGAATGCTGGCGCAGTTCTCTTATACCAAGACAATTATTGTGGTGGATGAAGACATTAACCCGCGCAATTGGGACGACGTTGCGTGGGCCATGGCGACCCGCATGGACCCCTCTCGTGATGTGACTGTGCTCGAAAATACGCCAATGGACTATCTGGATTTCTCCAGACCCCGTGACGGGTTGGCTGGCAAGCTTGGCATTGATGCCACGAATAAAATCGGCGCCGAGACCACGCGTGAATGGGGCCGCGTGATGGCGATTGATCCGGAACACGAGGCGCGCGCCACCGAATTGATTGCGCGGTATTTGGGCGGTGCGCGATGACCAGAAGGGTGATTTTGGGCGTCTCTGGAGCGTCAGGCGCGGCTTTGGCGCTGGAAGCTGCGAGGGTTCTGCACTGCGCCGGTATTAAGGTTGATTTGGTGCTCTCGCGGATGGCGGAACGCACTTTGGAGCTCGAAATCGGGCCTAACGCACAAGCCGAACTGGTGGCTCTGGTAGACCGCCTACATCCGGTCGCCGATCTGGGGGCAACCATTGCTTCCGGTTCCTACTCCGTTGCGGGCATGATCGTCGCGCCTTGTTCGATGCGCAGTCTTGCCGCGATTGCGCAGGGCCTCGATGACAACCTGCCGACCCGCGCCGCCAGTGTGCAACTCAAAGAACGCCGCCCATTGATTTTGCTGGCGCGTGAAGCACCGCTGACGCTGGCCCACTTGCGCAATATGACCGCGGTCACCGAAATGGGCGGTATCATTATGCCGCCCGTGCCCGCGTTTTACCTGCGCCCCCAAACCACCCAAGACATCACCACCCAAATCGCCGCGCGCGCGGTTGATTTGTTGCGACTCGCCCCTGCCCAAGCCAAAGCCTGGGCTCCCTCAATCGGAGACGACCCAAAATGAAAATATCCCTAGATACACAAGTGCGCGATTTTGCCGCCGAGATGCCCGGTGCCGCCGAATTGTTCCGCCAAGCAGGCATCAGTTTCTGTTGCGGCGGCAAGATGCCGTTGGCTGAGGCTGCGGACGCCCAAGGATTGAACGCTGACACTTTGTTGGCGCAACTTATGGCGTTGCAAGAGGCCGCGAACCGCGATGCACCAAGCGAAACAGCGGCTCTGATCGACCATCTGTTGGAACGCTACCATGAAACCCATCGCCGCGAATTGGAGAGCCTAATCCCCTTGGCGCAACGTGTGGAAACCGTGCATGGCGACCACGAAGAGGCTCCGCTTGGGCTTGATCGCTTTGTATGACGAATTGGACCCCCATATGCAGAAAGAGGAACAGGTTTTGTTCCCTTTGATGCGCGAAGGGAATGCCGCCGCGCTCGCTGCTCCACTCGCAGTTATGCGCCGCGACCATGAGAAATCCACTGATCTTTTGCGGGGGATTGAGCATGCCAGCCATGGGTTGAACCTACCCGAAGGCGCTTGTGGCTCGTGGACGGCGCTTTACACTGGAGTGCGCAAATTGGGCGACGATCTTGTGGCGCATATTCATCTGGAGGAAACTGAGCTGTTTCCACGGTTTGACGGCCACGCGGCATAACCTGCACACGCTATGGGCCGAGGCTTTGTGGGCGAAGATAGTCCGGTTCGTGGCGTGGGCGCATTTGTTTATGCGTTTGATTTGTCGATATTGATTTCCACGATGCAGCCGCCACCGAGAAGCTGGTTGTCATCCGGCGGATATACTGAAATTTATGGTTCTGAATATCTCAATCACATTCAGCCGAGCCGCGATTGGAGTTGGAGACAGGGCGCAATCAAATGCGTTGCCATACAGCCTCAACCGAAGGGAAACCTAAATTTTGGGGCGAAGCTCGGCCATAACAAGATCATAGAGATCCCGTTTGAAGGGGACGATCGATTGGAGCAACTCATCGGGTGCCATCCAGCGCCACTCGCAAAATTCGGGGTGTTCGGTTTGGATGTTGATATCGGCATCCGTTCCGTTGAACCGCATTAGGAACCAAAGCTGTTCTTGGCCGCGATATTTGCCTTTCCAGAGGCGTTGGGACAGTTCCAGCGGCAAATCGTAGGGGAGCCATTCACTGGTTTGAGCCTCAATCGTTACGAGGTTTTCGGTCACGCCGGTTTCTTCCCAAAGCTCTCTTAGGACAGCGACTTCTGGCGCTTCGCCCTTATCAACGCCTCCTTGAGGCATTTGCCAAGCAGGCGGCTCAGATTCGGGGCGGTCGTTGCGTTGCCCTGCAAAAATGTGACCGTCTTTATTGACCAGCATGACGCCAACACAGGGGCGATAGGGGCGGTCGTCTTGGGTAGCTTTGGTCATGGTCAGCACTTTGCATTTAGAAAAGAAACGGGGCAGCGGCTTTGAAACCACTGCCCCGAAATTTGTGTTCTCAAGCTTACTTTTCGCCACTCAAGGCGGTAAGTCCGCGCAGGATATCGATGGCGTAGGAAAGCTGATAATCTTCGTCGCGCAACTTGGCTGCGTCTTCTTCAGCTTGTTGCTCTTCTTGCAGGAGGTGACGCTCATCGTCTGTCATCGAGTCATTGGAGAGGCTACCGCGCAGGTCTTCTTCTGTGCGACGCTTAGGTGTATCCTCTTCCTCTTCTTCGACGGCTGCTGGGTCGCGGCGGGGCTGTTCAACAACGATGTTTGGCGACACGCCGAGAGCTTGGATTGAGCGGCCAGACGGTGTGTAATACCGTGCCGTTGTCAGGCGCATGGCACCGTCACCTTTGAGGGGCATGATCGTTTGAACAGATCCCTTGCCGAAGCTTTTGGTGCCGACAACGACGGCACGACGGTGATCTTGGAGGGCTCCTGCGACGATCTCGGAGGCAGAAGCGGAGCCACCGTTGATTAAGACAACGATTGGTTTGCCCTCAGCCAAATCGCCAGCGGTCGCATTGAAGCGCTCGCCATCTGCGGCAGCGCGGCCACGAGTTGAAACGATTTCTCCGGCCTCAAGGAAGGCGTCGGAGACGCGGATCGCTTGTGTGAGGAGGCCACCTGGATTGTTGCGCAAATCGACGATAAATCCATTTACGTTTTCAATACCGCCAGCCTCTTCGACCTGTTCTTTGATCCCTTCAGCAAGATTGGGGTATGTTTGATCATTGAAGGTTGTGATCCGTAAAACGACGGTGTCGCCTTCGGTGCGCGAACGCACGGCTGTAAGCTTGATGATGTCTCGGATGATGGAAATATCAAAGGGTTCTGTTTCGCCTTCGCGCACGACGGTGATGATGATTTCGCTGCCAACTTCACCGCGCATTGCTTCAACGGCTTCGTCGAGTGTTAGGCCAAGAATGCTTTCGCCATCAACGTGCGTAATAAAATCGCCGGCTTCGACGCCCGCTTCAAAGGCTGGTGTGTCGTCAATCGGAGAGACAACTTTAACGAAGCCCTCCTCTTGGGTCACTTCGATGCCAAGGCCGCCAAATTCGCCGCGGGTTTGTTCACGCATGTCGTCGAAATCGGTCGGGGGTAGGTAGCTTGAATGCGGGTCGAGGGATGTAAGCATCCCGGAGATCGCGGCTTCAATAAGTTCGGATTCGTCAACTTCTTCGACATATTGTGCGCGGATGCGCTCAAAAGCTGCGCCGAATAAGTCGAGCTGCTCATAGACCGAAGATTTCGTTTCAGTTTCCTGTGCCAAAAGAGGGGCAGCAAGCTGTGTTGTCACCAAAACGGCCAAAAGCGAGCCACCGGCTGCTGCCATAAAGAATTTCTTCATATTGTCCTATTCCTTTGTCACTGCAAACCACGGGGCGGGATCCAGCGTGGATTTGCCCTGTCGTAACTCCATATAAAGCGTTTCCGAACGAGAAGCGCCACTCCCATTGCGCGTTTTCTGCAAAAACTCTTGCGCTTGAGGCGCGTTACCGCCCATGAGACCCAACGGATCCCCTGTCAGAACCACTTGGCCGACTTCGCCATATACCTCACTTAATCCAGCTATGACCAAAAGATAACCCGCTTGTGGCTCCAGAATGATCACATTTCCGTAGTCAAGCAGCGGACCGCGATAGCGAATGGTCGCCGGAGCCGGAGATGTAACGACGGAAAGAGGGTTCGCCGCGATCAAAAAACCGGGACGACGGATGCCCGAGGCGTCGGCTTCGTCATACTTTCTCAAGACGCGCCCCAAGACGGGGAGGTTGAGGTTTCCCTGCATGGCTTCGAAATCCATGATGACCAAAGGCGCGGCGTCGACGCCTTGCACCAGCCCCGTGGCGAAGGCTTCAAGTGTTTCGCTGCCTTCGAGCAGGCTTTGCAGGCGCTCAGGGTCTTCAACAAAGCGGCGCGGTAGATCTGTGCGGTCCGAAATCGCCAGCGATAATTCGGTGCGCGCGTCTTGGGCGCCAAAAAGCCCTTCCTGAAGCGATTGCACGGCACTTTCCTGAAGCGAACGCAGCAGGGCAACTTCCTGAAGGCGGGCGCGTAATTCTTCGGCGTTCGCCTGAAGGCTTGGTGTTACGTCCGACAGGATCATCCCAGAGCGCGCGGTTCCAAGGGGGCCGGAGGGGTGGAGCAGTAAGAGAGGCGTCGGCGACGATTCCATTGATTGCAGAACTCCAATCAACTGGGCGACTTCTTCGCGGCGGGCTTCAAATTCAAGCGCAATGGCCTGTTCGCGAATGGTGGCACGTCGCAGGCCCTCGCGCATGGCTTCAAGGCCCGCTTCAAAGGCTTGTACTGCTTCGGTCAGGGCGGCAACGCGATCACTCGCGCTTTTGGCGTCGTCTAACGCCAAGGTTGCCGTGCTGATTTGTTGGGCCGCGCGGCGTGCCGCATGCGAAGGATCAACCTCCGCCATCGAAGGCGTGGCCATGCCCAATGCCAAAAGGCAGCCTATGATGCGCAGGGTTTTCATCGAATGATCAGCGTCTCGCCCGTCATTTCTGGCGGGAGATCAAGCCCCATCAGATCGAGGATCGTTGGCGCAAGATCGGAAAGGCGACCCGTCCGAAGTTGAGTGCCCTCAGGAGCCCCAAACAGGGCGACGGGAACGGGATTGGTTGTATGGGCCGTATGAGGGCCGCCAGTCACGGGGTCGACCATGGTTTCGCAATTGCCGTGGTCCGCCGTAACAATCATAGCGCCTCCAACGGCCTCCAATGCCTCAAGTACGCGCCCTAGGCCGCGATCCACTGCTTCACACGCCTTGATCGCTGCCGCCAAATCGCCCGTATGGCCGACCATATCGGGGTTCGCGTAATTGGTAACGATGAGGTCATAGCCCGCGTTGATGGCCTCGACGAATTTGTCTGTGACCTCGACGGACGACATCTCAGGTTGCAAATCATAGGTCGCGACTTTGGGTGACTGGGGCATGAAGCGGTCTTCGCCGATTTCCGGCTCTTCTTTGCCACCGTTCAAAAAGAACGTCACATGTGGGTATTTTTCAGTCTCGGCAAGGCGGAATTGGCGCAAACCCTTTTGGGCGACCCAAGAGCCAAGGGTGTTCACAAGGTTTGCCTTGGGAAAACAGACGTCCATATAGGTGGTGTGGTCATCGGAATAACCGACCATCCCAAGGTAGCTCGAAAGCGTGGGTCGAGGTCCAGTTTCAAATCCATCAAAGGCGGGTTGTCCAATGGCCGCAAGAATTTCGCGGGCGCGGTCTGCGCGGAAGTTGAGGCAATAAACCCCGTCGCCATCCCGAACGCCCACATAGGGCGCGATGACGGTCGGTAAGATAAATTCGTCGGTTTCGCCACGCGCCCAAGCCTCGGAGACAGCCTCGATGGCTGTGTTTGCGGCTTCTCCCGTGGCGTTTATTATTGCACCATAGGCCTTGGAAACGCGTTCCCAGCGGTTGTCCCGATCAAGGGCGTAATAGCGTCCAGAAACCGTGCCGATCTGGACGGATTGGGGCAGGGCGGCCACAAATTCGGCCATAAAGTGATCTGCCGATTTAGGTGCAACATCGCGCCCGTCGGTGATTGCATGGATGACGCATGGCACGCCTGCGTCGCTGACCGCTTTGGCTGCCGCGACGACGTGGTTGAGATGCCCGTGCACGCCGCCGTCCGAAATGACACCGATCAAATGCGCGGTGCCGCCGTTGTTTTTTAGGGTGTCGATAAATCCGCGCAGGGCTTTGTTTTGGGCGAAACTTCCATTCTCAACCGCAAGGTCAATTTGTCCAAGGTCCATCGGCACCACGCGTCCGGCCCCGATATTTGTGTGCCCAACTTCCGAATTGCCCATCTGCCCCGTGGGGAGGCCCACATCGGGTCCGTATGTGGTCAGGGTCGCATGCGGGCTTTCGCTCATGATGCGGTCGAAATTCGGTGTCGCGGCCATCGCTGGCGCGTTGTTCGCGGTTTCGTCGCGGTGTCCCCAACCATCAAGAATACAAAGAACAATCGGTTTTTTTGCTATCGTTTTCGCGGACATGGCTCTCTCGCTTTATGGATTTGCGTTAGGTTTAATCCGCAGCCCTGCGAAGAGCAAGGTCATGTGCGGTGGTAAGGGCTACCCGAAAGGATTGTCGCGGCGCGATACAGCTGCTCAGAGAGCATAACGCGCGCCAACATATGCGGCCAGACCATAGCGCCAAAGGATAGGCGAAAATTGGCCTTGGCGCGCAGGGATCTCGCAATGCCGTCCGCACCACCGATAATAAAGGCCACGTCGCTTTGTCCGTCATCGCGCCATTGCGCGAGAGTGTTGGCGAAATCGGGGCTTGGCATCACCTTGCCCCGTTCGTCCATAATCGCAATTAGCGCATTTTGGGGCAGGGCGCGTTCCAGAAGGACGGCTTCTGCATCGGAGCCCATCCCCTTTTTGTCTTCGACCTCATGCACCGTGACGGGCCCAAGACTAAGGGCGCGACCCGTACGCTCAAATCGGGTGAGGTAATCGTCCAAAAGGGCGCGTTCTGGCCCCGCCCGCATGCGGCCAACAGCACAGATATGAACGCGCATCCTTGAAACCTATGTCAAAGAGGTTGGATCGCTTGAGCCTGGAACGCCAGCCTGCCACATTTTTTCAAGCTGATAGAATTCGCGCACTTCAGGGCGGAACACATGCACAATCACGTCGCCAGCATCAACCAAAACCCAATCGCCGGGGCCTTTGCCTTCAAGCTTCGAAATGTAGCCGGTTTCTTGCTTAATACGATCCGCGAGCTTCTCGGAAATCGCCGAGACTTGGCGCGAGGAGCGACCCGAGCACACGATCATTTGGTCGGCCATTTCAGACTTGCCCGCAAGATCGATTGTTACAACGTCTTCAGCTTTGTCATCTTCTAAAGACGACAAAATGAGCGCGAGCAAAGCTTCACTAGCGGCACTTTCGGATGCTGTTTTTTTCTTTGCCTTAACGGGTTTGTCGCCGTTGGCAGTGTCAGAAGAGTGAGACAGATTCCTGTCCTCCGTAATGCGCACCGGACCCTCCGATGCATGTATCGTCTAAAGATAACACCGCATATGTTAAATCTCAATGATAAGACGCGGGGTCATAGGACTTTGGCGCGGGATTAGCAACACCACAAAGCTTAATCGGGGCGGGAAAGCGCGAATTTTGGTGCTAGGGGCCGCATTTATAACCCTTGTCGTCTTGGGTTTTCGCGCGGGGAAGTATTGCGAGACTCATTCAAAGAGAGTATGGCAACGTTATGAAGCGTATATTTGACATCGATGACCATAGTTTTCTGCCTTGGCGGTTCTATGGACAACAGCTCTCGATCAACGCCTACCTCTAGGTTTGGCGCGCCACAGGTGCGTCCGCTTTGCAGCCAAAATGCCACAAATTTACCTAACGAACGGGAGTGGACCATGTCCGCCAAAACACTTTATGACAAAATCTGGGATGCCCATGTCGCCCAAGTTGACGAAGACGGCACGACCCTACTTTATATTGACCGCCACCTTGTCCACGAAGTGACAAGCCCGCAGGCCTTTGAAGGTTTGCGCCTAACGAATCGCAAAGTGCGCGCGCCGGATAAAACCATCGCTGTGCCTGATCACAACGTACCAACCACGCTTGATCGCGCCAAAGGTATCGAAAACGAAGAGAGCCGCATTCAAGTTGACGCTCTCGATAAGAACGCCAAGGATTTTGGCATTCACTACTATCCAGTTTCCGACGTGCGCCAAGGAATTGTGCACATCGTTGGCCCAGAGCAGGGCTGGACCCTTCCGGGCATGACTGTTGTTTGCGGCGACAGCCACACAGCGACCCACGGCGCGTTTGGCGCGTTGGCGCATGGCATCGGGACATCGGAAGTTGAGCATGTTTTGGCGACCCAAACGCTGATCCAGCAAAAATCCAAAAACATGAAAGTTGAGATCACAGGGAAATTGAATCCCGGTGTGACAGCCAAAGACATCACTATGGCCGTGATTGGCGAAACGGGCACCGCTGGCGGTACTGGTTATGTGATCGAATATTGTGGCGAAGCCATTCGCGCCCTTTCTATGGAAGGCCGTATGACTGTCTGTAATATGGCCATCGAAGGCGGCGCGCGCGCAGGTATGATAGCGCCCGACCAAACAACGTTTGACTATGTCAAAGGCCGCCCACATGCACCCAAAGGCGCACAGTTCGACGATGCTCTGGCGTGGTGGAAAACGCTCTATTCGGACGATGAGGCGCATTTCGACAAGGTCATCACACTTAAGGCCGAAGATATTCAGCCTGTTGTGACATGGGGAACTTCGCCCGAAGACGTGTTGCCAATCACGGCCACCGTGCCGTTCCCGTCGGATTTCACCGGTGGCAAAGTTGACGCCGTTGCGCGCTCACTGGAGTACATGGGCCTCACGCCTGGTATGAAATTGACCGACATTGAAATCGACACAGTATTCATTGGCTCCTGTACCAATGGCCGGATCGAAGATTTGCGCGCTGTTGCTGGCGTGGTCAAAGGCAAGAAAATTAAAGAAGGTATGCGGGCGATGATCGTTCCGGGTTCCGGCCTCGTGCGGGCACAAGCCGAAGAAGAGGGCCTTGCGGCTATCTTCACGGACGCTGGTTTTGAATGGCGTTTGGCTGGTTGTTCCATGTGTTTGGCGATGAACCCTGATCAGCTTTCGGATGGTGAACGCTGTGCGGCAACATCCAACCGCAATTTCGAAGGTCGTCAGGGCCGTGGTGGGCGTACCCATCTCGTGTCTCCAGCTATGGCAGCCGCCGCTGCTTTGACTGGTAAATTGACCGACATCCGCGACCTTATTTAAGAGGAATACCCTAAATGGAAAAGTTCGAAAAACTGACCGGAATCGCGGCGCCAATGCCGTTGATCAATATCGATACTGATATGATCATCCCAAAAGTATTCCTGAAAACGATTAATCGCACGGGGCTTGGCGTCAATTTGTTCGCCGAAATGCGCTATAATAACGACGGCTCTGAAAAGGCGGATTTTGTGCTGAACAATCCCGCCTATCGGGACGCGGAAATCCTTATTGCGGGCGACAACTTTGGGTGTGGCTCGTCGCGGGAGCACGCGCCTTGGGCGATCAAAGATTTCGGAATTCGGTGTGTTATTTCCACAAGCCTTGCGGATATTTTCTTCAGCAATTGCTTCAAAAACGGAATTTTGCCGATCATCCTCCCCAAGGAGCAAGTTGACATGTTGATGGGGGATGCTGGCAACGGCGCGAACGCACGCATGACTGTAGACCTTGAAGCGCAAGAGATCACGATGTCGGATGGAACGGTTGTTCCCTTTGATGTTGACGCCTTTAAAAAGCAATGTTTGCTCGAAGGTCTGGATGACATCAGCCTAACTTTGGCCAAAGAAGCGGCGATTGATTCTTTCGAATCTGCCGCCGCGATCTCTCGCCCTTGGGTATAACCCTAGGCGGACAAATTGGCAGTTCCACCACATCTAGGGGGGCGCAGTATATCTGCGCCCCCCTTCGTGGTTAATGATGCAATCTCGCACCAGTTTGACCATGAAATTGCCTCAAACATTTAGTCATAGTTAACAGAGTGTTGCAGAACGTGGCGAAAGAAGGCAAAAATTGGGCAAGAATGAGGCAGACCGCCACAATGTGCGGAAAATCGTTGGAATAAGAGATCGGCTACGGATCGTTTTCGGCCAACCAAAGGGTAATTGGGCAGTGTTATCACAGCTAATTGGCGCGATCGTGCGCGGTATTTTGGTGGCTCTCTTAATTGCAGCGCCCTCCATAATCGTGCCCGGCAATCATTCAGACACGAGCCAAGTTGTGGCGCTTCTAGCGATTTTTGCAGGCCTGCTCACCACAATTGAATATGCTTCCGACTACCCAAGCCTGATGGAATTTCGCGACGCGCCCCCGTTTAATCGGATTCGCTATATCAGCTTGTTGCTGATGGTCGTTTTGCTGTCGTTGATTGTTGATGACGGCGCGGATGCCGCAACTTTGCAACGTTTCACGCATGCCGTCGGAACTGTTGTCGGCCAAGCTATGGATTTCCCCTACAGCCCTGTGCGCTTGTTTGTTTTGGCACTGCCAGCGGACGCAAGTTCGAGCGACATAGAGTTTGTGCGCACAGCAGCCGGTCTTTGTTATTTGATCTCTCTCGTGTCCCTTGCTGTCTTTATGATTGGTCTACGGATGGGCCGCTGGCCTGCTCGCGGTCAAAACTTTAACGTATGGGTTAATTTGCCGACCTTTGATCCCACCGCGGGTAGCGATGTTGTCGATCGCCTTACGCGGGACGCGCGGTTTAATTCTGTGCTAGGCTTTCTTCTACCGTTTATTATTCCCGCGGCGATGCAGACGACTTCGACTGTCTTTCAAGCGTTCTCGCTGGATTCGCCACAAACTTTGGTCTGGACGATTTCCGCATGGGCTTTCTTACCTGCGTCTCTGTTTATGCGTGGCATCGCCATGGCGCGGATTGCATCGATGATTCAAGCAAAACGCCAATCCTCCTTTACCCAACAGGATGGCTTGGTCGCTGCCTAATTGCTCTGCTAATGGCGGGGCCTGCGATGGGGCAAACACCCTTGCGGGTGGCGACATACGACGTTGATTTTTCCCGCAAAGGGCCGGGAATTCTGTTGCGCGATATTCTGCGCGAAACCTCCGATGACGTGAATGCCTCTCTGGGGGTGATTGCCCATGTGAACCCCGATATCCTTCTGCTAACGGGCATAGATTACGATCTTTCAAATGTGTCTGTCCGTGCGTTTGCCGATGCGTTGGCAAGCGCGGGTGCCAACTATCCCCATGTTTTCGCCGCCCTTCCCAATTCTGGCATGGCCTCGGGTTTGGATCTGAATGGCGACGGCCGTTTGGGGAGTGCGCGCGACGCGCAGGGGTATGGGCGCTATGCGGGGGCCAATGGCATGGCAGTCCTTTCGCGCTATCCGATCGAGGATGCAGAGTTTCGCGACTTCTCGGATTTACTCTGGAAAGATTTTCCACAGGCGGATTTGCCACAGATCGACGGCGCTCCGTTTCCAAGTCAGGCCGCACAAGACAGGCAGCGCCTTTCGACAACGGGGCATTGGGATCTTCCGATAACGACGCCCGATGGGGTGCTTCACCTTTTTGCCTATTCGGCCACGCCGCCAGTTTTCGACGGCCCAGAGGATATGAACGGCAAACGTAGCGCCGATGAAACGCGATTTTGGGGCGCGTACCTTGACGGCGCCCTTGCCCAACTCGCGCCCAGCGGCCTATTCGTGATCCTCGGGAACTCAAATCTTGACCCCGCAGATGGCGATGGCATCAAAGGCGTGATGCAGACCCTTTTGGACCATCCCCGCGTGTTTGACCCGCAGCCCTCAAGCCTTGGCGGGAAAGCGGCCTCTGACCCAAGCCACCTCGGCGATCCCGCTTTGGATACGGCGGATTGGCCAGGCGACGGTTCCAGCCCCGGAAACCTGCGGGTTGATTACGTCTTGCCTTCGTCGGACATTACCGTCGTCGGGAGCGGCGTTTTCTGGCCCCAAGAAGGCACCCCAGAAGCGGCCCTTTTGGCCGAGGGCGAGGGGATTACCCGCCATCGACTGGTTTGGGTGGACATCACGCTGCCATAAGTTGGGCGCGCTTGAGGTTAGACGGTACTTCGCAAAGCATGATCTCTTGGCGGGGTGTCGGGTGAAAGTCCGGCAGGATTTCCGCTAAGCGTGCACCCGAAAGGCGGTGTGGAATCTCGCTCAAATACCGCATTTCAAGCAACTCATAAGCTAAGGTCCAGACAGGGCTCGCGAGCCGCATCAGCCACCACGGAAAATTCGTAATCTTGATTTTCTGGTTTGTCGCTGCTGTAATCTCCTCACAAAGTTCCTGAATCGTGAAGCTTTCACCGGGGAGAGGGATGTCTTCTAAGGCATTCAGGGTGGCTCGCGTCTCCGCCAAAGCAACCGCCACGCGCGCCCAGTCGGGAAGATAGCAATAGGCATGTTCGACGTCTGTTGGTCCCATCGTTGTGACAACGCCCTTGTCGATTTTGCCAAGGATCACGAGGCTCATCAATGTTCCGTCGCGATTGGGGTCGAGGAAATCACCGCCGCGTAGAATGATTGTGCGCAGGCCGTCTTTGGCCGCTTGACGATAACTCTCTTCCATTTTGATCCGAAGGCGGCCTTTGCGCGTGGTTGCAGCATGCGGTGTGGTTGGCCCCCACGTTCCGGCGGTTGCGCCAAAATTGTAAACGTTTCCGGGAATGATAACGGTGGCGCCACTAGCTTTTGCCGCAGCGATAATGTCAGCGGTATATTTGGGAACAAGCGTCGCCCACCCCTTGTATCCGGCGGGGTTGAAACCGTTTACGATCACATCGGCCCCCATCGCCGATTGCGTTAGGTCGTCGGTGGAGCGGTTGAATTTGCGCACCGTCCATCCCGCCTTTGCAAAGGCCTCGGCCGCGTGGCGACCTATTTTTCCGCTCGCGCCAAGAATGAGAACTGTCTGGGTCATTTGTAAATCCTTTCTGAAGTGTTGAAATGAGCTTACCTATTCGTTATTGTGGGTTGTATTCGCAAAATTTGAATGTGTGGTATTCAAAAATGAATGTTAATTCTCTCGCGTCCTTGGACTGGTCCCTCATTCAAAGCTTTATCGCTGTGGCCGAGGCGGGGTCACTGACGGGCGCGGCCAAACGGTTGGGGCACAGCCAGCCAACCCTTGGGCGACATATCACACAGATCGAAAACGCCTTGGGGGTGCAGCTTTTTTCGCGCGTGGCGCGGGGGTATGAACTTACCGAATATGGCCACGCATTATTGCCCGCCGCACGGGATATGCAAGCCGCCGCCGCGCGGCTTTCGCTGGCGGCCGCCGGGCAGGCGCAAAGCCTCTCAGGAGTTGTTCGTGTCACGGCGTCGGTGATGTTCTCCCATCATATTCTTCCTCCAATTTTGGCACGTTTGCGCGCATTTGAGCCGGACATCGAAGTGGAATTGAACGCAAGCGACACGACGGACAACCTGCTTTTTCACGAAGCGGATATCGCCGTACGCATGTTCCGCCCCGAGCAGTTGGACACGATAACGCGCCATATTGGCGATATGGATTTGGGAATATATGCGGCGAAATCCTATATAGAACGCAAGGGAATGCCGATCACACACCTTGACCTCAATCATCACGATTGGGTCGGGTATGATCGCAGTGACCTTATTATAAAAGGGATGCGCGCTTTGGGGTGGCATGTGGATCGCCGTTTTTTTGCGACTAGATGTGACAACCAAACGGCCTATTGGGAATTGGTCCGTGCGGGCTGTGGCATTGGCATCGCGCTTAAAACTATCGCGAGCAAAACGCCCGAAGTTGTCGAGATTTTGCCAGATACCGTCACTGATGTGTTGCCCATTTGGTTGACCGCCCCTGAGGCCTTGCGCAACACGCCGCGCATTCGTCGGGTCTATGATTATTTGGCCGAGGAGCTAAGTCGCGTCGCGGGTGCTTGAATTTTCGGAGCGCGCGCGATATTGCCAAGGCAACTTAGCAAATAGTCGAGGAATTCTCATGAGTAACCCATCCATTTTGATCCTTCCTGGTGACGGCATTGGCCCCGAAGTCATGGACGAAGTCCGCAAAGTCATCGCTTGGTATGGCGAGAAACGCGACATGGCGTTCGATGTATCCGAAGACCTCGTCGGCGGCGCGGCCTATGACAAACACGGCACACCGTTGCACGACGACACAATGGCGCGCGCGATGGAAGTTGACGCCGTGTTGCTCGGCGCCGTTGGTGGCCCGAAATATGACGTTTTGGATTTCTCAGTGAAACCAGAGCGCGGCCTTTTGCGTCTGCGCAAGGAAATGGATTTGTTCTCGAACTTGCGCCCTGCGCAGTGTTTTGATGCGCTGGCCGATTTTTCGAGCTTGAAAAAGGAAGTTGTTGCCGGCCTCGACATTATGATTGTGCGCGAATTGACCTCTGGTATTTATTTTGGCGAGCCACGTGGCATTTTCAAAGAGGGCAACGAACGGGTTGGCATCAACACGCAACGTTACACCGAAAGCGAAATCGCCCGCGTTGCGCGTAGTGCGTTTGAATTGGCACGCCTTCGGAGCAACCGTTTGTGTTCGATGGAAAAAGCCAACGTTATGGAGAGTGGCATTTTGTGGCGCGATGTCGTCACCGAGATCCACGCTGCGGAATATCCCGACGTTGAATTGAGCCACATGTATGCCGACAACGGCGCGATGCAACTGGTGCGCGCCCCTAAGCAATTTGACGTTATCGTCACGGACAACCTGTTTGGCGATATCCTTTCGGATGCTGCAGCGATGCTGACGGGTTCCTTGGGCATGTTGCCTTCTGCGAGCCTTGGGGCACCGATGGAAAATGGCCGCCCTAAAGCGATGTACGAACCCGTTCACGGCTCCGCACCCGACATTGCGGGCCAAGGTAAAGCCAACCCTATCGCTTGTATCCTCAGCTTCGCAATGGCGTTGCGGTATTCCTTTGAGGCGGGCGAAGAAGCGGCGCGTTTGGAGGCGGCTATTGCAACCGTCTTGGCCAATGGCGCACGCACCGCAGATCTCTTGGGTCCAGAAGGTGGAACCCCGATCAGCACTGGCGAAATGGGCGACGCAATCATCGCAGTTCTCGACGCAAGCCTCTAAGCTGTTCGAAAAATCTGGAAATTGGGGGCTTTGTGTCCCCTTTTTTCGTCTCAAAGGGGCGGCGCCCTTGCGGCGAAGGCGTTTTTCCCTTCAGGTATACGCTAAGAAGTATTCGCCGACGTCATACTCCCAAAATTGCTGAGAACCCCAATGTTGAAAATATCCCCAAACGCCAAGGGCGCGCTATTTGCTCTTGTTGCTTTCGGCGTTTTTGCGACGCATGACGTGATCGTCAAGTCGCTTGGAGGTACGTATTCGGCCTTCCAAATCGTATTTTTCAGCGTGCTTTTAGGGTTCCCGTTTGTGACCGTGATGCTGATGCGTGATGCGACGCATGGCACTCTGCGCCCAGTGCATCCTTGGTGGATGCTTGTGCGGACTCTTTCAGCGGTTGTAACGGGAGCAAGTGCGTTTTACGCGTTTGCGCATTTGCCGCTCACACAGGTTTACGCGATCCTTTTCGCAACGCCCCTGATGATTACGGTGTTGGCGATTCCCATTTTAGGCGAGCGCGTTCGCATGCGGCGCTGGATGGCGGTTATCGTGGGTCTGATCGGTGTTTTGATCGTTTTGCGTCCCGGGGATGCAGACCTTGGGCTTGGGCATCTCGCCGCCTTGATGGGCGCTATCGGTGGGTCCCTAAGCTCGATCATCGTACGTAAAATCGGCCAAGAAGAACGCAGTGTTGTGCTTTTGCTCTATCCCATGATGGGGAATTTCTTGGTGATGGGCTGCTTGATGCCGTTCTATTATGTTCCTATGGCACCGCTTGATTTTGCGGCTGTGGGGGCGATCGCTTTACTCGCGTATATCGCCATGATGTTTCAAATCTTTGCGTATCGCAGCGGTGAAGCTGTAGTCGTGGCCCCCATGCAATATTCTCAGATTATTTGGGCCAGTATCTACGGATATTTTTTGTTCAACGAGCGGCTCGATACAGCGACAGTGGTTGGCGCTGGTGTGATTATCGCCAGTGGCCTGTATATTCTTATGCGGGAATCCTCAGCGGACACCTCTCAAAACACTCCCGTTTTACGCACCCGTAGCCGCCTTGGCGCTGCTGGCGGCCTGCGTGTGGGAACGGTTATTCGACGCGAGGATAAAGCGCGGGCGAAACGTGATGAGGAGGCCCAATCCTAGGCGGGCGTCAAAACCGCAACAGCAAAAAGATTGTCTGCATCTGTTAGGAACTCCGACACGCCCCACCCAGAAAGCGCGGCCATTTCGGAGAGGCTTTCTCGTGTGTATTTGTGGCTGTTCTCGGTGTGAATGGTTTCCCCTTTGGAAAATTTGATTCCCTTGGGGCCAATAGGCACAGTTTGATCCGTCAGGCTGACTAAATACATTTCGATCCTTGATGCTGCGTCGTTCCATCTCGCTTCGTGTGCGAACTTATTAACTTCAAACACAGCGCCGATTTCACGGTTCATGCGATGCAGGAGGTTGAGGTTAAAGTCGGCGGTGATCCCCTGCGCATCATTATAGGCATCAAGCAAAATCTGCGTGTCTTTGACCAAATCAACACCCAAGATGAAGCCCGTGACATTGTTCCATTTGCGGATTCGGCTCAATAGGGAAATGGCGTCGTCTCGCGACAGATTGCCAAGGGTCGAACCTGGGAAAAATGCTGTTTTGGCGGTGTCAGCATATTTTGCAGGCAGGGGGATTGGACTGGTGAAATCGGCCACAATCGGATCGATAGTCAGGCGCGGATAGTCATGGCGCAATTGCTGCGCGACTTGGTTTAGAAACGGACCAGATATGTCGGTTGGCAGATAGGCCGCAAGCTGTGTGAACTGGTCGAGCAACACCCTCGTTTTGCGGCTTGCCCCGCTGCCAAGTTCCGCAAGAACGCTTGCTGCGGGGACATATTTTTCCAACAGCGCAGCATTATCGGTTAAAATCGCCAGCTCTGTGCGGGTTGGATAATACTCTTCCAACTCGGTGATTTCTTCAAACAAATGACTGCCAGCGTTGTCATAGAACCATTTGCTTTCGAGGCCTTTTGGCGTGCTGTTCAGCCCCTCAAGCGCGCTTTTAAGGAGCGCGGCATTTTGAATTGTTGGCAAGTCCATCATACGTTCCCTTGATCTTTGGCCAGTCGCAAACCCAGCATTTGCCAGCGTTGGTGCGGATAGAAAAACGTGCGGTAACTTGGGCGCATTTGGGCGATTGCGGTGGCACAGGAACCGCCGCGCAGCACCATTTGATTGACCATGAACTTGCCGTTGTATTCCCCAAGGGCGCCTTCGGGCGGTTTGAAGCCGGGGTAGGGGGTGAATGGGCTTTGGGTCCATTCCCACACATTTCCCCAAAGGGATTCTGTCGCCGCAGTTGGGCGGAAATTTTTATTGTCGAGGAAGTTCCCCGTTAGAGGCGTATCGCGAGCCGCAAGTTCCCATTCGGCTTCGGTTGCGAGGCGGGCACCGGCCCAACGGGCAAAGGCTTCGGCCTCGTAATAGGACACATGCACGACGGGCGCATCAAGGTTAACGGGTTGCGCGCCGCGCAGGGAATAGCTCCAATATACGCCGTCCTGAAGCCACCAATACAGAGGGCTGTCCCAACCTTCGCGTTGCTTAACGACCCACCCTTCCATCAGCCACAGTGTGACGTCGTCATAGCCGCCGTCTTGCATAAATGCGATCCAGTCGCGGTTAGTGGCGGCGCGGTTCCCCAGCTGGTACGGGGCGACATAGGTTTTGTGGCGCGGCCCTTCGCAATCATAGGCAAAGCCGTCTCCGTCGTGGCCAATTTCAACCAAGCCACCTGCATGGGAGGTAAACCGATGTGCAATCTCTTGCGTTGTTTCAAGCGGTTCAGGTGCGCGATAAACGGGCATCAAGGGGTTGTAGGAAAACGCGTGCAAAAGGTCGGTCACGAGCAGTTCTTGATGCTGCATTTCGTGGTGACAGCCAAGCTCTGTGATACTGTGGATTGCTTCTGTGTCGCCCGTTCCGGATTGCAAAAGGGCTTGAAGTTGCGAATCAACATGGGCGCGATAGGCTAGAACATCCTCAACACCTGGCCGTGAAATCAGCCCCCGTTTGTCGCGCGCATGACGCGGCCCTGCTTGCACGTAATAGGAGTTGAAAAGGAAGGCGAAACGTTCGTCGGGCGAGCGGTAATTTGGCGCATGTGGTTTGAGAATGAATTCCTCAAAAAACCATGTGGTATGAGCAAGATGCCACTTCGCAGGGCTGGCATCCTCCATCGATTGAAGCGCCATGTCCTCAGGGGTCAGTGGCGCAACAATAGCATGGGTGCGCGCCCGTGTTTCGGTAAAGAGTGTGGCATAATCGGGTGCGGATTGTGGGTGCATAGAAACGGTCATGGAACACCTTGAAATAATCGAGCGGGCAAATTTGACGGCCTACCTCTAAGATAAGGAGATGCCCAATTGATCGGTAGGTCAAGATATGTGCCGCTGTGGTTCATATTTGATCCACAATTCACTTCGGCGCCAGAATTGGTTCTGTGTTAGCGTTTAAACAGGCTGGCGGCGCCTGACTGTAAAGTCGCAATCGCTTCCCGGACCAATTTTGGCTCTACGTTATGCTTGCGCGCAATGGCCTCCGGCGACGCGTCCGCGCGTAGCCCTTCCAAGGCGAGGTCGGCTAGGAATTCGGCGTCTTTGGCGCGGGGGTCTTGTTTTACGATTTTGCGCGGTATGGGCGCATCGTCGCAAACAATCCCATGGCGCATAACGGCGTCGGCCATAAAGCTTCCCGCGTCTGGCGAGCCGCCCTCTTTTTCTTCTAGACGTGGCTTCATACGACGGGCCCAAAAATGCACCCCATAGGTGTCACTTCCCAATTGCCCCGCAACGTCGAAGCGTTTTCTGATCATGTGGTTTCGGTGGCGGAATGAAATTGGATAGAACGCCGATTCTGGCTGCGCGAATTTGATTTCACCGCTCTCTTTCAGGAAATGCGTCACGGCTTCGGGGCCAGTGAACCCCCAATTTTGCGCTGTCATATGGACAGGGTTGCCCGCGTCGCGCTCTGCTTCCAATTCGCGCTGTTGCCATGGTTTGAGCCAGGGAGCGATAGCGTATTCATCTTTGAAAAATTCGAGCATGTTCCCCAGCGCGTCGCTGTCTTGCGGCAGACCCAAAACAGCGTTGCACACGAGGCCGGGCTTTTCCCAGCCAAAAACATGGGGGTGTGGAAATCGAAAGGTTGATAGCAGTACATATCCGCATCGACCCAGATTTTCCCCGTGTGTTGCAGCATGTTCAGCCGAAACAAATCCGCATGAATCGCGGGGCTTCCGGTGCGTGCGTGCCGCAACATCGGCTCGGCGGCAAAAATTGGATCGGCGGGGAGCTGCTCCACTTCTGCGGGGCAATTCGGGATCGGGCTGTAGCTATAGAGCGTCACTTTGTGGCCTGCATGGGCAAAGCTCACCAAACACAATTGTTCAAGCCATGAGAGCTGTCCGCCAATCCAAAGACTCGCGATTTCCGGTAATTTCGCCATGATTTGCCTTTTTGGTAATGCTTTTCGCGCGACGGATTTCCTTGTTGTATCGTGAAAGTGTGTTCGGATAAATGAACGGAGCAAAAGAAGCTGGGAAATCGCGCACCTGTGTTAGGATTGTCGCGGGGTAACTGCGCAACAGTTACCCCAGATTTCACGGGTCCCCTTGTTCCGGTGGAGGGGGACGCCTACATCCATTTAATGAAAAGATTTATTCCCTTTCTCAAATCCGAGCCAAAGGTCGCAGTCGTGCGCCTTCAAGGTATGATTTCAGCGTCCGGCCGTGGCGCGCTCAACGAGGCGTCAATTGCGCCTGTTTTGGAGCGCGCTTTTCGGCGTGGAAAACCAGTGGCGGTTGCGCTCTTGATTAACTCGCCGGGCGGATCGCCCGTGCAGAGCGCGTTGATCGGCCAGCGTATTCGCAGCCTTGCGGCCGAGATGAAAATTCCGGTTTACGCGTTTGTCGAAGATGTTGCGGCTTCTGGTGGCTATTGGCTGGCATCTGCTGCCGATGAAATCTGGGCAGATGCGGCGTCTATTGTGGGGTCCATTGGCGTGATCTCTTCGAGTTTTGGCCTGTCGGGTCTGATCGAAAAGCACGGGATTGAACGGCGGGTTTATACGGCGGGGAAATCGAAATCGACAAATGATCCTTTCCTTCCGGAAAAGCCTGCAGACGTGAAGCGCCTCAAGGTGGTGCTAGACCAAATGCACGATGTATTCAAAGAACAGATCACGTCGCGGCGCGGTGATAAGCTTGCGGATCAAGATTTGTTTACGGGCGAGTATTGGATCGGGAAACAGGCACTTGAACTGGGGTTGATCGACGGAATCGGGCACATGATGCCCAAAATGCGCGAGCAATATGGCGAGAAAGTTATCTTCATACCCTACGGTCAGAAAAAACCGTTCCTGCGCCGCCTCGGTGCGCAAATCCTTGGGGATACGATCGGGCAAATCGAAGAACGCAGTGAGTTTTCTCGGTTTGGGTTGTAGTTGTGATTAAAATAGTCAGCTTATTTTTGATTGGGATGTTGGTTTTGGCGATGTTTGGTCGCCTGAAATATCCCGGTCATAAACAGGTTGCGCGGGCAAGATGTAATAATTGTGGACGTATTCGGCTTCGGAAGTCGCCATGTCGTTGCCAATTGGATAAGGGATAAACGATGCTCGATTGGTTCTTGGTGGGTTTGGGGCTCACCATCCTTTTGCTGTCTGGCGATTTGTTGGTACGTGGAGCAGTAAACCTGTCGTTACGCCTCGGGATTCCGCCCCTCCTTGTCAGCCTAACAATCGTTGCCTTTGGAACATCCGCACCGGAACTATTGATCACCATTGAGGCCGTCGGGAATGGATTCCCGGGCATGGCCTTGGGGAATATCATTGGTTCAAATATCGCCAATGTGTTGCTCGTTTTGGGAATTCCCGCCCTGATTACCACGATGCATACTGCTGAATGTAATACCCGAAAAAGCTATATATTTATGCTGGGGGCAACCGGCCTTTTCATAGTCATGTGCTTCTTTGGGCCCTTAAGTTGGCCGCATGGGCTTATCATGCTCGGTGTGCTCGTCTTGATCCTTATTGACGCTGGCCGCGATGCGATGCGCCACCGGTCGGACAGCCATGCTTGCGCTTTGGATTTGGAAGAGGTCGAGGGTGCTGACCCCAAAATTACGGGAAAATCCATCGCATTCTTCTTGGTTATTGGTTTGATCGGCCTGCCACTCGGGGCGGACCTGTTTATTGATGGCGCCGTAAATATTGCAGAGCAATTTGGGGTGAGTGATACGGTCATTGGCCTAACTCTCGTTGCGATCGGAACCTCCTTGCCGGAGCTTGCAACGACCGTGATGGCGGCCCTGCGTCGGCAAGCGGACGTCGCTTTGGGCAACGTGATTGGCAGCAATATGTTTAACATTCTTGCGATTATGGGGGTTGGCTCGCTGATTGGAACCATTCCTGTTCCCCATGAAATTCTGACTTTTGATTTATGGGTCATGTTGGCCGCGTCCCTTGTGCTCTTTCCTTTCGTCTTGTTGGGGTGGAACCTGTCACGAATCTGGGGCATCGTTTTGTCGAGCGCCTACCTTGTGTATATGGGCGTCGTCCTGATCAACTAGGGAGATATCTATGCAACCACGTGCATTGGTGACGGGTGCCGGCGCGCGTCTTGGACAGGCGTTGGCCGTTTATCTTGCGGGCCGCGGATTTGATGTGGCGGCGCATTTCGCGGGGTCCGAGGCGGGCGCGCAGGACACTGTTGGTATGGTCCAAGCTCTTGGCCAACAAGCGGTTTCACTTCAAGCCGACCTTTTGGATTTGGATCACTGTGAAGGCCTGGTTGAGCGCGCAGCACTTGCCCTTGGCGGGTCACTCAGTTGCCTCGTCAACAACGCATCAATATTCGAATATGATACTATCAAAACCGCCACTCGCGACAGTTGGGATCGCCATATGACGTCCAATTTGCGGGCTCCATTTATCCTGACACAGGCTTTTGCCGCGCAAGTTCCGGAGGGCGATTTTCCGGCAATGATCGTGAATATGGTCGATCAACGCGTACGCAAACTGACTCCGGAGTTTATGACGTATTCGTTGGCCAAACAGGCACTGTGGAACCTGACCCAGACCTCCGCTCAGGCGCTCGCGCCGCGTATTCGGGTGAATGCCATCGGGCCGGGAACCACCTTAAGGGGCGCACGTCAAACACAGGAGCACTTCGACGCACAGAGGCGTAATAGCTTGCTTGAGCGCGGTGCGGATGCGGCGGACATCACAGCGGCGCTCGGCTACTTCCTAGACGCTCCAGCAGTGACAGGTCAGCTCCTTTGCGTGGATGGAGGGCAGCACCTGACATGGCAAACCAGAGATGTTCAAGGAAAGCCAGAGAGCAAATAGCCTATAGGCTGTGATAAGTTGTACACCCGTCACGGAAAGTTAACAAAAGCGTTACAAATTCCTTAATGTTTTCAGTCGCTTGTTCGGCTTTTATAAAAGTTCCGTTTAATATCAGGGAGTTGCGAATGTGCCTAAAAAATAGGCAATGCGGCGAGAAGGCCCAAAACAAAGGGAAAAACGACGATCACGGAAACTTATCAACCTAGTTATCCACAGAAACCGTGGACATGTTTTCTCTTGCTCCCATAGCGAATAGATTGCAGGGCAGAATGGAATCACAATGACGAACGATGCAGTCCCTCATGCTGACCCCGAGTCAGAAAAAATTGACGCCGCCGAGGTGAGCGCGCCTCTTGTGGGGCATGCGCGCGTGCAGGGGTATTTGCATACCCTCGACAACTCTCCGGGGGTCTATCGGATGCTCGATAGCGAGGCGCGGGTGCTCTATGTGGGCAAGGCGCGCAACCTTCGCAAACGTGTAAGTAACTATGCCAATCCCAACGGCCACACGGGGCGGATTTTGCGGATGATCTCGGAGACCGCCGAGATGATGTTCCTGACAACGCGTACCGAAACCGAGGCGTTATTGCTTGAGCAAAACCTGATCAAGCAACTCAAGCCGAAATACAACGTGTTGTTGCGCGACGACAAAAGTTTTGCCAATATTTTTGTCTCAACAGAGCATGATTTTCCACCGGTAAAAAAACACCGTGGGCGCAAGGGGGCGAAAGGAAACTACTATGGACCCTTTGCCAGCGCGAGTTCCGTAAACCGGACGCTCAACCAACTTCAGAAGGTTTTCTTGCTGCGCGATTGCACGGATGCCACCTTTGAAGGGCGAACGCGACCCTGCTTGCAATATCAAATTAAACGCTGCTCAGCCCCTTGTGTGGGGTTGGTCAGTAAGTCCGACTATGCGCAATTGGTCAGTGATGCGGAGCGGTTCTTGCAAGGCAAATCAACCAATGTTCAGGCCACACTGGCGGCAGAAATGGCGTCGGCGAGCGAGGCGCTTGAGTTTGAACGGGCGGCTGCGTTGCGGGACCGGATCAAGGCGCTAACGCAAGTGCAGCAGAACCAAGGGATTAATCCGCGCGGTGTAGCGGAGGCGGATATTGTCGCTCTCCATATGGAAGGCGGGCAGGCCTGCGTGCAGGTGTTCTTTATTCGGGCCAACCAAAATTGGGGCAACCGAGATTTCTATCCACGGGTCGGTTTGGATATTTCCCCCGCCGAGGCGCTGCAGGCGTTTTTGGGCCAGTTTTACGACAACAAGCAGCCGCCCAAGCAAGTGATCCTGTCGCATGATATCGAAGACAAAGACTTGATGACGGAAGCCTTGAGCCAAAGGGCAGAGCGTCGGGTCGAGGTGCTGGTGCCCCTGCGTGGCGAGAAACACGAACTTGTGGCCAATGCCAGTCGCAACGCCCGCGAAAGCCTCGCGCGCAAGATGTCCGAAACTGCGGCGCAAAGCAAATTACTGGCGGGGGTTGCCGAAGCCTTTGACCTGCCCAAAACACCCAAACGCATCGAAGTCTACGACAACTCACATATTTCGGGCACCAATGCCGTGGGCGGCATGATCGTTTCGGGGCCAGAAGGGTTTATCAAAAGCCAGTACCGCAAATTTAATATCAAAGACACGGATATAACCCCGGGGATGACTTTGGCATGATGAAAGAGGTGCTTTCGCGGCGCTTTAAACGTTTGTTGAAGGAAGATCCCGAGCGCACCAGCGGGACGTGGCCCGACCTCCTGCTCATTGATGGTGGCGCGGGGCAGGTCAGTGCTGTGCGCGAAATCATGGTCGAATACGGCGTTGGCGATATTCCGATGGTGGGCGTGGCCAAGGGCATAGATCGTGACCACGGCAAAGAAGAGTTTCACCGCACGGGCAAGCGCCCGATGGCGCTCCGCCACAACGACCCTGTTTTGTACTTCATCCAACGTATGCGCGACGAGGTGCACCGTTTTGCGATTGGCACTCACCGCGCAAAACGGTCCAAAGCCTTTAGTGCGACGCCTCTTGATGATGTTCCAGGCGTAGGCGCGGCGAGGAAACGTGCGCTTTTGGCGCATTTCGGCAGCGCAAAGGCCGTGTCGCGGGCTGGTTTGTCCGATTTAAAAGCAGTAGAAGGAATTTCGGGCGCTATGGCCGAAACCCTCTATGATTTTTTCCACGAAAAAGGGTAACAAGGTCACATGACTTGGAACATACCAAATATTCTCACGGTTGTCCGCCTCTTGGCCGCGCCGTTTCTCGCCCTCGGGTTTATTTTCTTGCCGCGCGGGTTTGCCGATTGGTTTGCCTTGACGCTTTTTGTGGGCGCGGCCCTGACCGATTATATCGACGGCTATCTTGCCCGTAAGTGGAAGCAGATCAGCAAATTTGGCACCATGCTTGATCCCATCGCGGATAAGGCGATGGTCGTTATTGCCTTGATGGTGCTTGTCGGGGTTTGGAATATGAACCCCTTTGTGGTGTTCCCCGCGACGATCATCATGTTCCGCGAAGTTTTTGTGAGTGGATTGCGTGAGTTTTTGGGCGCGGACGCAGGCAAACTCAAGGTCACCAAACTGGCGAAATGGAAAACCACGGCGCAAATGGTGGCGATCTCTGTGCTGCTCGCGCAGGGAATTTTTGAACATTATTTTTGGGCGTTTACGATTGGTATGGATCAAGGGATTATTTCCAGCATCCTCGCTGGTGATACGGCCGATCACATGGGCCTTTGGTGGCTGCGCTTTGGCGCGCTCGCGACGCATTATGCAGGCCTATGGATCTTGTGGATTGCTGCGGTACTGACCCTGATTACGGGGTGGGATTATTTCAATAAATCGCGGCCCTATCTTGCGGATGAGCCAAAATGATTGATGTGATGTATTTCGCATGGGTGCGCGAACGGATTGGTCTGCCCAAGGAGCAGATCGAGACCTCGGCCAAAACCGTGATGGATTTGGTTGAGGAATTGCGTGGCCGCGAAGAACGTTATGCCCTTGCTTTTGAGGACCTCGCGTCGCTCAGGGTCGCAATTGACCAAGAACTTACAGAGTTTGACGCGCCTTTGGCTGGCGCACGGGAAGTGGCTTTCTTCCCGCCGATGACTGGGGGCTAGGCCGTGGATATCCGCGTGCAGGAGCTTGAATTTGACGCAGGCGTTGAGCTTGCGCGCTTTACCGCGGCATCGGGTTCCGCAGGGGCCATCGTGACGTTCACAGGCATCGTGCGGGATACGCCGGACGGCGATTTGGACCGGATGGAAATAGAGCATTATCCCGGAATGACCGAACGCGCGCTGGGCGAGATCGCACAAAAGGCGCAGGACCGTTGGGACTTGAGCAACCTACTTATCCTGCACCGTTTTGGCGACTTGAAAACGGGGGAAACCATCATGATGGTCGCCACGGCGTCGCGCCATCGGGTCGCTGCCTTTGAAGCCGCAGAGTACCTTATGGATTATTTAAAATCCCGCGCGCCGTTTTGGAAAAAAGAATTCACAAAATCCGGCGCAACTTGGGTTGCGTCCAAAAGGGACGATGAAGATGCCCTTAACCGCTGGAAGCCTTAAGCGCCGTTGGTTTTTTCAATATAGATACGGAGTTCTTCGGCTTCGTGACGAGACGTCCGAAGGCCATCCATAGCTGCACTCAATTCCGCCTCTGTCTGGGAAATATGGCTGTTCAGTTCGGACTCGCGTTGTTCCAAATAGGTGATGGCCTGATCGCGCAATTCCTCGGCCTCATGCAAGGCCTGCGCCATTTTCTCAAGTTCGCCTATGTCCGCTTTTGACACGCGACTAAACCGATGCACCAACCAATTGGCGAACCATCCCAGTGCAAAAGCCACAAATAGGATAATTGCCGTCGCGGCAATAAACTCAATTCCGTTCATTCAGTGGCCTCTTGCTCGGTTTCTTCAGTCGCGCCTTCTTGGGGCGCGTCGGTTTCTGGGTCTAGCGCGGATGCCGGACCCTCTTCTTGTGTGGCGTCATCTTCTGGAAGTATCAATGTAAATTCAATACGTCGATTGTCTTCGCGGCCTTCTTCGGTGTCATTGCTGGCGATGGGTGTAGTTTCGCCATACCCTAGAGCTTTCAGATTTCCGGTCAACACACGCCGCGCCATCAGGGCGTTAACGACGGCCTCGGCACGGGCTTGCGAGAGGTCATAGTTCATGCCGTCGCTGCCTTGGCTGTCTGTGTGACCCGCGATTTCCAAGGGGACGCCTTCGCATTCTTTCATCAAAGCTGCAATTTGATCGATGGAGGAGAGAGACTCAGAGGAGATGGTATCCGCGCCCGGTGCGAAGTTGATTTTGTTGGCTTGAATGACTGCGTTGATTGAAGTCACACATTCTTGCGGTGTGGGAAGGGCCGCGACCGGATCTAAGGCCTCGTTATAAACCACGTCAAAGGTGACGTCTGTGCCTTCGGGGAGTTGGGTTGCCAGCATGGCCGCGAGTTGTGCATTCGTGTCCAGATTGCCCGTGACCCCTTTGACTGTCAGGCTGTTTGCCCCGACTACAACGGAGCCATTGTTGAGTTCTGCAAGGGCTGCAAGGCCCGAGAAAACCCGCATGGGCCAGCCCGCAGGTAAGTCCGGATCGAGGCTCAAGGGCGCATAAACCGTGTCCCGTCCAAAGCGTGCCCGCGCATAGCTTTGCGCCGCTTTGCGCACACGTTCAGTTGGAACCCGACCGCGCAGCTGGACCTGCCCCTCGGGGCTTAGGGTGGCCACAAAATCAATCGGACCTTCAAGGCGCGTGGTGGTCTCCTCGGATTCAGGCAATGTAGCGGATAATGAGAATAGCAGCGGGAGGTCGGCTTCTAGCTCGGCAATTGTAGTGTTGAAAAGCTCCACATCGGTGCCTTCGTCTGCGATTACGGTAACATCTGCATCCGCGAAACTAAGCGAGCCGCCACCGAGTTTTACCAGCGCGCGGATACCTGTTTCAACGGCTTCGCCCCAATGTGTGGTGGGGACGCCAAGGCCGAGTGTGCAATTGGAAACCCCTTTAAGGCCAGCTGCCTGAGCCGCCGCAAGGATGCGTGCTTGGGTGGGAATGGTGTCTGCGGCGCAAGCGTCAAAACGAGCGACGCCATCCTTGAGGACGAACCGAAGCGAGAAGGGGGTCAAGACGGGGCGCGGGGCAGAAATCGACAGGTAAAGTTTGGCGGTCTGGGGGGCAGCACGGCGCAGCGCTTTTTCAAGTTCCGCCCGCTCACCTTGGGATTCACTCACGGCGGTAATCGAGATACTATTCGCCGAAAGGGATATTTTTGAACGCTTAAGTTGCGCAAGCGCGCGGTAGCTATAGAGGAGTGCTTGATCCCAGCCTTCGGGTGCCGGGTACGGGGCCGATTGAAGAAAGTCGACGATTGGCGTGCCTTTGGTCGCGTCGCGAAGGGCCTCAAGGAAGGCTTCGCGATCAAACTCCTCGGGGATAAGCCCGATGAGAGAGATGCCATCGGTGTTTTGAAGAATCTCAATGGTGAAATCGGGCGCGGCAATGCTTTCGGCTTCGGCAACGTCGATAAAGTCCGCAATGCGCGATGGATCAACTACGTTCCCCGCACTTGTTAGCGCTCTAAAACGGGCTGCTTCGGTGGGGGCAGTGCCCGTCAATATGACCTGCAGGCCGTCAACGTCCACATTTGTCCAATTCATTTGCTGCTCACTCAGAGCTTCGCCAACGGCGGCCCCAGAGTATTTTTCGATAGCCCCAACGGCGAAATAGGCGGCCATGATGGCCAAAACGGCCGCTGCGAGAAAGGCGAAGACGCCTGCCAATGTGGAAAGTGAGCGCATGAAGACCCTGTCTTGGATGAGAGTTGCCCTTGTTTAGGCGCTTCGTCCCATGGGTTCAATCACAGGAATAAGCATGCGGCGAAAAACAGCACAGGCAACAACCCCGCTTCGCGATTTGAACGGAAAAGCCGCAGGCACATTGACACGTCATCCCCGTCAAACAAGCGCATTTGCCACGCGAGATGCCATCCCAACGCCCAAGGCCCACCCAGAGCGACAACAAGCAAGAGTGGGTTTTCGCGCGGCGCGGTTGCAAGGATAACCGCCAGCCCCATCAAACCAACCGTTCCCATTAAGAAATACCGAAGCGCAACACGGGTGCGATCGCCAAAAAGAAGCGCTGTGGATTTGACGCCAATCATGGCGTCATCCTCCTTGTCTTGATGCGCATAGATAGTGTCGTAAAACAGCGTCCACGTGATCCCAGCAAGATAAAGCGCAATCACCGCGCCGTCGATCACGCCAGTATGCGCCACATAGGCCACCAATGCGCCCCAGTTAAAGGCGATCCCGAGGAAAACCTGCGGCCACCAAGTGAACCGTTTGGCAAAAGGATAAATAGCCACGGGCACAAGCGCCACGATCCCAAGAATGATCGCAGGCAGGGGAAAACTAAACAGGATCAAGGCGGAAATTGCCACCTGTGCCACCATCCAGATCAAAGCGCCGCGCACGCTGACTTGGCCCGATGGGATGGGGCGGGACTTGGTGCGCTCAACGAGGCCGTCGAAGTTGCGGTCGCTGATATCGTTCCATGTACACCCCGCGCCGCGCATCAAAAATGCGCCAAGCCCGCAGCCCACCGCGATCCAAAGATCGGCGAACGACGCGCTGCCCGATGACAGCATCGCCAAACACACGCCCCACAAGCAGGGAATATACAAAAGCCACGCACCTATTGGCCGATCCGCCCGCGACAACCGCAAATAGGGGCGAGTGGCTTCTGGTGCAAAGAGGTCCACCCAATTGCCAACTGGCGCATCCTGAACGGGCGCCGCAGATTTAGGGGCATTGGCCTCTGGAATTTCGGGTGTGTCGGGCATAAGTTAAGTCCATGAAAGCAAAGATTAGACTTTATGTAGAACAGGGCCTAGGGGTTGGGCAATCAATTCCTCTGGATCGCGATCAGGCGCATTACCTTTTTGGGGTGATGCGGCAACCAGTTGGCGCCTATATCGCGCTGTTTAATGGTCGCGACGGTGAGTATTTGGCGCGCATTGTTGAGGCAGGAAAACGCGGGGGCGTGTTGGAATGCGAGACGCAGAGCCGCCTTCTGCAAATGCCGCCCGACCTGTGGCTTTGTTTTGCTCCGATCAAAAAGGCGCGCACGGATTTTATCGTCGAGAAAGCCGCCGAAATGGGCGCGATGCGCATTTGCCCCATTCAAACAGAATTCACCAATTCGGAACGGATTCGCCGCGACCGCCTTCAAGCCCACGCGGTTGAGGCAGCCGAGCAATGTGGCGGCACATATGTGCCCGAAGTCGCCGATTTACAGCGGCTTGACCGTCTGCTCGACGCGTGGCCGACGGACCGCAATATCATGTTTTGCGATGAAAATCTTGCGGGAGCTGGCGAAGTTCTAGGCAAGGCTACGGGTGACAAATGGGCGATCCTCATCGGCCCTGAGGGTGGTTTTTCCGAAGCCGAACGCAAACGCCTCCATGCGTTCCCCTTTACGCATGCTGTAAGTCTTGGGCCACGAATTTTGCGCGCAGATACTGCCGCGGTTGCGGCACTCACCCTTTGGCAAACACATCTCGGAGACTGGTGATATGAGTTTTGTTCGGCCTGAAGTTCTCGAAAGACTCAAGCAGTATCAGGAAGTTGCTTGGGGAATCGCCGCGGTGGTTCTCGGAGTGATCGGATTTTTGGCGGGCGGCTTCATAACGTTCATTTCCATTCCGCTCCTATTAGCGGGGGCGGCGTTTGTCTTCTTGGGTTTGCGCCGCGCACGGTTTCGTATCCTTCGCGCAAAGGCCCCTATCTCTGACGGCGTCGTGGAAATGGTGGAGCAAGAAGTGACCTTCTTCTCCAGCGGAATTGGCGGCACTATCGCGATGGATCAAGTCGTCAAAATTGAGATTCAAACCATCGACAAAGGCCCAAATACGCAGGCTATGCATTGGATCTTCTATCAACGCGACGGTCAACCCGTACGTATTCCTTCGGGGGCGGTTGGGGCCGAAGGCCTTTTTGATGCGCTTGTCGCTTTTCCGGGGGCTGACTACGAAAAAGTGATCGCCGCCAGCCAATCAACCCAGAATAGCCGTTTCCTGATCTGGCAGGATGAGGGCTATATCTCGCGGCGAATGTTGCATTGACATCCCCTAATTTTCACCTCACGACTTAAACCCCAATAACCCACTGGAGCCCGTCTCATGTCTATCCCACAAACCGGCGCAGGCCCCATCGAAAGCCATGACCAATTGGCGCAACTCTTGGAAGACGGCTGTAAGCCCAAATCTGATTGGCGCATTGGAACGGAACACGAGAAATTCGGGTTTTGCCAAGATAGTTACAAGCCACTTCCCTATGAAGGCGAGCGCTCGATTGTGGCCGTTTTGGGCGGATTGCGCGACAAATTCGGCTGGGCTCCGATGGAAGAGGGCGGCAAATTGATCGGCCTAACCAAGAATGGGGCCAATGTTTCGCTGGAACCCGGAGGTGCTTTGGAGCTTTCCGGTGCCCCGCTTGAGACCATCCACGAGACCTGTGACGAGGTGAATGACCACCTGCGCGAAGTCAAAGAAATAGCTGATCATATTGGAGTCAAATTCATCGGCCTTGGGGCCGCACCAATTTGGATGCACGACGAAATGCCCCTAATGCCCAAAGGGCGCTATAAGCTGATGGACGCTTATATGAACAAAGTGGGCACGATGGGCACGACGATGATGCGCCGCACCTGTACGGTTCAGGTGAATATAGATTTCGGCTCTGAGGCGGATATGGTGCAAAAGCTGCGGGTGGCCCTCGCGCTCCAACCCGTTGCAACCGCGCTTTTCGCGAATTCGCCGTTTTTCGAAAACAAAATAAACGGTCATAAATCATGGCGCAGCCGCGTTTGGCGCGATCTTGACCCTGATCGCACAGGCACCTTGCCGTTTGTGTTTGAAGACGGCATGGGCTTTGAAGCTTGGGTGCAATACGCGCTCGATGTGCCGATGTATTTTGTCTATCGCGACGGAAAATACATCAACGCGCTGGGCCAAAGCTTCCGCGACTTCCTCAAAGGCGAACTCCCCGCGCTGCCGGGTGAAAAGCCAAGCCTATCTGATTGGGCCGATCACCTAACAACGATTTTCCCCGAAGCGCGGATCAAACAATTCCTTGAAATGCGTGGGGCCGATGGCGGCCCGTGGCGTCGCCTCTGTGCGTTGCCCGCGTTTTGGGTGGGCATGTGCTACGAGCAATCCTCGTTGGATGCGGCATGGGATTTGGCCAAAGATTGGGATACGGAAACCCGCGAAGGCCTGCGCGTTGCGGCCTCGGTTGATGGACTTCAGGGCGAATTTAACGGCATCAAAATGCTCGATCTCGCGCGCGAATGTGTGGCCATTGCCGATGCGGGTCTTAAGGCGCGTGCGCGTCCCGGTGCGGGCGGATTGATTCCTGACGAAACCCACTTCCTGAACACCCTCAAAGAGAGCGTCGAAACAGGACGTACCCCCGCCGATGAATTGCTTGAGAAGTATCACGGCGAATGGGGGGGGATTTGACCCGTATTTACGACGAGTACAGCTACTAGCCCGCGGATTTTCTTGCCTTAGAGGAATTTGTAGCGCAAATTTGCGGTATAAATTTCACAGGAAGGATTAGATATGCGCGATTTCTTTATTAATTCGTTTGAGAAGCTTATTGGCGTTCTCGTTGTTTTGATGGCGCTAGGCGTGCTTGTGGGAAGTGTGGTGGCGATGCTCGCCCCCGGCCAAGGTGGGATTTTCGCGGGCTTGCTTTTCCTAGTTTTTGGGTCTCTTTACGTCATCCTAATGGGCGGATTTTTCTATATGGCCCTCGGCATTTATCATAACACACGCCGCTCCGCTGAAGCTTTGGAGCGCCTTGGAAATAAATAGAATAGACTCTTAACAGAATAAAAAACCCGCCGATTTATTTCGGTGGGTTTTCTTGAGAAGTCCGTGAAATGTCGACTTAGGCGCCCGTTTTTGGCGACTTTTTTTGCCCGATTTTCGGCTCACTGCCGACCCGCAAGCGCGCGACGTTGGCGCGGTGTCGCCAATAGATCAGAATGGCAAGCACAACGCCGAGGATGAAGGTAGTGTCACGGCTCAAAATAACCATCCACACGGGCGCAAATCCCGCCGCCATAAGCGCTGCTAGCGAAGAATAGCGGAGCAAAACGGCAAATGCCAACCATGTGCCACAGGCCGCGAGGCCGATTATGGGGTTTAGGGCGAGCATGATCCCAAGATAAGTTGCCACACCTTTGCCGCCCGCGAATTTCAGCCAAACCGGATAGCAATGGCCCAAAAACGCGGCCAGTCCAGCGATTTGTGCCGCGCCTTCGCCCCACATTGCATAGGCGATGAGGACGGCGACCGCCCCTTTGCCCCCGTCCAAAACCAATGTGAGGGCTGCGGCGGTTTTGTTGCCGGTGCGCAAAACGTTGGTGGCGCCGATGTTGCCTGAGCCGATTTCCCGCAAGTTCCCAAGCCCCATCGCTTTGGCCAAAATCATCCCGAAGGGAATTGACCCAAGGACATAGCCAAGGATTGCGGCAAGGGCCAAAACGGCTGCGGAAGTCTCAATGATCGGCATATTCGGCTCCAAAAATGGCGTGTCCAGCGACAAAACTCATCCGTACCTTGCCCTGCATTCGCTGCCCGTCAAAGGGGGTATTTTTAGATTTTGACTTTAGGGAAAAACGATCCAGCACAAAAGGCGCATTGATATCAAATAGAACGAGGTCCGCAGGCGCGCCAATCGCGAGGCGTCCACAGGGAAGCCCGAGGCGTCTTGCGGGATTAAGCGCGAGTGCCGCGAATAGTGTCGGTAGGTCGATTAACTCGCTATGGACCAAACGGAGGGCGGCAGGCAGCAGGGTTTCGAGCGCGACAGCGCCTGAGGCGGCCTCTTGGAAGGGGAGGCGTTTGCTCTCTTCGTCCTGTGGGGTGTGCATCGAGGAGATGATGTCAATCAGGCCGGTGGCTACGGCATCGACCATCGCAAGGCGATCATCCTCGGAGCGCAACGGCGGCTTAACCTTAAAGAACGTGCGATAATCGCCGACATCAAGTTCGTTGAGCGTAAGGTGATGGATACTGACCCCTGCGGTCACATCAAGCCCCGCGTCTTTGGCGCGTTGCAGTGCGGGCAGGGCGGCGGCAGTAGAGAGTGTGTCGGCGTGGTAACGGGCACCGGTCATTTCAACCAACGCGAGGTCGCGCTCAAGCCCCATCCGTTCGGCCATCGGCGACACGGCAGGCAAGCCGCGCAGCGAAGCAAATTTTCCGGAGGTTACGGCCGCGCCTTTGGACATGTTTGGGTCTTGGGGGTGGGCAATAACCAATGCTCCGAGGCTTTTCGCATAAGTCAGTGCGCGAGAGAAAACTTTGTTATCAGCGACCACATGATCGCAATCGGAAAAGGCAATGGCCCCCGCATCCGTAAGGAAGCCGATTTCCACCATTTCATGGCCCAAGCGGCCTTTGGTCAGGGCGGCCATGGGGAGGATATTTATGGGCGCGGCCTCGTTGGCGCGACGTGTCACAAATTCCAGCGCTTCGGGCGTGTCGAGAGCTGGGGAGGTATCGGGACGGGTGATCATTGTAGTGACCCCACCCGCCGCCGCCGCTGCGCCTGCGGTGCGGAAACTTTCCTTGTGACGTTCTCCTGGTTCGCCGATTTTAACGCCGATATCCACAATCCCGGGTGCAAGGTGAAGGCCGCGACAATCGATCGTGTTCGTGCAGGCGGGGGGCGTTCCCGTGCCTTTGTCCGCAATCAAACCCGCGTCGAGCAGCAACCAACCGAGGGCTTCGGTTTTGTCTTCGGGGTCGATCAAAATCGCGTTGGCGAGCAGAGTTTTCATATTTGGCTTCCTAGGCTTAGAAGATTAGGCGGCGGAACGATTGCGCAAATTTCGGGCCAAAAGGTCCATCGCGGCCATGCGAACGGCGACGCCCATCTCGACTTGTTCCTGAATGACACTGCGGTTGATGTCGTCGGCGATAGTGCCGTCGATCTCGACGCCGCGATTCATCGGGCCAGGGTGCATGACAATGGCGTCGGGTTTGGCATAGGACAACTTCTCGGCGTCAAGGCCGTAGCGGTGGTAATATTCGCGCTCGCTTGGGATAAATCCGCCGTCCATTCGCTCCTTTTGGAGGCGCAGCATCATCACAACGTCAACGTCCGCAAGGCCTTCGCGCATATCATCAAAGACTTCGACGCCAAACTCGGAAATCTGACTAGGCATCAGAGTTGTGGGTCCAACGAGGCGCACACGATTTTCCATTTTCCCAAGCAGGATCAGGTTACTGCGGGCAACCCGCGAGTGGGCAATATCGCCACAGATGGCAATAGAGAGCCGATGCAAACGCCCCTTGGCGCGGCGGATCGTAAGGGCATCCAGCAAGGCCTGAGTCGGGTGCTCGTGAAAGCCATCACCCGCGTTCAAAACGGCACAATTCACCTTCTCGGCCAACAGGTTGACGGCACCGGAATGTGGATGGCGCACCACCAGCAAATCGGGGTGCATGGCATTCAGGGTGAGCGCCGTATCGATTAGGGTTTCGCCCTTTTTCGTGCTGCTGGCCTGCATTGCCATATTCATCACGTCCGCCCCCAAACGCTTGCCTGCAAGCTCAAAGCTGGCCTGTGTGCGCGTCGAGTTTTCAAAGAACATGTTGATCTGGGTCAGGCCCGCCAAAACATCGGAATGTTTGGTTTTGGAGCGGTTTAATTCGACATAGGTCTCGGCCAAATCTAAAAGTGTGGTGATCTCATCTGGGGCGAGATATTCGATCCCCAAAAGATGCTTGGCGCGGAAAGTCATGGCTAGCCCCTGTGTCGATTTTCTCGCTTATAGAAACTACGGCGCGCGGGGGCAATTTATTCTTTTCTCCGCTTTACCCTTTGCCCCCCGCAGCATACTTTAAACGGATGGAGACAGAACTCGGATATTATGAGGCGAAAGCCTTGTTGGAATGGCAGATCGAGCTCGGTGCCGATGAGGCGATCGAAGATTCTCCGATTGATCGCTATGAAATTCCGGCGACACTGGCTCCCCCTGCGGCACTTGTGAAAAAAACCGCGAAACCTGCGCCTATTATTCATACCGAAGTGAGCGCAGAGGATCTCTTGGAAGAAGCACGTCGCAGGGCGGTTGCTGCGGCACAAGGGGCTTCGACCCTCGCAGAACTTGCATCCGCAACCGAGGCATTTGAAGGCTGTGACCTGAAAAAAGGCGCGCGCGGGTTTTGTTTTTCCGATGGCAATCCGCAAGCGCGGATCATGGTGATCGGTGAAGTTCCCAGCGTTGACGAAGATCGCAACAATACCCCGTTTTATGGGGCAATAGGTCAGCTATTGGACCGTATGTTTGCCGCTATAGGCCATGTCCGTGGTACGCCTGATCCTGAAGCCGCGCTCTACCTCACAACGGTTTTGCCTTGGCCAACACCGCAAGATCGCGAACCCACGATGAATGAGCTTACCTTGATGCGGCCGTTTTTGGCCCGTCATATTGAACTTGCTAACCCCGATGTGGTTGTGTTGATGGGGAATTCGTCGTGCCTTGCGCTTTTGGGAAAAGGGAATATCAACCGCCAGCGTGGTCAATGGACAACGGCCCAAGAACGGCCAGCGCTCCCTATGTTGCACCCGTCGAAACTGCTGCGTTCCCCAGAGAGTAAACGCGAAGCATGGGCGGACCTCTTGGCGTTGCAAGCCCGCCTTCGGGAGTTGAGCCATGTCTGAACGCGCTTTTTTACCCGTCCGCATTGCCGTTTTAACGGTGTCAGATAGTCGTTCCCTCGCGGAGGACCGTTCGGGGCAAATCTTGGTGGATCGGCTTACAGCGGCTGGGCATATTTTGGCGTCGCGTGAAATTATCCACGACGAGCGGGACCAAATCGCGGCACGATTGCGTGCGTGGTGTGCCGATCCTGAAATTGACGTGATTATTTCCACGGGCGGCACGGGCCTCACGGGGCGCGATGTTACTGTTGAAGCGCATCGCGACGTCTATGAAAAAGAGATAGAGGCCTTTGGCACGGTGTTTGCAATCGTTTCGATGAAGAAAATTGGCACATCCGCCGTTCAAAGCCGCGCAACTGGGGGCGTTGCAAATGGAACATATTTGTTCGCTTTGCCTGGCAGTCCTGGCGCGTGCAAAGATGCGTGGGATGAAATTTTAGTCCACCAACTCGATTATCGGCACATGCCTTGTAACTTTGTCGAAATTTTTCCGCGATTAACGGAAAAAATGCGTAGGAAGTAAGTTTCTGCTGCATATTCTCTTTATCCGTCCCTGTCGGTCGGCACACGAATTCTTGATTCTGGCGCCATTCCCATTGTGGTAAAATGCGCCAACGGAGACAATTTATGCGATTTCTTGGCCGGAGCCTGATTGGCGTCCTTTTACTGTCCCTCACCCTTGGGATTTTGGCATGGGCGGGGCAGGTTGTGTTCTCTGCCGTGCGATCTTTGGCCGAGCAAGAAGATCGTCAAAGACCCGTCCGCGAGCGGGCATTTGCCGCGAATGTCCTTGATGTGGTTGCGGGCGAGCATACCCCTGTGTTTACCGCGTTTGGCGAAGTGCGCAGCCGGCGTATTCTAGACGTGCGTGCGGCATCTGGCGGGACTGTTGTTTTCATGGATGAGGCGTTTGAGGAAGGTGGGCGTGTGACCCAAGGCCAGCTTCTTTTGCGTATTGATCCCGCAGATGCCCAAGACACGGTGAAGCGGGTTGCGGCGGATATTCTGGAGGCGAATGCGGAGTTGAGCGAGGCGGAAGCGGCGCTGATTTTGGCGAACGAAGACCTCGCGGCGGTACAGGCTCAAGCGGACCTGCGCGAAGCGGCCCTCACGCGGCAAAACGATTTGCGAAAGCGGGGTGTTGGCACTGATGCTTCTGTTGAAACCGCAGCCCTTGCGGTCGCGGCGGCCAATCAGGCGATTGTGTCGCGCCGCCAAGCCATCGCGCAGGCCGTGGCGCGGGTGAGTACAGCAAAAACATCTCTCGTGCGGCAAGATATTGAGAAAATCGAAGCCGAACGCCGCCTTGCGGAAACCGAAATCTATGCGGCCTTTACAGGGACGCTTTCGGGGGTAACCCTCGTTGAGGGAGGGTTGGTGACAAATAATGAACAGATCGCGCAACTGATTGATCCCACGCTTCTTGAGGTCGCGTTTCGCGTCTCCACCGGCCAATACGCGCGGCTTTTGGATGGGCAAGGGCGCCTGATTGGATCGAATATTTCGGTGAGCCTCAATGTCTTGGACCTTGATTTAGAGGTCTCGGGTAAAATTACCCGCGAAAGCGCGAGCGTCGGCGAGGGGCAAACGGGCCGCGTGCTTTATGCCAGTCTTGAGGACGCGCCCGGTTTCCGCCCCGGGGATTTCGTGACCGTACATGCCGACGAGCCTGTTTTGCGGCGCGCCGCCCTTATTCCTGCCCTCGCCATCAATGCCGCTTCTGAAGTTTTGGCCGTTGGGGAGGAAGACCGACTTGAGTCCGTTGTGGTGAGTGTTTTGCGGCGACAGGGCGATGATGTTTTGATCGAAGCAGAGGCGCTTTATGGACGGCAAGTCGTCGCCGAACGTTCGCCGCTTTTGGGGGCAGGGATTAAGATAACACCGTCGCGGCCTTTAAGTGTGCAAGACACCGAACAAGCAGCCAAGCCCGAACCAGAGTTGGTTGAACTTACGGACGAGCGACGCGGCAAGTTGATCGCTTTTGTCGAAAGCAATCAACGGATGCCCGCCGACGCGCGGGAACGCATTCTTGGCCAGCTGTCCCAACCTAAAGTCCCGTCAAGTGTGGTCGAGCGACTTGAAGGTCGGATGGGGGGCTGATCATGGCGCGTAAACTTTCCGGATCTGCAAGTGGTGTGTTGTCCTATTTCACGCGTCACGCCACCGCAGCAAATCTCCTTTTGGTGGTCATGATTGCCCTTGGATTGGCCGCAGCACCCCGTATGCGTGCGCAGTTTTTCCCCGATATCGTCATTGATAACGTAAGCGTCTCGGTGCGATGGGAGGGGGCCGGATCAGAGGATGTGGACTCCGCGATTATCCAATTATTGGAGCCTGTGTTACTGTCAGTGGAGGGGGTTGAAACCTCGACGTCGACATCAAGAGAAGGTAGTGCTTCGGTCTCGCTCGATTTTGAAGACGACTGGGACATGGCCCGCGCGACGGATGATGTTCAGTCAGCCGTGAATACGATTTCCAACCTGCCTGAGGGGGCTGACGATCCCGTTGTCCGGCGCGGTGCATGGCGCGATCGCGTCACGGATGTGGTTCTAACTGGGCCGGTAGACGCCGAGCAACTCGGGCGTTTGGCCGATGAATTCGTCGCGCGCCTATTCGCTGAGGGCGTTACACGCGCAAGTATCCGCGGCCTTTCTGCGCCAGAAACCATCGTTGAGGTTACAGCGACCTCGCTGATTCAGAATGACCTTTCGATGGCTCAAATCGCTTCGGTCATTGCCGCAGAAGCCGCTGCTGATCCCGCAGGGGATGTTGAGGGCGCCAATATTCGGGTCCGCACGGGGGTCGCGAAAAAGAGTATTGATGAAATCTCATCCGTGGTGATTGAGAGCAAATCTGACGGCACCCAACTCACAGTGGGCGATGTGGCAACGATCACCACGTACGGCGTCGATCATGATCGGGCCTATTTTGTCGGTGACAATCCCGCAATTGTTGTCCGCGTGGATCGTTCGGCCCAAGGCGATGCAATCGGTATTCAAAAACAGGTGGAGAAGGTCGCCGCCGAGATGCGGACGGTGGTTCCACAGGGGGTGTCCGTCGCCCTGATCAACACCCGCGCCGAAGCGATAACGGGGCGGTTAAATCTGTTGCTTGAGAATGGTTTGATGGGCCTCGCCCTCGTTGTTACATTGTTGTTTTTGTTCCTCAACGCGCGCACGGCAATTTGGGTCGCGGCGGGTATTCCCGTCGCGATGTTGGCGGCGGTTGCAATCATGTATGCGGGGGATTGACCTTCAACATGATCTCGCTATTTGCGTTGATTATTACGCTCGGCATCGTTGTGGATGACGCGATTGTTGTTGGCGAACACGCGGATTTTCGGGCACGGCGTCTTGGGGAATCCCCTGTTGAGGCCGCAGAGAACGCCGCGCGGCGGATGGCTCCGCCTGTTTTCTCTGCAACCATCACGACTGTGATTGCCTTTTTCGGATTGGTGGCGATTGGCGGGCGGTTTGGCAGCTTGATTGCGGATATTCCGTTTACCGTTATCGCCGTTTTGATTGCGTCGCTTGTTGAGTGCTTTTTGATCCTACCTAACCACCTCAGCCATGCTCTGGCCCATTCCGGTAAAAATCATTGGTACGACGCGCCAAGTCGAGTGGTTAACCGTGGCTTTGGCTATGTACGCGATAACTTTTTCCGCCCGATGATGCGATTGGTGGTGCGCCTTCGCTATCCTGTGTTTGCGGCGGGCATCCTTTTGCTGGCGTCGCAGGCAGCGGTTTTTATCAGAGGCGATGTGCAATGGCGGTTTTTTAATGCGCCAGAACTTTCGACCATCACGGGGAATTTCGCCATGGTGGACGGTGCCACGCGCGACGACACAAAAGTGATGATGCAAGAAATGCAACGCGCTGTGGAGGTGCTGGGCATGCGGTACGAGGGCGAGCATGGTACCAATCCTGTGGCCTATTCCCTCGCCGAAATTGGCGGGAATGCAGGGCGTGGATTTTCGGGGGTCGAGTCTAAAGATTCTTCGCTTTTGGGGGCAATTTCCGTCGAACTCATCGACGCGGATCTGCGCCCTTACAGCAGCTTTACCTTCCTCGCCGATTTGCAGGACGAGATGGTTCAAACACCTCGCACCGAACTTGTGAGCTTTAGAGGCGGCCGGTCAGGCCCAGGTGGTGATGCGCTGGATGTTCAGTTTTATGGCGCTTCTGCAGTTACCCTCAAAGAGGCCGCGGAAGCCTTGAAAACCGCGCTCATCTCTTTCCCTGAAGTCTCGGCGCTTGAAGATACGCTGTCTTATGACAAGGAAGAACTCATTCTTGAGTTGACCCCACAAGGCCAGTCGCTCGGATTTTCTATTGATGACTTAGGGCGCATTTTGCGCGACCGTTTAAATGGTATTGAGGCGGCGACCTACCCAGACGGGCCTAGGAGCGCAAAAATTCGCGTTGAACTTCCGAAAGGGGAGCTTGGTGCGGACTTCTTAGAACAGTCCTACCTGCGGGCCGAAAGCGGTAGTTATGTGCCTTTGGGTGATATTGTAACGGTAAAACGCCAGACTGGTTTTTCGACCGTGCGGCGCGAAAATGGCCTGCGCGTTGTCACTGTGACGGGGGATATCTCCGACGATGATCCTGCGCGGGCAGTGGCGATCTCGGAACAATTGCGCGATGAAATACTGCCTCAAATTGAGTCCGACTTCGGGGTTGGGTGGAATCAATCTGGCTTGGACGAACAGGGGCGCGATTTCCTAAATGATGCGTTTCTGGGTTTGATTTTGTGCCTGACGGGCATCTACCTCGTGTTGGCTTGGGTGTTCTCGAGTTGGACGCGCCCGATTGTTGTGATGGCGATTATTCCCTTCGGCCTCGTGGGGACGATTTATGGCCATGCGGTATGGGATGTGCCACTGTCGATGTTCTCGGTTGTAGGGCTGATCGGGATGACGGGCATTATCATCAACGACTCGATCGTTCTGATTACAACGATTGACGAATACGCCGAAGAACGCGGTTTGTTCCCTGCGATTGTTGATGGGGTCGCGGATCGATTGCGTCCTGTCATGCTCACCACGCTGACAACTGTTCTGGGCCTTTCACCCCTATTGTTTGAAACCTCAAGCCAAGCGCAATTCCTGAAACCAACGGTGATTACATTGGTGTATGGGCTCGGATTTGGCATGGTGCTTGTGTTGTTGGTTGTGCCGTCTTTGGTCGCCATTCAAAGCGACACGGCGCGTCACGTCGCGGCGTTTAAACGCGCGATCCGGTTTCCCGTGGGCGGGGCCGTTGCGTCATGGAGTGTGGCCATTTTGGTGGGGCTGTCCGCTGTGATTTTTGCCGCAACTTTGGGGGCCGCTCTCCTGACGGGCGCGCTTTGGACGCCTTTGCTTGCGGCCGTTCCTAGACTCGCAGATGGACCCGTTATGCCAACGGCTTTTGGGGTGTTTGTCGCGGGAATTCTGCTGGCTACTTTGGTGGTTTACCTCATTGGCGCGGTGGTTATGGCGCGGCAAGTTAATCGTAAACTAGCTGGGTGAGCGACAGCCGATAAACTCCACCATGTCGCTCTCGCCCAGAACCGTGAGGCGCAGATCACTGCGTTGTAGCCCTGTCGGGAGGCCTGTGTCGCTAGCAAGGGATGTTTCCACATTGAGGGTGTTCCCATTGCGTGAAACGCGGGTCGGACTCACCCAGAGTGATTGATCGCTGTGTTCAACGACAGCAATTTCCTGCCCTTTGAGGGGGGGAGTTTCGCTGTGATCCGCACTCCCATGCCCGCGGCACTGGGGATAAAATCACATGTCGCGGTTGTTTTGGATGCGCGCGCGCCCAGTGAGAGGGCGTTTTTGATTGCTTTGGTCCCCACTTCCCCCGTTGCGGGCAAATCAGTATCAAATGAAAGCTGTACGGGAATGCAGACATCCGCGCAGACTCCGATCTGAATTTCACCCGCAAGGCGCGCAGGTGCGCTCGGGTTTTTGAGGGTCACTGTCATCGGTACAATCACTTGGTCGTGGTACACAAATGATTGCAAACCGAATTTTGTTTCGGCTTTGGGGCGCGGCCAAGAAAAAGAAATCCCCGAAATATTCTCGCTTTGCGTCAGGCTAAATTGCGGGGGAATTCCGGCTTCACCCGGCACACGCCAATAGGTCACCCAATCTGGTGCAAGCGCGATTTTTATTGCCGCGATTTGGGTGCCATCCTGCGCCCGCCACCCCGTTAGTATCTCCAACGAAACCATTTTGTCGCCGTCCAAGCTGGATTGTGCGGAGCCTTGAGACACCGCTGACGTAAGGGCAAGGACCGCAGAGAAAAACGCACGACGAAAGAGGGAAAAATGTTTCATATAACCAGATATAGGACACACCCCCTTTTTGGAAAATCACATTTCAGCGAAAACACCGTGACTGCGCCATTTAATCCACTTGAAACACGCCAACTTTCTAAGCAAACTAACCAGATGATAAGTGTGACGGAAAGCTTAAGCGGTAAACTTCTGATTGCGATGCCCGGAATGGGGGATACGCGATTTGACCACAGTGTTGTGTATCTCTGTGCCCATTCCTCCGAGGGCGCGATGGGGATCATCGTTAACAAGCCTTCCTTTAACGTGAAATTTGACACGCTGATAGACCAACTCGGGATTGCGCCCAATGATCGTGGCGACGACATTCATGTGCATTTTGGCGGCCCCGTTGAGCACGCGCGCGGATTTGTGCTGCACTCCAATGATTACGATGGCGGCGAAACAACCCTTCAAGTGGATCAAAATTTTGGAATGACGGCCACGCTAAATATTCTTGAGGATCTATGTACTGGCAATGGTCCGCAAAGTGCTTTGTTGGCCTTGGGGTATGCGGGATGGGGGCCGGGGCAGTTAGAGAACGAAATCCTCGCCAACGGATGGTTGACCTCAGATGCGGACCCAGACGTGGTTTTTGAAGCAGACAACATGGAAAAATGGGAAGCGGCTCTTGCCAAGCTTGGGGTGAGCCCGTTGATGCTGTCTTCGGTGTGTGGCAACGCTTAACGCGGCGCTGCGGCGCGACGCAGACGGTCGTTAATCGCTTGTCCAAGTCCAACTTCTGGTATCGGTGCGAAGGCGATTTTTTCGGCATTTAAGGCGTTGGCTTGATGCAAGATATCAAACAAATTCGCCGCCGCCTCATGTAAGTCCCCGCTAGGGGAAAGTGTAAGATCAGCGTCTTTGGTTTCGCCAAACCCAACAAGAACCTCGCCCGCAAGTTTTTCGGTCGCATTTAGACGCACTGGGGCGCTGGGCGCATAGTGGCTCAAAAGTTGGCCCGGTGCAGATATCTCGCCCTCTTTTGCGTCGGCGAGGTCGCGCCCGAGGCACTGTTCGATCGCTTCTTTGGGCAACCCACCGTGCCGTAAAAGCGTGGGGGTTGTGACGCATCCAATAATCGTACTTTCGAGGCCAACTTCGCAGGAACCGCCATCTAAAATCGCGTCGATGCGTCCCGATAGGCCGTCAACAACATGGGCCGCAGTTGTGGGGCTGATCTTGCCAGAGGGATTCGCAGAAGGGGCGGCGACAGGGCCTTGGAAGATCTGCAAAAGATCGTGCGCCAAAGGAGCCGCAGGGACGCGCAGTCCAAGCGACCCAAGCCCCGCCGTGACCAAACTCGACAGCCCTGCATCCGCGCGCAGAGGTACAACAAGCGTGAGTGGGCCGGGCCAAAAGGCCTGTGCAAGCGCGCGGGCATCCTCATTAAACACCCCGTACTTTTCGGCCGCCTCAAGGGAGGCGACGTGGACGATCAGCGGATTGAACTGGGGCCGTCCTTTGGCGTGGAAAATACCCGCAACTGCCGTGCTATTGCGCGCATCGGCGCCAAGCCCGTAAACCGTCTCGGTCGGAAAGGCGCAAAGCCCTCCGCGCGTTAAGACTTTTGCTGCTTGATTGACGCCGTCTGGCGTTTCTGGGAGGAGAAGGGTTTGAATAACAAGTCTTTCTGACGTGGCGTTTTTATTGATGGTCGCGCGGGATGTACTAGGTTCGATCTTGAATTCACAAGACATAACGGCGTCGGGCGTTTTTGCCAAGCTGTTGAACGGAGGCCAAATGCCCTATCGCGCACCGACTGCTGATTTTCAGTTTATTTTCGACAATATTGTGGGCCTTGAGCAGACATACGCAACCGAGAAGTTCGCCGAAGCGACGCCCGATGTTGTGGAAGCGATTCTCCTCGAGGCGGGTAAATTATGCGACGATGTGATTGCGCCGTTGAATCGGATTGGGGATTTGGAACCTGCACGCCTTGAGAATGGTGTCGTGCGTACATCCACTGGTTTTGCCCAAGGCTATGCCGCGATTGCCGACGGTGGATGGATTGGCGCGGCGGCCTCGGAGGAGTTTGGCGGTATGGGCCTGCCGTTTGCGGTTTTGACCGCCGTGAACGACATGATGTCGGGCGCGTGTTTGGCGCTTCAGTTGAATCCATTGCTTACCCAAGGGCAAATCGAAGCGCTGGAACATCACGCCAGCGACACCATCAAAGCCCTCTACCTCCCCAAGCTGATTTCCGGCGAATGGAGTGGCACGATGAACCTGACCGAATCTGCGGCGGGGAGCGATGTTGGCGCTTTGTCGACGAAAGCTGTGGCTATGGGCGATGGCGAATACGCCATTACAGGTGAGAAAATATACATCAGCTGGGCCGACAATGATTTTACCCAAAACGTCTGTCATCTCGTTTTGGCGCGCTTGCCGGACGCTCCTGCAGGGACGCGCGGGATTAGCCTGTTTATGGTGCCTAAGCTGATACCCGATGAAAACGGTGTACCTGAGATAGCGAATACGCTGAAGGTTGTGTCGCTTGAGCATAAAACAGGTTTGCACGGTTCGCCGACCGCCGTTTTGAGTTTTGATGGCGCGAAAGGCTGGATTGTCGGGCAGGAAAATGGTGGCATGAAAGCCATGTTCACCATGATGAACAACGCTCGTCTAGGGGTTGCAGTCGAGGGTATTGGGGTTGCAGAAGCGGCCTTCCAACATGCCTTGGCCTATGCAGTTGAGCGCAAGCAAGGTCGCACACCTGTTGAAGGGGGCCGCGGCACAATCGTGGAGCACGCGGATGTGCGGCGGATGCTTGCCACAATGAAATCACAGGTGTTTGCGGCCCGTTCCATCGCCCTGTCTTGCGCGGTTGCGATCGACATGGGGAACGCGACGGGCGAGGCAGATTGGCGCGATCGGGCGGCCTTTTTAACCCCTATCTCCAAGGCCTATGGCACGGATGTCGGGATCGAAGTTTCGACCATGGGCGTTCAGGTGCACGGCGGCATGGGGTATATTGAGGAAACGGGCGCGGGGCAATTTACCCGCGATGTGCGCGTCACCGCAATTTACGAAGGCACGAACGGCATTCAGGCAATGGACCTTGTGGCCCGCAAAATGATGGATGACGGCGACGCGGCCTTCCGTTTGCTTGAAGAAGTTGAAAATAATGCCGAGTCCGCCCGTGGCCAGTTCCCGCAAATGGCGGGTGCGGTTTGGGCTTCCGCCGAGACCCTGCGAGAAGCGACGGAATGGCTCGTTAGCCAAGATGATATGAGCGACCGTTTTTCCGGAGCCGTTCCTTTCCTGAAGGCTTTCGCGCTTGTTTTGGGCAGTCATGCTCACCTTAAAGCGGCGATGGCGGAGGAGGGCGAAGGCCCGCGCACACGGCTTGCACGCTTCTATGTGAAACGATTGCTGCCCGAGCATGTGGCCCTGCTTCAACATGTTCGCGAAGGGAAAAAGGACCTCTTTGCGATCACCGCCGAGGACCTTGGCGCGTGAACGCGCAGGGGCGCAAAATAGCGGCGGGAATCAGATATCCGTTTGAAACGCCGCCCGCTGAGGGGGAGGCAATTACGGTTGCGCCGGGGGTGTTATGGATGCGCCTGCCTTTGCCGATGAAGCTGGATCACGTGAACGTCTATGCCTTTGACGACGGGGAAAGCTGGACGATTGTTGACACAGGGTTTGATACAAAAAGAACCCGCGAGATTTGGCGAGACTTGATGGCGGGGCCTTTGGAGGGCAAACCCGTCGCGCGCCTTTTGGTGACCCATCACCATCCCGATCATGTGGGCCTTGCGGGGTGGTTTCAAACGGAATTCGGTACAGAATTGATCACTACACGCACGGCGTGGCTGTCCGCGCGCATGTTAACGCTTGATAATCAGGAGCTTCCAACCGAGGAAAACCTGACGTTTTGGCGGCAGGCGGGGATGGAAGTCGCGACCTATACGAAACGCTCCCAAGAACGTCCGTTTAATTTTGCCGATATCGTCACGCCAATGCCGGTTGGGTACTCGCGTATCCAAGAAGGGGACACGTTGGAAATTGGCGGGCGAATGTGGGATGTGCGCATTGGCAACGGCCATGCGCCGGAGCATGCGTGTCTGTTTAGTCGCGACGACGAATTGGTGATCGGGGGCGATCAACTCCTGCCGTCAATCTCGCCTAATATTGGTGTTTATGCCACCGAACCGATGGCCGACCCCCTCGGTGAATGGCTCGAGGCTTGCGAACGTTTGAGCGCCTATGCACGTGCGGACCAGTTCATTTTGGGCGGGCACAAGCTGCCGTATACGGGCCTTCCTACGCGGCTTAAGCAATTGATAAAAAACCATCATAGCGGTTTGGAGCGTTTGTTGGACTTCCTTGAAACCCCCAAAACGGCACATGAATGTTTCCCTCCGCTGTATAAACGAACAATCGGCGAGGGCGAATACGGGCTTGCATTGGTTGAAGCAATCGCGCACGTAAATCACCTATATTTGGCGGGGAAAGTCACCCGCTCAGCCCGCGAAAATGACGCGTGGGAGTATTGCGTGAAGGAGAGTGTCGATGGACGAGGAAATTAAAACTACGGCCGAAGCCGTAGAAGCCGATGCCTTGCCGCGCGCGCATGTAGTGCATTGTGGCCCAAATCCACCTGAGACCATTGAGCAGAAGCCGGTGCCAAAGGGCGTATCTAAAACCCCAATGGGGCAAAAAACACCCGCTCACTGGGCATATGAGCGCTTGATTATGTATATCAAAAACTTCGAAGAGCAGCTCGACAATGAGCACGAAGTGGCCATGGGATTTGTTGGTGGCGACGCAGGGGTGTTACGGATTGAGGGGCTTGGTTATTATGATCCTGATATCATTACATTCTATGGCACCGAAACTTCGGGTGCCAAAACGCAATTGATCCAACATGTCTCTCAACTCTCGGTCATGCTGCGCGCTCTTCCCAAGCTGAAGGCGGCCGCCGCGCCAAATAGAATTGGCTTTCGACTGGCGGCAGATTTAGAAGAAGGCGCCAAGTGAATGTCAGAGGGTGACATGCCGCTCTGAATCGTTTAATTGGTCGATAATCATGACATGTGACACAAAAAAGGAATAACCAGATGGCCGAACATAAGCACGGTGAAGCGGACGTTGAAGTTCAAGAAAACACCTTTGCCGGATTTATTAAATTGGTGACTTGGGGAGGCGGAATTTCGATCGGCATTCTGATCTTTTTAGCGCTTTTCAATACATAAGTGCAGACTCAAAACGGCGGCTCATGGGCCGCCGTTTGTACGTATTTTAAGGCCCATTCGCTCTAGTTAAGCAAGTAGAGCGAAAGATACAGCGCAATGCCGCCGCAAAAGAACGCGGCGAGGAAATTCTTGCTGAAATACCCCACTGAGAGTGTGACACCTGCGGCGATTAAACGTGCGGGATCAAGATCGCCGCCCGTGGCGTTGGGCCAAAGAACCAGCGGAGCCACAAGCCCGGGCATCACGGCAACCGGTGTATAACGCAAATGGCGCAGCAACCATTCCGGTAATTCACGTCCGCCAATGAGGCCAAGGAACGAGAAGCGGATTAAGTAGGTTCCGAGCCCCAAACCAACGATGATGAACCAAATATTTGCGTCCGAATAAGTCATGTGGCGTTCCTTTCCATCCAGACTTCAATTTGCGCGCCTACGATCATGGCAGCAAAGGCGGCGACCAACAGGCCGGTTCCCGCGGGCATAAAGCCCAGAAGCAACGAGAGGATGATGGAAACTACCGCTGCGGCCACATGGGCTGCCGTACGTAACATCGGGGCGACCATGGCCAAAAACGTGATGGGAACCGCGAAATCCAAGGCGAACGCGGGCGGGATTTCCGAGCCGACCTTTGCCCCGACGAAGGTGAAAATATACCAAACAGGCGTGAGGAGGGTCATTGTCCCAGCAAAATACGCAAACCGCTCTGCGACGCTCATTTTCGGGCGCTTTTCGTATTCCGAGATGCTGACAGAATATCCCTGATCCACCAACAAATAGCTGACGGTTGCGCGTTGCCATAGGGGGGCTTTGCCAAGGTAAGGCACAAGTGACGCGGAATACATTGTCATCCGCAAGTTGACCGCGAGGCTTGTCAAAAGCACGATAATTGTGGGGGCGTTTTCATCCATCAAGGAGACGGCCGTGAATTGCGCCGCCCCCGCGATCACCAAAATTGAGAAGGACATGACATGGAGGATGTCCAACCCGCTCTCGGTCGCGACGACGCCAAAAAGCAATGCAAACGGCGCGCCGACGACGAGAAAAGGCGATCCGTCGCGAAGACCACGCCAAAACGCGGATTTGATGGTGGAGTTGGGCATGGACTGGCTCTAAGCTATCGGAAAATTAAGCTAAACCTATAGAGGGACGGTCTGTGGCAACAACCCCAAATATTGTACCAATGTTGATTGCGCCGGATCCGGAGTGCGCGGGCTTGACCCGCAAAGTCGTCGGATTTGATCAGGCCGGATTGCCTGTGGAAATCGATGTCGTCGAGGAACGACCGTTAACGATTTACCTCAACAGTCAAGAGATCGTTACGGCCATGACAATTGGTGATTACCCCGACTATTTGGCGCTTGGGTTTCTGCGTAATCAGGGGATGTTGAACGCGGATGATGTTGTGACGGGCGTCGATTATGATGAGGACTTGCAAGTCGTCGTTGTGCGTACGGAACGCAAGACCGACTATGAGGAAAAAATGCGCAAGAAGATCCGCACAAGTGGCTGTGCCGTGGGAACCGTATTTGGCGATATGATGGAGGGGTTGGAAGCACTTGAATTGCCCAAGGTCGAGGTGAAAACCAGTTGGCTCTATGCGTTGGCGGACAGTATTAATCGCATGCCAAGCCTGTATTTGACGGCTGGAGCCATTCATGGAACGGTGCTGTGCTATCAGGATAAGCCGTTGGTTTATATGGAAGATGTTGGTCGGCACAACGCCGTGGACAAGGTTGCGGGATGGATGTTTTCCACCGGGGCCGATCCGTCCGATAAAATTATGTACACGACGGGACGCCTTACCAGCGAGATGGTTATTAAATGCGCGCAAATGGGCATTCCAACCCTTGTGTCCCGTTCGGGGTTTACCGCTTGGGGTGTTGAGATTGCACAGTCGATTGGGCTGACCCTTATCGGGCGCATGCGTGGGCAACGCTTTACGTGTTTGTCGGGGAAGAGCGCCTTATTCGGGATGTAAAACCCGTGATGCGCAACAAGGAGGCGTCGCAATGAAAGCACCATTAGGCGTTATCTTGGCTGGCGGGGAATCGCGGAGAATGGGGGGCGGGGACAAGTGTTTGACCCACCTTGGTGACGTGCCATTGTTGACGCATGTGATTGAACGTCTGTCGCCGCAAGTCGCGGATATTTCCCTCAACGCGAACGGCGACGCGACGCGGTTTTCGGCCTTTGGACTGCACGTTATCGGCGATACGATTGTGGGTTATGCTGGGCCACTTGCGGGGGTGCTTGCGGGCCTTGATTGGGCCGCAGAACAGGGGGCGGATCATATCGTTACCGCCGCCGCCGACACACCATTTTTCCCTGCGGACATTGTACCAAGACTGTTGCTCGCGTCGGAAATCGAAAACTTGCCGATTGCGATGGCGGCGACACCAAATGAGGCTGGTAAAGTGATGTTGCATCCGGTTTTCGGGCTGTGGCCAGTTGCCCTGCGGGAGGATTTGCGAGCAGCGCTGAAGGGCGGCGTGCGAAAGGTCATCCTTTGGGCAGATACGCATGGGGTCGCAAAGGCGGTTTTCCCAACCACGCCGTTTGACCCGTTTTTCAACGTGAATACCCCCGAAGATTTGGCACAAGCGCGTGCATTTTTGGCGGCCGGTGCATGAGGGTTTTTGGAATCACGGGTTGGAAAAACAACGGCAAAACTGGCTTGATGGAACGGCTGATTTCCGAGATTACGAGGCGGGGTTTCTCGGTCTCCACAACCAAACACGCGCATCATCGGTTTGACATCGATCAGGAAGGCAAAGATAGCCATCGGCATCGAACCGCAGGCGCAAAGCAGGTGCTACTTTCATCGTCGCAACGCTGGGCGTTGATGGGTGAATTGCGTGGAGAACAGGAGCCGGACCTCGCGGCGCATTTGGCGCGACTAGATCCTGTTGATTTGGTTTTGGTTGAAGGGTTTAAGGCGTCACCCCACCCCAAAATAGAAGTGCATCGCGCGGAGGTGGCGCGGGAGGCGCTCATTTGCCTAAAGGATGCGAGCATTGTTGGCGTGGCTTCAGATCAACCGCAGGATTTACACGTCCCCGTTTTTGATTTGGATGATACCGCGGCGATTGCGGATTTTGTGTTGATGCAAGTCGGGCTTGGAACCAGCGACGTTCCCCCAGTCAAAGACGATTGCTTTGCCCTGCCGGAAGGCACGCATTGGACGCCGGTTCAGGAGGCATTGGACCGCTTGAAGGGGCGATTATCAACGGTGGTTGGCGTTGAGAAAATTCCGTTGGACGCAGCTTCGGGGCGCATTTTGGCTTTGGATCAAGTGGCTTTGCGGGCCAATCCGCCCGCGGCAAACTCGGCGGTTGATGGGTATGGGCTTTCCAATTCTGGCGTTGCCGGTTTGCAAGAATTTCAGGTGCTGGATGGGCGTGCCGCTGCGGGTGCCCCGTATGAGGGATCTGTCGCGGCGGGTCAGGCCGTGCGCATTTTGACGGGGGCAGTTTTGCCCGCCGGAGTTGACAGTGTGGTGATGCAAGAAGATGTCGCTTTCCAAGGGGGCGCGATCAAATTTAACGGGCCACTCAAGCCGCGAGCGAACACCCGCCGCGCGGGCGAGGATGTGGATAAGGGAGAGGTCATTTTGCGCGCGGGGCAAAGGCTGACCGCGCCCGAGATCGCTATTCTGGCAGCGACGGGCACGCAGGATGTTCCGGTTTTTCAGCAGTTGCGCGTGGGTGTGCTTTCAACCGGGGACGAAATTGTCGCGCCGGGAAGTACGCAAATCCCGTCGGCAACATATGACGCTAATCGCCCGATGTTGTTATCGCTTGCGGCGGCGTGGGGGCACGTAGCGGTGGACCTTGGGCATGTAGAGGATGACCGTAATGTGCTTGAAGCCGCACTGGATGCTGCGGCCTCCCAAGTCGATGTTGTCTTCACCTCTGGCGGCGCGTCGGGGGGAGATGAGGACCATGTGGGGGCCCTTTTGGCCGAGAAAGGTGCACTGCAAACTTGGCGCATAGCGATAAAACCTGGGCGGCCATTGGCCTTAGCGCTGTGGAAAGGCGTGCCGGTTTTTGGCCTTCCTGGCAACCCAGTGGCGGCATTTGTTTGTGCGTTGATTTTTGCGCGCCCGTCGCTTGGTGTTTTATCAGGGGCGGAGTGGGATGTGCCGCTTGGCTTTAATGTTCCGGCGGCGTTTTCCAAACGAAAGAAACCTGGTAGGCGGGAGTTTTTGCGTGCGCGTTTGGCGGAGGATGGACGGGTTGAAGCTTTTGCCTCGGAAGGGTCAGGGCGGATATCTGGGCTGAGCTGGGCGAATGGATTGATCGAACTTTCAGAAGATCAGACCGAAATCAATGAGGGTTCGCCCGTTCGGTTTTTACCATTTTCGGGTTTTGGAATTTAGTCGAAGGTACCCGAGACGCGGCCCAAAAGCATAAATGCCCGCGCGGTTCTTGTATCAGTAATTTCGGCGATTTCCATGTCGGTGGCGTCGGCCTCAAAGACGGAAAAGGTTTTGTCGAACTGGCGCAAAAAATGATGTGACGTGTCGCGGAAAATGGGATCCTGACGCATACGTCCCGCAGTTAACGCCAAGCAAGACCGATCCCGAATGCCGCCAATAACCGCCACTGTCCGACCACGTTCACCGTTGGCAAACTGGCGCCAGATGTCGGGGCGCGCCCGATCCGGGCGCAGGTCGTCCATGTAAATCCCGTCTTGACTGAGCAGGGTCAAAACGTCTTGTGCGGACTGGATGAGGCGGGAGGCTTCGCGATCTTTGAGGGCACGACGCAGGGCGGCGAAACCTTCCTTGTCCTCGGCATTTTCGGGGAAATTCACGGCCCGAATAAAATCAGCTTTGGACAAGGGTGGCGCGATGTCCTCAGAGGATGTGCCGAGAGCCAACGTTGGTTGCGCGTCATAGGATTGTCGGGCAGTGGTCAGGGCCGCAGACTTGATCAACATTGGGGCAGGTGCACTCGCTGGGCGTGAGGTTGCAAAGGTCGCTATCGTGGATTCGGTTTGGCGTTGAGCGGAAACGATCTGGTCCAATTTCTCAACCACGGAAGGAATATTGGCCAGTGTGACGCTCTGCTGTTGGGCAACATAGCTAAGGCGCATGGCGTCTATTGAAGCTTGGAGGCGCGCACCCTCGTCGCGGATGGTCCGCGCGCTGCGCGCTGATAAAACACCCACCCAAACAACCGCGACGGGCAGGAAAACGGCTACCAAAGTCATGATGAACCGCAACGACTCAAGTTGAGCTGCTGCGGTGTCGCCTTGAGACATCAAGACAATAGCTGCAACGCCGACCATCCATACCGCCGACAGTGCGACAGCAAGCTTTTCGGGCCTCGAAAGGCCCGCTGCTGTGGCGCGCTGGGAGCTAACTCCCAAGTCTAGTGTTTCTTGTTTTTCGGTACCCGCCATGGAGAACTTTCCGCTTTGGTATTACTGAAAGACGATTTTCAGGATTTCGTAATCACGTGTCCCACCAGGAGCGTTAAAAACAATACTGTCGCCTTCTTCCTTGCCGATGAGGGCGCGAGCGAGTGGGGATTTGATGTTGAGGAGGCCTTTTTCAAGGTTTGCCTCAGGCTCCCCAACGATCTGGTAAGTTTTTTTCTCGTCCGTGTCTTCGTCCATAATTGTGACGGTGGCACCGAATTTAATCGTGCCCGACAAGGCGGCAACATTGATGACTTCGGCAAGCGAAATTATGGCCTCAAGTTCTTTGACGCGGCCTTCAATAAAACTATGTTTTTCGCGGGCGGAGTGGTACTCGGCGTTTTCAGAAAGATCACCGTGCTCACGCGCTTCGGCAATCGCACTAATTATGAGCGGCCGTTCAACAGTTTTTAATTTCTTTAATTCTACTTCAAGCCGAGAGAACCCAGCTTGGGTCATTGGTATTTTTTCCATGGGTGCCCTATGTGAATGAATGGGTTATTGGCAACACATACTTGTTAATTCAAGCTTGGCATAAAAAGTCAATAGTGTGTCAGCAGAAGTCCCACTAATAACGAACGAAAAATAGTATTTAAAACAGGCAGTTTAGTGCGAGTATATTTCTATCTTGTTACAGGCCATTTAGTTGTGGGACTTGCGATCGTTTGGTTTTTCACGGAAGTTCCGCTCGAAATTTACAGAAATTTTTGGTATGATGTTTTATTGGTGCCTTTAAGCCTCCTGCTTGATGGAAGTTGGGGTTTTCTGGCAATTTTTGTTTTCGGGCTCATTTTTGCACGAGACCTATTGCGCGAGCGGTTACCTTTAGCATTTCTCGTCGGGATTCTCGCCGGAATGCAGTTCTTGGTGTTTACCCTTATCAAGACAACGATGGTGAATTTTAGTCCATTTTATGCTGATCCATTCTTGATTGAGGTCGACGAGCTTCTTTCTTTTGGAAGGACACCGTGGGAGCTGACGCACCAATTTCAGGCCTATATCCCTGAAGCTTTGACAACCTTTATTTACCTGAAAATTTGGCTGGCAATCGGCGTCATTTTTCCAGTAATTTTGCTGGTTGTGGACAGTAATAAAGAGCGGGTGGGCCGATTTTTAATTTTGTACTTCGCATCTTGGGTTGTGCTTGGGAATGTAATCGCGCTCGTTTTCATGTCCTGTGGTCCGATCTTCTTTGACCGCGTTTACGGTGGAAATGACTTTGCGCCGCTGCTCGAAGCCCTCAATACTTCGGGGACAATGGGCGGAGCTGTGGGTTTCATTCAGGAATACTTGTGGGAAAATTATGTGGAGGGAAATCAGCACCTCGGGACGGGAATTTCCGCCTTCCCAAGCGTTCACATCGGAGTTGCAACAATGTTTGCGCTTTATATTTACGAGCGCTTCCCCAAAACATTGCCCATTTGCATCGCCTTCGTACTCACTTATTTGTTTTTGTCGGTTTTTCTGGGGTGGCATTACGTGGTGGACGGATATGTTTCGATCCTGTTCATCGTCCTGCTTTGGAAATTTTTGCTTTGGCAATCGCGCAGAACTGGCGAAGTCGTGGTTTAGTCCGTGAAATTTCTGTGGTCGTTGCCGATCATTCCGTTGCTTGGGCGCAGTTTAACGTGGTGTCACGATTGACCCTTTTCCCTCTCACGGGTATCGCTAAAAGCGAGAGAGCAAGAATGTGAGACGCCTTACGGGTGCGGGAAGGGATGAAATGGCCGATATTGAACGCGAATCCATGGAGTATGATGTTGTGATTGTTGGTGCGGGACCTGCGGGTCTGTCAGCGGCGATCAGGCTCAAGCAATTGGACGCAGATCTTAACGTTGTTGTGTTGGAAAAAGGCAGCGAAGTCGGGGCTCATATTCTTTCGGGCGCGGTTTTAGACCCAGCAGGCTTAAACGCATTGATCCCCGACTGGAAAGAACGCGGCGCGCCGATCACGGTTCCGGTCAAAAAGGACAACTTCCTGTTTTTGGGCGAAGCAGGCTCCGTCCGTATTCCTAATTTCCTCATGCCACCCTTGATGAACAATCATGGCAATTACATTGTTTCGATGGCGAACGTGTGCCGCTGGATGGCGGAGCAGGCCGAAGAGTTGGGCGTCGAAATTTTCCCCGGCATGGCGTGTTCGCAATTGATTTACGGCGAGAACGACGAACTCGTGGGTGTTGTTGCAGGTGAATTTGGCAAAAACCCCGATGGCTCTATTGGCAGTGATTACGAACCCGGAATGGAGTTGCGTGGGAAGTATGTTTTCCTTTCGGAAGGTGCGCGCGGCAGTCTCTCAAAGGAAATTATCGCGAAATACGACCTCGCCAAAGACTCCGATGTGGCAAAATTCGGCCTTGGCATGAAGGAAATTTGGGAGGTTGACCCCGCCCTGCACCGCGAAGGCACCGTCACCCATACAATGGGTTGGCCGCTTAACGGCAACGCGGGCGGTGGTTCGTTTATCTATCACTTGGAAAATAACCAAGTTTACGTCGGCTTTGTTGTGCACTTGAATTACGCAAACCCCTATGTTTTCCCGTATATGGAATTCCAACGCTTCAAGCACCATCCTGAAATCGCAAAACTTCTCAAAGGTGGCCGCCGCGTGGCTTATGGCGCACGGGTGATTTCCGAAGGCGGCTATCAGTCGATGCCCAAGGCCGTTTTCCCAGGCGGCGCACTTTTGGGATGTTCTGTTGGACTCGTGAACCTGCCGCGCATCAAAGGCAATCACAACGCTATGTTCTCGGGAAAATTTGCCGCCGAGGCCGCATTCGACGCCATAAAGGGCGGGCGTTCGGGCGACGAGTTAACCGAGTATAACACCGAATTGCGCACCGGCGTCATTGCAAAAGACCTTAAAAAAGTGCGCAACGTGAAGCCGCTTTGGTCGAAACTGGGCCTGATCGCTTCGCTGACACTTGGCGGGTTTGATATGTGGACCAATACGCTTTTCGGGCTTTCCCTTTTTGGGACGCTAAGGCACGGTAAAAACGATGCTGAAGCCACAGGGCTGGCAGCCGATCACAAAGAAATCAATTATCCCAAGCCGGATGGAACACTGTCCTTTGATCGCCTCACAAACGTTAGTTTTTCGGCGACCAACCATGAGGAAAGTCAGCCAAGTCACTTGCATTTGACCGATCCCAGTCTGCCAATTTCGGTGAACCTGCCCAAATATGCAGAACCCGCCCAAAGATACTGTCCAGCTGGGGTCTATGAGGTGATTGACGACCCAAGCACAGGCCCAAGATTCCAAGTGAACTTCCAAAACTGTGTCCATTGCAAAACTTGTGACATCAAAGACCCGAGCCAAAATATCACTTGGGTTACCCCCCAAGGCGGCGACGGGCCTAACTACCCAAATATGTGAGCAATTATTCTCACAAGACTGTGCGGAGGCCGTTGATTGCGCGCCTCCGCATTGCGTTGCGGCATGCGAGTGTTTAAGTTCAAGGTAACGCAACGAATTGCCAAAGGCCTGATTGTTTGAAACACTCCTTTTTGCGCACCGCGCTCCTCTCCACCGCTCTGTTTTTCTCTGGTTTTTCGGCGCAATCCGAAGGGCTTTCTGGAGCGTATCTTGCCGCCAGAAGCGCTAGTAGTGCCGCTGATTTTGAGGAAGCCGTCGTGTATTTCACACGCGCTCTCGCGCTGGACCCCGACAACACTTTCCTGATGAATAATGCCGCGGCGTCTTTCTTGTCCCTGGGGCAGATCGACAGTGCAATCCCGATTGCAGCGGCCCTCGAAGAACAGGATGTTCACTCACAGATTGCGGACCTTGTTTTGACGATAGAGGAGATCAGAAACGGCGAGTACGACACCGTTTCCAAGCGCATTAAAGATGGCGCTGATCTTGGCCCCGTTCTGACGCAACTCATTGATGCATGGGCAGAACTTGGCAGTGGTAAAATGTCGGTTGCGCTCGAGAAGTTTGATGCGCTTGAGGCTCAACCCAGCTTTGAGGGGATAGCGAACTTCCATAGAGCCTTGGCACTCGGCTCAGTGGGCGACTACGGCGCTGCACTAGAGGTATTTGAAAGCATTGAGGAAAAAGGTTTTTCGCATACACGCTCAACCCTGATTGCCTATGTCGAAATTTTGAGCCAAATGGAGCGCAATGACGACGCGCTCGAAGCGCTTGGGAAGGCCTATAATCTTGGGGATGCGGACCCTGAGTTCGCCGATCTTTATGCACGTTTGGAAAACGGTGAAACGCTTGCGTTTACTGCTGCTCCATCGGCCCGTGAAGGCGTGGCGCAAGCGGCGTTTACCCTTGCTGAAATCTTGTCGGTTGAAGGCACACCTGACCAAACGATCCTCTATTCCCGTATGGCAGAAATTCTGGACCCCAGTTTTATTCCAGCGGTATTGCTCACGGCTGAAATGCTAGAAGAACTGGAGCAATTTGACTTAGCGACCAAGGCGTACGCAAAAGTGCCCACCGACCATCCTTCGTTCCATCTGGCCGAAATTGGCCGCGCAGACACCTTAAGACGAGCCGGAAAGCCGGAGGCTGCGGTTGAAGTATTGCGTACCCTGTCTAAAAACCGCCCAGAATTGCCCGCTGTCCTGATCGGGCTGGGTGATCTTTTGCGCAGCCAAGAGGAGTATTTGGGCGCGATTGAAGCTTATGACGGGGCTTTGGAACTCTTTCCTGAGATTACACCGAACTTGTGGTTTGTGTTCTATTCTCGTGGAATTTCGCACGAACGCTCGCAGGATTGGGAAAAGGCTGAGGCTGACTTCCGTCAAGCATTGGCGCTCTACCCAGATCAACCTCAAGTGCTGAATTATCTTGGGTATTCAATGGTTGAGAAAAACGAAAACCTCGATGAAGCCCTTGAAATGATTGAAAAAGCCGTGGAAGCGCGCCCTGAAGATGGCTATATAATAGACTCTCTCGCGTGGGCCTATTATAAGCTCGGACGCTATGAAGAGGCAGCCGAATTGATGGAAAAGGCTGCGCAATTAGAACCCGTAGATCCCGTTGTAAGCGATCATTTGGGCGACGCGCTTTGGATGGTTAACCGCAAGATTGAAGCTGACTTTCAATGGCGTCGGGCACTGTCGTTTGAACCCGAGGAAAAGGATGCCGATCGCATCCGTCGCAAACTAGAAGTCGGATTGGACGAGGTCTTGGCGGATGAAGAAATTGCGACCGAAGACTAGGTTGAAATGGAATTCGCTCCCGCAAAAATAAACCTGACACTGCATGTCACAGGGCGGCGTGCGGATGGGTACCACCTTCTCGATAGCCTCGTGGTGTTCGCAGATATCGGCGACTATGTTGGAGCCACGAATTCAGACATACTTTCCCTGGCGGTTGAAGGGCCAGAGGGTGCGGGGCTTGCCAAGGAAAAAGACAACCTTGTCCTGCGTGCTGCGCGTTTGTTGAAGTCTGGGCAATCGGTCGCTTTGACTCTGCAAAAAAACCTGCCAACGGCTTCTGGGATTGGAGGTGGGTCTGCCGATGCTGCGGCAACTCTGCGGTTGCTTGCTCGTCATTGGGCGCGGCCTTTGCCAAAGAGTTCCGATGTGCTTCAACTCGGGGCGGACGTGCCCGTGTGTTTGTCGTCTACTACGGCTAGAATGCAAGGAATTGGCGAAGTCTTAACCGCCGTTCCCAAACTGCCTGATATGGCCCTTTTATTGATCAATCCACGTCAGAGTGTAGCAACACCAGATATTTTCAAGGCATTGGAAAACAGCCATAATACAGCAATGGATGACGTGCCGGACTGTTCCAGTTTGGACGAGTTTTGTAGATGGCTTGCGCACCAGCGCAATGATCTTCAGGCACCCGCAATCGCGGTTCAGCCTGTCATTTCCCGAGTACTTGAAGCGATTTCTCAGAATGGTGCGCTCCTCTCCCGAATGTCGGGTTCCGGGGCGACGTGCTTCGGGGTGTTCTCAGATGCAGCGACCGCTACTAAGGCCGCTGCAAAAATCGCTGACGCGCATCCAACTTGGTGGGTGAAATCCGCTCGTATCTTAGTATAGGTTCCTAAAACTCAACGCCGATCTGCGCTTTGATACCTGCGCGGAAGGGATGTTTGATAAGTTCCATTTCCGTCACCAGATCGGCGGCCTCAATGAGGGCCTCTTTGGCGTTGCGCCCTGTCAGAACAACATGGGTCATCGGCGGTTTCTCGGTCGCTAAAAACTCGACCACATCGTTCACATCAATATAGTCGTATCGCATCGCGATGTTGATTTCATCAAGCAAAACCATTTTGTTTTCGGGATTACGAATGAGTTCTTTTGCCTTTTCCCAAGCGGCGGTCGCCATTTCGATATCGCGTGATTTATCTTGGGTTTCCCAGGTAAACCCTTCACCCATCGTATAGAATTCGCAAGCATCGCTAAATTTGTCGAGGATAAGGTCGCGTTCACCAGTGCTCATCCCGCCTTTGATGAATTGCACGACGGCGCATTTCATATCATGCGCAATACAGCGAAAAATCATCCCGAATGCCGCGCTCGATTTGCCTTTTCCCTTGCCCGTATGGACAATGATCAGGCCTTTCTGGTCGGTTTTTGTCGCCATGATTTTATCACGAGCGGCCTTCTTTTTAACCATTTTCATCGCGTGGCGTTCAGTGTCTTCGCTCATGGGTTTCTCCTGTTTTCCGGAACGACTTTGGAGGCAGATGGCACGGGTTGCAAGGGTGCTTTTCCGCACAGTCCTGTGCGCGAAGTAAGGCTTTGTTAACCACGTCGCATTAGCCTTACTCACACCAGATTAGGAAACCTCCATATGCGTGCTCTCGCAATCTTACTTTCTGCCCTTTTGGCTGTGACAGGCTGTGACAGTCCACACCCCCGCACGAAGGGTTTTGATGTAAAAATGGTAAGCGTCGAAGGCAGCGATTTTACCGTTCGCTCCAACGGGGAAGTTGTCGAAGCTATTCGGACCAATTATGCCCCCGCCGAGATTTCGGGCGGGTTTTATTGCGTGCCGTTGTCGCCATAGAGGTCGCAACAGGGTGTGTTGTCGACCAAACGACGGTGAAGGGCGACCCCGCGCTCGTTGCCGCGCGGATTGATTGTTAGCCCGATTTAAGATTGTCCAATAACGCGCGCGCAGAGTTGGAGCGCGGAGTCCAAAGCCCACGTTCAATCGCCTCATCCAGGCGTTGGGCGATCTCTATCAACGCAGGCGCATTATGCTCGGCTATGAACGCACGCACGTTTTCATCCTCTAAAAACGCTTGATGGACGGCATCAAAATGGTGGCTTTTTACGGCACCCGTTGTCGCGGCAAAGGCAAACATATAGTCCACGGTCGCGGCCATCTCGAAGGCGCCTTTATACCCGTGACGCATCACGCCACTAATCCATTTCGGATTAACAACACGGCTGCGGACGACGCGCCCGATTTCGTCTTCCAAGCGGCGAATAACGGGGCGTTCCGGCCGCGAGTGATCGTTATGATAGATCGGCCGATCAACGCCTTGAAGGGTATGCACGGCCGCCGCAGCCCCTCCCTCGAATTGATAATAATCGTCGCTATCGAGTAGGTCGTGCTCACGGTTGTCTTGATTTTGAACGATGGCTTCGGTCTGCGAGAGGCGGGTTTCAAATTGCGCTCGTGCGCGCGTTCCCTCGGCCCCTTTGCCATAGGCATAGCTGCCCCATTCAAGGTAGGCCTCCGCGAGATCGGATTTATTTGCCCAGAGTTGCTCATCAATCATCGCCTGAAGGCCTGCGCCATAGGCCCCCGGTTTTGAGCCGAATACGCGGTGTGAATTCTCAAGCCCTTCTGTCAACATGCGCGCCCGTGCAGGGTTGATTGCTGCCGGTTCGTCAAGGGCCATAACCGCGCGCGCGGCACTGTCTATGAGCGCAATAAGTTGTGGAAACGCGTCGCGGAAAAACCCCGACACTCGGAGGGTGACATCCACGCGGGGCCGCCCCAAAACCCCCTGTGGAAGGACCTCAAATCCTGTTACACGCCGATTTGCCGCGTCCCACGTCGGCTTGACCCCCATGAGCGCCAAGGCTTGGGCAATATCGTCCCCACCCGTGCGCATATTTGCGGTCCCCCACGCGGTCAAAAGCATGGTTTGTGGCCAGTCTCCGTGGTCTTGTAGGTGGCGCTCAATCAATAGGTTCGCGGATTTCCACCCCAAGGCCCAAGCCGTCGGCGTAGGGACGGCACGTCCATCGACGCTATAGAAATTTCGTCCGGTTGGAAGGGTATCAAGCCGTCCGCGTGTGGGAGCGCCGGATGGCGCCGGGTCAACGAATTGCCCTGTAAGGGCGGTGAGGAGACCCGTCATTTCCGCTGGGCCACAGGCCGCAACTTTTGGACGTACGCTCGTTCTAACTTCCTGCAAAACTGCTTCCGACTGTGGGCCGGGAGCGTCTTTTCCATCTAAAATCGCGCTCGCGAATAACTCCAACCGCTCGACAGTATCTCCAAGGCTTCGCCAAGTATCCGTTGTGATCTCCGCGAGTTCGCTGGGTTTCTCTACAGCATGGGGCGCCGCCATATCACAATCCAAGGGATCGAATTCAAATCCAAAATCCACAGCAAGAGCGCGGATCAGAGACGCATTCCCTCCTCGACCATCGCCGCGCGGCACCCGAACAAGTGCCTGCACTAGATCCCTCTCAAGGCGCCCAATCGGACTCTCGCCAAAAACGTGCAGCCCATCGCGAATTTGCGCTTCCTTTAGATCGCATAAATAGGCGTCAAGCTTGGCCAAATCGCCGTCTTCGTCAGTTCCAGTAAGCCCTGCGTCTTCGCCCAATCCAGTGCTGCTAGTCAGGCTCAAAATTTCCCGTCTGAGATATTCAATCCGCCGAGGATCAACCCCCGCCGCCTCATAGTATTCGTCAACAAGCCCCTCCAGATCACGCATTGGCCCATAGCTTTCGGCGCGGGTAAGCGGCGGTGTTAGGTGGTCAATAATGACGGCCTGCGCACGGCGTTTTGCTTGCGTGCCTTCGCCCGGATCATTGACGATAAACGGGTAAATATGCGGCATTGGGCCAAACACAGCCTCGGGGTAGCATTCCTGAGAAAGGGCAACGGCCTTTCCGGGAAGCCACTCCATATTTCCGTGCTTGCCCATGTGAACAATCGCATGGGCCCCAAAGGTTTCACGTAGCCAAAAGTAGAACGCAAAATAATTGTGGGGCGGTACCAAGTCGGGCGAATGGTAGGTCTCTTTTGGGTCAATATTATACCCCGCGCAGGCTGAATGCCCACGACAACATTGCCATACTCCAAAACCGAAAGGGCAAAGCTTCCGCCCTCAAAGAAAGGGTCCGTTTCGGGAGCGCCCCAACGGTCTTCAATCTGGCGGCGCATGTCATAGGGAAGTTCGTCATAGAGCGTGCGATAATCGGAAAGGGCAAGGCGGACACCACCGTCTCGTCGGGTGCGATCCGTTAGCCAATTCGTGGGTCCCGCGAGGATCGATTGCATCAATGCGTCGCTGTTTTGAGGCGCATTACGCACCGTATATCCAGCATCATTCAGGGAGGCGAGAGTGCCGCAGGTTGCAGCTGGGGCATCCAAACCCACGCCATTGGCAAGGCGTCCGTCCTTGTTCGGATAATTCGCCAAAACCAAAGCTACCCTGCGTTTTTCGACAGGCGCATTGCGCAACCGTGCCCAATTAGCCGCAAGTTTCGCCACAAATTCCACGCGGTCGCCCTGTGCGCGATATCCCGCGATGGCGCATTCGGTGTCCTCGTCAAAAAACGCCTCGCCTTTGAAGCTGACAGCGCGGCTCAAAATGCGCCCATCCACTTCGGGAAGCGCGACATTCATCGCGATATCGCGTGCGGCGAGACCAAACATTCCCTCACTCCAAGCCGCTTCTGAGCTGGCTGAGAACACCACTTGGAAAACGGGCGACGCATTTGCAGCAGGCATTACAAGGGGGTTCGATGCCCCGTTGGAATGCTCTCCTTCTTGTGGCGATCCCGTGGCAAAGGAGGTCGCGTTCAAAATAACACTTGGCGTCGCTTGGGTGAATAAATACTCAAGGGTTTCCACGGAAACTGGGTCTTTGAGGGAGGCCACGAAGATCGGCAGTGGGTTTAACCCTTGGCGCAGAAGGGATTTCACCAGCCGATTTACAGGATTTAGGCCCGCGCCTTGAACCAAAGCACGGTAAAACACCAGCGGGACAACGGGCGCGTTTGCTGTCCATGCCGCTTGCGCCGTGGACAGATCAGAGATTCCAGCCCCAGGCCAATAAACGCCCGCCCGCAATAAGGGCCGCGCGGCTTCTGGGCGGGGGGCGTCGGAGAGCATTGCCTGCGCATAGTCCAAGAAATGTGTCGCGTTTTCGGGGCCGCCTTCCACGAGGTAGGCCCAAAGCGCATTGTAATCGTCACGAGAAACGGTCGAGAGGTCCCGCAATTCGTCATCGGGTTTGTCGTCTCCGGGAAGGGCGACGAATGCCACTCCTGCCGCGTGTAAATGTGCGGCGTATTGCACAAGTCCGTATTTCCAATAGCCCGCTCCGCCCAAAACCCGCGCGATCACCAATTTACACTTACGCGCACAGGCGTCGATATGGAGGTCCACCGACATCGGGTGTTGCAGATGCATCAGACTCGCAAGGCGCAAACTTGGCGGATTCTGCATTTCCCGCCGCGCTTCTGAAAGGGCTGCTAGCTCTGTGTCCGCCGCCGAGATGAACAGAATATCACCGGGTGTTTGCCCCAGATCAACGGGCTCAGTTCCGTCGTCGACATTTCCGGGAGTGGCGGCCAAAAGATGCATTAAAGGGTCAGCTCCATGAAATAGCTTAGGGGGTCATCGGGATAGTCGCCAAAGGGGCCGCAAAACGTAAAACCGTGTTTTTCGTAGAGCGCGTGCGCGGCGCGCAGGCTGTCACCGGTTTCGAGGTACAGCTTTGAGAGGCCGGACGCGCGTGCGTTGGAAATTAGCTCCGTCAAGATCAGGTTCGCGACACCTTTGCCCCTTGCCGCTTCCGAGACGAACATCGATTTTATCTCGCCGTAGCTGCCCTTGTTCGCCAAGGCGCCACATCCCAAATGTTGCGCCCCTTCGCTTGCGACCAGAAAGGTTATCTCGGGAACGCTAAGCGCATCCACCGACAAAAAGTGGTTTGATTCCGCCGGAAAGAGCGACTGCATCAGACTGTGATGCGCCGTAAGGAGTGCTACGGTGCGCGGGTCTTTTGGGTCGCCTATTCCGACGGAGATTTTCACGCGCTTAAGGCCGCGCGGATCGCGTCCTGATCTAGGCCTGCTTCGCCAATGACCACAAGTTTGGTTTCGCGTTTTTGTTCACCAAAGGGTTGATCGAAATAGGTATCAACACGAGGGCCAACCGCTTGCAGCGTCAGGCGCATGGGCTTGCCCTGAACCGCAACGAAGCCTTTTAGGCGCAGAATATTGTGGGTGCGAATGACGTCAGAGACCTTCTGTGCAAAACCCGCATGATCGGTGATCTCATTAAGGGTGACGATGAAGCTTTCGAATTCGTCGTGGCCGTGCGTGTGCTCATCATGGTGATCGTCGTCATCCTCATCGTGGTGGTGATGATGGTGGTGGATTTCGTGGCGTGCAGAAAGATCGGCCTCGGCTCCAACGCCTTGCCCGAGCAAAACATCAACGGGAAGTGCGCCCAACGTGGATTTTACAACTTGAACACCGTCACGGCTTTCGCTGCGCAGTTTGCCAACCAAAGCATCGATTTCTTCGGCGCTCAAAAGGTCGGCCTTGTTGACGACAATCATGTCGGCACAGGCGATTTGATCTTCGAACAATTCCGAAAGCGGTGTTTCGTGATCCAGATTTTCATCCTGTTTGCGTTGCGCATCTACGGCGGCAATGTTGTGGGCAAATTGCCCGTCCACAACGGCACGACCATCAACAACGGTGACGACGCCATCGACCGTTACTTTGGTGGCAATCGCGGGCCAATTGAACGCCCGCACGAGGGGTTGAGGCAGCGCAAGACCGGAGGTTTCGATCACGATGTGATCAGGCGCATTTTCCCGCGCGAGGAGTTTTTCCATCGTGGGTACAAAATCCTCTGCGACCGTGCAGCAGATACAACCGTTAGACAGCTCCATGATGTCGTCTTCGGTACAGGTCTCTTCGCCACAGCCTTTGAGGATATCGCCGTCCACGCCCAGATCACCGAATTCGTTGATGATCAACGCGATCCGTTTGCCATTCGCGTTTTGCAAAATGTGGCGAATAAGGGTAGTTTTGCCCGAGCCAAGGAAGCCAGTGACGATCGTAGCGGGAATTTTTTGTGCCATGGATGGCCTCACTTTCAAATTTGGAAAGCTGCGCAAGGAACACGCCCCTGCGCAGGTTGTTTATACCGTTTGACGATGCCAGACCGCGCCAGCGACACCTCCCATGATCGCCCAACTCGCGCAGGCAACCGCAAGGGTGCGACTGACGAATAGCGCCGAGAGTTCAGGCGGGGCGACGCCCGCATAGAACTCAAGGTGAGGCGCGCCGATGATATGGGGTGCGGCGATGAAGACCGCGCCTAATACCATCCAATACGCGCGGTTCCCAAAGGCAATAAGGGCTAGACCTACGAGGGTTGCGACGACGGCTGTGATCCACCACATTTGCCGCAAAAATATGTCCTCTGCGGGGGTGCCCGGCAATTCAGGGAATAGTCCCGCAGCGGGGGCGAGTTGAACGGCAATAAAGCCTGCCAATCCCCAAACTATCCCCGATTTGGCCGTGACCTCATGCCCAGAGGACGTCGCTGTCGCGATACCTGCGACAAGAATGAGCGCAAAGCCCGTGAACACAATGATGTTCATCGCCACGGTCATGCCGTGCCGCGCAATGAGTTCGCTGGTAGTTGGCGGTATTTCCACTTCCACTTCAGCAGGAGCAGGGTCTTCGCCCTCCACAATCAAAACGCCTGCGAAATGGTTTTTCGCACCAGTTTCATATTCCTCACCCTCAAGAAGTACGGGGGTGACAAGCCAAAATTGCAGCAGAGCCGAAAGCAGCCCTGCAGCAATACCAGCGAACAACGCGCTGGTAAAAATCTGTTTAAACATTGGTTAGTGGCAGGGGAACGCGATGGCGTGGCGCGTGTCGTGAGCCGAGTCATGCAACACAGAAGCCTGTGCAAAACCAGCGAGAGAAATTAGCAATACGCCTGCGAGAGCCGCTGCAAAAATTGGCAGAACACCAGTTTGGACTTGGGTAATAGGAGCCGCGAGAACTTTTGCATCAGTGCGTGTTTTGTTTTGTTCGTTCATTCTATCATTCCTTTTTCCGTCACACCCGACGGTTCGGTTACGTTGCTGCAAGGCTGGTCTCCTGGCTCGCGGGTCAAAGTGCAATGTCACCTTCCCAGATTGTTGGTTTCCCAACGCTCCAGTGGTATTCGACATCCACTCACCGCTTACAGTCGCGGGGGCGGCTGCGGCATCAGGCCCCTGATTGGGTCACCCTCACCGCATTCCCATTTATCCCCTGCCGCTTGGCGGCATGAATGGGGATACCATGCCGTTTCTTTCTGAGGGGGATACGGGGGGTGGGTCAAGTAGAATCCTGCCGGCCTCTGAATTTTTTGGGATTTTGGGCGCAAACCAGCCATTATTCGTTGGGTGCCCGCAATTGAAGTGAGAACACACTCCTCAAGCTTGCCAGCAAAACAGATTCGCCGTCGATACCCATACAATTAGCATGCCACCGCACCTTCAGGGCGATTACAGGGTAGAAAATGCGCAATATCTTGTGGATAACTCTCCAAAATACGCCATTTGTGGTGTTTTTCGTTGACTTAATAGGGCTGTCTCCGAAACCCTGTTGCAAAGGAATCAAACAGGGACAATTTTTTGCAGTTTTCTAGGCTCCGTCTTAATGGCTTCAAGAGCTTTGTCGATCCCACCGATCTTGTGATTGCGCATGGTCTTACGGGCGTTGTCGGCCCAAATGGCTGTGGAAAATCGAATTTGCTTGAGGCGTTGCGCTGGGTGATGGGGGAAACCCGCCCGAAGGCGATGCGCGGTGGCGGCATGGAAGACGTGATTTTTGCGGGAACCGCAACGCGACCCGCGCGCAATTTTGCCGAAGTCGCGATCACGATCGACAACAGCGATCGCCTCGCCCCCGCTGGTTTTAACGATCAGGATTCACTCGAGGTGGTGCGGCGCATTACCCGCGATGCGGGGTCTGCGTTCAAGGCAAATTCCAAGGATGCCCGCGCGCGAGACATCCAAATGCTGTTTGCTGATGCCTCGACGGGGTCCCATTCGCCAGCGCTTGTACGTCAGGGGCAGATCAGCGAATTGATCAACGCGAAACCCAAAGATCGTCGCCGAATTTTGGAAGAGGCTGCGGGCATTTCGGGGCTATATCAACGCCGCCACGAGGCGGAGCTGAAGCTCAAAGGGACCGAAACCAATCTCTCGCGGATCGAAGATGTTATTGAGGCCTTGGCCGCGCAACTTGCGCAACTCGAACGCCAAGCAAGACAGGCCCAGAGATACCGCACCATTGGCGAGGAATTGCGCAAGTCCGAGGGGCTTTTACTGTATCGCCGTTGGAAAGAAGCGGATGAATTGCGTGCGGCGGCGCAAGCGGAACTGACCGAACTCACGCGCCTTGCTGGGGCGAGCGAAGGGGCGGCACGTTCGGCCACCAAAGCCCGCGCAAAAAACGAAGAAACCCTGCCACCTTTGCGCGAAGAAGAAACTATTGCTGCTGCCGTATTGACGCGTTTGGAAAATCAGCGAGATACCCTGTCCGAGCAAGAGGACCGCGCGCTTGATACAATCAAAACGCTCACCGCACGGATTGTGCAATTGGCCAAAGATAAGGCGCGGGAACAGGAGCTTAACAAGGACGCAGGCGAGACGATTTCCGGTCTTGAATGGGAGCAAGCGCAACTAGCGAAGGCGGCTGAAGGCTATCAAGAGCGCCTTGAAATCAGCAATGAAGCCGCACAGGATGCGGCGAGTATCCTCCAAGATCGAGAAGCCGCCATCGGGCAACTCACCGAAGACGTTGCGCGCCTTGCAGCACGGCATCAATCGGCGCGGAGACTTGTCGAGGACCACCAAAAAACACTGGATCGAAACGAAGGAGATGCTGTCCGTGCGCGGGAAGCTTCGGCGCATTCCCAAGCCGCATTGTCAAAATCCTCGCTAGATTTTGACGCCGCAGAGGACGCGCAAAATTTGGCAGCGAAGGCCACGGAAGCAGCCGAAGAGGCCCTCATTATGGCGGATAACGCGCGCGCCGATGCGCAGGCCCGTGAAGCAGATGCCCGCGCCGAGCGCAGCGAAGCCGAAGGCGAGGCAAACGCGCTGCGAGCCGAGGTTGGGGCGTTGGCGCGATTGGTCGAACGTGACACCGCAGAGGGCGGGCAAGTTTTGGACTCGCTACAGGTTAAGTCTGGCTATGAAAAAGCGCTTGGTGCGGCGCTTGCCGACGATTTGCGCGCTCCCGAAGTACAGAATGAGATGCCTTCTGGCTGGGTGACTTTACCAGATTATCCCGCACCACAATCTTTGCCCTCTGGCGTGCAAGTTTTGACGCATTTTGTGACCTCGCCAAGCGTTTTACTTCGCCGTATGGGGCAAGTCGGTCTTGTGGAGGGCGGCGACGGGGCGCGCCTGCAAAAAGATTTGAAACCCGGGCAGCGGTTGGTCAGTATAGAAGGCGATTTGTGGCGCTGGGATGGGTTCCGCGCGGGCGCAGAGGACGCCCCAAGTGCCGCCGCCTTGCGCCTCCAACAACTCAATCGTTTGGTGGAATTGAAGCGAGATTTGGAGGAAGTGAGTGCGCGGGCGGATGGCGCGAGCCGTGCGCATGACGTCTTGTCGTCGGACCTTCAGCGTCTAACCCGCGAGGACCAAGAAGCCCGCAACGCACGCCGCGATGCAGACCGTGCCCTTACGGACGCGGGCCGCGCTCTTTCGCGGGCCGAAGCCGATCGCAATATCGCAGAAGGCAAGCTTGAGAGTCTGCGGCTTGCGGTCGCGCGCCACGAAGAAGAAGCGCTGGAGGCACGCAATCGGGTGAATGACGCGGCGGCGATCCTTGCGGATTTGGATGATTTGGATCAAGCGCGTGAGGAAGTCGAAGACGTGAAAATGACGGTAGAGGCGGCACGGATGACGATGATGTCAAAACGGTCGGCCTTTGACGAGGTGCGCCGCGAAGGCGATGCACGCACCAAGCGCCGCCAAGAGGTTCTCAAGGAAATCAGTGGGTGGCGGCTTCGTTTGGAGAATGCGGAAAAACGCATTGGAGAATTGGAAGAACGGCGGCTTGAAAATGAGGCTGAACTTCAGGAAGCACAGACCGCGCCAGACGAAATCGCCGCGAAACGGATGGCTTTAGCCGAAGCTATCGCCACGGCCGAAGTGCGGTGTCGCGGTGCGTCTGACAAGCTTGCAGAGGCCGAGACAGCATTGCGAGAGGCGCTTCTTGCGGAACGTGACGCGGAGCGGGCGGCAGGCGAAGCGCGAGAAGTGCGGGCGCGGGCCGACGCGCGGGCTGATGCCACGCGCGAGACCGTGATTCATGCCGCAGAGCGCATTGCCGAAGCTATGGAAACTACGCCTGAGAACTTGCTTGAGACGCTGGGCGTTCTGCCCGAAAATATGCCAGATTCCGAGGCCGTGGAGGCGGATGTGAACCGTCTAAAACGTCAACGTGATGCTCTGGGGGCGGTGAACCTTCGGGCCGAGGAGGACGCGCGGGGCGTTCAGGAAGAGCACGACCATCTGGCAAGCGAGAAAGCCGATTTGGATGAAGCCATCAAGAAGCTTCGTACCGGAATTGCCAGCTTGAACAAAGAGGGTCGTGAGCGGCTTTTGACCGCGTTTGAGCAAGTGAACAGCAACTTTACCCTATTGTTTAAACATCTGTTTGGCGGCGGCGAAGCGAACCTTGTATTGGTTGAATCTGACGACCCACTTGAAGCGGGCCTTGAGATTATGTGCCAACCTCCTGGTAAAAAACTTAGCACGATGAGCCTCCTGTCTGGGGGCGAGCAGACCCTCACGGCCATGGCACTTATCTTTGCGGTATTTCTTGCTAATCCAGCGCCGATTTGCGTTCTTGATGAGGTCGACGCGCCGCTTGATGATGCCAATGTGACGCGGTTCTGCGACTTGTTGGACGAGATGACGCGCCGAACCGAAACACGGTTTTTGATCATTACCCACCATGCGGTCACGATGGCGCGCATGGATCGACTGTTCGGTGTGACAATGGCCGAACAGGGCGTAAGCCAGCTGGTTTCCGTGGACCTTAAAAAGGCTGAGGCGCTGGTCGCTTAAACCAGCCCTCAACCGTTTTCTTAAAGCTTGTTCACCAAGTCATTTGTGGGCCAAGCATCGGCGGGCAATCCAAGGCGCTGCTGTTCTAGCTGAACCCCTGCGCGCGTTTTTGCCCCAAGGATGCCGTCAATTTTACCCACATCGTGCCCCCTTGCCGAAAGCTTTTTCTGGAGCGATTTCATTTGTGCATCCGACAGCGAAGGATCCGGGGACCCCAAGTTGAAAACGGGGGCACCTTCAAGACGCGTGGCGAAATAGGCGGCGGTCGTGACATAAACGAAACTCTTGTTCCACTCGAAGTACACGTGAAAATTGGGGTAAGCTAAAAAGGCGGGGCCATTGCGACCCATCGGTAAAAGTATCGAGGCCTGTAAATTATCTGGGCCAATGTTTGTACTTCTCCCTTTGACGCCCATGCGCTTCCAATCGGAGACTTTGTAGGATTTATCTAGGCCAGTCTTGCTCCAGTCAAGATTGCTGGGCACGACGATCTCTTCCAACCAAGGTTGTCCGGCATTCCAGCCTAGGCCTTTGAGCATTTTCGCGCCCGACAGAAGCGCATCCGGCGGGGAGGTTTTGAGCGATACCTTTCCATCGCCGTCGCCGTCTACACCATTGCGGATGATGTCTTCGGGGAGCATTTGCACCATGCCGACTTCTCCGGCCCATGCACCGGTTGTATTCGTGGGGCTAAAATTGCCGCGTTCAAAGAGTTCGATTGCGGCAAAAACCTGAGGGCGAAACAGGTTCGGACGGCGACAATCATGCGAGAGCGTGACGAGGGAGTTGAGGGTGTTAAAGTCGCCTTGTACCGCGCCGTAATCGGTTTCCAACGCCCAGAATGCCAGCAAAACGCCTCGTGAAACGCCGTATTGCTGTTCCATTTGGTCAAAGATTGCATCGTATTTTTTCTCGTTGTTACGGCCATGATCCATACGATTTTTGCTAATGACGGCGCGTGCGAATTCGTTGAAGTCTTTCTTGAAAATACCTTGCGAACGGTCGGCCTTTAGGGTGCGCGGATCTTGTTTTACGCTTGCGAAAAACGCGTCGACCGTTGATTTCGAGTAGCCGCGTGCGGTGGCTTCTTGTTTCATGTTGGCAACAAATTGTCCGAAATCCCCCCGCACTGGTTTTGAGCCATTGCGGTTGTGGACAACAGGCTCATGCAGAAGGCAGCAAGTGGGGCGCGAAAAAACATTAGGTACTCCGAGTATGAAATTTTCGGCAGCCTAACAGGCCTTTGGATTCAGGCAAGGTTCAAAACAGGGCGAGGACAGCGCATAGACCGATTGTCGCGCCCCAAGTTTTCCAAAGGACGCGAACGGTTGCGTCGATTTCGTCAGGTCCAATTGAGTGGTTTCCAGTGGGATTTACATAGGGGAAATCGCGCAATTCCCCGTCGTAACTTCTTGGGCCAGAGAGCGCGATATTGAGGCATTGTGCCATGGCGGCTTCGGGCCAGCCTGCATTGGGTGAACGATGTTTCGGCGCATCAATTCGCACCGCTTTCAACGCATGCATGTTGCCGCAAACGACGAGGATGAGGAGCGCGGTTATCCGTGCGGGGAGGTAGTTGAGCAGGTCGTCAAACCGCGCTGCCGCCCAACCAAAATCCGCGTGACGCGGGGTACGATAACCGATCATACTGTCGGCGGTATTCGTAATTTTATACAGAAATATACCAGGCAGGCCGAAGAGGAGGAACCAGAAAACTGGGGCAATCACACCGTCTGAGAGGTTTTCCGCGGCGCTCTCGATCGCGGCGCGGCTGATTTGGGAGTCGTCCATATCGGTGGTGTCTCGGCCAACGATCCGCGCCACAGAAACCCGCGCGTTCACGTTCGACAGACGAAGTGCGTTGGCAACGGCGGACACATGCTCGGTCAGGCTTTTCTGCGCTATGAGGATCGCGGCACAGAGGAGTTCAATCAGCCAGCCAAACGGAAGGGCCGAAAGTACGAGGCCAGCAGCGATAGCACCAAGGCAAAGCCCGCCAAAAACAACTGCGCCTTTTAGTTTTCTATTTTCGCCATGATTTGCGCGTTTATCCGCAAATCCGATCAGCTTTCCAAACAGGACGGCGGGGTGCGTGATCCGGTCCCATAACAGTAGAGGCTCGCCAAATATAGCATCCAAGAGGAGGGCTAAAAGGAGGATTAACGGGAGGCTCATAGGGCACTTTCGAGTTGGTCCCATTGGTTGGGCGCAGGCATTCCAAGACGCAGCCAATGGTTTGAATACGGAAAAATCCGCGAGAGAACGTGATTGCGGGCAAGCTTCTCGAACCACTTTTGTGCATCGTCAACATGATAAAGTTGAAAAAGCGTGGTACCTGCGACGGGATCGGCACCCGCAGTTTGCAAAAGAGCGTTCATACGACCGGCATCTTGTGCAAGTCGAGAGCGGGTTTTTTCTGCCCAGTCAAAATCCGCGAGCGCGGCAATTCCTGTGGTGATTGCGGGACCGGAAATCTGCCAAGGCCCGAGGGTTTCGCGAAGCTCATCTATGAGGCTCGGATCGCCAATAACAAACCCAAGACGCAGCCCAGCAAGTCCCCAGAACTTGCCGAAACTCTTGAGGATGAGTGTTCCAGGTTCGCATGCTTTTGCGATATGACTTTGAGCGGGCGCAACATCGCAAAAGCTTTCGTCAATGATGGTGAGGGGCGTGTGAGGCAGGGAGGCGGTGAAGGCACCTGTGGGGTTATTGGGGTGCACCGTGACCGAGGCGTCGATGCCGTCCTCCTCGATGTTCCACCCTGCAGTGCGAAAAGCGGCGGCGTGTTCGTTATACGTTTTCTGGATGATACGAACCGCGCCTTTTTTAACCGACAAATGCGGGATGCGCGCGATCAGGGCGCTGGCTCCGGGGGCGGCAAGAACGGCGGCAGACTCGGGAACATTCCAAAAGGCGCGGGCGGCCTTCTCTAGCGCCGCAAAAGCGCTGTGATCAGGGAGGGAAGTCCATGCGTTGGCGGGGAACGACGGCAAGGGATAGGGCACGGGGTTTATGCCGGTGGACAGGTCGAGCCAATCGCCCCGCGTACCGCCGAACTGTTCCATTGCAGCATCAATTCCGCCGCCGTGGTCCCGCTGCGTTTTCATGCGTCAGAATTAGAGGGTTTGAGGGACGGTAACGGAGGATGGCGCGTAATAAAGTGCCCCTTCACACCCGCGGGCCATGTGCGATAGGGAATCTGTCCCGTTTCGCTCGCTTGATGCAGGGCCGCGTATTCCACGATGGCTTCGGCGGCATCTAGGGTGGCTTCAAATTTCCCGAGCGTATAGGCCAACTTTCCTTCCGCTTGGATCGCGATATTACAACCGTGGGTGCAGCCCATCAAGCAGCTTACACGCCGTGTTTGTACCTGCTCGGCTGCGACCGATTCGATTAATTCAGCCAAAGCGGCGCCGTCGGTGACGTCTGCACCGGTTTCTGCCCAACCTTCGCGCTTACAGGTGTCGCAAATTGTAATGAATGTCGTCATCTCATACCCCTTTTGCGTGTACCTCAATCGGATTCTTGCCGGAATTTCAACCCGTAGATGTAAGTTAACATTTCGAGGCAAGATATTAACCTGTTGTTAGTCTTTCGGGCGGAAAATAGTTAACGGTGGGATGTCTGGTGGGTAATAATGAATTTAGCAGTTGAGCAGTGCAATCCACTGATTGGAGGTTGTATGCGTATTTTAATCGTTGAGGGTAATCCAAACCTTGGGCGCATTTGGCGGGACCATTTGGAACGACTTGATTTTGAAGTCGTTCTTGTTTCAGGGCAAAGTGGTGCCGTAAAATCCCTAGAAGAAGAAAACTTCAACGCGATTGTTCTCAACCTTGTTTTAAAGGGTGAAAGCGCATTTGCTGTCGCGGATTATGCAAGTTACAAACGCCCCGATGCGAAGGTGATTTTCGTAACAGACACGAGCTTTTTCTCGGATGGTTCTATTTTTGCTTTGGCCCCAAACGCCTGCGCCTATGTGCGCGAGCAAACGCCGCCAAACGATTTGGCGGCGATTGTGGCCCATTATGCGGGAGACCGATCCTAACGGATTAAAGCCCGTCGCGTCCGTGTTTTTGGTTAAAATCAAGGATCGGATTGATCGGGATAATCCGGTTCGGGTTGATCGTTTCGTGGCTATAATGGTAGTGGCGCACGATGTGATCCATGTTGGTTGTTTCTGCAACACCAGGCACTTGATAGAGTTCACGCGTATAGGCCCAAAGGTTGGGATAATCGATCAGGCGTTTACGGTTACATTTGAAATGTAGGTGATAAACTGAGTCAAAGCGGAACAGCGTTGTTGCCAACCGCCAGTCCGCTTCGGTGAGGCGATCCCCCATCAAATAGCGGCGTGTTGAGAGGCGGTCTTCGAGCCAATCTAGCGTGTCGAAAAGCGCTGCGACAGGCGCGTCATAAGCCGCTTGGGAGGTTGCAAAACCAGCTTTATAGACGCCGTTATTCACGTTGGAATAAACTCGCGCGTTAATTTCTTCGATGTCGTCGCGCATTTCTTGCGGCCAGAAATCCAGCGTGTTTCCTGTGATCCCGTCGAAGGCGGAATTGAACATGCGGATGATTTCGCTGCTTTCATTGCTTACAATGGTTTCGCGCTGTTTGTCCCAGAGGATAGGCACTGTCACGCGGCCCGACACGTCGGCTTGCGCTTTGGTATAAATATCGCGTGCGAAGGGCAGGTTATAGAGCGTGTCGCCGGTCGCGCCAAAGTCGTCCTTCTCAAAGGTCCATCCTTCGGTCAGCATATCAGGGTGCACAGCGCTTAAGGAGATGTGATCCTCTAGTCCCTTGAGGGCACGGAAAATAAGAGTGCGATGGGCCCATGGGCAGGCATAGGACACATAAAGATGGTAGCGCCCACTTTCCGCAGGAAAGCCGCCATCGCCACTGGGCCCTGCGGCACCATCGGGCGTAATCCAATTGCGAAAACCGGCAGTGGAGCGCTTAAAGGCGCCGCCTGTGGATTTCGTATCGTACCATTCGCGGTGCCATTTTCCGCCTACAAGTTGTCCCACGCGATGCTCCTATAAATATGTCTCTTGTAACTTAGTTTTTGTAGCATGGGGATTAAACCCACATAGGGGCGCAGGGAGGGTGCGAGTGCGCACAAAGGCGCCAGACGCAAAACACTCCGGTGTCATGTTAGAATCTGATTGCACCGAGCAAGGCGAGGGCATACGTTGCCCGTAACGAAGCCCACAGGGCCAGAGAGGTTGGTTGTCGCGGTTTGACCCAGATAGGGGAACCAAAGCAACATCGTTAAGCGCAGTTTCTGCGGTCCTTCCCCTCTGCCCAAACAAGGAGAATGGACATGACATCGCGTACTTCAATAGTTTCCCTTTCGGCCGTCTTGGTTGTGACTGGTTTGCCCGTAATGGCGCATCCAGGACATTTGATTGAGGCAGCAGGGCATACCCATTGGGGCGCGGCGATAGCATTGGGCGGGGCGATTGCGATTGGTCTTTGGGTGGCGAAGGGTCGGAAAAAACCTGAGGCAGAAGAAGCCGAAGCCGAAGCGGAAGAAGAGATTTCCGAAGCCGAACCCCAAGAAGCTTGAAGGAATTCCGATATGTCAAAAGTAGGTGTGATGATTTGCGGCCATGGGTCGCGCAGCCAAGCCGCCGTGGACCAGTTTGCGGTTCTGGCCGAGAAGCTTCCTGCGTTGTTGCCGTCAGATTGGATGGTGGACTACGGATATCTTGAGTTCGCAAACCCTGTAATCCGCGATGGTCTTGATCGTTTGCGGGCTGGCGGGTGTGACCGGATCGTTGCGGTTCCGGGAATGCTTTTTGCTGCGATGCACGCCAAGAATGACATTCCGACCGTGCTGAATACTTATGCCGCAAAACACGGCGTTGAAATATCCTATGGCCGCGAACTTGGCGTTGATCCCAAGATGATCGCGGCGGCAGGCGAGCGTATTCAGGAAGCGGTAGATCGGGCAAATTCGGAACTGGGCGCGGTGCCGTTGGAGGAGACCTGTCTGGTTGTGATCGGGCGCGGCGCGTCCGACCCTGATGCCAACGGAAATGTGAGCAAAATCGCACGGATGTTGTGGGAAGGCATGGGGTTTGGCTGGTGCGAAGTTGGCTATTCCGGCGTGACATTCCCGCTAGTGGAACCCTGCCTGACGCATGTGGCGAAGCTTGGGTACAAGCGGGTTATCGTGTTTCCATATTTCTTGTTTACCGGTATTTTGATCGACCGTATTTACGGCTTTACGGACCAAGTTGCCGCCGCGCATCCTGATATCGAGTTTGTGAAAGCTGGGTATTTGAATGACCATGCCAAAGTGTTGGAAACCTTTGCGGAGCGCGTGACCGAACAGCTCGGAGAGATCGTTCCGCCGACGTGTGGAACGTGCAAATACCGCACGCAAGTCTTGGGTTTTGAAGCCGAGGTAGGCGCGGTTCAGGAAAGCCACCATCACCACGTTGAGGGACAAGGGGCCAATGCGCCAGGCAGTAATGTCGAGGATTGTACGCTGTGCGCTGACTTCTGTACGGGGGAATGTCGGTTGGAAATGTTGGCCCATTCGCATGATCATACTCACGACCACGAGCATGTTCACGCGGAATACCCGCACCCCAAACATCCCCACGGACCAGAAAGCGCCCGCAAGAAATGAGCGGGGAAGACCGAACCTCGAGCCCGCTAGCGGGCCACTCTGCTCGGCCTGCGCTCTGGTATGAGCGCGCGCCCGCCGAAATCTATGCGCAGAGTTTTGCAACCGTCGCCAAGGAGGCCCGTTTGGAGCGCTTTGACGCAGGCATGACGGCCCTTGCGACCCGCGTTATTCATGCCTGTGGTATGATCGAGGTTGCGGATCGCCTCGCGTTTTCGCCCAATGCTTATGCGGCGGGGCAGGCCGCTTTGAGAGCGGGCGCGCCCATTCTGTGCGATTGTGAGATGGTCGGGGCGGGGATCATTCGCCGGTATTTACCTGCTGGTAATGAGGTGATTGTGACGCTGAACAATGCAGAGGTTCCTGATCGTGCGCAGGCCATCCAAAACACACGGTCTGCTGCGGCAGTTGAGCTTTGGTTAGAACACCTAGACGGCGCTGTGGTCGCGATTGGCAACGCGCCAACAGCCCTTTTCCATTTGCTTGAGTTGATAGATCAAGGCGCGCCAAAACCCGCTGTTATCCTTGGATTTCCCGTGGGATTTGTGGGGGCCGCTGAAAGTAAGGCGGAACTCGCTGCGCGCCCACGTGGATGTGAATTTATCGCGCTGCGCGGACGTCGTGGCGGGTCGGCCATTGCCTCGGCAGCGGTGAATGCGCTTGCCGCGGGATTACCGGAGGTTGCAACATGAGTGCTTGGCTTCATATCGTCGGAATTGGCGAAGACGGATTGGACGGGCTTACCCCTGCCACACGCGCGGTTGTTGAGGCGGCTCAAGTCATCGTCGGCGGCGATCGGCATCAAGCTTTGGCAAATGTTGGATCGGCAAAACGTGTGGCTTGGCCCTCGCCGTTTGACGCGTTGATCGGCGTTTTAAAGGCCCACAAGGGGCAGCGTGTTGTCGTTTTGGCGACGGGCGATCCGCTTTGGTATTCCGTTGGCGCGCGAATTGGGCGCTCAATCGATCCCACCGAAATTACCTATCACCCGCAAGTCGGCGCGTTTCAACTGGCGGCGGCGCGGATGGGCTGGAGCATGGCCGATTTAGAGACGCTTACGGTGCATGGTCGCCCCGTCGAGCAGATGATTGCGTTTATTCAGCCCGATCAACGCTTGTTGATCCTGACGACGGGCGCGGAAACTCCCGCACAAATCGCGCGGTTCCTAACGGCGCGTGGTTTTGGACGTAGCCGCATGGTTGTTTTGGCAGCGATGGGCGGCGAAAACGAGCAACGGTTCGAAGGGATTGCCGAGAGTTGGGACCATGAGGTTCCGCCTTTTAACACATTGGCAGTTGAATGTGTGGCGGCGCCCAATGCGGCCCTTCTTCCGCGCGTTCCCGGTCTTGCGGATGATTTGTTTGAGCACGACGGCACCATGACCAAGCAAGAAGTGCGTGCGGCGACATTATCCAAACTGATGCCAATGCGCGGGGCGTTGTTGTGGGATGTGGGAACTGGCTGTGGTTCCGTAGCCGTTGAGTGGATGCGGTCGGCGCGGTATGCGCGGGCTATCGGGATTGAGCCACGGGCGGATCGACGCGCGATGGCGGCGGCAAATGCGCTGGCGCTGGGCGTGCCAAAACTGGAATTGGTGGACGGGCGTGTACCCCAAGCACTCGTGGGCCTCCCCGCCCCAGATGCAGTGTTTATCGGCGGTGGTTTGAGCCGCGAAACCTTTGATGTTGCGTGGAGCGCGTTGCGTCCATTGGGGCGGTTGGTTGCCAATGCGGTGACGCTTGAGAGCGAGGCCATTCTCGTGGCGCTCTACAAGGAATTTGGCGGGCAGTTGGTAAAGCTTTCGGTGCACCGCGTTCAGACGCTTGGCGGCCAAAACTCGGGGCATACGGGCTGGAAGCCACTGATGCCCGTGACACAGCTGAGTTTGGTCAAACGATGACCGGAAAACTTTACGGTGTGGGGCTTGGTCCAGGCGACCCAGATCTGATGACATTGCGCTCGGTAAAACTTATCGCAGCAGCAGAGGTCGTGGCCTATCCTGCGCTTGCGGGGGGAGCGAGTTTCGCGCGTTCCATCGCGGCTGAACACATTCCTGCAACTGCGCACGAAATAGTCATGGATGTTCCGATGACAGTTGAGCGCGGCCCTGCCCAAGCTGCTTATGATGCGGGGGCGGCCAAAATTGCCGCACAGCTTGAGCAAGGGCGAGACGTCGTGGTTTTATGCGAAGGAGACCCGTTTTTCTATGGCTCTTTCATGTATCTTTTCGCTCGTCTTTCTAATCGTTTCGAATGTGAAGTCGTGCCGGGTGTGACCAGTGTGACGGCCTGTGCGGCGCGGGCAAGAATGCCTTTGGCGGCGCGTAATGAACGGGTTACGATTTTGCCCGGCCCTCTGCCCGAGGCCGAGTTGCGCCTGCGAATTGAAGGCGCGGAAAGCGTCGCAATTATGAAAGTCGGACGGCACCTTGCGAAAATTCGCAATGTGATCTCCGATTTGGGCCTGCTTGCCCAAGCCACCTATATCGAGCGGGCGAGCCTTCCTCAAGAAGTGGTCGTTCCGCTCAAGGATGCGCCCGAAAACGCACCCTATTTTTCAATGATTTTGCTGACGAAGGGAGCTGATCCATGGCTCTAACGACTTCCCCCAAATCCACCCCGAACCCTGTTGTGGTTTGCCTCTCTAAATCTGGCGAAGCAACGGCGCATCGTGTGGCTGAAATCCTTGGCGCGGCGGTACATGGCCGCGCGGATCGTGTCACCAAGGCCGATGCCTTTTTCGCCGATGCGCTGGAACATGTGCGCACGCTTTTCGCCAGTGGCACCCCAGTTGTCGGCGTTTGTGCGAGCGGTATTTTAATCCGCGCGGTGGCGCCATTACTGGCCGATAAAACAACCGAGCCACCCGTTATTTCGGTCGCGGATGATGGCAGCGTTGTCGTGCCTTTGTTGGGTGGACATCGCGGGGCCAATCGGTTGACGCAACAAATTGCAACGGCTCTTAACAGCCATGCCGCGATCACAACCGCCGGCGATGTGGCCATGGGAGTCGCCCTTGATGCGCCGCCCGCGGGCTATCGTTTGGCCAATCCGCAAGACGCGAAATCCGTTATGGCGGCGCTTTTGAATGGCGCCACGGCCTCGCGTCAGGGCGAAGCGATCTTCGACCTTGAGAATGACGTTGACGGCGCGGTTCAGCTTTACGTGACCGAAGCTCCGGTTGACGGAAATGAAACCAAGCTGGTTTACCATCCACAACGTTTTGCGCTGGGCCTTGGATGTGCGCGAAACGCCGATCCAGAGGAAATGTGGGCGTTGGTGACAGAAACCCTGACGCGCGAAGGGATTGCGCAAGGGGCGATTGCCTGTGTGAATTCCATCGACCTCAAGGGAGATGAACCCGCGATGAACGTTGTCGCGGCGCGCCTCGGTGTGCCGTTACGATTGTTCACGGCTTCCGAGCTTGAAGCCCAAAGCCCACGGCTCGAAAATCCCTCCGACGTGGTCTTTGCCGAAGTTGGCTGTCATGGCGTATGCGAGGGGGCTGCATTGGCCGCGGCTGGAGCCACAAGTGAGCTGATCGTAGCGAAACAAAAAACGGCGAATGCGACATGCGCCTTGGCGCGCTCTGAGGATCCGATTGTTGAGTTCGCTGGCCGTTCCCGTGGTCGCCTGTCGATTATCGGGATCGGACCCGGACAGCATAGTTGGCGCACCCCTGAGGCCAGTCGCCTCGTTGCCGAAGCCGAAGAACTCGTTGGCTACGGCCTTTATATCGACCTGCTCGGGCCGCTTGCCTATGGCAAAACACGGTCGGATTTCCCGCTTGGCGGCGAAGAAGATCGCTGTCGTTTCGCGCTTGAGCAGGCTGCTTTGGGCAAGAATGTTGCGCTGATTTGTTCCGGCGACGCAGGAATTTACGCCATGGGCGCCTTGGTGTTTGAACTCTTGGATCGCGGCTCCAATGAGATGGGCGTCAGTGATGCGGCCCATCGCGTCGATGTTGTTTCAACTCCGGGCGTTTCGGCGCTTCAAGGTGCCGCCGCACGTGCTGGCGCGCCCCTTGGCCATGACTTCTGCGCTATCTCCCTTTCCGATTTGCTGACCCCCGCGAAGATATCGTGAAACGGCTTCATGCCGCAGCCGAGGGTGATTTTGTCATCGCGTTTTACAATCCAGTCTCGATGCGTCGGCGTACCCTGTTGGCCGAAGCCCGCGATATCCTGCTCAAACATCGCCCCGCAGACACGCCCGTAATGCTCGCCAGCTCACTTGGTCGCCCCGAAGAAAACGTGCGCTACAGACGACTCGCGGATTTGGAAGTGGACGAAGTGGATATGTTGACCGTGGTTTTGGTGGGCTCTAGCAACTCAAAACTCGCCCAACTTGGCGAAGGCCCCCGCATGTATACCCCCCGTGGCTATGCCCGCAAAATTGACGGCGATCTAGCCCAGAAAGTAGTGTGATATGACTGTCTTTTTTATCGGGGCAGGCCCCGGCGACCCGGAACTTTTGACCCTAAAAGCCGCGCGTGTGATTGGCGAATGTCCGGTGTGCCTGTATGCGGGTTCGCTGGTGCCGCCACAGGTTGTTGAATGTGCCCCAGAAGGCGCACGCGTTTTGGACACGGCTCCAATGACTTTGGACGACACCCATGCCGAAATCTTGGCGGCGCACAAACGCGGCGAAAACGTCGCCCGTGTCCATTCTGGCGACCCCTCGCTTTACGGGGCGATTGCCGAGCAAATACGGCGCCTTAAGGCCGACGGGATTGACTATCAAATCATTCCGGGAGTGCCAGCCTATGCCGCGGCCGCCGCTGCGCTTGGTCAAGAGTTAACCATTCCTGAAATCGCGCAATCTATTGTTTTGACACGGATGTCGATGCAGTCGACCTCTATGCCTGTGGGCGAAACCCTTGATAATTTTGCCCGTACGGGGGCCACTTTGGCGATCCATTTGGCGGTCCGTAATATGCGGGAAATCGAACGAGTTTTGGTGCCGCATTACGGCAAAGACTGTCCTGTGGTGGTGGCTTATCGTGTTGGCTGGCCTGACGAGATGATGTTGCGCGGAACTCTGGCGGATATTCGCAAGAAGGTCCGTGCTGCGAAAATTACGCGAACCGCCCTTATTCTCGTTGGTCCAGCCCTTGGAGAAGTGCGCGACTTTAAGGATTCCGCCCTTTATGATCCCACCATGCCGCATGTGCTGCGCCCTGTAACTGGTGTTGATTTGGTCGAAGACATCAACACCTAGGGGAAACAGTTTTGAGGGTTAAGGTTAACTTGACCTACACGTCCTCTGTGGCATTCTTAACGGAAGCGGCGCTGTGTCGTAATTTGATTCTCGGAGTTGTGATGTCTGATTTTCTACCCAAAGAAGTACGCGAAGGCCTTGAACGGGCGCGTATGGCCGCTTTAAGAAAGCGGAGCCGTTTGTGTGTCCACACGGGGCCGGATGTCTTCCCGATTCTCAAGTTTTGGGAGCGCGGCTTCTCTTTGGAGGCAAAAAACGCGCCGCATATTCGTGGGTTGGTGGATATTTTTGATGGAAGTCGGCACCTGTATCAATGTCTGATTGTCGCTTCAGAAACGCATGACGATGAAATCCATTTTGATTTCAAGCGCGCCACCGTCGCCGCAGATCGGGCCGCGCTTGATTTTGCTGTGTCGGACAACGCACCAGTTGCCTTGATCGGTCACGCTGGATAGCATTGGGGAGGGCGCAACCTTACTTGCTACGCCCGTCCAACCTATTGCAAATCGCCAAAGGCCGCTTGCATCCGCGATACAGCTTCTTGCACGCGGGATCGCTGCGTTCCGACGTTGAACCGCAGGTGAACCTCTCCCCCTGTACCAAATGTGGGCCCCTGATTTGTGGCAATGCGGGCAACTTTTGCCACCCTCTCCGAAATTTCGCTCATCGACATTCCCGTACCAGCAAAATCGACCCAAGCCAGATATGTCGCTTCGAGGTGCATTGATTTCAGGCCCGGAATCGCATTGATGCCTTCGTCGAAAATACGTTTATTTTCAGCAATGTAGGCCACAAGTGAATCCACCCATTCGGCCCCTTCTGGTGAATAGGCGGCCGTTGTCGCGACAAGGCCAAAACTATTTGGCGACAGACCGAGCGCGCTCATTCTTGCGGCAAACTTCTGATGCAAATCTGGGTCTTCGATAATTGCGTTGCCCGTGTAGGCCCCAGCGATATTGAAGGTTTTTGACGGGGCTGTCAGCATCACAAGACGATCCGTTACCCCCTCAATCAACGGCATTGCCGTGTGTTTTGCACCGTCAAAAACCACATCATGGTGAATTTCATCACAGACAAGCGTAAGATCGTGCCGGATAGCAAATGCGACCACGGCTTGCAACTCTTCACGCGTCCAGACACGCCCCCCGGGATTGTGCGGCGAACAGAGGATCAACATGGTTTCTTTGCCAGTCATTTCGGCGTCATAGGCCGCAAAATCCATTTCATAGCGACCGTTATTGTCCACCAATGGACATTCAACCACTTTGCGGCCCGATGCGGAAATGATCCGCGCAAAAGCATGGTAAACGGGGGTGAAAATTATCACACCGTCGTCGGGCGCAGTATAAGCCTCCAAGCAAATACCGACTGCGTTCACAAGACCATGCGTCGTAAAAATAGCTTTGGGATCAAAACTCCACCCGTGGCGGTTTTTCATCCACCAGCAAATGGCCGCCCGATAGTCAGTATCATCTGAGAAATAACCGAAAATGCCATGGTCAATCATTCCCTGAAGCGCGTCGCCGACACATTTTGGCGGTCGAAAGTCTGTGTCGGCCACCCACATCGACAAACCGTCCTCTGATGAGACGCCGTATATTTTTTCCATGCCATCCCACTTTGAGGAATGGGTGCCGCGTCGATCGATGATGGTGTCAAACTTCATTTTGCTTCCCTGACGGTGATTGTTTTTCGTCAAGCTATCGAAATGAAAAGCGGTTGCAAGGGGGTTGAAAGATTGCAACGGCGCGCATCATGCCCTAAATGACGAATATGAGCATACGTCCAATCCTTATCCACCCCGATCCGCGCCTCAAAAAGACTGCTGAGGCCATCGAAACCGTCACGCCCGCGTTGAAATCCCTCGCGGAAGACATGCTTGAAACGATGTATAACGCGCCCGGTATTGGCCTTGCTGCGCCGCAAATTGGTATTTTAAAACGTTTGATCGTTTTGGATTGCGTAAAGGAAGACGGCGCAGACCCCGAGCCTATGATTATGTTCAACCCTGAAGTGGTGTGGAAATCAGAGGCGCTCAACACCTATGAAGAGGGTTGTCTCTCGATTCCCGAGCAATTTGGCGATGTTGAACGCCCCGCCGAAGTTGGCGTGAAATGGATCGATGCCGAAGGGGCCGCACGTGAGGCGAAGTTTGATGCGCTTTGGGCGACCTGTGTGCAACATGAAATTGATCATTTGAATGGCACATTATTCATTGATTACCTTAAGCCTTTGCGCCGCCAGATGATCACGCGTCGGATGCAGAAACTTAAACGTGAGAGGGCGCGCGAATGAGTGTTCGCCCGTTCGTTGCTTGGCCCGATAAACGCCTGCGCACCGTTGCCCAACCGGTGGCCGAAATTACCGATGCCACCCGTGCCATTTGGGCCGATATGGTTGAGACAATGGAAGCGATGCCTGGTTTGGGGCTTGCTGCCGTTCAGATCGGCGTGTTGCAACGCCTTGCCGTTGTGGATTGCTCACAGGAGCGGGGACAGGTTGTTTTGCTCGCCAATCCCGAGGTTTTGCATGCCAGTGGCAAGATGCGCGACCACGAAGAAGCCAGCCCAAATTTACCCGGCGTTTCGGCGACGATCACCAGACCACGCGCCGTGACCGTACGGTTTTTGAATTCCGAAGGCCTTGAACAAGAGCGCGATTTCGTGGGCGTCTGGGCAACTTCGGTTCAGCATCAAATCGACCATCTGAATGGTAGAATGTATTTTGACCACCTGTCAAAAATGAAACGAGACATGCTGCTGCGCAAGGCCAAAAAACTGCAAGGCTAGCGAGAGGACACTGCTATGCGCGTTATTTTTATGGGGACACCGGAATTTTCGGTTCCCGTCCTTGAGGCTTTGGTCGCTGCGGGGCACGAGATCGCCGCAGTTTATTGCCAGCCATCGCGCCCTGCGGGACGTGGAAAAAAAGACCGCCCTAGCCCCGTGCAACAAAAAGCGGAAGCCCTTGGCCTTGAGGTGCGCACGCCTGTTTCCCTCAAAACGCCCGAATCTCAAGAGGACTTTGCGGCGCTTGGGGCGGATATCGCCGTTGTGGTTGCCTATGGTTTAATCCTGCCGCAAGCCATTTTGGATGCGCCTTCAAAAGGGTGCCTCAATATTCACGCGTCGCTTTTACCCCGTTGGCGCGGGGCGGCACCAATCCATCGGGCGATTATGGCGGGTGATCCAGAGACGGGCATTTGTATTATGCAGATGGACGCGGGCCTTGATACTGGCGCGGTTTTGTTGCGCGAAGCGACGGCCATAGGTGCCGAGGAAACAACCGCGCAATTGCATGACCGTTTGTGCGACATGGGGGCGAAGCTTGTTGTGACCGCGCTCGAAGAATTGCCGCAACTGGAGGCTCTTACGCAATCTGATATTGGCGTGACCTATGCCGCGAAAATCGACAAATCCGAAGCGCGCATTGACTGGAGCCAAAGCGCCGAAGCGGTCGACCGTAAAATTCGTGGGCTTTCACCTTTTCCGGGGGCATGGTGCGACGTGGACGGCGAACGCCTCAAGCTGTTGGCGTCTCGCACGGCAGTGGGCATGGCCCCAGCAGGAACAGTTTTGGACGGTATGACAATTGCCTGTGCGACGGGGGCGGTTGAAATCCTTTTGGCGCAGAGACAGGGTAAAAAACCCATGTCCCCAGCCGATATTTTGCGCGGCCTTACCCTGCCTGAAGTGCTGATCTAGGCCTGAAAAGTTAGCGCGTTTTCTTGAAAGGTTCCATGCCTTGGCGGGCAAGTTCGTCGGCGCGCTCATTCTCTGGGTGGCCCGCGTGGCCTTTAACCCATTCCCACGAAACGTCGTGACGGGCGTTTGCCGCGTCTAAACGCTTCCAAAGATCTTCGTTTTTTACGGGTTTTTTGGCCGCAGTTTTCCAGCCGTTTTTCTTCCAGCCAAAGATCCATTTCGTGAGGCCATCTTTGACATAATTGCTGTCGGTCACGAGGGTAAGTTTTGACGGACGTTCGAGCGCTTCGAGGGCGCTAATCGCTGCCATAAGCTCCATGCGATTGTTGGTGGTATCGGCGGCCCCGCCACAAAGAGGGCGTTCCTTGACAACGGTTTTGCCTTCGCGGGCAATGAGAATTGCGCCCCAGCCACCTGGTCCTGGATTTCCACTGCAAGCGCCGTCGGTATAAGCATAAAGTTCAGACATGGGCGGTTATAAGTATCCAAGGTGCAGTGACGCCATCCAGTCCCACGTCTTGGCCAAAGGCGCAGCGCGAGATTTGAAAGCCGACGGTTGTTAAAATGTGGTCGAGTTCTTCTTGGGTATAAAGCGCATAAAACCGGCCAATGCCATCGCGAATTTCTGCTGTTCCGGTTTTCATTCCAAGATGCAGCTGCCCTGTGGGTTTTAGGGCGCGGTGGAGGGCCAATAGGTGCCGTGGAAAATCAGCTTTGGAGGCGTGGAGAAGCGAGAAATTCGCCCAAACGCCGTCGTAAATATCATCGCCGGAAATGTCATCAAAGGTCGCGAGTTGCGCTTCAACGCCATAGAGTTCGTGTGCCTGTGCAATCATGGCGGGGCTTGCGTCGCGGGCGTCGACGTTCAAACCTGCGGCGATCATGCGGGCCGATGCGCGCCCTGAGCCACATCCCAAATCCAAAACGGTTGCGCCCTTTGGTAGTCGCGCAATGAACGCGTCTAGGGCGGGGAAGGGCGCGTCAGTTTCCACCATTTTCGCATAGTCACTGGCGCGGGCTTCATAAACGGCGAGGGTTTCTTTGTCGACGATCACACGGCCTCGCGCAACACGCGGGGGACCTTGAATTCAACGTTTTCTTCTGCGGTTTCTACGAATTCAACGGTGACGTCATAGCGGGTTTTGAAGGCGTCTATAACCTCATTGACCAGAATTTCCGGCGCACTCGCACCCGCCGTGACACCGACCGATTTAATGCCGTCAAGGGCGCGCCAATCTATATCAATCGCGCGTTGCACCAGTTGCGCATAGGAGCAACCAGCTGCCGCCGCGACCTCGACAAGGCGTTTGGAGTTAGAGCTGTTTGGAGCCCCAATTACAAGGATCGCGTCCGAGATTGGGGCCATCGCCTTGACCGCTTCTTGGCGGTTGGTTGTGGCATAACAGATGTCTTCTTTGTGGGGGGCGACGATGGCGGGAAAGCGCGCTTTGAGCGCCTCAACGATGAGGGCCGTATCATCAACTGAGAGCGTCGTTTGTGTAATATACGCCAGTTTTTCAGCGTCACGCACAACGAGGCGCGCCACGTCTTGCGGCGTTTCCACAAGGAGCACTTCGCCCTCTGGTAATTGTCCCATTGTGCCAACGGTTTCGGGATGGCCTTTGTGGCCAATCATAACCATTTGCAAACCGCGTTCGGCATGGCGCTCGGCCTCAATGTGAACTTTGCTCACGAGGGGGCAGGTCGCGTCGACGAAAAGCATTTCGCGCGCTTGAGCGGCGGCAGGCACGGATTTCGCAACTCCGTGTGCCGAAAAGATAACGGGGCGATCATCGGGACATTCCGCCAGCGTTTCAACAAATACGGCCCCCTTGGCCCGAAGCTCATCTACAACATATTTGTTGTGAACAATTTCGTGGCGCATATAAACAGGAGCCCCCCATTTTTCGAGGGCCATTTCGACGATTTTGATCGCACGTACAACCCCCGCACAGAATCCGCGCGGTGCGGCAAGATAAAGGGTAAGGGGAGGTTTTTGCATGGGTGCCTCATTGGTTGATGTCCCAGAGGTATGCGTTCGAGCGTTATTGGTAAAGAGGCGCGTGGGTAAAAAGCACGAGCTTGAAACGAAAACCGGGGCCCAATGGATCCCGGTTCAGTTTATTCTTGCTCTGCCATCATCGTCGGAGCCGCATCTTCTTCTGAGTTGGGCTCACGAGGTGGGCGCCCAACCACATCCTTAAGCTCATCAAGTTCGATGAAGTTGTCGGCTTGACGACGCAACTCGTCCGAAATCATCGGAGGTTGGCTGCGGATTGTCGAAACAACGGAGACACGCACGCCTTGACGCTGCAAGCTCTCAACGAGAGGGCGAAAATCACCGTCCCCCGAAAAGAGAACAACATGGTCGACATGTGGTGCAAGTTCCATGGCATCAACAGTGAGTTCGATGTCCATGTTGCCTTTGACTTTCCGGCGCCCCATGGAATCAGTATATTCCTTCGCCGGTTTTGTCACCATCGTGAAGCCGTTGTAATGAAGCCAATCTACGAGCGGACGAATGGGTGAATATTCGTCGTTTTCAAGCAGGGCCGTGTAGTAAAAGGCCCGAAGTAGTTTTCCCCGGCGCATAAATTCTTGACGCAAGAGTCTATAGTCAATGTCAAACCCAAGTGATTTAGCAGCGGCGTACAGATTCGAGCCATCAATGAACAACGCCAGTCGTTCGTCTCGATAAAACATAAAATATGTCCTTCCAAAAATACTTTGCTCTGGTTTCCGTGAGTGAGTGATTAGGATATTGTGCGAGCAAAGGTTATGTAAATTTAAGGATTTTAACGAATGCCGCAACCCACAGAGTGTCACAATGCTGAAACAATAGGCATAGTATCCTTGGGTTCGAACGTTATTACGCCGCAATTTCAACCGCTAGAGCGATTGCGGCGCGCCTTGGTTGATTTAGGTGACGTAGGGATAACTCTTAAAAAAACCAGCCAATTTTATCACTCACCGTTTTTTCCCGCGAATCAGGGGGCGGATTTTGTGAATGCAGTTGCCGTGGTCTCGGGGCCACTTATCGCGCGAGAGGTTCTGAGCCGGTTGCACGCTATCGAGGCTAAACATGATCGTACGCGTGAAAGCAGGTGGGCTGACCGCACTTTGGATATTGATCTCATCGCATGGGGAGACGGAATTCAACCTGATGTGGAAACCTTCTCAAACTGGCGGGATTTGCCAATGGAGAGGCAAAAAGCACTGACGCCGGACCAACTCATCTTGCCCCATCCACGGCTGCAGGATCGCGCTTTCGTTCTGGTGCCGTTAAACGATGTTTGTCCGACTTGGAAACACCCCTTGACAGGCGAATCAGTCGCCGAGATGCTGAATGCTCTACCAGAAAGCGAAAAATCCGCTATTATTCCCCTTAGAACCTAGGGTTTTCGGGCTTGTCATTGCCGCGTCAAGCTACTAAATAGACCTCTTCTAAACCCCGATTTGCATTGGAGTGCCCATGGCCCGCGTTACGGTTGAAGATTGCGTTGATAAAGTTCCTAACCGCTTTGAGTTGGTGATGCTTGCATCCCATCGCGCACGTGAAATTACGGCTGGGTCTGCGATCACAGTTGATCGCGACAATGACAAAAACCCCGTGGTTGCGCTGCGTGAAATCGCAGACGAGACACAATCAGCAGAAGACTTGCGCGAACGGATGATCGAGAGCAACCAAACTCAGATCGAAGTCGATGAGCCTGAAGCTGACGATATGGCGTTGTTGATGGGGGCTGAACCTGCTGACAAACCAGCTGAGGACGATATGTCTGAAGAAAACTTGCTGCGCGCTCTTATGGAAGCGCAAGGGCAGCAATAAGCAAGACACGAAAGAGGCGGACTGGATGATCGAAGTCGACGACCTGATCCAACTGGTCCGCAACTACAATCCAAACACTGACGAAGCCAAGATCGCCGCGGCCTATGCCTATGGCCGCGAGATGCACGTCGGTCAAATGCGCCAGTCGGGCGAGGAATATTTCACACATCCCGTTGCTGTTGCCGCAATTTTAACCGAGCAACAATTGGATGATGCCACGATCATCACCGCATTGCTGCATGATACGATCGAAGATACCAAAGCCACCTATTCGGAAATTCAGGAACTGTTCGGAACGGAAGTTGCCGAGCTTGTGGACGGCGTAACTAAGCTGACCAACTTGCAGCTTTCTAGCAGTGAAACCAAACAGTCCGAGAATTTTCGCAAGCTGTTTATGGCGATGTCCAAGGATATGCGCGTCATCCTGATTAAACTCGCAGACCGTCTCCACAATATGCGGACGATCAAGGCGATGCGCGCAGAAAAACAGGCCCAAAAAGCGCGCGAAACCATGGATATTTTTGCTCCCCTTGCAGGCCGCATGGGGATGCAATGGATGCGCGAAGAGTTGGAAGACTTGGCTTTCCGCGTCCTCAATCCCGATGCGCGCAATTCGATCATTCGCCGCTTTGTGATGTTGCAACGCGAAACGGGCGACGTGATCCAAAAGATCACCCATGACATTCGCACGGAGCTTGAGGCAGAGGGCATAGAGGCTGACGTTTATGGCCGAGCGAAAAAGCCCTACTCAATCTGGCGTAAAATGGAAGAAAAGGGCATAGGTTTCTCGCGCCTTTCCGACATCTATGGTTTCCGCGTTATTACGCGGCAAGACGCGGATTGTTATCGGGTTTTGGGGGCTATTCACCGACGGTGGCGCGCGGTCCCTGAACGGTTCAAAGATTACATTAGTCAGCCAAAATCAAATGGTTACCGATCGATACACACCACGGTCTCGGGGCGGGACGCCAAGCGCGTTGAAGTTCAAATTCGCAGCCGCCAAATGCATGATGTTGCTGAAAGCGGCGTTGCGGCGCATTGGTCGTATCGCGATGGTGTGCGCACCGAAAACCCTTTCGCCATCGATCCGGCGAAATGGATTTCCGGTCTTGCCGAGCGATTTTCAAACGCCGAGGATCACGATGAATTCCTAGAGCATGTGAAGCTCGAAATGTATTCGGATCAGGTCTTTTGCTTTACACCAAAAGGCGCGGTCGAGAAATTACCTCGTGGCGCGACACCGCTTGATTTTGCCTATGCCATCCACACGCGCATTGGCGATAGTTGTGTGGGTGCCAAGGTGGACGGACTGCGCGTGCCGCTTTGGACACGCCTTAAGAACGGACAATCGGTTGAGATTATAACGGCCGAGGGTCAACGCCCGCAAGCGACGTGGTTGGATATTGCCGTCACTGGACGGGCCCGCGCCGCAATCCGTCGGAGTCTTCGCGTCGAAGATCGGGATCGGTTTGTTAAGCTTGGACGAGAGCTTGCGCGCGTTGCGTTTGATCATATCGGCAAGCGGGCCACCGAAAAAACGTTGCAACGCGCCGCGGTACAGCTTGGCCTTGCGAACTCCTCCGAACTTCTCGCGCGTTTGGGCAGTGCAGAGCTTTCCGCACGGGACGCCGTGTCCACCGTTTTTCCCGAACTTGCGGCCAGTTCAGGTGATGAAATTGACGTGGCGCGCGCCGTTGTCGGCCTGTCTCCTGGACAAAGTTTTCGCCGCGCCAAATGTTGCCAACCCGTTCCGGGCGAGCGCATCGTCGGGATCACATATCGTGGCGAAGGTGTTGTGGTGCACGGTATCGACTGTCCGGTGTTGTCCGAGTACGAAGAGCAAACCGATCGCTGGGTTGATCTTCACTGGCACTCTGGGCGTCACCCCGCTGTGCATACGGTCACGATCAATATTACCATCACCAACGACGCGGGCGTATTGGGACGCATGTGCACATTGATTGGACAGCAAGGTGCCAATATCTCTGATATGCACTTCTCGGACAAGAAATCTGATTTCTTCCGCTTGCTGATAGATATTGATGTGCGGGACGCTGAACACTTGCACATGGTGATGAATGCCTTAGAGGTCGAAGAGAACGTTGCTTCTTTGAAACGTCATCGCGATCCGTCGCGTAAACCAGCCTAGGGCTAAGACAGAGGAACGCAACTTGGTTTTTAAACGCCGTGATAGACGCCCCATATGGCAGGCCGTCGCGGATTTCTTTTATCCCAAGGGCGGCTGGTCGCGCGCGTTTCGCTACGTTCGGCATCGGCTTCACAGGCTACCCGACCCCCCGCATAAAATTGCGCGCGGGTTGTTCGCAGGTGTTCTCACAAGCTTTACCCCGTTGTTTGGTATGCATTTTCTGATTGCTGTGATTTTGGCCAAACTTATGCGCGGTAATATTATGGCCGCGCTTCTGGGCACGTTCTTCGGCAATCCGCTCACTTTTCCGATTATCGCTCCGCTCTGCATTCAACTTGGAAAATGGATGCTGGGTCACCCGTTTCGCCAGCCCGACCAAGCGGATCTTTTGGCAAGGTTTTCGGCAGTAGGCCGAGAAATTAAAACGAATATTTGGGCAATTTTTACCGATGCAGAGCCGCATTGGTCCAGTATTGATGGGTTTTACCACTCCTTGTTCCTGCCGTATTTGATTGGTGGTATTATCCCGGGGATCATCTCTGGTGTGGTTGTGTACTACCTTTCGGTGCCCTTGATCGCGGTCTATCAAAAGCGCCGGCGTGGGCGGCTTAAGAAAAAACTTGATGAGTTGCGCAAGAAGGCGGCAAAGAAGGCTGACGGCTCGGCTTGATCTCGTTAACGTGTTGCGAAAATCGGTTTAGGGAATCAGGAAATGGCGCAAGTAGAGAAACTTAGATTAGGTATAAATATCGACCACGTCGCGACGGTGCGTAATGCTCGCGGCGGGGACACACCTGATCCCGTACGCGCCGCAGTTTTGGCGCAGCAAGCGGGTGCCGACGGCATCACAGCACACCTGCGCGAAGATCGCCGACATATTGGCGATGCCGATATTGACGGGTTGATGGAAGCGCTCTCGATTCCGCTGAATTTTGAAATGGCCGCGACGAAAGAAATGCAAGACATTGCGCTTCGTCATAAGCCCCATGCCGTTTGTATCGTGCCGGAAAAACGCGAAGAACGCACGACTGAGGGGGGGCTCGAAGTCGCCCGCGAAGAAAATGCACTGGCGCATTTTATCGCACCTTTGCGGGATGCGGGCTGTCGCGTTTCTATCTTTATCGCCGCGGAGCCACGTCAAATTGAAGCGGCCCACCGCATCGGTGCGGCCGTTATTGAGCTGCACACCGGCGCCTATTGTGATGCCCACGCCGAAGGGCGCTTTGACGTTCGCGATGTTGAACTTGGGCGCTTGCGGGAAATGTCTCAGTTTGCCCATTCGCTGGGTCTTGAGGTGCATGCGGGCCACGGGCTGACCTATGAAACCGTCAAACCGATTGCGGCGTTCCCCGAGGTTGTCGAGCTTAATATCGGCCACTTCCTGATCGGCGAAAGCATCTTTCGTGGCCTTACGCCCGCCATGGCAGAAATGCGGCGGTTGATGGACGAGGCAAGAGCTTGAGCGATTGCATTGTGGTAAGTGACGGCAAAGTGGTGCCCCAATGATACTGGGGATCGGAAGCGACCTCGCGAATATCGAGCGTATTCAAAGGACTTTGGATCGGTTCGGCGACCGTTTTAAAAATCGCGTTTTTACCGAAGTTGAGCAAAGAAAAGCTGAGCGACGGCGCGATGTTGCTGGCACCTATGCCAAACGCTGGGCTGCCAAGGAAGCTTGTTCCAAGGCGCTCGGAACGGGGCTTGCCATGGGCATCAGTTGGAAAGATATGGCCGTGAGCAATCTTCGCACTGGTCAACCGGTGATGGAAGTAACCGGTTGGGCCAAAGAGCGGCTCGCGGAAATGACGCCCGCGGGACACACGGCGATCATTCACGTCACCTTAACCGACGATCACCCTTGGGCGCAGGCGTTCGTCGTGATCGAAGCACACCCAAATAATGTGTGAACGCGGCTAAAACTTGACACTCAACCGCGCGGGCCGCATGTAGCGCTAAGATATTTTGAACAGAACAGGCACGAAAATGAAAACCATCGAGAAAAAAGAAGACGGCATTCTGGAAACTGTGAAAACCGTTTTTTGGGCGCTGATCATCGCGGGCATTTTTCGGACCTTGTTTTTTCAACCATTTTGGATTCCGTCGGGCTCGATGAAAGACACGCTTTTAATCGGTGACTTCCTATTTGTGAACAAAATGGCTTATGGGTATTCGCGCTATTCCTGCCCCTTTTCTGCCTGTCCGATTACGGGGCGCATTTTGGGATCTGAACCCGATCGCGGCGATGTGATTGTGTTCCGCCACCCGACGTCGGGCGTGGATTACATTAAGCGTCTCATCGGCCTTCCCGGTGATAAGGTTCAAGTGATTGATAGTGTTGTGTTCATAAATGACGAAGAGGCGGTTCAGGTTCCCGATGGCCTATTTGTAGAAAACTATGCGCCACAAGGCTCCGCTGGTAATTTGCCTGCATGTATTACGCGCCCCGGCCCTGACGGCGAGTGTGTGAAAGATAAATTCCTTGAAACGCTTCCCGGCGGTGTGACCCACTCAATCTTGAATTTCACCGATCAACAGTTGGATAATACGCAAGCGTCTATTGTACCCGAAGGGCATTATTTCTTTATGGGTGACAACCGCGATAATTCAAGCGACAGCCGCGTTCCGCAGAATGCTGGTGGTGTTGGTATGGTACCGTTTGAAAATCTGGTTGGTCGTGCGGATCGGATTGTTTTCTCGTCGGCAGGGAAATCGTTGTTTGCATTTTGGACATGGCGCGGCGACCGTTTCTTTAAAGCGGTTGAATAACGCGACACTTGTCTTGTGTGGTTTAAACTTGGTCTAGAAACTGATAGGCCATCCCATCGCCCGTGGAGCGATTCCAAAAGGCATCTCGTGAGGTTTTAGTAATTTGAAGGACGATCGGTGAAAATAGCCGCAGAATTAAAGGCCTTTTGCGCCCGAATAGAGCATGATTTTGCAGACCCCGCCCTATTGTTGCGGGCTGTGACGCATAGCTCGATGTCCTCAGTTACCCGTGATGATAACCAGCGAGACGAGTTTCTTGGGGACCGGATCTTGGGTTTGGTGATCGCCGAGGCCCTGCTGCAAGCGGATAAAAACGCCAGCGAAGGCGTTCTTGCGCCGCGTTTCAATGCGCTCGTGCGCAAAGAAACCTGCGCCGATGTCGCGCGTGAAATTGGCCTTGGAACCGTTTTGAAGCTTGGCCGTTCGGAGATGATTTCCGGTGGCCGTCGCAAAGAAGCCCTTCTTGCCGATGCCATGGAAGCCTTGATCGCGGCCGTCTATCAGGACGCCGGATTTGAGGTGGGCCGTGCGTTTGTTTTGCGTCACTGGGGTAAACGTATCACCACTGTTGAGGCTGACGCGCGCGATGCAAAAACTTCGCTCCAAGAGTGGGCACAGGCTCGCAAACAGCACCCCCCAAATATGTCGAGATCGCGCGCTCAGGCCCCGATCACGCCCCGATTTTTACAATAGAAGTTCAGCTTCAAAGCGGCGACGCCTATCGCGCGACCGCTGGATCAAAACGGCAAGCTGAACAAGCCGCTGCCACCGCGCTGCTCATGCAGCTGGAAGGAAAGTCATGACCGAAAAACGCGCCGGATTTGTTGCCCTGATTGGCGAACCAAACGCGGGAAAATCCACACTTCTTAACTTCATGGTTGGGGCCAAAATCTCAATCGTAACGCATAAGGTTCAAACGACCCGAACCCGTATTCGCGGCGTAGCCATCGAAGGCGATAGCCAGATTGTCTTTATCGACACGCCGGGCGTATTTCGCCCCCGTCGCCGTCTGGACCGCGCAATGGTTGCTGCGGCTTGGGGGGCGCTGCCGATGCCGAGGTTGTGGTGCTGTTGATTGAGGCGAACCGTGGTTTGACCGAGGGCGTTGCCATGATGCTCGAAACCCTCTCTGAATTCGCAGAAGGCCGCCGCATTGCGCTTGCGATCAATAAAATTGACCGCGTTAAGGCCGAAACCCTCCTTGGTTTGGCCGCCGAAATGAACGAAAAATTCCCCTTCACCGAGACATTCATGATCTCAGCTGAAAAAGGTCACGGGGTTGGCGCGTTGCGCAAATGGCTCGCCGATGAAATGCCTGTTGGCCCGTGGCTTTACCCCGAAGACCAAATTGCCGATCTTCCGTTGCGGATGATCGTCGCCGAAATGACGCGCGAGAAACTGACTCTGCGGATGCATCAGGAATTGCCGTATCAGCTGACGGTTGAAACGGAAAAATGGGAAGACCGCAAAGACGGATCGGTGCGCATTGATCAACTGATTTACGTGATGCGCGACGGCCACAAAGGCATCGTTCTGGGCAATAAAGGCGAGTCGATTAAGGCAATTGGCACCGCCGCCCGCGAAGAGATGGAAGCCTTCCTTGATCGCAAAGTGCATCTGTTTCTTCAGATTAAAGTACGGCCAAATTGGCTTGAAGAATCAGAGCGTTACGATGAAATGGGCCTGTCCTTCAAAGATGGGAACGTATGACACGCCTCACGGCAGATTTTTGGGTCGCGGCGTATCTGACGCGGCTTCGACTTAAGGATATTCCAGCGTTTGTGACCTCAAAAGGGGACATAACCGCTGGGGCCGTACTGGTGAAGCTCAATACCCTCGATGGTCAGGCTGAGGTTTTTCAGAAAAGTTTTGACCTGATGACAGGTGAACGGGCTTGGATTTCCCTCAGCAAGGGGGATGAGCCCGGCGTTGATGAGGCGATCAAAAAACAATGTAGTTTTGATCCCGACCTTTGGGTGATCGAAGTCGAGGACCGCGCCGGTCGTCATTTGCTCGACGAACCGGGATTTGCGGACTAGTTTAAGCGCATGGAATGGCGTGACCAAGGCACAGTATTGACGGTTCGTCGGCACGGAGAAACCTCCGCGATTATCGACGTGCTTACGCCGGAGCGTGGGCGCTATACAGGCGTTGTGCGTGGCGGGACGAGCCGCAAGCTTGCACCCATTCTCCAGCCGGGAGCCGAGCTATCTCTGACGTGGCGCGCGCGATTGGAGCAGCATATGGGGGCGTTTACAGTTGAGCCCATTCGCACGCGCGCAGCCCTTGTGATGGACGACCGATTGGCCCTAGCAGGGCTCAACGCGATCACCGCGCTCTTGGCTTTCTGTCTCCCTGAACGAGAGCCGCATAAGCCAATATATTCGGCGTCTATATCCCTCTTGGATTTACTGTCCATGACAGACGCGTGGCCGCTTGCCTACCTCAGATGGGAGGCGGACTTACTCGAGGAAATGGGGTTTGGTATGGACTTGCGCCGCTGTGCTGTGACGGGCAGTCGTGACGATCTGATCTATGTTTCGCCTAAATCTGCGCGGGCGGTCAGTCGTGCAGGGGCTGGGGAATGGGCCAGCCGTTTATTGCCATTGCCGCAATGTCTTTTGGGGCAAAGCTCGGTGACGGATGAGGAAATTATGCAAGGTCTAGAAACGACGGGATATTTTCTAAAGAACCGTTTGGCGGTGGCTCTCGGTGATAGAGATTTGCCCGCTGCGCGCCAAAGACTGATCGATCTTTTGAAGCGCTAGTCGGCCCTAAAAACCATTTCGCCGCCCACTTCATTGGTGAGGATAAGTGTGTCGTCCGCGACCTCGGCGATCGTCATTGCCGCAAGTGCTGTGAAGTACGCGCTTTCTTGGTCCATATCGGCACAGGCCATTTTAGTGCTTCCGAAGTCTTCGAGCGCAAACCACGGATAGGGCGCTGTTTGCGCGCCAAAGTAGGCGTTGCAGGGGGCTTCCCCCGCAATTTCCCCTTCTTCAGGAAAAGTCAGATTCGCCGAGGCTGTAAATGCGACGCCATTTAGGCTTTCTAAAACCCATGTGACGCCAGTGGCGCTGTAGCCGCTGATCGTTTCATCCCCTTGGCAGGAGGATAGGCCTAATAACATTACAAAAGCGGCACGTATCATCGTCCAAGATTGCCACCAAATTTAGCTTTCGGCAAGGGCGACAATTGCGGCAAGCAGGCTGGTCAGGGCGGAGCGATCTTGATCGAAATTTCCAGTCGAGAGGGCCTTTAGGCCGATCATGGTCGCATAAATGGCGCGTGGAAAATCAGGATTGGTCAGGTCGAGGTCCGCAAGAATTTCGGCAAGATCGTTGATCCGACTTTGATCGACGCGCGCGAGTGTCTCTTGGGCCATCTGGTCCTCACGGGCCCAGGCGCGCATTGCGAGTTCTGCGTTTGCAAAGAGCGCATTAGGAGCGCTCGCCGATTCCTGAGTATTCGCCAGTGCGAGAAGGCGCTCGGCAGGTGTGCTTGAGTTCTCAGGCTCGGGGTGCTGCGTTGTACTGCGCTCCCAATATTGAAGAAGTGCAGTTTTAAAATCCGCGACATCTTTGAAATGCCAATAGAAAGACCCCTTTGTCGCCCCAATATCGCGCGCAAGGCGTTCTGCACGTAGGGCCTGTGGGCCGCTGGTTGTCAGCGAATAGAGGCCCAGAACGAGCCAATCTTCGGAGGTAAGGCGTTTGGATGTTTGAGCCATAAGTGAGCGTACGTTGTCGTATACAACCACGCAACGATAATCAGTTACATACGTTTGCGTATGGAGGGGCTGGATGGGAACCGTCGGGCACTCTTATGGAAATGCCCGACGGGTTTTTTGCTTAGATACCTACGTCGATGATTGCTTTCGCAAGGATCGAAACGGATTCTTCGTTCAGGCCAGCGATGTTCATACGGCTGTCACTGACCATGTAAATGCCGTGTTGATCACGCAGTTTGGCGACCATTTCAGGCGAGGTTCCAAGGCGTGAAAACATGCCGCGATGTTGAGCAAGGAAACCGAAGCGGTCAGAATTGGCAAGTGTTTGCAATTCTAGTGCCAATTGTTTGCGCAGGGACAACATATTCAAACGAACTTCTTCAAGTTCCGCCTGCCAATCTGCACGCAATTCCGGATCAGTCAGAATCATCGTCACCAAACGTGCGCCGTGGTCGGGGGGGAAGCTAAAGTTTTGGCGATTTAGGAAGGCCAAGTTGCCCTGTGTGACGGCCGTGTTTTTTGGGTCCTCACTAATGGCCATGAGGATGCCAGTGCGCTCACGGTAGACGCCGAAGTTTTTGGAACAACTTGCGGCAATCAGGCATTCTGGCATTTCAGAGGCCACCATCCGCACGCCAGCAGCATCGTCTTCGAGACCGTCGCCAAAGCCCTGATAGGCGATGTCGATCATCGGCGTTGCGCCTGTCTCCTGAAGGATGGAAATCACCTCAGCCCATTCAGGGAGGGTCAAATTTGCGCCAGTTGGGTTGTGACAGCAGCCATGCAACAACACGACATCACCGGGTTTTGCGTCGGCCAAATCTTCGGCCATCCCTGCAAAATCAACACCACCAGTTTCGGCATCAAAGTAGCGATATTCCCGCATGGAAAGCCCGACGTATTTGACAATAGAGGGATGGTTTGGCCATGTTGGATTGGAAAGCCAAATTATCGCGTCAGGGCTCATCATTTTGATGAGTTCCATAGCTTGGCGAATAGCGCCCGTCCCACCTGGCGTAGCAACCGCTGCGATACGATCCCGCGCAACCGACGTGCCAAGGACGAGGTCAATCATTGCATCGTGAAACGCAGGGTCCCCCGCGAGGCCCGTGTAAGACTTCGTGGTTTCGCGCTCCCAGAGTTGCTTTTCAGCGATTTTTACGGCGCGCATAACGGGCGTGTTACCGCTCGCGTCTTTATAGACGCCGACGCCGAGATCGATTTTGGTGTCGCGCGGATCGGCGCGATACATTCCGACCAGTTCAAGGATTTTGTCTGCGGGTTGTGCGGTTAAGTTGGTGAGCATTCTAGGCCCCTGTTTCAGCTTTGAGATAATCGAACATGCCCCATTCGGCCCAAGAACCGTCATAAAGCGCGTGGTTTCGGTGCCCGATCACTTCGAGCGCTAGAGATAGAATCGCGGCAGTCACACCAGACCCACAGGTCGTAATCGCGGGGCGCGAAAGGTCCACGCCCGCCGCTTGGAAGACGGCTTTGATCGCAGTAGGGTCCTTCATTGTGCCATCGGGTTTTAACAGGGTGGCATAATGCACGTTGCTTGAATTCGGGATATGTCCTGCGCGCAGGCCTTTGCGTGGCTCGGGTGAATCGCCGCGAAAACGGGCGGGACTGCGGGCGTCAATGATCTCGTGGTCCTCAAGTTTGGAGGCCGAAGCAACCTGCGTTACATCGCGCACAAGGTGGTTTTGTCGGGAGGTTGTCATATGGCGGTCGCGAACAATTGGCGCGCTGTCGTCCACGGGGTGGCCTTGGGAAATCCACTTTGCCAAACCGCCATCCAGTACGGCGATATCGGTTTTTCCCATCAAGCGGAACAACCACCATATGCGGGCCGCCGAAAACAAGCCTGCTCCGTCGTAAACCACAACTTGATGCCCGTCACCCACGCCCATCGCGCGCATGCGGCTCATGAATTTCTCGACGGGTGGCGCCATATGGGGCAGGGCGCTGCGCTGGTCCGAAATCTCTTCGATGTCGAAAAACCGCGCACCCGGAATATGGGCTTTGTCGTACTCGGCTTTGGGATCGCGCGCCATATCGGGCAGGTACCATGAGGCATCCAGAATGCGCAGGTCAGGGTCGTTCAAATGCTGGGCGAGCCAGTCCGTAGACACGAGCGTTTTGGGATCATTATATGGCATTAGTACCCCTTAATCTTCTACTCTACATGCTGCGTGATCGGGCCATGTTAGCCGCGGTCGCGCAATATGCGTTGTTGTTGGCGGCCCCAGTCGCGTTTAGCGTCAGAGGCACGTTTGTCGTGGTTTTGCTTGCCTTTACCGACGCCGATTTTGATCTTCACATGGCCTTTATGGTTGAAATACATCACCAGTGGAATAAGCGTCATTCCCTTGCGGGATGTGGCCTGCCAGAGGCGCACCAACTCTTTCTTCTTAACCATTAGTTTGCGGCGACGTTTCTCGTCGTGTCCCCACGTAACCGCGGGTTTGTAAGGCGCGATATAACTGTTTACGAGCCAGAGTTCATCTTGCTCAACGGCGGCATAGCTTTCGGCGATGTTACTTTGGCCAATGCGCAGTGATTTGACTTCAGAGCCTTGCAAAATAATGCCGCACTCAATGTCGTCCTCAATCGCGTAATCATACCGCGCGCGGCGGTTTTCAGCGATGATTTTGTAGTTTCTGTCTTCTGCGGTTTCTTTTTTAGCCATAGGAATGATCTAATGTGCGTGATCTAGGATGTCTAGATGCGCAAGGAAATGTCCCGCCGAAAGAAATCCATCGGCGGGAGAGGGGTTTAGGCCAAAATACCGGCGAATTGCATTGCGGCTTTGATTTGCCGCTTTGTGTCGTCCAACAGGCCCGTCAGTGGGGAACGCACGTCTTCGGTGCATTTGCCCAAAAGTGACAGCGCATATTTTGCGCCCACGAGGCCCGGCTCAACAAACAGCGCGGTGTGAAGCGGCATGAGGCGGTCTTGATATGTTAGCGCCGTGGCAAAATCGCCTTCCGCCAAGGCCGCTTGGAATTCCGCACAAAGGCGTGGTGCGACATTGCCCGTCACCGAAATACAGCCAACGGCCCCATGCGCATAATACCCCAGCGCCATAGCGTCTTCGCCTGAGAGTTGAACAAAATCAGCGCCACAGGTGCCGCGATTCTCGGAAATCCGCGAGACGTCACCTGTACTGTCTTTAACGCCGATGATCATGGGCAGTTTGCTGAGTTCGCCCATGGTCTCCGCAGACATATCCACAACCGAACGGCCAGGGATGTTATAGATAATGATCGGCAAATCTTCTTGGGCCGCAGCCGTAAAATGGGCGATCAATCCGCGCTGTGTGGGTTTGTTGTAATAAGGGGTCACAACAAGGGCCGCGTCGGCGCCAACTTTTTTGGCGAATTGCACAAAGCGGCTCATTTCGGTGGTATTGTTGGAGCCAGCTCCCGCGATCACAGGAATTCTCCCCGCGCTCGCTTTTACAACGACCTCAATAACTGTTTCGTGCTCTTCATGGCTTAACGTGGGGCTTTCGCCCGTCGTGCCAACAGGAACAAGGCCCGTAGAGCCTTCCTCAATGTGCCACTCAACCAAATGTTTGAGCGCGTCGATATCCAGTTGGCCACCCTTAAGCGGCGTCACCAGAGCGGGAAGGGAACCCTTGAACATGACACGTCTCCTTTTTGATTGAGGGCGCGAGTCGCCCTGATGATCGTGTGTAATCGCGGCGGAACCTAGCCGCCTCACGGGCAATTGCCAAGTTGTGTGTTGCTGATGGATGCGAATCCGTTAAACTTTATCAAAATAGATCCAAAAAGGACGATATCGTGCGGCAAATCCATCGAGTATTTTTTTCTACCCTTCTCACATTAGTTGTAACGTCTCAATCTGTTGCGGCGCAGGCCGACACGGCATTGGCGCAGGCCATGGATTTGGTGCGTGTACAGGATTGGCCAGCGGCCGAATCTGCGGCAAAGCCTGCGGGGGCCACAGCGCAAACAATTGTTGAATGGCACTACCTCAGGGCTGGCAAAGGGACGTTGGACGAATACGAAGCCTTTTTGCGGGATCACGCGGATTGGCCCGGAATGCCGTACCTAAGCGAACGCGGCGAAAAAACGCTGTACACCGACACGTCGCCGCAACGGGTTCTGGCGTATTTTGGGGGTGATCGTCCGCAAACGGGCACGGGGGCTCTCGCCTATGCTGCGGCCTTGTCCAAAACGGGGGAAACCTCACGCGCCTCTGCAACGATAACCGATGCATGGCGCACAATGCCGCTCACTTCGGCCGAGCAACTCTCGTTTTTAGCAACCTATAGCGACCTGCTGAAACCTTATCATCAAGAGCGCATGGATATGCTTTTGTGGCAGGGGGCATCAAACGAAGCCCAAGCGCTTATGCCCTATGTGAGTGACGGCTGGCAGAAACTGGCAGCTGCTCGGATTGGGTTACGTCAGCAAGTTGACGGGGTGGACGGAATGATTTCTGCCATTCCCGTTGGTTTGGCCAGCGATCCGGGTTTGGCCTATGAGCGCTTTGTTTGGCGCGCCCGCAAAGACCGCTATGACGATGCCCTCGTGCTTTTGAATGAACGCTCTAATTCGGCAGCATCACTGGGACGGCCCGAAGAATGGGCGCGTCGTCGTGCCCTGATTGCACGGTACGAAATGCGCGCGGGTCGTTATGAGAGTGCCTATACAGCCGCGTCCCGACATCACCTATCACAGGGCGATTATTTTGCCGATTTGGAGTGGCTTTCTGGCTATATCGCGCTGCGATTCCTTAACCGACCTTCCGATGCGCTAAAGCATTTCAAAGCGTTCCAAGCCGGAGTGGATTCCCCGATTAGCCTTGGACGAGCTGGTTATTGGGAGGGGCGCGCCTATGAAGCTATGGGCGACGCGACTCGTGCGCAGGCGGCTTATGTCTTTGGTGGTGGCTTCCAGACCAGTTTTTACGGCCAACTTGCCGCCCAAGAAGCGGGGATGGCAATGGACCCAGCGCTTTTGGGTCAGGAAAAATTCCCCGATTGGAAAACCACAAGCTTTGCCAACTCCAGCGTGTTTAAGGCAGGGCAACTTCTCGATGACGCAGGTGAAAGTCGCATTTCGGCACGGTTTATCTCGCATCTTGCCGAAAGCCTTAATCGCAGCGAACGCGGCGCGCTTGCGGCATGGGCCATCGAAAACGAAAATCCGTACACTGCGCTTCATGTGGCTAAGCGCGCCGCACAATTTGGCGATACCTTGCACGCGTCCATGTACCCAATGCATCCCGTTGCCACAAAATCACCCCTCGTGGTTTCACCAGAATTGGCGCTCGCCATTTCCCGTCGCGAAAGTGAATTCAATTCACGGGTGGTGTCTGGCGCAGGGGCGCAGGGCCTGATGCAGGTCATGCCCGGAACGGCGGAACTTGTGAGCAAGAAGATCGGGATCGAGTATGAACCGTCAAAAGTTTTGAGTGATTGGGATTATAACGCAACGCTGGGAACCAACTATTTGGCGGGGCTCATTGAGGAGTTTGGCGACAACGTGATCCTTGTTTCTGCGGGGTACAACGCAGGGCCTGGACGCCCGCGTCGCTGGCTTTCTGAACGGGGTGATCCGCGGGCTAACAGTGCGCAAGTTGTCGATTGGATCGAACATATCCAATATGACGAGACACGGAATTACACCATGCGTGTGTCTGAGGCTCTGTTGCCCTATCGGGCGCAATTGGCGGGAAAACCCCAAAACATACGGCTTATTGAGGATTTAACCCAGCGTTAGATTTGCGCCGTTCGCGCCAAAAGGTAAACAGGCCAGCAGCGATAACAATGGAGACCCCGATCGCTACGTTGACGGGCAGTGTTTCGCCCAGAAAGAAGATGCCCGCCATCGATGCAAAGACCAATTGCAGATAGGCAAACGGCTGAACTGCGCTGGCTTCGGCAACCTCATAGGTGCGGATCAAAAGCCAGTGCCCCAAAGCGCCAGAAACGCAGAGCACCGCCATCCAAAAATAATGGGTGGTGGTCATGTTTTGCCAAAACCAAACGCCCACAGCGGATGAGAAAACCATACCAACGGTTCCCGTCCAGAAAAAGCTAGTCGCCGCGGTGTCCTTGCGCCCAGCATAGCGCGTAAGCAGACTGTAGAGCGCAAAACCAATGGCGGCGACGAGGGGAACAATGGCCGCAGGCGAGAACACTTTTACGCCGGGTTGAAGGATGATTACGATGCCGACAAATCCAGCCATGATGGCGAAAACACGTGGCCAACCAACTTTTTCACCCAATATAGGCCCCGATAGGGCGGCGATAATCAGCGGGTAACTCGCAAAAATTGCGTGACTTTCCACAAGTCCCAGCAATACGAACGCAAGCACCATGACGTTGATTTGCGCGCTGAGCAGCAGGCCACGGATGATTTGTACAACCGGTTGTTTGGTTTTCGCCACGGCCCGAACGCCACCCGGTTTGCGCGCGGCAATTGCCACAACAAAGGCCGCGAAAAACCAATAGCGGATCATCACAACCATCATCACATTATACTCGCTCGCCAAAACACGCGAAATCACGTCCTGAAGGGCAAAAACGAAGGTTGTCGCCGTCATCAACATAATGCCAAGGCGGGTGTCTGATCGTTGAATCATGTGAGGGTATCCAGTCTGCCGATGCTCATGTGTCGTTTGCGGGCAAAGCCTTTGACGCGCTCGACCGCGAAGCCCCCCTCGGCCAGCCCTTTGCGAACAAATCCGGCGGCGGTATAGGTTGCGAAGGTTCCGTTGGGATGGGTGTGATCGGCGACGGCCGACATAAGGTTGGCTTCCCAAAGTTCGGGGTTTTTCGCAGGGGAAAACCCGTCCAAAAACCACGCGTCCGCCTTGTGGGGCCACTTGGGGAGGGTCTCTCGCGCATCGCCAATTATGATTTCGGCGTGCAGGTCGGGGAGGTCAATCGTCGTCTTCCCATCGGCCAGTTGCGCCAAAATTGGAGGGGCCACGCGTAGGGCCTCTGGAAAGGCTCGCAAGGCACGCTCCATTTCGGCTGCTGTCATCGGGTAGGCTTCAAAGCTTGTGAAGCGCAGGGGCGTGGTCCTGCCCGCTTCCCGCCATGAAAGGAGTGCCGCACAGAGATTAAGGCCCGTCCCAAACCCAAGTTCAGCGATTTGAAACCCCTCGCAAAACCGCGCGGGGAGGTCATTTCCGCCTAAAAACACGTGCCGTGCTTCCTCAAGCCCGTTCCCAAGCGAGAAGTACGGATCGTCAAAGCGCAACGACACTGGGATTTCATCATCGCGCCATTCCAAATCTGCTTGCTGGTTCTTCATGCACGATTGTCCTAAACACGAGCGAGAAACCGGAGAATGTAGAAGGGCGCGGACTTTGGCAATGGCAGAAATAACAGTAATGGGGGCGGGCGCGTTTGGCCTGTCTGTCGCCTATGTTTGTGCCAAGGCGGGCGCGAAAGTTCAAGTTGTTGAGCGGGCCTCGGTCGGGGCAGGGGCCAGCGGTGGCGTTGTCGGCGCCCTTGCGCCACATACGCCCGAGCGCTGGGAGGCCAAAAAACAGTTTCAATTCGAAAGCCTGTGTATGGCGCCCGCGTTTTGGCGCGGGGTCGAGGAGGTGTCTGGTTTTGCGACGGGCTATGGCCGCGTAGGACGCCTTCAGCCGATTAACACCGCCCGCATATTGGAGCTGTCCCATGAACGCCACGAGGCCGCCAAGGAGTTCTGGCACGGCGAGGCAAGCTGGGATGTGGTTAAGGCCGAAGAACATGCTGGCTGGGCACCGGAAAGCAAAACGGGGTACCTCGTGCATGATACGCTTTCCGCGCGCTTGCATCCGCGATTGGCGACCATGGCATTGGCAAAGGCGGTGACAAAACTTGGCGGCGAAATCATTCTTGGCAAAGACGTGCCGCAAACGCCCAATACGAAAATCATTTGGGCAACGGGCGTCGCGGGGCTTTTTGCGATGGCCAAAGAATTCGACGCCCCCATCGGCAATGGCGAAAAAGGCCAAGCGGCGCTTTTGGGATATGACGCCACAGGCAAGAACCAGCTGTTCTCAGATGGAATTTACGTTGTTCCCCATTCCAATGGAACAACCGCGATTGGCTCGACAACGGAGCGATATTTCGAAGACGCTAGCGCGACGGATGACTTGCTCGAAGACCTCATCGCGCGGGCATTTACTGCGTTTCCGATGCTAGCACAGGCTCCTGTGATTGAGCGTTGGGCCCGCGCGCGGCCACGCTCCTTTACCCGTGCGCCTATGATCGGTGCCTATCCCGGACGTCCGAATAATTTTATCGCAAACGGAGGGTTTAAAATTGGCTTTGGCATGACCCCAAAACTCGCGACAACTCTTGCCGATCTTGTTTTGAACGGGAACGATACAATCCCCGATCATTTCCGCGTTGAGGCCAATTTGGCGGGCTAGATGCGCCTCACTGCACATAATTTTCTTGAGGCTTGCACCCCAGTGAAAACTCCAGCAAAGTCGCTGCGAAACGCAATGAAATGGGCACATAGAATGAAACGTCACGGTGGAAAAATTCTCGTAGATCAACTGGTTGCCCAAGGTGTGGAGCGAGTTTTTTCTGTTCCGGGGGAAAGCTTTTTAGCCGCGCTGGATGGCCTGTACGAAAGCGGTATTGAAAACCACGTTTGCCGCCAAGAAGGCGGCGCTGCAATGATGGCCGAAGCGCAAGGTAAGCTCACAGGCAAGCCTGGAATCGCTTTCGTGACGCGCGGTCCAGGTGCGACGAATGCCGCAGCGGGCGTGCATATCGCGCGTCAAGATAGTACGCCGATGATCTTATTTGTCGGGCAAATCGCCCGAGGGCACCGCGATCGGGAAGCGTTTCAGGAAGTCGATTATAGGGCTGTTTTTGGGACACTCGCCAAATGGGTGACGGAGGTGGATCAAATCGAGCGCCTCCCCGAATACATCAGTCGCGCGTTTCATGTCGCAACCTCCGGACGGCCCGGCCCTGTGGTTCTGGCATTGCCCGAAGACATGCTCAGTTCGATTGCGGACGTTCCAGATATTGCCCCCATTGCCCCCCGTCTAGTCGGTGTAGCTGATGCGTCGATTTCGGCAATTCGAACTGAAATTGCCCGTGCCAAACGCCCTTTGATAATCCTCGGTGGTAGTAAATGGTCTAAGCAGGCCGCAGCCGATATCGCGCAGTTTGCAACGGCCTCCGACCTGCCTATTGCTGTTGATTTCCGTCGCCAAGATTACATCGACAACCGTCACCCAAACTATATTGGGGACTTGAACGTTGGCATCAATCCTGCGCTGAAAACACGCCTCGCCGAGGCAGATCTTTTGGTCATTCTCGGGGCGCGTTTAGGCGATATCGCGACCTCGGGGTATACAACAATTGATCCCACCAACATCACCACACGGATTGTGCATGTGCACGCTGATCCCGATAGTTTGGGACAGGTGTATCGCCCAGATTTGGCCTTGGTTGCGGACACTAGTGAAGTTGTTGCGGCCCTTGCGGCTTGCCCCCCGATTACGGGGCCTTGGAGTGAGTGGGGTGCAGCGGCTCGTGCCGATTATGAGGCATGGTTGAAGCCCAGAACGACGCCGGGGGACGTGAAAATGGAAGAGGTCATCGCGCATCTTTCTGAGGTTCTGCCTGAGGACGCAATCCTGACCAATGGCGCGGGCAATTATGCGGCCTTCCTGCACCGCTACTTTGTTTACAAACAGCACGGAACCCAACTGGCTCCAACTTCTGGGAGCATGGGGTATGGCTTTCCCGCAGCCATTTCCGCAGCGATTTCCTTTCCGGAAAAAACAGTTGTGTGCCTTGCAGGGGATGGATGTTTTCAGATGACCTGCAACGAGTTTTCAACAGCCATGCAGTCGGGCGCAAATGTCATCACGATTGTCGCCAATAACGGGCGGTATGGGACCATTCGGATGCATCAGGAAATGCACTATCCCGCGCGGGTTTCTGGAACGAATTTGATCAATCCAGATTTCGCCGCTTTTGCGCGCGCCTATGGCGGACACGGCGAAGTGGTTACAAAAACCGAGGATTTCCCCGCCGCCTTTGAGCGGGCACGAAACTGTGGAACTCCCGCCATTATCGAATTGAAACTTGACAGCGAAGCACTTGCCCCTGGAGCGACATTGAGTGAAGTCAGGGCGCGTGCAAAAGCTTAGTTAAGGCGCTCAACAACATAGTCGGCGATATCGGCAAGCATATCCTTGATCGGGTCATCAGGAAGCCCGATCAACGCTGACTTAGCCTTCGCAGACCATTGCAGCGCCTCTTGGCGAGTCTCCTGCAGGGCGTTATGGCTGGCCAAAAGTGCGAGGGCGGCGTCAAGATCGCCGTCGCGTTGGTCGCCCTTTTCAATCGTCCGCTTCCAAAACGCCCGCTCTTCGTCGGTTGCTTTTGCAATCGCTTTGATGACCGGCAGGGTGAGTTTGCGTTCGCGGAAATCGTCGCCGATGTTTTTGCCTGTGGCGTCGCTGCCCAATAATCCAACAGGTCGTCGACAATTTGGAAGCAAATGCCCAACGCGTCGCCAAAGTCATAGAGGGCGCCGGTGGTCACCTCATTTGCGCCCGCTATAACGCCACCAACTTCTGTCGCCGCAGAAAACAGCGCTGCTGTTTTGCCGCGCACAACTTTGAAGTAAATCTCTTCGGTCGTGGCCAAATCTTGGGCGGCCGTAAGCTGCAAGACTTCGCCCTCAGCAATGGTCGCAGACGCATTTGCGAGAATATCAAGGGCGCGCATATTGCCAGTCTCGACCATCAATTGGAAACTGCGCGCAAAAAGATAATCGCCGACAAGGATGCTGGATTTATTATCCCACAACAGATTGGCTGTCGGGCGACCACGCCGTTGGCCGCTTTCGTCAACGACGTCGTCATGCAGCAATGTCGCGGTGTGAATAAACTCAACCGTCGCGGCCATATGGATGTGATAGGGCCCGTCGTAGCCACAGATTCGCGCCGCAGCGAGAGTTAACATCGGGCGCAAACGTTTACCGCCCGCTTCGACCAAATGCGCCGTCACTTCGGGGATGCGAGGCGCGTGTTCGGAGGCCATGCGACGGCGAATCAGGGCGTTTACAGCATCAAGTTCACCCGCGAGCGCATCGCTCAGGCGTTCATGCGGTTTGACCGCAATTTCATCTAATCCCATCACGCTCACGTCATCCCTCTCGACAAATAACCCCTTTAGGGCTTAAGTCCTTGGCTATGAAAGAGCTTTTAAAAACCAACGATCCAACCGTCATCGCGTTCGCGCAAGCCCTTCTTCAAGGAGAGGGTATAGACTGCTTTGAAATGGACGTAAATATTAGCGTGCTCGAAGGTTCCATAGGCATTTTGCCGCGCCGATTGATGGTTCGCGACCGAGATCACTTTATGGCACAGGCAATTTTGCGCGATAATGACGTTCCCCTAGGAAAATGAATGAGTTTTCCGCAAACGACCGATGACTCTTTTTTGGGGGGGCGCGTCACGCTTCGACAACCTGCACAGGGCTACCGCGCGGGGCCGGACGCGGTGTTACTGGCGGCTGCGATTCCTGCGATCTCGGGCGAGTCGGTGTTAGAGCTTGGCTGCGGTGTCGGCGCGGTGTCTCTCTGCCTAAATGCGCGGGTTTCAGGATTGGATTTGGTGGGAGTCGAAATTCAGCCAGACTATGCCGACTTGGCCCGTGAAAATGCTCACGGTGCGCTTGAAGTTGTTACGGCTGACCTCTCCGAAATGCCATTATCAATCAGGGATCGACAGTTTCACCACGTCGTGGCAAATCCGCCGTATTACCTTGAGAAAAGGCGTAAAAAATCCGAAGATGTGGGGCGGGAAGCGGCTTTCACGGAGGACACACCGCTTTCCCTTTGGGTGGAAGTCGCGGCGAAAAGATTACGTCCCAGAGGGGTCTTTTCCTTGATCCAAGATATCGAGCGATTGCCCGAAATTATGGCCGCCGCCTTGCCCGTTTTGGGTAGTCTGGAAGTCTTGCCGATCTCTGCGCGCGAAGGTCGTCGGCCAAGACGATTTTTGCTGCGGGCCCGCAAGGGAGGGCGTGCGGAATTTATTTTACATCCTGCGCTTGTTCTTCATATGGGGGACGCGCACTCGGTGGATCAAGATAGCTACTTGCCGGAAGTTAAATCCGTGTTGCGAGATGGCGTCGCCCTTAATTTTCCAAGCCGTTAAGTGTTTGTTAATGTTTGTGCTCTTTTCTCACAGTAGGCAAGGGTCGGCCAACGGTTGTTTAAGATGCGTGACAAAGAGTCGATCCTGTGTTTTTCTGAAGACCTAGCTAATCTTATTTAGGAGGACGACTATGAACATGAGTTCGCATTTGAATGAGCTCCGTAGAAAACATCAAACTCTTTCCACTAAAGTCGAGACGGCGCAGAAGAGCCCCTCAGCAGATGAGCTTACCATTGCAAATATGAAGAAACAGAAATTGTTGCTAAAAGAGCAGATTAACCGATTGTCCGAAGCTTAGGACGCTTCGTCAGACTCGCGAGCACTGGCGCGTGACGCCAGTGCAGCACCCGCAATGATGAGGCAGGCAGAGAGTGCCAGAGACCAACTGGCCGTTGTTACGCCAACAAATACAAGAATTGCGGTTGAAAACACGGGTGCAGCATATGAGGTGACGCCCAACAATTGGATGTCGCCTTTTTTCATGCCGAAATCCCACGTGTAAAACGCGATTCCGACAGGACCAACGCCCAGCGCAACGATGGATGCCCAAGCTATGGGATCCTGAGGCCAATAGGTCGTTTCAAACACAAGGTGGGCCAGAAGCGAGAGCAAAGACGTAAAGACGCAGAAAATTGCGACCGTCTCAGTCGGGGCCGTGCCTAAGCGTCGAGAAATAACCGAATAGCTTGCCCAAGTGACCGCACACATGAGTGCGAGGGCGTAACCAAGAATGAACTCAGACTTCAACGCCCCTCCATTCCCCACAAGGATGGCTGCCCCCGCAAACCCTAGAATCGCACCGATAATGTGGGTGGGCTTAAGGCGTTCCTCTGGAAGGAAGCCACTGAAAAGGACAATGAGAAGCGGCCAGAGATACGCGATCAATCCCGCCTCAGCAGGGGGAGCCAGTCGCAGGGCTGAAAAATACAGAAAATGATACCCAAATAGGCCAAGAGTTCCGAAGGCGTAGATTTTCCAATTTACGTGGAGCAGGGTGGAAAAACCGATACCTCGGGCGACCCAAACGAGCCCGATGATACCAGAAATAGCGAAACACATCGCGTTGAGTTGCAGGGGAGGTATTGGCGAACTGCCAACTGTCAAAACGGCCAAAAAAGACCAGAGTAAAATTGCCGAAGCTCCCACGGCCGTTGCTTTTCGCCTCTTCACTTGAAGCGATAGGCGTCGTCACGGTAGGTTTTGGAAACTTCCATTTTTGCCTCTACCTTTAAAATCCAAGCTTCAATCTTAGTCAAATGCGGTTCTTCTTGGCGGCTAATCGGACGGATATTTCGGTAGAGATTGGGAATGAGGATAGCAAGAAAAAAGGGGCCGGTTTGCGCCGGCCCCAAGCAATAATCTTACGATTGTTTAAACGAAATACTGGCCGCCATTTGCCGTGATCGTTGATCCGGTCACAAAGCCCGCATCATCAGATGCGAGGAAAACGACACAACGTGCGATTTCACTTGCTTCACCCAAACGTCCCACTGGGATTTGGGCGATGATGCTCTCGCGTACTTTTTCCGGAACAGCCATAACCATTTCTGTTCCGATATATCCTGGGCAAATCGCGTTTACGGTAATGCCTTTGAAGGCGCCTTCTTGAGCAAGAGCTTTGGTGAAACCGAGATCACCTGCTTTTGCCGCCGAATAGTTGGTTTGGCCCATTTGGCCTTTTTGACCGTTGATTGAGCTAATATTGATTACCCGGCCAAATTTCCGGTCTCGCATTCCATTCCAAATTGGATGGGTCATGTTGAAAACACCAGAGAGATTTGTGTCGATGACTTCTTGCCACTGATCGCGGGTCATTTTGTGGAACATACCGTCGCGCGTGATCCCCGCGTTGTTGACCAACACCTCAACGGGGCCAAGGTCGGCTTCGACTTTTGCTATTCCCGCAACACATGCGTCATAGTCGGCGACAGACCATTTATAAGTAGCGATTCCAGTTTCGGCCGTGAACTTCGCGGCGGCTTCTTCATTGCCCGCAAAGTTTGCTGCGACCGTATAGCCTTCAGCTTTGAGGGCTGTTGCAATGGCTGCGCCGATCCCGCGTGTTCCGCCCGTAACGAGTGCTACTCTTGACATGCTTTTCTCCTCCAGAAGTATTAATAGATAAAAATATCAGACGTGCGCGCAATTTTGTTGCGCGCACGGTTTGAAATTAGTCGCGTTCAACACAAAGTGCAACGCCCATTCCACCGCCAATACAAAGTGTCACCAGACCCTTTTTCGCGTCGCGGCGCTTCATTTCGAACAGAAGAGTGTTTAGCACACGCGCGCCAGAAGCACCGATTGGGTGGCCAATGGCGATCGCACCGCCGTTTACATTCACGATCTCAGGATCCCAGCCCATCTCTTTGTTAACGGCACAGGCTTGTGCTGCGAAAGCTTCATTGGCCTCAATCAAGTCCAAATCGCTTGCTTTCCAGCCAGCTTTTTCGAGGGCCTTCTTGCTGGCGTAAACGGGTCCAACGCCCATAATTGAGGGGTCGAGACCAGCTGTTGCGTAGCTTGCAATGCGGCCTAAAGGTTCGATTCCCCGTTTTTCTGCATTCGCGGCGCTCATAAGAAGCGCTCCGGCGGCACCGTCGTTGAGGCCAGAAGCGTTGGCCGCGGTGACTGTGCCTTCACGATCAAATGCGGGGCGCAATTTTTGCATCGCTTCCATTGTTACGCCATGACGAATGTATTCATCCGCGTCGACCACGGTATCACCGCGCCGTGATTTTACGATAAAGGGCATGATTTCATCGACAAACTTGCCAGCCTTCTGTGCGGCTTCAGCTTTGTTTTGGCTGCCAACCGCAAAGAGGTCCTGCATTTCGCGGGTGATGTCCCACTGTTTTGCAACGTTTTCTGCGGTTGTACCCATGTGGTAATTATTAAATGCATCCCACAGGCCGTCGCGGATCATCGAGTCAATGAACTGCATGTCGCCCATTTTGTGTCCCTGACGCAGGTTTGCGACATGGGGGGACATGGACATGTTTTCTTGACCACCAGCGGTGACAATCTCGGCGTCGCCCAGTAAAATATGCTGTGTTCCCAAAGCAACGGCACGCAGGCCAGATCCGCAAACTTGGTTAATTCCCCAAGCGGCCGCTTCTTTTGGAAGGCCCGCGTTTATATGCGCTTGGCGAGCTGGGTTTTGCCCTTGGCCGGCCGTTAAAACTTGCCCAAGGATGGTTTCTGAAACTTCGGCTTTGTCAATTCCGGCGCGCTCAACAAGACATTCGAGCACAGCGGCGCCGAGGTCGTGGGCGGGGGTGTTGGCAAACGAACCATTAAAGCTGCCCACAGCGGTTCGCGCTGCAGATGCGATGACAACATGAGTCATTAGGCTTTTCCTCTCCCGAGACTGAAAAAGGTCCGTGACGCTTCGGGACAGCGGCACATCCCGTCAATTGCGTAAAGTTCAACGATGAATCTACGTGAAGTACAATTGACAGGGTGTTCCCGCCTTACGCAAGGAAAACCGTGATATTATCCAGTTTTCTCTGCGAGTTCTTTTTGCCATGGAGGACGAATTGTTGGCGCGCCAAAATAATACCCCTGAAGGCAATCGATACCAATGGATTGAAGGAAAGCAACATCCTCCTTGTTTTCAACACTTTCAGCGACGGTAAACATTTCAAATTGTGAAGCGATAGAGCAGAGCGCTTTGGTCAGGACTTGGTTGTCGGGATCTGTGGCTATTCCACGAATGAATTGTCCGTCAATTTTGATAATGTCGAAGAAAAAGTCCTTGAGATAGCGGAACGCGGTATACCCCGCCCCGAAATCATCGAGCGCAAACGAAATTCCACGCAGATTTAGATCTTTCATGAATGTCGTCACGAGTTCCGGCATGAGCATAGCGGAGCTTTCGGTGATTTCCAGAATCAAGCGTTCGGCAATAGTAGGGTCTCGATCCAGCCCATATTCCAAAGTGCGCATCCAGCGTTGATACCCGATCGATCGCGCGGACATGTTGATTGACAGGCGTAAGCTCGGTTGATCGAGCAGGGTTTGTAGACCCATTTCCAAAGCAAGACAGTCCACCTTGCGACCAAGCTCTTTGTTTTCGATGGCATCAATAAATTCGTGGGCTGGGATGACGCGCCCATTATCGTCGAGCAACCGCACGAGGCCTTCATAAAAAGCAACACGACCTGGGCGCGATGCCTGAACAACAGGTTGAAAGGCCAAGATTGCCCTTTTATTGTCGAGCGCATGCTGCACAAGGGAAAGCACATTTAATTCCTGTTCTGCTTGAGCAAAAGAAAAAGGGTTTTCTGGGCCCTCAATCGCCTCTGTGACATATCCATTCTTTGTTAAACGCATTTTTTTCTCCCTCACCAACAGGTTTAGAATGCCTCCTGATAGTTTAATAGCTGGTGAAAGTTCGCATTTGGTTCTAATTTGAGACGAATTGCAGGGTGTCTGGTTTAGGGGGAAATATGCAGGAAAGATGCGGTTGGGTTGGCCAGGAAGACATATACATTGCTTACCATGACACCGAGTGGGGCGTCCCTGTTTATGACAGCCGCGCTCTCTGGGAGAAACTGGTTCTAGACGGGTTCCAAGCGGGGTTGAGTTGGATCACCATTCTCAAGAAGCGTCAGAACTTTATTGAGGCCTTTCATGGATTTGACCCAAATGTGATTGCCACATGGGGCGAGCCAGAAATCGAAACGCTTTTGCAAAATCCGGGCATCATTCGCCACCGTGGCAAGATCGCTGCGACCATTTCAAATGCGCGTGTTTGGCAAGCCATTGAGCAAGAGCAGGGATTTGATACCTATCTTTGGAATTTTGTTGGCGGAAAACCACTTCAAAATAACTTCAAATTATTGGCAGATGTTCCGCCGTCAACGCCGCTCTCAACCGAAATATCCAAGGATCTTAAGAAACGCGGGTTTAAGTTCTGTGGGCCGACGATTGTCTATGCCTTTATGGAGGCGGTGGGCATGGCCAATGACCACATTGTAACCTGTCCACGGCATAGCCATTTGAGCAAAACCCGTTGAAAGCATCATTTTTGCGCGATTAATTCTGCGAAAATGGCCTTGGCGCTTTCGCTATCCCATTCTGCTTCGCCAACGAGGCGCGCGATTTCTTGGCCTTGGCGATTAAGGAGTATCGTCGCGGGCAGTCCTTCGACATTCATTTCACGCGCGAGGGCGCTTTTGGGATCTAACAGGATCGGGAGATTCTGAATGTTTTCGGTGGCAAAGAATTTCTCAATCGCCGCCATTTTGTTGCGGCCCGTGGCGACAGTAACAACGGCGAAGTCCTCGCTCTCCATTTGCGCCGCTAGGCGGTCAAGGGAGGGCATTTCTTTGCGGCAGGGCGCGCACCATGTCGCCCAAAAATTCACCAGCGTAATTTTGCCATCATAGTCGGACAGAGTTCGCTCGTTTCCCTCGGGATCAAAAAAAATAGCCTCTGCACCTGCCACAGGCGTCGCATGTATTTGCAATTTTTCGAGCGAGCCTACGCGTAGATCCGCCAAATCGGCAAAGGCAGCGTTTGCGCTAAGCGCGAGGCCCGCGTATAGGGGGGCTAACCAAAGATTTCGCATTTTTTCTTCCCTCCAAAGGGCATAAGCATGACCAAAAACGATACACCCAAGACTTCTTCCAACCAAATGTGGGGCGGACGCTTCGCCGCCGGACCCGATGCGATCATGGAGGCCATCAACGCCTCGATCAGTTTCGATAAACGCATGGCCGCTCAAGACATTGAGGGTTCTCGCGCCCACGCTGCAATGTTAGCAAGCGCAGGCATTATTACAGATACAGACGCGGTTGCCATTCGGGAAGGCCTTCTCACGGTATTGTCAGAAATCGACAACGGAGAGTTTCAGTATTCGGCGGCCCTAGAAGACATCCACATGAACGTGGAAAGCCGTCTCAAAGACCTGATCGGTGAGCCCGCAGGCCGCCTCCACACAGGTCGCAGCCGCAACGACCAAGTCGCAACCGATTTCCGCCTCTGGGTGCGCGATCAAACGGACGCTGTGATTGTCGGCCTTGAGGCCCTCATCCGCGCGCTTTTGGCGCAGGCCGAGGCGGGCGCTGATTGGGTGATGCCCGGCTTCACCCATTTGCAAGTCGCCCAACCTGTCACTTGGGGCCACCATATGATGGCCTATGTCGAGATGTTTGGCCGCGATATGTCGCGCTTTCGCGATGCGCGGGTGCGGATGAATGAATCCCCTCTCGGTGCGGCGGCCCTTGCCGGAACTAGCTTCCCGATTGATCGCCACATGACCGCCGAAGCGCTGGGCTTTGATCGCCCCGCAGCGAACTCGCTGGATGCCGTGGCCGACCGCGATTTTGCGCTCGAATTCCTCGCGGCCTCTACAATCACCGCGATGCATCTCAGTCGTTTTGCCGAGGAACTCGTGATTTGGTCCTCCGCACAATTCCGTTTCGTCGCGCTTTCGGATCGCTTCTCGACTGGCTCCTCTATCATGCCACAAAAGAAAAATCCCGATGCCGCCGAACTTATTCGCGCCAAAATCGGCCGGATCATGGGGGCGATGGTTGGGCTGTTTACGGTGATGAAAGGCCTTCCGCTGACCTATTCCAAGGATATGCAGGAAGACAAAGAGCAAGTCTTTGATGCCGCCGACAACCTGATGCTCGCCCTTGCCGCGATGACGGGAATGGTGGCCGATATGACCGCAAACACCAAAAACCTCGAGATCGCAGCGGCCAGTGGGTTTTCAACTGCGACCGATCTTGCCGACTGGTTGGTGCGCGCCCTCAATATGCCTTTCCGCGATGCACATCACGTCACGGGAACCCTTGTGGCATTGGCGGAAAGTAAAGAATGCGATTTGCCGGACCTTACCTTGGCGGACATGCAATCCGTGCACGAACACATTACTCAAGACGTCTTTGATGTGCTCGGTGTCCATAATTCCGTGGCTTCGCGCGTGTCCTATGGCGGCACCGCTCCGAGCCAAGTGCGCAGCCAAATCGCACGTTGGACCAAAAACCTAAATAAGGATACCTAAATGAAAAAGCTTGTTTTTCTCGGACTTTTTGTCACTCTTGCGGCCTGCGGTGTGGACGGATCGCCCAAGGCACCGGAATCTACGCCTCCTCCAGGAATTAGCGTGTCTGGCGAGGCCCGCATGGGCGTCGTAACGAAGTTTTAAGCCCCTCGGGGTGTGAAGGTGAAGCATGAATAAGGTCATCGCTGTCATTTTGGTAACGACACTGTTGGGGGCCTGTGCGGGCCCGCAACACCCGCCCGTCGTGAACGGTACCGTCTATGCAGGGACGGGCGGCACCTATAGTCGTGTAGGCATAAGTACCGGCAATTTTGGCATAAATTTAGGATTCTGATGTCTCCTCTGCGTGCAATATATCTTGGATTGGCAATCGTCGGGGCTTTACTCCCGATGTATCATATTGGGCTTTGGGTTTGGGGAAATGGTCCTGCGCCGAAATTGCTGTTTGCCGCGTGGCAGGCCAACTCAGCAACGACGGGCCTCATGTGGGACCTCGTTATTTCAGCCATCGCCTTGAGCGTTTGGATTTTGGCAGAGACCTATGTCCGACGCAATTGGATGGCGCTTGTCGCTATACCAGCAACCTTTTTGATCGGCGTTTCATGTGGGCTACCGCTTTATCTCTACTTCCGGTCCCGCCCGATTGAGTAACGCTTAAACGTGCTGATCAATTAGAATTGGATTGCCATCCGGATCCACAATCATAAAACTCGCGGGGCCTTGCGAGTCGGGGTCAATCGGTTGCCCCGCATCCAACCCGCGCTCCGCGAAAGCCTTTTGAAGCACCCGAACGTCGTCAAAGTCGTCTAACGCCTTCGCTTGCGAGTCCCAACCCGGATTGAACGTCAGGATGTTGCGCGGGAACATGCCCTGAAAAAGCCCAATCGTGGTTGTCCCATGTTGAAGGATGAGCCACCCCTGTGCCACGTCTCCGTGAAAAACATCAAAGCCCAGTTTTTCATAGAATGCGAGCGAGACTTGAAGGTCTTTCACATTGAGGCTGACTGAAAATACACCTAATTCCATTGCTTCCTCCCGTTTCATTAAAGTTTAGCATTTTTTATCTTTCGTGCCTAACCTGCGTTTTTATCACGGGTTTCGTTTGAAATAGTTGCACGGTCTGGTATGAGCAAAAAAACCCCTTTTAGGGGCGGCATTCGAAAGGCGCGACAATGGACCATTTTCTGTATCGTAACGGCGAACTTTACGCTGAAGATGTGCGCGTTTCTGAGATTGCAAAGGCGGTAGGCACCCCGTTTTATCTCTATTCCTCGGCAACCTTCCGTCGGCATTTTAAACTGTTTGATGATGCGCTCGCGGGCATGGAGCACCTCGTTTGTTTTGCCATGAAATCCAATTCCAACCAAGCGATCCTGACCCTTTTGGCCAAAGAGGGCGCGGGTATGGATGTGGTCTCGGGCGGCGAATATGCGCGCGCCAAGGCGGCGGGCGTTCCGGGCAACCGAATTGTTTTTTCCGGTGTGGGCAAGACCCGCGAGGAAATGGACGCGGCTCTAATCGGTGGTATTCGCCAGTTTAATGTCGAATCCGAACCCGAGATGATTGTGCTGAATGAAGCGGCGCTGGCGCTGAATGTTGTCGCGCCGATTGCTATTCGGGTGAACCCCGACGTTGATGCTAAAACCCATGAGAAAATTGCGACCGGAAAAAGCGAGAATAAATTCGGCATTCCGATTTCACGGGCAAGGGAAGTCTATGCGCAGGCCGCTAGTCTTACGGGGCTGAAAATTATGGGCATTGATGTTCATATCGGTAGCCAATTGGTTGAACTTGAGCCATTTGAGCAAGCCTACAAAAAGGTTCGCGAATTGACGGAAGTTCTGCGCAAAGACGGCCACGAAATCACCCGCTTGGATCTGGGCGGCGGTTTGGGCATTCCTTACGAACGCTCCAACGAAGCTCCTCCCTTGCCCAAAGAATATGGTGCCCTCATTCAGGACGTTTTGGGCGATTTGGGCTGCGAAATCGAGATTGAACCGGGGCGTCTGATTTCGGGAAATGCAGGCATTTTGGTCAGCGAAGTGATCTATGTGAAGTCGGGGGAAGACCGCGAATTCCTCATTATCGACGGCGCGATGAATGATCTTGTCCGCCCGTCTATGTATGGCGCGCATCACGACATTATTCCTGTGATTGAAGCCGCACCTGGGGTTGAACAGGCGAAATACGATATCGTTGGGCCCGTTTGTGAAAGTGGCGACACCTTTGCCAAGGGACGCAATATGCCGCCATTGACTGCGGGCGACCTCGTGGCATTTCGCTCGGCAGGGGCTTATGGCGCGGTTATGGCCAGTGAATACAATTCGCGGCCCCTTATTCCAGAGGTTTTGGTCGATGGTGATCAATTCGCTGTCATTCGGGCACGTCCGACCTTTCAAGATATGATTGATCGCGATACGGTTCCTTCATGGCTTTAGGTTAGTCCTTGGCCAAAACCACTGCGGAGATGTGCTCTTGAAGTCGGCCGATGCGCAAAATAATCTGTCGAAACGCCTTCGTTGGCCCCTTCGGTTCACGTGGGCCGGACTTGTGGCTGAGCGGTTTTTGCGCGCGTTTTGGCCCGTATATAGCCTTGTTTTTACACTCGTAGCGGCGTTTCTTTTCGGTGTGCAGGAGCGCCTGCCGTTTGTCGTGGTCGTGGGGTTGCTTGCGGCTGTCAGTGTTCTTCTCCTCGCGACTCTTGTACGGGCTGTTGCTCGTTTTCGGTTCCCGCATCGCTCCGAATCCTTGGCGCGGTTGGATTCAACCCTTGTGGGCCAGCCCCTCGCGGCTTTGACCGATGCGCAAACTGTGGGCCTTGACGATCCGGCCTCGCGCGCGGTTTGGGAGGCGCATTTGCGCAGGATGGAAGCGAAAACGGCAAGCGCGCAGGCCCCTTGGCCCGATTTGCGTCTCGCGGATCGCGATCCAAACGGGCTGCGCTTGATGGCTGTTACCGCGCTATTGGCCGCCGTGATTTTCGGCGCACCTAAGTATTTTGGTTCCGTGACAATCCTTTCGGACAACCTCCTCGCGGGACAGGGAGAAGCTGGGGCCCAATGGGAAGGCTGGATTCAACCGCCAAGCTATACGGGCAAACCCACGCTTTATTTGAACGATCTGATCGCGCGTTCGGACCTTCAAGTCCCTGAGGGCAGTGTTATTGCCCTTCGGTTCTATGACGAATCCAGTGCAAACTCCCTGAAACAAAACATAGGAACGCTGCCAACAACCGCTCAAGCTTCTGCCGATTTTGGCGGCACAACCTCGCTTTCCCTTTCGGTTGAACGGTCGGGTGATCTCTCCATCAAGGGCGCATATGGAGGCGATTGGAGTATTGAAATGCTCGCGGATGCGGCACCGGAGGTGCGGCTTTCCGCGCCCCCTGTGGCCACGTTGGACGGCGAGTTGCGCCAAGAATTTCGGGCCAGTGACGACTATGGCGTGGCGGCTGGAACTCTGCGCGTCACGCTCGATTTAAGCGCGGTTGATCGGCGCTATGGCCTGCATGCCGAACCTGATCCGCAGGAGGATTTGGTGTTGGACCTTCCCCTTGCTTTTTCAGCGGAGTCCGCCGATTTTACCGAAACGGCTGTTGAAGATTTCGCGCCAAATCTTTGGGCGGGGTTGCCGGTAACCTTAGCGCTGCAAGTCGAGGATGATTTAGAGCAAACGAGCGCTGTTGAGATTTTGGAAACGACCCTCCCCAAACGCAAGTTTTTTCACCCACTCGCGGCGAGTGTTGTCGAAGCCCGACGCGACATTTTATGGGCCCGCAGCAATGGGCTCCGTGCCGAGCAGGTTTTGCGGGCCGTGATGCATGTTCCCCAAGATATGAACCTCGACGAGAGTGGCTTTCTTATGCTGCGTGTCGCCCTGCAACGCCTGGCAATGGCAAATATCGACGGGCTAAATCCTCAAGAGCAAACGATGATTGCCGATGCGCTGTGGGAGATTGCGCTGCGCATTGAAGACGGCGGTCTTGAGGATGCAAAGGCACGTCTGGAACGCGCGCAAGATCGCCTTGCGGAGGCAATGGAACGTGGGGCCAGTGACGAAGAAATCGCCGAGTTGATGCACGAATTGCGCGAGGCGATGGACGATTATGTCAAACAACTCGCCCAAACTTCGGAGCCAAATCCAGACCAACAAAGCGCCCAAAATCAAGACTCCACGGATGTGACGCAAGACGAGATTGACGCGTTGATGGATCAAATCCAAGACTTGATGGAGCAGGGTCGGATGGCGGAAGCCCAGCAACTTCTTGAGATGTTGCGCGAGATGATGGAAAATATGCAAGTCACGCAGGGCGGCGAAGGCAACGGCCCACAAACACCTGCCGAACGTGCGATGGAAGACCTGCAAGAGACCCTTCGCGATCAGCAAGACCTCTCGGATGAAGCTTTTCGCAACCTCCAAGAACGCTACAACCCGTCAACCCCACAGGGCCAAGACCCTTCGGCGCAGCCAAGCGAGGACGGCCAAGAAGGGGAGGGCGCAACAGGCGAACAACAGCTTGGTGAGGGGGGCGGCAAGGGCAACGAGGAAACCGATCAAGGCCAACCTGGTGGGAGCGAGTCGTTGGCGCAACGGCAGCAAGCCCTTCGGGATGAATTGAGCCGCCAAGAGCAGGCTTTAGGCGAGGGGAGCGATGGCGGGTCCCGCGAAGCGCTTGATCGCGCGGGGCGGGCAATGGAAGAGGCTGAAAATGCGCTGGAAGACGAAGACATTCCGCTCGCGTTGGACCGTCAATCAGAGGCGATAGAAGAATTGCGCGAAGGGATGCGTGCCCTTGGTCAGGCCATGGCGGAAGACTCCAATAGCGCTGAGGGCGAGGATGGCCAAACCGCACAGGGCGAAGGGCGTGACGGTGGCGACCCCCTCGGACGCGCGCCCGGAACAAGCGGGGCGTCCCGCAGTGACAGCCCCTTTGCCGATGGCGAAAACCCCTATGGCCGTGCACGCGAATTGCTAGACGAATTGCGCCGTCGAGAAGGGGACAAGACCCGCCCAGACCAAGAATTGGAATACCTTCGCCGCCTAATCGATCAATTCTAAATGGCCGAAAAGCCCGCCTACTGGCTGGGGGCTTCGTCGGTGTTGATTTTGGCGATGAGCGTTTCCATAAGGGTATCGATCTTTACGCGACCTTGATCCGCACTCCGCACAAACGATTTCAACGCAGGATCAATCGCTGGCACTTTGGCCCCGATTTGCGGAGCAAATGTGTAAACCAGAAGCAAGGCTGCCACGAGAACAATAATCAGACTAAAACCTGTGCGAAAACCACTTCGCTTGTTTGGGGCCTCTTCGTCAGTCTCTTTTGAAACGCCGGTTTTACGATCGGATGTGGCGCGCAATGTGGAATTGATTTCTTCAATGTCTGGCAATAAATCGCGGCGCGAACTCGGAGAGCCATCGGACACATCCTCGGGCTCTATGCCGCGCAACCGCGCTGTACGCTCGCGCACGGCTTCTTCAACATCGGGTTCGTCTGGAAAACTCTTTGAGCGTTGCTCTGGCGCTTCCAAGCCCATATCGGTTTGGGTTTCAAGGTTTGCACCACCTTCGCTAAGCCGCGCTTGGGTTTCCCGCTCCGCTTCCTCGCGCAAGACCTGCATGAGGGTCGAATCAAGGCTCGCACGTTCCGGTCCCTGTGCCGTCGTCGTCTCGGACTCCGCTTGCGCTGCAGGCTCAGCCTCCACAATTTCTTCTATTTCGGGGGCATCTTGGTCACCCGTTTGATCCGCATTCTCGGCAAAAATGTCGTCTTCGAGGTCGGATTTTATGTCGTCATCTTGCGTTGCGGCGGCTTGAAACCACGTGTCACCACAGCTTGAACATTGCACATCGCGCCCGTTTTCGGAGATGAGACGGCTTTCGACCTCATAATGGGCATCGCAATTAGGGCAAATCAGCCTCATCGCTACTCCTTCCTGTCGTGCGGATTTTCCGCGTTTATTGTTTCCACTCTTGCGCGAAACATTAACAGGCGGAAAAGAAAACACAAAGGTTTTGGCCACAGCCATTGCAACCTTTCGCGCGCTTGGGCAAAACTGTGGCAGATTAACCGATAAGGACTCGCTGGTGATTGAACTTCAAAATGTTTCCTATGGCTATGGCGGAGGAGACTTACTCTCTGGTTTGTCGCTCAAACTGGCACCGGGTTCATTCCACTTTCTGACGGGTCCTTCGGGGGCCGGAAAGACAACGTTTCTGAAACTTTGCTACATGCAATTGCGCGCCACCTCGGGGCAGGTTCAGGTGTTTGGCAAAGATGTCAGCACCATGAGTCGCGATGACATCGCCCATAATCGAAGCCGCATTGGGGTGGTTCATCAGGATTGTAATTTCCTCGACCACCTGTCGCTGACCGAAAACGTGGCATTACCGCTGGCGGTAACGGGGCGCCAAGTGAACATGGAAGACATGAAGGACCTCTTGCAATGGGTCGGGTTGGATAAACGCAAAACCTTCCGGCCACCGGAACTTTCTGGCGGCGAACGGCAACGCGCGGCACTCGCGCGGGCGGTCATCCAATCGCCTGATGTGATCCTTGCGGATGAACCAACGGGGAATGTCGATTGGGAAATGTCCCAACGCCTGCTGTCGCTCTTGGTGGAACTTAATCGGATGGGCAAAACGATTATGATTGCAACGCATGATCTCAATCTGATCCGGACGGCCAAAAAGCAAGTAAATGCAAGGGTTTTGCGCATCTCAGACAAAACGCTACACCTTGCAGGAGCCGACCTATGAGGGCCCTTCTTGAGCGGGTGACGCGGTTTCTTGACGGTGGCGAAGCTTCACATAACGTCGTTCCACCTGCTGGATTTACGGCCACGCTGACGTTGTTTACGGCGGGGGCCATGGGGTTTCTGGCGGTGTTTGCGCTGGCGCTATCGCTGGCGACGGATAGGTTGGCAAATCGCTGGGCGTCTGAATTGGCCCGCACCGCCACCGTCCGTATTTCCGCCCCTTTAGGGCAGGTCGAGGCACAAACGCAAGCCGCGCTTCGGGTGTTGGAAACGACGCCAGGCGTTGCTTCTGCGCGGGCCTTTGACCTTGAGGAACAAAAGGCGCTCCTTGCCCCATGGTTTGGGCCTGATTTACCCATCGAAACCCTGCCGATCCCCCAATTGATCGAGGTTTTGGAAGACGAGGAAGGCTACGACGCTGAAGGGTTGAGCCTTCGCCTGCGCGCGGAAGCTCCGGGAGCCGTTCTTGACGATCATACGCGCTGGCGGCGACCCCTTGTGAAAGCTGCGGAGCGGCTTCGGATGCTCGGCCTGATTTCGATTGCACTTATTACGGCGGCAACGGGCGCGATGATTACCCTCGCGGCAAACTCGGCCCTTGCGGCAAACGCACAAATAATAGGCGTCCTTCGCTTGGTCGGGGCGCGTGACATCTTTATCGCACGCGCTTTCGTGCGCCGCTTCACAATTCGGGCCTTTGTTGGCGCGGCCATTGGCACCCTATTCGCAACAACCGCTATCGCCTTCCTGCCCCGCACCGACGCTGCGGGCGGATTTCTCACAGGGCTTGGCTTTCAAGGTTTCCACTGGCTCTATCCCATGCTTGTGCCCGTTTTATCATCACTCGTCGCTTATAGCGCGACCCGCTATTCCGCTCTGCGCGTTTTGAAAGGGCTCACATGACTTACGCCATTCAATGGGTTCGATCCCTTCTGTTTAGCATTCAGATGTATGTGATGATGTTTGTGCTCGCGTTGTATTACACGCCGCGTGCGGTGTTTAATCGCGACTATGCGTTCCATGGCGTCCACACTTATTGCCGCTATGTGCGTTGGAGTGCGGCGTGGATGATCGGGTTGAAAACCGAGGTGCGGGGTGAAATCCCGACCGACGAGGTGTTGATTGCGTCCAAACACCAGAGCTTTCTTGATATCATTATGATTGTCTCTGAAGTGCCGCGTCCGAAGTTCATTATGAAAGCGATCCTACGATTTGCGCCGATTTTGGGGTGGTACGGAATGCGCATTGGCTGTGTTCCTGTGGATCGTGGCAAGCGCGGCGCGGCGATTAAAAAGATGATTGCGGATGTGAAGTCCGGCGCACAACTCCCCGGCCAATTGATTATTTATCCACAAGGGACGCGTGTCGCACCGGGCGTGGAGCGCCAGTACAAAGCGGGTGTAGGCATTCTATATACCCAGACAGGTCAAGCCTGCGTCCCTGCCGCCACCAATGTCGGGGTGTTTTGGCCGCGTCACGGGATTTATCGCAAACAAGGCACGGCGGTCGTTGAGTTTTTCCCACCAATCGCCCCTGGATTGCCGACCAAGGAATTCATGGAGAAACTCGAAGACATCATTGAGCCTGCGTCAGAACGTTTGGCTCTTGAAGCATGCTTCGCTGGCTAGGCCGAAAGGCCTTTCGCGCCCAAGTCGAGGAACTTTTTGCGGCGTTCCTTGATGAGGACGTCCGGTTTCTTTTTGGCATGCAATTTCAGATGCTTTTCGATAGATTTTCCCACCGCAGCAATAGTCGCATGTGGAGCGCGATGCGCGCCGCCGATGGGTTCTGGAATAACTTCGTCCGCCACGCCAAGTGTTAACAAATCCTGTGCTGTAATGCGCAGCGCCTCGGCCGCTTCGCGCATCCGCGCGGCATCTTTCCAGAGGATCGACGCACAGCCTTCGGGGGAAATCACGGAATAAACCGAGTGCTCTAACATCACGAGCGTATTGCCCGCCGCCAAAGCCACGGCCCCGCCCGATCCGCCTTCCCCGATCACAACCGTGATCATGGGTACGCCGAGTTTGAGGCATTTTTCTGTACACCGCGCGATGGCTTCGGATTGGCCGCGCTCTTCAGCGCCTTTGCCGGGAAACGCGCCGGTTGTGTCAACGAGTGTGATGACGGGAAGGTTAAAACGGTCGGCGAGGTCCATCAAACGGATGGCTTTGCGATAGCCTTCGGGCCGCGCCATGCCAAAATTCCGCTCGACGCGGGATTTAGTGTCGGAACCTTTTTCTTGGCCGATAACCACAACGGCTTGGCCGCCCAAACGCGCAAGGCCACCAATAACCGCAAGATCGTCTGCGAAGTTCCGATCGCCCGCTAGGAGCGTGAAATCGGTGAAAAGTTGCTCGATATAGTCGAGGCAATGCGGGCGATCAGGGTGCCGCGCTACTTGGCATTTGCGCCACGCCGTTAGATGGGAATACAAATCTTTCAACAGAATCTGTGCCTTGGCATCAAGTGCCTTGGCCTCTGCCTCTACGTCCATCTCATCATTCGCCCGCGCCATCGCGCGTAGCTCCTCGGCTTTGCCTTCGATTTCCGCCAAGGGTTTTTCAAATTCGAGATAATTGTTCATTGCCGTCTCCACGTCGCTTTGCACAGATATATGACGCTCTACAGCAGTATTTGCAATGTCTGTAGTTGGCTAAGGTGCAGCTAAATGCGCGCGAACGGGCCTACTACGACCTTTCCCGCAGAAAGTGGCATGTATTTTGGCAATTAGCTTTACGCTCCCTGAATCAACTCAGATTGACGCACAATAACTTGCGCCTGTTTGATGCTGGCAATATCGACCAAACGCCCCTTATAAACCGTGGCACCTTCGCCCTTGGTGTTGGCGGCGTCCATTGCGGCGAGGATTTCGCGCGCTTCGGCAACTTGGGCCTCCGACGGGGTGAATACCTCATTTGCGATGCCGATTTGTTTGGGATGGATGGCCCATTTCCCAACCATGCCGAGGGTCGCCGAGCGCCGCGCCTGTGCGCGATAGCCCTCATCATCCGAAAAATCTCCAAACGGGCCATCAACGGGCAAAATCCCATGCGTACGGCACGCTGCAACAATCGCCGCTTGCGCCCAATGCCACGGATCAGACCAATGTTGGACCCCATCGCGCAGCATGTAATAATTCTCCTGCGTGCCACCAATCCCCGTCGTTTGCATCCCCATCGAGGCCGCAAAATCAGCTGCTCCAAGACTCATCGCTTGCAACCGTGGGCTGGAGGCAGCGATTTCTTCGACATGAGAAAGGCCCGCCGCGCTTTCGATGATGACCTCAAAGGAGATCCGTTTGCTGCGGCCTTTCGCGGCTTCAATGGCACTCACGAGGGCGTCGACAGCATAGACATCGGCGGCGCACCCAACTTTGGGGATCATAATTTGATCCAGCCGATCACCCGCTTGTTCAAGCAGGTCAACAACGTCGCGATACCAATAAGGCGTATCAAGGCTGTTGATCCGCACGGACAAAAGTTTGCTACCCCAATCGACATCGCTGATCGCGGCGATGATATTGGCCCGCGCGATGTCTTTATCCGCAGGGGCGACGCTGTCTTCAAGATCAAGATTGATCACATCCGCCGCGCTGGCGGCCATTTTTTCAAAGAGCGCAGGCCGCGAGCCGGGGCCGAAAAGCTGACAGCGGTTGGGACGGGCAGGGGCGGTAGGCTGTATGCGAAAACTCATGGGGGCCTCAATGGGTGCGTAAGTTTATTTCAATTGTTGCTTTTGGTTTGGTATATTCTTGCGCGATGAATCGCAAGCCCTTTGTGCAACTGCAGCAATCGCCCGCGCATGAAAGGAATCTCCGTATTTCAGATCAGTGTTCGTAATTTCTTTCATACTATTACCACTTGTCGGTGTAATCTTCGAAAATTACGTCGAAATGAGCGAAGCTTGAGAGGAAGTTCTAACCGAAATGAGGGATGCTCCCCCCAACATAGGAGCGCAACATGATTCCCACACCATATCTTCTCTTCCTCGGCGATGCGCCGGACCAACTCGCCACAAAAGTTGCCCAAGGCATAAAAGATTGGCGTCCCGATCACGCCATCGGCCAACTGCGCCTACCAACCTGTAAAGCAGACTTGGGTCTGACGGATATGACATTGGCCGAGGCAAAAGCCGCTGGTGCCAAAACTTTGGTTATTGGTGTGGCCAATCGTGGCGGAGTTATTTCCCCCGCATGGAAAGAAATTCTAATTGCCGCTATTGAGGCGGGCTTTGATATTGCGAGTGGTTTGCACAACTTGTTGCGCCATGAGGCCGATTTGGTGGCCTGCTCTATGGCGCATGGAACAAGTCTGCACGACGTGCGCGTTCCAGGAATCGACTACCCGATTGCAAATGGGGTCAAACGGACGGGCAAACGTGTGCTCGCTGTGGGGACCGATTGCTCGGTTGGAAAAATGTACACAGGTCTTGCGATTGATGCAGAAATGCAAAAACGCGGGATGAAATCGACATTTCGCGCCACGGGCCAAACCGGTATCTTGATCACGGGACAAGGTATTCCGCTCGACGCCGTTATTGCCGATTTCATGGCGGGGGCGGTTGAATATGTTTCCCCTGACAATGATCCAGACCATTGGGATGTGATTGAGGGGCAGGGCAGTCTGTTCCACGCCTCTTACTCCGGTGTCACAATGGCGCTTATTCATGGCGGCCAGCCCGATGCGATTATCCTTGCACATGAGCCCACCCGTAAACATATGCGCGGCCTTCCAAGCTATACTTTACCAACGTTGGAAGCCTTGCGCGATATGTGCCTACCGATTGCGCAAGTGGTCAACCCCGCTTGCAAAATTGTGGGTATTTCGGTGAACACAGCCAGCATGTCTGAGGACGAAGCGCGGGCCTATCTGTCTGAACTTGAGGCACGTATGGGCATGCCCGCGGTCGACCCGTTCCGCGACAATGCAGAACGGCTGGTCGATGCGCTTGAAGCTCTATAGGTTGCAAATATGAAAATCACCGTTTCCCCCGATACCTTTGCCTTGGCCGAAGTTTTTACCATTTCGCGCGGCAGTCGCACTCATGCGCATGTTTTGACCGTGCGCATTCAGGATGGCGAGCACCAAGGTTGGGGGGAATGCGTGCCCTATGCGCGGTATGGGGAGACGTTGGAAAACGTCACGGCCCTGATTGAAGGGTTGAAGACTCCCGTTGATCGCAACAGCTTGCAAGAGATGTTGCCCGCAGGCGCGGCGCGAAATGCAGTTGATTGCGCGCTCTGGGACTTGGACGCAAAACGCTCGGGGAAACGGGCATGGGAACTGGCTGGTCTGGACGCATCAAAACCCGAAATTACGGCTTTTACCCTGTCGCTCGCCAGCCCCGAAGAGATGAAATTGTCGGCGGCGAAACACGCTTTTCGCCCGCTTTTGAAAATTAAACTGGGGACGCCAGATGATATGGTGCGCCTTGAGGCCGTACGGGCTGGAGCGCCGAAGTCGCGGATTATCGTTGACGCAAATGAAGGGTGGAGCGCCGAAGTTTACAGCGAGCTTGCCCCCCATTTGATCCGTTTGGGCGTTGAGTTGGTTGAACAGCCAATGCCCGCTGGAGAGGACGATATGTTGGCCGAAATTGCACGCCCTTTACCCGTCTGTGCCGACGAAAGCGCACATGATTGTGCGAGCCTTGTGCATCTAAAGGGCAAGTACGATGTGGTGAATATCAAACTCGATAAAACCGGTGGTCTGACCGAGGCCCTAAAGCTTAAGCAACAAGCGATTGCAGAGGGTTACCGCGTTATGGTTGGCTGTATGGTCGGGAGTAGTTTGGCAATGGCCCCTGCAGTTCTTGTGGCTCAAGGCGCGATGATAACAGACCTTGACGGGCCGCTTTTGTTATCGCAAGACCGTGAGAACGCATTATTTTATGACGACTCAGGCGTGCATCCGTCAACGGCGGCACTCTGGGGATAAGGAGAGAACCATGAGCCGCACTGTCTATGTAAATGGCGAATATTTGCCAGAAGCTGACGCCAAAATCTCAATTTTCGACCGTGGTTTTTTGATGGCCGATGGCGTTTACGAAGTGACAAGTGTTTTAGACGGTAAACTGCTTGATTTCGCGGGCCATTCCAAACGTCTCGCGCGCTCCCTTGGGGAACTCGATATGGCCCTGCCGATCGAGATGGATGACCTCCTTGAGGTGCACCGCGAATTGGTGCGTTTGAATGATATCAATGAGGGTATGATCTATTTGCAGGTCACACGCGGCGCGCCGAGCGACCGTGATTTTGCCTTCCCAGATCCCGACGAGACCCCTTCGACGATTGTGTTGTTTACCCAGAACAAGCCCGGTCTTGCCGACACTCCTGTAGCGAAAAAAGGCATCAAGGTTATCTCGATTGAGGATATCCGCTGGGGACGCCGTGACATCAAAACGATCCAGCTTCTCTATCCCTCAATGGGCAAGATGATGGCCAAAAAAGCTGGCGTTGATGATGCGTGGATGGTTGAGGATGGCATGGTTACCGAGGGCACCTCCAACAACGCCTATATCGTAAAAAACGGCAAGATCATCACGCGCCACCTTGGCACTGAAATCCTCGCAGGGATTACCCGCAACGCCGTTTTGCGGTTTGCCGAAGAGGCGCAAATGACCGTTGAAGAACGCAGCTTTACCATTGCTGAAGCCCAAGATGCCGACGAAGCTTTCGTGACTTCGGCGAGTACATTTGTTATGCCAGTTGTCGAGATTGACGGCGCTCAAGTCGGTGCAGGTGTGCCGGGTCCGGTTGCTGTGCGGCTGCGCGAAATCTATCTTGAAGAAAGTCGTAAAGCCGCGATTTAAATCAATAGAATCCAGCCTGAACCCTCACGCTGGCTTTCTATTTCTTCGCTACATTCTCATCAAATGCTTGTTTGAACGCGGCCTGTTTCTGTTGGGTCGCGTCGGTTTGATGATTGGCTTTCCATTCATCCATCGTCATTCCGTAATATGCCTCGCGAGCCTCGTCTTTGCTCATCTCAATGCCACGTTCATTGGCGGCCTCTTGAACCCAGCGCGATAGGCAGTTGCGGCAAAATCCCGCCAAATTCATCATGTCGATATTTTGCGCGTCGGTTCTTTGTTCCATAAGATGTGTGCGCAGAGTTCGAAAGGCGGCGGCTTCTAGCTCGAGTTGCGTTTGCGCGTCGATGTCTGGGCGATTGAAATTCATAGGGCACCTATAGTAAAAAATACGGGAACGAAGCCAAATATTAACCGCCTCGAAAGAAAGCGCAACGACACTCACTGTCACAGATGGGTTACAAAAGGCATTTAAAGTGGTCGTGCAGATGGATGTATGGCCCGTTGTGTTTTGAAATAAAATGGGGCATATAACGGGCGGCCCACCGAAATTATTTTTTAACACGAGGAATCGACGCCGAATGACACGCGCTCGCAATGTAAAAATCGTGGCCACTTTGGGCCCCGCATCGAATGACTATAAAATGATACGTGCTTTGTTTGAAGCCGGGGCTGACGTATTTCGCTTGAACATGAGCCATGGCGACCACGAAGAAATTCGTAAGCGCCACGAGATCATTCGTCAAATCGAAGAAGATACTGGCAAACCGATTGCGATTTTGGCTGACCTTCAGGGGCCGAAACTGCGCTGTGGCGTTTTTGCAAACGATGGTGGCGAAGAATTGGCCGTAGGCGCTAAGTTCCGCTTCGATCTTTCGGATGCCGCCGGAACCATAGAGCGCGTTCAACTGCCGCACAAAGAGATTTTCCAAGCGCTTGAAGTGGGCTCGACCCTTCTAGTAAACGACGGCAAAATCCGCGTGCGGGTTGAAGCGCGCGGCGAAGATTTCGCCGATTGTGTGGTCGAAGTTGGTGGTACGATCAGCAACCGCAAGGGTGTGAACGTCCCCGACGTGCTTCTCCCATTGGCGGCCTTGTCTGAAAAAGACCGCCGCGATTTGGAATTTGTCTGTGAATTGGGTGTGGATTGGTTGGCTCTGTCCTTTGTACAGCGCCCCGAAGACGTCTTTGAAGCGCGTGAATTGGCCAAGGGCCGTGCGGCTATTCTGTCAAAAATCGAGAAACCAGCAGCGGTTACCGCGTTTGACAGCATTCTTGCTGTGTCTGACGGGATTATGGTCGCCCGTGGCGATCTGGGTGTTGAATTGCCCGTTCAAAACGTTCCGCCAATTCAGAAACGCTTGATTCGCAAATGCCGCAATGCCGCGAAACCCGTGATCGTTGCCACTCAGATGCTCGAAAGCATGATCGAAAGCCCCGTGCCAACGCGCGCCGAGGTTTCCGATGTTGCGACCGCGATTTATGAAGGTGCCGACGCTATTATGTTGTCCGCTGAATCTGCGGCTGGGGATTTCCCAATCGAAGCGGTGACAACCATGAACAACGTGGCTGTTGAGGTCGAAAGCGACGCGACATACCGCGAAGTGATTGAAGCAAGCCGCAAATTCAAAGGCGTCTCTATCGCTGATGGTATCGTTGCTGCGGCCCGCGAGATTGCGGAAACGGCCGACATCAAAGCGATTTGTTGCTTCACGCAATCTGGGAATACGGCCCTGTTGGTGGCGCGTGAACGTCCACGTGTTCCAATCATTGCTTTGTCTCCAGTTAAGGAGACCTTGCGTCGTCTTTGCTTGAGCTGGGGCATGAATTGCTTCAACTCTGACAACGTTGATCGCTTCAAAATGGCCGTGATCGCAGCGGCTCGGGCTGCGCGTGCTTCTGGTCTCGCAACTGAGAACGATTCGATCGTGGTGACAGCGGGTGTTCCGTTCAATGTGCGTGGTACGACCAATATTCTACGCGTCGCACCTTGTGATGAACGGTTGATTTTGAACATCGATCCTGAATAGACTACTCTAAAGAGTAGTCTTTGGAGGGGTCTATGGATCCAGATCTTTTTCTAGTCATCGGTCTTTTGATCGGCGGATTTACCATTCCGCCGATCTTAGGTGCCATATTTGATGGGCGCCCCCCTCGGACACCCGCAGTTTTGGTCGTGATCGCGGGCGGGATGATTGCCTTCGCGGTCATTCAAAAGCCCGGAGGGTATGTCATCCAAGACATCCCCGGAGTCTTCTCCCACGTCATCGGAAAATACCTGTAACACGTGTTTTGGGCTTGCCCCTCTGGGGAATGCGTCCTATACGACGCGCTCTTACTGCGTGACCGGCCGAAAGTGGCATGCCGAGTCGCGTTTACACCGAATTCAAATAGGAGACGGAAATGCCCAAGATGAAGACAAAGTCGAGCTGCAAAAAGCGGTTCAAAGTTACGGCCAATGGCCTTGTAGTTGGAGGTCAAGCTGGCAAACGCCACGGCATGATCAAACGTTCCAACAAATTCCTGCGCAATGCGCGCGGTACCACAGTTTTGTCGGCTCCTGATGCGAAAATCATCAAGACGATGATGCCGTACGCTCGTTAAGGAGAATCTGATATGCCCCGCGTAACATCTGGTAAGGTAACTCACCGTCGCCACAAAAAAGTCGTCGACGCCGCTAAAGGTTTTTACGGCCGTCGTAAAAATCTTTTCAAAACAGCCACACAGGCCGTCGACAAAGCAAACCAATACGCCACACGTGACCGTAAAGTCCGTAAGCGTAACTTCCGTGCGCTTTGGATCCAACGGATCAACGCTGCCGTGCGTGCTCACGACGAAACACTAACATATTCGCGCTTCATCAATGGCCTTTCGTTGGCTGGCATCGAAGTGGACCGCAAGGTTCTCGCCGATCTCGCCGTACACGAGCCAGAAGCGTTTACAGCGATCGTTGAAAAAGCCCAAGCCGCTCTGGCTTAAGGCGTAACGCTCGCGAAGACTTCTTGAACCGAGAAGAAAATTTGAAGCCGCGGGCCTGTGATGGGTCGGCGGCTTCTTGCGTTTAACCCCCGATGTGATAGCACGGCGGGGGACAGAATAGGGGTCAGGCATGGACGATCTTCGGCAGAAATTTCTTGAGGCAATCTCCTCGGCAACCAATGAGGCAACCCTCGAAGACTTGCGGGTCTCTGCGGTGGGCAAAAAGGGCGAAATCAGCCTGAAAATGCGCGAATTGGGTAAAATGACACCCGAGGAACGCCAAACAGCTGGCCCCGCGCTCAATGCTCTCAAGGACGAGGTAAATTCGGCACTGGCCGCCAAGAAAGAAGCCTTGGGCGACGCCGCACTTGATGCGCGCTTGAAGGGCGAGTGGCTCGACGTGACGTTGCCCGCGCGTGGGCGTCCCGCAGGCACAATCCACCCTGTCTCGCAGGTCACAGAAGAAGTGATCGCGATCTTTGCGGACATGGGGTTTGCCGTGGCCGAAGGCCCGCAGATCGAGAATGATTTTTATAATTTCGATGCCCTCAATATTCCGCCGCACCACCCCGCGCGGCAGGAATTTGATACGTTTTATATGCACCGCGATGCCGATGACGAGCGCGCGCCTCACGTGCTGCGCACGCATACAAGCCCCGTTCAAATCCGCGAGATGGAAAAAACCGGTGCGCCGATTCGCGTGATTGCGCCAGGTCGCGTGTATCGTTCGGATTATGACCAAACCCACACGCCGATGTTCCACCAGATCGAAGGCATGGCCATTGGCAAAGATATTTCTATGGCCAATCTGAAATGGGTCCTCGAGGAATTCTTCGCGGCCTTCTTTGAAATTGACGGAATCAAAACCCGTTTCCGCGCCAGCCATTTTCCCTTCACGGAACCCTCCGCAGAGGTCGATATCCAGTGCAGCTGGGTTGACGGGCAATTGCGCATCGGCGAAGGCGACGGTTGGATGGAAGTGCTAGGTTCTGGCATGATGCACCCTAAAGTTTTGGCCGCAGGCGGCGTCGACCCCGAGAAATATCAGGGGTTTGCCTTTGGTATGGGGATCGACCGCATTGCGATGCTGAAATACGGCATCCCAGATTTGCGCGCCTTCTTTGATAGCGACCTGCGCTGGTTGCGCCACTATGGTTTCAGCGCGCTAGACATGCCGTCACTGGCGGGAGGTTTGAGCAAATGAACGATCACACTGAGAACCTAAACGACACATATCCTGGTGCAGGCACCTATTGTTTTGGCGAGAGTAAAGCCGACAGCGAGGCGCAACTAACGCTGGTGCGTGCGGGGACCAAACGTCTGGATTGCGCGGCTTTGGCGGAATTTGGCGGCGACAAAGACGCGCTCCCTAAAGTGGGCCGTTGCGATATCGCGACCGAATGGAATGGCGCACCAGCCCTCGTCACCAAGACCACAAAGGTCGAGCAGCACCGCTTTTGCGATGTGACGTGGGAGTTGGCGATGGACGAGGGCATGGGCAATAGCCTTGCCGATTGGAAAGCCTATCGTTCCGCATATTTTGGCCGCAACGGCGGTTTTGACCCTGAAATGATGTTGGTGTTCGAACGCTTTGACGTCGTTGAAGATTTGGCAGGGCGTGGGATCACGCCAACAAAGGATTAATCATGAAATTCACGCTTTCTTGGCTTAAAACGCATCTCGAAACCGACGCGCCGCTCGATGACATCCTCTATGCTCTGACCGATCTTGGACTTGAAGTTGAAGAGGTAACGGACCCCGCAGCAAAGCTTGCCGACTTTAGATTGGGCAAGGTCGTCAAGGCCGAGAAACACCCCGATGCGGATAAATTGCGCATCTGTACGGTGGCCACCGCCGACGGGGAAACGCAGATCATTTGCGGCGCGCCAAACGCGCGCGAAGGCATCACTGTGGTCGTTGCAAAACCGGGCACCTATATTCCGGGGTTGGATATCACAATTCAGGTTGGAAAAATTCGCGGCATCGAGAGCTTTGGCATGATGTGTTCCGAGCGTGAGATGGAACTCTCCGAGGAGCACGACGGCATCATCGAGCTTCCCGAAGGGGAAGTTGGCGACCGTTTTATCGACTATTTGGCCAAGGTTGATCCCGCCAAAGTGGACCCGATGATCGAAATCGCGATCACGCCGAACCGCCCAGATGCGCTTGGAATTCGTGGGGTCGCCCGCGACCTTGCCGCGCGGGGCCTTGGAGTTTTGAAACCCGCACCTGTAGCAAAGGTTGAGGGGACATTCGACAGTCCGATCACCGTGTCGATTGATGAGGATACGCGCAATGAGGGCTGTGACGTGTTCATGGGACGCATGATCCGCGGTGTGAAAAATGGCCCGAGCCCGAAGTGGCTGCAGGATCAACTGCTTGCCATCGGCCTGCGGCCTATTTCGATCCTTGTCGATGTGACGAACTTCTTTACCTATGATCAAAATCGTCCGCTTCACGTTTTTGACGCCGATAAGGTACACGGAAATTTACGGGTGCATCGCGCCAAGGGCGGCGAGACCATCGTGGCTTTGGACGACAAAACCTATGAATTGCAAGCCGGTATGGTTGTGATTTCCGACGACAATCAGATCGAGAGCATCGCCGGCGTTATGGGCGGGCTTGAGAGTGGCTGCACCGAGGAAACCGTCAATGTTTTCCTAGAGGCCGCTGTCTGGGAAACCATCCAGATCGCCAAGACGGGGCGGGCGCTGAAGATCAATTCCGATGCCCGCTATCGTAATGAACGCGGCATCGATCCGGCGTTTAATGCGCCCGCCATTGAGCTAGCGACCCAAATGATTTTGGACCTATGCGGTGGCGAAGCGAGCCATGTTGTGACTGCGGGGGAAGTTCCAGATGTAAGTCGCGCTTACAAATTGGACACGGATCGCGTGCAAAGTTTGGTCGGGATGGAGATCGCGCCCGAAGTTCAACGTGCGAGCCTTGAGGCTCTAGGGTTTGTGCTGGAAGGCGACATGGCTTGGGTGCCCAGCTGGCGGCCCGACGTCCTTGGGAGCGCGGATCTGGTCGAAGAAGTCGCGCGTATTGCGTCGCTTACCAAGCTTGAAGGGCGCCCGATGGCGCGCGCAACAGTTGGTGTTCCCGGCCCGATTCTGACACCGATGCACCGCCGCGAAAGCATGGCGCGTCGCACGGCGGCGGCGCTTGGGTACAACGAATGTGTGACCTATAGCTTCATCGATAAAGCAAGCGCCGAACTCTTTGGCGGCGGCTCGGATGCAACGATGTTGGCCAATCCGATCTCCTCTGAAATGAGCCACATGCGGCCTGACCTTCTGGCGGGTTTGATGCAAGCCGCAGCGCGCAATCAAGCGCGTGGCGTTTCCGATTTGGCCTTGTTTGAGGTTGGTCCGGCGTTCCACGGCGGTGAACCCGAAGAGCAGCATATTCAAGTCGCAGGCCTTTTGGTCGGAGCGACAGGCCCCAAAGACGTGCACGGCGAACGCCGTATGGTTGATGTGTTCGACGCAAAAGCTGACGCCGAAGCTATCTTGGCCAGTATCGGCGCTCCTACGCGTGTTCAGATTTTACGCGGAAAAAATAGCTGGTGGCATCCAGGGCGCAACGGAAGTATTTGCCTTGGTCCCAAGAAAATTATGGCCAGCTTTGGTCAGGTTCACCCAAAAACGTTGGAGAAAATGGGGATCAACGGCACGGCCGTAGCATTCACAGTCTACCTTGAACAGCCGCCGTACCCGCGCAAAACCAAGGCCACACGTGCGGCGCTTGTTGCCAGTGATCTGCAAGCGGTTGAGCGTGATTTTGCGTTTGTTGTCGATGCTTCGGTTGAGGCCCTGACATTGGTCAATGCTGCGGCAAGTGCGGATAAAGTTTTGATTTCGGACGTTGTTTTGTTTGATGAATTCAACGGTGAAAAAGCTGAATCTCAAATGGGTGCAGGCAAAAAATCCCTTGCGATCACCGTACGCTTGCAGCCCGTCGACGCGACATTGAAGGTGAAGGAAATTGAGGCGATTTCGGCGAAAATACTTGAGAAGGTCGAAAAAGCAACGGGCGGCGTTTTGCGCAGCTAGCTAAAAGGAACGTTGAAATGAGTTTGAAAGTCTATCTTTCGGGGGAAATCCATTCGGATTGGCGTGCGGAAATCATTGCGGGAGCCGAGGGCTTGAACATTGAGTTCTCCTCCCCTGTGACGGACCACGGCGCCAGCGACGATTGCGGTGTGGCAATTATGGGCGCGGAAACTGACAAGTTTTGGCACGACCATAAGGGCGCAAAACTCAACGCTATTCGGACCCGCAAGGCCATCTCAGAAGCCGACGTTGTTGTGGTGCGGTTTGGCGAGAAGTATCGCCAGTGGAATGCTGCCTTTGATGCGGGTTTCGCCGCGGCCCTCGGAAAATCCTTGGTCGTGATGCATGGCGCAGACCACCAACATGCGCTCAAAGAAGTGGATGCCGCGGCCCTTGCTGTGACCGAAACGCCTCAGCAAGTGATCGAAATTCTGCGCTATGTTCTGACCGGCAGCTTGCCGAAGTAAACTGTCGTTACTGATCTAGAACGGGACCGAAAAATCTTAGTGCTCGAGCTGAGGCACAAATGTTTAAACTTAGGGGAAATAAAATGTTTAAAGAATTTAAAGATTTCATCGCCAAGGGCAACGTCATGGACATGGCGGTCGGGATTATAATTGGGGCGGCGTTCACGGCGATTGTAAAATCACTTGTGACCGATTTGATCAATCCAATCATCGGATTGTTCACAGGCGGGGTGGATTTCACCAACAAGTTTTTCGTGCTTTCGGGCGGCACTGAGGGTGCGAGTTATGCAACGCTTGAAGCGGCGCGTGAAGCGGGCGCCGGGACATTTGCATATGGGGCCTTCATCATGGCCGTGATCAATTTCCTGATTATTGCTTATGTTGTCTTTTTGCTGGTGCGCAGCGTCAACAAAATCAAAGATGCAAGCGTGAAGGCAGAAGAGGCGGCGGAAGAAGCGCCCGCAGGCCCAACAGATATCGAACTCTTGGTAGAAATTCGCGACGCACTCGTCAAGAAATAGGTTCGTTGAAGTTAAAAATGGCCCGCATAAATTTAGCGGGCCATTTCTGTCTATTTGATCGCCAAGGCTGGCGACAAAACATCAATCCCAAGCGCTTTGCCTACCGCGTAATAGGTCAATTGTCCGGCGTGGACGTTCAGGCCATTCAGCAAGTGCGGATCATCGGTACAGGCCTGTTTCCAGCCCTTGTCTGCCAAGGCGAGAAGGAACGGTAACGTCGCATTCCCAAGGGCGATTGTGGACGTGCGCGCCACAGCTCCTGGCATGTTGGCAACGCAGTAGTGCATGATGCCATCGACTTCATAAATCGGGTCTTGGTGGGTCGTTGCGTGGCTTGTTTCGAAACAACCGCCTTGGTCAATCGCGACATCCACGATGGCTGCGCCGGGTTTCATCGTTGAAAGCTGAGCGCGACTGATAAGTTTTGGCGCGGCGGCACCGGGGACGAGGACGGCACCGATGACCATGTCAGCATGGGTCACCAAGTCAGCAGTATTCCCAGCGGTCGCGTAGGCGTTTTTGAAGGTGCCACCAAAGACGTCATCAAGATAGCGCAGGCGGGGCAGGGAGCGATCGAGAACCGTCACATCCGCGCCCATTCCAGCAGCAATCCGCGCCGCGTGGGTGCCAACAACCCCACCGCCAATGACCACAACACGGGCGGGCGAAACTCCCGGAACACCACCCATCAACACGCCGCGCCCGCCATTTGCTTTTTGCAGGGTCCACGCGCCAACTTGGGGGGCCAAGCGACCCGCGACTTCGGACATTGGCGCAAGCAGGGGCAACCCGCCCGCAGCGTCAGTGACGGTCTCATAGGCGATGGCTGTGCACCCACTGGCCAAGAGGTCACGCGTTTGTTCGGGGTCGGGGGCAAGGTGGAGGTATGTAAAGAGAACTTGACCTTCGCGCAGCATTTTACGCTCGACGGATTGGGGCTCTTTGACCTTTACGATCATATCAGCAAGAGCGAAAATTTCGGCGGCGGTGTCTTTTATTTCGACGCCAGCATCGACATAATCAGTATCGGTGAAACCGGACCCAATGCCAGCGTCGGTTTCCACCAAAACACGATGGCCGTGTTGGATCGCTTCTCGCGCGGCGTTTGGGGTTATTCCAACCCTAAATTCTTGGGGTTTGATCTCTTTTGGGCATCCGATTAGCATGGGTTCTCCTCCGTTTGAAGTTAGAGTTTGCGCCTTTCTCAACGCAATTGTTTTGAATTCTCTTCGTTGATCAGATAAGTTTTGGGATAATTCTACCAAAATGGCAGGAAAAATTCGAAGGAATCTGCGGAATAATGAAATTGGACAGTATAGATCGTCGAATTTTGGAGGTGCTCCAAAAGCAAGGTCGTATAACGAATGCTGAGTTGTCGGAGCGGATCAATCTCTCTCCCTCAGCATGCCATCGGCGGGTTCAGCACCTCGAGGCGGAGGGGTACATTCGGGATTACGTCGCGCTTCTTGATCCGCGTAAAGTTGGGCGGCAGACTACCGTTTTTGTGGAAATTACTCTCTCGGGGCAGACCGACGAAGTTTTGGATGCATTTGAGAAAGCCGTGACGCGGATTCCCGATGTTTTGGAATGCCATTTGATGGCAGGGACGGCGGATTACATGCTGAAGGTTGTTGCCCACGACACCGAAGATTTTGCGCAAATCCATCGTCGTCATTTGGCGCGCTTGCCGGGTGTGGCGCAAATGCAGAGTAACTTTGCGCTTCGAACGGTATTTAAAACGACGGCGCTTCCAGTTTAACCCCTGTCGGCAAAGTGCACTGGGGAGGAAACGGGGTGTCGGCCTCTTCGCTTTCGTTGAATCAGGTGGTATCGTTTTCACGAGCTATCTGGTTTTGGGTTTGCATAAGGGCCCAAGACCTTGCCGAATTGTATGGCGCGAGCAAAGGGCAATACTGCAAGGAGTGTGTGATGTCGGAACAGTTATTGAAAACCAAAGAGGCTCTGCTGGAGGCAGCTTTGCCGCATGTTGTCTTCGACGGTTGGAGCACGGCGACGCTGGCTGAAGCGGCGTTGGACGCGGGTATTTCGCCCGAAGACGCACAGGCCGCCTATCCGCGTGGCGGGGTTGATTTGGCGATTGCGTTTCACAAAGTGGGCGACGCGATGATGTTGGAGCGGCTGGCCGCTGCGGATATGTCGAACCTACGTTTTCGCGACAAAATTGCCGCCGCCGTGCGCTATCGCATTGAAGCCGTCACGGACAAGGACGCGGTTCGCAAAGGCAGTGCGCTTTTTGCGCTGCCCCAGAATGCCGCCGATGGATCAAAACTTGTTTGGGGCACGTGTGATGCAATTTGGAACGCCCTTGGCGACACGTCGGACGATGTTAATTGGTACACAAAACGTGCAACACTATCAGGCGTTTACGCATCAACTGTGCTGTATTGGTTGGGCGATAACGGCGAGGGAAACGCCGCGACATGGGAATTCTTGGACCGTCGGATCGACAATGTGATGCAGATCGAAAAGTTCAAAGCTTCGGTGCGGAAGAACCCGATTTTGAGCAAGCTTATGGCCGGGCCCGCGAAGGTTTTATCGGGAATTCGCGCGCCGCATTCCGCAGGAAATCGCGATGATCTACCGGGGCATTGGTCGCCAAAAGACGTAACTTAAGTGAGACAAAATGGTTGAAGTAAACACGATGCGGGCGGTGGAGATTTCTGCACCCGGTGGTCCCGAAGTTTTGCGTGAGACACGTCGGCCAATGCCGATTGCGCGCGCGGGTGAGGTTGTCATTCGGCTGGCCTATGCGGGGGTCAATCGCCCCGATGCGCTGCAACGGGCAGGGCTCTATAACCCGCCAGCGACCGCCAGCGATTTACCTGGACTTGAAGGGGCAGGCGAGGTCGTCGCACTTGGGGCTGGAGTGACTTCAGTTGCGCTGGGTGATTCTGTTTGTGCGCTTTTACCGGGGGGAGGGTATGCGGAATACGCCACTTGCCCTGCGGCGCATTGCCTCCCTGTTCCGGCGGGTTTAACCCTTAAACAGGCGGCCTGTTTGCCCGAAACGTTTTTCACGGTTTGGAGCAATGTGTTTTTACGCGGAGGCCTCAAGGCGGGCGAGCGGTTTTTGGTGCACGGCGGCAGCTCGGGTATCGGGACGGTCGCAATCCAACTTGCCAAGGCGCGGGGCGCGCGGGTGTTTACGACTGCCGGATCCGCCGAAAAATGCGCTGCCTGTACTGCCTTAGGGGCTGAGCGTGCGATGAATTATCGCGAGGTCGATTTTGCCAAGGAGATGCGGGAGATTGGTGGCGCCGATGTTATTTTGGACATGGTTGGCGGCGACTACCTTCAACGCAACATCAACGCGCTGGCGGATGATGGGCGCTTGGTTCAGATCGCATTTCTGCAAGGCTTCAAGCAGGAGGTGAACTTCATGCAAATCATGACGCGTCGCCTGACCTTGACGGGCAGCACGTTGCGCCCGCAATCGGATCTGGCTAAGGCACGGTTTGCCGAAGACTTACGGGCCGAAGTTTGGCCCCTTCTGGCTTCGGGCGCGATTTTCCCCGTGATGGACGAGGAATTCGAGCTGTCGGACGCCGCCAAGGCCCATACTCGGATGGAAGCCTCACAACATATTGGAAAGATTGTTTTAAAAGTCTCCTAATTGATCGGTGCGAACAAGGGTTTGGCCGCATTGCAGTCTCGAATGACATCGGGGCCGCAGCGGCGGGGCTCAAGAGATTTGGTCAGGCAAATCCTTGCTTCCTGAATGTAGTTTGATTTGCAGGTGATGGTGATTTGGTCGTGACTGAGCTGTGGGTTTGACTGCAAAAATGCCTCTTCGATGACCTTTGGTGGAACGACGAGGGTGTCGGTGATTTTGCGTAAAACGGGAGGCTTGGTCACGCTCTCAAATGCGCGACGGGCCGCAGCGAAATAATCCGTTCCCGAGAGGCCCGCACATTTTCCGTGCTTTTTCCATTGGTACCAAGCCACACCCGTCGTTCCCATGATATCCACCATGTTGCTTGTGAGGCTCCGAGACGGATTACGCTCGGACGTAGTGCAATTACTGGGCCAACCGCGTTCGTTTTGCGGCCACAACCCATGCAGTACCCAGCCAAAATCTTGGTCGGCATCGCATTGCTCACTGTTTTTTCGATCCCCTTCAAGCGCGCACCAATTCGGTGACCAGCTCAGGGCGAGAACATAATAGTCGAAATTCCCCGCGCGTTCGCCATCGGCCCAAGCCGTCGCAGCAAAAAACGGCGCAAAAAGTAGCCCGATAAATCCGAGTCGCATTTTCTCTTTCCTCTTTTGGTTGCGCACAGTATATACAGCTTAAGTTCCCCTTCAATGAGAGCCCGCCCGAATGAGGGTCGCCCCTTCCAGGGCTTAGGGAAGATATGTTCTGGGGATGTTGTATAGGAGAAGATCATGGCCAAACCAATTATGGCACGCGCAACCGCAGTATGGTTGGTAGACAACACAACGCTGACCTTTAAACAGGTTGCAGATTTTTGCGAATTCCACGAGTTGGAAGTTCAGGGCATTGCCGATGGCGACGTTGCGACCGGCGTAAAAGGGTTCGACCCGATTGCCAATAATCAGCTGACCGCCGAAGAAATCCAACGCGGCGAGGGCAACCCGCTCTATAAGCTGAAATTGAAATTCCTAGCCTCCGCTGTTGGCGAAGAAAAGCGTCGCGGTCCGCGTTATACGCCTTTGTCCAAACGCCAAGATCGTCCGGCGTCAATCCTTTGGCTGGTGAAGTTCCACCCCGAATTGACCGACGGTCAGGTGAGCAAGCTTGTTGGTACAACCAAGCCAACAATTCAGGCGATCCGCGAGCGCACACACTGGAATATCGGGAATATTCAACCAATCGATCCCGTTGCTCTTGGCTTGTGTAAGCAAGTTGAACTCGACTTCGAAGTTCAAAAAGCTGCCGCAAAACGCGCCAAAGAAGGCGATGTCATGAGTGACGATGAGCGCCGCAAATTGGTGTCCACTGAACAGAGCCTCGGCGTCGCGAACACCCCGCGCGTTTCCTCTGCAATCGAAGAGCTGTCAACATTCAGCTTCTCTACCGATCCACGTGATGAGGAAGAAGCTGAGGTGGTTCCGGATAAGGATACCTTCTTTAATCTTCCCGAAAGCGGTACGGACGACGAGCAGCCATAAGCCTAGATATCATTACAGAAAATGGCCCCTGCACCGATGGTGTGGGGGCTTTTTTGTGTTCGGGTTGTAAGTTCAAAACTGTTTGCGTGCTTTGAACGCGGCCTGAATCGTACCATCGTCGAGATAGTCCAATTCGCCACCAATCGGAACGCCCTGTGCCAGCGATGTGACCGATACATGCGTTAAATGCTCTGCGATATAATGCGCCGTGGTTTGCCCGTCGACCGTCACATTGAGCGCCAGCACGACTTCTGTAATACCCTCGGCTCGAATGCGTTCCAAAAGCTTGGGAATCCGAAGCTCTTCCGGCCCGACGGCATCAAGGGCCGAAAGCGTTCCGCCCAAAACATGATAGCGCCCACCAAAGGCCTGCCCTCGCTCCATTGCCCAAAGATCAGCGACGTCTTCGACGATACAAAGTTGGCCTGTGGCCCGCTTTTCGTTCGCGCAAATGTCACAGCGGTCCTGCGTGCCGATATTGCCGCAATTTACGCATTCCCGCGCTGTTGCCGCCACATTCTGGAGGGCGTTCGCGAGGGGCGTCATAACCAGCGCACGTTTTTTAATGAGATGCAAAACAGCACGTCGCGCCGAACGTGGGCCAAGCCCTGGGAGCTTGGCCATAAGGTTAACTAAATGTTCTATCTCGCGCGTGCTGTCGTCCATTTCGGATTAAAACGGCAGTTTCATGCCCTCGGGCAGCCCAAGGCCCTCGGTCAATTTTGCCATCTCGCTTTGGCTGCGTTCGCTGGCTTTTGCTTGTGCGTCTTTGATGGCTGCAAGGATCAAATCCTCAACAACTTCTTTCTCGCTCGGATCGAAAATCTTTGGGTCAATGTCGAGTCCCGTAAGTTCGCCCTTTGCCGTCGCCGTTGCCTTCACAAGCCCTGCGCCACTCTCGCCAACAACGGTGATGCTCGCTAAACCGTCTTGCATTTCGGCCATTTTCGACTGCATTTCTTGTGCGGCCTTCATCATTTTAGCCATGTCGCCCATTTGGCCTAAACCTTTGAACATTTTGATATCTCCTTGGTGTGTTCTCTGTAGATGGGGCTCTTTAGAGCTGTGTACAACCTAGCTGTCCTCAAAGGGATCCCATTCGTCCTCAACCTCTGGGAGTGCGCTAGAGGCAGCCTCCGCGGCGAGTTCCTTCAAGGTGCGAATGCTGGTAATTTTTGCGCCCGGAAATTGGGTGACCACGGCTTGCACCAACGGGTGCGCTTGCGCCTCCGTGCGAACGGCAAGCATCTCGGCGTCGCGAATTTCGGCAATCGTCGCGGCACCCCCCTCATTCACGAGCGTCACCGTCCAACGGGCGCCCGTCCAAAGTTGTAACTGCTGTCCGAGTCGTTGTGCGAGGTCACGCGGTGTATTCTCAGTAGGTTGGAACTCGATCCGCCCAGGCGCGTAATTTGCCAAGCGCATGGTGGTTTCGATTTCGATCAGAAGCTTCACATCGCGGTGGCTTCGGATGAGTTCAAGGATGGTTTCGAATTGGCCAAAACGGGCGAGGACCGCATCAGGCGCACCAAGCGCAGTTGCGCCGCCGCCTGCCACCATTTGCGTGGTGTTGCCGCCATGAGTAGCGGTGGGCTGGCTGGCATTTGTGGTCGTCGAGGACGCTTGATGGCCGCCGCCAGACGGGCCGCCATTGGGCTGCATTGGGGGCGGCGTCGCATCTTGCAGACGTTTGACAAGGTCACCGGGGCTGGGAAGGTCTGCGACGTGCGTGAGGCGAATGACGGCCATTTCGGCGGCCATCATCGCGTTGGGCGCTGCGGCAACTTCTTCGAGCGCTTTCAGCAGCATTTGCCACATACGGGTCATCACCCGCATCGGCAGTTTTTCCGCCATTGCTTGACCGCGCATCCGCTCGTCGGGGGAAACTGTGGGGTCTTCGGCGGCCTCGGGGGTGATTTTTATTACCGAAACCCAATGGGTAATCTCTGCCAGATCGCGCAAAACGGCCATCGGATCGGCCCCGTCGCCATATTGCCCAGAAAGCTCAGTCATCGCTGCTGCGGCATCGCCCCGCACGATCATGTCAAACAGGTCAAGCACCCGTCCGCGATCGGCAAGGCCAAGCATGGCGCGTACTTGGTCGGCGGTGGTTTCGCCCGCTCCATGCGCAATGGCCTGATCAAGAAGTGAGGTAGCGTCGCGCGCTGACCCTTCGGATGCCCGTGTGATCAAAGCTAGCGCGTCATCGGAAATCTCGGCATTCTCGGCCTTGGCGATTTTGCGCATCAGGGCGATCATCACTTCAGGCTCAATTCGGCGCAGGTCAAACCGTTGGCAGCGCGAAAGAACCGTGACGGGAACCTTGCGAATTTCGGTCGTGGCGAAGATGAATTTGACGTGTGCGGGCGGCTCTTCGAGGGTTTTAAGCAACGCGTTAAACGCGCTGGTCGAGAGCATGTGCACCTCATCGATGATATAGATTTTGTAGCGGGCAGAGGCGGCGCGATAGGCAACACTTTCGATGATTTCGCGGATGTCGTTTACGCCCGTCCGACTCGCCGCATCCATTTCCATGACGTCCACGTGACGCCCTTCCATGATCGCGATGCAGTTTTCGCAAACGCCACAGGGCTCGGTGGTTGGGCCGCCATCGCCATTGGGGCCGATGCAATTCATGCCCTTCGCGATGATCCGCGCCGTGGTGGTTTTACCCGTGCCGCGAATGCCCGTCATCACAAAGGCTTGCGCGATGCGGTTGGCCTCAAAGGCGTTTTTGAGGGTACGCACCATGGGCTCTTGGCCCACGAGATCGGCAAAAACTTCGGGGCGATACTTGCGCGCTAAGACTTGATAGCCGCTGTCTTTTGCAGAACCGGATTCTGTTTCGCTCATATCACCCTCATTTCGTTATGCGTAGGTTAATGGCAGGCTTGCCCGACGTCCAGCGCCGCGCCGTCATTTGTTTGAAATGGCGGGCGAGGGTGCGTTGTCGGGCAAGCCTTGAGATCTAGTCGCCGTCAACCTTCCGATTGCGCAACTGTTTGGCGGTTTTGTGCATTTTCACCATTGTGCGCGAGCGTTTGCGGGTTTGGGCCACGGTTTCCACCTGCAACGAGTCTTCGCGTTGCAGCTTTTGCCAGCGTTTCAAACGATCTGGGTCCAATTCGCCTGACTTGACTGCCTTTTGAACTGCACAGCCCGGCTCGCCCTCGTGGGCACAATCGCGGAATTTACAGGAGTCAGCATACTGCATAACGTCCTGAAATACGGTGTTAATCCCTTCGGAGGCGTCAAACAGCCCGAATTCCCGCATGCCTGGAGTGTCGAGCAACCATCCGCCACCTTGAATGCGATGCAATGCGCGCGAGGTGGTGGTGTGACGGCCACGCGCATCGTCTTCGCGGATTTCTGCGGTCGCTTGGGTTGTGCCCGCGATGCCGTTGGTGATTGTGGTTTTCCCAACGCCTGAGGACCCCAGAAGCGCGATCGTTTGCCGCGGTCCGCACCATGGCGCGAGGCGTTTCAGGTCTTCTGGATCATGGGCGTTGATCGCGAGTGCGACTTGTCCCAACGACAGTTTTTCCGCCCGCGCCACATAGTCTGCCGCATCTTCGGCGTTATCGGCCTTGGTCGCGATGATGACGGGCGTTGTTCCCGCCTCGAACGCCATGGAAATAAAGCGTTCAATGCGCGCCTCATTAAAGTCGGCGTTGCAGGAGGTGACGATAAAAAGCGTGTCCACATTTGCGGCCACAAGTTGTTTGCGTAAGTCTGGCCCCGCCGCGCGCCGTGTCAGGCATGAACGTCGGTCTAGGACACGGACGATCCGCGCGATATCGCCGTCGACTAATATCCAGTCGCCCACCGCCACGTCGCCGGACGTAATGTGGGAGGGAAACACAAGCAGGTGCGCATCCGTTGTCGAAAGCGCACGGATCTTGCTACGGTGGACTTCGGAAATGCGCATCGGCGTCAAGCCTGCGTCTTCTTCGGTAAGTTGAGATTGAAAATCCTCGGCCCAGCCGAGATCTTCGAGAGTAGTTTCAAGGGTCATTGTTTTGCTCTTTGCAAAGAATTGGGGCGTCCGGAGCCGCGTTGGCTGGGACGTATGCAAGGGCAAATCTGGATCACAGTGGGAACTGCGTCAGAGCAGGCTTGCCCGAAGGATAGCAACGACAATCATAAAATCCTCCTCAGCAAGTGCGTCATGCGCGTTAAATTAGGTGAGAGATTGGACATCGACCCAAACAATTCTCGTTACGGCTGCTTCCTTCCGGATCTGACCGAGTTGGCGAGGCGCTCGCCCGCGCCAACCTCTCAATGCAGTAAATAGGCCGAGTCGGCGACGGTTTCAAGTCTAGTTTAGGGTATCGGGGGCGGCTTTATACCCCCCAACGGGATTTTGGATGATTAGAGCTGGATTCGGAAGCGGGCAAAGCCGTCTGGCCCGTCGCCAGCTTCCTCAATTGTGATGTTTTCCAGATCGCCCATATAGTCTTTGGCCTTGGGGCCTGTGTCGAAAAGCACCGACGTGTCAGGTAGGGATGTGAACGCCCAATTTCCATCGGCGGAGGGATTGATTGTGCCCTGCTCAACGATGTAGCGCACGATGACATCGCGGTTTGTGTCTGGTCCCTCAAAGATGATGGTGTCGCCCATTGCGCCTGGGAAATCCCCACCGCCCGAGGCGCGATAGTTGTTTGTGGCAACGATGAATTCCTGATCGGGCGTGACGGGCGCGCCGTTATAGGTAAGGTTCACGATGCGATTTGCGGTCTCGTCGGCCAGCTCACCTTTTGCGGTGAATCGCGACGGTTGGGACAGGTCGATTTCATAACTGACTCCATCAATAACGTCGAAATTATAGCTTGGGAAATCTGGGTTGAGCAGGACCTGATCGGCTTTACCTGCTTCGACCTGATTGAACATACCCGCGGAACGTTCCAACCAACCTTTGAGTTGTTCGCCGGTAACTTTTACCGCGCGCGCCGTGTTGGGATAGAGATACAGGTCGGCCACGTTTTTGATCGCCACGTCGCCTGCGGGAACATCGGTGTAGTATTCCGCGCCGCCGCGACCACCCGCTTTGAACGGAGCCGCTGCCGAGAGGATTGGCAGGTCCGCGTATTCCGTTCCTGCAAGCATTTCGCCGATGTACCATTTCTGGGCGATTGAGACGATTTGCACGGAAGGGTCATCGGCGACGAGGGCAAAATAGCTGTGCAAGGGTGCGGAGGTTTTACCCACGGCTCGGCGCACATAGGCCAGCGTTTCGTCGTGTTCCTTTTGCGCGGCGGCGAGGACAAAGTCTTGGCTTTCCACCAGCGCCGAGATGGAGCGATCTTCGTTTCGTTGGGAAATCGGGCGGGCCTCGGACGTGTGAGCCGAGACTTTCCACGTGCCTCCATCATTTTCGAGCATGAGGTCAATCACCCCCAAATGGCTCCCCCAGAATCCGCCCATCGCGGCGGGTTTACCGTGGATTGTGCCTTTTTCGGCATCCACTCCGGCGAAATCGGCGTATTGTGTTCCGGGGAAAACGAGGTGGCTGTGGCCTGTCATGATGGCGTCAATGCCGTCAACCGTGGCCAAGGGCACGGAGGCATTTTCCATGAACTCGGTTTCATTGGCCGAGCCAATGCCCGAGTGGGACAGGGCGATGATAATATCCGCGCCAGCCTCTTTCATTTCGGGAACATAGGCGCGGGCAGTCTCGACAATATCGCGTGTTGTCACGTTGCCTTCGAGGTGGCGGCGATCCCAATTCATCACTTGTGGCGGCACAAACCCAATCAGGCCGATTTTGATCGGATGTTCGGTGCCTGTGCCGTCTTTGATCATACGCTCCAAAATGACATAGGGCATGAGCAGGGTTTTATCGTCGCGCGGATTGGCACCACGTTCAACGACAACATTGGCGGATACCACTGGGAAATTCGCGCCCGCGATGGATTTCATCAGGAAATCGAGGCCATAGTTGAATTCGTGGTTGCCCAACGTCGACGCGTCAAAGCCAACGGCGTTCATCGCGGCGATTACGGGATGCATATCGCCGTCCTTCATGCCGCGTTCATAGGCGATGTAGTCGCCCATCGGGTTGCCTTGAAGAAAGTCGCCATTGTCGAGCAAGATCGAGTTTGTGGCTTCGGCGCGCACATCAACGATGTGGCTCGCGGTACGGGCAAGGCCGACGGTGTCGATGGGTTTGTCGGAATAATAATCATACGGGAAGACATGCACGTGCAGGTCCGTCGTTTCCATAATACGCAAATGCGCTTGGTTGGCGGCGGCACGCGCCGAGAACGGATGCATGGCAAGCAATGTCGTTCCAAAAGCTGCTCCAGCGACGAATTCGCGGCGGCTGATCAATGTTGAATTCCTAAGTCCCATGACGTTCTCCGATTCTGTTTTGTGCAGCTTTAGAAATCTACGGTGACACAGTTATGACAAAAAACGAAATTCTCTGTGCTGTAGGTTTGCTCTGGCCCTTGCGGTAGAAGGCCAAAAAGTTGAAGTTGTGCCAAAAGAAAAAGAGGGTGTGCAGTGAAGATAGCTGAAACGGTAACATTTGGTGGTTCGGGCTTGGACCGCGCGGCGCAACTTCGTGGCGATGCCACCCTCATGCAAAAGCACCTGACCACAGGCGATATTCTACCGCTTTGGCGCGGCAAGGTTTTGGTGCAGGGCGAGGCACGCGAAAGTTTAGCGCGTTTGCCGCAGGGACATCCCGCGCTAAAAGATTCAACGGGGGAGTATATCTTCCTCGGCCTTGATGATGGGCAGGCAGTTTTCGCTTGTGACATCTCATCTTGGGAGCCGCCCGATCAGGATTTGGAACTCGTTGGCCAGTTTTTTGACCCCTCAGAGCAAATCCACCCCGAATTCGCACAAGGCATTGTTTTTGCAGAACTTCGCTCCGTGATGGCGCAATTGTCGCCACGAGATGCGGAGTTGGTCGCGACCGCGAAGGCGTTGTTCAATTGGCACGATAGCCATGGCTTCTGCGCCAAATGTGGTGGCAAAAGTGCGATGACCATGGCGGGGTGGCAGCGCAATTGCACGCTCTGCGATAGCTCGCATTTTCCGCGCACCGATCCTGTCGTGATCATGCTCATCACACATGGTAATCAGTTGCTTTTGGGTCGCAGTCCGGGGTGGCCGGAGGGGATGTATTCGACGCTCGCGGGATTTGTGGAGCCCGGCGAAACGTTGGAAGCGGCGGTACGGCGCGAAGTTTTTGAGGAATCTGGCATTGAAGTTGGTGCTGTGACCTATTTGGCCAGCCAGCCGTGGGCTTTCCCGTCGTCCCTGATGTTTGGGTGCCATGGCGAAGCCTTGAACACAGATATTACGATTGATCCCGTTGAAATCGAAGACGCGTTTTGGATAAGTCGCGAGGACCTTATGCAGGTGATGGCTGGTGAGCATCCGAAAATTAGGGCCGCAAGACGTGGCTCGATCGCACAATTTTTAATGACAAACTGGCTTGCAGATCGACTCGATTGAGGAAAGAAGGTACCATCCAAGGAAAGCGGACCCATGATATTTGTATCCACCGAAGACATCGAAGCGCCTATCGAGGTCGTGTATCGTGCGGTTTCCGACTTCGACAGCTTTGAGCGATCCGCTTTGCGCCGTGGGCTAGAAGTGAAACCTTTAGACGAAAACGCTCTCGACGGCGCAGTCCAAGGGTGGAACGTTGTCTTTCAATATCGTGGTAAAAAGCGCGAGTCTGCCGCCCGCTTGATTGATGTTGTTCCGGACCAAGGTTTTACCATCAACGGTGGAACGGGCGGACTTCACGGGGCGATGGTTGTCGACTTGGTTGCGCTTTCAAAAATGCACACCCGTCTAAAAGTGACGGTGGAATTGAGTGCGAAAACATTGTCGAGTCGCCTGCTCCTGCAATCGATGAAATTGGCAAAAACGAAACTTAGGCAGCGATTCGAAAAGCGTGTGAGCACTATGGCCCAAGACATTGAAGACAGATTTAAGCCAGGGACTAAAACTTAAATTCGACAATAACTGCGCGTATTAAGCTTTGTGGCGCCGTGGGTCGGCCGGATAAACACCCAATATATCGAGGTGATCCGTGAAGTATTCGAGTTCTTCCAGAGCGAGTTGCACGCTTCTATCGTCCGGATGGCCTTCAATTTCGGCATAGAATTGTGTCGCCGTGAAGTGGCCGCCTACCATATAACTCTCAAGTTTCGTCATGTTGACGCCATTGGTCGCAAACCCGCCCATTGCTTTGTACAGCGCTGCGGGGATGTTGCGGACTCGGAAAACCAAACTTGTAATCATTCCGTCGTCGCCACGGCGCGAGAGATCAGGGGTGCCCGACATCACAAGAAACCGCGTGGTGTTGTTGCCTTGGTCTTCGATATGACGTGCGACAACTTCAAGACCATAGATTTCGCCGGCCAATTCGCTGGCAAGGGCCGCTTCGCTTGGGTCGCCAAGGGCCGCCACGTCGCGGGCGGCCGCGGCGTTGTCCGACCAGTTCAGGGTGTCGAGATTGTTGGCTTGCAGGAACTCGCGGCATTGTCCCAGCAAAATAGACATGCTTCGGGCCCGCTTGATATCCGCAAGTTTGGTGCCGGGAATCGCCAAAAGATTGATATGCACCCGCACAAATGCTTCGCCAACGATATGCAAACCACTTGTCGGCAAAAGCGAGTGAACGGGTGCAACGCGGCCATATGTCGAATTTTCAACACCAATCATTCCCAGTTGCGCATCACCACGCCGTACCGCGGCCACCGCCGATTCAAAGGTTTCGCAGGGTAATGGTTCGAAGTCTGGATGCGCTTCACGACAGGCTTGGTGCGAATACGAGCCTGCTTCACCTTGATATGAGATCATTTTTGGCATTTTTCGGCTCTCCGAGAGTTTTTTTCGCAAAAGGGCGTTTCGTCGCGGTAACTACATCTTGCTCTTTGGTTATGGAAGAGGCTACACAACCTCAACCTTCTACCAAGATGGAACGAGACATGTTCGACACAATGACAATGACTAAAATAGTTGGTGCCTTTTGCGGGGCACTTCTGGTATTTCTTTTTGGCACTTGGGCTGCTGATGTTCTGTATCATACAGGCGGCGGCTCTCATGGTGATGAAGCCGCTGAGCAGGGCTACCTGATCGAGACGGTATCTGCTGAAACCACCGAAGTTGATGAAGAAGAAATTTCCTTCGAAGAACTTCTAGCCGGAGCAGACATCGACAAGGGCTCGAAAGTCTTTGGCAAGTGTAAAGCTTGTCACAAAGTTGAACCTGGGGCGAACGGAGTTGGTCCCACGTTGTTCAACGTTGTTGACCGCGATATCGGCTCTGAAGCGGAGTTTAGCTATTCTGATGTGATCGCAGCTATGGACGGAAACTGGGATGGCGAGAACCTCAACGGTTTCCTTGAGAACCCAAAATCTTTCGCTCCAGGTACAAAAATGGGGTTCGCTGGATTGAAAAAACCAGAAGATCGCGCCAACGTGATTGCGTATCTTGCAACCATCGGCGGCTAACAGCCTAACAATAATACTGTTTTACAGGTCGCACTGCAAAAGTGCGGCCTTTTTTGTGGATTTTTGCCAAAATTCACAGGTGTTCACGGAATCTCAACTTGTATGTTTAACCCTTGGGTAATTAGGCTGGTTTTAATAAAAATGTCTCAATCGCAGAACGCGTCCGGAGGATAACAATGTCTCAGAGTTTTGGTTCCGCCCAAGCTGTCAATCAGGCCCATGTCAATTTAAGAAACTCACGGGTCCGCTTCCCGAACCTCGCCATGCTTGGATTGGCGGTTTCAGTTCTATTTTGCAGCACTCTCGCGGGACGTGCTGAACAAGAAGTGATACAGTCCCATGGGATTTCAACGTTTGGAAATCTGAACTACGACGCGGATTTTGAGAATCTTTCCTATGTGAATCCGGAAGCCCCCAAAGGCGGGGAAATGTCTCTCGCGATCGTCGGATCATTTGATTCGATGAATCCATTTTCGCGCAAGGGTGATCCTGGTGCTTTGGCAACGATCATGTATGAATCCCTCCTTTCTGGTGTTTCTGATCAAATCGGCTCAAGCTATGGCTTGCTCGCTGAAACCATTGAGTATCCGGTGGATAAATCGTGGGTGATTTTCCACATGCGTCCCGAGGCCACGTTTTCTGACGGTTCACCTGTAACGGCCAAAGACGTTGAATTCACCTACGAGTTGTTTCTGAAAGAGGGGCTGACATCGTATCGCGCGGTACTCTCTCAGCAGGTCGAGAGCGCGGAAATCATTGACGACCACACAATTAAATTCAACTTCAAGCCGGACGCCGTGAAGCGGGAAATCATTCAGGCGGTCGGTGGCTTGCCTATTTTTCAGAGCAGCTGGTTTGCAGAAACGGGCGCCATACTGGATGAAACGCGCCTCGCCACAGCACTTGGATCGGGGCCTTACATGCGGGGTGAGACCGAAGTCGGCCGCCGCTTGACCTTTGTCCGCAACCCAGAATATTGGGGTCGCGATTTGCCGATCAACATCGGGCGCTCCAACTTTGATACAATCCGCATAGAGTATTTTGGCGATGATACTGCGGCCTTTGAAGCCCTCAAATCTGGCGTTGTCCATTTTAGGGTTGAAAACTCGTCCAAAACTTGGGCGACGGGATACAACTTTCCAGCGATTGAAGACGGGACCGTCATTCAGGAAACCGTTTTTGACGGCACGATTGCTTCTGGGCAAGCGTTTGTTTTCAATCAACGCGGTGAGCGCGCCGAGCGTTTTGGCGACATTCGCGTTCGCGAGGCCTTGGGCCTTATGTTCAATTTTGAATGGTCAAATGAAACCCTATTTTATGGCCTGTATGAACGGGTGGATTCGTTGTGGGAAAACTCCGATTTAGAAGCCACAGGATTGCCCGAAGGCGAAGAATTGGTCTTGCTGGAAAGTATCCGAGACAAATTGCGACCCGAAATCTTTACGGAGCCTGCTGTCATGGCGCCGGTGTCGGGGCAGCGTCGTTTGGATCGCAAAAACCTGCGCAAGGCCTCCGGGCTTTTGGATGATGCTGGCTGGATTGTTGGCGATGATGGTTTGCGGCGCAACGCCGCGGGTGACACGCTTGATGTCGAATTCCTTGAGCGTTCGCCAGCTTTTGACCGCGTGATTTCACCCTATGTCGAGAATTTGCTTGCCCTTGGGGTGAACGCCAAACTGAACCGTGTTGATCCTGCGCAATTTAGTGAGCGGCGTCAAAGTTTCGACTATGACGTGATTACGGCACACGAAGGGGGCGGGAATGAACCGGGCGATGAGTTGCTTCAGCAATTTGGTAGCGAAACAGCGCTAGAAAGCATTTTTAACCCCGCAGGGATCAGCAGCCCTGCCATCGACGCCCTTATTGACGTCATTCGCAACGCCGAAACCCTTGAAGAGCTGCACGTGGCGACACGCGCATTGGATCGCGTATTGCGGGCCGAAAAATACTTGGTTCCACAATGGTATAAGGATGTTCACACGTTTGCGTACTTCGATTTTTACCGCCATCCAGAGGAGATCGCCCCGTTTGATTCGGGCTATCTAGATTACTGGTGGGTGGACGCAGAAAGATATGACGCGCTCAAAGCATCTGGCGCAATTAAGTAGAGCTGGGAGCAAGTCATGGGTGCGTATATTCTTCGTCGGCTTCTGCTGATTATTCCAACGTTGTTCGGCATTATGGTCGTGAATTTCACGCTGACGCAATTCGTACCCGGCGGGCCGATTGAACAAATCCTTGCCGAGCTTGAGGGAGAAGGGGACGTATTTAAGTCGATCTCCGGCTCTGGTGGTGATGCTGGAATATCAGATTCCTCGCTTGATGTTGGTAGCAAATATATCGGCGCCCGTGGCCTTCCCCCCGAAGCGATTGCGGAGTTGGAGCGCCAGTTTGGGTTTGATAAACCACCGCTTGAGCGTTTCTTCACCATGATGTGGAATTATATCCGGCTTGATTTTGGCGAAAGCTATAACCACGATCAAAAAGTGCTGGATTTGGTGTGGGAAAAACTACCGGTTTCGATTTCACTTGGGCTTTGGTCGACGCTCATTGCCTATGCAATCTCGATTCCGCTGGGCATCAAAAAGGCCGTTTCTGATGGTAGCCGTTTTGATACCTTCACCAGCGGCATTATCATTGTTGCCTATGCATTGCCCGGTTTCCTGATCGCCATCCTGCTGATCGTGCTTTTTGCGGGGGGCTCCTATTGGCAGATTTTCCCGCTTCGGGGGCTGACTTCGGATAATTTTGATAGTCTAAGTCTGGGCGGCAAAGTCCTTGATTATTTCTGGCACATCGCGTTGCCAACGATTGCCATGTCTATTGCATCCTTTGCTGGCCTGACGCTTCTGACAAAAAACAGTTTTCTTGACGAGGTGCGCAAACAATACGTCGTGACTGCGCGCGCAAAAGGCCTGTCGGAGTCGCGCGTTCTATATGGGCATATTTTCCGCAATGCGATGCTCATCGTGATCTCCGGATTTCCCGCGCTTTTCCTCTCGGTTTTTCTGACGGGGTCGGTGATTATCGAAACGATTTTCTCGCTCGACGGGTTAGGCCGTCTAGGGTTTGAAGCCGCCGTAAAACGCGACTTTGCCCTCGTGTTCGGAACGTTGTTTTTCTTTGGATTGATCGGGCTAATCATCGGAATTATTTCGGATTTGATGTATGTGTACGTGGACCCAAGGATCGATTTCGAAAGCAGGGGAGACTAAAGATGAAGCTCTCACCGCTGAACCAACGCCGCTGGTCAAACTTCCGCAAAAATCGCCGCGCGTTCTATTCGTTGATTATTTTCGCCGTGCTTTTTGGACTGTCCTTGTTCGCAGAATTTATCGCGAATGATAAGCCAATTTTGGTCAAGTATCGGGGTGAGTTTTACGTCCCAATATTCAACGTTTACTCGGAAGAGACATTCGGAGGGGATTTGCCCGTCGCTGCCGATTACGCTTGGATTAGTCAGAAATGTTTGATCAAGACAGGCGGCAATCTCGACTGTTATGATACGCCTGAAGAAACAATGTTAGACGCGGAAGACGGCGAAATTGCGGGTGAAAATATCGACAGGGGCTGGATGATTTGGCCCCTCATTCCCAACAATTACCGCAACCAAGTGAATCGCCCCGGCGCCGCTCCTTCGCCGCCTGATCGCTACAATTGGCTCGGTACCGATGACACAAAACGCGATGTTTTGGCGCGGGTGATTTACGGGTTCCGCCTGTCGATCCTTTTTACCCTTGTCGTTACGGGCATTTCTTCGGTTCTTGGGATCGTCGCGGGTGCGGTACAGGGGTATTTTGGTGGACGCGTTGACCTCATTTTTCAAAGGCTCCTTGAGATTTGGGGCTCAACCCCAAGCCTCTACGTCATCATCATCCTGTTCGCCGTTTTAGGGCGAAGTTTTTGGCTATTGGTCTTTGTGATGATCCTCTTTGGCTGGCCCGCCCTTGTGGGGGTTGTTCGAGCCGAATTCTTGCGGGCACGCAACTTTGAATACGTGCGCGCGGCGCGGGCATTGGGCGTTTCCAATCGCGTGATTATGTTCCGCCATATGCTGCCGAACGCTATGGTCGCGACCCTGACGTTAATGCCGTTCATCATTACCGGCACAATCGGAAGCCTCGCGGGCCTCGATTTCCTCGGATATGGATTGCCGTCTTCGTCGCCGTCCCTCGGCGAGTTGACTCAGCAAGCCAAGCAAAACCTTCAAGCTCCGTGGCTGGCCTTCTCGGCGTTTTTCACCTTCACTATCATGCTGTCACTCCTCGTCTTTATTTTCGAGGGAATCCGCGACGCATTTGACCCCCGAAAGGTGTTCCAATGAAGACCGCACTTCAAGTCCGCAACCTCCACATCGGCTTCATGCAGGACGGCGTTTTAAATGAGGCCGTCAAAGGGGTTTCCTTTGAGGTCGGTGAAGGCGAAACCGTCGCGTTGGTTGGGGAATCTGGATCGGGAAAGTCGATCACTGCGTTGTCCACTGTGTCGCTTCTGCCAGAAAGTGCTCGGATTTCAGGCTCCGTTATCTATCAAGGGACGGAAATGATCGGCGCCCCCGATAAAGATCTGCGACGTGTGCGGGGAAATGATATTAGCTTTATTTTCCAAGAGCCTATGACTTCGCTTAATCCTCTACATACCATCGAAAAACAGTTGGTTGAGGGCATCGCCTTGCATCAGGGACTGACGGGAAAGGCTGCGCGGGATCGCGTTGTTGAACTGTTGGAAAAGGTTGGAATCCCAGACCCGCGCGGTCGACTTGATGCGTACCCCCACCAACTTTCTGGTGGCCAACGGCAGCGTGTGATGATCGCAATGGCCCTCGCGAACGGACCGGAGCTTCTGATTGCAGATGAGCCAACAACGGCTTTGGATGTGACCATTCAAGCACAAATCCTTGAGCTTTTATCGGAGCTTAAAAAGAGCGAGAACATGAGCCTTTTGTTCATCACCCACGATCTGGGGATTGTGCGCAAAATCGCGGATCGGGTAGTGGTGATGCGCAATGGCGAGGTCGTAGAGACGGGCCCAACAGCCGAGATATTTGACGCGCCCAAGCATCCCTACACAAAACAATTGCTCGATGCGGAGCCCGCGGGGCGGCCAGAACCTGTACTTTCTGATGCAAAGCCATTGATTAAAACCACGGACTTGCGGATTTGGTTCCCGATTCACAAAGGGTTCCTCAAGCGTACTGTTGGGCACATCAAAGCTGTCAATCAGGCGAGCCTTTCGGTGCGTTCGGGGGAAACCCTCGGGATCGTTGGCGAGTCGGGGTCGGGTAAAACGACCCTCGCGCTCGCTATCATGCGGCTCATTCAATCACAGGGTCATATTGAGTTTGATGGGCGGGCGATTGACTCCCTTAAAAATCGCGACATGACTCCGTTGCGCCGCGATATGCAGATTGTGTTTCAGGACCCGTTCGGCTCCCTATCACCACGCATGACCGCAGGTCAGATTATTGCCGAAGGTTTGGCGATCCACGACGTGGCGCAAGGCCGCGCGCCCTTGGATTTGGTCAAAGAAATGATGCTGGAAACGGGGCTTGATCCGGCCACCATTGATCGCTATCCGCACGAGTTCTCGGGTGGGCAACGCCAACGTATTGCCATCGCGCGTGCGATGATTTTGCGACCAAAACTTGTGGTGCTTGATGAGCCAACTTCGGCCTTAGACCGGACTGTTCAGCAACAAATCATTGCGCTTCTGCGAGATCTTCAGAAGAAATATCAACTGGGATATTTGTTCATCAGCCATGACCTTAAAGTTGTTCGCACCCTCAGTCATAAAGTGATCGTTATGAAAAATGGCGATGTGGTCGAAGCAGGGACGAGCGATCAGATATTCGAAAACCCGACAACGGAATACACCCGCGCTCTTATTGCTGCTGCTCTAGATCTGAACGTAACCTCGGCCTAAACGGCCGAGCTATGGCCTGTTTTAGAGAGGGCGTAGGCGTCAAAGGCGCGTGCGATGACTCGTGTGAGAGGCCGGAATGCAGGCGGTATTTCAAGTACGCCATTCGATAGGGTGACTACGTCGGAAAACTGTGAAGCCACGGGTTCTATTAGGAGCAATATTTCCGCTTTTTGCAGCCCGAATTCCTTGGCAATCTGACCCGTATCTATTTTAAAGTCGCACATCAGAACTTCAATCAACCGACCGCGCAGTTTATCGTTGGCAGAAAAACTATGGCCTTTTTTCGTTGAAAAATTCCCACCACGGATGGCCGCGATATGTTGCGAAGTTGCTGCAGCGTTCTGGGTATATCCCTGAGGAAAGCGGGAGATCGATGATGCCCCAAGCCCGATCAGCACATCCGACGTGTCCTCGGTATAACCTTGAAAATTCCGCCGCAGTCTACCCGCTTTTTGGGCGATACTGAGACCGTCGGAGGGCAGGGCGAAATGGTCGATCCCTACGGCGGTATACCCGTCCCATTCAAATAATTTCCGAGCAACTTCAAATAAGGCCAAACGTTCTTGAGGGGAGGGCAGGGCCTCCTCGGGGATCATGTTTTGACGACGCGCCATCCAAGGCACATGGGCGTAGCCATAGAGCGCTACTCGGTCCGGTGAAAGCGAGAGTAATTTTTGCACGCTTTGGGTGATTTTTTCAGGTGTTTGGTGCGGCAAACCATAGAGAATATCGGCATTGAGCGATGCGATACCGCGTGCGCGGATTGCAGTGATGGCGGATTCTGTGAGCTCGTAGCTTTGCTCACGGCCAATTGTTTTTTGGATTTCTGGGTCGAAGTCCTGAACGCCAATTGAGGCCCGATTCATACCCGCTTTTGCAAGGGCATCCAAACGCGCGTCGTCAATTTCGTTGGGATCGATTTCAACCGAAAACTCCCCATCCGGCGCGAGGGGGGCGACGCTGTAAATCGCCTCCGCCAGTTCCGTCATCATGTCGGGAGCGAGGAGAGTCGGCGTACCACCGCCCCAGTGAAGCCGCTCGAGGGTAACGCCTTTTGGCAACGTCGCCCGCAGCAATTCGATCTCGGCTTTTAGGACCTCAAGGTAGGCGCGCACTGGCGCATCCGATGTTGTTCCTTGGGTGCGACAGGCGCAAAACCAACACAGGCGTCGACAAAACGGCACATGCACATAAAGCGAAATCTGCCGCCCTTCCGGGATCGCGAAAATCCAGTTCACGAAAGTCTCGGGCCCAACGTCAGCGGAAAAATGTGGCGAGGTCGGATAACTGGTGTAACGCGGCACGCGCGCGTCGAAAAGTCCGTGACGGGCAAGTTGTATATTTTGTTCCATCCAGATACCCTAAGGGTAGTCTGGGCGGTACGGCTTTGACTCAAATCAAATTGCGAGACCGTAATGAGACCAGCCGACACAGTTATGAACTTTAGTTCTTGTGGCGATTGCCCAATTCGCGAACGTGCGGTTTGTGCACGGTGCGAACCTGACGAATTGGATGTGCTTGAGAAAATTAAATATTACCGGAGCTATGAGGCGGGTCAGACGGTTGTTTGGGCGGGGGACCGCATGGATTTTGTGGCGTCTGTTGTGTCTGGAATCGCATGTTTAAGCCAGACTATGGAAGATGGCCGCACGCAGATGGTTGGCCTTTTGCTTCCATCAGATTTTGTCGGACGTCCCGGTCGCGCGATTGCCGCCTATGAGGTGACAGCGACCACGGATCTTGTAATGTGCTGTTTTCGCAAGAAACCATTTGAGGATTTGGTTGAGTCCACCCCTGCAATTTCCCGCCGTTTGCTGGAAATGACGCTGGATGAGTTGGACGCTGCGCGGGAATGGATGCTGCTTTTGGGGCGCAAAACAGCCCGCGAGAAAATCTCCAGTCTCTTTGCTATCATTGGTCAGCGCAGCACGCCGTTTTCGGGCGAGGGCATGCGGACAACGTTGGAGTTTGATTTGCCGCTCACCCGTGAAGCGATGGGGGATTACTTGGGTTTGACGATTGAAACCGTGAGTCGCCAAATTACAGCGCTCAAGAAAAGCGGTGTCATCGAACTCGACGGTAAGCGCCACGTTCGGATTCCAGACTTTCAACGATTGCTAGCTGAAGCCGGAGATGATTCGGATGGAGGAATGCCCTCATAGGCAAATTGGGCGGAAAAAACTCCCGCCCAAAGCGTTCCTAGTGCGCCATAAATACTGGTACTTCAGTTCGTTCAAGCATGTGACGCGTGGCGCCGCCTAAGATGGCTTCGCGGAAACGTGAATGGCCATAGGCCCCCATGACCAACATATCCGCATCGGTATCCACGATATGGCGGGTTAAAACATCCGCGACACGCGGTAGGGATTTTGCGAGCACGGAAATCTCGGCCTTCACGCCATGACGAGCCAGCATTTGCGACAACGGACCACCGGGGTCTGAGCGATTGGCCCCATGGGCAGGTGGGTCAATTATCGTGATATTTACTAAATCCGCAGAGATCATAAGGGGCAGAGCGGCACGAATTGCGTTCAGAGCTTCTAGGCTCTCATTCCACGCAACCACGATCCGCTTGGGCTTAACAGCCGATTTGGCTTTGTCCGGCACAATAATGGTCGACGCGTGCCCTTCAAACAAGGCCGACTCTAAGAGAGCTTCGTCTTGACCGCCGCGCCCTTCACCATAGGGTTTTGGAAGAATAACAACGTCAGAAAAGCGCGCGTGAATTGAGACGAGACGCGCAAGGCTGGGCAAAGCGACGGTGGCTTTGTCGACTGCCCAAGTAAATGGCGACCCTTCTAGAGTTTTGCGCGTCCACGCTTCGCTTTTTCCAGCGTCTTCTTGGGCGTGCGCAAAGGCTTCTTGCTGGATCAGAGCATTGGCGCCTGCGTAATAATACCCTACTTGAGTGCGGTCGATCCCAAGGCAAAACGCATCCAAGTGACCGTTTTGCTCGGTTGTCATATTTGCCGCATAGCTAAGAGCTGCAGCACTGGTTATTGAATCCGTCATAAACGTAAGGATTGATTTATAGGCCATGGGGGGTCTCCTTCTATGTTGTATGTGGATACTAGGAGGATGTGCGTTGTTGTTCTTTGACCTCGATCAACCTTTTGATGGCATGAATTGACATGGATCAAAGCGCGCCCTTAGGCTGGAAAGATACCAAAAATTATAAGAACGCACCGGCATGACCAGAATCATGACGGGAATGGACGAAGGGACAGAAAATGTGGGATTATTTTAAGCTGCTCTTGCTTGCGCTCGTGGCGGTTTTTGCTGCCATTGCCGCAAATTACGCAAGAGATTTGGCTTATCAGGTGCACGCCGTACTCGTTATGGCTGTGGCTGCTGGGCTTTTTGTTTGGACATTGCGCCAAACAGGAGAGCCTAAAAAGGCAGCTCCAACCGGATATATGGACGATGTCATTCGCGCGGGGGCGGTTGCCACTGTGGCTTGGGGTATCGTTGGATTTTTGGCGGGGACGTTTATCGCGTTTCAACTGGCTTTCCCGGTATTGAATTTCGAATGGGCCGAAGGCTATGCCAACTTCGGACGTCTTCGCCCGTTGCACACATCGGCAGTTATCTTCGCCTTTGGCGGGAACGCGCTGATTTGTACCAGCTTTTATGTTGTTCAACGGACCTCCGCGGTGCGCCTTTGGGGCGGCAATCTCGCGTGGTTCGTGTTTTGGGGCTATAACCTCTTCATCGTTTTGGCCGCGACAGGATATCTGCTCGGATCGACACAGTCCAAAGAATACGCCGAGCCTGAATGGTATGTCGATATTTGGCTAACGATTGTTTGGGTCGCCTATTTGCTGGTTTTCATGGGCACCATTATGAAGCGCAAAGAAAAGCACATCTATGTGGCGAACTGGTTCTACCTTTCGTTCATTGTTACCGTGGCGATGCTACATATCGTCAACAACCTCAGCCTTCCGGTGTCGATCTTTGGGTCTCGCTCGGTGCAGCTCTTCTCTGGGGTTCAGGATGCGATGACGCAGTGGTGGTACGGCCATAACGCGGTGGGCTTCTTCCTCACGGCGGGTTTCTTGGGAATGATGTACTACTTCGTGCCCAAACAGGCCGAACGTCCAGTGTATTCCTATAAGCTGTCGATCATCCACTTTTGGGCGCTGATCTTTCTTTATATCTGGGCGGGGCCACACCACCTTCACTATACCGCACTACCTGACTGGGCGACGACGCTTGGTATGGTGTTCTCGATTATTCTCTGGATGCCAAGCTGGGGGGTATGATCAACGGTCTGATGACGCTTTCGGGCGCATGGGATAAGTTGCGCACCGATCCGATCATTCGCATGATGGTCGTCTCGATTGGCTTCTATGGTATGTCCACCTTTGAGGGGCCGATGATGTCGATCAAATCGGTCAACTCGCTCAGCCACTATACAGACTGGACCATTGGTCACGTGCACTCTGGTGCGCTTGGTTGGAACGGTATGATCACCTTTGGTGCGATGTATTATCTCTTCCCACGTCTGTGGAACAAAGAGCGCCTTTATTCACTCAAGCTTGTGAATTGGCACTTCTGGCTGGCCACAATCGGAATCGTTTTCTATGCGGCCTCCATGTGGGTCACCGGAATTATGGAAGGTCTGATGTGGCGCGAGGTTGACTCTCAAGGGTTCCTTGTATGGGCATTCGCTGACACGCTTGGCCCGAAATTCCCAATGTTGGTCGTACGCGGTTTGGGCGGAGTTCTGTTCCTCTCTGGCGCATTGATCATGGCGTATAACCTCTGGATGACTGTTGTGCGGGCCCCTGAAAAGGCCCCCGCGATGGTCGCCGCAGAATAAGGAGGGTTCAGATATGGGAATTCTCGACAAACACAAAGTCATTGAGAAAAATGCGACTCTCCTGTTGATCGGCAGCCTTTTGGTTGTCTCCATCGGGGGGATCGTAGAAATCGCGCCACTGTTTTACATCCAAAATACGATCGAAGACGTTGAGGGCATGCGTCCTTATTCTCCGCTCGAATTGACGGGGCGCGAAATCTATGTGCGTGAAGGATGCTACGTCTGTCACAGCCAGATGATCCGTCCGATGCGCGACGAAGTTGAGCGTTATGGTCACTATAGTTTGGCGGCCGAAAGCATGTATGACCACCCGTTCCAATGGGGTTCAAAACGCACGGGGCCAGACCTTGCGCGTGTTGGCGGCCGCTATTCCGACGAGTGGCACATCGCGCACCTCAACAATCCACAATCCGTGGTGCCTGAGTCGATCATGCCGAAATATGGCTTCCTTGAGGACAATTTGATCGATGGTAAATACATCGGCGATTTGCTTCAGGCGCATAAAATGGTCGGCGTCCCTTATACGGAAGAAATGTTGGACAACGCCCAAGCTGACTTTATGGCGCAAGCGGATCCAGACAGCGACTATGACGATATGCTCGAACGCTATCCAAAAGCGCAGGTGCGCAACTTCGATGGCCAAGAGGGTATTTCGGAAACCGATGCGCTGGTGGCGTATCTTCAAATGCTCGGGACATTGGTTGATTTTTCAACCTTCACGCCCGACCCAGACCGCTAGGAGGGCGCATCATGTATACATTCTTGCGTCAGCTTGCCGACAGCTGGGTATTGCTCCTTATGTTCGCTTTCTTCTTGGGGGTGTTCCTTTGGGTTTTCCGTCCGGGAAGCAAAAAGATTTATAAAGAGACGGCAAATATCCCATTTGAACATGAAGACCACCCCGCACCCGATGTGGCCCCAAAGGCCTCAAAGGCGCCCAGAGACGAAAGTGAGGAGGCGTAGCCATGTCAAAGAAACCTGTAAAAAAACAAGATCCGGAAACAACAGGCCACAGTTGGGATGGGATTGAAGAATTCAACAATCCTTTGCCGCGTTGGTGGCTCTGGACGCTTTATGCCTGCATCATATGGGGTATTGGCTACTCCATCGCCTATCCCGCGTGGCCCTTGATCAACGGGGCGACGCGGGGGGTGCTTGGATACTCAACCCGCGCCGAAGTGGCCGAAGATATTGCGTATTTCAAGGCAGCCAATGCTGATCTGCGCGAAGAGTTGGTGGCTGCGGATTTGAGCGAAGTGGCCAATAATCCCGAACTTCTCCATTTTGCCAATGCAAATGGACGCGCGGTTTTCGCAACGTGGTGTTCGCAATGTCACGGGTCGGGTGCTGCGGGGGCTGTTGGCTTCCCCAACTTGCTCGACAACGACTGGCTTTGGGGCGGCGAGATCGAAGAGATCAATGAAACGGTCACTGTCGGTGTTCGCAACGAAACCAACGACGATGCGCGTTACTCCGAGATGCCAGCTTTTGGCGACATTCTTGAAGAAGAAGAAATCGCGCAAGTTACGGAGTTCGTCCTCTCGCTCTCGGATGATGATGTCGATCAAACCATGGCGCTCGCCGGGGCGACTGTTTTTGCAGATAATTGCGCTGCCTGTCACGGGGAAGAGGGTCTAGGTGACAAAAGTCAAGGCGCACCGAATCTTGCCGATGCAATCTGGCTCTACGGAGGTGATCGTGAAACGATCATGCAAACCGTTACCAACAGCCGCTTTGGCGTGATGCCGGCATGGAATGCACGTTTGAGCGAATCAGATATTCGCGCCGTTGCGATCTATGTCCACGGTCTTGGCGGTGGCGAATAACAAGTTCTAAGGGCGCGAGTCCTTAGTATGGTGCTGACGTCCTGTCCTGTTCGCGCGTTTCTTAGGGCGCAGTACCAAAACAAAGGCGGCAAGCTCCTTCGGGGTCTTGCCGTTTTTGCGTTTTCGCTGCGACCAAGGCGCACAGCCTGCCTGATTTCGAATTGGTCGCAGGGACAATTTCGCGTTTGTGTGAAACTTTGATACACATCAAAGAACCGCGCGGTGATTTCCACCATTAGTGCAGTTCACTATAGGCCCAAGGAGGCGTAAATGAGCGCGTCAGACACACCACCAAAACTCTATGCGGCCCATGAGCCAATTTTTCCACGCCGCGTTTCGGGTGTCTTTCGGAACCTGAAGTGGTGGATTATGGCGGTTACGCTTGGGATTTACTATTTGCTCCCTTGGGTGCGTTGGGATCGCGGAGCGAGTCTTTCTGACCAAGCCGTGCTTATTGATTTGGCCCATCGCCGCTTCTTTTTCTTCTGGATCGAAATCTGGCCGCATGAGTTTTATTTCATCGCAGGCCTGTTGATTATGGCCGGGCTTGGGTTGTTTTTGTTTACGTCCGCGCTGGGCCGTGTCTGGTGTGGATATGCTTGTCCCCAAACGGTTTGGACGGATTTGTTCATTCTGGTGGAACGTTGGATTGACGGTGACCGAAACGCCCGTGTGCGCCTCTGGAATGCCAAGTGGGATGCGCGCAAGGTACGTCTTCGGTTGACGAAATGGGCCGTTTGGCTTCTCATCGCGGTCGCGACAGGGGGCGCTTGGGTTTTCTACTTCACGGATGCACCCACGTTGGCCGTGAATTTACTACATGGAACGGCACATCCGATTGCCTATACAACTATTGCTATCCTGACGCTCACGACTTTCGTTTTTGGCGGATTTATGCGTGAGCAAATTTGCATTTATATGTGCCCATGGCCACGTATTCAGGCAGCAATGACCGACGAAGACACGCTCATGGTGGCTTATCGTCACTGGCGTGGCGAACCGCGTGGCAAGTTGCAAAAAGCCGCGCCCGAAGCGTACGTTGATGTGGCGCCGCAGGGCGACTGTATCGACTGTATGGCCTGCGTGAATGTGTGCCCCGTTGGCATCGATATTCGGGATGGACAGCAGCTTGAGTGTATCACCTGTGCGTTGTGCATTGATGCCTGCGACGAGGTAATGGACCGGATTGGCAAGCCGCGTGGGTTGATCGATTATATGGCCCTCACGGATGAAATTGCCGAAATGGCAGGCAAGCCGCCGCGTTCGCTCTGGAAGCATATCCTTCGTCCGCGCACGATCCTTTATTCTGTGCTTTGGTCGCTGGTTGGGTTCGGCCTTATGTTTGCGCTCTTTATTCGCAGTGATATCGATTTCGTGATCTCGCCCGTGCGTAATCCGACATATGTAACGCTTTCGGACGGTTCTATTCGCAACACATATGAAGTAAGGTTGCGCAACAAACTTGGCGATGAGCGCGGCTTTCAAGTGTCTATCACCTCCGACGCCGACCTAACTGTGCAAGTAGACGATCGCGAAAACAATGTGGTCATGGTGAACCCCGACGAGACCTTCATGCAGCGGGTTCACATCGTCGCGCCCTCCGGCTCGGCCGCCGCGAAAACCGATAGCACGCCGGTAAGAATTTGGATTGAAGATACCGAAACACTCGATCGCGCCTACAAAGACACGATATTTAATGGGAACGGAAAATGAGCAGTAAACCAATCACAGGTCGGCAAGTCTTTTTCTTTGTCTCAGGGGCGTTTGCAATTGTTATCGGGGTAAATCTCACGATGGCCTATTATGCGGTGAGTACCTTCCCGGGGCTTGAGGTGAAAAACTCCTATGTGGCCAGCCAACAGTTTAACGACAAACTCAAGACGCAACTTGCACTTGGATGGACCGTTGTACCAACTTACGCCGATGGCGTTTTGGAGATTGCCATAACGGACGAAGCGGGCACACCCGTTGAGGCACAACAGATCTCGGGCATCCTAGGACGTGCGACCCATGATCGCGCGGATACTCTGCCCAGTTTCACCTATGCGAACGGTGTTTTTAGCACGCCTGCTGAGCTTGATGTCGGCAATTGGAATTTCCGCATGCAGGCCGTTTCTGTGGATGGAACACCGTTTGAACAACGTGTCGTCATCCATGTGAAAACGAAGTAATGAGCTCCATGGCTGCCTGTCCTGCATGTGCAGCGGCCCCGGCGGCCGAAGCGCTTGCTGCGCGGGTTCAGGCCGCGACAGGCCAGCATGAAGCAATTATGCTCTCGCTTCCGACGGTCCATTGCGCCGCTTGTATTTCGGCTGTTGAGCGGGGACTATTGGCAACCAAAGGCGTGACAAATGCGCGGGTCAACCTGACGCTCAAACGGGTGCGAGTTGAAGCTGAGCCGGAGGTTGATGCCGAGGCGCTGATTTCTGTCTTGGACGGAATCGGCTTTGAAGCGCATGAGCTAGATGCCGATACCATTGCCGCGACGCAAACCGACACGGCGGGCCGCGCACTTTTGATGCGCCTCGCGGTTGCGTTTTTTGCGTCGATGAATGTGATGCTTTTGTCGGTTGCCGTTTGGTCGGGGGCCGAGGGGCCCACGCGCGATATGTTCCACTGGATTTCCGCGGCCATTGCGTTTCCCGCGGTTGGTTTCGCGGCACAGCCTTTCTTTGCGAGTGCTTTTTCGGCGCTGTCCAAGGGGCGGATGAATATGGATGTGCCAATTGCCCTCGCGATTGCGCTGGCGTTGGGCACATCCCTGTATGAGACGATGCATTCGGGCGAATACGCCTATTTTGACGCGGCCCTCACGCTAACCTGCTTCCTTCTCGCGGGACGTTACCTTGACCACCGCACACGTGCGGTGGCGCGCTCGGCGGCCGAAGAGCTTGCTGCACTGGAGGTTCCTCGCGCGATCCGCTTGAGCGATGGTAGCACCGAGGGGCCGACAGAGGAGGTGGTGCCGTTGGCAGCCCTTTCTGTCGGGGATCATGTTTTGGTGCGCCCTGGTTCGCGTATGCCGGTTGACGGGGTGATCCTAACGGGCGAAAGCGAGATTGATCGCTCGCTTCTGACGGGGGAAACTTTGCCGATATTTGCCGCCCCCGGGTATCAGATCAGTGCGGGCGAAGTGAACCTCACGGGGCCGCTGGTCGTTCGGGCCACCGCCATTGGCCGTGACAGTTCGTTGCATCAAATGGCCGACCTCGTGGCCATCGCCGAGAGTGGTCGTAGTCGCTATACATCCCTCGCCGATCAGGCGGCCAAGCTCTATGCGCCTGGTGTGCATATCCTTGCATTGGCCTCTTTTATCGGCTGGTATTTCTTTACACGCGACATGCGCCAAGCGATCAATGTGGCGGCTGCCGTTTTAATTATCACGTGCCCCTGCGCCCTTGGTCTCGCGGTACCTGCGGTCACAACGGCAGCCTCGGGGCGGCTTTTTAAGCGCGGAATGCTCATCAAGCACGAGACCGCCCTAGAACGCCTCGCTCAAGTTGATTGCGTTGTCTTTGACAAAACAGGCACGCTAACCACGGGTACACCGATTTTGGCGAGCACCGAACACTCGGACTTGGATTTGGAGATTGCCGGCGCCCTCGCGAAGGGATCAAGCCATCCCCTCGCACGGGCCTTGTGTCAGATTGGCACGGGTTCTGAGGTCTCAAATGCACAGCTTGTTTCAGATATCGTCGAAAAGCCGGGTTATGGGCTTGAGGGGATGTGGAACGACTTGCCGGTTCGTCTTGGGCGCGGCGATTGGCTCGGGGCTGATACGTCGGGGGCCACTGGCCCATCTACTTACCTCAAAGTTGGCGCTTCTGCCGCAGTGTCGTTTGGTTTCGAAGATACCCTTCGAATGGGTGCTGAAGAAGCTGTGCGGGAGCTTTTATCGAGGGGAATCGAAGTTCATCTTCTGTCGGGGGACACCGAAGCCTCTGTGCGCACACTCGCGCAAACGCTGAACATTCCGACCTATAGTGCAGGGGTGCTGCCTGCGCTAAAAGCGGATTACGTGAACGCGCTTTCCGAAACCCATCACGTTTTGATGGTCGGGGATGGACTCAATGATACTGCAGCTCTTGCTGCCGCCTATGTGTCGATGTCGCCTGCAACTGCCCTTGATGCCGCGCGCGTGGCGTCGGATGTTGTGCTGCTGGGGAATGATCTTTCCGTGCTTCCTGACGCGCTTAAAACAGCCCAAAACGCGACCAAACGCATTCGCGAAAACTTCCGCATTGCGACACTGTATAATGTGATCGCCGTGCCGATCGCCGTTGCAGGATTGGCGACCCCCCTTGCTGCAGCCCTCGCCATGTCGGCAAGTTCGATTACCGTATCCCTCAACGCATTGCGCCTAAGGTAAAACATGCAGATTATCGCCTACCTCATCCCGATTTCGCTTGGCCTTGGAGCCTTGGGTCTGGGTGCGTTTTTTTGGGCGCTGCGGCGGGGGCAATTTGAAGACCCTAAAGGTGACAGCGCACGGATATTAAGCGACGATTGGGACGATGAACCCCGCCCCTAAGATGCCGGTGTGATGACTTCACAGGGGGTGCTACGGGCGGACAAACGACGGCAGGCGAGTTCTGCGGCATCCTTAGACATTCCCGTGAAATTTGCTTTGAAACCTTGGCTGGAACTCTGCGCCTTGCGCACGGTGCCATCCAAAGTCGCCATTTCCCGAAGGGCTGTCTTGAGCAATGCACGCTCCGCTTGGTAGCGGGTATTGAATGTCCCAACAGTGACACCCCAGTATCGGTCTGTGGAATTTGATACACGTGTCACAACGATGGGAGTTTCTTGCGCGATGTGAACTTCTGGCGTAACGGCGGCCAAAACGATGGTCTCGGAAGGCGTGTCAAAAGCTTCTGGTCGCGCTTGCGGTGCACGCGATACTTCATCAAACTTTACGTCTTGTGCCTCACGTAACGCATCTTCAATCGTGTCTTGGAGAGAGGCCGCAATTGCATCCATTGGCACTTGCTCGGTCATGACAACTGTCGGACGCGGTATGGGGCGTAGGCTTGTGTTTACGGCGGTCACTATGCGGATTGTTTTGGAACCAGTGTTTGTTGCTGCGGCCATGGCGGCACCACTGCCGTCATTGCCAACATATGCTGGGCGTTTTGGCTTACGTATAGAGGCTGTCTTGGGGGCGCGTCGAAAGCCTAGGTCCATGAGTTCCGCAACTTTTGCGTTGCGAGATGCCGTGGAGCGCCCGCCGAAAACAGTGGTAATAATGCGAACGTTCCCACGTTCAGCAGAGGCGACCAAATTGAAACCGGCCGCGTTCGTGTACCCCGTTTTTATTCCGTCGGCCCCTTTGTAGGCTTTCAAAAAGCGGCGGTTTGTATGGTTGACGGTTGCAACACCTGCATCTGCCGAAATACGGGAAAATAGGTTGTAATATGCGGGATAGTCGTAAAAAACATGACGCCCAAGCTTGGACATATCGCTTGCTGTCGAAAGATGTCCGGATTCGGTAAGACCATGTGCGTTTTTAAACGTCGTTTTGGTCATCCCCATGGCTTTTGCTGTGCGGTTCATCCTGCGGGCAAAGGCGGCTTCACTGCCGGAAATGGCTTCGCCAAGGGCCGTTGCGGCATCGTTGGCAGATTTGACTGCCGCGGCTCGAATCAGATATCTAAGTTCAATACGTTGCCCTGATTTTAAGCCGAGCTTTGAGGGCTGTTCGCTTGCCGCTTTCTTTGAGATCAAAACTTTGGTGTCGAGGGAAATTTCGCCGTTCTCTACCGCCTCAAACACCACGTATAGGGTCATCATTTTTGTCAAAGAAGCGGGATGTAGTCGCGTATCAGCATTGCTGGAATGCAGGACTTCACCCGTTCGCGCATCCATCACATATGCGGCATAAGGGGCTGCACGCGCCATGGTCGCACCAAACATGGTGGCGCACATAAACGCGATCAGAATCGATCTATATTGGACGTACCGCCCTAGACGTGTTTTCACGTCGCCCGCCTTTTTATAACTGCCTCGTGCCGTCGATTTTCCGACTGACATTGTTTTGTTACAGGAACGTTAGCACAGCCGATTCATTCAGAAAACACCCAATTTTGGGAAAAAGTCGTTAAGTTTGAAAGTGTTGCATTCAATATTTTGTACCTACGTCGGTGACCTCCTCTACATGTAGGAGTTGGTGCGTCTGGCTAGGAATTGTTGAACGCGCTCAATGCCGCGCCAAGATGTGACAAGTCGGGGATTTCAGCCAGTCGCTCACTGGCCACGGGCATGGTGGCGTGCTCTAATTCCCAAGTCATTCCGTGCGGTACATACACGGCACGCGCCCCTGTGGCGAGGACGGGTATAATATCGGACTTTAGGGAGTTTCCGACCATCAACACTTCATTTGGATTAAGATTGTGTCGCGCGAAAACACCACGGTAAGAGGTTTCATTTTTGTCTGATAGAACTTCCACTCCATCAAAAAATTCTCCCAAACCGGATTGGGCCAATTTACGTTCCTGATCCAGAAGGTCTCCTTTGGTAATCAGAAGAATTTTGTGATCCGGCGCCAGCATCTCGAGTGTGGATTCGACATGGGGCAACAAGTGAATGGGGTGCTTAAGCATGTCCTGACCAGCGTCTAACAATTCTTGAATAATAGGTGCTGAAACCCGCGCGTCGGTCACTTCAATGGCGGTTTCAATCATCGAAAGGATAAACCCTTTCACCCCAAATCCATAATGGCCAAGATTGCGGCGTTCGGCTGCAAGAAGGCGCTCTGCGAGGTGATCTGCCTGTGTGAAATCTTGCAACAATACGGCGAATTTGTCTTGGGTCAGGCGAAAAAAGGCCTCGTTTTGCCAAAGCGTGTCATCCGCATCAAACCCAATTGTTGATATTTTTCGCATAAATCTCTCCACCTAACCCCTCGCCCCCCCTTACATAAGCTCCAACGAGCTTATATGTTCCTGTCACAAAAGAAGTGGATACTCGTGTGACGTCAATCGAAAATACCTCCCCCGCTAGGATGTCTGACAAAGATGATCCGCCAGACAACGAAGCGGGTGTTATCACAAAAACCGTCACCAAGACGGCGAAGCCTCCTATGTATAAGGTGTTGATCCTTAACGATGACTATACGCCCATGGAGTTCGTAATTTTTGTGTTGGAGCGCTTTTTTGGCGTGTCGCATCAACAGGCGTTTGATCTGATGCTGACGGTCCATAAAAAGGGCATTGCCGTTGTCGGTGTTTTCTCGCATGAAGTGGCGGAAACAAAAGTGTCTCAGGTCATGGATGCCGCACGTCAAAAGCAACACCCGTTGCAGTGCACGATGGAAAAGGAATAGGGCCGCGGCCCGAATTATGCAAAATCTTCGCCTCTCTCTTGCGCTTTCTGGTGCCGCTCTTACCCTTCCCGAAGACGGTAAAATTCTTGTTCTCAACGCGGGCCCTGACAGTGATCTTTCCGCGCTGCCCCGTGAACGTGTTATCGCGGTCCAAGGGTTTAAACCCGATTTTGATGCGCTTGAAAACGCGGGCTTCACAGTCCTAACAGAAGCAGAGGGCACATTCTCGATGGCGGTTGTTTTCTTGCCGCGCGCCAAAGCCGAGGCACGAGACGCAATTGCTATGGCAAATGCGTTTTGTCCGGATGGGATTGTTGTGGTTGATGGCCAGAAAACTGACGGAATCGACGGCATGTTTAAAGCGTGTCGCCAAAGGGCCGATTGCTCTGCTGCAATCTCAAAATCGCATGGAAAAATCTTCTGGTTCCCAGCAGGAACTAGTTTTGAAGATTGGGCTGCCCCAAAAGACGCGCAACTTGCCGCTCCAGGGTTTGTGACGCGCCCGGGTGTATTCTCGGCGGATGGCATTGATCCTGGCTCTGCGATTTTGGCCGGGGCACTTCCGCCGAAACTCGGTGAAGTCGTGGGTGATTTCGGAGCTGGATGGGGCTGGCTAACGGGTGAAATCCTCAAGCGTGAAACTGTAAAAACTGTGCATCTGGTTGAAGCAGATTTTGCCGCAATTACGTGTGCACGTGAGAATATTACCGACCCCCGCGCGGAATTTCATTGGGCGGATGTGACACGCTATAAGGCGTTGCCCGCATTTGACTCGATTGTGATGAACCCCCCGTTTCATACCTCGCGGGTCGGCGACCCCAATATCGGGAAGGCGTTCCTATCGGCGGCTGGCCGCTTCTTAAAGCCGCGTGGTGATCTCTGGGTCGTCGCGAACCGGCATTTGCCCTATGAAGCACATTTAAAAGAGGTCTTTCGTGTTGTGACTGAAGTTTCTGGGGACAATAAATTTAAAGTGTTCCACGCAACGCAACCGGTACAAAAAACTCGCGCGCCTTCGTGATCTAAACTTCCGTTTGGCGATAAAAATGAGGTTAGGGAATGTCTTTTTCGATATCAGGCAAGACGGCGATCATCACAGGGGCAGCAAACGGGGTCGGATTGGCAATCGGGCGCCATTTCGTGGCAAAAGGCGCCAATGTCATGTTTGCAGACATGGACGAAAAACGCCTGCAAAATGAACTAGATGGCCCCCTTGATGACGGTCCCGTGCGTTACTTCGCAGGGGATTTGCGCAAACGCCTCACAATTGCCAACCTTCTTTCCGCGACGATATCCGCCTTTGATCGCGTCGATATCCTTGTGAATTGCAGCCGACAAGTCGTTGTCTCCGATCCGCTCAACCCTCTCTCGGACGGGGTGAGCAAGCTGCTTGATCAGAACCTGATGACACCTTTGCGGGTAAGCCAAGCGGTCGCCAAACGGATGATCAAACAGGCCGAGGACGACGGCCAAAGCGAGGGATGCATCGGGTCGATTGTGAACCTATCGTCCATTGCGGCACAACGCTCCAACCCCAATTTAATGGCGCTTTCTGTGAGCACAGCAGCCTTGGATCAAATGACCCGATCCTTTGCCGTTGCAATGGCTCCGAGCCGTATTCGCGTGAACTCGGTGGCTTTTGGGAGCGTAATGAGCGCGAGTTTGAAGCATGCCCTCAAAGAGGACACGAGTTTACGCGAAAACATTACACGCCATACACCTTTGGGTCGGATCGCAAGCGCAAGTGAAGTTGCCGAGTCCGTACAGTTTTTAGCCAGTGACGCGAGTGGCTTTATGACCGGTCAGATCGTGACAATCGATGGTGGACGTACGTTGCTCGACCCCGTCGCGGCGCTCGCTCACTAGAAAGACATAAAATGACAGATAAAATGGACGCCCAGAAGGCTCAAGCTTCGGACTGGTTCGGGACTTTGCGAAACGAGATTTGTGCCGCTTTTGAAGCGCTCGAAGATAGCCAAACTGAAGGGCCTACTTCTCAGCTTCCTGCAGGTCGGTTCGAGTTGCGCGAGACTTCACGCACGTCCGCCGATGGCAGTGATGCGGGCGGTGGGCTGATGAGTGTGATGCGCGGTGGCCGCGTATTTGAAAAAGTGGGCGTCAATATTTCAACGGTTTACGGCGAGCTTGGCGAGGGGGCCCAAAGGGCGATGGCCGCGCGTAAGGGGCTTGCTGGAATGGCGGACGACCCACGGTTTTGGGCCTCTGGAATAAGCCTTGTTGCGCATATGCAAAACCCACACGCGCCAGCTGTTCATATGAATACCCGCATGTTTTGGACGCCACATGGCTGGTGGTTTGGCGGCGGTTCCGACCTCAACCCTTGCCTTGAATACGAACAGGACACGCTCGATTTTCACGCAGTGCAAAAAACGCATTGCGACCGTCACGACGCGCAATACTACCCGAAATTCAAAGAGTGGGCTGACGAGTATTTCTATATTCCACACCGCAAGCGCGCGCGTGGCGTGGGTGGCATTTTCCTTGATGATCACAACACGGGTGACTGGGCCGTTGATTTTGCCTTCATTCAGGATGTTGGACGCGCATTCCTAGCGGCTTTCCTTCCGATCACCGAACGGCGTCGCAATACGCCATGGACGGAGGCCGACAAAGAGGCGCAACTCGTACATCGAGGTCTCTATGCGGAATATAACTTGGTGTATGATCGCGGAACGAAATTCGGCCTCGAGAGTGGTCATGATCCCGAGGCCGTGTTGATGAGTCTTCCGCCGTTGGCGAAATGGATCTAACCGCGTAGGGCTTTGAGCATAACGTCCACATTTGCAGGGTCTGCGTCAGGTGTGATGCCATGGCCGAGGTTGAAGATATGGGGGCCGTTGGACAGGGCTTCCTTGATCCGCTTGGTTTCTGAAATCAAGCGATCCCCGCCTTCAACCATAAGTTTTGGATCAAGGTTGCCTTGAACGCACCCATCTTTTTGTAATTCTTTCGCGGCCCAAGCAAGGTCAACTTTGGTGTCGATTGCAAGGCAGTCCGCGCCCGTCGCTTTGGCGAATCCCAGGTAGGCGTCGCCCGCTTCCCGTGGGAAGGCAATGACGGGGATGTGTGGAAAGCGTGCCTTGAGTTGCGAAATAATGCGCTTGGTTGGTGCGAGGGCGAAATCATTGAAGTCGGCCCCTTTAAGCGAACCGGCCCAGCTGTCGAACAGTTTGACGACTTCGGCGCCCGCTTCGATTTGGGCCGAAAGGTAGGAAATCGTGCCTTCAGTGATGAGGTCGATCAGGTTTTGAAAAGTCTCACGGTCGGTAGATTTGAGCGCGTGTGCGGGGCCTTGATCGGGAGTGCCTCGTCCAGCGATCATATAGGTCGCGACGGTCCAAGGGGCACCGGCGAAACCAATGAGAGCGGTCTCTTTGGGAAGTTCGGATTTGAGGATTTTTAACGTTTCATAGATTGGGTTGAGCGTCTCGTGAATGCCATCAACACCGGTCAACTTATTGAAGTCGCTTGCGGATGTGACCGTTGAAAGGCGCGGTCCTTCGCCCGTAACGAACCAAACATCTGCGCCTAAGGCTTGCGGCAACAACAGGATGTCGGCAAAAACGATGGCGGCATCAAAGCCATAGCGACGGATGGGCTGTAGGGTAACTTCTGCGGCTAGTTCTGGATTGTAACAGAGCGACAAAAAGTCTCCCGCTTGAGCGCGCGTGGCGCGATATTCGGGCAAATATCGCCCCGCCTGACGCATCATCCATACGGGGGGCACTTCGAGTGTTTCACCCGCCAATGCGCGCAATAGTTTTTTCTGTTCAGCCATTTCGTGCCCCTATAGATTTTCACGCAACACTTTTCGTGTCGTGGCCGCGTTGTCAAGGTAGAGAGGCCAACTGACGCATTGTCAGGCGCATTTGCCGCGCGTAAACACGGGGCATGAAAACAACTTTACCCACTCCCGACGCACCGCTGAATATCGGCACCCGTGGCTCTCCGCTTGCACTTGCTCAAGCCTATGAAACGCGGGCGCGTTTGATGGCAGCATTTGATTTGCCTGAGGCGGCATTTAATATTGTGGCCATCAAAACCACCGGCGACCGTGTGCAGGATCGCGCTTTGCGGGAAATTGGCGGTAAGGGCCTGTTTACCAAGGAAATTGAAGAGGCCTTGCTCGACAAATCCATCGATATTGCAGTGCATTCCATGAAGGACATGCCCGTGGAGCAGCCCGAAGGGTTGGTTCTTTCGACATATTTACCGCGTGAAGATGTGCGTGACGCGTTTATTTCGCCGACGGTCGCGCGATTGGCCGATTTGCCCCTTGGCGCGGTCGTGGGGACATCGAGTATGCGCCGACATGCACAACTCAAAAAAGTACGGCCCGATTTGGACGTAATCGAATTCCGTGGCAATGTGCAAACGCGGCTGAAAAAACTTTCCGAAGGGGTGGCCTCCTGTACGTTTTTGGCGATGGCGGGTCTTAATCGGCTGGGAATGACACATGTTGTCGCGAGCGCGATTGAGGTGTCCGAGATGCTTCCGGCCGTGGCGCAAGGTGCGATCGGCATTGAGCAAAGGGCCGACGACGTGCGGTCAAGCGAGATGCTCGCAGCCATTCACGACATCCAGACGGGCCAGCGCTTGGTCGCCGAGCGTGCGTTTTTGGCGGCGCTTGATGGCTCTTGTGAGACTCCGATTGCGGGATTGGCGGAAATTTCGGGAGAGACATTGCGCCTCCGAGGAGAAATCATCCGCCCCGATGGAAGTGAAAGCCTTTCGGACGAAATTTCCGGCCCCATTTCAACTGGTGCCGAAATGGGTTTGACGCTAGCGAACCGTTTACGCGCCCGCGCACCAGAAGATTTTTTTGACTGGATGCTCTAGGGCAGAACTTTCCCGGGGTTCATAATCCCGAAGGGATCGAGCGCGGATTTTATCGCCCGCATGGTCGCGATGGCCGTCGCGTCTTTTTGGCGCGCCATTGACCCGAGCTTTGAAATGCCGATCCCATGTTCAGCAGAAAAACTGCCGCGCAAGTCAGAAACCACATCTTCGAGGGCTTCAATAATGCGTTCTTCAAGTTCGGGTGACGCGGAGCTAGGCCAAATTGTAGGATGGACGTTTCCGTCGCCGAGATGACTGACATAAAGGGTCGTCGCTGCGGGATCGATGAGCGCTAATCGGTTTTCAAATTCCAAAATAAAAACTTCGACTTTGTCCAGAGGAACGGAAATATCGCAGTTCACAAACGGCTTTTTGTGAAACGCGAGGTCGGCGGCTTGTTCGCGACGTTGCCACATTTCTATGCGCTGTGTTTCATTTTGCGCAACGGTGGCATCAAGAATTTCGCCAGTCTCAATCATATCAGCTAGCGCATTTTCCAGCAGGTCCACAATCGGGATTTCGCCGACTTCATTTGGCAATGTGTCGCGTGGTGCCGTCGCGCCGATTTCGACCAAAATGTTGACGGGGTGGATTTTCTCGAACGGAGCTCGCGCGTTGGGGAAAAGTTCGGCGTGGAGTTCCATATAGCTTGCCGGCATAAATTCAAACGCTTCAACCGCGCCACCAGTGGATATTTGCAGCTTGTTGAGTAAGTCCAGTGCGGGAGAAAGGGATGCGAGTGCGACCATTGCCGTGCCATAGGCCGCTGGTTTTGGCACGAGTTTCAAAACTGCGGCGGTGATGATTCCAAGCGTCCCTTCGGCTCCAATAAAGAGATTGCGCAAATCATAACCGGCGTTGTCCTTATGAAGCTCGCTCATCAGGTCCATGATTTCACCGGACGGAAGCACCACTTCTAGCCCCAAACACAGCGCACGTGTATTTCCATAGCGCAGTACGTTTGAGCCGCCAGCATTGGTGGCCAAATTCCCGCCAATCATTGCTGACCCACGCGCGCCAAATGTGAGGGGGAAGTTTAAACCGAATTCTGCGGCTGCTGTATGAAGGTTTGAAAGAATGACGCCTGCTTCTACAATGGCGATGCGCGCTTCTGGTCGCATTTCGCGTATTGTATTAAGCCGACCAAGAGAGAGTAAGATGGCTCCATCGGCCATAGTTGCGCCAGTAAGTCCGGTGTTTCCACCGATTGGAACGATCGGGATTCGATTCGCAGCTGCCAGTTTGACGATTTCACTGACTTGCTGAGTGTCTAGGGGGCGGACAACAGCGAGCGGATTAGACGTGTATTTTCCCGTCCAATCTGTTGAATAAGCTAAGACGTCTGCTCCTGTCAGAACGTGTTTTTCGCCAAGTAGATTAGAAAGTTCCGCAATAATGTTCATTAAAATTCCCAATTTTGAATGTGATTGTCTCGCAAAATGGCTGGAAGTGCCAGTGAACAATTCGGTATGGAAAACTTTCCGACGACTGGCATTTTTTCTGAAACCCCTGCATAGTCGTTTGATTCAGAAAGTTGTGTCTGTGGGGGAATTCGAGAGTGCCAGAAGTTAAGACGACACGAGTGGCAGATGCCTATTTGCGTTTGAAAGAAGAGATTCTTTCAAACCGGATGCCCTCAGGGTTTCAGGCGCCAGAGCCGGAAATTGCTACGCTCTTGGGGATGAGTCGGACGCCTGTACGCGAAGCCTTGATTAAGCTGGAAGCGGAGGGGTTGGTTGAGTTGATTCCTCGAAGAGGCGCGCGCGTGTTACCTGTTTCGCTAGAAGACATGGCCGAAATTTACGAGATACTTACTGCCCTTGAGCCTGAAGCTGCGGCAGCTTTGGCGCGCCGACGTCCGAGTAAGGAAGAATTAAGTGGCATGGAGCAGGCCACATTGGAGATGGAAAAAGCTTTGACGGCAAATGATCTGGATGCATGGGCCGATGCAGATGATCGCTTCCATCGGTTGCTCCTAGAATTGCACGGGAACAAGCGCCTCTTGGCGATGGTTTCGGTTTTGTTCGATCAGGCGCACCGTGCCCGAATGGTGACATTGCGCATGCGAGCGATTCCAGAGGATTCCACGCGCGTTCATCGGGAAATACTGGAAGGGATTGCCGCTGGAGATGAGGCGGGGGTTGCAGAACTCTTTCGGGAGCACCGCAAACGCGCATCTTCAGAGCTATTGGATATTCTTAAAAAGTTTCGCCTTTCGGTACTTTAAGTGTGCCATACATTTTTGACAAAATTGTAAGAAATTTATGGGTTTATCGCCGAGTTTAGGGCGGCTTTCGACGCATTTAGGATGGCGGGGAGGAAAGGTAGTTCGTTGATGAAACCGTCATTTTGCCCGGCTTTTCCCATCGACTCGAGATTTGCGAGGGTTGTCTGCAGGCGCTGCGCCCCAAATGTGGACGCAGAGCCAGCTAGACGGTGAACTTGCGGTATCGAGTTTTGGACACGAAGCGGGTCGTTAATGCGAGTGAGCTCGGCGATTGTGGTTTCTGCTTCAACGACAAACCTTTTGAACAGATCGTCAACACGAGTTTGCCCAAGTATTTCGAGGAGTTGCAAGAGGATGTCTTGGTTGACAAGAGCAACGTCGCCGTCTCGGGTTTCAGCGTCCCCTTTTTCCTTTCTGTGTGGCTCCAAAATCTGTGAAACAGATTTCGCCAAAATCTCGCGAAGTTTGTCGCGGACGACAGGTTTGGCAAGGCAATAGCCCATTCCGGCAGCTTGAAAACGTTTGATATCGTCAGGGAGAGCATGGGCCGTGAGGGCGATAATCGGGACACCGGAATAGTCGGAATTTGACTCTCGAATACGCTCGGTTGCGGACACGCCGTCCAAACGTGGCATGGATATGTCCATGAGGACCACGTCAAAAGCGCATTCGATTGCAAACCGCGCGCCCTCTTCTCCGTCCTGGGCTTCCGTCACTGTATGCCCATCTGCTTCTAGCATTTCGCGTGCAACAAATCGATTTATTTGGTTGTCTTCCACCAACAGTATTTTCAAAGTCTTTTGGAACAAAATGGGTGGCGAGTCTTCTGTCGCAACTTTTGGCAGATGTACTCCTTGCTCAAGCGTATCCATATGTCTTGCGAACGGAACTCTAAACCAGAATAGACTGCCTTCTCCCTCTTCGCTTTCCACCCCAATTTCTCCGCCCATTGCTTCCACAAGACGCTTCGCAATCGGGAGGCCAAGTCCTGTACCCTCGGCTTCGCGGTCAAAATTGGGGTCGAGTGTCACAAAATCAGTAAAGATTTCGCCAACACTTTTCTCGGCAATCCCCAATCCCGTGTCTGCTACGCGAAACTCGATTGTTCCAAGATCGTTTTCGAGGTCTTCGGCTTCAATTAAAATACTCCCTCGAGATGTGAATTTGTTGGCATTGCTGACGAGGTTCAGAAGTATTTGCCGTACCGCTCCCGGATCACCAACCACGGTTCCCAACTCGAATTCTGAGGTCCCGATTGAGAGATTATTTCCCCTTGAACTTGCCAGAGAACGCTGACCGTCGCAAACCTCGGCTAAGATGTCGAAAAGGTTGAATGGGCGTTTTTCAGATTTTGCATGCCCAGCCTCAATCTTGGAGATATCCAGCACATCGTTCACGTGCTCTAGCAGATGGTTGCCGGATTTCACGGCAATTGTTAGGTACTGGATTTGTTTGGTGGTTAGTGAAGTTCGGGCGAGGAGGTCCAAGGTTCCGAGAAGGCCATTTAGGGGCGTGCGCATTTCATGGCTCATAATTGCGAGAAAGCGGGATTTAGCTTTTCCCCCCTCGAGAGCTTTGTCACGAGCCTGCATGAGTTCGGTCTCCGCAGCTAGTTGAGCCGAGATATCGCGCAAATATGCAATGAAAAGGCGTCCGTCCGGGGAATGCGTCGTTCCGATGGAAAGTTCGACGGGAAATGTTTTTCCATTTTTGCGACGTGCGACAAGTTGAACACGTCCATCACCAAGTAGATGATCGTCGCCGGTTGCCAAATAGCGACGTATCGAGCGCATGGACGGCTCTACCCGATCTTCGGGGAAGAATAGATCAATCATATTCCCCCCTAACGCCTGTGCCTTGGTGTGGCCAAATAAGTTCTCAGCAGACTTGTTGAAATCTAGTACAATTCCGTGTTCGTTAACGACTAAAATAGCATCGAGGGATGCCGCAGTCGTTGATGTAAGGCGGGCGCCCAGTTCCAAAATTGCTTGTTCATTTCGACAGTTTGTTCTTATTCTGAGCGATAGTGTGGCTGTGAGAAACGCGATGAGGGTGGCCATAGCTGCTGCTAAGTAGGTCAGGTTTTGGGATTTTTTTGCGGCTACGTTCAGTTTGTCTTCCACCTGATTATCAATAAAACGCAGCGTCTCCAAACCCATAAGGAGAATTTCAACTGACATTCGTTGCGCGGTGGATTCAATTTGTTCCGTACGGTCAAAAATCGTCTCCGGCGTGGACAGGTGAACAAATTTAATCTCCTCAATAGTCCTCAAATAGCGTGAAAGCGCGGCCCGAACTTCTGGAACACTGCGAAGGGCCTTAAACTTTGGGCCCGTATTCAAATCGTTAAATTGGTGAACCATCTTTTCGTAGGCATTGCTCAAATCGCTGCTGAGAGTTTGCGTCATGCCTTTCGACTTCGATACAAAATCCGCGCTTTTTCGAAGGAGGATAGCTGCATCTCCTAGCGAAGAGAGGGCATCAACAGTACCGCCTATTTCGGGTGAGGTCGCATTGACCGTAGTCTCAAAGCGCGTTGTCATTAGGACATATGCCGCCCCCAAACAGATAAGTATAAGACTCCAGAACCCAATTGGAGCGATAACGGCCCGTGCATTTATTTCAAACAGTCGATATTGGGACATCGGGTACTGTATCCTTTTGAAATTGTGCAAACAGTTGGGGTTAGAAACCTTTGGCGTCCATGTTCAAGATCCATTTCTACGCAGCCAAGCTTTAAAAAAAGTGAATAATTATCTAAGCTTTTTCTAAAATTGTCAGAAGTTTTGGAAGGATATTAGCTAAGGCGAAAGGATAGTCTGATAGCATCTAATGCACAGGGCGCTATACCATTGCAGGGGTGCCCAGCCCCCTAGGGGAGTATGTTAGAGTTCTATTAAGGTCGGGGCTTCAACATAGGAGATAGCAATGGCGGCATTTGGAAACGTGGTACCATTCAATCGGGAGCCCGCGCCGTCTGAGCTGATAAACGTTGGACCGTCCTTGAAGGGTGATACATTGAAGTTCTTGGTGGCAGACGATCATGACTTGGTACGCGAAGCGATTGGTTCTTTCATAGAAACCGAGGGCGCCGTGGACGTTTTTCTAGCGGCTGATCTTGACGAGGCACTAAAAGCCATCGACGAGCAAGGTGCCTTTGATCTCGTGTTGCTGGATTACAATATGCCAGGAATGAATGGTCTTGAGGGGCTCGGTAAAGCGATTGCGCAAAACGGGGGGAAGCCTGTAGCTATCCTTTCAGGATCGGCATCGCGGAGCACGGCCGAGGAGGCCATAAGGGCCGGTGCCGCTGGGTTTGTGCCCAAAACACTGGGGTCTAAGTCGATGGTGATGGCCGCCAAATTTATGGCGCAAGGAGAAATATTTGCCCCCTTTAATTTCATGCAGAAAATGGGCCAGCCCGAGGACGTTAAAACGGGGCTGACACAGCGTGAGCAACAAGTTTTGCGTGGAATCGCGGAGGGTAAATCCAATAAAGAAATCGCCCGCGACTACGACCTTCAGGAAGTTACCGTTAAACTCCACGTAAAAACTCTGAGCCGCAAGCTTGACGCGCGCAATCGGACGCATGCCGCAATGATCGCTCGGGACCGCGAGTTGATTTAGCTTAAACGGAAACTGATTTAACGAGTTCAGCTTTTTTAAGCTCGGCTTTTGTGCCGGCAAGCGATACCGAACCGCGTGTCAGTACACAAAATGCATCAGCGAGGTCATAGGCAAAGCTGAAATACTGCTCAACCAGTACGATTGCCATATCCCCTTGATCGCGCAAATACACTATAACACGGCCAATTTGTTGAATGATGTTCGGTTGAATGCCCTCTGTGGGTTCATCCAACAGAAGCAATTTGGGTTTGGTGATGAGGGCGCGGCCAATCGCAAGTTGTTGCTGCTGGCCACCAGAAAGATCGCCGCCGCGCCGCCCCTCCATTTCCTTCAAAACGGGAAAAAGTTCGAAGATTTGATCGGGGACCATGTGTTCCGATTTGGGTAGGCAGGCAAAACCCGTTTCCAGATTCTCCCGTACTGTCATTAACGGAAAGACATCGCGCCCCTGCGGAACATATCCAACCCCCTTGAGTGCCAAGGCGTGCGCGGGCGGTTTTTGCAGCGCTTCGCCATTTAAGGTATAACTTCCATCCGTGCGATGATGGGTGCCTGAAATGGCTTTCAGAAGGCTTGTTTTGCCCACGCCATTCGTTCCCATAACACAGGTTACCTGACCGGTTTCTGCTGTCAAATCGATGCCGTTCAATATTTGAGAACCGGAATAGTGCAGGGTCAACCCTTTGATTTTCAACATATCTATCGTCCTAAATATACGTCGATGACGTCTTGGTTTGAGGTCACGTGATCGAGACTACCTTCTGCAAGGACTGAGCCTTCGTGAAGGACGGTCACTTTGCAATTAAGGCGGCGAACAAACTCCATGTCATGCTCAACGACCACGACGGCGCGGGTTTTTGCGGCTTCGACAAGGATATCAGTGGTCTGTTCGCGCTCGGCCAATGTCATGCCTGCGGCGGGTTCGTCGACCAGAAGCAAGCGCGGCTCTTGTGCCAGTAACATGCCGATTTCGAGCCATTGTTTTTGACCATGCGACAGTTCGCCTGAGTGGCGTTCAAGTTGCTCCGAAAGGCCGATTTGCGCCGCGAGGGCACGTACTTTCTCGGCATCTTGTTCTGACTTTTTATAGAACAAAACGGAAAACGGTGAACGGTTCTTCTTGAGGGCCAGAAGCAGGTTATCAAAAACGCTTTGGTCTTCGAATACGGTGGGGCGCTGGAATTTTCGACCCACACCCGCTTGGGCAATTTTGGCTTCGGACATACGCAAAAGCGACAGAGATTTCTCTCCAAACAGGACCCGCCCTTCGTCTGGACGTGTTTTGCCGGTTGCGATGTCCATAAACGTTGTTTTTCCCGCTCCGTTCGGCCCAATGACCGCCCGTAATTCCGCATCAGCGATTTGAAAGCTCAGATTGTTGATGGCCTTGAAACCGTCAAAGGATACTGAAACGCCGGATACTTCTAAAAGTGTGCTCATTCTTTGGCCTCCTGTTCCCGAAGGGAGCCCGCATCAGGGCCGAGATCTGCACCGTGGCGATTTGGCGCCAGTCGACCAGAGAAGTAATCAAACAAGCCCCCTAGACCGCTTGGCGCGTAAAGTGTGACCAATACAAACGAGAGGCCAAGAAGGACGAGCCACCAGTCAACCCATTGAACTGTATAGAAACCAAGGGGGATATCGGGGGCTTGGCCGCCTGTGAACCATGTGGAAAGAAGCGACACGAGGGCCGCGCCGAGAACCGCTCCATAGAGGCGCCCGCGTCCGCCGATTGCGACCCACACTGCGAGGTAGATTGAGGCGATGGGCGCCATTTCTCCGGGATTGATGATCCCTGCCTGTGGGTAGTACAGCGCGCCAGCAATCGCAGCGATGATCGCCGTCAGCGTGAATATAAAGAGTTTGTAGCTTTCCACCGAATAGCCGAGGAACCGAACGCGAGCCTCATCGTCGCGGATGCCGCGAATGACGCTGCCGAACTTTCCAGAAACAACCCATGCAGAAAGGATATAGCCAAGCCCAAGCGCGAGGGCAGAGGCCCAGAAAAACCAAAGTGAAATTGCCGATTGTGGCACGGCGTCAAGGCCGGGAAGGTTCTGCAATCCGGAAAGACCATTGTTGCCGCGCAGGCCGCTTTCGTTTTGAAAGAGGTACAGCGAGAGCGCGAGGGTCATGGCTTGGGTCAGGATGGAGAGGTAAACCCCTGTGACGCGACTGCGAAAGGCAAGCCAGCCAAAGATTGCAGCAAGGAGGCCCGGCACCAAAATCACGAGCGCTAATTGGATGGTCAGACTGTCGGCAAAACTCCATATTAGGGGAATATCTGAGCCCCCCACAACGCCGAATATTTGGTTGCCTATGGCGTCTGACACTTCTTGAACGGTGGGCGGAATGCTGGCGTCCGAGAGGGAGCTTGCGACGATGAGTTCGGTGCGGGCATACATCAGCCACATGCCAATCATATAGCCACCGATCCCGAAAAATGCGAAATGCCCAAGGGACAAGATTCCGCAATACCCCCAGACAAGGTCCATCGCGAGGGCGATCAAGCAGAGGCAGAGCGTTTTGCCTAAAGTCTTGATGAAGCTTGTAGAAATAACGCCCACACCAAAGCCTTCAGAGAGAACCGAGACCACAAGGGTCAAGAGCGCGAGGCAGGCGATGAAGATGAGGACGGACGGGTTACGCGCGAAAAAGGTGTTTTTCATGGGATCAATCTCCTGCCGCACGGCCCTTGAGGGCGATGATGCCTTTGGGGCGGAACTGGATGAAAATAATGATAAAGATGATCATATAGGTTTGGGCCGCCAACGTGTTTGAGGGGTTGAACCATTCAATTGATTTTTGCAGTCCACCAATCATCAGGGCCCCTGCGAGTGTACCCCAAATATTGCCGACACCACCAACAACAACCGTCATAAAACTTTGCACGATATAGTCGTTGCCAATCTCCGAGGTTACCTTGGCGAAGAGGCCAATCGCGACGCCCGCGATCCCCGCAATACCTGAACCCAGCCCGAAAGTGAGCATATTGATGCGGTCGGGATTGATCCCCATTGAGGAGGCCATACGGGGATTTTGAGTTACAGCGCGCACTTCAAGGCCGACCCGCGTTTTCTTCATGATGAAAAGAAACAGCATCAAGAAGATCAGTGCCAAAACAAAGATCGCGATGCGAATATAGCTAATGGACACCACGTCGTTGATGGACAATGCACCATCGAGCCAAGCGGGAGAGGTGAGGGGGCGAGCTTGTGTGCCGAAGATGTTTTTCGCGAGTTGTTGAAGCGCGACGGAAATGCCGAATGTCGCCAGCAGGGTTTCAAGCGGGCGATTGTAAAGCCAGCGAATGACCAGCCGTTCCATTGCGACACCCGCTGCGAAGGTCACCAAAAAGGCCGCAGGAAGCGCGATAATGAGCGAGAGCGTATAGTTCGGAACGATTTGCTGAACCACATATCCTGTATAGGCCCCCATCATGATAAACTCGCCATGGGCCATATTAATAACGCCCATTACCCCAAACGTGATGGCAAGGCCAATGGCCGCGAGGAAGTAAATTGACGCAAGTGAAAGGCCATCTAGGGTCAGATCGACAGCTTGGCTAATCCCGACTTTGACCTCAATCGCATCCAGCGTTTCACGCGCGGCGGTTGTCACTTCGGCGTTCGGCTCGGTATAGATTTCGTAGTAAATGTGGGCCGCAATGCTTGCGCGCTGGGCGGCGGTGGAAATAAGCGGCGCCACAAGCCCTTGCTCTGCCAGTGTTGAATAGGCGGCTTCGCGGGCTACGTCCGTATCGAGGGTATAGGTGGGCACTCCTGCGACGAAACCGTCGACAATGTTCTCTTCAAGAGCCGCGCGAATTTCTTTGTGGGTAGGGATCGGAAGCGCAAGGTTCTCCTCAATCAGGAGAGCGTAGGCTTCGTTCGGTCTGATGTCTGTGTCGACTTTAAGAGTGCGAGCGACGTTGCCGATTGGCTCGCCCAAGACCGCAAGGAGCGACGTTTGCAGGATCGGATTCAGAGCTGCACGGGCGTCAACGCCAAGGTCGCCTTTGAGGGATTTGATCGCAGCAACGCGCAGTTGAACATCGGATTCATATTGGACAGCCAAAAGGCGTTCTAGGCGGATTTTCTCAACTTTAATCGCGGGGTCTGTTTCACCGTCAATAGCCCCTCGAATGGCGGGCAGGTGGTAGGCCGTTGAATCGCGGCCAATCGCGACGAGGGCGTCACGGCGCTTTTCGATGTCTGGGTCCATGAGCTGGAACCGCACAAGTGCAGCACCTATCAGTCCGCGAACGCCTGAATTTGGTTTGATCTGATTGATCGCGTCTTTCTCAACTTCGCCCAAGGCTTCGCCAGAGATGACGTCGAAAATGGCATAGGTTTTGGTCGGTGTAATTTTGGCGGTCACAAAACGCTTGTCCGCTTCAAGTTGCCAAAGGTTTTTCCCCTGCCATGCTTCTAGCACCATTTGAGCTTCAGGGAGGCCACTGTCGCGCAGGGCGACAATTGCGGGCTCAACCGTCAGGCGGGAGCTTTTGACAATGGTGGCTTCATGCGTCGCCAGAATGTCTTGGATATCGACAGGTTGGGCATTTGCGTCAACAGGGGAGACAGAGAGCACAAACGCAGTAAACAGCGCTAGGAGGAGAGTTTTCATGGGAGCCTGTCGGGGTTATTCGGGAAAAAAGAGGGCGCGAACGCCCCCTTTGAGGATTTTCAAGCGCTTAGTAGTTGGATTTTATCTGAACGCAGGTCTTTGTTTCGGTGTTGTACATGCCACAACCAAGGTCTTTCCAATCGGATGTAAGAACCGCGGATTCTGGCAAGAAGTCAGTCCACGCATCGCCTGGAACTTCAGTTGTTTGGCTAACGATATCGAATTGACCGTCTGCTTGGATTTCGCCGATCAATACAGGTTTTGCCAAGTGGTGGTTTGGCAACATAACGGCCATACCGCCCGTGAGGTTTGGGATTTCCTGGCCGTACATTGCGGCGCGAACGGCGTCGACGTCGGTTGTGCCCGCTTCTTCAACGGCGTTTACCCACATGTTAAAACCGATGTAATGCGCTTCCATCGGGTCGTTTGTGACGCGTTCGTCGCCCATTTTGGCTTTCCAAGCGGCGATGAATTCAGCGTTTGCATCGGATTCGGCGGATTGGAAGTAGTTCCAAGCGGCGAGGTGACCAACAAGGTTTGCTGTATCAAGGCCGGAAAGCTCTTCTTCGCCCACAGAGAAGGCAACGACGGGGATGTCATCCGCCGAGATACCAGCTGCGGCAAGCTCTTTGTAGAAGCCGATGTTTGCGTCGCCGTTGATTGTAGAAATAACGCCAACTTTTTTACCGTCAGCCCCTAGGGCCACAACGTCGGCGACGATTTTTGACCAATCAGAGTGACCGAAAGGTGTGTAGTTTACGAAGATGTCTTCAGCCAGAATGCCTTTGTCTTTGAGGTATTGCTCAAGGATTTTGTTGGTTGTGCGCGGATAAACATAGTCAGTGCCAAGGAGGGCGAATTTCTCAACGCCAAGCTCATCAAGGAGGTAGTCGGTTGCAGGGATGGCTTGCTGGTTGGGCGCCGCACCTGTGTAAAATACGTTTTTGGAGCTTTCTTCGCCCTCGTATTGAACGGGGTAGAATAGCAGACCATTAAGCTCTTCGATCACTGGAAGAACTGATTTGCGCGAAACCGAAGTCCAGTTGCCAAAAATAACGTCGACATCATGAACGGTGAGCAATTCGCGCGCTTTTTCCGCGAACAATGGCCAGTCGGATGCTGGGTCAACAACCACGGGAACAAGCATTTCGCCGTTCACGCCGCCTTTGGCGTTTTGCTCATCGATGAGCATCAACATCGTGTCTTTGAGGGTTGTTTCCGAGATCGCCATCGTGCCGGAAAGAGAGTGGAGGATGCCAACTTTAATGTCGGCGTGGGCTGCGGTTGCGAGGGTTGCAACGGCTGCTGCTGTGGAGAGAAGTTTCTTCATCGTGTCAGGTTCCCTATTGTCTCTGTGGCGCAGTTCGGTCCGCGCCTAGGAAATAAGCTTAAAAAGCTATTGTGTTGCTGTCTGTATCAAAATATGACCGTATGTGTTGCAAATAGTGCAACGCTTACAAAAGGCAACACCGTGCGCCACCTCCAAATCTACCGTGCAATCAAGACCGTCGCAGAGCAGGGGTCGTTCCGTAAGGCATCGGAACTATTGGGAATTTCGCCATCTGCACTTGTTCGACAAGTGAAGGCTGTGGAGGAGGAACTTGGCGCGGAAATTTTTGACCGCCTTTCTGTGGGCGTTCGACTGTCGACCGTCGGAGAAATATACCACCGCCACTTTATTGGGCACCTTGCTGAATTAGATCGCGCAAATGGAATCGTGGCGGATATGAAGGGCGTGCGAATCGGGCAGGTAAATCTTGCTGTTAGTGCGCCGTTTTCATTGGGGTTCCTGCCAAAAGAGATCGCCGCCTTTCGTGAACGCCATCCGCGCGTTAGTTTTTCGGTGGTGACCGGGGACAGCGACAGCATCAACGAAATGCTCCTGAACGGGCAGGCGGACTTGGGCCTCATCCTTGAACCCAAACCACGGTCAGGCGTCGAAACCATCTTGCAAGAACATGGGTCGATTTCACTCGTTTTGGGGAAGGGCAGCAAAACGGTCCTCTATCCCCACGAGCTCGAAGATCACGACGTTATTTTGCCCACTAATGGCACGGGAATGCGGAACCTTTTGGATACGCATTTTGCCCAAGCGCGGTTAAATATTCATCAGATTCTGGAGATGGACACATTGGTTCCCCCGCATGTGTCCCCGCTGCTAAGTCTGCAGTTTTGGCCAACACTTGCACTGGATGCAGACATTGTGCAGCAAATGGGTGGACAGGTGGGGATCATGCAAAGCATGCCACGTTGCAACATCGCCCTGTGTCAAATTGAGGGTCGACCGTTGCCAATAGCGGCAGCGCGATTTGTCAGTCAACTGAGTGCCAAAATCGGTGCTTAAACTCCGGGAACAGGGGTGTCTGTCATGAGGCGCAGGCCAAGGTGCGCTGGGGGCGACCCGACGGCGCATCCGCCCCGAGCGGGATCGCGAGTGAAAATCGGGATGGCTGCGATGTGTTCACCTGCTACAAAATAGGCGGGGCATTTGGCCAAATCCAAATTACCCGAGTCTCCCGAGTAACAATCGGCGGTCCATTCCCACACGTTGCCGTTCAAGTCGACAATACCCTCTGCTGTGGTTTCAAAGCTGCCCGATGGGCGCAAGGAGCGATTGATTTCAGGCTCCATTAAGTATGTTGAAGCCCAAGATAATTCCGGATCGGTGAAAATGGGGTCTTTTTCTTCGGGCAAAACCTCATGGGCCATTTCGTTCCACTCGTTTTGGGTGGGGAGGCGAAATGCATGCCGCGAAGCCGCATTAACCCATGTCAGGTATTCGTTCACGTCCATCCAATTGAGGTTCGTCGCAGGGAAATCTTCGCCCGTTTTGCGGATTTTCATTTTCTGAGAGCAGGCATCCGCATCAAAACAGCGGTTCCACTCGGCTGCCGTGACTTCGAACTTTTGCACCATCACACTGCGTCCATCGGAAAATTCAAATACTTCCATTTGAGGAATGTATTGCATATCGGGGCCCCTGAGAGGCCCCAAAGTTATGGCGGCAATGCCCAAACCCAACCCAACAAGGGCAGTTGCGCCGATGATGATTTTTGCTCTGAGTTTGGTCATTGGTTTTCTCCGCTAAGTTTTAAACGCCCATTGGACGTGGCGCGACAACTTGTTCCATCAGGTCATTGTCCCATTCACCTTCGACAACAAAGTGTGCCGATGCGCCCAGAAGAACAGCCTCGATGAGGTTGTGATTGACATAGGCGTAGACGCCCGGCTGCTCAAAGGTGTACATCGCCGCCCCTGCGGAACCGCCGCGGATGAACCATGTTTCCATGCCGGTTTGTGGCGAGTCAGTGAATGAGCCGCCTTCCCAGACAAAGTTCCCATGACCACCAATAAGGTGTGGGCGGGTGTCACGGTTGGCTTGGGCGTGGATCATTAGAACGGTGTCGCCGACCTTGGATTTAAGTGCGTTTTCTCCAGTCAAAGCCCCAACGGCGCCGTTGAATACGGAGTGTGTTGGGATAAGAGTGCGCATGGCGTCGAGGCTATCGGAATAGTCTTCGCCCGCGGATTCATACTGGATGTATTCACCATCTTCGTCCATTGGCAGGTAGTAGTCTTGCTCGCCGATATAGGCGATTTGGTCGTAAGTCAGCGCATTGCCGTCGCCATCTTTTAGGCCGTCCCGTGGTAGAACCATCACCGCGCCATTCATGCCGTGACATACGTGGTACGGGATCATCGCACCGCCGGGGGCACAGTGATATACGAACACACCGGGCTTGGTTGCTTTCCAGCGTAGAACCGCTTCTTCACCCGGAAGAACGTGGGTTAAGCCACCGCCACCAAGCGCGCCAGTTGAGGCGTGAAAGTCGATATTGTGTTCAAACACGGAGTTTTCTGGGTTGGAAATTGTCAACTCAACATAGTCGCCTTCGTGCACGATAATCATCGGACCAGGGACGGAACCGTTATATGTTAGGGCCCAGATTTTGGCGTCTGTATCTTCGTCGACAACCATTAATCTTTCTTCGGTGACAAAGCTAACTTCGACGATTTTTGGGCCACCTGTAGCGACTTGCTCGTGTTTTGGAGCCATTGGTGGCATCACCATTTCCTGCTTAACGCGGGGCAAGTGTGACAGGTCGACGGTTGCGGCGGACACTGTTGTTTTCTCAGCAACGGGAAGAACGAGGCCTTTGCCCATCGAAGGTACATGGGGTGCACTCCGGCGAGTTGTAGCGAAGGATGGGGCTGCGCCAGTCATCATTGCGGCACCCGCCATTGCGGTACCAGTCAAGATTGTTCGGCGCGATGGTAGGAATTCTTTTTTTATGGAGGCAGTCATTTTTTAGTCCTTCCAATTCAATGCCACGCACATTTGCGCGACTTCACTTAAGTGTCTCGGCCCCTCGTTGGGGCGGGATAACACGTTCGGTTGGCGCGGTTTGTACGTGTGCGCCGTTGGGAACTTTTTGACTGTCTTGGCGATTCTGCGCCTTGATAGAGATCAAGAGAAACAAAGAAAAACTTGCATTTTCACGGGGGGAAGGGACGATTTTTGGGGAAGGGTCGCGGGCTGCGGCGCGCGCTCTTACGCGCCGATAAGTTGCTGGTATATCTGGGGCAAAGCCGTCGTCAGGTGGTCTGGATTCGGAATGACGCAATACCTTCCAGCGCCAAACATGCGTGCAAACCAAGACTTTGACTTCGCGTCGATAGTGATACCAAATACCGCTGCCCCCGCGCGTTTTGCTTCGCGGATCGCCATGCGGGTATCTTCGATTCCGTGGCGGCCTTCGTAGTGGTCAAGGTCGTTGGGTTTGCCATCGGTGATCACCAGCAACAGTTTGCGTTGTTGGCTTTGGGCCATGAGATCGACACTGACGTGGCGAATTGCGGCACCAAGGCGCGTATAAAATCCGGGTGCCATTGCGGCGATGCAAGATTCGACGTCACGACTCATGGGCGCATCAAAACTCTTGCAGCGATTCACGTAAACGCGGTTGCGTTTGAGGGATGAAAACGAGTTGATCGCGAAAGTGTCGCCACAGGCGTCAAGGCCCCATGCGAGCGCGGCCATGGCTTCGCGTTCGATGTCGATGACTTGGCGGTTGTGCACGCTGCTTTGGGTCGAGCGCGAGGTATCGAGCAAAATCGAGACGGCCAAGTCGCGCGCTTGGGGGCGGGACTGTCGCCAAATCCTGTCGTTGGAAAGGCCGGTTGCCGCGAGGTCTACATGGGCGCGAACGGCGGCCTCAAGATCAAGGTCTTCGCCGTCGGGTTGGCCCGAGATGATGACGCGGCCCGGACGCAAAGCCTCAAACTGACGGCGCACGGCGCGGATGCGACGCGTGGCTTTTGGGTCGGTTTGAAAGGTTGCAGCGATATCGGTTGTGGGGGCTTCGGCGTCCAAAACGCGTACGTGGTCGGGCATATAGACTCCCGTACGCGTATCCCATTCTGGGTAGGTGAATTTTCCGGAAACAGCTTCACGGTCCACGTCCTCGGGGGCAAGGTCGAGGTGGAGCTTGAGTTTTGTGGCGGGGGCTTTACTGGTTTGTCCAAGGCCAATCTCGTCTTGATCGTCGGCGGCCTTTTTTGCGTCTTCGTTGTCGTCATCATCGATGCGACGGTTGAGGTTCAGGAACTCCGCCCAGCTTAGGATGGCTTCAAATTTGTGGAGGATCAAGCTGTCTTGGCGCTCTGCGAGGTCGGATTTACGACGACGGGCGCGGTGTGTTTTCTCGGAGGTGTTCTCTTCGGGTGTGCCTTCTGTTTCGCGATTTTCGACGCCGCTTGGGGCGGAAAATTGAACAGTGCGCAATTCGGGCCAAATTGGGACAGGAAGGAAGGGTCGATAGCCACGTGGGGCTGTAAGGTCCTCTGGCAGTTGGCCAGAAAGCACATGTGCCAAAAAGTCCGAGGCCAATGAATCTGTGGGGGCAGGGCCACCAAGAAGGTGACGTAAAACGGCCTCAACGGCGGCTTCGTGTTTGGGAAGTTTTTGCACGCGCCGCGCAGAGAGGCTGGCTGTTGAAAGGTCGGTATACAGACCCACGAGGCCGGGGCAGTTTTCCTGCGTGGCTTGGGTCATATTATAGGCCGCAGAGAGGGCGGCAAGGTCGGCACGCAGGGCGTCTTCGACCTCAAGAAATGGAACGGCATGGGCCGTGGCGGCGGTGAGCCAAAGGTAAAGTGCGGCGTTGGCTTCGCGGGCGGGAAACAGGGCGAGGCGTGCGGGAAGGCGCAGGGCCTCCCCGTCAAAGCTTGTGCGCGGCAGTTCTTCAGTCTCTGTTCCCAAGCGGCGTAAAAGCGATAGCCGATGGTGGCTGCGCTCATCTTCTGTGGGTCGAATTTCAACCGAGGGGGTACCGCCGAGCGCACGAAAAAACACGGCCAAGCGGCCCGAGACTTCGCCAAGGGTTACGGCGGCCTCGGGATAACGTTGGGGCGTTTCTATTCTGCTGGCAAGGCTGTGCCAGAGTTTTCCGATGGTCTCTTCGGGTTCCCAAGGTTCAAATTCTAGTTTTGCCATGATCTATCCAAATACCGCTGTGACCAGATCCATCAATCCGGTTTTAACGTCTGCGTCATCGGTAAGGGGCTCAATCATAGCGGCTTCAATCGCGCGCTCGACGCTCATGCCGCCTTGGATCAAGGTTGCCGTATAGACGATCAAACGGGTTGAAACACCTTCTTCGATGTCTTGGCCCTTGAGTGCGCGAAGTTTGTTGGCCAAGCGCACAAGACCCTTAGCACGATCGGCATCAAGACCAGTTTCGCGCGTTACCACCGCGATTTCTTGTGCGGCCTCGGGAAAGTCGAAGCTGAGCGAGAGGAACCGTTGACGGGTAGAGGGCTTGAGGGTTTTTAGGATGTTTTGATAGCCCGGGTTAAAGGACGCCACGAGCATGAAGCCCGGAGCCGCTTCGAGTTCTTCGCCTGTGCGATCAATCGGTAAGATACGCCGATCATCAGTGAGCGGGTGCAGCACGACGGTGACGTCTTTGCGGGCCTCGACAACTTCGTCGAGATAGCACATTGCGCCTTCGCGTACGGCCCGTGTGAGGGGGCCATCGACCCAAACGGTTTCGCCACCCTTAAGGAGGTAACGGCCAATAAGGTCGGCCGCAGAGAGATCATCGTGGCACGCCACAGTATAGAGGTGGCGACCGAGCTTAGCGGCCATGTGGGTCACAAAGCGTGTTTTTCCGCACCCTGTCGGCCCCTTGAGAAGGAGCGGCAGATCATGGGCGGCGGCGGCTTCAAAAACCGCACATTCGTCCCCTTGGGGGAGGTAGAAGGGGGCGTTTGCCGCCCCCCCCTCGTTGATGAGATTATCCTTAGCCATTATTCAGCCGCCTCTGCTACTGCTGCAGTGATGATTTCGCGACGTGGCACGAACACCGAGTAAAGGAAGAGGAGCATTCCGATGAAGAACACCAATCCAGCCCCAAATCGCATCCAGTAGAACAGGGCCAAAGCATCCTGTACGTCCATGTAATAGTCGCCAACAACACGTTGCATATGGGTTTGAATTGTCCCTGCAAATGTTAGAACGAAAGTCATGAACACCATCCCACCCGACATCAACCAGAAGGAAATCATGTTGAGAACTTGGTTGTATGGATCACGGTTTTTCAGGATTGGCATAGCGTAGGTCATGATCGCCAAGTTGAGCGCGACATACGCACCATAGAAGGCCAAGTGACCGTGCGCGGCGGTGATTTGAGTGCCGTGGGTATAGAAGTTCACCCCGTGCAATGTGTGGAGGAAACCCCAAACACCCGCGCCAAAGAACGCCAAGGTTGCACAACCGAGCGACCAAAGAAGGGCCGCCTTGTTTGGGTGGTCGCGGCGCCCTTTCCAGACCATGACAAAGGCAAAGGCCATCATGCCAAAGAAGGGAACAACTTCGAAGGCCGAGAAGATCGAGCCAACCCACTGCCAATATCCAGGGGCACCAATCCAGAAGTAGTGGTGGCCAGTTCCCAGAATACCAGAGAAAAGCGCGGTCGCGACGATGACATAGAGCCATTTTTCGACGATTTCACGATCAACACCGGTGAGTTTGAGCATTAGATAGGCCAAGATCGAAGCCATGATCAGTTCCCAAACGCCCTCAACCCAAAGGTGAACCACATACCACCAGTACATTTTATCCAGCGATAGGTTGTCAGGGTTGTAGAACGAGAACAGGAACAACAACGCTAGACCCCAAAGGCCGAGCAGAAGAGTATTCGTGATCACGGTTTTCTTGCCCTTAAGGACAGTCATCGAGACGTTATACAAGAAAATCAACGCGGCAATGACGATCCCAGCTTTTACCCACTTGGGTTGCTCAAGGAATTCGCGCCCCTCTTTTCCAAGGAAAAAGTTCCCCTCAAAAAGGTTGAACACATAAGTCACCACAACGCCCAATGTCCCAATTACCAAAATGGCAAGCTGGATATAGGCAAGTTTTGGGGAGTGGATTTCGCGTTCGGCTTCCTCGGGAATGAGGAAGTATGCGGCGCCAAAGAACCCAAGCAAAAGCCAGACAATCAGGCTGTTGGTGTGGAGCATGCGCACGATGTTGAAGGGAAGTACCTCCGAAAGTGTGTTCGGAGAGACATAGATCCAGCCTGCGAGTAAACCGCCAAGGATTTGGATCGCAAAAAGCCCGAGGGCGCAAATAAAGTACGCGTAGGCAATTTTCTGAGTTTTATATTTCATTTCTGCGCTCCTTTCCTAGCCTGCCTCGGTGGGCGGCCAGCCTTGAGTGTCGATTGTGCCTGTCCAAAGGAGGAAGTCGCTTAGAGCGCGCATTTCTTCGTCAGTCAGATTGAAGTTGGGCATTTGACGGCGGCCTTCGATGCCGGAGGGCTGTGCCTCCATCCAGCCTTTTAACGCGTCAAAAGCGTCGTCTGGGTCGTCATCAACCCCCCAGCGGATCATTACATTACCCACTTCGGGGGCAAAATACGCACCCTCGCCGAGGATCGAGTGGCAGTTGATACAGGCCTTGTTCTCCCAAATGCGTTTACCGTGGGCGACACTCTCGGTCAGCGTTTCCGCGTTCGTTGAGGTCGTCACGATGTAACGATGCGAATGAATAGAAAGGCCGATAAAGATGGCAATAAAAAACAGGGACCCGCCATAGAAGATATTTCGGGCCATGCTTTTGGTCAGGACGTCGCGCATTGCGCTCTCCTTCGTCGAAGGGTTACGGATAGAACGGCAATGAGGGTTCAAAAACATGCGCGCCTTGATCAAGGTCAAGTTGAACGCGAATAAGCATTACAAATGCCACTTAATTCTGAGTGACGTGTGATTGAGGCACTGTGGGCCAGATTTAGACCGAGAAATGCCTTAGAAACAGACATTAGGGTTGTGGGTGACGCAGGATTACAGGGGGTAGGCTGCGTCACCAATTTGACTAAGATCAAGGTTTCGCCAGAATTTTTGGCATAGCTTTCAGCATCAAAACCGCAGGAAATTATGATGCAATCAGCCAAGAGTACCCCGTCAACAGAACCCAAAGTTTGGTCCCTTCGAACTTTGACCCTTGTGTTTTATCCGTTCTGTGCGACAGCGGCGGCCATTAATTTATTCATGGTTTTCCTACTGTTACAAGCGCTGGGCGTGCCGGCAATTTCGCCTGTTACGGCGCTTTGGTTTGGGGTGATTACCGGACCCGTTTTAAGCTGGATGGCAGGGAAATGGGTGCTGCGATTGATTCTGGAAGCGAGCCCAAAAAACGCCTAACGTCGCAATTCCTGTTCGAGACGTTGTTTTGCAATCGCCTCGTTCTTGTCTGCCTTTTCTTTTTCAAACAACGATCGCTCCACGAAATCCAGATGCGCCAGCGTCGCAGCTTTTGCAGCAACGGGATCACGCGTCTGAATGGCGGTGTTGATATCGCGATGCTGCTCAAGGAGCGTGTCGCGGGTGGTGCGTTGTTTGAACATGATCTGGCGGTTGTAAAATACGCCCTCGCGCAGGAGCTCGTACATCGCGCGCATCATATGGAGCATCACCGTGTTATGGCTCGCCTCAATAATTGAAAGGTGAAATTCGGCGTCAAGCGCCGCCTCTTCGGTGGGATTTCGCTTCGCGTGGGCCGCTTCCATTTTGGCGAAAAGCTGATCAATCACCTCTAGGTCGATGTCCGAACCGGATTGCGCAGCGCGCTCCGCCGCCAGCCCCTCCATGTCACGCCGAAACGAAACATAGTCAAAAAACGCATCATCGTGACGTCCGAAAAGGCTCACAAGGGCTGAGGAAAACGCCGAGCCCAATGCTTCGGAAACATAAATTCCCGCGCCCGCTTTGCTGGTGAGGAGGCCCGCGTCCTGAAGCTCCGCAATTGCCTCGCGCAAACTTGGGCGCGATACCCCCATGCGTTCCGACAATTCGCGCTCGGATGGTAACCTCTCGCCGGGGCGAAGAATGCCACGCAGGATGAGCCGTTCGATTTGGGAAACGACGGATTGAGCAAGTTTTTCCGATTGGATTTTTTGAAACGGCATGAAAGGTCCGGTGGATTGCGGCGTCAGAATTGGTAAGAATATATGACCGATAGGGGGAATAACAACTGTTATCCCGCGTGTGCCAGACCCTAAATTGAAAGCGGGCGCTGGAAAATTCCGCGCCCGCTTTGAATGATACCCCTTAGTTGGTTGGGTGAATGACGATCTCGACCCGACGGTTTGCTGCCTTGCCCTCTTCTGTGAGGTTACTGGCAACGGGGCTGTCTTCGCCTTTACCAACGGCAGATACCCGTCCGCCTGACACGCCCGCGGACAATATTTTCGCCATGACAGCGTCCGCACGACGTTGCGAGAGGAGGAGGTTGTGCTCGGCGGTTCCCGTGTTGTCCGTGTGGCCATAAATCGTGACGGTGGATTTAGGATAGTTCTGAAGGTTGGTCGCAAGGGCGCGGATTTCTCCGTCGAGGCTCGATTTGACCGTGGAGCTGTCGGAATCAAACAAAATGCCCTGTGGCATAACGACGATCAATTCCGTACCCGTGTTGACGACATCGATGGCGCTGTTAGTAAAACTGGCATCAAGGTCTTTTTTCTGTTGGTCAAGCGCGCTGCCAATTGCGGTGCCAACGATGGCGCCTGCTGCGGCTCCGAGGGCGGCGTTTTTGGGGCTGCCCGATGTCGCGCCAATGAAGCCACCCAAAAGGCCCCCAATAATGGCACCGTCTTTTGTTTTGGACTGGCTTTCGCCTGTGACGTACCCAGGGTCCGTACAGCTGGCTAGTGCCAGAACAGCGGCGCTTGCAAGGAGGAGTTTGGACTTTGTAAGGATCATCTAGGACCTCTTTCTGTTGCTCGATTTTGCCCTTTTTACAACGGAAATTGCAGCAAGCGATAGCACAAACACACACCACTGCGCGATTTGTTGCCTGAATGTTTTCCTAAGAGGCGGCGCGTTCGGACTGTGCTGTTTCATAAGCAAGCATGGCCCGCTTGACCGGGAGGCCCCAATGATACCCACCCAACCCGCCGGATTTGCGCAATGCGCGGTGGCATGGAATGAGCCAACTCACCGGATTGCGCCCGACGGCTGTGCCTACGGCCCGCACCGCGCGTGGACTGCCGATGCGCCCAGCAATCTCGGAATAGGTGGTCACTTGGCCGCTCGGAACATTCAGCAGGGCTTCCCAGACTTTGATTTGAAACGGCGCGCCAATCAGATGCAAACTGGCTTGGCCCGATTGCTCCAAAGCTGCGGTGACCCATGTTTGGATTCTGGCAGGCTCTTCGATGAAATTCGCAAAGGGCCAGCGGCGATGTAAGTCGTCATAGGTGGCTTGGGTGCCCATTTCGTCGGAAAACCCCATACCGCAAAGGCCTTTGTCGGTTCCCATCGCCAAACATGGGCCAAAGGGGCTTTCAAACCAACCCGTAAAAATAGTGAGGTCCGCGCCTTTCTTGGCAAATTCGCCGGGGCTCATGGCCTCCCAGCGCAAGAAGAGATCGTGCAGTCGGCCGCTCCCTGAAAGGCCCGTTTCGTGGGCAACAGCGAGGGTCGTGAAGTTGTTTTTTAGCAGGGTTTTCGCGTGATCAAGGGTTAAGTACTGTTGATATCTTTTGGGCGACACCCCGACCCATCCCGAGAAGAGGCGCTGGAGATGCGCGGGGCTCATTTGTACTTCGCGTGCCAAATCTTCGAGCGCTAGGGGGACGCCGCCCGCCGCGTCAACGGCTTCGATCGCCCGTTTGACAACACCGTAATGGTACTTTTTTTCGAATGAATTGTCCGACATGGGAAACTCCTTTGCATCTATCATAATCTACCGCTGATGTGGGTCGATCCATTTCTTGCGCAATTCGTCGATTTTGAATACTTGCCGCATTGGTCACAAAAGGGCATATGGTTCGCATGGCAAAACAGATGAACTATCATACGATCCACCAGATTTTTTCGCGCTTTCAAGAAGCCGAGCCTGAACCCAAAGGCGAGTTGGACCATACCAATGTCTATACATTGGTGGTGGCCGTTGCCCTTTCGGCGCAGGCCACGGACGTTGGCGTTAATAAGGCCACCAAGGCGCTGTTTGAAATTGCCGACACCCCGCAAAAAATGCTTAACCTCGGACTTGAGGGGCTGACTGAGCATATCAAGACCATCGGGTTGTTCCGCCAAAAAGCCAAGAACGTCATGAAAATGAGCCAGATTTTGGTGGAAGAATATGGTGGAGAAGTGCCGTCTTCGCGTGCGGCCCTTGAGAGCCTGCCCGGAGTTGGGCGCAAAACGGCGAATGTCGTTTTGAACATGTGGTGGGATATTCCCGCACAGGCCGTGGACACCCATATTTTCCGGTTCGGGAACCGCTCCGGCGTCGCTCCGGGCAAGGATGTAGTGGTCGTTGAACGCGCAATTGAGGATAACATCCCCGCTGAATTTCAACGCCACGCGCATCACTGGATGATTTTGCACGGGCGGTATACATGCAAGGCGCGCAAGCCGATGTGTGGCACCTGTCTCATCCGTGATCTCTGTGAATTTGAGGATAAAGAATATGACTAAGAAGTACCAAACCGTCGGGATCGGGAATGCGATTGTTGATGTGATTACGCAAGCGGATGACAATTTCCTCGAAATGATGGGGATCGAAAAAGGTATCATGCAACTTGTCGAACGCGAGCGCGCTGAAGTACTTTATGGATCGATGAAAGATCGCGTTCAAACGCCGGGTGGATCGGTGGCAAACGCCTTGGCAGGGCTCGGGGGGCTTGGGCTTTCAACGGCGTTTATCGGGCGCGTTCACGATGATGCGCTCGGCCGGTTTTATGCCGATAAAATGGCTGCGGGCGGCACAGTGTTTGTTAATCCGCCAGTTGCGGGCGGTGATTTGCCGACATCGCGCTCGATGGTGTTTGTCTCTCCCGACGGGGAGCGCTCGATGAATACCTACCTCGGCGTTTCTGCGGATTTGGGACCTGAGGATGTCTCGATAGAGGTGACGAGTCAGGCGGAGATTTTGTTCCTTGAAGGGTATCTTTTTGACAAACCTAAGGGCAAGGAAGCCTTTGAACTGGCCGCGAAATCCTGCCAGTCGACAGGCGGAAAAGCGGGAATTGCGCTGTCGGATCCCTTCTGTGTGGATCGTCATCGCGATGATTTTCGACGCCTGTCACGCGACCTTGATTTCGTCCTTGGGAATGAACAAGAATGGTGCGGCTTGTATGAAACCGACGACCTAGATGTGGCGCTCGGACATGCGGCGGTTGATTGCGGGCTTGTGGCCTGTACGCGCTCCGGATCAGAAGTTGTTATCCTGCACGAAGGCGAACGCGTGACTATTCCTGTTAAACGGATTGTTCCGGTTGATGCGACGGGCGCAGGAGATCAATTCGCGGCGGGGTTCCTTTATGGGGTTGCAACGGGGCAAAGCCTTGAAGTCTCAGGGAAAATGGGCTGTGTTGCTGCTGCCGAAGTTATTCGCCATGTGGGGCCGCGTCCGAACGAAGACGTAAAAGCCCTTTTCCGAGCAGCAAACCTCTTAGGATAATCAATCCTTTCCCTCCTCGGATTTCCACCTAAACTGCTGGAAATCCGAGGAGGGAAAAATGCACGTATTGATAATTGGCGCGGCCGGTATGGTCGGGCAAAAACTCACCAATCGATTGGCGCATTTGGCGGGCCTTTCTGGCCGCGAGATAACGCAGTTAACCCTCGCGGATGTGGTGGCGCCCGCGGCACCCGAAGGTTTTGGCGGCGCGGTCACTCTGCGGGCGGCCGATATTACGGCGCCCGAAACCGCGCTTTCCCTTGTCGCGGAGCGTCCCGACGTGATTTTTCATCTTGCGGCCATCGTTTCGGGCGAAGCGGAGGAGAAGTTCGACAAAGGATACGCCATCAATCTTGCAGCGTTTCAAACCCTCCTTGAGGCCATCCGCGCGCAAAGCACACTGAACGCCCCCTACGTCCCCCGCCTAGTATTCACCTCCTCTATCGCCGTATTCGGCGCGCCTTTTCCAGATATCATCGATGACGAATTTCACTCGACCCCGCTTACAAGTTACGGCACGCAAAAGGCCATTTGCGAACTTCTGGTTAATGACTATTCCCGCAAGGGTTTTGTCGATGGCGTGGGTATCCGCCTCCCTACGGTCTGTATTCGCCCCGGAAAACCCAACCTCGCAGCCTCAGGTTTCTTTTCCAATATTATGCGTGAGCCGTTGATCGGGTTAGAGGCTGTTTTGCCCGTTTCCAAAGACGTGGTGCATTGGCATGCAAGTCCGCGCTCGGCCGTTGGCTTCTTAATTCATGCCGCACAAATGGACACGCGCCTGCTTGGGGCGCGTCGTTCTATGTCGATGCCGGGATTGGCAGCAAGCGTTGGCGACCAAATTGCAGCGCTTGACCGCGTGGCAGGAGCGTCAGCGGTCAAGTTAATAAAATCTGTGCCCGACGAAAAAATCATTCAAATTGTGCTAGGATGGCCTCGGACCTTTGCGCCCCAAAGGGCTATTTCCCTCGGGTTTCAATCTGAGAAAACTTTTGACGAAATTATCCAAGTTCATATCGACGACGAACTGGGAGGCTCCCTGCCTTAACCATTGCGCAAAATTCGGTCTGCAACACTTGGTGCAAGGCGCTGGAGGATCCGGAGCATTTTGGTGCGTTCGACCCAAATGCGTTTCTTACCCTTTTCGACCCCTTCTAAAACTTCCTCTGCAGCATCAATAGGGCGCATTTTTTTGAGTGGGTCACCGCGAGAGAGACCCGTGTCGACAAGGGCCATGACGGCCTCGCTGACAAGAATACGGGTTTTCGCATCTTCGCATTGATATCGAAGGGTTTTGGTGAAACTACCCAAGCCCGCTTTCGTTGCACAATAGACTGGTGCAGAGGCTTTGGGTGAAATTGCCAAGCCAGATGTCACATTGACGATACAGGCGTTTGACTGCGCGCTTAAGAGCGGCAGAAGGGCGTTGCATAACCCGATGGGTGCGGTGAGATTGATGGCGATTTCACGTTGAAATGTGGCAAGGGACGTGCGCTCTGTGGCAAATAAATCGGTATGTTCCATGATCGCGGCGTTATTGATCAGGCCTGCGCAATCTGGGTGTTCGGCCGTGACCCAATTTGCCACGGCTCGCACCATTTCTGGGTCTTGGAGGTCAGCGGCAAGGACGAAAACTCTATCGAGATGCTCTTGGGCCAAACGTTCGAGTTCGGGCTCATCGCGCGCAACAGCAAGTACAGTCGCGCCCCGCGCAATCAGCAGGTCCGTCAATGCGCGCCCGATGCCGCGCGTCGCGCCTGTTACAAGGATCGTTTTGTTTTGAAATGAAAATTTGTGAGACATTCGGCACCAAGTTTAACTGTGAAAAGGACGTTTCCGTGATAATGTAAGGAAAAGCTCACATTGGAAATTCGCGTTCTATGGCTAAAACATCACTGCAGCTGACCCCCAAGAAAATACCGATTCAAACGCGCTCGAAAGCGACTGTTGAAGTGATTCTGCAAGCGACGGCTCATATTTTGGAAAGCGGTGGCCTGGCGATTCTTACCACGAATTTGATTGCCGAGAGGGCGGGGGTGAGTGTGGGGTCGGTCTATCAGTATTTCCCCTCCAAGGAGGCGATACTGATAGAATTGGTGCGACGAATGCGCCAAGATCTGTGTGAAGACCTTGAGGAAGCAAGAGACTCGATTAGAGGGCTTGGCTTGCGGGAAGCGGTCGAAAAGATGGTGCGGGCCAGCGCTGCGCACCATATCCGCGCTCCAAGACGCGTGGAGGTTTTGGAATATGCGGAACTCGAGTTACCGATGACGACGGAAATCGAGGCTTTAAAACGTCGTTCCCTTTCTGCGGTTCTTTTTGTCCTCGATCGTTACGACATCATAGATGCGCCGACTGCTGCCTTTGATTTAAGCGCAATGTGCAAAGGGGTTATTGGCGCGCAGGCCCAGATCGGGTGCAAAGATTTTGAACCGGTGATCCGGCGCCTCACCGATGCCGTTTGTGGCTACCTTTTGGGAGCGCCGGACGAGAGAAATTCGTAAAAACGTTTCGCTCCTATGTTGGACCCACAAGCAATAATTCCGATATTTTTACCGGCAAGTTCGCTCTTGAGCGGCCCGGTGATCGCAGCCGTCGTCGCGGCACACGCAGGTTCCGCGACGATCTTGAGGCCATCGAAAAGCACAGTCATCGCCCGTGTCATCTCGTCGTCTTCGACCTCGACCATCTGATCCACATATCGTTGCGCAAGACCAAAGGAATAAGGCATGGCGAGGGGGGAGCCCAAACTGTCCGCGATGGTGTTAACCTTGTCCAATCGCTGGGGGCTCCCTATTTCGAGCGACCGAGTCATGCTGTTTGCCCCAACGGGTTCGACGCCGTAGATGCGAATGTTTGGATGAATAAGTTTCGCCGCGAGAGCGAGCCCACTTATTAAACCACCGCCTCCGACGGGAATGACCAAAGCGTCCAAATCGGGCGTGTCCGTTAATATCTCAAGGCCAATGGTTGCCGCACCCAGAGTCATATAGGGACTTTCAAACGGGTGGAGGGGCGTTGCGCCCGCGGCTGAAAGCATGTCCATCCGTGCGAAGGCTGCGGTGATGTCTTCGGCCAACTCAACTTCGGCCCCAAGCGCAATACAGCCTTCAATGCGCGCGGAATCTGTTGCCTTGGGCATGATGACCTTAGCCGAAATACCGGATTTTCTTGCCCCCCAAGCAACGGCCAACGCGTGATTGCCCCCGCTGACTGCGACAACGCCTGCCGCGCGCGCGGTGGGGTCCATTGCAGCAATCGCCAACAGAACACCGCGCGCTTTGAAGGTTCCTGTTTCTTGAAACAGTTCCATTTTCATAGTCACTTGAGCATCAGCGGGAAGACCAGCAATACGGTCAGGACTCAGCCTTACCGAAGGTGTCCGAATGATTTGTCCACGCAAGGATTCGGCCGCTGTCTTAATATCGGGAAGGTCTGGATAGCTCATTTCTCACCAAGTTTCGCGTGGACTTCATCAAGATCGACAGGCTGCAGCGGCATCTTGTTGGCGGGATTTTCAAAGTCATATTGAAAAAGGCGGAAATCACGTTTGTAAATTTCATAAACGAGATGCATGGACAGATCGTCGAAGTAATCTTCAACGGGATGCAGGCGTTTTGGCCCGTGGCCTTCACTTTCGTTGAAGCGCGGAATTTGGGAGAGGTCCACCGCATGAGGTGTCTCAATCGCGTTCAAAACCTCTTGCATTCCCTCATTAAAACGTTCGGTGAAGATAATTTTGTTATACTTTCCACCGTTGTTAATAAACGTCGAAACATGCCCCGACATGGCGGACCAATGGATGTCTGGGTCCATCGGACGGCGCCAACGAATGCTGTCGCGGGCAAACAAAAGGAATCGGCGAAAGCTCTTTACTTGATCAAATTCGAATCCTGTTTCCGGATCGCCAACTTCGATCCCGTATTTCTGAACCAACAAAGGTACCAGATTGCCACGATACCGTTTTCCATTGCGTTGAATGCCGCAAATTTTATCGAAAAAGGAGCTTAGAATACGGGTGTAGGGGTTGCGGACACAGGTGAAAGCGTAACTTTCGTGGCCTGTCACGTTGCGCTCTATAATGGGCTGGCTGGCTTCAATGGCCCATTTATGCAGCCCCGCTTTTGAGTCGTGAATGTCGCCATCAAAAAAAGTGCCATGATCGGAGTAATACATGATCTGCCCGATGGTCGAGCAGGCGCATTTCGGAACAACGCGGTATACCACGCTTTCACTCTCGGTCATCCAAGTGCCGGGAAAGCCCATATTTATATCGTCTCCAATAGTGTGCCCGAACAGAAATACGCGGTGCTGACTTATTTTTGCACAAAAAAGCAAAGAAACGCTGTTTATTCAACGCCTGTTAGCGTTATTTGTGTAAACAATCTGGGATATTAAGGGTTTTGTTTCGTAAATGGCAGAAATCGCCTACATTCTTCTGTGCCACAAGGATCCAGAAGCTATTATTTTGCAAGCCAAGCGTCTCACCGCTGCTGGCGACTATATGGCGATTCATTTTGACGCAAGCGCCAGTCCAGCGCATTTCGCCGAAATTGGCGCAGCCCTGAAGGGCAATCCAAATGTTGTTTTTTCAAAAAAGCGGATCAATTGTGGCTGGGGGGCGTGGAGTCTGGTGCAAGCTACGCTTTATGCCGTTGAAGCTGCCGAAAAGGCTTTCCCGCGGGCGACGCATTTTTACATGCTGTCTGGCGACTGTATGCCGATTAAATCGGCGGTTTATGCGCACCAGTTTTTAGACAATACCGATATCGATTATATTGAAAGTTTCGACTATTTCGAAAGTGATTGGATTAAAACGGGGATGAAGGAAGAGCGGCTGATTTATCGCCACTATTTCAACGAACGCACCCAAAAATGGCTTTTTTATCAAAGTTTTAATCTCCAGCGTAAACTGGGATTAACGCGCGACATTCCGTCCGACATTCAGGTGCAGATAGGCAGCCAGTGGTGGTGTCTACGGCGCCGGACGATTGAAGCAATTCTTAAGTTCACCAAAGAGCGTAAAGACGTCATGCGTTTTTTCCGCACCACGTGGATTCCGGATGAAACGTTTTTCCAAACGCTCGTGCGCCATCTGGTACCAGAAGTTGAAATTGAAGCGCGGACACTGACGTTTTTAATGTTTTCGGAATACGGAATGCCGGTGACGTTTTACAATGACCACTATGATATGCTCGTGAGCCAAGACTTTCTTTTCGCTCGCAAAGTGAGTCCGGAGGCCGAAGAACTCAAACTTCGCTTGGGGAAGCTTTATGCAAGTGGGAACGCGGATTTCCCAATTTCAAGCGAGGGTCGAAGCCTGTTTAAGTTCCTGACAGGGCGAGGGCGCAAAGGGCGCCGCTTTGCGCCAAGGTTCTGGGAGGCAGAAGCTACCATGGGGCGCAATCGCGAACTTTTGATTGTTGCCTGTAAAAAATGGCATGTCGCCAAGCGCTTGGTCGACGGCATTCGCCGCTCCTCTGATTTTCCCGTCATCGAATATCTTTTTAACGAAGAAAATACGCCGTTGCCCGATTTGGGCGGCATTCAGTCCACGATTGGCAAACGCACGCGGCATCGGCGTGCGTTGGTGCGGATGTTGTTTGACTACTATGAAACCGACAAAATGGTTATATGTCTGGACTCTAGCAATCTGGACCTCATACAAGATTTTTACGCAGATCGCAGTAAAACGAAACTGCTGGAGATCAATTGTGACTTTTCTGGCGATTATCTGGTTGGACATGCCATTCGGGTTGGCCTTGCGGGGGAAAGCCCGTCAGAGGAAACCATCAACTCCTTGATGCCAACAATTCAACAAGATTTGGTGTATGAATCGGATGCGATTCGCGACGCGAATTTTCCCATGCACTTTCGCATCCTGCAAAAAAATTCGCCTGCGAAAAATGCGCTGCCTCTCGCAGAGTTCCTTGATGCCACACCCGAAGACGCGCTAAGACTCGCCGAAATTGACCACTTATTCTCTGATTAAACGCTGTCGCAAAAGGATGCTCATATGGCCTATCTCTATGATTCCGAAAACATTTTCGCCAAAATCCTCCGAGGGGAAATTCCGAATGCTACTGTTTTGGAAACTGACCACACGTTGGCATTTCGCGATATTACACCCCAAGCCCCCGACCATGTTTTGGTAATACCTAAGGGACCGTATGTGAATTTTGATCACTTCGCAATGAATGCGAGTGATGCTGAGATTTTGGATTTTAACCGCACAATCGGCACCCTTTGCAAAATGCTCAAGGTGCAACCAGGCGAGGGTGGCAACGGGTATCGCTTGATCGCCAATTCAGGCGAAGCGGCAATCCAAGAGGTGCCGCATATGCACATGCATATCCTCGCCGGCCGTCCCCTTGGTCGCATGCTAAATCCTGCTTAAAGTTACAGTTATTTTGCCGTTAAGGCCAAAAACACGTCCTCAAGATCAGGCTCTTCGGTGCGGACATCGCGAATGGTGATGTTTGCGTCGCGGAGCGAGTCGAGGATTTCACTCGCTGAAGTGGTGGTGCTTTTGTAACTGATCGCGAGCGAGCCGTCGGCACGGCGTGTTAGCGCCGTGTCTTTGGGAGGCGTGTATTCTGTGGCTGGGCGATCTGGTACAATGACCAGTGTTTTGGTATCCAAACGGCCCACCATAGTTTTTGTATCTTCGCGGACGATTAACTCGCCATGGTTAATAATGCCGATCTCGTCGCACATTTCCTCAGCTTCTTCGAGGTAGTGGGTCGTCAAGATGATCGTCATTCCTTGCTGGTTCAACTTGCGCACATTGTCCCATAACATCTGGCGGATTTCGATATCCACGCCAGCGGTCGGCTCGTCCAAAACCAAAATATCGGGATGATGTACGAGGGCTTTGCCCAGCAAAAGACGCCGCTTCATACCGCCCGAAAGCGACCGCGCATAGGCGTCTGCCTTGTCAGTAAGGCCAATCATTTCAAGGATTTCGTCGCTTTTGCGTTTGGATTTCGGAACACCATATAATCCAGCCTGTACCTCAAGGGCTTCGCGCGGCGAAAAAAACGGGTCCATGTTGAGTTCTTGCGGCATCACCCCAATAGAGGCGCGGGATTGACGGGGGTTGATGTCCTGATCAAACCCCCAAATTTTGACGTTCCCTGCGGATTTCACCACAAGCCCCGCTAGAATATTAATAAGCGTTGATTTTCCCGCACCATTTGGCCCCAACAGTCCAAAAATACTGCCTTTGGGGATCGCGAGATCAATCCCTTTCAAGGCGACTTTGGGCGCTTGATTGCGCTGCGCAGCATAGGTCTTTTTCAGGCCAGTAATTTCTAAAGCGTTCTCAACCATTTCCATCATCCCGCATCGGTTTTCGATCTTGCCCCGAGGGTGTGGATCGCTATCATGCAGCAGACTTAAGCCCGAAGACCGTCTTCGACAAGCTAAACGGAGCCATCATGACCATAGAAGCCCCTGAATTCGTTATTGTAGAGCAAAGCCGTGTGGCCTGTGATGGAGGCGAAGGCGCGCTGGGACACCCCCGCGTATGGCTTTTTATCCCCGAAGAAACAGGGTTTGTTGAGTGTGGCTATTGCGACAAAAAGATCATCCTCAAGGGCGGCTCGGCCGACACCTAAATTCTTTGCTGGTAGATTAAAATTCCTTCGGGAAGCCCCAAATTGCGCAGCATTTGGGTGGTGAAGACCTGAGTGATATGCGAAGGTTGTCGCACATAAAAATCGAAAAGGGCGCGCTATGGAAACCTCATTTGGCAAAGGCTGTCATCTACATTTGATCGATGGCTCGGCGTTCATTTTCCGCGCGTATCATGCGTTGCCTCCGCTAACGCGCAAGTCTGACGGATTGCCCATCGGGGCCGTCGCCGGATTTTGCAACATGTTGTATAAGCAAGTTGAGGACAACAAAGGATCAGACGCGCCGACGCATGTTGCCGTCATTTTTGATCACTCTGGAAAAACTTTTCGCAATGATCTCTATGATTTATACAAAGCCAACCGCCCTCCGGCGCCCGAAGATCTCCGCCCGCAGTTTCCTCTAACCCGCGATGCAACCCGCGCGTTTAACATTGCCTGTATCGAGGTTGAGGGCTTTGAAGCGGACGATATAATCGCGACCCTTGCCCGCCAAGCGGATGAGGCAGGGGGGCGCTGCACGATTATTTCGAGCGACAAAGACATGATGCAACTCGTCGGTGGCGGGGTCGAAATGCTCGACGTCATGAAAGGCAAGCGCATCGATCGTGAAGGTGTTTTCGATAAATTCGGCGTTGGTCCCGAGCGCGTTGTCGATGTTCAGGCTTTGGCGGGAGATAGCGTTGATAACGTGCCCGGCGCGCCCGGAATTGGCCTCAAAACGGCGGCGCTTTTGATCAACGAATATGGCGATCTGGAAAGTCTTTTGGCGCGGGCTGGTGAAATCAAACAACCCAAGCGCCGCGAAAGTCTTCTCAACAACGAAGCACTCATCCGCGTTTCGCGCTCCCTTGTGAAGCTCGACACGCATATGGATTTGGACTTCACGCTCGAAAGCCTTGAGATTCGCGAGCCTGAAGCCGAAGCACTATTGGCTTTCCTCAATGAGATGGAATTCCGTACACTCACGAAACGGGTGGCCGATAAAATGGGTGTCGCGGCCCCAATCGTTGTGGAGACCAGCGGGGCTAGTGCGCCGACGGCCTTACCGACCGTGGCGATTGATTCCGAAAAATATGAATGTGTGCGCGACGCCGCTGGGTTGCAAAAACGGATCGACGCGGCGTATCGGCGGGGCTGGGTTGCGGTGGATACCGAGACCACGGGAATCAATGAAATGGTCGTTGAACTGGTCGGAATCTCACTATGTATTGAGGCAGGGGAGGCCTGTTACATCCCGCTCGCGCATCGCGCGGATGCGGGCGAAGATCTCTTTGCAACCAACACGTTGGCCGATGGGCAAATGGAGCTTCAGGCAGCGCTTGATATGCTCAAACCGATGCTCGAAGACCCGTCGATTCTAAAAATCGGCCAAAACATGAAATACGATGTCAAGATTTTCAAACGCTATGGCGTTTCGGTCGCGCCGATTGATGATACGATGTTGATGTCCTATGCGATGAACGCGGGCTTGCATAATCACGGCATGGATACACTGAGCGAACGCTATCTTGATCACACGCCGATTCCGATTAAATCTTTGCTTGGAAGCGGAAAATCCGCGATTACATTCGATCAGGTCCCCGTAGACGAGGCTGTGAAATACGCCGCCGAGGATGCTGATATTACTCTGCGTTTGTGGCAGATATTCAAGCCACAGTTGCACCAGAAACAGGTGACAACGGTTTACGAAACGCTTGAACGTCCGCTCGTTCCTGTGCTGGCAGAAATGGAAATGTACGGGATCAAAGTTGATAGGGATACCCTGTCGCGGATGTCCAACGCCTTTGCCCAGAAAATGGCGGGCCTAGAGGCCGAAATTCACGAGATTGCAGGCCAAAGTTTCAACGTCGGCTCCCCCAAACAGCTTGGGGAAATCCTGTTCGACAAGATGGCCCTTGAGGGTGGGAAAAAGGGCAAAACCGGCGCCTATGCGACGGGCGCGGATATCCTTGAGGACCTCGCGGCCGAAGGACATGATTTACCCGCCCGCGTTTTGGATTGGCGGCAGTTGAGCAAGCTGAAATCCACCTATACGGACGCCCTTCAGTCCCATATCAATCCCGAAACGGGGCGTGTGCACACGTCCTATTCCATCGCCGGTGCCATCACGGGGCGCTTGGCATCGACCGATCCAAACCTGCAAAATATTCCCGTCCGAAGCGAGGAAGGGCGGCGCATTCGCGAGGCCTTTATTGCCGAAGAAGGCAAAACCCTCGTGAGCCTTGATTACAGCCAAATTGAGTTGCGCATTTTGGCGCACGTGGCCAATATCGAGAGCCTGAAACAGGCGTTCCGCGACGGGCACGACATTCACGCGATGACCGCTAGCGAAATGTTTGACGTACCGCTTGATGAAATGACGCCCGAAATTCGCCGCCAAGCTAAAGGCATCAACTTTGGGGTGATTTACGGAATTTCAGGCTTCGGACTTGCAAGAAATCTGCGGATACCGCGCAAAGAAGCGCAGGGCTTTATCGACCGTTATTTTGAGCGCTTTCCCGGAATTCGGGCCTATATGGACGATACCGTGCAATTCGCGCGCGATCATGGCTATGTCGCGACCCTCTTTGGCCGTAAAATCAACACGCCTGAAATCAACGCCAAAGGGCCACAGGCGGGGTTTGCCAAACGCGCCGCGATCAACGCGCCCATTCAAGGGACGGCTGCGGATATTATTCGTCGGGCGATGATCCGGATGCCGGCGGCGATCAAGGACCTGCCCGCCAAAATGCTCCTTCAGGTGCATGACGAATTGATCTTCGAGGTCGACGATAGTGCTGTTGACGAAACGATCGAAGTTGTCCGGAACGTCATGGAAAACGCGGCAATGCCAGTTGTAAAACTGGATGTGCCATTGACAGTGGATGCGGGGCGCGGCGCGAATTGGGCACGGGCGCACTAAAGGATCGGGCGATGATTTTCGATGGCGTAAAAATCCACGAGTCGCTTGCCCACGCTATGTTCAAACGGGCCTGTCTCGGTGAGGAATTGCATACGATCAAGGCGGAACATACGGAAATCACTGCGTAATTCACACCATCCGACCAAGGTCCAAACCTTGCCCCAAAACCAAAGTCCAAGCGGGCGGACGTGGCGTTCGCTTTTGGTGCCGTCGCCCTTTTCGTAGTGAATGAGCAGCATTTGTTGGCGATCCACGGCGGATTCAATTTGGTCGATGACTTTGCGTTCTGCATCGGAAAACCAAAATGGGTTGGGCGCGAAAATCTGAACTTTTGCGGCATCTTTTCGGGCTTCCTCAGGGAGAACGGCTTCGATTTTCACAAGGGCTTCTTGGGCGGCAAGAGCCATATCTGACCCACCCCAAGCGCGTAACATGCGCGCGCCCGCAACCAGTGCGGTGATTTCCTTGCGGTTGAACATCAGCGGTGGCAGATCATAGCCTTCCCGCATCAAATACCCAACGCCAGCCTCGCCATCAATCGGAACCCCCGAGCCGATCAAATCCGCGATGTCGCGATAGATCGTCCGTTCGCTGACTTCCAGCCGATCCGCCAAAATGCGGGCCGTAAGGAGCCGACCGCCGCGCAGATATTGCACGATCTGAAAGAGGCGGTCGGCTCTCCGCAATTAGGTCGCCACTTCAAAGAGGCCGATGGAATTTCCATCTGGGTCCGCAATATATTGGAAGCGCCCCGAAGGGATGGTCACAGGCTCGCGCACCACGGTCGCGCCCGCGTCTTTGGCCCGTGTGATCGCGGCTTCAAGGTTGCCGTAGATTGCTAAATGTACTGTTGGTCCGGTGCCTGCGGGCGCGGGAGTGCCTGCATAAATATGGCCCGCAATGGCGGCTTGGTCTTGCATAGGAAAGAAGATGATTTCCCCGCCACCGAATTCTTCGATTTTCAGCGGAGTGTCGAGGACAGCACTGTAAAATTTGCGCCCCGCTTCAAGGTCGGTAACGGGAATTTCGGCCCAGACGACCGAGTGTTTAGGAGAATTAGACATGAATATGTTCCTTTGAGAAAGTGTTCGTAGGACCCTTTTTACATACCCCTCCTGACAGCATTATGTCAGGAGCCTTGCGCGATATTCAAACTAATTTGCTTTGGGCAAGGATTGGGAAGAACACCCCTCCCGACCAAATGCCGAAAAACGGCTTGCCTTCAATGTCTTGTGTGTCGCCAATATCGACGAGTCGGTAAAAACTTTTTCTATCGATCAGGGCTTCAAGATTGGCGCGCACCAAAACATAAGGCGCGGGTTCGCCGCTGTCAGGATCAATGGTGACGCGAATCGGATGATCGGGCCCTGCGGTCACGTCGTCACCAACATGGGTTGTGAACGTGAGGGATTGCTCTTCGCCCGTTCCCTCGGCGTTGAAATCGATGGCCACAAAAGGCGCGTCGTCGACTTTGATGCCGACTTTTTCAACGGGCGTCACAAGGAAATAATCCTCACCGTCCTTGCGCAAGATGGAGGAGAAAAGCTTGACCAAACCCTTACGCCCGATGGGGGAGCCGAGATAAAACCAAGTCCCATCGCGCGCGATCCGCATATCTAGGTCACCACAGAACGGCGGGTTCCACAAATGAACGGGCGCTGGCCCCCTTTTGGTGGCCTGTTTTGCCGCGCTGATGATGCTTGTTGGCAGCTCAGATTTTTCTGGGCTAGAATCCGCTGGATTTGACGGCATTTTCACGATCTTTTCATCTGAATTCGCTTTTGTCATTTGTACCTCGCAGGATTAACGACTTTAATGCAGCTTATATTTGAAAACGGAGGTAATCCATGCCCGAAACGGAAAATCTGGTCGCAGAGATCGAACTCTTGAGCGAAAAACTGGCCGCGGCCAAGGCCAGTCTAACCCAGAAGTTCATCGGGCAGGAAGGTGTTGTCGACCTCGCGTTGTCTGCCCTCTTGTGCGGCGGGCATGCGTTGCTCGTTGGTTTGCCAGGCCTGGGAAAAACCCGATTGGTGGACACGTTATCGACGGTTATGGGCCTTTCGGGGAACCGGATTCAGTTTACGCCGGATTTGATGCCTGCGGATATTTTGGGGTCTGAGATTTTAGATACGGACACGGACGGGAAGCGGGCGTTTAAGTTTGTTCCCGGTCCAATTTTTTGCCAGCTTTTGATGGCCGACGAGATCAACCGCGCCAGTCCACGCACGCAATCCGCATTGCTTCAGGCCATGCAGGAACATGTTGTCACCATCGCGGGCGAGGAGCGCAGCCTTGGCGAGCCGTTCCATGTTTTGGCTACTCAGAACCCGATTGAGCAGGAAGGAACATATCCGCTTCCAGAGGCGCAGCTCGACCGGTTTTTGGTGCAAATCAACGTGAGTTATCCCGACCGTGCCACGGAACGAGCGATCGTTTTGGCGACAACCGGCACGCAGGATGCACGGGTGCATGAGGTCTTTACTGCTGCCGAATTGCTCGCCGCTCAACAGGTGCTTCGGCGCATGCCTGTCGGCGAACAGGTCGTGGATATGATCCTTGATTTGGTGCGTACCTGTCGTCCAGAGGACGAAACCTCCCCAGACTTTATCCGCGAAACCGTGGCGTGGGGGCCAGGTCCGCGTGCGGCGCAAGCGCTCATGATGACCGTTCGTGCAAAAGCCCTTTTGGCGGGGCGGCTTGCGCCCAATATCGATGATGTGATGCAATTGGCGGAACCCGTATTGTCGCATCGCATGGCGTTAAGCTTTGCGGCGCGCGCACAGGGCGAAACGCTTCCCGACATTATTGCCAAAGCTTGCGCAGAAGTTACGCGCGTTAAGGCGGCTGCATGATTTCTACGTCCGCTCCCATACGCGAACGGGCCGAAGGACTTGCCTCAGCGCTTCCTGGATTGCTAGCGGCTGCCAATCAATTGGCGGCATCAGTGCAAACAGGCGAACACGGGCGGCGGCGTAGTGGGGTGGGTGACGAATTTTGGCAATACCGCCAAGCGGTTGCAGGGGATTCCCTGCGGGATATTGATTGGCGTCGCTCGGCACGTTCGGATGTACATTTCATCCGACAAAAGGAATGGCAGGCGATGCAAACGGTCACATTATGGGCCGATACGTCGCAAAGCATGCGGTTTTCGTCCTCACCACAACACGCGACCAAAGCCTTTCGCGCGCAGCTCCTTACGCTCGCAATTGCGGTTCTTTTGCACCGAGGCGGAGAGAAAACTGCCCTACTTGGCGACCCAACCCCCGCTACCGCAAGTCGCGGTGGCCTTACGCATTTGGCGCAGGAACTTGAGAAAATGGCGGACGACGTCGAATTCGGCGCTCCCATGCGAAGCACTCTGCCAAAGAACACGCAAGTCGTGCTGATTTCAGATTTTCTTGGCGACACGAAAGCCCTTCGGGAGCTGTTGAATTCGGCGCAAGGGCAAGGCGTGCGCGGTGCGATTGTGCAGGTTCTTGATCCGCAGGAAATCGCGTTCCCGTTTGAAGGGCGCAATGTTTTTGAAAGTCCGACGGGCGCGATTCGACATGAAACTCTGAAAGCGCGGGGGCTTAAGGCGCGCTACCATGATCGGCTCGCTGAGCGGCAGGCGGTGTTGCGAGATTTGGCGCGAAGCTCGGGGTGGCAATTCACCGTTCATCAAAGCGATAGCGCGCCGCTTCCCGCCCTGTTGTGGCTCTATTCTGCGCTAAGTGTGGGGCGTTGATGTTTACGCTTGGTCCTCTTGGCTTTGCACAGCCCGCCTTTTTGCTCGCGCTGGTTTTCTTGCCCATTTTATGGTGGCTTTTGCGCGCTGTACCGCCTGCTCCTGTGATCCGGAAGTTCCCAGCAGTAGGTCTGTTGCTCGGTTTGAAAGATGAGGAAAATCAAACGGATAGAACCCCTTGGTGGTTGCTCGTACTTCGCATTTTTGCTCTGGCGGCTGCGATCGTTGCCTTTGCAGGTCCATTGCTCAACCCTCAATCCTCTGAGCCGGGAGAAAACCGCAATCTGTTGATTGTCGCGGATGCAAGTTGGGCGTCGGCTCCCGGATGGTCATCGCACCAAGATCGTTTGCAGATGGTCCTAAAAGACGCGGTAAGGAACGGAAATTTGGTGGCATTTTTGCCCCTGACGGATGTGCCTACCACTCCGCTTTTGCTTGAATCCGCCGAGAATGTTTTGACCCAATTGCCGTCCATGGCTCCGCGCCCATGGTTGCCGGATGATGACTCGGCTATCGCTTTGGTTGATGAATTCGCGTCGCAACAATCGACGCCAATGTCCGTGCTTTGGATGTCGGATGGATTGGAACGGGCAGGGCGCGAGGCGCTTCTTGCAAGCCTTGAAGATGTTGGACCCGTGCGCGTTTATGAGGGGGCGCATCAAACCTTGGCGCTTGGGCCTGTAAGCTTTGAAACGGGAGAAGTTTTGGTGCCTGTTTTGCGTAAAATCAGCACCTCTGACTTGGAAGTTCAAGTGAATGCAATTGGCCCTGATCCGTCGGGAACGACGCGTGTTTTGGCCCAGTCTTTGGCGTATTTTGAGGCGGGACAAACCACGAGCGAAGCGCGTTTTGATATGCCGCCAGAAATACGCAATCGGATCACTGAGTTTAGCATCGCTGGCCATGTTTCGGCGGGAGCAGTCGTTTTGACCGATGAAGCGTTGAAGCGTCGCGAGGTTGCGCTGTTTTCGTCCGGGAGCGAAGATGAAGCCCTCGCGCTCCTTGATCCGCTCCATTATTTGCGACAGGCTTTGGTGCCCACCGCCGATCTGGTCGACGGCCTTATTGCCGAAACCCTTTTGGCGCGACCCGATGTGGTGATTTTGGCCGATGTGGCCCAGCTTTCTGAAGGCGATAGCGCGGCCCTTGAAGACTGGGTGAAAGACGGCGGATTGCTCGTGCGTTTTGCGGGGCCGCGCCTTGCTGCGAGTGACGTGAGCCGCAGTTCCGAAGACCCGCTTATGCCAGTGCGACTACGGGTTGGTGGGCGTAGTATCGGTGGGGCCATGAGTTGGGGCGAGCCGCGTGGTCTCAAGGAATTTCCCACGGATTCCCCCTTCTTTGGCCTCAAAATCCCAAGTGACGTTGTGGTCAATTCTCAGGTGGTCGCAGAACCCGACCCTTCTCTTGCCTCGCGCGTTTTAGCCAGTCTTGAAGATGGCACACCGTTGGTAACACGCAAGGAATTGGGTGATGGGCAAGTTGTGTTGTTCCATGTGACTGCAAGCGCGCAATGGTCCAGCCTGCCAATTTCAGGTTTGTTTGTCCAAATGATGGAGCGACTGGCGATTTCGACACAGGCTTCGCGCCCTACCGAGGAAGACTTGGCGGGTACAATTTGGTCCCCCGTCAAGGTGCTGGATGGTTTTGGGCAACTAATCCCGCCTCCAAGTACGCTTGCTGGAATTAAGGGCGAAATACTGGCATCCGCGCTGGTTTCTGCCGCCCTTCCACCGGGGCTATATGTTAGTGATAAGCGTCAAATCGCGCGTAATACTATCGCACAAGATCAAACCCTTCAGCCGCAAGTTTGGCCCTCCGCAATTCCCGTTGATCGTGGCGGTTCGGTGGAAGAGCGCTCCTTGAAGGGTGTGCTTTTGGGGCTGTCGTTGGTGGCATTGCTTCTTGACGTCATTGCATCGCTTTGGGTGTCTGGGCGCTTTCACGGAACGCGGACTTCAAGCACAATTGCGGTTTTTGCGACGCTCTTTTGTATGCAGGGTATCGGGGCCGAAAGCTGGGCCCAGACCACCTCTCAAACTGAAACGCTAACCATTGATGAAAAGGCCTTTGCTGCGACAAGTGAAACGGTCATGGCTTATGTTATTACGGGCGACGAAGCTGTGGACGAGGTGTCACGTGCGGGCCTATGGGGACTTGGAAGGGTGCTTTTTCAGCGCACATCTATCGAACCCGCTGATCCCATAGCCATTGATTTGGAAAAGGATGAATTGTCCTTCTATCCGATGATTTACTGGCCAATTACCACGACCCAAACCCTGCCATCACCTGCCGCCTATGCCCGTCTAAACCGGTATTTGCAAAAGGGTGGCCTCATCCTGTTTGATACCCGCGATGCCGATGAGCAAAGGTACAAAAGGGTCACCGAAAATACCCGAAAGCTGCGTATGTTTGCCCGCCAACTCGATATCCCGCCCCTTGAAGAGGTGCCATCTGACCATGTTTTGAATCGCAGTTTTTATCTGTTGGAGGAAGCCGCGGGACGATATGTCGGTCCGCCGGTTTGGGTCGAGGCCGCCCCTGCGGACGTGGAACTCGCCGAGGGGATGCCGTTTCGCAATCTAAACGACGGGGTTACGCCGGTTGTGATCGGTGCCAATGACTGGGCTGCGGCATGGGCGATCGCGCCTAATGGCAATCGTCTCTTTACCGTTGGGCGCGGTCGCGCGGGCGATGAACAGCGCGAAATGGCCTATCGTTTTGGGGTGAATTTGATGATGCACGTCCTGACCGGAAATTACAAAAGTGATCAGGTTCACGTGCCTGAATTGCTCGAACGACTGGGGCAATAAATGACACAAACCATTCTTTTTGACCCCCTGCTGCCCCTGCCGCTCATTTTGTTTGGGATTGTGACGGCGTTTTTCGTCCTCGCGTTTTCCTATTGGCGCGGGTTGTTTGGCTGGCCTCTACGGTCGTTCGCACTGACCGTTCTCTTCCTTACGCTCCTCAATCCCGCGCTGCAAAGCGAAGATCGAGACGCAATGTCGGACATCATTCTTATTTTGCAGGATAAGTCTTCCAGCCAGTCCCTCTCAGATCGGGAGGCCCAAAACGCTTCGGCGCTTGCCGCCTTGCGCCAAAAACTTGCGGCGTTGCCTAATACGGATATCCACGAAGTGTCTTTTGGCGATGGTGAGGCGGATTCTGGCACCACGCTTTTTGGCGCGCTGTCGGCGGCCCTTGCGGAAATCCCAGAGGCGCGTGTCGCGGGAATCGTTATCCTAAGTGACGGTCAAGCGCATGATATTCCAGCAGAAGACGCGCTGAGTGAGCTGACATGGCCCGGGCCGATCCATACGCTTTTGAGCGGGCGAAAAGGCGATTGGGATCGACGCCTCGTTCTCTCTAAAGCTCCCGGATTTGGCATCATTGGCGAGCCTGTAATGCTTACCGTTTTGGTAGAGGATCAAGGGGCCGTTCCGCCGGATGTGGGGCCAAATGCTCCGCTCTTGATCTCCATTGATGGCGGCCCGACGCAAAGTTTTGAGGTTCCCATTGGGCAGGAACTTGAATTGCCTCTGACGCTAGCGCATGGTGGCCTGAATGTCGTGCAATTTGTCGTTCCTATGGCCGACACTGAACTCACGGATCGCAATAATACCGCTGTACTTCAAATCAATGGCGTGCGGGATCGCTTGCGTGTTTTGCTAGTCTCTGGCGAGCCGCATCCGGGGGAGCGTACATGGCGAAACCTCTTGAAATCAGACAGTTCTGTCGATTTGGTTCACTTTACCATCCTGCGCCCGCCTGAGAAACAAGATGGTGTACCCGTCTCGGAGCTATCATTGATTGCTTTCCCGACACGCGAATTGTTCCTTGAAAAAATTGATGATTTCGATCTAATTATTTTTGATCGCTACAAGCGGCGCGGTATTTTGCCTGCGAGTTATCTAGAGAATGTGGCCAATTATGTGCGTCGCGGCGGTGCGGTACTGCTTGCGGCTGGGCCAGATTTCGCTTCGGTCGAGAGCCTGTATTTCTCGGCCTTGTCCGAAATTCTACCCGCCGAACCCACAGCGCGCCTTCTTGACGAAGAGTTCCGCCCCAAAGTGACGGAAACGGGGCAAAAGCACCCCGTGACCGAAGGCTTGCAAGCGGGACCTGAGCCTGAATGGGGCCGGTGGTTGCGAATGGTGGAACTTGAAGCCACCTCGGGGCACACGGTGATGTCGGGCAAAAATGATGCCCCCTCCTGCAATTGGATAGGGTTGGCGAAGGGCGCGTCGCGCTTCTGGCGAGCGACCATGCTTGGCTTTGGCATCGTGGCTTTGACGGTGGTGGACCCCAGCTGGAACTCCTCCGCCGCTTGGCACATTGGATGATGAAAGAGCCTGAGCTTGAGGAAGAAGCGCTATCGGCCTCCGCAGTGGGTTTGGAAATGAAGATCGTTCGGAGGACATTGGGTGGCGATGACGCGCCTGCGCCAGATCTCGTGACGATCACGGCTCCAGATGGCAGTCAGGTCGAAGTCCCCCTTGTTCAATCCCGCCCCGGGCTTTTTGAAACAACCTATTTCGGGACAGAATTTGGGCTCTATCGCTTGTCCCAAGGCGCGCTTTCGTTTGTGATCGGCATGGGGCCTGCCGCCCCGCGAGAGTTTGTGGAAACCGTGGCCACCTCGCGTGTGCTTGCACCCTTGATCGTACCGACAAAGGGGGGGTACTGAACATGGAAGACGGAACGCCAGACGTCCGCACTGTGCGTTCTGGTCGGAACGCATCGGGGGCTGGATGGATTGGAATCGTCCCACGCGGCGCTTTTGTCACCACGGGAATTTCGGTAAGCCCATTGGTTCCCGCATGGATATTGCTGGTCTTGATCACGATGATGTCCATAGCCGCATGGCTGCGCGAGGGGCGCAGATAACTATTTTAGATCAAAGCGGTATGGCTCGGATGTCTCGCCATCTGTAAGACAATTGGCCTGAATAAAGACATGGGTGACCCCATCGGGAATGGTGATTCCCGTAACGGACCGCGTGAACGGCTGCTCGTTTTCATGCGGATGTGCGAGGGAACGTTGGCCAAGGATAGAGCCGTCCGGAGCGATGATCTTCCAACCGTCCGCATAGTGGTCCCACCCCGAATCCGGATGCAGAATAGAAACGTCAAACCGCCATTTTGCGCCTGACTGGGACGCGACCACATGTTTGACAACGGCCGGATCGGCGAAGGCAGGGGCCGCGACGAATATTAGTAAGGCTACAAGGCGTTTCATGGTATTTTACCCTCAAGGAGGACGGCCCGGGAATGGGACGCAAATTCGCGTCTCCAAAGGACAAGACTCGTCACAATAGTGGATATAATAAGGGGCCATGCACCCAACATCCATGCCAAACATGCCAAGGCGTAGTAAACTGTTCGTAATCCACGGTTATAGCTTCGCGCAGCGGTTATATTGATTTCACCGGATTGTTTCGCGCGAATGAGGGCCATTGGGTCTTCAATTTCGTTTGGCGCGGCGGCCATGACCACGGCCGCATATCCGAACAATCGATGCGACCAGACGAAATTGAGAAATGCACTGGCGAGCATCACCAAAACAAGCAGAATTTTTATTTCCCAAACGATGGCGGGAGCACTTTCGATGGAGAAATCGCTGGCGAGACCACGAAGATGCTCCTGATTTCCAATGAGCGCCAACCCGCCACCAATGCTAATCATACACGCCGACGCAAAAAATGTGGTGCCTGTGCGCAGGGTTGCAAGGATTGTCGCGTCAAAAATCCGTGGCTGTCGCGTCACATATTGGACCATCCATTCACGGCGGTAGTTCGCCATAAGCGAAGACGTGGACGGATTTTTGGGGGTCGGGTTTTCAATCCTCCAACCAAGAAACGTCCAGCTGAGCAGAAGAAATGCCACCGCAACGGCATCAATCACGTCAAAATATGTAAATCTAGCAAGGAGTTCCATGGCGGTTACATTAGCGCGCGCGATTGGGGGTTGCTAGATCAAAAAATTGGTTATAATTTCTTACCAATTCAAAACTGCAAGGTGAAATTATGGAAATGCCAACCCCCGATGCGAAGGTACTAGATCGCAAATCGCAGATCGTTTCGCTCCTGCAGGCCGTTCTTCACACAGGCACGGTAATTCACGATGAAATCGAAACCCGCGCCTATGAGTGTGATGCGCTTACGGCCTACCGTTGTCCGCCAATGTGTGTGGTTTTGCCAACGACAACAGAAGAAGTCGCCGCCGTTTTGAGGATATGCGCGCAAGAGAACGTTCCCGTAGTGCCGCGCGGAGCAGGGACGTCGCTTGCCGGAGGTGCGCTTCCGACCGCCGATTGCGTTGTTTTGGGCGTGGCCCGCATGAACGAAGTACTCGAAACCGACTACGACAATCGCTTTATCCGCGTGCAAACGGGCCGTACCAATTTAAGCGTATCCGGCGCGGTTGAGGAAAACGATTTCTTTTATGCGCCCGATCCAAGTAGCCAGCTTGCCTGCGCTATCGCGGGCAATATAGCGATGAATTCTGGCGGCGCGCATTGCCTGAAATACGGGGTCACAACGAACAACCTGCTTGGCGTACGTATGGTGACGATGGAGGGCGAAATTGTCGATATTGGCGGGGCCCATATGGGGGCCGCAGGGCTTGATTTATTGGGCGTGATTTGTGGTAGTGAAGGGCAGCTTGGAGTTGTCACGGAAGCCACTCTGCGCATTCTTCCCAAACCCGAAGGCGCGCGCCCCGTGTTGATCGGTTACGACAGTAACGAGGTCGCGGGAGCTTGTGTCAGCGATATCATCAAGGCGGGGGTTTTGCCCGTCGCAATTGAGTTTATGGACCGTCCTTGTATCCGCGCTTGCGAAGCCTTTGCCCATGCGGGCTACCCCGATTGCGAAGCGCTTTTGATTGTCGAGGTTGAGGGAAGCGATGCCGAAATCGCGCACCAGCTTGACCTGATCAAAGCGATTGCCATGCGTCACAATCCCGTCGAATTCCGCGAAAGTAAATCCGCCGAAGAAAGTGCTGCGATTTGGCTGGGCCGTAAGTCGGCTTTCGGCGCGATGGGGCAAATCAACGACTATATGTGTTTGGACGGAACGATTCCAGTTTCCGAATTGCCGCTCGTTCTGAAGCGCATCCGTGAACTCTCGGCTGGATACGGCCTTGAAGTTGCGAATGTTTTTCACGCGGGCGATGGCAACATGCATCCGCTGATCCTGTTTGACGCAAACAAGACCGGTGATTTGGAGAAATGTGAGGCTTTGGGGGCGGATATTCTGCGGCTTTGTGTGGAAGTTGGGGGATGTTTGACGGGCGAGCACGGGGTCGGCGTAGAGAAGCGGGATTTGATGTTGGACCAATACACAGAAGCGGATTTGGAAGCACAGTTGCGAGTCAAAGATGTGTTTGATCCAATGTGGCTGTTGAATGCGGCAAAAGTGTTTCCCCTTTCAACAACGAAAACGCGGCGCGCTGCTAAGGAATTGATCCCCAATGACTAAACCTCAAATCGATTGCCCGCGTTCCGAAAAAGAGCTTGCCGAATTTGTGCGGGATACGCAACGCGCGGTGCGTGTCACTGGTGGAGATACCCGCAAAACTGGCTCCACTCGAGCCGAGGACATGGTGAGTACATCTGCACTTTCTGGCATTACGCTCTATGATCCAGGCGCACTCACTTTGGTCGCGAAATCCGGCACGCCCCTTTTGGAAATCGAAAATGCACTCGCCGCCGAAAATCAAAGGCTGGCCTTTGAACCGATGGATCATCGTGGCCTGCTGGGAACGCAAGGTGTGTCGACCATCGGCGGAGTGGTTGCCGCAAATGTGTCTGGCCCACGGCGGGTGCAGGTGGGGGCCTGTCGCGATCACCTTTTGGGGGTTCGGTTTGTCGATGGGCGTGGCGATGTTATTAAGAATGGGGGCCGCGTTATGAAAAATGTGACGGGCTATGATTTGGTTAAATTGATGGCGGGCAGTTATGGGACATTGGGAATCCTGAGCGAAGTTTCCCTCAAAGTTTTGCCACAAGTCGAAGCAGTCGCGACGGTTTTGATCAAAGGTCTAACCAATTCCGAAGCGGTTTCGGTGATGTCCCGCGCGATGGGATCACCCTATGAGGTCTCCGGTGCGGCCCACATGCCTTTGGGTATGGAGGGCGAGGCTGCGACAACGCTACGGGTCGAAGGATTTCACGCGTCGGTTGCTTACCGTGCGCAAGCTTTGGTCGAGATGTTCAAAGCGTGCCCAGACGTCACAGTTCAAACGGATCCTGTACAAACGACCGCTGTCTGGCAAGGAATTAGCGAGGCCGCGCCCTTTCACAATGAAGCGGGTGACGTTTGGAAAATTTCCTGTGTTCCGAGCGATGCCACAAGGTTGGCGCAAGCCGCGGGCGGTAGAATCTTGTTCGATTGGGCGGGCGGATTGATCTGGGCGCTTACGACCGAGGGGCACGATCTTCGCCTCGATCTGGGATCTTTTGATGGGCACGCAACGCGTATTCGCGCGGGGAAAACCACCGCCGCCGACGCCCCAACCTTCGCCCCCGAGCATCCTTTGATTGAGAGGTTATCTGCGGGGCTTCGTGAGAAATTTGATCCGCGTGGGATCCTAAATCCGGGTTTGATGGGATAGAAAATGCAAACGAATTTCACTCCGGAACAGCTAAAAGACCCCGCCATCGAACGCGCCAACGAGATTCTACGGGCCTGTGTCCACTGCGGATTTTGCACGGCGACTTGCCCAACCTACCAAGTTTTGGGCGACGAACTCGACAGTCCGCGCGGGCGCATTTACCTCATCAAAGATATGCTCGAAAGCGGGCGACCTGCTGACGAGAAAACCGTGAAACACGTTGACAGATGCCTGTCGTGTTTGGCCTGTATGACCACGTGTCCCTCGGGCGTCCACTACATGCATTTGGTCGATCAAGCGCGTGCATATATTGAAAAAACTTACAAACGCCCGTTTGTGGACCGCAGTTTGCGCTGGATGCTGGCGCAGATTTTACCCTATCCAAAACGTTTTCGGCTTGCCCTTTTGGGCGCAAAAATCGGACGACCCTTTGCCTTTCTGATGCCTGATGCACGCCTTAAGGCGATGCTCGAAATGGCACCCAAAACGATCCCACCTGTGAGTCGCAATGATGACGCGCAAGTGTTTCCAGCGATTGGGCCGCGCAAAAAACGGGTGGCTTTGATGACGGGCTGTGCGCAGAAGGCGCTAAATACGGATATCAACGACGCGACCATCCGCCTTTTGCGGCGCTTGGGGTGTGACGTCGTGATCGCCAAGGGAATGGGCTGTTGTGGAGCCTTGACCCACCATATGGGGCAAGAAAAGAAAAGCCATGCAAGTGCGGCGCAAAACATCAAAGTTTGGATGGATGAGTTCCGCGCTGACGGGTTGGACGCGATTGTCATCAACACATCTGGCTGCGGAACCACCGTAAAGGACTACGGACATATGTTTCGCAATGATCCCTTGGCTGCGGATGCTGCGAAAGTGGCTGATTTGGCGATGGATGTGAGCGAAGTTTTGATGCAACTCGACATGCCAAAAGGTGAGGATCAAGGCCTGCGGGTTGCCTATCATTCCGCCTGTTCCTTGCAGCATGGGCAGCAAATAAAAGCCCATCCCAAAACGCTTTTGAAGCAAGTTGGTTTTGAGGTTGTAGAGCCTGCCGATGCGCACCTCTGCTGTGGATCCGCAGGGACGTATAACTTGATGCAACCTGAGATCAGCGCAAAACTGAAGGAGCGTAAAGTTGCAACGCTCGCAGCGAAAAAACCGGACGTTATTGCCGCGGGCAATATCGGGTGTATGATGCAGATTGGACGGGCCGCTGGCGCGCCGATTGTTCACACGGTTGAACTTTTGGACTGGGCGACAGGGGGGCCAAAACCGCCTGCAATGAACTGAGTTCGGCCATATTGCTGCCTTATCTCGGAAATACTACCGAGGAAGCGACGGAGGGAATATGCGCGGACTGTTGGCAATAATTGTGGTTTTGGTTGGCCTTGGTCACGCGCAGGCGGATACGTTGCGCAAGCTTTCAACTGGCAACGATAGTCGCGGATGGGAGGCGGTTGGTCGCCTCAATATCGACCGCAAAACCATGTGCACGGGCGCCCTGATTGCGCCCGATTTGGTCCTGACGGCGGCGCATTGCCTTTTTGACAAAACGACCAAAGAGCGTGTTGATCCAGAAGGTATCGAATTTTTGGCTGGATGGCGCAATGGTCGCGCGTCTGCCTATCGCTGGGTTGCGCATGCCGTTACGCATCCCGACTATATTTTTGACACCGAAAATGTGTCGCAAAAAGTAGAGAATGACGTCGCACTTCTGCGCCTCTCCCAACCCATCAACAGCACGTCGATCATCCCCTATGAAACGGGCGCTTCTCCTCGCAAAGGGGCAACTGTGGGCGTGGTTTCTTATGCGCATGATCGGGAAGCCAGCGCGAGTCTGCAAGAAGAGTGCAAGGTTTTGGCGCGGCAAAAGGGCACTTTGGTTTTGTCTTGTGATATCGACTTCGGCTCGTCTGGCGCACCGATTTTTTCCATTCGAAACGGGTATCCAGAAATTGTGTCGGTAATTTCCGCAAAGGCCGAAGCGGGTGGGCGGCAGGTTGCGCTTGGAACGTCCCTTGCGGAACCGTTGGCGGTTTTGTTGGCGGAAATGGCTGCAGAGCCGACGGTTTTTGAAAAAGGCTCGCCCAAGTTCCTAAACGGCAACAGTCATACGGGTATTGTTCGCTCTGGCGCGAAGTTTTTACGCCCTTAGGTTTTTCCGACGCCCCTCTTGAAAGCCCCAAAAACGTTCCCAAATTAAGTGTACCGAGGCGCCAATGTTGGGTCTTGGTTCGTGCCTGTCCCCTCGGGAAGGCTCCTTTTTAACGTTGTTGCTCATCAGGAGAATGACCATGCGAAACTTTGATTTAGCCCCCCTATACCGTGCCACTGTTGGCTTTGATCAGATTGCCGATCTTATGGATCGTGTCCGCTCGACCGACCAGGCGCGCCCAAGCTATCCCCCTTATAATATTGAAAAAACCTCTGCAGAAGGATGGCGTATATCTATCGCCGTTGCTGGTTTTTCTGACAGCGAACTTTCGGTCGAACTGCGTGAAAGCGAGTTGATTGTCGCGGCGAAAAAAGAAAGCGACGACACCACAACAAGCTATCTCCATCGCGGAATTGCGACCCGTGCCTTTGAACGCCGGTTCCAGCTGGCGGACCACGTGCATGTAACGGGCGCCACCCATGAAAACGGTATGCTTTCGATTGATTTGAAGCGGGAAGTTCCGGAGGCGCTTAAGCCACGGCGCATCGAGATTTCCAGCGGTGATTTGGCCGACAATAAAAAGATTGAAGCCAAACCCGTCAATTAATCGACGCTAAACGAATGGAACGGCGCGCAGAATTTGCGCGCCGTCTTTTTGTGGGAATTAGTTGCCGTTCGCCATGGATTTTGCCAGACGCATCAAGGTGACGGCCTCAGCGCGATAGCCAAAAGCGTCCACGCCTTTTGCGCCTTGTGCGAGGGAAATCGCCTCGTCCCAACCCCAGTCCCCCAGATAGGTATCATCCCGCAATAGCTGACCAAAGCCCGCCATTGATGCTGCAAATTGCGTATCTTCTGAGGTCTCGCCCATCCCTGCATTAATTGGAGTGGTGATGAGTTCACTTTGTGTTTCGCCTGGGGTCTTGTAGCGAATTTTGAGGAAGCCAAGTTCGTCACTCGGCGTCGGTACGCTCTCTTTTGAACCATAACGCAACTCATCGTTTTTAATGGCACTAGAGCCAACAGGCGTGATTTCATATAACGCAGTCACGGTATGCCCCGCGCCGATTTCGCCTGCGTCAACTTTGTCGTTGTTGAAATCCTCACGGTTGAGTACGCGGGTTTCATAGCCAATCAGCCGATACTCAGCGACCTGTGACGGGTTGAATTCAACCTGAATTTTCACGTCATTGGCGATGGGGAAAAGAGCGCCGGTCAATTGATCGACAAGTACCTTTTGGGCCTCGGCCAGCGTGTCGATATAGGCGGCCTGTCCGTTGCCATTTTGGGCCAGAGTTTGCATGGTTGCATCGTCGAGGTTGCCACGGCCAAATCCAAGAACCGAAAGATAGGTGCCTTCGTCGCGTTTTGTTTCAATATAGGATTTGAGCGCCGCTGGATCGTGAATGCCAACATTGAAATCACCGTCCGTCGCGAGCAATACACGGGTAACTTCGCCCTCTGACTGCATGGATTTCGCAATCGTATAGGCTTGCTGCAGCCCTTCTTGCCCCGCCGTGCCACCGCCCGCTTCGAGGCGATCAAGCGCAGCTAGGATGGTGCTGCGTTCGCTGGCCGCAGTGGGTTCCAAAACCTGTCCTGCGGAGCCCGCATAGGCCACAATCGCGACCTGATCTTCGGGGCGCAATTCGCTGAGCATTAAGCGGAAGCTTTGTTTCAGAAGGGGCAGTTTGTTTTGGTCTTGCATGGAGCCAGACGTGTCGATCAGGAACACCAAATTCAGCGGTGGGCGGGTATCCGTCGCGGGGAGTGCCCCTTGAATGCTGATATGAACCAGTTGCGTACCCGCGTTCCATGGCGTGTCCATAACTGTCACGCTTGGCAAAAACGGCTGGTCGCCCTGTGGCGCCTTATAGGCATAGGGGAAGTAGTTGATCATTTCCTCAATGCGCACAGAGTCTGGATCGGGCAAATACCCGTTGGTGATGGAGGAGCGCAGGATCGCGTAGGAAGCCGTGTCTACGTCGATCGAGAAGGTCGAAACGGGATCTTCATTGGTGGTTTTTAGCGGATTTGGTGCCGCGTTGGAAAAGGTTTCGGACTCGGACATGTCGTCGGGGAAGTAGAACTGCGGTTCGATACTCACCGCTTCCTTGCTGAGGCGCGAGAGGGAGGTTGCAGGCGCAGGGCTCGTCATTTGTACGATGGAGCGGCCCGCCAATTCGTCTGCGGGAGCGACCATCATGTCATCAACCTCATCTTGAGCGAGCATGCTTTCTTCAGGCAAAGATTTTGCGCCTTCAGGCGTGGTGGCTTGTGGGGCAAGTGGCGTGTTTTGCAACTCTACGAAAATCACACCGACACCAACGGCGGCAATTGAAGTTGTAATCGCAAGCCCTGTGCGGGACGTCATTGCAGTGAACATATTTTTTACTCCTGAAATCCAGCCCGCCCGAAGTGGCGTGCTTTCAGAAGTAGGACGGGGCTCAACCACCGAACCTTGGAAGTTTTTAAAGTTTTTTTCCGCCAGCGCGATATCGGCCCGTTTTTTTGCGTCATCAGGAGCGGGAACGTCGGCCATCATGGCCTTTAGGGCGTCGAGATCATCGTTCATGGATAGCCCTCCTTCTGGTGGTAGGCGCGCAGATGTTTTTTCACTTCTGACATGCGCCATGCAATTGTGCCCTCGGAAACGCCGAGGATTTCGCCCGTTTGGGCATGGGTCAATTCCTGTCCAAGGATCAAGGAAACGGTGTCGCGCAACTCATCCGGCAAGGCCGTGATCGCGGCGGCCAGCCAGTCTTGTTTCTCGCGCATTTCGTCGTTATCCGCTTGGCGGCCAATTTCCCAACCGCCCCAGCCGTCGGAGGCCTTGGCGTGGGTTGCGTGGCGTCGGCGACGATCGTGGGCGGCATTGATCGCGACACGATAGAGCCATGTCGTGAATTTCGCCTCGCCCCGAAATCGCGCGAGTTTTGCGGGGAGGGCGGTGCAGATGTCTTGCGTCAAATCCTCGGCTTCGGCACGACTTCCCAAGAGGCGAAAACACAGTCCGAAAAGACGGTCGTAATGCCGCTGCAACAGCACACCAAAGGCTGTGCCGTCTCCATTTGCGGCAGCCAGTGCCAAAGTTTCGTCATTTGTTTCCATTAGCATCACAATGAATAGGACGCGCGCCAAAGGTCAATCCTTGGGAAGGTTTGAAATAAATTATTCGGGGCGGGCGTGATGCGCTAAGCTGTATGAAAATAAGGAGAGAATTCATGCGACTAAATGTGATAGGAGCCTGTGCGGCGGTGCTGCTTTTGGTGATTTCGGATTGGCTTCACTTGCCCGAGGCCTTCGGTGCCCATCCCTACTGGTCTGGAAAAGTGCTGTTCATTGGCGGCGTTATCGGTATTTTGGGGGCGTCTGTCTTCGCGGTTTTTGGCAGCCATATTCGTATGGTGATCCCCCTATTCTTGTTTGATACGGTGCTCGTTTTTGGGGCGATTTCCGCATATATGGGCAAGATGAAATTCGCGGAATCTTATGTCGAAAACGCCTTGGCGGGTCAGTTTTGGTTCTTAGGCTGGATTGCAATTGCTGCGGGAATGTCGGGTTTGATCGCCACCGCCGCGCGGTATTTATGGCGTTCCTCAGACGTTTGACGCTTACGGAAAGGCAGCACGGGTTGCATTGAAACCTGTTCACCGTAAGGTGCAGAGAACTCGATTTGGAAGGCCAGAGAATGGACATGGACGACGCCTACGCAAACGCGAAATACATTCCTAATGCGTCAGATTTTTTGGAGCAATGGGAAGATAGCGCCCGTGAATGGCGCGAGATGGAAAATGCGGCGGGGCGGCTTCAGGTCAACCTCTCTTACGGCGCCCATGAGCGCGAGAAATTCGATCTGTTTCTGCCGTCTGGTCGTCCCGAGGGGTTGATGGTTTTTGTGCATGGTGGCTATTGGTATCAGTTTGATAAATTTCGCTGGTCCCATTTTGCAGAAGGGGCTACGGCGCGGGATTGGGCCGTAGCAATTCCAAGCTACCCGCTGGCCCCCGAAGCGCGGATTTCCGAAATCACGCAGAGCATCCGAAAAGCGATCGAAGAAGCCGCCAAGCGTGTTCGTGGCCCGATTGTATTGGCGGGGCATTCCGCTGGCGGGCATCTGGTGGCGCGGATGCTGTGTGAGGATGGGCTTGCCCCCGAAATCGCCGCGCGCATCAAAACCGTTGTGCCCATCTCGCCGCTCTCTGATTTGCGTCCCTTGATGGAGACCAAAATGAACGCGGATTTGCGCTTGGATTTGGCCGAGGCCGAGGCCGAAAGCCCGCTCCTGCTGAAGAAGCACATCGACATTCCCGTGACCGTTTGGGTCGGTGGCGCTGAACGTCCCGCTTTCTTGGATCAAGCCCGTTGGCTCGCACAAGCATGGGAGGGGGCAAGTTTACATATTGAACCCGGACAGCACCATTTTAATGTGATCGATGGCCTCAAAGATCCAGAGAGCCCGTTGATGAAAGCCCTTGTCTGATTTAACCGCCCGAACCCCCAAAATGTTCTTACAAAAATTTCAATGTCCTATACCTGTTGAACGCGATATAAATCCCCAAATATTATATCACTATTCAAAATAACGAGGAACCCTATGGCAGATTTTGAAGCCCAAATCATCGAGTCCCAAAAGCAAGCGGCCGAGACACAGCAAAAAATGGCTGACCTTACAGGGCGGATTGAGTCTGCTCGTGCCAAGATGAAAACGGGCGCCGATGTTACGATTGATATCGAGAATGCCACGCTTGACGATGTTCATGCGCATACGCAGTTGATGAATGAAAATATCGCCGAACTCATTATGGGACTTGACGATGTTACTGCTGGATTCTCGAAAGATTTCGAAGAGTTACGCAATAAATCGGGTATCGAAAAACTGATTGGTATCTTTTCGCGCGGCAAGTCCGAAAGCATGCGCCAAGAGCGGATGCGCGAGGCCAGTGTTGACGATAAATTGCAAGATTTGATCGCCAAGTCGGATGTTATTGTGACATTGCTCGAAGGCCAACTCGCCGAGCTTGTTACCCAACGCGAGAAGGTTTCAACCAACCTGACTGAGACTTTAGACGAGCGTGAAGCCGTGGTTGGGGAGCTTGAAACGCTCCGAGTGGACATCCTTGCGATGGACCCGAAAATTATTACACTAGAAGGCAAGATTTCCGTTGAACAAGACGCCGCTGCACGCACAAAGCTTGAAACAGAACTCGCGAAGTTGAACACGACGTTCAACCAGAAAGTGCAACTGGAACAGGTAAAACTGGCCAATTCCCAGACACTCGAGCGCTATATCGAAAAGGGCAAAACCTGGATCGACTCGTTGCAAAATCAAGAAGCGACCCAGATGGTTTTGATCAATAAATTGCAGACGGACACCAAGCAACGTGTTGTTTTGTATGATGCTTTGACAAAATCCCTGAAAACGGCACAGCAACAAGACGTGGCGCACCGTATTAATGAGATTGGTGTGCAAACCGACAAGGAAGCGCAGACCGCGATGGCGGCGATTGGCACGGCCACGAATGCGAAAATGGCGGACATGATGGAAGCGCACGAAGATCACATGGTTTTCGCCCGCAAGGTTTTGGAGCAAAAGGCCAAAGCAGATGAGCGCTTTGCGCGCCGGTTTGAAGCCATCGTCGAGAAACACGATAAAAACCTCTATGGCGGCTGATCGGGCCACCAAAGGGACGTAATCTTGTGGCGCAGTGGCAGTTTGGAACGGTCAAAAATGACGATCAAAGAAGACTTAATGAATGACCACGTCGGCCTAACCGACACCTTTGCTGCGCGCCGCTATTTTGCCAAGTTTGAAACGATCACCGGCCATCTTGAAACCGTGGCCGACATGATGAAAGATCAGCAACGTCTGTCCAAACGGGACCGCAAAGTTGTGCTCGATTATGTGCAGCGTTTAGGGCGTACGTTTCGCGCGCTGGCCAACAAGTATTTGTTGACTGGGCGCGACACTGGAACGTTTTTCGGTAGTCTTTCTATCGACAGCACCGAGAGCGGCTTTCCCGTTTTCCATGAAATCCTGAACATGGCCGCGGATGCGCAGCAAGCCGAACGCCATTTGCGCAATATGCCAAGTATCGAGGCCCTAAAAGACGATATGGTGCGCACGATTGTTGGCGATCTTGAGATTCCGACCAAGTTGCAATTCGCTATGTCACAGCGTAAATATTACGAGGCTCTGCGGGCAAACGAAATGTTTTGGAATCGCAATGATCCAGAGCTTCTGTGGGCAGGAACCGTCGACAATCGGCGCAGTTTTTTGGTGCATTGGGCGGTTTACGACAGCGAAAGTAACCTGCCCGTTATTTACTTGATGGATGTCGAAGATACGGGCGCAACCGCGCTTCCCAAGGACACCCGTCGTTGGCCACAAGCCCAAGCCAAGTTGATGTCCCAAAGCGTGGCGGGCCTGAAATTGGTGACCATCGCAAAAGGGTTCGACCTTGATTTCGATGACCTTCACCCAAAACGTCTGCGGCGGCTGTATGTTGGCCCGATGTATAGCAGCGCTTTCACGCTCCAAAACGGACCTATTCGGCAGGTTCTTGAGGATGCGCATTCCCCGCAGGGGGAGGATTGGGCGCTGGCTTGGACAGTTGAAACCCTTGAAAGTGAACGTGTTGTTGAGGAAAAATCCGGCTGGTTTGGTAAAGTCGAGCGCGAAGTTTTTGCCCTTGATCCCTTTGGCGCACAGGGCGTGGATTCAGGCGCGACTCGGACACAGAGGTCTCTCATTTTACCCCAAAAGCCCTATCAAGTTTTGGATGATTTAAAGATTCCAGGCTTTGCAAATGTGCAGAAATTCGTCGTCGCGCCCAGTGGGCGTGTCATCAGCTATAATTAAAATGCCCGTTACATTAGAAAATAGGATGTCGATATGAGCCTGTCGAGCGATCAAATGGAACTGCGCGAAGAAGATATTCGCAAACATTATGATGCGGCATCGGCGCTCTTGGTGGGCTTTGACCACACCCCACGCATTGGCAAAGGCAAGGACACGTTGGGCGCTGAAAAATCGGCCGGCCTCGGAACACGGCGGCGGTTTCGCAGCACAACGCCGGGCCTTGTGACGCGCAGCACTGCCCGCCCAGAGGGGGTCCAGCTTGTTGCCCGCATAGAGGGGGCAGATGAGGCCGATCCGTTGACGTCGCCGCTTCAGGCCAGCGCGATGCATGCCATGCGGCGCGCGCTTGCGATTTCGCTCGCAGTGTCGGAACAATTTGGCGAAACAACCCATCTTGCCGCATTGAAACGCGATAATTTGGCGGGAGCCCTTCAGGAGGCGCGCCGGACAGAATTCACAGAGTTACTTACGGCGGAAGCCCTTATTTCTCTCCATGTTTTCGCGAATTCCTGCGCCTACCTATTGGCAGCCTTCGTGGGGGAAACCACGGTGGAGGTCGGCGAGGTTGAGGAGGTTTTGACGGACAACGGCCAAATCGCCTTGCACGGCGCGCTTTGGGAATTGGATCAGGATATCGGGGCCTTCGCCACGGAGGACGCGCGGCTTGCCGCGACGATCTTGGCGTATTGCGAACAATTGATGGAAAAAGTTACCCTGCGTGCGCAAAATGTTACGACTGTGGGGTCCTTTTCGAGTGCGACCTATCAAGTTGAAGCCGATGATTTGACGATCGCGGGTTTTACACCTGCTGGCCGTGGGAAAAGCACCAAACTCACCATGTCGTTCAAGAAACCGAACGAGGTTGTCGGGAACCACATCGCCAAATATCAATCCATGAAACTGGCCAAAATGTTGATGGCCTATGATTTTGACCGCAAGCTTAATCCCTTTGCCGAGCTTGGTGGGTTCATCTTTACGTTCATGGGCGATGGCGCGCCCGGAACCGGAAAAACGACGCTTATCCAGATGATGGCGGGCCTGATCAGTGAGTATTGCAATGTTGCGGGCTATACCTTCCGGTTTCAAAACCTGAGCACGGATAATATCGATAGTTATCAGGGCAAGTCGGGACAAAATGCCAAGGCGTTTATCAACAATATTCTCGATCCAAACGTCATTGGCTTTGGCACTATTGATGATATCGACCAACTTGCAGGCAAGCGAGGTGATCGACAATCCAGTGCGGGGCAACTCGAAATTACCGCAGTATTGATGGAGAGTTTCGCGGGCGCAAATACCGTCGTGCGCGGGAATTGTACCTTTGGGATGTTCAGCAATTACCCCGAGAATGTCGATGACGCGTTGCGGCAACGTGCGGGTGCGCGCTTCCTTGTGGATGGACCGCAAACCCGTGATGATTATATTGATATTTTGAGCCTTCTTATGGGTAAGAACCACGATATCCCCTTGGGGCAGCACAATTTATTCTCGGCGCAGGAAATCAAAAAGGCCGTTGCCGCAAGCTTTGATGGGCATTCAAAACCGCACGAATTGGGCCTGCTCAACGTTTATGATCGGGTGCATTCTGACCTCGGAAACCTCGACACGATTGCCAAGATCGGAACCTATTTAAAGGCCATTCAGGAAGCGGACCCACGCTTTACGGGGCGGGCCATCAAGAACATCACGGACGCTGTCAAAGTGCGTGCGATGGACTTTGAATTGCCCGATGAATGGATGGAAAATCCAGAGTTATTTTTGTTCAAACCCTACGACGAGAAGCGCGCAATGATCGAAGATATGCGCAAACCTATTAACGTCGAAATCGTGATCCAAGAGGTGAACCGTTACGCGGATTCCGAATTCCGATATGCCGATAAATCCGACGAAGTCGCGATCGAAAACGCTGTTCGCGATATGGAACGCATGGAAGAAGCGAAGCGGCGGTATCTGGGGGGGCACGTATGATACGCCTGATCCAACGCGGTTTGATGTTTGGAAATCTCGTTCCTGTGAGGTCGACCGTCCTTGTGGCGCGTTATAATACGGCGTTGAAATTGCTTATAGGTAAAGAAACAGCGCTGACGGATTTTCACATTGATCTGTCGGGATACTCGCCCGAAATCGGCGATGAGTTTGGCGATCATTTGTACCTCAATCAGGGGGGCTGTAACCGTCAATTCATTCTACTCACGACGGAACAAAAACGAGCGCCGCTGTTGAATGCGCAGTTCTCATCCAGCCGTCGAATTTTACGACAGTTCATCGAGCAGAATGAGGCAGAACTGTTCGCCCTTACGGCCCGTGATGCGGTTGGCGGAGAATTGGAAAACTCGGTGTTTTCGGTGAGTGATCCCGCGCATCTTTTGGACATTCGCACAATCGTTGTGCGGGCGGATACAACCCAGTCCCACGTTGCGAATGCAGAGGTTTTGTCCGAAAAGATTACCGATTTCAAAACGCGCCCTGATGCGTGGTGGGATGATGTCCTCATCGCAGAAATGATTGAGTTAGCAAAGAAAACCGGCGATGTGACACGCAATCCTGTTACCCTTAAAGCTACAAAATTTCAGCAAGATGATTTTTGGACCAAGCATTTCGGCGGGTTGTATGTTTTCCGCGATGTGGAGCATCCCGCAGCAATCGCGAGCAATGGGCGCGAGGCAGTTGCAGGCCTCCCAATGGAGTTTGTTTTCGGCATCAAGCAACGCACAAAAATTGCGCAGTTTCTTTCGTTGAATGATTTGGTCGAGCCCATTTGGGAGGGAAAATCCGTCGATGTACCCTCGATTTTACGGCAGAAAATGGATTTCATTGCCATAGATGTCGCCGCGGAAATGGGTGCGGATTTGGCGAAGGCGGATCGGCGCGAAATCCGCAATCTGACGCGAAAATATGCCGAGAACCTACCGCAGGAATACATCGAATTGGCCAAGCTATTGCGCTGGTCCGAGGGCGATGGGCCGTGGCCGCGCCTAAATTCCAACGACGCGGCCTATTTCTATACTTTGCGGGCGCGGTCGGGTCCAAATTTTGATCTGGTCAATATGTTGCTCGCGGAATTATCGCCAAAAGACATCCGTCAGCTCTTTATTTGCCACAAAGAACAGTTTTACCAACGCTACAGCACATGGGCCGATAGCAAGAAAACCTATGTCGCGGATTTTCTTGTGTCTGAGTATCAGGTGGATAAAGTCGGGGCACGCGAGGCGCTGTTTGGGGGGAGAACTCGATGGCCGAACCAGAAACTATAGTTGAAGACATTATCGACCGAGTCGGCCCGTGGGGTGCCGTGAGGAGGCGTTCATGATTTTCACCCTTGCGCGGCAGTTCTTTTTTGCATTCGTCGGGCTGACGGTTATCTATCTGATTTCGCGTTGGTTTGCGGCGTCTTTGCGCCGTGAGGATTTGGAAGAGGAGTTCGACGAAGAGATCAAAGAGGGCGATCGGGATGCCTTTATTGAGGACGGGATGGAGCGGTATCGCAAGTCGTTTCGTCGTAAAGCGCTTGTCCTGATCTATGTCATTCCCCTTGTTCTTTATGTCATCGTTCTCTATTTAATCAATTTTTATTGAGGTCGTCATGCGCTACGTGAAAATAACTTTCTGGGTCTTGCTCGTTACGACGGTCTTTGCTTTTTTCCACTATAATCTCCCGCAGCGCGACATCGTGCGCATCACGGGGACCGAGATTATTCGGGCCGATTTTTCGGGATCGAACAGTTTCTTTTATGCCGAACCAGACAGCGGTGCCCAAGCGGCCACCAACCGCGATTTACGTCTCGTGAACGCGGCATATGACGGCGGAAAAATTATTGTCTACCGCAATGAAGACACCGGAATTTTCGCCTGGCCGCCTTACTTCAAGATCAACAGTTCAAACCTCCAGGCGGAGGCTGCGGATTTGATTTCGTTGCGCGACGCCCCGATTTGGGTCGCGGTTACCCACTATGGTTGGCGCAGCGAGTTTTTGTCGATCTATCCAAATATTATCAAGTTTAAAGTTGTCGACGGGCCAGACGTGCGGCTTATCCCATGGATGAGTATCATCATCCTGCTCGCGTTTGCCGGTTTGATCTTCTGGCTTTGGCGGGTGTGGGTGCAATTCCGCGAACGTAAAATCGACCCCTTGCTGGATGATGCGACAGAGGCCCTGGAGGCCGCCGACCAACGCGCAGATGCCGTTAAGGACCGCGCGCGCGGTGTTTGGGGACGGTTCAAGGCGTGGCTTGGGTCTTGGCGCGTAAAGCCACGTAAATAGGCTTAACTGGATTTGGGCGCGCATCGAACGGTTCGATGAGCGCCCATATTTTTTACTCCCCGTAAGGAATCCAGATGTTTTTCACTTCGGTGGCCTGCATGAGGAATTCGCGGCCTTCACCCTGTGGCCCATACCAATCGCGCGCGTGGCCCTGATTGAGCCATGTGCGTTTTAGGTTGCCCGCGGAGCGGTGTTCAAGATCGCCAGAGATGTCGGTAGACGAGAAGTTCCAAATCGCGTCGACGTCCATATGGTCGGCAAGAGTTGCGCCAAGACCGCTGTGTTCGCCGGTGATGATATTCACAACACCTGCAGGAACGTCGGACGTATCAAGCACTTGATAGAAGTCGGTTGCCGCCAGTGGGAATGGCTGGCTTGCCACAAGGACGCAGGTATTGCCCATCGCAATCGCGGGGGCCATTGCCGAAATTAAGCCAAGCAATGGCGCTTCGTCAGCACAGAGCGCGCCGATCACACCCACAGGTTCCTTCATCGCTAAGGCGACGCCACGAATGGGAACGCCATGGGCAAGCCCATCGTATTTGTCGGCCCATGCGGCATAAGTGAAAAGGCGGCTGATGGTGGCTTCGACCTCCTCCTTTCCGCTGTGTTTTGCGGATTTTGGTTGCATGGCGTCTAGGGTCTTGGCAAATTCTTCGGCGCGGGTCGAAAGGTTTTCTGCGATGTAATAGAGAATCTGCGCCCGCAAATGTCCTGTGGTTTTTCCCCATTTTGACGCGCTATGGGCCGCTTCAACCGCATTGCGAATGTCCTTGCGACTCCCGACGCCAACATGTCCGATCAAGGCTCCTTTGTGGCTGTAAACGGGTTTTGAATAGCCGCTATCAGGACGTGCCTGTTTGCCGCCAACATAGAGTTTCGCTGTGCGGTCAAGGCCGTCGACCTTGACGGTGCTTGGTTCAGGAATGGTCTCGACAGGTGAGAGTTTTTTGAGTTTGGATTTGGGTTTGGTATAGGCCGAAAGCCCTTCCCAGCCGCCTTCACGTCCCATGCCACTTTCCCGCACACCGCCAAAGCCAGCAGCGGCATCAAAGAGGTTGGTGGCATTGACCCAAACAACACCCGCAACAAGTTTGGGGGCGACGTCAAGGGCGAGGTTGACGTTCTCGGTCCAGAGGGTCGCCGCAAGGCCATAGCGCGTGTTATTGGCGATTTGGACCGCTTCGTCGGGAGTGCGGAAGGTGGTCGCGCAGAGGACGGGGCCAAAGATTTCTTCCTGCATCAAAACCGACGATGTGTGAAGGTCGGTGATCAATGTTGGTGGGTAAAAACAGCCCTCGGCAGGCATTGCGCAAGGCGCTTGATAAACGGTGCCCTCGTTGCCGTGGCCTGCTACAAGGCGCTTGATGGTTGCGAGTTGTACGGGGTCCACAATTGCGCCCACGTCGATACATTTATCGAGCGGGTCGCCGATGCGCAGGCTGGCCATGCGCGCGCGCAAACGAGCGTAGAAATCTTCGGCTATGCCTTCGTGAACCAACAGGCGTGATCCGGCGCAACAGACTTGGCCTTGGTTGAACCAAATCGCGTCGACAAGCCCTTCGATGGCGCTATCGATATCGGCGTCGTCAAAAACGATGTAGGGGGATTTGCCGCCCAATTCTAACGTGAGAACCTTGTTTTGCCCCGCGGTCGCGGCGCGAATTTTGCGGCCAACTGCGGTGGAACCGGTGAAGGCCACTTTGTCGATCCCCTCGTGGGTAACAATAGCTTCGCCCGTGGCACCATCGCCGGTGACGATGTTGACGACCCCATGTGGCAGGCCCGCTTCTTGACAGATTTCCGCAAAAAGCAGCGCCGTAAGGGACGTGTATTCCGCTGGTTTCAAAACGACAGTGTTTCCCATTGCAATCGCAGGCGCGATTTTCCAAGCCAGCATCAGGAGCGGGAAGTTCCACGGAATGACCTGACCACAAACACCGATGGCTTCGGCGTCGGGAAGTTCAGCTTCCATCAATTGCGCCATGCCCGCGTGGTAATAGAAGTGCCGCGCGACCAAAGGAATATCGATGTCGCGGCTCTCGCGGATGGGTTTCCCGTTGTCCAGCGTTTCAAGAACCGCAAAGAGGCGGGAGTGCTTTTGAACGAGGCGTGCGATGGCGTAGAGGTATTTTGCCCGCGCATGTCCTGATGTTTTGGCCCACGGACCTTGCGCCGCGCGGGCTGCTTTTACGGCGGCGTCAACATCGCCTTGGGTGCCTTGGCTGATGATCGCGAGGGTCTCGCCATTGGCGGGGTTTTTGCTCGGGAAGCCTTTGCCGGGCTTGGTGAAGGCGCCGTTGATGAAATGGCCAAAACTGTCGCCGCGATCTACCAGCCATGCAAGGGCTTCGGAGGCGCTTTCGGGGGCGGGGCCGTATTCCATTGTGTCGAATATCTCTTTTACTGTCATGGTCTTATCCAATCGCGTGGCGGTGGGCGGCGGAATAGCGGCCGGTAACATGGTGCTCAAGTTGGCGCTCTAAGTCGCCCAAAAGCGAGCTAGCACCAAAGCGGAATAAATCGGGTTCCAGCCAACGGTCGCCCAACTCATCCTTGATGAGGGCGAGGTACGTAACCGCGTCTTTGGCCTTGGAGATGCCCCCCGCTGGTTTATAGCCGACACGATAGCCAGTTCGCGCGTGATAGGCACGGATGGCGCGGATCATCACGAGGGTGACGGGGAGGGTGGCGTTTACTGGTTCTTTACCCGTTGATGTTTTGATGAAATCCGCGCCTGCCATCATGCAAACAAGGCTCGCGCGGGCGACATTGCGTAGGGTTCCAAGCTCGCCCGTTGCGAGGATTGCTTTGACGTGGGCGTCGCCACATGCTTCACGCATGGCGCGCATTTCGTCGTAGATTGCTTGCCAGTTGCCAGTAAGCGCGTGGCGGCGGGAAATCACGATATCGATCTCTTTTGCGCCGGCCTTAACGCTTTCACGGATTTCTTCTAGGCGTAGGTGGAGGGGGGATAGACCCGCAGGGAAACCTGTTGATACGGCCGCAACGGGGATACCCGTTCCCTTGAGGGCGTCGACCGCCGTTTCGACCATATCGTGATAAACGCAAACCGCGCCGGTGGTGATCGGGGGCATACCGAGCGCGTCGAGAATATCCGCGCGTACGGGATGGGCGGCCTTGGCGCACAGGCGTCGCACGCGACCCCAAGTGTCGTCGCCGGAGAGTGTTGTAAGGTCGATCAACGTAATCGCTTTGAGCATCCACGCCGCTTGATAGTCTTTTTTCACCGAGCGCCGTCCAGAAATCGAGGCAGCGCGGCGCTCAATCGCGGAGGTGTTCGCATGCACCGAAAGGACCCAGTCCAAATCAAGGTCCATCCCAGGATTGCGTGGCTCGTGGACTTGCGGCAATTGCGCGGTGGCAACAGCGGCAGTTTTTACCGTCGTCTTGGCTTGGTTTTCCATCAAAGAGGCTCCGGATTGATCAGGACAAAGGGTCTCATTATTCCTTCGTTATTGCAAGTTTGACCGTTTGGTCAAGGATTGGTGCGCTGAGAAGGCTAAATCAGAGTGTTTTCAAGGCTCGCAAAGCAAGGTAGGTAGAAGAAAGAGAGCCTAAAACCCGCTTAGCCCACGGAGACCCCAATGAGTTTTGACCGTAATATTAAAATCGCCCCGTCCATTCTTGCCGCAGATTTCGCCAACTTTGGTGCCGAGATTTTGGCGGTTCAGGAGCAGGGGGCGGACTGGATTCATGTTGACGTCATGGACGGGCATTTTGTGCCAAGTATTACGTTCGGTCCAGAGACTTGTAAAGCGATCCGTCCCCATATCAAAGGTGTGATGGACGTGCATTTGATGATTACGCCGGTCGACGCCTACATCGAAGCCTTTGCCAAATCCGGTGCCGATATTATTACTGCCCACGTCGAAGCGGGGCCGCACGCGCACCGAACCGTTCAAGCGATCCGCAATGCGGGCGCCAAGGCGGGTATCGCGCTTAATCCAGCCACACCTGTGGAAAGCATCGAGTATTTGTTGGATATGATTGACCTCATTTGTGTGATGACGGTGAACCCCGGATTTGGCGGGCAAAAGTTCATTCATAGCCAAATAGATAAGGTTAAAAAACTTCGTGCCATGGTTGGAGATCGTCCCATTCACATCGAAATTGATGGCGGAGTGACCCCCGAAACAGCGCCCCTTGTGACGGCTGCAGGTGCAGATGTTTTGGTCGCGGGATCGGCAGTATTCTCTGGTGGTAGTGTGCAAAACCCAGCGCCCTATGGCGAAAATATCCGTGCAATTCGGGCAGCGGCAGTTGCGGCACAGGGTTAGGGGGATGAACAGCGCCATCTACCACAACCCAAAATGTAGTACGTCTCGGTTTGTTTTGGAGATTATGCAACTCGCAGGAGAGACTCCGGAGATTGTGTTGTACCAGCAAGTCGGGTGGACGGAAGACCTGTTACGCACGCTTTTGACGGACGCGAAACTCTCGGCGCGCGATATACTGCGCACCCGCAATACGCCTGCAAAAGAGCTTGGCCTAATGGACCCTGCGACACCAGACAGCGAGATTTTACGTGCGATGGTTGCGGACCCGATGTTGGTCGAGCGCCCAATCGTGCGGACCTCTAAAGGGGTCGTTCTTTGCCGCCCTAAAGAAGTGATTTTCTCGGTGCTGAACGACCAGTCTCCGCGGACCCTAATGACGACTAAAGGCGAGAGCTTTCAAATCCCGCGGGACGAGATTTTAGAGCAAAGTTGACAGGCCTAAGGGGCAGCCCTAGGAGTCTCCGAATAAAAACAAGGGGAGAGCGGCGTGGGATTATTCGACTTAGGCGGTGTATTGATCCCGCTGGCCTTTCTGTGGATGATCTTTACCCTTTTCCGCCAAAGCAAAAAACTTAAAGACCTCAGTGCGCGTATGGACGTTCTGGAAGCGCCAAACGCGGCCACGGACACTGCACCGAGTGAAGCGGCATTGCCGACACCGGAAGGTTTTGTTCCCGCGTCGGCAGCAGCTGTCGAAGATGTAGCACCCACAATCTGGCCCACGTCCTCCCTCAAAGAAGTGCAGAGACCAGAACCCTCAAAAGCCTTTGTTCTGACCTCCGATAACGCGGCTGCGATTACGGAATGGCTCAAAGAAAAATGGTTCCTCGCAGTTGCCGCGCTTTCGTTCGTTTTGGCGGGTGTATTCTTGGTGCAATACAGTGTGGAAAACGGAATTCTGACCCCTGTTTGGCGCGTAGTTGGAACACTTTTCCTCGGCGCGGCCTTGATCGCGGGCGGCGAATGGGTGCGCAGGCGGGCCAGCGATGAAACGGGGCATGCCGCAGCACTTCCGTCGACACTGTCGGGTGCTGGGATCGTTTTATTGTTCATCGGCGTGTTGGCGGCACGGCAAATGTATGGCCTCATCGGTGCGGAAATGGCCTTCGTTAGTCTTGTGGCCGTGTCCTGTGTGGCGCTTGTCCTTGGCTGGTTCTATGGCCCGTTTCTCTCGATTGTTGGTTTGCTCGGAGCCTCGCTTGCCCCGTTTCTTATCGGCGGGTCCAGTACGGCTCCGAATTTCCTATATGCCTATTTTGTCCTTATTTGCCTTGTCGGATTGGCGATTGATACGGTGAAACGCCGTGCGTGGGTTTCGGTTTTGTCGATAGTTGCGCCCTATTTTGCGGCAATGGTTTTGTTTCAATCGGGCACGACGGAAGGCGTTTATTTCTTGGCGTTTGCCCTGATTGTTGCCGCGGGCGCCACGACCATCCCCGTACGAACCCTATATCCCAACCACGAAGGCACATCCGTTGGGCAGGCGGTTTGGCGTCTTGTCCGAAAGGATTTCTCGTCGTCAATGGAGACGCTGCCGACCGTTGAGTTCCCGACGCGGCTGGCGTTCGGTACGTTTGTTGCGGCCCTTGTCGTCATTCTAGCAGTTGGGGCGGATGCTCCGAATGCGACCACCGCGTGGGCGGCCATTGGCGCGGCTATGCTCCTGTTTGTGGCCACTAATTTCTGGCTCCGTGCAGCACCCGCTCTTTGGGAATTGGCGATGGGGCCTGTGGTGGTGTTTCTGGCCTTGATCACCCTTGAAGGGATCAATCGCGGGCCATTGCTCGCGGAATTTAAAGCGGGTCTGACGCGCGCTCCAGAGACCGCCCTCCCAACAACCGTTTTCATTCTCGTCGCGCTCGGAATCGCGATGAGCTGCGTGCTTTTTTGGCTCGGGAACAACCGCAAAAATGGTCGTTTTGCCTTGAGCGTCGGTGCCGCAGTTACGGCCAATGCCACGCTTGTTGCGCTCGAAGCGTTTTGGCAACCGGTGTATGTTTTAACAGCGAACCTATGGGCCGGTATCGCGATGTTTGTCGCCGCGTTGATGGTCGGCATGGCGCATCGGGTCGCCCGCTTGGACAGCCCTGATAAACGCCGCGCGACCATCTTTGCGATGTCGGCCCTCTCCCTGATAAGCTTTGCGCTCACGATAATGTTGTCACAAGCGGCGTTGACGGTGGCCTTGAGCGTTATGGTGCTGCTTGCTGCTCTTCTTGAGCGTAAATTCGACATGCGGCGGTTGGCGTATTTTGTTCAAGTTGGCACGATCGTTGTCTCTTATCGGTCTTTTGTCGACCCTGGATTTTGGTGGATTTACCGTGTTTCGACGCTGGAATTCTCTTTGGTTGCGATTGCAATTCTTGGATTGATAGCGGCGACGTTTGTCGTCCTGAGAACCCGAGACCAGAAAGGCGCGCTTCTGGTTGTGGAATCTGCGTTCTGGAGTCTTGCGGCCATGTTTGCCAGTGTCGGCCTCGCGCGTTTGGTGGATTATTTGGGCGGCGGCGATGAAATCACGGTTTCGTTGGCGGCCTTGGTGGTTTGGGTCTCGGCGGCCAATCAGTTGTACCGCGCAAAGCATGGAGCGCGCATGTTCCGGATCGTGCGGCTTGTACTTGCTTGGATCTTTGGCATTTTGGGAACAGTGTTGATGCTCGTCGAACTGATTATTTTCAATCCAGTTTGGGGCTTAGAAGCTAAGTCGGTTATCGGCCCTATCCTCCTAAACTCTTTGATCATTGGCTATGGTGGTTTGGCCTGCCTCTTTGGATTTATCGCATGGAGTATGACGCATCTGAAGCTGCGGACGCGAAAATTCTATGCAGGGCTTGCGACCCTCTATGCGGTGATTTTCGCCGCGCTTGAAATCCGCCATATTTGGTGGGGCGGCGATATGGAAGACTACCAAGGGGTGTTTGATGAGGAGTTATATAGCTATACAATCGCGATGCTTTTATCCTCGGCGGCGCTTTTATTCTATGCGTTTTCCCGTCGCAATTTGATGCTGCGGCGTTTTGCTATGATCGGCATTGGTCTCACGATTGCGAAGGTCTTTCTAATCGATATGTCAGGGCTTGCGGGCCTCATTCGGGTCGCTTCCTTCCTTGGCCTCGGGTTGTCACTTGCGGCGCTTGCGTGGATCAACGGCAACATGACGCGCCAATGGGATCGCAGTCCAAATCAAAACGACAACACTTAGCATTCAGATAGGGTTGTATCTCTCGCACGACGGGCCTAAAGAGCGCGGTTCCTGCGGACGATAAAGGTGCCAGACGATGAATGCTTTGGGAATTGATTTTGGGACATCCAACTCTGCGGCGGGAGTTTTGGTCAACGATAAACCTTTCTTGATCGAGGTTGAGGCGGGTGAGAAAACATTGCCAACAGCCGTATTTTTCCCACAAAATTCGGCGGAAATGCGGATCGGAAGTGCAGCCAACCGCGCCCTTATTCAAGGCGAAGAGGGGCGTTATATGCGCGCCCTCAAGAGCGTCCTTGGGACGTCTTTGATGCATGAAAAGCGTCGGATAATGGGCGCCGAAATGACGATCAGCGATATTATCGCGCGGTTCCTTGAGGTGTTGAAAACTCGGGCCGAGGCCCAATGTTATACGACATTTGAGCGGGCGCTTTCGGGGCGTCCCGTGCGGTTTCACTCCAAGGATGAGGGGCGCAATACGCAGGCGCTGGCCGATCTGACGGAATGCTACCTAAAGGCGGGTTTCAAAGAAGTATCCTTCATGCCGGAGCCCGAAGCCGCAGCCTTGGCCAGCCATGCGCGCCAAGATGGTAGCCTTGGATTGGTGGTTGATATTGGCGGCGGGACCTCGGATTTCACGGTGTTTCGCAAGCAAGCTGGCACGCAGGAAATTTTGGCTAGCCATGGTGTGCGACTTGGAGGAACCCATTTCGATAAACGGCTCAGCGTGCGTCATGTGATGCCACTTTTGGGCAAAGATTCCTTGATTGGCAAAGAGTTCGGAGAGGGCGCATTGGCCGCCCCGAGCGCGATATTTCAAGACTTGGCGACTTGGGAGAAAATCCCGTTTCTCTATACGCAACAGACACGGTTGGCGATGGCGAAGCTTGGGAAGCTGGCCCTTGAACCCGTGTTGTTTTCACGCCTGCTCACGGTCCTGACCGAGGAGTTGGGGCATGAAGTTGCCTTTGCTGTCGAGCGGGCGAAAATTCTGGTGAACCAAGAGGATCGCTCCGACGCGCGAATTGATATGAAAATGATTGAAGCGGGCCTGTTTGCCGTCATGTCAGACCAATCCATGGCCGACTCCCTTGCGGAATATGGCGCGGATATTCGCGATGCAGTCAAGGAAACGCTCGTGTTGGCTGGCGTGTCGGAGGCCCAAATCGAACAGGTCGTTTTTGTTGGAGGTTCAAGCCTTATGTCCATCGTGGATGATGGCATGCGGGCCGTATTCCCCGCTGCTGAGTTCTTGTATTCAGAGGCCTTTACCGGTGTTGTCGACGGGCTTGCTATAGCGGCGTCCCGTCAAAGCTAAGCGGGTTAGCCAGACCGGAGGGGCAGCCGGACGAGCGAGGCAACCGCAAAAAAGATTGCCACGACACAAACAATGGTCGGCCCCGCAGGCGTGTCGTAGATCAAGGCCGCTTGTAGGCCCAACACGACGGATGCCGCGCCAATTGCTAAGGAAATAAATGCCATGCTTTCGGGTGTTTTGGCAAAGGGGCGCGCGGCTGCTGCGGGCATGATGAGCATCGCTGTGACCAGTAAAACTCCGACAACCTTGATCGCAACAGCCACAACTAGTGCCAGCGCGATAGTGAGGATTAGCTGTTCGCGTTTGGGGTTGATTCCGCTGGCATAGGCCAAGCCGGGACTAAGGGTCGAGGTGAGAAATAGCGACCAACGCCAGACCAAAAGCGCGAGGATAACGGCCGCGCCGCCCCAAATCGCGGCTAAGTCCATGGTCGTTACAGCAAGGATTTCCCCAAAGAGATAGGCCATAAGATCGACCCGCACACCGTCGATAAATGAGATCGCGACGAGGCCAAAAGCGAGCGCGGAGTGGGACAAAACCCCAAGGAGGGAGTCCGTTGAATGGTTGCGACCACTGAGGGTTGAGACGAGGATTGCCATCAGGAGAGCGACGGCAAGGACGCTTGCAAAGACCGAGATGGAAAACCCGAGCGCGATTGCGACGCCGAGGATCGAGGCATGTGCAGTGGCGTCGCCGATATAGGCCATCCGCCGCCAGACAACGAAACACCCAAGGGGTGCGGCCGCGAGTACAAGTCCGAGGCCGGCCAATGTGGCGCGGAGCATGAAATCATCCAGCATTTTGATCCTCGTGGCCACAGTTTGGGCCGTGTTCATGGTCGTCGTGGCTGTGGCTATGTTCGTGGCGATACAGAGCAAGTGCGCCTCCCGTTCCCGTGCCAAAAAGCGCACGGTATTCGGGGGCGGAGGCTACGATATCGGGTGTTCCGTGGCAGCACACATGACCGTTGAGACAGACGACGCGATCGGAGGCGGCCATCACAACATGCAGGTCGTGGCTGACCATCAAAACGGCACATCCGAGTTGCGAGCGCACGTCCTCGATCTGTTGGTAAAAAGAGGCGGCCCCGGGTTGATCGAGACCCTGTGTGGCTTCGTCGAGAATAAGCAAGTTTGGTTTATGGAGCAAAGCCCGTGCAAGGAGTACGCGTTGAAGTTGTCCCCCGAGAGGTCGGCCATCGCGGTGTCGGCGATATGTCCAGCGCCGCCCGCGTCTAACGCCGCAGTGACCTCCGCGAGGGGGTGGCGTGTTGGCAAGCTGAGGAAGCGTTTCACAGAGAGCGGCAGGCTGGGATCGAGTTGGAGTTTCTGCGGGACGTAACCGATCTTGAGGTTTTCCGCCCGCGTGATTTTTCCGTCGCTCGGGATCGCGCCAATAAGCGCCCGCAGCAGGGTGGTTTTGCCCGAACCGTTCGGTCCCACAAGGGTGACGATTTCACCGTTCTCTATGTGAAAATCGACGGCATCCAGCGTTGTTTTTGACCCGTGTTTTACCGTGAGCTTTTCTGTGGAGATCAGTTTCATACCGTGTCCGATTGGCAATTTGGGCACAGACCGAGCGCCTCAACAACGGTGCGTTCAATTTTGAAACCTAGGTCGTGCGCCTGTTCATTGAGCAAGGGCGCGCAGAAGGTTTCGACGACGCCGTCGCACTCTTTGCAGATTAGAAAGGCGGGCGCATGATGCTCTCCGGGATGCATACAGGCGGCAAAGGCGTTTAGGCGTTCGATCTTATGGGCAAAGCCGTTGGACACCAGAAAATCAAGCGCACGATAGGCGACAGGAGGTTGGGAGCCCAAGCCTTCGGTGCGCAGATGGTCGAGGATTTCATAGGCCCCGAGGGCACGATGTTCGATCAGCAGGATTTCCATCACACGTCTGCGGACGGGTGTGAGTTGAAGCTTCTGCGCGCCACATTGCGCCTCAACCGAAGCGATGCCGGAATCGATGCAATCCTTGTGGTCGTGGTGTTCAAATCCATGGGTCGACATAAGATCTCAGTCTGTTGGGTTCCTACTTGTAATGTTATATTATTACATATAAGTCGAGGCCAAATTTAGTTTTAGAGGAAAAAAAGTTGAAAAATCTATTACCCGTATTCGTTGCCGCCATCGCTTTTGGACAATCCGCACATGCCAAAGCGCCCAATGTCGTAGTTGATATCGCGCCGATCTATGCAATTGCCGCGCAGGTTATGGAGGGTGTTGGGACGCCCACATTGATAGTGGAACAAGCGGCCTCACCACATGATTTCTCATTGCGCCCGTCACATGCACGCGGACTTCAAAACGCGGACGTTGTTTTTAGTGTCAGTCCCGACTTAACGCCATGGCTTGTGAAAAGCTTGGAGACTTTGGCCGTCGGGGCCGAAATTGTGTTCTTGGCAGAGGTTTCAGGGACGAATTTGTTGGAGGCACGCGAGGAGGAAGGGCACGTTGATGAGGAAGAGCACGCCGATGAGGGGGGGCATGCGCATGGTGAATTTGATCCCCATAGTTGGCTTGACCCAGAAAATGCGGTGCTCTGGGCGGGGGAAATGGCGCGTATTCTGACGGAAATTGACCCTGAAAATGGGTCGGTATACAAAGAGAATGTCGCGGATTTTGAAGCTCAGATGGTCGCGCTTGCGCAGGGTATCCAAGAGGGTTTTTCCGATCTCGGCGGAGTGGAATACTTTGTGTATCATGATGCGTTTCAGTATTTTGAAAGTCGATTTGAGGTCCCCTCCTTTGGGGCGATAACAGATACAGAAGCTGTTGATCCAGGGCCACGCAGGCTACAAGATGTTCGCGACAAGATTGCTCAGTCGAACGTCAAATGTTTGGCTGTTGAGTCCGGGTTTAAGTCGGGAATCCTTGACGCGATTACCCCAAATGGTGGGCTGGACATCGTGCAAATGGATCCATTGGGGGCGACCTTGCCTCTAGACAAAAACCTATATGGCACGACGCTCGCAAATATGGCGCAGGCGTTGACTGCGTGCCTTAAGAGCTAAGCTCGCAGATGGTGCATTTGCCCCGCCGGAATCTGCTTTGTGAGGCAGGTTCCGGCCCGTTTTAAGAGCGGGCGGTGCGCCTCAGCGATGATGCTCTAGTCCCACACGACACTATCCAGAAGTGTGCGCCGCGCAGATTCAAGATGGACCGTAAACCCATCTTTTGCGGCGTCCTTGTTGCCCGAAAGGAGCGCTCGAATGACGACCAGATGCTCCTTGGCTGCCTGTTTATTGCGCTCTTTTTCGTAGGTTTTATTCCACCGGTAATGAAAATGGAAAATCAGCGAAATGAGCACATAGAAATCGGAGATGAACCGGTTGCCAAGCTTTTCAATAAGCACGCGGTGAAAGCGCTCATCTAGGCGGGAAAATTTGAGGTAGTGGGTGTCGATATTCTCGAGTAAATTAACGTGAGCCACCTCAAGCGCTTGTAGCTCTGCGCGGGATTCAGCGGACATGGGCGTTTCACAAAAATTCCGCAGCGTCCGAAGCTCAAATATTTCGCGCACGTCAAACAACTCCTCGGCGAAATCACGGGTGAAACCAAGGAGCACCCAGTGGCGATTGGGTTCTTTCTCGATCAAGCCAAAACGGGAGAAGCGGATGAGATATTCGCGGATCGCTGACGAACTAACGCCGAATTCTCTTGCCAATTCACTTTCTCGAAGGACCGACCCAGGTGCCAAATCGCCACCAAGAATATAGTCCATAAAAAGAGTGTCGACTTTTTCACTGGCCGAGCGTGTTTCCTCAATTGCGAAATAGTCGATAGGGGCGGGCATGCGAAGAACGGTTTTTAACCGGCCGTCCCAATGAATAATCTTGGTTTGATCTAAATGCTCCAAAACGACGCGAATTGTCGTGCGGCTTGTTTTAAGTTTTTTGGCAAGTTCGGTTTCTGGGGGCAGTTGGCTGGCGATATCATGGTCGCAAATATAATCCAAACATCGGTTGTAAGCTTCTTTGTAAACACTATTGCTGCGCGACACGGATGGCTCTCAATGCTGGCTACTCAGGTTGTGGTGCCATGTTTCAATCATAAATTTTCATTGGTGGCAAAAAGTATCTTAGCGGCGTTTAAAGGCGTATCCCTTCGTCGATGGGCCCGCAGTCAGGGGTGATCAAAATTTCGCTTCATCGATTTGCATGGGTGTTCGTGGTTTTTATTGCATAAAAGAACATATTCGCGTTGTCCGAGCATGGGGTTCGAGATAGATTTCTCAGAGTAGAGGCGGAAAAGCTTTAAAGAGTTGTTATCTCCAAGCCTTAAGGCCGATGATTTTGAACAAATGGGATGAAAAGAATGAACAAAGCGACCGAAACACCTATTTTTCAGTTTGGAACAAGTCGATTTCTACAAGCGCATGCGGATCTTTTTGTCGATGAAGCCTTGAAGCGCGGGGAGGCCGTGGGGAAAATTTCGGTAGTGAAAACCACGGGGGATTCCTCAAGGGTTGCGCGCCTTGAGGGGTTGACCCAAGTTGATGGATATCCAGTGTGCATCAAGGGTTTGCAGGCAGGAGTTCCGATCGACAGCGAGCAACGTATTCAATCGGTTGCGCGCACATTTACGACCGCGCAGAACTGGGATGCGTTGATTGCGTGTTTCGTTTCCGAGGCGCAATATGTCATTTCCAACACAGGCGATCGCGGCTTTGCAGCGCAGCCAGCGGACGGCGGAAATACTTTTGATCAAGCGATGTCCTACCCTGCGAAATTGGAACTGCTCCTTCGAGCCCGCTTTGAGGCGTCGGCGCGGCCATTGACGGTGATGCCTATGGAGTTGATCGTCAAAAACGGTGCGATTTTGAAGGCCCGCGTGCTTGAACTCGCGTCGGGGCAATCGCCGCAGTATTTGGAATGGTTAACATCAGACGTGCTTTGGATGGACTCGCTTGTGGATCGGATTGTCTCTGAGCCGCTTGAGCCCGCAGGGGCGGTAGCCGAGCCTTACGCGCTTTGGGCGATTGAATATCAGGCCGGATTTGTCGCGCCCTGTGTTCATCCGTGCATTGATATCGTTGACGATTTAGAAACTCCCGAGGCTTTGAAGCTGTTTATCCTCAATTTAGGGCACACGTATTTGGCCGACAATTGGCGTGCCGAGGAAACACCCCCAGCTTATGTCCGAGAGTATCTTGATAATGCTACTGTCTTGGCTGATCTTAACGATTTATATGAAGCTGAGGTTATTCCAGCCTTCACAGCTGCAGGCATTGAAGAAAAAGCCCGCGCTTATGTGGAAACGACGATTGATAGGTTTCGAAACCCGTTTTTGGATCACAAGATCGCCGATATCGCGGGAAATCACGCTGAGAAAATCCAGCGTCGCATTGCAGATTTTTTAGCTTGGGCGCACAAGAACGGCGATACCAGTATGAAGCCGCGACTAGAAAACATTGTACAAAAAGCAAAAGAGGAATCGTAATGTTTGCCAAACGTAGAGTTGGGAAAACCGATGTCGAAACTAGCCTCGTGTCATTTGGCACGACGGGGATTGCAAACATTTTTGTAGAGGTCACGGAGGAGGCTGCGCAGGCGGTTTTGGAGGCGGCGTGGCAAAGTGGCATTCGTTATTTTGATACCGCGCCACACTATGGCCGCGGGCGCGCAGAGGCGCGTTTAGGGGTATTTTTGGCTGCGAAATCGCGGGATGAGGTTGTTATCTCAACCAAAGTTGGGCGCGTTTTGCGGCCAGGAAAACAATTGGCCGTCGCCGAAGATTTCGTTAATCCGCTCCCGAATGACGTGCATTATGACTATTCCGCGAAGGGTTTTGAAGAGAGCCTTATAAGCAGTATGGAGCGCCTTGGAACCGATCGGATTGATATCGTTTTCGTACACGATATCGGCGTTGTGACACATGGTGCGGGGAATGCTGCTCATATGAAAGACTTCTTGGAATCGGGTCTGCCCTATCTTGAGAGCCTTAAAGAACAGGGGAGAATCGGGGCCTATGGTCTGGGCGTGAATGAAAATGAGGTCTGTGTGGAGGTGCTAAAATCCCACCCCTTGGATGTTATTTTACTCGCTGGACGCTGGACCTTGCTAGATCGGACCGCCGAAGCCGAATTGATTCCGATGTGCCGTGAAATGGGCGTGAGCCTCGTATTGGGCGGGGTTTTCAACTCGGGTATTTTGGCGACGGGGCCGACGGAGGGCACTCGTTTCAATTATGCTCCCGCGAGCGTCGATATTCTGGCGCAAACGCGTGCCTTGGAGGAAAAATGCGGTGCCTTTGATGTTCCACTTGCGACGGCCGCCTTGCATTTCGGGTTTTCAAAACCCGAAGCCGCAAGCGTTTTAATCGGGACGGGAAAGGTCTCCTCCCTCACGCGCAATTTGGATGCCATCCAAGCTCCATTCCCCGAAGCCTTGGCTAAAGAGGTTTTCTAAAACACGCGCGGGGGATTTCTTGGTTGCCGCGCGGGGAGACTTGTATAAAACAGGGGCTTGCCAATATATCCGGTGCGTACCGGAGCTTTCTGCGCTGTGAAATAAGGTGATTAAAATGACGAAAAGCTATGTGACGACGCCAATCTATTACGTAAATGCGGCCCCTCATTTGGGACATGCGCATACGACCGTCATGTGCGACATCCTCATTCGCAACAGGAAAGCCAATGGTGTTGAGACACGGTTCTCAACAGGGTGCGATGAACATGGTCAAAAGAACCAAGAATCCGCCGAAAAGCTGGGCTTGCCCGTAGATGAATACCTTGATCTGCGCTCGGCGGAATTCAAGAAAGCGTTTGATTTGTTGAACGTGGATTACGACTATTTTGTCCGCACCAGCCGCCCTTTCCACAAAGAGCGCGTGGCCCAAATGGAGCAATCCATGATGGACGCGGGCTTGATCATCAAGAAAGAATATTCGGGGATTTACTGTAAGGGCTGCGAGCAGTTCAAGACGGATTCTGATCTGAATGAGGATGGGCAATGCCTTGATCACTCGAACCTTTTTGTCGAGGAAATCACCGAGGCCAATTACTTCTTTCCGATGGAGCCATTCCGTCAGCGCCTGTTGGATCACATCGCCGAAAATCCCGATTTTGTGCAGCCACAAAAGTTTTTGACCGAACTTAAAAACATGCTCAAAGACCCGCTTGAAGACCTGTGTATTTCGCGGCCAAAATCGCGGGTTTCCCTTGGCGTTGAGCTGCCGTTTGACTCTGATTATGTGACCTATGTTTGGTTTGATGCGCTGATCAACTACCTCACGAACCTAGGCTGGCCGGATAATAATTACCAAGACTACTGGGCCGAAGTTGAGCATGTGATTGGCAAGGATATCCTTAAAACACATGGGGTATACTGGCCGATCATCCTTATGGGCATGGGCGAAACCCTTCCTAAGAAACTCTCGGTACACGGGCATTGGCTGGGAAGTGGCGGCGTGAAGATGTCCAAGTCGCTTGGCAATGTTGTGGACCCGTTGGTTGTGGTTGAGAAGTTCGGCGCGGATGCGCTGCGCTATTATCTTGCGCGCCATATGCGGGCGGAAAACGACAGCCAGATTTCGGTGGAATTGATTCAGACTGCGTATAATGGCGAGTTGGGAAATAAGGTCGGGAACCTGCTGTCGCGGGCGGCTAAATTCGCCTCTGATCGGTTGGACGGCAAGGTGCCTTCGAAGGGGGCTTTGACGGCGGAAGATGAGGCCGCGCGGGCCGCAGCGATGAAGGCCGCACTTGGGTTTGCCAATGTGTTTAAGTTGGCGGAAATTTCGTCCCGCACGGAAGCTTTGATCATGGCGGCGGATGATTTGAATACTTATTTCACGGAACAAGCGCCGTGGAAGTTGCTCAAGGATCCGGAGACAGAAGCGCGGGGGCAGACTGTTCTTTATGTGACGCTTGATAGCTTGCGGGTGTTGCTGGAGGCCTTCCGTCAAATCATTCCTGTGTCGGCTGATAAGGCTTTGGCGATCTTGGATTGCCCGATTGAAGAAGGCACGGTTTGGGTGCCGAAGTTGGATCGCTTGCAGAGCGGTGCGCAGTTTGGGGAAGTTATTCCGCTGTTTCCGCGCATTGCCGATTGAGGCGATAAATGGTCGAAAGTTTAAAAAAGGGCGCATCGAAAAGGTGCCCTTTTTAAATTCTTTAAAGTTTTTAAACTTCGGTTGAAACCATCCCGATGCGTGCCATTTCGACCCAATAGTCGGGGAACGTTTTTCCGACGCAATCTGGGTCTTGGATAATGATGCCGTCCACCCGAATGGCCGCGAGGGCGAAGCACATGGCGATGCGGTGATCGTTGAATGTGCGGATTTCGGTGGTTGCGGACTCGGGTTTGATGTCGGGTGCGCCGTTTACCAAAAGATCGTCGCCTTCGACAGTCGCCAAACTAGAGTTGATTCGGGTGAGACCTTCGCGCAGGGCCTCGACACGGTCACATTCTTTGACGCGCAGGTTTTTCAATCCGACAAACCGCACCGGAGTTTCGTTGAACGCGGCCAAAACGGCGAGGGTTGGGACCGCGTCTTGCATTTGAGAGCCGTCCACGACGGCGGGCATGTGGGGGAATTGGCGGATAACGTCGAGCGCTTTGGCATCGGGTTGGGCGGTTTCGCCTTCTTTGGTGTTGGAGATTGTGACCCCGCCTTTGGAAAGCGCGTCGGCAGCCCAAAGGTAGGTGCAGGCGGAGTAGTCGGGTTCGACCGCATAGTCGGGCGCGCGATAGTCGCCAGCGGGGACGATCCATTTGCCGGTTGGATCGGTTTCGACGGTGACGCCGAATTCTTGCATGATGCGGGTTGTCACATCGAGGTAGCCCGCGCCGTCGAGGCCGTTGGCGTTTTTGAGAGCGATTGTGAGGCCTTTTTCAAGGCGGGGTGCAATCATCATCAGGGCGGAAATATATTGGGTGGAGAGGCCCGCGTCGATTTCAACATCGGTGGCGAGTTTTTTGGTGCCGCCCGTGAGGGTGACGGGGGGGCAGCCCGTGGCGCTTGAGGCAGTGAAGCCAAGGTCGTTGAGGGCGGAAATGAGGGGCTGAATAGGGCGGCGTTGCATGTCTTCGTCGCCATTGAGGACGGTGGTGCCATCGGCCAAACAGGCAGCTGCGGTGAGGAAACGAGCAGTTGTGCCCGCGTTGCCGACGAAAACCTCGCCCTGTGGCGGCACCAGTTTACCTGTGCTTTTGACGATGGTTTCGACGGGATTTACCGCACTCACAGAGACGCCGAAATCGCGCAGGGCTTGGGCCATAAGTTCGGAATCCTTGCTTACTAAACAGCCTGTGAGTTTGGTTTCGCCCACAGAGAGGGCGGCGAGCAAGAGGGCGCGGTTGGTGATGGATTTGGAACCGGGGACGGCGACGGAGCCTTTGAGGGTCTGGTCGTTGACGGACAAAAGGATCTTGGTGTCAGTAGAGGGGTGCGTCATTTGGAGATCCTTGCTGTTGGCGGTCATGCCTGTTTTACGCAGGCGTGCGCGGTGTCGCAACAGGGGATTCCGAGGCTGGGAGGTTTCAGCCTCGGAAAGATGTTGAGGGTTAGCGTGCGGCCCAAAGGGCGCCACGTTCCATCAGGGTTTTCATCTCAGGGACGTTAAATTCATCCGCGATGTGGCCCAAGGCAGAATAGAAGACGCGGCCCTTGCCGAAGCGGCGTTTCCAAGCGACGGGCATCGTGACACCGTCGATTTCGTCAAAACGGCTGCCGTCGAATGTGGTGGTTGCGAGGACCTCGATCGAGGGGTCGATGTGCATGTAATATTGCTCGGAATGGTAGGCGAAATCGCTAAGACCTGCTGTGATCGGATCGTCGGTTTTGGTGATTTGGATGGTGTAGTCGATGATATCGCCCGGATGGGCAACCCATTGGCCGCCCGTCATAAATTGATAGTCTGGCTCGTTGCGAAAGCTGTCGCACATGGTGCCGTGGAAGCCCGCAAGGCCCGACCCAGCGCGCACGGCGGCGAGGAGGTTAGTGAGTTCTTCTTTCTCGATGGTCGACATGGTGATGACGGGCATGATGAGGTCAAAACGGCCCAAATTTGGATCGGCGAAGGCCTCGGTTGAGCCATCGATTGTGACGTCAAATCCTGCGGCTTCGAGGGTTGATTTCATGACGTTTGCGCTGGCTTCGGGGGTGTGGCCTTCCCAGCCACCCCATACGATGAGGGCAGTTTTCTTGGACATTAGATTTTCCTTTTTAGAGGTGGCCAAAGGGCAATTGATCGGAGAGAGCGGCGGGGCGGGAACATTGGTGTTTGAGGGAGATTCGGCGGCCCGTTTCGGCGGATTTCAGGATGGCTTCCATGGTTTCGAGGACATGGAGCGAGAGTTCGAGGCTGGCGCGGTGGGGGCGGCCGTCAAGGATGGCTTGGGCCATGTCCGCAAGGCCGATGACGCGGTAATTTCCGTCGCCGTATAGGTGGGATTGGGGGAGGGTTTCCCAGTCGCCTTTGCCTTTGCTGACCTGAATGTCGCCCTCAAAATGATTGGGGTCGGAGACGATCATGGAGCCTTTTGAGCCGTAGAGTTCGATGTGATTGTGATCGTGTTTCTGGACGTCAAAACTTGTGGTCAGGGTAACTTGGGCGCCGCAGGTGAAGCTCAGGATTGCGGAAATATGGGTTTCAACATCGACGTTGAAAACCTCGCCTTGGCGCGGGCCAGAGGCGATTTCGCGCTTGGCGTAGGAGGCTTTGGCGACACCTGTGACGGCCTCGATGGAGCCGATCATGTTGATGAGGGCGGTGATGTAATAGGGGCCCATATCCATGAGGGGGCCGCCGCCCGTTTGGTAATAAAAGCCAGGATTTGGGTGCCAAGCTTCGTGGCCCGGACACATCATATAGCATGAGCCCGCGAGGGCCGCGCCGATGGTGCCTGCGTCGACGGCCTTGCGGGCGGTTTGGTGCGAACCGCCAAGGAAGGTGTCGGGGGCGCAGCCCACGCGGAGGTTTTTACGCTTGGCGAGAGAGGCGAGTTCGGTGGCTTCGGCGACATTTAAAGCGAGGGGTTTTTCGGAGTAGGCGTGCTTGCCTGCTTCGAGAATTTTGAGGCCCACGGGCACGTGGTGTTGCGGGGTTGTGAGGTTGAGGATCAGCTCAATTTCGGGGTCGGCGAGCATATCGTCGACCGTAAGGGATTGAATTCCATAGGTTTCGGCCTTGGCGGAGGCTGCGTCCATATTGATGTCGGCGCAGGCCACGATGGACAGGACGGGGAATTGGGGTGCTGCTTTGAGATAGGCGTCGGAGATGTTTCCGCATCCGATAACGCCGACCTTGATGGTGTTTTTCATAGTGCCTCCTGCGCGATCCATGGCGCTTTGTAGAATTCCTTGAGCACAAGCGCTGTGGCCCCGAGCGCGACATGTTGCAGGTCTAGGGGCAGGAATTCGAGTTTTGTGGTTTGGAAATTATCTGTGGTCGCGTTGGCGCGAATGCTTGTGGTGATTTCCTCGGCATACTCGGCAAGGAACGGCGCACTCTCGCAGGTGGCGACCAAGGTGTCGGGGCTAAATAGGTTCACGACATGGGCGAGGGATTGGCCAAGGATGTCGGCGAGGGGTTTTGCTTGGGAGGGCGCGAGGTTTGAGAGGATCTCGCCTGTCGTTTGCTGCGCGGGGAATGCTTTTGTTAGGGCAGATTTTGAGAGGTAGGCTTGGGCGCAATCGGTTTGGCCGCAGGCGCAAATTTCGGCTGATCCTCGCACTTTGGTGTGGCCCAAGGCGGGTCTGAGTTTTGGGGTGTTTTGGGCAGAGTCGGGTGCGAGGAAGCACATCTCAACGACGTCATTGAGGACAACCACGGCGCAGCTTTTTTCAGCGCGGTCGTACCATTGTTTCTTGAGGGCGAGAAGCTCGGCGTGGTTTTCGAGGAAGATGGCGAGGCCGGTTTTCTCGTGAAGGGCTTGGGAGAGGCGTGGGGTGATTTTTGCGAAATCGGCGCCCTGGGCGCAGGCTCCTGAAATGGGGTCGATTAGGCCGGAAATGCCAAGGCAGAGGCCGTTGACTTTTCGGCTGTCGATATTTGCGGCGGCGCAGGCCTCAAGGAGGTGGGAGGCGATGAAATCAGTGAGAGCGTCGGGAGGTAAGTGCAAGAAATCCTTGGAGTGATGGGCCGTGAGGATGACATCGCCGCGAAAGTTGGCGAGGGTGAGGGTAAGGCCGTTTTCCGTCAATGCGGCACCAAACGCATAGGCCGCATCGGCAACGAGGGCCAAATTTACGCGGGGGCGGCCACGGGAGGCTTCGTCGGTGTGGCTGACCTCGATGAGGCCCGTTTCAAGGAGGCCGCCAGTTATTGCGGAGACGGTTGTACGGCTGAGTTGGGTGAGATCGGCGATTTCGACGCGGGAAATAACTTCGTGTTTACGAATCGTCTCAAGGACGCTGAACTTGTTGATTTCGCGCATTAATAAGGGGTCTGAGATCTTGAGAACCATTCAGGAATCCATTTAGTTTGGAGTCCTGAATAAATATTTTCGGCGCATTTTTCAAGCAGAGTTTCAGCAGATTAGAGGCTGTCTGTGTCGAGATAGATCGGGAGGTGGTCGGAGGCCTTGCGGGTTGTGTCGGATGTGAACACGCGACATTCGGAGGAAACGACCTCACGCGAGACGACAAAACGGTCGAGGGGCAGTTTGGGGCGGGCGGTGTGAAAACTCGGCCCTGGTGTGAGGACGTCGAACTGTTTTTCAAAGACCTGACAGGCGGCACCGTGCAGGCGCCATTCGTTGAAATCACCAGCAAGAACGCAGGGAGTTCCCGAGGGCATACTCGCCATATAATCCGTCAGTGCGGCTGCTTGTTTTGCGCGCATTGTTGTTTGTAAGCCAAGATGCGCGCCGATGACGCGGAAGGGCTTGGACCCTTTGGTTTGAAAAAGGGCGGAAACCGCACCGCGCGGTTCAAACGAGGGCAGGGGGACGCGCTCAAACGAGAGGAGTTCCACGCTTGGCCCGTAGAGGATCGCATTGCCATGCCAGCCGACACTCAATGGGCGCTCGGCGATATCGACGAAATCGTACTGAATTCCGTCTGGATCAACAGGCGAAGGGAGCGTGCCTTGTCGGGAGCCCACCCGTTTGTCGACCTCTTGCAAAAGAACAATGTCGGCGGAAATTTCACGGAGAACTTGGAGAATTCGGTCGGGATCGCGCTTCCAGTCAAGGCCGACGGATTTACGGATATTATAGCTGGCGATGCGCATTTTAAATCATTCGTCTTTGAAAGGTCGGCGTAATGGTGACGTATGACGGGGCGAAGCACAAGGTGTCAACACCCATGAAACGTTCCGAATTCAGCGAGTCTGCGTACGGCGCTGTAGGGGGGATTTAAGGCCAGTTTGATAGGAATGATCTCTGTCTGGGCCTTGTGCCTTTTGCTCTCAAAACAAGACCACCACCGTTTTTAACGTGCTGTAGTGGGGTGTTTTGGGGCTGCGGATCCCGTGAATGTGGAAAGGGTTATTGATGAACAAAGCGATTACAGAGGGGCTGGTTTTTATGCCGCCGACATTTGCAAACGGGTTGGATGTTTGGTCCTCTCAGAATGGGACGGCGGGGTCGGATACATATGCGGGATCCGGAAATGCGGCCTATGTGCCCGCGGATCAGGATTTTGGCGGCTGTTTGGAATTGTTGAAAACGCAAACGACTCAACAGCTTCGCTGGATGGGTGAAACGCCGATGCTGCCCGGTTGTTATTTGCGCGTCACGGCGCGGGTGAAGGCAATCAGCGGGAATTTGCCTTCGGTTCAGATCGCGGGTTGGGCCGGTGGTGCTGGGGATGCCCATGTTGGGGGCGTTGTCGAAGTAGGACCGACCAAAGCGTTGACCTCTTATGGCGGCATTGTTGAGGTGTCTGCGATTGTCGGCACGGGCGCACGTTCGGGCGTTGATATGGCGTGGGGCATGGCGCCGTTATATGGCCACTTCGGGCTGAACCTGACGGGGGCCAACGGAGCCGTCGTGCGGATTGACGACATCAAAATCGAAGACGTCACCAGCGTGTTTCATCGCACAATGATGGATTGGGTTGATGTGAAGGATTACGGGGCGATTGGCGATGGCGTGACCAATGATGTCGCGGCGTTTGAAGCGGCGGATGCGGCGGCAAACGGGCGGGAGGTTTTGATCTCGGACGGGGTGTATTCCCTTCCGAGCAACGTGACGTTCCAAAATCGCGTGAGATTTCAAGGCTCGCTGACAATGCCCGTAGAGGCACGCCTTTCGTTGACGAAAAACTATAACCTTGGGGCCTATATCGCGGCCTTTGGCGGCGATGAAGTGCTTGCGTTTAAGAAGGCGCTTCAAGCTCTGTTTAATTATACCGACCATGAGTCGCTGGATATGCAGGGGCGCCGGATTGAACTGACGGAACCGATCGACGTTCAGGCGGTGGTTAGCAATATTTCGTCCTTTGCGGTGCGGCGGGTGATTAGAAATGGCCAGTTCAACGTTGTTTCTGGACCGAACTGGAATGATGTGGTGGTGACGTCCATTGCCTCTTATTCCACGGGTAATTCTAATGAGCTCACAAGTGTCGCCAATATTGCGAATATTCAGGTTGGATCGCTGGTTAAGGGCGCGGGTGTGGGGCGTGAAATCTATGTAAAGGCGGTGAATGTCGGGGCGCAAAAGCTGACGTTGAGCCAGCCTCTTTTTGCGGCGGCGGGCACCCAGAATTACACCTTCAGGCGGTTTAAATATGTGCTTGATTTTAGTGGTTTTTCCGGGTTGGACAAGTTCGTACTGTCGGATATTGAATTTCAATGCACGGGGACGGCGAGCGCGATTTTGCTGGCGCCGGACGGATTGACGTTCCAAGTGCGGGATTGCTTTATTACTAAGCCGAAAAATCGCGGGATCACCTCGCCGGGGACGGGATGTCAGGGGATGTTGATTGATCGCTGCCAATTCCTGTCCAATGAACAGAGCACCCGATCACAAGACCGGTCGTCTGTGGCCATCAACGTCAATTCCAACGACTCCAAAATTCGCGATAATCGCGCGGTAAAATTTGGTACTTTTGGCGTTTGGAACGGCACAGGGCACCTCTTTTCTGGCAACCATTGGTTCCAAGGCGATGGCGAAACGGACGGTATTCGCAAGGCGGGTCTGGTGTTCACAACTGCTAACCCCAAGGCGACGGTGGTTGGGAATTATGTCGATAACAACTTTATCGAAATCACAAATGAGCATGATTCCTCGCCCGATTTTAACAACGAATTCGCCTTTGGTGGACTGACGATCACGGGGAATATTTTCACGGTAAATGACGTTGCACCGTGGTTCCATTGGATCGTTATCAAGCCTTACGGGGCGGGGCATTATCTCTCAGGGCTGAATATTTCTGGCAATGTTTTCAGATCGTTGAACGGAAATATCGACCGTGTTGACCATGTAGATGAAACCTATGCAGGGCTTGATATGAATTCGGCGCGCAATGTTGTTGTGCAGGGGAACACCTTTAATTTGGTGAACCAGCCGATTTATAATCCCCTGACCTTTAAGCACGTGGAGAATTCGGATTCGGCGAGTTGGGTGGTTTCGACGGAGTCGCATCTTCCCTTTGGGGGCATGACCAAATCGATGGTCGGCCTTGTGCCGGATGGCAAAATTCTGCGCGCGTCCAACACCCATGTGACGGAATTCCCGTTCTGCGCCCTCAAGCAAGGCGCGGATCAGGACGAGGTTCGCGTTAAGTGGTCGCAGGCCTGTCGCGGTACTGTTCATTTGACGGTGCGGATGGATAATCCCGTGTAAAAAAAGAAAAGCGGGGGTGCAGAAACGTGCCCCTTTTTTTGAATTTGGCGTTTTTTCTTCTATCAGCTAGGCTGAAGGGAGAGGAGGACATTTATGCCAATTATTTCCGTCGCCGCCCCCGTTCAAACGGTCATCACCACTTTTGAAATGACCCCAGGTACCTGTCAGGATTTGCTCGACGCCCTGACAGACGCCTATGAGGTTTTTATCAGCAAACAACCCGGATTTATTGGGGCTGGGTTGCATGTGAATGATGCGCAAACGCGGATTGCCAATTACTCGCAATGGACGCGGCGAGAGGATTTTCAAGCGATGCTGCGCACGGAGGAAATGCGGGCTCGCAATCGCGCGATTAGCGACCTTTGCAAGAGTTTCGAGCCCGTTATGTATGAGGTGTCAGCAGTTTTTTAACTCTATTCAGGATACTGTGCTTGGCATTGGGCAATCCATGCAGCGGAGGCCTCTTGCAGGGAGGATAGTTTGATCTTGAGATCGGCTAGAATGCGCTTTTGTTCGGCGACATCAATTGTTTGCGGAGTTTCTACCGTGCGATTGTAGGTTTGTGGGCAGGCATAGGCGCGCCGATTCCCGTAATAACAGGTTTCGTAAACCGTGTAGGGCACATAGGAAACGTCGATGGCGTAGCCACGTGCGATGTTTAACTCGGTTTGTGCCGCCAGATTTGCAACCGTTTGGTACTCGCGCGTCGCGCCGTTGATACAGCGTTGCTGTGGCGTGGCGCAGGCAACCAAAAGCATTAAGCCCGCGAGCGTTGCCGCCAATCTCAGGTGATTGCTTCTGGGATGAACACGCAAGGCTTTCTCCAATCGGGCCAAATATTCAACGAGGTTAGTCGGTTTTAACGCGCGAGAGAAGCCCTCCCTTTCTAGAACTTAGCTTCGGATTTGCCGCGATAAGCGCGGGTGCCGCTTTTGCCTGCCGTGCTGCGACCACGTTTGTTGTTTGCCGTTTCGCTTGCCGCTTCAATCGCGGATTGGCGGGCCATGGGATCGTTAGAAACGGCAAGCTCAACCGCTTCCAAGCGCCGAACCTCGTCGCGCAAACGCGCGGCTTCTTCGAATTCCAAATTCTCGGCAGCTTTGCGCATATCCACCCGCAGGCCGTCGAGATGCGCGGATAGATTCGCGCCAAACAACGGTTTTTCGATGACGGCGGTGACGCGATTCATGTCGACGTCGCCCTTGTAGAGGCCCGAAAGAACATCCTCGACGTTTTTCTTGATGGTTGTCGGGGTGATGCCGTTTGCCAGATTGTGGGCGATTTGCTTGTCGCGCCGCCTGTCTGTCTCGCCAATCGCGCGTTCCATGCTTCCAGTAATGCGATCCGCATACATGATGACGCGGCCCTCGGCGTTACGCGCCGCACGGCCAATGGTTTGGATCAGCGAGGTTTCGCTGCGCAAAAAGCCTTCTTTGTCGGCGTCGAGAATGGCGACAAGGCCACATTCCGGAATGTCCAAACCCTCACGCAGAAGGTTGATCCCGATCAGTACATCAAAGGCCCCTAGGCGCAGGTCGCGGAGGATTTCGATGCGTTCGAGCGTGTCAATATCACTGTGCATATAGCGCACTTTGATGCCCTGTTCATGCAGGTATTCCGTTAGATCTTCGGCCATGCGTTTGGTCAAGGTTGTGACCAAAACGCGATAGCCCCCCGCGGTTACTTTGCGGATTTCATCAAGTAGATCATCAACTTGGGTGGTGACAGGGCGGATTTCAATGATGGGGTCGAGCAGCCCCGTTGGTCGGATGATTTGCTCGGCAAAGACGCCTCCCGCTTGCTCCATTTCCCATTTTGACGGGGTCGCGGAAACGAAGATTGATTGGCTGCGCATCGCGTCCCATTCCTCGAATTTGAGGGGGCGGTTGTCCATACAGCTGGGGAGGCGGAAACCGTGTTCCGACAGCGTGCTTTTGCGACGAAAGTCGCCTTTATACATGCCACCGATTTGGGGCACGGAAACGTGACTCTCGTCGGCAAAAACGATGGCATTATCGGGGATATATTCAAAAAGGGTGGGGGGCGGCTCGCCCGGGGCGCGGCCCGTGAGATAGCGCGAATAGTTTTCGATCCCGTTGCAAAACCCCTGTGCCTCGATCATTTCAAGGTCGAATTTCGTGCGTTGCTCGATGCGCTGGGCTTCGAGGAGTTTGCCTTCGCTCTCGAATTGTTTCAAACGAATCGCGAGTTCGGATTTGATTGATTTGATCGCCTGAAGCAGGGTCGGGCGGGGGGTCACATAGTGCGAATTCGCATAGACGCGAACCTTTTCGAGCACATCTGTACGCTCACCCGTGAGCGTGTCGAACTCGGTGATTCCCTCAAGTTCGTCGCCAAAGAAGGAAAATCTCCAGCCGCGATCTTCGAGGTGACTGGGCCAAATTTCGAGGCTGTCGCCGCGCACGCGAAAAGTTCCGCGCGAGAATCCCGCGTCGTTGCGTTTGTATTGTTGCGCAATGAAGCCGGCCATGATTTCGCGCTGTACATAGGTTTCGCCAGCGACCAAATCCTGCGTCATTTCGGTATAGGTTTCAGGGCTCCCGATGCCATAGATACAGGAGACGGAGGCCACGATAATGACGTCATCGCGTTCGAGGAGGGCGCGTGTCGCCGAGTGGCGCATGCGGTCGATCTGTTCATTGATCTGGCTCTCTTTTTCGATGAAGGTATCGGAGCGGGCAACATAGGCTTCGGGCTGGTAATAGTCGTAAAATGAAACGAAATATTCGACGGCGTTGTCGGGAAAAAAGCCTTTGAATTCAGCATAAAGCTGGGCTGCGAGGGTTTTATTGGGCGCAAGAATGATGGCGGGGCGTTGGGTCGCCTCGATCACTTTTGCCATCGTAAAAGTTTTGCCCGTACCCGTGGCCCCCAGCAGGACTTGGCTCTGCTCACCGGAGTTTATTCCGTCAACCAGCTCCCGAATGGCAGTGGGCTGATCGCCTGCGGGAGAGAACTCCGAACTCAGCACAAAACGTTTGCCGCCTTCGAGTTTCTTGCGGCCGTTTGGGTTTTGTGGGGTCTGTGGGACGTTCATGAATCAGTTCCTTATTCGCCCACAGATTTGATCACTTTTTGTTCCACTTCAAGGGGGCGGAGGGGGATTTCCGTGTATTGTTAACAAAAGATTGCGTGTTTGGGTTGAGTTTTAAGTATCAAAATACAACCTAGGCGCGTTTTTTACTTGCTTGGGGTAATTTTGGTGCGTAGGTTTGCCAAGTAAGCAGCAGAAATGATTGTCGATCTAAGCGCACCCACCCACCCCACCCACCCCGCTCCCTGCTTAGGTCGGCAATCTACTTCCCCCCAATAAAACAAAAAATCTCAAGATGTCGGGCGCGCATAAGTGCGTTCATACTTGCAATGCGGGCAGTTTCTTTGCGATAAGACTTCAAGTTTTTCAGGAGACCGCTATGCGCGCCCGTATCTATCAACCAACCAGAAATGCCATGCAGTCGGGCATGGGGAAATCTAAAGTCTGGGTTCTTGAGTTTGCGCAAGCTTCCGCGCGTGACGTTGACCCATTGATGGGGTGGACAAGCTCCGATGATATGCAGAGCCAAGTTCGGCTCAGGTTCGACAGCAAGGATGCGGCGCTAGAATATGCGCGCGCCAATGGCATTGAGGCGAGTGTTCAAGAGCCAAAAACACGCAAGCCAGTTATCCGTGCAGGCGGCTACGGCGAAAATTTCGCGACGAATCGTCGGGGCGCTTGGACGCATTAAGTCGTTGTAAATCGGGGCAAAGTTCTCTCGGAATCGGAGCAAAGATCCCGCGAAAGTCATCGCTGGTATGCATGTAGGGTCCCCGTTGGGCGCCCTTACTATGTGTTGATTCTCCGCCTTAAATCATTTGAAGTATACTCATAGGCAACGAAGACACGTGATGCCTGCAAAGTAGCGCCTTTATGAATTTCTGCGCGTAGGTTTTGGCAGAGCAATGAACCTTTCTGCTTAGTTCAATATGTCCACTCGTCATACGCAAGAGGCAACGAATTAAGGATATCCTTGTGATGCCGCCAATCTGGCAACACAGAATCCAGCAATGCAATAAATTCTGAGCTGTGATGGCGCACTCGAAGATGAGCCAATTCATGTGCAATGATGTATTCAACGCATCGAAGTGGCTTCTTTGCCAATTCCAAATTGATCATGATACGGCCAGTCTTGGGATTACAACTTCCCCACTTCGTCCGCATTCGCTGGATGCGGATTTCAGGTAGGTCCACGTTTAGCGCCTGACACCATTTGGGTAGATTGTGTTGAAGAAACTCGTTCAGATGTTGGCGATAAAAAGCGTCGAACGCTTTTTGTTTGGCAGAATAGGGCGCATCGCCGGGACAATGGAGTTTAATTCGACCGTTTCCTGCTATCGTGACTTTTGCTGACCGTTGTGCCTTCACGACTGAAAGTAGATATCTTGCGGGACCGCAAGCGAACTACGTCATCGACATAAATCTCCCTGTAACGGGGGGCGTCCCGTTCGGAATTTAACTATAAAAGTTTGGTTAGTTTGAGCGCTTTGCCGAATTTCGCTGCGATCATCTCCGACGGCAGCGTAACCAAATCTGTCAAACCACGATTGATGAGAGCGGGGGGAACTTCTAGTGTATCCACCAGCGACGAACTTAATCGTCAAAACATGAGGCTTGGATGAGCATTGTTATTTTCCTTGATTTTGTCGGGGTAACACTTTTCGCAGTGACTGGGGCACTGGTGGCGTCACGCAAACAGTTGGATATCATCGGTTTTATATTTTTGGCGATGGTTACTGGCACAGGTGGTGGAACCGTTCGCGATCTCATACTTGGAGTGCCGGTGTTTTGGGTTGAACAACCGCTGTTCATTCTGGTCTGCACAGTGGCAGCAGTTTTAACGTTTTTCATCGCGCACTTTCTGGAGTCACGCTACCTTTGGTTGTTATGGCTCGATGCGGTCGCGCTGGCCGCCTATGCCGTGTTTGGCGCCTATAAAGGGTTGCTTGTCACCGGATCGCCAGTGATAGCGGTCGTGATGGGGGTGCTCACCGGAGGGCTTGGCGGTGTGTTTCGAGACATTTTGGCCAGCGAGCCTTCGGTTTTGATGCGCAAAGATATCTATCTCGCTGCGGCGATGGTTGGCGGTTTGATTTATGTCGGTATTCTAGGGGCAGGAGTTGATCAATTTGTGGCGGCCGGCCTAGGATTTATTTTGGCGTTCCTGACACGCAGCGGTGCGCTGGCTTATGGTTGGAGTATGCCTGCATATCGCTCACGTCCTGGGCGCGACCCTGAGGTCAGCCTTGATGCCGCCAACCGCAACAACCCTGATTAACCCTATTGTTAATGCTGCATTAGACAACAGGGGCGGAAAACGGGCTTTCGCTGCGGTGTGCGTCAAGGTCTGCTAAGCGGGGCGGTTTCAACTAGTCGACGCAACACTCTAATCTTTTTGGAAAGATGGAGTGAACCCTATGAAGTATCGTCACCGAGTGTTTTTCACAGATGAGCAAAAGTCAGAGATATGGGATCGATGGCAACGCGGAGAATCGATGAACTAGATCGGGCGTGGTTTTGATCGCTCATCGTCATCGATTTATCCGCACCTTGCGCGCACTGGCGGCATCCGTCCACCAAACCGCTTGCGGTCTCGCCTCGCTCTCACCCTGATGGACCGCGAGGAGATATCCAGAGGCCTGCGTGCGAAGCTGTCCTTGCGGTCCATTGCGAGATCCCTGAAGCGGTCAGCATCCACGATTAGTCGCGAGGTCAGACGCAATGGCGGGCGTGCCCAATGGGCCATTCAAATCAAGACCCCAAGCCTGATCGAAGGTCGGCAACAATTAAATTTCGGTCTTGGTGCAATGGGCAGTTGTGAAGTGTATATGGTGACTTACTTGTTGCGGGCATAACCATCTGCGCAAGAGGAGCGAGAGCCGCGCCACATATCGTCATTCGCGTCGGCAAATCTGGAGTGACAGGAATACGTTTGGTGACGTCCAAAAGAGGGGCCGTGTCGAGAGTGATACCGCCGAGCTTGGCCATGTGTGCGATTTTTTTGCGCGACCCGTAGCCCATAGATGACAGCAGTTTGTCGACACGTAAAGTTGGAACCCTAGCCATAACATTGGCTCCCTAAGTAGAGGTCTGAGAGTTTGAAATACAGAATAACCGTTTAAGATGTTTTGATTATCGCTTTGGCCATCTGCATTCAGAGATATGTGTGCTTTCGGTTGCCGCAGCCTCAGTGACGACGAGGACGAATAACATGGAGGCCGTAGGCCTCTCGATGTGTCTCGCCGCCATCCATGCTGTGGGTATAACTACTCTCTGCGACCTCTAAAAAAGCTACACCTAATGCATCCTTTTCGCGGCGCGCGACATAAAGCTGTCCGTCAATATTTGACGTCGTATACAAAGGCCCACCGTAGAAATTGGTTGGCAATTGGAAAGAAAGCGTTTCCCCCTGATGCTTCAGGTTGAAGTAGCCGATGCCTGTCCAATCAAAGGGTATGACGGGAATAAAATAGTAAAAATAAGGCCTCTCACTGAACGCCGTAAATTGATATTTGACCAAATCAAGCTGCCCCTCGAGGGCGTCAAAACGATAGTTCGGAACATAAATCCGCTCAGGTGCGGTGTTGAGCATAGAAAAGCGTGGATCGGCATCAAAATCAGGAAGCGGGTCAGTACTGGTCACCCGTCGGTGTTCGATGAAATGACCATCTTCGCCAACGGTGACGATGAAACGACCTGAGTATTCAACTTTCCCACCTTTTATCAGATCCGCGATGATCAGATAGTTGTTTGCCTGATGGTCAAACCAAATCTCGCTTGCCCCATAGACGAGCCTCTCGATCTCGTAATTTTGGCTTTTCACGCCTTGGGAAAGAGACGGGTATGCGCGCAGGTCCGAAGGCGTGCTGAGGTTCGAATAGACAGTGAGGACTGGCACGTGCAACACAAAAGCCGCGACCAATCCTGCAATAGATAGACAGGCTAATTTGAGGCCCCTCATACGCCGTTTCCTCTACTATCACCTTGATGAATTTTTGGGAAAAATATCGACTCTTCCGGAGCTCATTCCTGAAACGTGCAAGGATGTTCACCCTATAGCATATGCGTGCCAACGTGGCGCGGGGCCCTTCGAAAAAGTATTTGCTGAGATTATGGCAGGGACGATCCCGTCATTTCGTCATCCAGAGAAAATCGGGGTTAGGGCCATTTATGTCCACATCGCTGACGCTCTCGCGGCCAAGATCCCAGCCTAAATTAGATATGCAGTTGATGAATAGTCAGCCCGCTTCGGTGGGTTTTTTTGTTGTGTTTTATTTTTCTTCGCGGGTTCTTGGCCCGTTTTTCGCGCAATCTTTGCTCTGACCTCAAAACGCGTCGAGGTAACGCATTGCTTTTGCTTGACTTTCAGAGCTCTTCCGAGATAACTTTGGGCAGATATTCATCGCGCTGGCGTGAGCCCTCGAACATGGTGGGGCCGTTCCATTTCCAAAAAGATGGGCTGTGTAAACTGAAAATTGGGCATAGCGCGGGGCTTTTCCGCTTGAAATTCATGCCCGTCAGGCTATGAAAAGCAAATAGGTGCATCTCGCACCGAACAATGTGGTCCCATAGCTCAACTGGATAGAGCACCTGCCTTCTAAGCAGGGGGTTTCAGGTTCGATTCCTGATGGGATCACCATTTAGCCATTTAATTTGGTACCCGTTGGACATAAGCGTACAAGCCGCAATCCAGAAGTTTGTTTATTGCTCCTTTTATCGAATTTTGACTTTAGGTGCATTATCGCGAGCTGGTCGCATCAATGTGTATCGCTCCATTTCTCTTTTTTGGCACGCTTGGGCTGGCGTCAGATCGTGTAGGCAGTCGCCTAAAGACAGATTCGACGTCTTCGCGGAGGTGACGAGCCCCGTAGCCTTGCCATTTTGGGGTATGGTTTTTACTGAGTTTGAATTGCGTCTAGATTTGTAAACGCCTTCCTAGTTGCGACTCTTATTCCTGACTAGCGTTTTCAAGTCACAGCAATCATGGAACATTTTATGCGTCCACTCCGTGGCATTCCTCCCTGATCAGAAAGACCATTTATGGCTATTTTGTTCGTGCGGGACAGAGAGGGATCTCGGTGGCTTAGAACGTTGAAGACGGTGGGTTTTTGACCCAAGTCGATTTTAATTTGCGGCCATCCGAGACCAGAATTTTGCGCAATGCATCCGCTAAAAGCGCTTTCGAGATATTTATGGACACTCGTTGTCGGCAGGGAAGGTGTTCAATCTGCAATATGCCATTTTCATTAAATTTCATTTTTCGCCGTCTAAAAGCGCCGGTCTCTAAGAAATCTGCCAAGGCATCTGGTTGATGTTTCCCCAAGGTTAAACTTGCCCCTTTCGTAGCAGAGAATAGCGAGCAGTCAGGTTCAATTCTGAGTAACTCACCTGATAACATTGAGATGGGGGCAAGCGGCAGATTTTGAATTTCCTGCCCCCCATTCAACGGCTTATTCACATCGCGTACTCGCGCTAACAAAAGTTGGACCTTATACAAAACTTGAGGTTCCCCAATTGAAAGCAATTCAGCGTCATTCAAGTCGGGAGGCGTGAGCTCTAATTGTATTTGCGATCCCTTTACATTTGATAGCTTGGCTTTCTGACCCGTTTTGTATTTGTGATAAATCTTGCGCGCTGGCGTCATTTCATTGCCACCTGATTTATGGCTCGTGTCAGGTTTTACAAATTTTACAGGCCTCAATGTACGAAATTGCGGGCAGTACTTCCTATTTAGTTGTAATTCACCCCGGAAGGGATGTTTTATAGAAATTTCACGCTTAATCTTTACAAATATTTGACAAATATGACGGAGGCATTTACAAATTGGAGGAGGCGCATCTGCGTCACAAGATTTTAAAGGGCTGCTCGACATGAAAGAAACTGACGCTGAACTCCACGAAATATTGATGAAAGTCAGTACGGCGACTCTGACAACCGCTATGTTTAAGCGTGGCTTTAAGAATATTTACATCCAAAATATTCATCGTATGAACCCGGGTCCGAATATGGTCGGATACGCTTATACGCTGCGCTATATTCCCGCGCGTGAGGACTTGGACGGGTTGGAAACTTTCGCCGATCCCCAAAATCCACAACGCAAAGGAGTCGAAGAATGCCCAGAAGGCGCGGTATTCGTGATCGACTCGCGGGGTGACGCGAGTGCCGCTTCCGCAGGTGGCATATTGGCGACTCGACTGAGCGTTCTTGGTTGTGCAGGCATTGTGACCGACGGGGGATTTCGCGATGCCCCAGAGATATCGAGGATGTCGATGCCTGCCTATCACAAGCAACCAAGTGCCCCAACGAACTTGACCAAGCATCACGCAATTGGCATTAACGAACCAATTGCTTGCGGTGGGGTTTCGGTGTTCCCAGGAGATATTCTCGTGGGGGATAACGAGGGCGTTGTCGTGCTACCCAAACATATTGCCCATGAGGTCGCAAACGAGGCAATAGAGATGACTGCATTTGAGGATTTTGTGCTTGAGCGTGTTCAGGCGGGCGCATCAACCTTCGGACTATATCCGCCGACGGATCCGGCAACAAAGGACTTATACTCAGCGTGGCGAGAAAAGAACAATCGATAGCCGAGATCGACAGTAATACGGCATTTAGAACTGCGGGACGTCCCGTCAGGGATCGAACCCTTTCGGATCGTGCCTACGAACGCATTGTCTCGATGATTGTCTTAGGCGAGTTCGCGGTCGGGGTTAAATTACCGACGGAACATGTTCTTAGTGAGCGCCTTGAGGTGAGTCGGCCAGTTCTGCGTCAGGCTTTAAAGCAATTGCGCGAAGACGGTTTGATTGTGTCGCGGCAAGGGTCGGGATCTTACGTTCAGCGCCGCCCCGACGGCTCAGTGTTGGATTTTGCACCCGTCGGATCGATTGCGGATATCCAAAGAACTTTCGAATTTCGGGCTGCCATCGAAGGGGAGGCCGCGTTTCTTGCGGCCAACCGGCGCACGGATCGGGATTTGCAAAAACTTCAAACGGCCTACGACGAACTTGACCGATGTGTGCAGGCAAACGAGCTTGGCGTGGATGCCGACGAGGCTTTTCATGCAGCAATTTGTGAAGCAGCAGACAATCAATATTTCACCTCGGCGCGAAATTCCATGAAGGCGAATATCCTCACGGGCATGAATCTTACGCGCAACCTCTCGCTGACAATGCCCACCTCGCGCCTTGAATTGGTACAGGGGGAGCATTTGGCTATTCTGAAAGCAATTAAGGCGTCGGATGCCGAGGCTGCGCGTTTAGCAATGCGAGTGCATGTTGAAAATGCGCGAAAACGCGTTTTTGACGGCGCTTAGGCTGGCACTTTGGTTAGGCCGTGGGCTTCGAGGAAATCATCGCGACAAGGCGTGAAGGCATCCATCAAAACACCCCCTTCGAGGCAGAGGCATTCATGCATCGCCAGCGACGGAATGAGAAGCGAGTCGCCAGCTTCCAAAATGTGTGTTTTCCCCTCAAGGGTGAATTGGAACTTCCCCGAAGCCACAACGGTTGTTTGAGTGTGGGGGTGATTGTGGAGTGCACCGAGGCCCTCTTTGGCAAAGCGGAACTCAACCATCATAAGGTCATCGTTATAGCAAAGAATACGACGTTCGGCCCCCGGTCCAGAGGTCATCCAGTCGGAGGGGGCGTTAATATTTTGCGTCATGATGCGCCTTTGATTAGAGGGAAATTGATGTTTATTTGTAAAATCACATGCGGATGGTGTCAACGCGTCTTCGCAACACACCACGGCGTTTGACCCGCAATCAAACGTGCCGCGCTGTGAAATTCAAACGCACTACTCTCGGTACAGGTGGACTTCCTGCTTGTTTAGCAATTCTCATCTGGTACCGATGTGCCAACACCGTGCGGATATTTGCGCGGCGAAATGCAATAGACTATGCCAAGGAGGGCGAGAATTATGTTGATGGGTAAACACCTTATTGCTGGAGAATGGGTCGAAGGCGAAGGCGTCTTTGAAAACACACCTGTTTCTGGCGTTGCGGACAAGTTTTCCGTTGGATCGGCTGAATTGGTTGATCGTGCTGCACGTGCTGCGGAGGAGGCCTTTGTTGAATATGGCGTCTCTACACGGGTGTTCCGTGCGAAGTTTCTGCGCGAAATCGCGGATCAAATTGATGCGCGCGGCGAAGCAATTACCGCAATGGGCACCAAAGAAACGGGCCTTCCCGAAGGTCGCTTGAATGGCGAACGTGGTCGCACGGTTGGGCAACTTCGCCTCTTTGCAGACCATATCGAAAAAGGCGATTATCTGGATCGCCGTTTTGATGCGGCACTCCCTGATCGCGAGCCGCTTCCTCGTCCTGAGATTCGCATGATGCAACGTCCTATCGGACCTGTTTCTGTTTTCGGCGCGTCCAACTTCCCGCTCGCGTTCTCCACGGCTGGTGGCGATACGGCGGCGGCGCTCGCTGCTGGGTGTCCGGTTGTTGTGAAAGGCCACTCCGCCCACCCCGGTGTGTCGGATATTGTGGCGCAAGCCATTCATGCGGCGATCGAAATTTGCGGTGTGCACCCCGGTGTGTTTAGCCAAATTCAGGGCGGAAATCGTGCTGTCGGCCAAGCCTGTGTTCAACATCCACTGATTAAAGCTGTTGGTTTTACAGGCTCACTTGGTGGTGGCCGTGCTTTGTTTGATCTTTGTGCGGCGCGTCCAGAACCCATCCCGTTCTTTGGGGAATTGGGCTCGGTTAACCCGATGTTCATGCTGCCGCATGCAGTCAAAACTAAGGGCGCGACGCTTGGCGCTGGCTGGGCTGCCTCCCTTACGATGGGCGCAGGACAGTTCTGTACCAACCCCGGAATCGCGGTTGTTTTGGAAGGTGACGAAGGCGCAGCTTTTGTCCACGCGGCGCAAGTTGCCCTCAAGCAAGTCGGCGCACAAACTATGCTGACGGACGGAATTGCGGCGGCCTATCATTCAGGTCGTGACCGTGTTGCAGGCTCGCAAGGCGTGCAAACCTTGCTCACCACGACATGTGATTTGCGCAACGCGACGCCCTATCTGTTCCAAACCACGGCGGCCGAATGGCTCGCGAATGAAGAGCTTGGCGAAGAGGTCTTTGGCCCCTTGGGTCTTGTTGTCGTTGCCAAAGATGAAGCCGAAATGCTCGCGGTTGCGAAAAGCCTCGTGGGGCAGCTCACATGTACGTTGCACATGGATGACGAAGATGCGCCATTGGCCCGTCAGTTGCTCCCGATCCTTGAGCGCAAAGCTGGTCGTGTCTTGGCCAATGGCTTCCCGACTGGCGTAGAAGTTTGTGACACAATGGTGCACGGCGGACCTTACCCTGCATCCACGAACTTTGGCGCGACATCGGTTGGAACCCTTTCCATCCGTCGTTTCTTGCGTCCTGTGAGCTATCAAAACATTCCGGTTAGCCTTCTTCCAGCTGATTTCTCTTAAGGAAAAGCGTTCCTATTTGAACGCGAAGGGCCTGCATTCTTGTGGGCCCTTTTTGATTCGCGCGTTGAAAGAGTTCCAAATCGATTCCAATGAGCCTTACTGCCTCCCGTCTTGGCGCAATTTTCCAATTGTTTTTGTGCACTAAAGCTTGGTGACATTTTAAATACCTGTTTTTAAAAGACTTAAAATTACGTTGTGAGATATTTGCCCTGTTGCTTTTACAACTTTTTACAAATATGTTAATTTTAATGTAAATCAGGATTTGGGAGGATCCCTCATGACGACATCTATTAATAAAATTTGGGCAGGCGCCGTAGGCGTTGCAATGGCCTTTGGCGCGACTGGCTCAATGGCAAAAGACCTGCGCGGCTGGAACATCCACGTCGAAGACTACCCTGTGTCCTATGGCATGGAAGCCTTTATCGCAGAAGTTTCAGAAGCGACGGCGGGCGAAATCAGTGGCAAAGTATACCACGGCGGCGTCCTCGGAAGCCAACCGGATGCGATTGAGCAGCTTCGCCTCGGCGCGCTTGATTTCGGCGTATTCAGTCTCGGTCCGATGGGCCAAGCGGTTCCTGAAGCCAACGTTGTTTCGCTTCCCTTCATCTTTAAATCCATCCCTCAAATGTATGAGTTGATGGACGGCGCTGTTGGCGATGCAATCGACGCGGGTATGCAGAAAAAAGGTATCAAAGCTCTGGCCTTCTATGACGCTGGCGCACGTTCTTTCTATAACTCAATCCAGCCTGTGAACGTTCCTGCGGACGTTGAAGGCATGAAAGTTCGCGTTATGAACAACGATTTGTTCGTTGGAATGATCGAATCTTTGGGCGGCAACGCGACACCAATGGCCTTTGCTGAAGTGTATCAGTCGATCAAAACGGGCGTTGTCGACGGTGCGGAAAACAACCCACCATCCTACGAATCCACAAACCACTTCCAAGTTGCGAAATTCTACTCGTTGTCCGAGCACTTGATCATTCCTGAGTGCCTTTGCATGAGCCTGAAAACTTGGGAAGGCTTCACGCCAGAGCAGCAAGTCATTGTAAAAGCAGCAGCGATGGATTCTGCGAAACTACAGCGTGAATTGTGGCAGGCCCGTGAAGCGGCTTCGATGGAAAAAGTTGTCGCAGGTGGTGTTCTTGTGAACACAATCGAAGATAAAGCCGCGTTTCAAGCCGCAATGGCTCCGGTCTACGACCAGTACCTCGCTGCCAGCCCAGATATGGCGGGTCTCGTTGAGATGATCCAAGCTGCGGATTAATCTGCACGATATCAAAGAGTCGCGCCGCCCTTGCATCTAGGTCGGCGCGTTTTTTTTATGGGAGATGAAAATGAGCGAGCAGCGGAAATGGACGGATAACCTCATCCGTTTCAACAACACTCTCAGTAAAATATGCATTGTCACAGGCGCGATTGCCGTCACCGTGATGGTTCTCACCTTCGGCTGGTTGGTCTTTGGCCGCTATGTTTTGAACGTCACGCCGACATGGGTTGAGCAACTGGCCCTTGTGTTGATTTGTTATATTACGTTCCTTGGGGCCGCTGCGGGCATTCACACAAGAAGCCACCTTGGCGTCACCCTGTTTCGCGATATGTCTCCGCCCAAAGTTCAAGTTTTCCTGCTTATCCTAAGCGATCTCATCGTGGCGGGGCTTGGCTTGGCAATGTTCATATATAGCGTCAAACTTACGATTTTCGGCTGGTCGACATTGCTTCCCATGCTGAATGTTCCCGAAGGGATACGCACAGGCTCGGCCGTTTTCTGTGGGGCACTTGTTTTTCTCTTTTCCGCATCGCGTCTTTTGATTATGGTTTGTGACCCCGAAAAACGCGCAGCTTATCTCTCCGAGGGGTTAGAATAATGGAATATGGTTTGCTCATCCTTTTGGGCGTATTTTTTGGGGGCGTGATTATTGGCATGCCCGTCGCTTTTGCCATGGGCGCTGCGGCATTGGGCGCGTTTTGGTTTGAAGGGTTCCCCCTTGTCACCACATTCCAGCGCACGATTTCGGGCGTCGCCAGCTTTCCGCTCCTTGCCATTCCGTTCTTTGTCCTTGCAGGCGAAGTGATGATGCATGGCGGCATTGCCATCCGGTTGGTGCGCTTTGCCTCCACCCTTGTTGGGCATGTACGCGGTGGTTTGGCCTCGGTGAATATCTTTTCCTCCATGCTGTTTGGCGGGATTTCAGGGTCAGCGATTGCGGATATTTCGGCGCTGGGTTCGATCCTTATCCCTGTGATGAAAGAGCGCGGCTATCGCCCAGACTATGCGGTTAACGTGACGGTCACCTCATCCATTGCGGGCATCGTTATTCCGCCCAGCCACAATATGATTATTCTCGCGGTTGCCTCAGGTGGGGTAATTGCGGTTGATAAGCTGTTTTTGGCGGGTGTTATTCCCGGCATTTTGATGTGTGTCTGTTTGGCCATTGCCGCCTATGTTATCGCGATCAAACATAAATATCCCGCTGAACCTTTCCCCGGTTGGGGCGAAGTTGCCCGCACGGGGGCTGTTGCGATCCCGGGCCTGTTTACCGCAGTTATCATTATCGGTGGTGTTCTTGGTGGTGTGTTTACCGTTACGGAATCTGGAGCTTTCGGCGCAATCTATGCTCTCGTCTTGACGGGTCTGATCTATCGCTCGCTGAGTTATGCGGGCCTGAAAACTTCGGTAATAAGCACAGTTAAAACTACGTCTATGGTGATGATCCTCATCGGTTTTGCCTCGGCCTTTGCCTATCTTCTGGCGCTCTATCAGGTGCCGATGAAGCTTAGTGACTTATTGCTCGCAATCTCTGACAACAAAATCGTCATTCTGATCATGATCAACATTATCCTGCTTGTTTTGGGCATGATCATGGATATGGCAGCGTTGATTTTGATTTGCACACCGATCTTTTTGCCCATCGCCCGCGACTTGGGAATGGACCCTACGCAATTTGGCATCATGATGCTGGTGAACTTGGGTCTCGGCCTTTGCACACCGCCCGTTGGCACCTGTCTCTTTGTGGGATGTGCCGTGGGTAAAATCAAAATCGAAGAATGTCTAAAGACGATCTGGCCGTTTTATATCGCAATTTTGGCGGCGTTGATTTTGATTACCTATGTGCCGTCGTTCTCGCTGTTTCTCCCGTCTTTGATGGAGTGACGCGCGAACATTAAAAAACGGGTCGCACCAGAAATGGTTGCGGCCCGTTGGCGTTTTAACGGGCTAGTCCCACTCAACGCCGAATTCGCGCACCAGCCCTTGAATCTGCGCCTCGCTCAGAAGGTTTGGCGTCATGCCGCGTGTCAGCAAGGCGAGTTTGGCGGTTTCTTCCAATTCTTCCATCGCGTTGGCTGCGGCCTCAAGGTCCTTGCCAGCGACCACAGGGCCGTGATGGGCCAAAACGACGGCGCTGCGCTTGCCTGCGAGCCCACGGATGGCACCGCCCATCGCCGGATCACCGGGCATGAAATACGGCAGTAGGGCCACTTTCCCAAGGCGCATGATCCCGTAGGCGGTGATCGGCGGCAACATGTTGTCAGGGTCGGTGTCGGGCAGGGTAGAGAGCGCCACAGAGTGGCAGGAATGCAAATGGACAATCGCCCCCGCCTTCGCGCCGCGTGTGTCATAGAAGGCCTCGTGGAGGGCCATTTCCTTCGTTGGCTTGTCGCCGTCGATATGGCTCAATTGCGCATTAAAACGCGACAGTCGCGCAGGATCAAGGCGGCCAAAGCAACTCCCCGTTGGCGTAACCAAAAGCCCGCCATCCTCGGTGCGCGCGGAAATATTGCCACTGGCCCCACTGGTGAGGCCGCGATCAAAAAGCGATTTGGCAATGGTGCAAATATCTTCGCGTAAGCGCGTTTCTGGTGTCATGTCTGCCTCGTGGGGTTATTTTGGAGTGTCAAAATGGGCCAGAACCGCGTCTGCCGTCGTTTTATTCACAGCCAAGTTCGTGTCATACAGAATCGCAAGCCGCAGCAATGATTTTACGTCAACATCGTGGGGTAGGGCCGAGAGAGGATCGACAAAAAACACAAGCCCGTCGAGCCTCTCCTCCGCGATCATAGCGCCAAGCTGCGCATCGCCCCCCAAAGGGCCGCTTTTGAGGAGTGTTATGTCCAGCCCCAATTCCGTATGCAGCCGCCCCCCCGTGGTCCCTGTGGCAAATAGGCGATGCTTAGACAGCTCCGCCACCCGTGGGCGTGCCCATTCTATCAGCGCGTCTTTCATGCCGTCATGCGCCACAAGGGCAAGAGATTTTTGGTGGGCGGGCATCCTGTGCTCCTGCAAAACATTCGGTTGCCTTTGGGTAAGACCCCCGGCGCGCCCTGTCAATAAACCGCGTGTTTTCAGGAAGCGCCCGTGCTTATGCTCCCTGCGTAAGAGGGGACAGGCTACGAGACGACGTCTTCGCAGAAACAGTTCGAAGCTTCGTACATCCTCTAAACTAGGGGGAAATCTAACGATAGCAGATTTTCTAAATTCTATGGTGGAGCCTAGCGGAATCGAACCGCTGACCTCTTGCATGCCATGCAAGCGCTCTACCAACTGAGCTAAGGCCCCATCCTGCAACAAGGGGTTGCGAGGTGCTGTTTAGGTAAGCGCGGGGAGGAGATCAAGGGAAAAAATCCCCGCGCAAAAGATTAATTGTCGTCGTCGGGCGCCGCGACGTCTGCAATCTCGTCGAGAGGCACAGTGTCGTCATCGTCGTCGTCCTCAATGAAGTCATCTTCGAGATCAACTTCATCAACTTCATCATCATCCTCTAGAACGACAACTTCTTCTTTTTCGGCATCTTTGGACGCGGTTTCGGCATCGGCCTTATCCGCCATCATGGTGCGTGCTTTCGACGAGGTGTCGATAACAACTTCTTCACCCGTGTAAGGGCTAATGATTGGTTTATTGTTTAGGTCGTAAAACCGCTTGCCGGTCGTTGGGCAAACACGTTTAATACCCCATTCTTCTTTGGGCATGGTTGTCCCCTTCAAGCTATCTAGAATTTCAGAGTTGAAGCCAACTGCCACAACATGGATAGGGTGTCAAAGGCTTTTAAAGATAGTAAGGGTAAGAAGCGGTTTTTCTCGTACACTTTTACGAAGTGTGAAACGATTTGTTAACTTGGAGGGGCGATGGACCGCCTATTATTACCTGGCGAGCCTCAGCTTGAAGTAACCCTGCGTCGCTCAGCGCAGGCCAAGAGGCTCAGTCTGCGTGTTTCGCGCCTTGACGGGCGGGTGACGTTGACGATGCCCAAGCGGGCAAAAGAGCGGGAAGCCATTGCTTTTGCATATGAAAAAGCGGACTGGATCCGCGGCCATCTTGTGGCGCGTCCTGAAAATTTGGTGCCCCAAATTGGCGGCTGGGTGTGGTTCCGTGGGGCCAAGATTCCCATCGTTGAGGGCAGGGGGCGGGCGGCAAAATTCGTCGAGGGGGCCATATATGTGCCGATTGAGGTGCAAAAGGTGCCTATTCGGGTCGCGAGCTTCCTAAAACTTGCTGCGCGCGTCGATTTGACCGAGGCCAGCGAAGGATTCGCCTACGACTTAGGGGTGAGCTTAGGGCGAATTTCCTTGCGCGACACACGTTCGCGGTGGGGATCTTGCGCACATGACGGAAAATTGATGTACAGCTGGCGCCTCGTTATGGCTCCACCCTACGTATTGCGCTATGTCGCGGCGCATGAGGTGGCCCACCGCTTAGAGATGAACCATTCCGCTGATTTTTGGGCCGTTGTCCAGCGAATTTTCCCCAACCATAAAGAAGCCCGCAATTGGCTGCGTGTTCACGGCGAAGAATTGCATCAGTTTCGTTTCACGGATTGACGTAGATCTGTTTTGTGATCACATTGGTTTTATGCAGACAAACAGCCGCCAAAATGACGCCCTCCACGAGCAAATCTATCGCCACCTGCGGGCGAAGATCATGCATGGAGAGCTTGCGCCCGGTCAGTCGCTAACCTTGCGGGGTTTGGGGGCGGAATATGGCGTGTCGATGACCCCCGTTCGGGAGGCCGCGCGGCGTTTGGTGGCAGAAGGGGCGTTGACGCTTTCCTCATCTGGGCGGATTTCAACGCCTGAACTGTCTAACGAGCGGATCGAAGAGCTGGCCGCATTGCGGGCGCTGCTAGAGCCTGAATTGTCAAGTCGCGCGCTACCACGTGCGCATATGGCCTTGATAGAACGCTTGCAGACCATCAACGTTTCAATTGCTGAACATATCGCAAAACAGGATGCCGTTGGCTATATCCGCACCAACTTGGAATTCCATAGAACGCTTTATTTACGTGCTCAAGCGCCTGCTATTTTGGCGATGACGGAAACTGTTTGGCTTCAACTTGGACCAACGATGCGCGCCCTCTACGGGAAATTACGCCGTACCGAGACGCCACGAAATCACCGTCTTATTGTTGCGGCTCTGCGTGCAGGGGACGAGCCAGGCTTGCGTCTGGCCATTCGCACCGATGTGACCCAAGGGTTGCGCCTATTGGCGAGTTAACGGCCTTCCCCTCGATCCATATGTTTGTAAGAATTTGAGAGTGTTCGAATCAGCTTTGGGCTATTTCTTCGAATGCCGGTAGATGGGACGCATCCACGAGATGCTATTCGGTTGTTTATTTGTAAAATTACAGCCGCATATCTATAAATTCATTTGATTTAGGAGCATAATTGTAGCAATGTTTGGTCGGTGGCGCTGGGGGTATAGCTTTTATCGCCTTGTTTTTGTTAGTTAAAAAGTTGAGGAATTGAATTCCTCTCTCTCTTCGCGGATTATTTGTAAATATTTGTATTGAAGGTTGTAAGGCTGGGCGTTATGTTTTTTCAAACGCCGAACCCTGAAATGCGTCCAGAAGCGTAGCAACGCTAGGATGATCCAGACGGGTGGAAATTACCGCGCAGGTTGGCGATAGAAATCGACGAGTTGTTTGGGAGGCAGATTTGTTAGGTGTTCAACTAAACAAAATCGTCGAGAAATTTGGCGCCATACAAGCTGTTCACGGGACCGATTTGAAGGTCAAACCCAAGGATCGCGATGTGGCGATGGTTTTCCAAAACTCTGCGCTCTACCTCCACCCAATTGTGGCAGAAAATATCGCGTTTGGCCTCGAAATTCGTAAAATGCCAAAGGGCGAAAGTAAGGAAATCGTCGCTGCTGTTGGCGAGACACTTGGGTTGATCGAGGACTTTGAGCGGCGGCCAGCGGGCCTCTCTGGGGGGCAAAGACACCCTGTTGCAATGGGGCGTGCAATCGTTCACCGCCCAGAAGTTTCTCTGTTTGATGAACTTCGGTCAAATCTGGACGCCAGGCTGCAGACGCAAATGCGCATCGAGCTTAAACGGCTTAACAAACGTCTTGGTGCGACCTCCATATACGTGACGCACGATCAGGCCGAAGCCATAACTTCGGCGGATTGTATCGTCGTTACGTGCAATGGGTGCATTGAGCAAAACAGTGGTGGTATAGTCATGCCAATTGAGTTGGACTCGGTGGAAACCTTGGGCTCTGAAGCGCTTTGGCATTCGGAAGTTGACGATGTTTCCTTCGTGCCCAAAGTTCAAACGCATGGGGAAATTCCCCGTCTCAAAGCACTCTATGTCGATACGTCTCGGATTAAAGTTTTTGGTATAAAAACGGGCCGTGCCATCGGCCTCCCTGAAAACACATAGAGGGGCCGGTTTATGCGACGACTCTCTGAAAATACGATGTGGGTTTGTCTTCACATACGGCGGGAATGGCAAATATATCTGCTGCTTGCGCCTACGGTCACTTGGTTTCTGGTTTTCTTGTATAAACCTATGTACGGCCTCCAGATTGCCTTCCCGATAACGATCATCTTAGCCTTGGCTTTCAACGAGTTCGTAATCCCTGGCCTGAAGAAAACCGCGCAAACCATCGTGTATTTGCCGCATTTTATCTCAACCGTCATTCTAGTATTTAGCAAGAGGCCGGCTTTAGTTCGATTTTGCCAACGGTCCTCGCCATGTTGATTATTCGGATCGGCAATATTCTTGAGATCGGGTTTGCGTCTATCTTCCTGCTGTATCAACCCCCAGCTTATGAAATCTCCGATGTGATTTCGAGCTTCATCTATCGTCAGAGCCTTGCTGGGGCGCAATATGATGCGGCTGCCGCTGCGGGCCTGTTCAACGCTGTCGTCGCATTTGTCCTTGTTACTACTGCCCCTACAGTCAGAAAACGCGTTTCGCGCGCTTCATTGTGGTGAGGATAAAATCATGAACCTTTACTCTCGCGGCGACAAAGCATTTGCCTATTTAAACATGGCGCTGGTGCTCGTTTTTACCCTCTCAACCCTGTATCTGTCCCTTTATATCCTCGCGGTTTCCCTCAGTTCGTGGCCTGCCGGACAGGGTACGTTAACGCCCGTACAAATGACCTTCGCTGCCTATGAGCGCTTCCTGAGCGAGCGGGCATTTTGGGTCAGCTATGGGCATGCATTCATCTACACTTTTGGGGGTTCGCATTTTAGCTTTCTGATCATCATCGGTTTTGCTGTGAACGCTTTCAACATTACCCTTTTGCGCAAATTTTTTGAAGCACTCCTTGCTTCCTCTGGGGAAGCGGCGCGTTTGGGTAGCACCAAGGTGTTCCAAGGGCTTTGGAAAGTGTTCATCCCGCTTGCAAAACCGGCAATCGCGACGATCACTCTGTCCTGTATCGTGGCGCGGTGGAACGGGATTTTCCGTGCGATGATCTTGGTGCGCGACGAAGAAACGTCGCCGGTTCAAGCCAATTTGCGCAAAATTATTGTAGAGCTTCAGGCCGACAATGACTTCGGGGCTGTTTTGCTTACATCCGCCTTTTCGTTCGAAGCCGTCAATGCCGCGGTCATGGTCTGCTCGATCCTTATGGTTTTGATCGTTTACCCGTTCATTCAGAAATCCTTCGACAAAGGTGTTCTTGTATGCGGGTTAAGAATGAAATGAAATCAACGTGTTATTTGATGTTTGTGCGGAAATATACTATGGTTGGGGCCGCGTTATTGTCTACGGCAATCGGACTAGCTGGTCCTGTTTTGGCGGGGGGGAGTACCTTGCGTCGGAAGAACCGATCTCATCGGATATTTTTTCCCACAAAAAACTATTCGTCTATGATGACAATTGGCCGATTGAATTGGCCACCGCTGCCGCATCAAACGTGACCCAAGGTGCGTTCAATATCATGCTCGCATCGGATGATACTCCTGACAATGTTGGTGGCCAAGCGCTCACGGAAAGCTTCAACAGACTGGGCCTAGAATTTCCTCGGAACGTCGATGAAATTTATGCGATTTTGACAGAGTTTCGCGCTCAAGTTCCCAATAGCAACGGCCTCAAGGATGAAATTCCCGTTTTTATCCGTGAGCGGGAGGAAATGCAGCGCCTTGTGACAATGTGGGACGGCCACACATCTGGGGCGGACTTCCACAACGATTTTTATCTCAATGATGATCAAATCTGTCATGACTATATGGAAAACAGCGTCAAGGAAGGCATCAAGAACTACTCTAAATGGTACGCCGAAGGTTTGATTGACCCCGAATTTTTTATCCGTGGAGGTCGTTCGCGCGCGGGGCTGGTGAACATTCAATATTCACCAGCCCAAGGAGGTGAACTCGCTGAAAATCAGCCCCGATTCAATTGGTTGTCCGTTGGCCAGGAAATCGCGCATAAGACACAGTTTTTCGAAAATCTTCCGTGGACATTTTTCACCCTCGACACCGGAATGGATACAGGGAATTATTTCTGGGGCTTCGATGTCTGGGATGAAGCCGCGGGTAAGACTGAGGCGAACTGGTCCAAAATCCGCGCGTTTACAGCGATTGATACCCAAACCAAAGTGCCGCTTTCTGACCGTACGATGCTGTATGGAGGGGTGGAAGCTAGCCACCGTCGGTTGTGGATAAATTCGCGAATTCTAGCGACCTTCAAGAAGGATGTTGCCAAGGACCCGAGCTACTGTTCATGGCATGTGTTCGTTAAAAAGTCCGCCAAGAGGGGGATGGACCACGACAACATGACCGAGCCTTCACGCTATGAAAACGATCAACGCATGCCGCCTGTTTGGCGCCAACCCAATATTGACTGCCAAGAAATGGTCTATGCCATTCGCCACTTGCCCATCGCAGGAAAAGCTCTTGAAAACCCCGCCTACTTGCGGCGGGTAAAAGATTGGCTATTGCCAGCCTTTACGTGGAAAAATGATGGCGCATCGTCGCAGGCTTATACCGACGAGTGGGCGTTTCGCGGTACCGTTGCCTTGGTTTGGGGCTCTGACTGGCTCCATGATTTGCAGTCGGAGGAGGAGCGTGTCCTTGCCCGTCACCACCTTCTTGAGCGTACCCGTCAGACGGCGGACTACCTTATCACACACGCCAATATTCAGCCTTTTCCCTACAACAGTCATGCTATGTGCGCGGTTTCCACCTTGCCTATTCCTGCCTGTATCACGATGAGGGGCGAGGGGGCGGAAGCAAAAGAATGGTTCGATCCTTCCATAAATTCCCTTTCGACCAGCTATACCCCTTGGGGCGACAACGAGGGGGGGTGGCCGAAGGACCGCATTATTGGATGCCGAGCATGGCTAATCTGACAAATGCGGCAAATTTCGTGAGACCCTATTTTGGCATCGACCTGTACCAGCGTCCGTTTATTCAACAAACGGGTGACTTCCGCGCCTATACCAACAGCTCGGATACGCGCAGCGCCGCCATTCAGCACCGTATGGACGACCCGAAGGAGCACACTCAATTTGTGTTCAAGTCCTCGCCTTACGACTCCATTTCCCACAGTCACGGCGACCAAAACTCGTTCTGTCTCACGGGTTTAGCCGAAGAGCGGGTAAACCACATTTATATCAAGGGAGATACAGCCAAAGCCTATAAGCATTTCAACCTTTCCAAGACGAAGGTTCAACGCGAAATCTATTTCGTGTGTGACAGCTATTATGTGTTCGTCGACAGCATTGGTGCCGTCGAGGTCGTTGACATAAATTGGCTGTGCCATGCAAATGACGAAGATGACGGGCTTGCCGTTTCGACGGCCCTTTATGTGAAATTCCCCAAAGAAAAACGTCATCGCATAGCAATTTTGCTTGTTTCATATTCAATGGAGGCCCCAAAACGGGTTTTCCATTTCCTTGATGATCAAGGGTATGATCGCGATTTTTACTTCACCGACGCGGATGAAAACGCGTTTAAAATCACCATCCAAAAACTGGCGAAAGCCTAAGGAATCACCCGATGTTGGGTGAATAACAGGAGCTTACTATGAATCTCAAAGGAAAAACCGCGATTGTAACTGGCGGCGGACGCGATATTGGTCGTGCTTGCGTTATGCGTTTGGCTAAAGAAGGCGCAAACGTTGCGATCAACTATTTCCAATCTTCCGAAGGTGCAGATTCAGCCGTTGCTGAAATCAAAGCAGCGGGTGGCAATGCCTTCGCAATGCAAGGCGACATGACCAAACAAAACGAAGTAAAAGCGCTCGTTGCGGCGACCGTTGAAGCTTACGGAAGCGTTGATACACTTATGCATGTGTCTGGCGGGATCGTTAAGCGTGTTTCCATCGCGGACATGACTTTGGAGCACTGGAACAAGGTTATGGAGTTGAACACAACATCGTTCTTCCTCGCCGTAAATGCAGTCATTCCGTTCCTCAATGAAGGGTCTTCTATTGTGTCGATTGCGTCGCAAGCGGGCCGCGATGGTGGTGGACCGGGTGCTGCAGTTTATGCGGCGTCCAAAGGTGCGATGACAACCTTGACCCGTGGCTTGGCCAAAGAACTTGGGCCGAAAGTTCGCGTGAATGCATTGTGTCCGGGCATGATCGACACTGATTTCCACAACATCTTCTCCAAGCCAGAAGTGCGTACGCATGTCGCTGGCATCACCCCCTTGAAACGCGAAGGCACGCCAGACGAGGTTGCAAACTTGGCCGTATTCCTCGCGTCCGACGAAGCTTCCTTTATCACGGGTGCAAACGTCGACATAAATGGCGGCTTGCTCTTCTCTTAAGCAGCGCGGCCACAGCCTTTCTGGGCTGTGGCCAACCCATATTTCAAGCGGAGGTATATTGATGGCCACCCCCGCCTTATTAGGGCGACCTATATCGGGATGCCCTCAAAGATAAGATAGTCGGTGGCATAATTATTATGTTTGCCAGTCACCTTCTTGGGTATACGTTCGGACATGCCTCCTTCCTCACCGCCGTTGCGCCGCTTGTTCTCCTAGTGTGTTACCCGTTTCTGGAAGTTGTGAATCGCCTTCCTCGGTTTCGCGTCATGTTGGCTCCCCTGCGTGACACGCCTGAACGCAAGTATCCGTCGCGCAAAAATCGTGCTTTCTAAGATGTTCTAACAACGTAACCTCTCATGTGCCGCCCCTCGCTATCTCGATGACCAAGAGCCTGTTTATCGTTTTGATAACAACCGGCGCAATTCTCTCGCGGAACATTTGGGACCGAAACGCTGACCAGAACGGTTTTTGGTGAGCCTTGCTCGCTCGGCCCCTTTCCGATCCTTATGATTGTACCCGAATTCGTTCAGGTCCCAGACGGCAGCCCTCTGTATTTGTTCGGAATATTTTCGTAAGCACGTATGCTTCTTTTATGGGGGTACTGTTTGCGGGGCAAAACTTGGCAAACACCCTTTATTTCACCGCGTAACTTCGGGAGGGGCAGGGGGTTTCTGTCCTAACCTTTTGACGCCGATGATCACGGTTTTCTTGTCTGGTCGATGGCTTCCGAATTTTGCCCATCTTCGGTCTGAGCTGGCTGCGCGCCTTAGGGCTTGTCCTGTCCTTCAGCATTCCTCTTCATATCGTCAAGACGGGCGTTTAGTCCTCTCTAGAACGCAAAAAGGCAGCCACTGGGCTGCCTTTTTGATTGACGGGGTACATCTGATTAGGCGTGGATCGGACCGTCGCCACAGGCCAGTGCGGCTTCGCGTACAGCTTCGGAGTAGGTTGGGTGCGCATGGCACGTGAGCGCGATGTCTTGAGCACTGGCGCCAAACTCCATAGCAATACAAATCTCGTGGATCATGTCGCCAGCAGCGGGGCCGATGATATGAGCGCCCAAAACGCGGTCGGTGTCTTTGTCTGCAAGGATTTTTACGAAACCTTCGCCTTGGAAAACAGCCTTGGCGCGGGCATTCCCCATGAACGAGAACTTGCCGACTTTGTAGTTTACGCCTTTTTCTTTCAGGACCTGTTCCGTCGCGCCAACGCTGGCCACTTCGGGGCTCGTGTAGATCACGCCGGGGATCACGTTATAGTTCACGTGGCCTGATTTGCCTGCGATTTGCTCAGCGACGGCCATGCCCTCGTCTTCGGCTTTATGGGCCAGCATGGGTCCTTCGATGACGTCGCCAATGGCGTAAATGCCCGCGATATTTGTATCCCAATGGGTGCCTGTCGCGATTTGTCCGCGTTCCGTCATTTTGCCGCCGAGGGCTTCAAAGCCAAGATTGTCGACATAAGGACGACGGCCCGTTGCAACCAAAACGACGTCTGCATCAAGGCTCACTTCGCTGTCGTCTTTGCGCAGTTTATAGGTGACTTTTGCCTTGGTTTTGGACGCTTCAACATTTTGTACTGCCGCACCCATGACAAAATTCAACCCTTGCTTGCCGAGAATCCGTTTCAACGTTTTCTGAACGTCTTTGTCCATACCGGGCGTGATTTCGTCAAGGAACTCGATTACGGTCACTTCGGAGCCAAGGCGGGCGTAAACCGACCCCAACTCAAGCCCGATGACGCCAGCGCCAATCACAACCATGGAGCGTGGAATTTTGGCCAAATCGAGCGCGCCAGTAGATGTGACAACCCGTTTTTCGTCGACTTCAACGCCGCGTAGGCTGCTGGCTTCGGACCCCGTTGCGATCACGATAGATGTCGCGGTGTGAACCTCGTCGCCAACTTTGACTTGGCCTGCGGCGGGAATGCTGCCCCAACCTTTGATCCAGTCGATTTTGTTTTTCTTAAACAGGAACTCGATGCCTTTAGTGTTTTGGCTGACAACGTCTTCTTTATAGGCCTTCATTTTGGGCCAATCGACCGAAGGGGATTTGCCCATGAGGCCCATTTTTGTGAAGTTGTGTTCGGCTTCGTGCAGCATGTGGCTGGAATGCAAAAGGGCCTTGGAGGGAATACAGCCCACATTGAGGCAGGTGCCTCCGAGAGTGTCGCGGCCCTCTACGCAAGCGGTTTTCAAGCCGAGTTGGGCAAGGCGGATAGCGCAGACATAGCCGCCGGGGCCGCTGCCGATAACGATCGCATCATAATGTGCCATGGGTCTCTCCTTGGGTAGGAATTTCAATAATCTAATGTGTGTTTCTGGCCAAGCTTAAGCGGTTTAAGCTTGGAATGTAGGGGTTTAGGGAATGAGTGCTGCGATAATCATCGTGATGGTCGCAACGAGGCCCGCGAACCAAACATAGCTACGCCAAGGGGTCAGCCCGTAAACATAGCAAAACACATATAAGATGCGCGCGACGACGTAGATATACGCGCAAGTTGCCGTGAGAACGGAGGATTGATTTCCGAGCGTGACAACAACCACCGCAAGGGTGAACATGACCAGCCCCTCAAAATGGTTGTCCAGCGCGCGCTTAATACGGGCCGCATTTCCAGATAATTCGGGCGCGTGATCGCGCGTTCCCATCGCGACGTTGCGACCAAGTTGGCGCTGCCCTGCAATCATATAGGTCAAGTATTGTGCGCTTTGCACGAGGCCAGCGAGGGCAAGAGCGGTAAGTTCTGGGGTCATCTTTGCGGCCTACTTTATGGTTCGGACGCCCCCACTCCTTAGGAAGCGGGGCGGTCTGAATTTACAGATCCATCAACAAGCGACGGGGATCTTCGAGGGCTTCTTTAACACGCACAAGGAAAGTCACGGCGCCTTTTCCGTCCACAATGCGGTGGTCGTACGACAGGGCCAGATACATCATCGGGCGAATGACAACTTGTCCGTTGATCGCCATGGGGCGGTCTTGGATTTTGTGCATGCCGAGGATGCCAGCTTGGGGCGGGTTGAGGATGGGCGAGGACATAAGCGAGCCATAGACGCCGCCGTTTGAGATCGTGAACGTGCCACCCTGCATTTCGGCCATGGAGAGTTTTCCATCCCGTGCGCGGGCGCCTTTTTCGGCGATGGCCTTTTCGATTTCAGCAAATGACATGGCATCTGCGTCACGGATTACTGGAACAACAAGACCTGTTGGGGTGCCCGCTGCAATACCCATGTGCACAAAGTTTTTGTAGACGACATCTGTGCCATCGATCTCTGCGTTGACCTCTGGGATTTCCTTCAGGGCGTGACAGCATGCCTTGGTGAAGAAGGACATGAAGCCCAACTTGACGCCATGCTTTTTCAGGAACAGGTCTTTGTATTCGTTACGAAGCGCCATCACTTCGGTCATGTCCACTTCGTTATAAGTGGTCAGCATGGCCGCTGTGTTTTGGCTCTCTTTGAGGCGACGCGCGATTGTCTGGCGCAGGCGAGTCATTTTTACGCGCTCTTCGCGTGAGGCGTCGTCAGGGACACTTGGGGCGCGCGGTGCTGCGGCAGCAGATGGAGCGGTAACGGCCGAAGCTGATGCCAGTGCCTTTTGCACGTCATCCTTCATAACGCGGCCATCGCGGCCTGTGCCTTGCACGGAGCCTTCAGAAAGGTTGTTCTCGGCCATAAGTTTTTTTGCACTCGGGGCGTCCTCGATGCTTTTTCCGGCGGTTGCGGCCGGTGCAGTTGCCGCGGCGGCGGCGGGAGCAGCAGAAGATGCACCGCTTCCGCCGATAACGGCGAGCTTGGCCTTCGCGTCGACAGTGGTGCCTTCAGGTGCGAGGATTTCGCTCAAGACACCAGATGCAGGCGCAGAAACTTCGACGGAAACTTTGTCGGTTTCGAGTTCACAAAGCATTTCATCTTGAACAACAGTGTCTCCAACCTTTTTGAACCATGTGGATACGGTTGCTTCGGTTACGGATTCGCCAAGGGTAGGGACCATGACATCAACGCTTGTTGTCGGTTCTGACGCGGGTTTTGACGCCGTTGGCGCGGCTTCGGGTGTTGCGGATTTGGCTGCGGGGGCACTTGCCGCGCCAGCTCCTGTATCGATTGTTGCGAGGAGTGCATCGACGCCAACGGTTTCCCCTTCGGCGGCAATGATGGATTCCATAGTACCGGCAGCGCTCGCGGCGACTTCGACGGTTACCTTGTCGGTTTCCAGTTCGCAGAGCATTTCATCGACGGCAACCGCGTCGCCTGGCTTTTTGAACCATGTGGCGACGGTGGCTTCGGTGACGCTTTCTCCCAGAGTGGGGACACGGACTTCTGTGGACATGATAGCTTATCCTTGCAGTGTGAGCGCTTCGTTGATGAGCGCCGCTTGTTGAGCTTTATGTTGAGAGGCGAGGCCCGTCGCAGGGCTGGCCGCGGTGGCGCGTCCTGCATAAACGGGACGGCGATGTTTTGCTTTGATGCGTCCGAGGACCCATTCGATATTGGGTTCCATGAAGGTCCAAGCGCCTTGGTTTTTTGGCTCTTCTTGGCACCAGATGACGTCCGCGTTTTCGAAACGCTTCAGCTCGTTCACCAGAGATTTGGCGGGAAAGGGGTAGAATTGTTCGACACGCATCAGGTAAATATCATCGATTCCACGGGCATCACGCTCTTCGAGGAGGTCGAAGTAGACCTTGCCAGAACACATAACGACGCGTTTGATTTTATCGTCTGCTGCCAAGGTAGTATCGCTATTACCTTTTTGCGCGTCATCCCAAAGAACACGGTGGAAGGAGCTTCCTGTCGTGAAATCTTCGACGGTTGATACCGCGAGTTTATGGCGCAGCAGTGATTTCGGTGTCATCAATACCAGCGGCTTGCGGAAGCTGCGGTGCATCTGGCGGCGCAGAATGTGGAAATAGTTGGCTGGGGTCGTACAGTTGGCGACGATCCAGTTGTCCTGTCCACACATTTGCAAGAAACGCTCAAGGCGGGCTGAGCTGTGCTCTGGGCCTTGGCCTTCGTATCCGTGCGGCAACAACATCACGAGGCCAGACATGCGCAACCATTTGCTCTCACCAGACGAGATGAACTGGTCGATCATGATTTGCGCACCATTGGCAAAATCGCCAAATTGCGCTTCCCAAGCGACAAGTGCGTTGGGTTCGGCCAGTGAGTAGCCATATTCAAACCCCAGCACGGCGTATTCGGACAGCATCGAGTCGATAACATCGAAATGTGCTTGGCCCTCGCGGATGTGGTTGAGCGGGAAATAGCGCTCTTCGGTATCTTGGTTTACGATGCCTGAGTGACGTTGGCTGAAGGTGCCACGCATCACGTCTTGGCCTGAAAGGCGCACGGGGTATCCTTCGACCTCAAGGGAGCCAAATGCGAAGGCTTCGCCTGTGGCCCAGTCGATCCCTTTGCCAGTTTCAACCATTTTGGCCTTGGCTTCCATCAAGCGCGCCACTGTTTTATGGACTGGAAACCCTTCTGGAACGGTTGAGATCGCCTTGCCAACTTCGGCAAAGACTTTGGGAGACACTGCCGTTTTCCCACGCTGGTAGGTTTCTTTTTGCGCGTTGAGGTGCTTCCAGCGCCCGTCAAGCCAGTCGGCTTTGTTCGGTTTGTAATCATTGCCGGCCTCGAATTCGGCGTTCAGATAGGCTTGGAAGCCCGCCTTCATGTCCTCAATCTCGCCTTCGGGGATCAAGCCGTCTTTGACCAAACGCTCTGTATAGAGCTGCAAAGTGGTCTTTTGTTTTTTGATCCGCTTGTACATGATCGGGTTGGTGAACATGGGCTCGTCGCCCTCGTTGTGCCCAAAACGACGATAGCAGAATATATCGAGGACCACGTCTTTGTGGAACTTTTGGCGGAATTCAGTGGCAACTTTGGCTGCATGCACAACCGCCTCGGGATCGTCGCCGTTCACGTGGAAAATCGGCGCCTCAACCATCAAGGCAATATCCGTGGGGTAGGGGCTTGAACGGCTAAAATGTGGCGCGGTTGTGAAACCAATTTGGTTGTTCACAACGATGTGGATTGTGCCGCCAGTTTTGTGGCCCACGAGACCAGATAGACCGAAACATTCCGCCACAACACCTTGGCCCGCAAAGGCCGCGTCGCCGTGCAGAAGGATCGGCAAGGATTCGGTACGATTTACATCCTTCATCTGCGCCTGCTTGGCGCGCACTTTGCCCAAGACAACTGGGTTCACCGCTTCGAGGTGGCTTGGATTGGCCGTCAAGGAAAGGTGAACCGTGTTGCCATCAAACTCGCGGTCCGAAGACGCGCCGAGATGGTATTTCACGTCGCCCGAGCCATCAACTTCTTCGGGTTTAAAACTGCCACCTTGGAATTCGTTGAAAATTGCGCGGTAGGGTTTGCTCATCACGTTACACAGAACGGACAGACGACCACGGTGGGGCATGCCGATCACGATGTCTTTGACGCCCAGCGAGCCGCCGCGTTTGATGATCTGCTCCATCGCGGGGATGAGGCTTTCGCCACCATCCAGACCAAACCGTTTGGTGCCCATGTATTTGACGTGCAGGAATTTTTCAAAACCCTCGGCCTCAACCAGCTTGTTGAGAATGGCTTTGCGGCCTTCACGGGTGAACTGGATTTCTTTGCCGTAGCCTTCAATCCGTTCCTTGAGCCAGCCGGCTTCTTCGGGGTTGGAAATGTGCATGTATTGCAGCGCAAACGTGCCGCAATATGTCCGTTTGACGATATCGATGATCTGGCGCATCGACGCGATCTCAAGACCAAGAACATTGTCGATAAAGATCGGGCGATCCATGTCAGTTTCAAGGAAGCCGTATGTTTTTGGATCGAGTTCAGGATGGGTCGTTGTGTCCGTCATGCCAAGGGGATCAAGGTCTGCCGCGAGGTGGCCACGGATACGATAGGCACGGATAACCATCAAGGCGCGGATACTATCGAGAACGGCTTGTTTTAGTTGATCGTCGGAGACTTCCACACCCTTTTCGGCGGCCTTACTTTTGATTTTCGCACCCGCAGCTTCGGGTTCAGCGGCCCATTGACCGTCGAGCGCTTGCGTGAGATCATCATGTGGAATCGGAGGCCAATCGGCACGTGCCCAGCTTGGGCCAGAAGCTTCTGCAACGACATCATCGCCGTTGTCGCCTAAACCCGCAAAAAACGCCTGCCAAGCCGAATCAACAGCCGTCGGGTCTTTGGCAAATTGCGCGTAAAGTTGCTCAATATATTCCGCGTTGTGGCCTTGAAGGAAGGAGGACGCGTGGAACTGGTCGTTAGAGCTTTGGTCGGTCATTCTGATAGCTTTCCGAGTGACATGGGGGTTGTTGTAATCGTGATATTTACCGCAAAGAGTGCGGGAGTTTTGGCGAGTGCGCCATCGGTTTCCTCGATGGGCGTTAAAAGATCGGTGATGGTTTGTACGTCAATTTCGCTCAGCAGGATACGGCTGCGCTCCGTGGATTCGCGCAACAAGCGGCGGCTAGGAACATCGGGCAGTCCAGTCCATGGGACAAGCGTTTGGGTAAGGGTTTCTTCGGCGAGGATGGCAAGCCAGCTTGGACCTGCGAGGACGCACCACGGTTTTTTTGTTTCCAGACCGAGAGGAGCAAAGAAGACATCGCCGAGCTGATAGACGGGCTGGTTTGGGGCTAAGTTAGAGCCTCCGAGCACCGACATTGTGAGAAATTGCGCTGTTTGCACCGAAGCCTTTGTCGCGGCAGGGTCAAGCGTGGCGATAAGATTGCTTGCAGTAAGTATATCCGGCAGTGTTTTTGTGTTTTCGACACGCTGCCAGCCTTCGTCCAACAAGGTAGTGGAATAGGGGAGCTTCACTTCTGGGAGATTTGCGCAGCGCGAAATTGCGGTGGCGGCGGCCTCTTGGGCGGTGAGAGGGGCGGCCGGCGCGCTACCCGCAACAAGGGAAATTCCCGCAGCAAATGCTACGAGAACAACCCAATGTGCAAGGGGTGCGCGCAGGCCCATTTTGTTAGCCGATCGCCTTGAGAACAGCTTCGCCGAGTGTGGCGGGGCTATCTGCAACGATGATTCCAGCGGCTTTCATCGCTTCGATCTTGCTCTCTGCGTCGCCTTTACCACCGGCAACAATCGCGCCTGCGTGGCCCATACGGCGGCCGGGAGGGGCTGTGCGACCCGCGATGAAGCCAGCGGTTGGTTTCCAACGGCCTTTTTTGCGCTCATCCGCAAGGAATTGCGCCGCTTCTTCTTCGGCGGAACCGCCGATTTCACCGATCATGATGATCGAATGTGTTTCAGGATCCGCAAGGAACATTTCCAACACGTCGATGTGCTCGGTGCCTTTGATGGGGTCACCACCGATGCCAACAGCTGTGGATTGGCCGAGACCGATGTCAGAAGTTTGTTTCACGGCTTCATATGTAAGCGTGCCGGAGCGGGAAACAACACCGACGGAACCACGTTTGTGGATCGAACCGGGCATAATGCCGATTTTGCACGCATCTGGTGTAATAACGCCAGGGCAGTTGGGGCCGATGAGGCGGGATTTGGAGCCTTCAAGCGCGCGCTTCACACGCATCATGTCGAGAACAGGGATGCCCTCTGTGATACAGATGATGAGTTCCATTTCCGCGTCGATGGCCTCGAGGATCGAGTCGGCCGCGAAGGGGGGCGGCACATAGATCACGGAGGCGTTGGCCCCAGTGATGTGACGCGCTTCGTGGACAGAGTTGAACACAGGCAGGTTCAAGTGGGATTGCCCACCTTTGCCCGGTGTGACGCCGCCAACCATTTTCGTGCCATACGCGATGGCTTGTTCCGTGTGAAAAGTGCCCTGCGAGCCAGTAAGACCCTGACAGATGACTTTGGTATTTTCGTTTACGAGTACTGCCATGATTTTAGCCCTTCACCGCTTTTACGATTTTCTGTGCGCCATCTTTGAGGTCGTCGGCGGCGATTACGTCCACGTCGGAATTGTTGATGATTGCTTTGCCTTCGGCAACGTTTGTGCCTTCGAGGCGAACAACCAATGGAACCTTGAGGCCCACTTCTTTCACCGCAGCAATCACACCCTCAGCGATCACATCACAGCGCATGATGCCGCCGAAGATGTTCACAAGGATGCCTATGACGTTGGGATCGGAGGTGATGATTTTGAACGCTTCGGTGACCTTTTCTTTGGTCGCGCCGCCGCCAACATCAAGGAAGTTCGCAGGTTCAGCACCGTAGAGTTTGATGATGTCCATTGTCGCCATCGCGAGGCCAGCACCGTTGACCATACAGCCGATTTCGCCATCAAGAGCGATATAGTTGAGATCGTATTTAGACGCTTCAAGCTCTTTGGCGTCTTCTTCGCTTTCGTCGCGCAATGCGATGATATCGGCGTGGCGATACAATGCGTTTCCGTCAAACGAGACTTTCGCGTCGAGCACTTTAAGGTCGCCCTTGTCGGTCACAATCAGCGGGTTGATTTCGAGCATCTCCATGTCTTTCTCAACGAAAGCTTTATAGAGCAGACCCATCAGAGCCACACATTGCTTAACCTGCGCGCCCTTAAGGCCGAGAGTGAAAGCAACACGGCGGCCGTGGAAGCTTTGGTAACCCGTTGCCGGATCTACCGAGAAGGAGAGGATTTTTTCAGGGGTTGCCGCAGCGACTTCTTCGATGTCCATGCCACCTTCGGTGGAGCAAACAAAAGAGATACGCGATGTTTGGCGATCAACGAGCAATGCAAGGTACAGCTCAGTTTCAATGCCGGAACCATCTTCGATGTAGATACGGTTGACTTGTTTGCCAGCTGGGCCAGTTTGGTGCGTGACCAAAGTGCGTCCAAGCATTTTTGCGGCTTCTGCTGCGGCCTCGGCCACAGATTTGGTGAGACGTACACCGCCAGCGGGTCCTGCGGACTCTTCTTTGAATTTACCTTTGCCGCGTCCACCTGCGTGGATTTGGGCTTTTACAACCCAAAGAGGGCCGTCGAGTTCGCCTGCGGCGGTTTTCGCATCTTCAGCTTTGAGGACGACACGCCCATCTGACACAGGTGCGCCAAAGCTGCGAAGAAGGGCTTTGGCCTGATACTCATGAATATTCATGAAAGAATCCAATCTTAATGCTACGTTCCTAAGCACCTAAACACGCATGTAAGGTGTAAATAAACGGTTTTCATTACAATTGGGTGCAATAAAGGGAATTTTCCCACTTTTGTGATCACAGCAATAATTAGTGTGATCACAAAATGCGAAAGCCGAGATTGCTTGTGGTGGATTCGAGAAGTGGTAAATGTGTAATTTACAGGTCGTCCGAAGGATTGATGAATGAAAACAGAAGATTTCGCGTCCAAATGGGCCGTTGTAATGACCGTGAGCGAGCCGAGTGAATTGGTTTTGGCGAATGTCGCCCATCATCTCACGTATGGGGCAAGTGAGATTTTCGTCTATTTGGATACGCCGGACGCGGAACTTGAAGCGGTTTTGGCTGCGCATCCGGCTTGTCATGTCGCCTTGTGTGACGCCGCCTATTGGCAAGTCCAACACGGGATGAAAAAATCTCCCGCGCGACACACGCGCCGCCAAACTTTGAATGCTGATCAGGCAGCCAAGACGACGCAGGCAGCTTGGCTGCTAAATATCGATGCCGATGAGTTTTTGTGGTGTGAGAGTCTATTCGCAGACATTTTGACCACAGTCCCCGAGTCTGCGGGCTGGATAAAACTCCGGCCATGGGAAAGGCGGCGTGATGCTGGCTCTGCTGACGGCCTTTTCGACGGGCGATTTCTGGGGTTAGCTGTGCAGCCGTCCGAAAGTCCACTCACCGACGGCGGCTTCACGGGCCATGTCGTTGGGAAAGCCTGTGTGCGAACTGGGCGAGGGTATGCCCTGACGCTTCATAACCCAAGGATCGGACCCGTCTCGGATAAAAACATTCCAAAATCCTTCGAGAACGACAGTGCCTTCCTGCTTCACTTTGATGGTTTAACGCCATTGCACTGGGCGAGCAAACTGCTTCGGCGTGCAGAAAAAGGCCCAGAATACGTGCGGAATAACTATCGTGGAAAAAGGTTGCGGCAGATTTACTTGGCGGCGCAAACATGCGGCGATCCAGCAAGCCTTGCAAAGCTCCAAAACGAAGTGACGTATATCTTGCCTGAACGCGCAGAGGTTTTAACGGGGGAGGGAAGGCTGCGCACGTTAGATTTGCAGATTCCGCAGGCGCTAAATACGCAGTTTTCGAATGAGGTTATTGATCTTACCACCCAGCATTTCGACAAAAAAATCGCACTACTTCTAGATCAATTGCATGCGCGTGTCGCGGCGCTCGGAGATGTATGGGGAGTGGGGAAATAGAAAAAGGGCTGAGTCTCCCCAGCCCTTTTCGCATTCATTTCCCTTGAAGTCTTAAGCGAGGGAAGGGTCGATCTCTTTACATGCTGCAACCAAACCTTTGACCGCATTGACTGAGCTGTCGAACATTTCTTGCTCTTCTTTGGTCAATTGAATGTCGGCAATGCGCTCAATGCCGCCAGCGCCGATCACGGTTGGAACCCCAACATAGAAGCCATTGAGGCCAAACGCACCATCAACGTAGGCCGCGCAAGGCAGGAGACGTTTTTGGTCCTTGAGGTAGGCTTCGGCCATTTCAATTGCGGAAGTTGCTGGCGCGTAGAACGCAGAGCCAGTTTTCAAAAGACCGACGATTTCGGCGCCACCATCACGGGTGCGTTGGACGATCGCGTCGAGTTTTTCTTGTGTTGTCCAACCCATTTTGATGAGGTCGGGCAAAGGGATGCCAGCAACGGTTGAATACCGAATGAGCGGAACCATTGTATCGCCGTGTCCACCCAAAACAAAAGCTGTCACGTCGCGCATGGAGACGTTGAACTCTGCTGAAAGGAAGTGGCGGAAACGTGCGGAGTCAAGAACGCCAGCCATGCCGCAAACTTTGTGGTGCGGAAGACCTGAGAATTCGCGCAGTGCCCAAACCATCGCATCAAGCGGGTTTGTGATACAGATGACGAATGCGTTTGGCGCATGTTTTGCAATGCCTTCGCCGACGGATTTCATAACCTTGAGGTTGATGCCCAAAAGGTCGTCACGGCTCATGCCGGGTTTGCGTGCGACACCAGCGGTGACGATGCAAACGTCCGCGCCTGCGATATCTGCGTAATCTGTGGTGCCAGACATGGCCGCATCAAAACCCTCGGAGGGGCCGGATTCTGCGATGTCGAGAGCTTTGCCTTGGGGCGTTCCGTCTGCGATGTCGAAAAGGACGACGTCGCCCAGTTCTTTCATTGCAGCAAGGTGAGCGAGCGTGCCGCCGATTTGCCCTGAGCCGATAAGTGCGATTTTGGGTCTAGCCATGAAATTGATCCTTGGTCTGTTTAATCCGCCATTTGCCTATCCATTTGCGGAGCATCACGCAAGGGTGCTGCACTGCGGCAGGGGAAAACTTTGAGGGTTTAGATAGCGCTAACAACCATATAAAGGTGCAGGTAACCATGCTAAAACATGCGCATTTCATTCGGAGACAATATGGAACTGGACCCAACATTTTTCGCATTTGCGGTACCTGCGGTGTTGTTTGCGGGGATTTCCAAGGGGGGATTCGGCAGTGGAGCCTCGTTTGCGGCAACGCCTTTGCTCGCGCTGATTCTCACACCAGGGCAAGCGGTGGGACTCATGCTGCCCCTTTTGATGCTCATGGATTTGGGAGCACTGAAAGCATTTTGGGGAAAATGGAATTGGCCAACGGCCAAGCTCATGATCATCGGATCATTGCCGGGCATTGCTCTTGGGAGCGTGCTTTTTGGGGTCGCAAACCCGAATGTGTTTAAGTTCTTAATCGGGGTCGTTGCCGTTGGGTTCGTTGCCCATCGGATTGCGCTATCGTCCGGCATGCTACGCATCCCCGACACAGAAATGCCCGCTTGGAAAGGGTATTTCTCTGGGGCGGTCTCTGGTTTTACAAGCTTTATCAGCCACGCTGGCGGACCACCTGCCGCGGTCTATTTACTCTCTAAAAGAATGAGTAAAACCGAATTCCAGGCAACAACTGTTATTGTGTTCTGGGCGATTAATTTGATGAAATTTCCGCCGTACTACATGCTTGGGATGTTTACCAAGGAAACGGCGGTTGCGGTTGCCTATCTGGCACCCGTTGCATTTTTGGGCGTGTATTTGGGTGTCATCGGCCACCGCAAGATGCCCGAAACACTATTCTTCCGCGTGACTTATGTGTTTTTGCTCATTACTGGCGGCAAACTCATTTGGGACAGTTTGGTTTAGATTATCAAACTTCGTCACCAGTGAGGGACGCGAGATCTTCGTTCATAGTTTCGAAGGCTTGGCCGGACGCGACAAGGCATGTCTTTCCGTTGGCCATAGTCACCGTAATGGTCCAAGTGCCGGACGTCTGGCTGGCGAAAACTTCGACAACTGCGTTATTTGCGCCCAATCCTATGCTTTGGCGTGTCTCGCCGTATTTATTTGCAAGCCGGTCAACAATTGTTATCCGGTCACCGCAATTTACGCGTTGTTGTGCCTGTGCGCCTTGTGCAACGATCAACATCGCACCAACGGCAAGAGTAAGTGTTAAAAACTGATTCTTCATGTTTCTCTTCCTTTTTCAAAAGGTGCTAAACTCAATGCCGGGCCAATCCAGAGAGGTTCTGGCGGCAGGGGCTTTGCCCGTGTGGTTGCAGGGGTCGTTTCGTTCCGTCGTTTTGGCGGCCATGCCTGACGGACCTCCTAATGCCCAACGTTGGAAACAGCTTGCATTAGCTTAGCAAATAAGTGGTTAAGCCGCCGTACTGTGATCCTTTTCAAAAGGTTGATTTCGTCTGCTGTGAAGTCTCGATGCGTAAAATTCTGCACCGCGGCAATTTTTCCCTTGTCATTTGATGCGGTATGGGGATTGATTGCGCAACAATATTGCGAGGACAGTTATAGCATGCCAGTAGAAACCTCTCTTACCCGCTCCGTTTTATATATCCCAGCTTCCAAGGAACGCGCCTTGGAAAAAGCGCGAGGACTGGAGACCGATGCCATTATCTTCGACCTTGAAGATGCCGTGGCTCCTGACGAGAAAGAAACGGCAAGGGCCGTCCTACGCAAAGCTTTGACACAAGGCGGGTATGGGAGCCGATTGCGCATCGTGCGCATTAACGGAGCGGAAACGGAGTGGGGTAAAGCGGATATTGAGGCTCTTAAAACAATGGATTTCGATGCGGTTTTATTGCCAAAAGTCGAAAGTGCGGCGGATATTTCGAACGTGAATTCCGCCTTGCCTGACGTCCCAGTGTGGGCAATGATCGAGACGCCAAAGGGCATCTTGCATGCCGAAGAAATTGCGGTGCACCCCGCCCTTGAAGGGTTTGTCATGGGTACAAACGATCTCGCCAAGGAACTTCGATGTCGTTTTCGGGCGGACCGATTGCCCCTCATTGGGGCCCTTCAATCGGCCCTTCTGGCGGCGCGCGCGCATGGGGTAATCGCCATTGATGGCGTCTATAACGCTTTCAAGGATGACGCCGGTCTTGCACTTGAGTGTGAGCAGGGGCGCGATCTTGGATTTGACGGAAAGACACTCATACATCCTGCACAACTCGCCACCGCGAACAGGGTTTTCTCGCCTAGCGCTGCGGAGGTCGACTTGGCAAATCGCCAAATTGAGGCCTATGAGACCGCCGAGGCAGTGGGGCAGGGCGTTGCGGTCGTAGATGGGAAAATTGTGGAGAACCTCCATGTGGTTACTGCACGCCAAGTTCTTTCTCAAGCGAAGGCCATTGCAGAGGCCCAAGAATAAAGGCAATGTGAAGCGGATTTACATTGCGTGTCGGCGCAGCTTTTGGAGATTTTCATGACTTTACTTTACCTTGGCCTCGCGCTCTGGATCATTGCCCACTTTTTTAAACGCTTACATCCCGCTTTGCGCGCCAAATTGGGCGACAAGGCCAAAGGCGGCGTTGCAGTGGCCGCGCTGCTTGGTATCGTTGCTATGGTTATTGGCTATCGCAGCGCGTCAATTATCCCAGTTTATACGCCGATGGCGGGTATGGGGCACGCGAATAACCTTCTGATGCTTGTTTCCATTTTCCTATTTGGGGCTGGGAGCGCCAAAGGCGTTACTGCTAGTAAAATCCGTCACCCAATGTTGTGGGGCGTTGTTGTCTGGAGTTTTGCCCATCTATTGGTTAACGGTGATTATGCATCGGTTGTTTTATTCGGCGGAATGGGGATTTGGGCGTTGGTGCAAATGATTCTCATCAACCGCGCCGAGGGTGTCTGGGCACGGCCTGTGGCTGGCCCAATTAACAAAGATATCCGCACCGTCTTTATCGCACTGATCCTCTATGGCATCATTTCTGGCATTCACATTTGGCTTGGATACAGCCCATTTCTAGGAACCTACGGATGAAAATTTATCGCCTTCTAACCGAAGAAGACACTTCGGCCTTTTGTCACAAAGTCTCGCTGGCGCTGAGCAAAGGATGGGAGCTTTACGGCAGCCCAACCTATGCATTTGATGCGGCAAACGGTGTTATGCGTTGTGGTCAAGGGGTCACAAAAGAGGTCGATACGCCCTATACTCCCGACATGAAACTCGGCCAGCAATGAGCAAAACCAACGCTGGGCGCTTTTTTGAGGATTACGCCGTGGGGCAAGAGATTGTCCACGCGGTGCCACGCACGCTTTCGGGAGGGGAGCGCGCGCTTTATCACGCGCTTTATCCCGCCCGCCATGCGTTGCAATCCTCGGATGAATTTGCGCGCAGCGTTGGGTATAGTGAAGCGCCGATGGACGATTTGATCGCGTTCCACTCGGTTTTCGGCAAAACAGTGCCTGACATCTCACTCAATGCTGTCGCCAATTTGGGCTATGCGGAGGGGCGTTTCTTGCGGCCAGTATTTGCTGGCGACACATTAACGGCGACCTCAGAAGTCGTTGGCGTAAAGCAGAATAGCAACGGGAAATCCGGCGTCGTTTATGTGCGTACTCGCGGCGAAAATCAGCGCGGTGAGACCGTGTTGAGCTATGTGCGCTGGGTTATGGTGCGCAAACGCGACCTTGCATCGGCCCCTCCACAAACGGTGATCCCCGACCTTGTGGATCATGTCGCGCCAGTTGATTTACCCATTCCAGAAGGGCTGGATTTTACAGGATACGACTTCGCGCTGGCAGGGGAGCCGCATCGCTGGGCTGATTATTCCGTCGGTGAAGTCATCGATCACGTCGACGGCGTAACCATCGAAGAAGCTGAACACATGCTGGCAACGCGGCTGTGGCAAAATACCGCTAAAGTTCATTTTGATACCACGGCGCGCGCCGTGGGGCGGCGGTTGATTTATGGCGGACACGTGATTTCAATGGCGCGGGCGCTGTCTTTCAACGGCCTTGCCAACGCGCAACTCATCGCGGCCATCAACAGCGGCGCACATGTAAATCCGTGTTATGCAGGCGATACGATCCGCGCCTGGAGTGAGGTTTTGGATAAAGCTGAGACCTCCGCCCCTAATGTTGGTGCGCTTCGTTTGCGGCTAGTTGCAACAAAAGGCAGGGCAGGAGGGTTGCGTGACGCGGATGGCAAGTACTTGACCGATATTCTGCTCGATCTTGACTACTGGGTGCTTGTCCCACGCTGATTTTGCATTCCACTGGATTATTATAGGAGTCGGGGCAAATTTAAAATCTGCACGACACTTGTTACTCTATTTGTGATCACGGCAATTGGATGCGTGATCACAAAACTCAAATTTATACCGCTTTGTTTATGTTTCAAGCATATTTACGACTCTGAAAGAGTGACATGTGTAAAAAATGCGGTATTAGTTGTGAAACCGATCCAAAGGCATCTTATCCTGAAAGGGTGAACCCATGGCTGACATGAAGCAGAGCAAGCGCCCGCTCTCTCCGCATCTCCAAATCTACCGCCCCCAACTTAACTCGATTACGTCGATCCTTTCGCGGATCACGGGCAACGCGCTCCTTGTGAGTTTTGTCCTCGTTGTGTGGTGGCTCTTTGCGGCATCAACAGGCGAAGAATATTTTGCGGTAGCTAACGGCGTTCTGACGTCTTGGCTGGGGCAATTCGTAATGGTGATTTCGCTTTGGGGCATTTGGTATCACTATCTTGCAGGCTTGCGTCATTTGTATTTTGACTCTGGGCGCGGGCTTGATCCTGTGACTGCGGATAAATTGGGATGGGGCTGTATCATTGGCTCCGTCGTTCTTACCCTGTTAACCTGTGTCATCGTTTAGGAGGCCACTATGAGTTATATAACTGATCGTAAACGTGCAGAAGGCAAAGGCGCTTCGGGCACAGGCACCCTAGACCATTGGTTCATGCAAGTCAGCGCCGTTGGCCTCGCCGTGTTGGTGCCCACGTTCTTGTTCATTTTTGGTCGCGCTTTCGGTGGCAGCTATGAAGAGGTGCTCGCCACCTTCGCGCGCCCCGTCCCTGCGATCCTTTCCGCCCTTGTGTTGGTTTTTGGTCTTCTGCATTTCCGCAAAGGTGCGCAGATGATGATCGAAGATTACATGAGCGGTTCAAGCCGCAAAATCGCGATTATCGCGGTGATCCTCTTTTCCTACGGGTTGATGGCTACTGGCCTTTTCGCCCTCGCTAAAATCGCGCTTTAAGGAGCTGGCTCCATGTCTGCATATGAATACGAAACCCACGACTATGATGTGGTTGTTATTGGTGCCGGTGGCGCAGGTCTGCGCGCAACCCTTGGGATGGCCGAACAGGGCCTCCGTACCGCTTGCGTAACCAAAGTTTTCCCAACACGAAGCCATACTGTTGCGGCACAGGGCGGCATTGCGGCGTCGCTCTCCAATATGGGGCCGGATAACTGGCAGTGGCACATGTTTGACACCGTTAAAGGCTCCGACTGGCTTGGTGACACCGACGCGATGGAATACCTCGCCCGCGAAGCGCCCAAGGCGGTCTATGAGCTTGAGCATTACGGCGTGCCGTTTTCGCGCACCGAAGAAGGCAAGATTTATCAGCGTCCCTTTGGTGGCCACACAACTGAATTCGGCGAAGGCCCTCCCGTGCAACGGACCTGTGCCGCTGCTGATCGGACCGGCCACGCTATTCTCCACACACTTTACGGTCAATCCCTCAAGCATAACGCCGAATTCTTTATTGAATACTTCGCGATTGATTTGATCATGTCCGAGGACGGCCAATGCCAAGGCGTTGTTTGCTGGAAGCTTGACGATGGTACAATCCACGTCTTCAACGCCAAGATGACTGTTCTTGCGACGGGCGGCTATGGGCGTGCCTTCTTTAGCGCGACGTCTGCGCACACGTGTACGGGCGACGGCGGCGGCATGGTTGCCCGCGCTGGGCTTGCATTACAGGATATGGAATTCGTTCAGTTCCACCCAACCGGCATTTACGGATCGGGCTGTTTGATCACTGAGGGCGCGCGCGGAGAGGGCGGTTATCTGACCAACTCCGAAGGCGAACGCTTCATGGAGCGCTATGCGCCCACCTACAAAGACCTCGCGCCACGCGACTATGTTTCGCGCTCGATGACGATGGAAATTCGCGAAGGGCGCGGCGTTGGCAAAGATGGCGATCACATCCATCTTAATCTAAGCCACCTGCCCAAAGAAGCTCTTGCCGAACGCCTTCCTGGTATCTCGGAAAGCGCACGCATTTTTGCGGGTGTGGATGTCACCAAGGAACCGATCCCCGTTCTGCCAACGGTGCATTACAACATGGGCGGCATTCCAACGAACTATTTCGGCGAAGTTCTAAACCCAACTGCCAAAGATCCTAACGCTATTTTGCCGGGCTTGATGGCCGTGGGCGAAGCTGGCTGTGCGTCCGTGCACGGGGCCAATCGTTTGGGGTCGAACTCCCTGATTGACCTTGTCGTCTTTGGCCGCGCGGCGGCAATCAAAGCTGGCAAAATTGTTGATCCAGAAGCTTCCAATCCTGTGCTCAATCAAGCCTCCGTTGATGCGGCCTTGGATCGTTTCGATACCTTGCGCTATGCAAAAGGCAACATCTCCACCGCCGAGTTGCGCCTCGAAATGCAGAAAACCATGCAGGCCGATGCCGCCGTGTTCCGTACGGATAAATCCTTGGCCGAAGGCGTTGAGAAAATGACCGTCATCGCTGGCAAAGTCGATGACCTCAAAGTCACTGACCGAAGCCTCGTTTGGAACAGCGACTTGATGGAGACGTTGGAACTGACCAACCTTCTTCCAAATGCAATGGCAACGATTGTGGGCGCCGAAGCCCGCAAAGAAAGTCGTGGCGCGCATGCCCATGAGGATTATCCCAAGCGCGATGACGAAAAATGGCGGGTTCACACCATCAGTCGCGTCGATGGTAACAAAGTTGACCTGACATATCGTCCGGTTGTGACAACACCTCTCTCCACGGAAGCCGAGGGCGGGATTAGCCTCGCGAGAATCGCTCCCAAAGAGAGGACGTTCTAATGCGTCTGTCTTGGGCCGTCTTAGGACTTTTGGGGGTTGCAGCTTGCGGTCCCACTCCACCGAAGACACCGAAAAACACGGATGAATGCCAGTCCTATGCCGCAAGCCGCGCTGGGCTGAGTTTTTCATCGGTTGGGGCAAAACAGGCGTATTTTAGTAAAGTTGTGACCGATACACATGGCGACAACAAAACTGTACGCTCCACATACCTTGGCTGCTTGGACCAAATTGGCGCGCTTCCAGAAGGCGTGAACTCTGTAGGCCAATCGGGGTCTATTCCTATTGGCGAGCGCACTGGAAACCGCAGCGACGTGATGTCGGGCGGAGCTGGCTACAAGATCGTCTCCTTTCGATCTGAGGGCCCTGGCATGATCGCGAGCGCTTCGGCCACGGGAACAGAGCCGCTCCCGCTTGAGTATGCCGGAATTTCTGGCGGAGCGGACCTTTGGTCCACCTTGTCACAATCACAACAAAAACGCGTGCAGTCTTACTTGTCTTCGGGGGGCGCGTTTATGTCTTCCCTTAAGGGAGGCCTATAATGCGGAACAGTCATATGAGCGCAAAAATCGCTCCGAATTACAGCAAGCTTGGTGTTGATATGGTCGAGCGAGCCACAAAGAAACGGGTGCTATAATGGTAGAGTTTACACTTCCAAAGAACTCCAAAATCAAAGTGGGCAAAACTTGGCCCAAACCTGCTGGTGCGACGAATTTGCGGAAATTTCAGATTTACCGCTGGAATCCAGACGATGGCAAAAACCCCCAAGTTGACACCTATTTTGTCAATTTGGATACTTGTGGTCCGATGATTTTGGACGGGCTTATTCAAATCAAGAATGAGATCGATCCAAGTCTCACATTCCGTCGCTCCTGTCGCGAGGGCATCTGTGGATCATGTGCGATGAACGTCGGCGGGATCAACACGCTCGCCTGTATCTATGGCATGGACGAAGTGAAGGGCGACGTGAAGATTTATCCGTTGCCACATATGGAAGTGGTCAAAGACCTTATTCCAGACCTGACACACTTCTACGCACAGCACGCGAGCATTATGCCGTGGTTGGAAACCAAATCTAACCGCCCCGCCAAAGAGTGGAAACAGTCGATTGACGACCGCAAAAAGCTGGATGGCCTATACGAATGCGTCATGTGTGCTTGTTGCTCAACATCCTGCCCGAGCTATTGGTGGAACAGTGATGAATATCTTGGACCGGCGGCGTTGCTGCATGCCTATCGCTGGATTGTAGATAGCCGCGATGAAGCCACGGGCGAGCGTTTGGATGATCTTGAAGATCCGTTCAAACTGTACCGTTGCCACACGATTATGAATTGCGCGAAAACTTGTCCCAAGGGCCTTAACCCCGCAAAATCAATTAGCCACATCAAACAGATGATGGTCGAACGCGCAGTTTAAAAAATACAAAATGTTTAAAAAAGGGGCCGGACAATCTGTCGGCCCCTTTTGCGTTCCGGCTTCTAAGCCGATTTAGGCAAATGCGGCTTCAAGGGCAATTTCTACCATGTCGCCAAAGCTTTTTTCACGTTGATCGCTCGGAAGGGCTTCCCCTGTCAAAAGATGGTCAGAGACCGTCAGGATCGCCAAGGCACGGCAACTGTGGCGCGCAGCCAGATTATAGAGTTCGGCCGCTTCCATTTCCACGCCCAGAATGCCGTGACGGATCATCTGTTCATTCAAATCGGGGCGCTCGTCATAGAAAACGTCGCTGGAATATATGCCGCCAACATGGGTGGGCGTGCCGCGGGATTGCGCCGCATCGGCGGCCGCGCGCAACAGGCCGTAATCTGCGCAGGGCGCAAAATTCATCTCTTTGAAAATCCCGCGTGACGGGGTCGAGAGGGTCGTTGCCGTCATGCCGATGATAACGTCACGGACCTTGATGGATTCTTGCATGCCACCACAGGATCCAATGCGGATGAGGGTTTTTGCGCCATAAGTTGTGATCAACTCGTTAACGTAAATTGAAAGGCTGGGCATGCCCATTCCGGTGCCATGGATGGTCACGCGGTTACCGTTCCACATGCCAGTATATCCAAGCATGCCACGCACTTCATTGACCAGTTTAACGTCGGTCAGAAAGGTTTCAGCGGCCCATTTTGCACGATAGGGATCGCCCGGTAATAAAACGGTTTCAGCAATGTCACCGGGGGCTGCGCCAATATGGACTGTCATTCGGACCTCTTAAGTTTGACTGGATGGTCAATCTCTGCACAAAGCTTGGAGCGAGCGCAAGTAGTGTCTTACTGTGCCGCGATCGTTACAGGCGTAACAAGGGCGACAATATCAAACATGATTTTGTTCATTTCAAAGTCTTTCGGCGTATAAATTCGGGTAAGTCCCATTGCGAGCAGAGTTTTTGCATCGTCTTCGGGAATAATGCCGCCAGCGACGATGGGGATATGCCCAAGACCAGCATTCCGCATGCGCTCAACGAGTTCCCCCAATAGGGGAATGTGGCTGCCGGATAGGATCGACAATCCGACAATATGCGGCTCCTCGCGCAGGGCTGCTGCAACGATTTCTTCTGGTGTAAGGCGGATGCCTTCGTAGCATATTTCCATGCCACAATCACGTGCGCGGGTTGCGATTTGTTCGGCCCCGTTTGAGTGACCATCAAGCCCCGGTTTGCCGACGAGGAACTTGAGGCGACGACCAAGGGACGCGCTTACGCCTTCAACGGCAGCGCGAATTTCTTCAAGGCCTTCCGTTTGGTTCGAGACGGTTTTGCGCACACCAGTGGGGGCGCGATATTGCCCGAAGGCAGTGCGCACAACGTCGCCCCACTCGCCCGTCGTAACGCCGGCTTTTGCGCAGGCGATGGAGGGTGGCATGATATTGGCGCCGGATTTCGCGGCCGCGCGAAGAGCCGCGATTGCGGCTTGTACTGCGGTATCATTGCGCGCTTCCTTGAAGGCCACAAGACGGGCGATTTGGTCCGCTTCTGCGGCGGGATCGGCAGCCATAATCGCGCGTTCCCCTGCGGTAAGGGGGCTTTCTTCCGTTTCGGTCCATCGGTTTACCCCGACGACCGTGGTTTCCCCCGTTTCTATTTTTCTCAAACGGTTCGCGTTGCTCGTCACAAGGCGGGATTTCATGTATTCAATCGCCGCGATTGCCCCGCCCATTTTGTCGATCTGGGCCAATTCAGCGCGAGTGCCCTCTTTTAGGGACTCCACTTTGCGTGTGACTGCTGGGTTTTCGTCAAACAAGTCGTCGAATTCCAAAAGATCGGTTTCATATGCCAAAATTTGCTGCATCCGGAGGGACCATTGTTGATCGAAGGGGCGCGGCAGACCGAGGGCTTCGTTCCACGCAGGGAGTTGCACTGCACGGGCGCGCGCGTTCTTTGAAAGGGTCACCGCGAGCATTTCGATAAGAACGCGATAGACATTGTTCTCCGGCTGCTGCTCGGTCAACCCGAGGCTGTTGACTTGCACGCCATAGCGGAAACGTCGGAATTTTGGCTCCTCAATGCCATATCTCTCTCGGGTGATCTCGTCCCATAGGTCCACAAAGGCGCGCATTTTGCAAAGTTCGGTCACAAACCGGATACCTGCGTTAACAAAGAAGCTGATGCGCCCAACCATTGCGGGGAAATGCTCGGCTGGGACTTTCGTGCGTAAATCATCCAGAACCGCGATCGCCGTTGCAAGGGCAAAAGCCAGTTCTTCTTCGGGCGTCGCTCCGGCTTCCTGAAGGTGATAGGAGCACACGTTCGTTGGGTTCCATTTCGGTAGGAATTCGCGCGTATAGGCCGCGACATCCGTGAGCATGCGAAGGGATGGCTCGGGCGGGCAAATATATGTGCCGCGGCTGAGGTATTCCTTGATGATGTCGTTTTGGACGGTCCCCTGTAAGGCCGACACATCCGCCCCTTGCTCCTCCGCTGCGGCGATATACAACGCCAAAAGCCATGGGGCCGTGGCGTTGATCGTCATGGACGTGTTCATTTTCTCAAGCGGGATTGCATCAAAGAGGGCGCGCATGTCACCGAGGTGGTTGATTGGGACGCCAACTTTTCCCACTTCGCCACGGGCAAGTTCGTGGTCGCTATCGTACCCAGTTTGCGTCGGCAGATCAAAAGCCACAGACAATCCAGTTTGCCCTTTAGAAAGGTTCGAGTGGTAGAGCGCGTTGGAGGCTTGAGCCGTGGAATGTCCAGCGTAGGTGCGGAAAAGCCATGGCTTGGATTTCTCGGAAATTGGCATAATCAAACCTTCGCGTAATTTTGATGCGTTATTATACTTATAATTGATCTATAGTTTCACTGTCAATCGCTGCGTTGCGGCATCTTGGGCTTTACCTAGGGGTCTGCGACTGAAACATTGGCACAATGTTTCAAACCGTTGAATTTCCAATTTGGCTAGTTGTTCTCGTTGCCCTCTTGGCTGCGATATCGACGCTTGATCGCATTCTAGTACCCTCCGTGCGCTGGTTTTTTCGCCGTCGTATGGAGCGGGTCGTCGCGCGGATAAATCTCAGGCTCCAGCGTCCAATTGAGCCATTCAAGCTCGCGAGACGTCACGATATGATCCAAAGGTTGATTTATGACCCTAAAGTCGCAGAAGCAATTCAAGAGCATGCGGAGGCTAAAGGTATACCCGAAAATGTCGCCTTTGAAGCGGCGCATAGATATGCGCGCGAGATCGTACCATCATTCTCGGCGACAGCCTATTTTGGCTTCGCGATAAAAATCACACGTTGGTTTTCCCGTAGTTTTTATCGTGTCCGTCTTAGATATTCTGACGAGGAAAGTATCGCTCAGATCGCGCCTACAGCAACGGTGGTTTTCGTTATGAACCACCGCTCGAACATGGATTATTTCCTCGTGACATATCTCGCGGCCGAGCGAAGCGCCTTGTCATATGCCGTTGGAGAGTGGGCGCGCGTATGGCCTCTACAGGGGTTTCTCCGCTTTATGGGAGCCTATTTTATTAGGCGAAAGTCGCATAACTTACTCTATCGTCGCGTTCTTGGACGGTATGTTCAGATGGCGACTGAAGCTGGTGTTGCACAGGCCGTGTTCCCCGAAGGGGGGCTTTCTCTCTCGGGAAAAGTGGGGCCACCAAAGCTCGGAATCCTCAGTTATGTGATCTCTGGTTTTCACGGTGATGATGGCCGCGATGTTGTGTTTGTTCCCATCGCTTTGAACTATGATCGTGTTTTGGAAGATCGTGTTTTAATTGAAGCTGCGACCACGGGGTCGCGCAAATTTGGGTTCAGTTTTTTTAAGATGCTCGGATTTGTTCTTCGCCAGTTCCGCTTTTTCCTGACGGGTCGGTTCCACCGCTTTGGCTACGCCGCAGTGAGTTTTGGGCAGCCATTGTCTTTGCGGGAGTTTGCAGCCGAAGTACCAAAGGCAACCCATGATGAGCTCACGAAAACTGTGGGGCGGGAAATGATGAAACGTGTGCGCGAGGTTGTGCCGGTTCTTCCTGTTCCCTTGGTTGCCCTGATTTTAACCAGATCAACCAAGCCGTTGAGTCGCGAACAAATAGAAGCGCAAATGGGGGAGATTATTCAGGGCCTTAAAGAGATTGGTGCGCATGTGCATATCCCACGGGAAAATATTTCCTATGCTACCGACGTTGGTTTGCGCATCCTATTGCTAAGACAATTTATCCGTGAGGCATCTGGAACCTATACAATTACAGAGGATTCCAAAGAGTTTACGGCGTATTATGCGGCCTCAATTGAGCATTTGGTGGACGGCGAGCTTGTTATTTGATGGGAATGCGCTGCATCTGCTCGGTTATAAAGTTTCAAAAATGACGCCTAAATGGTTGTAATATTGCTTTTAGGTCGGTAATTCTTTCTTTAAGGCGCGTGATTCTGCGCCGCAGAAACCGATGGAGGCCGCCATGGCTCTAGATACAGAAAGCAAATTTCCTAGCAACGACGGTGCTAAGCTTGACCTATATGAGGTCGGTCAAATGCCGCCTTTGGGGCATGTCCCAAAACAGATGTATGCTTGGGCGATCCGGCGCGAGCGTCACGGTGAACCGGATAAATCTTTCCAACTTGAAACTGTGGCTGTTCCCGAAATTGACAGCTATGAAGTTTTGGTTTTGGTGATGGCCGCAGGTGTTAATTACAATGGTATCTGGGCGGGGCTTGGCGTTCCGATCAGCCCGTTTGATATTCACAAACAGGACTTCCACATTGCCGGTTCCGACGCTTCAGGCGTTGTTTGGGCGGTTGGGGATAAAGTTACGCGCTGGAAAGTTGGCGATGAAGTTGTGATCCATTGCAACCAAGACGACGGCGACGACGAGGAATGCAATGGTGGCGATCCTATGTTCTCATCGAGCCAGCGGATTTGGGGATACGAGACACCCGATGGGAGTTTCGCGCAGTTCACACGCGTGCAAGCGCAGCAATTGATGCCACGCCCCAAGCACCTGACGTGGGAAGAAAGTGCGTGCTACACACTCACCCTCGCCACCGCCTACCGGATGCTGTTTGGGCATCATCCACATGAGTTGAAACCGGGCCAAAATGTTTTGGTTTGGGGGGCCTCTGGTGGGTTGGGCAGCTTTGCTATTCAGCTCATTAATACCGCTGGGGCGAATGCAATTGGGGTCATTTCCGATGAAGAAAAACGCGCATTTGTGCTCGGGCTGGGGGCAAAAGGGGTCATTAATCGCAAAGACTTCAACTGTTGGGGGCAACTCCCGACGGTAAATAGCCCCGAATACAAAGACTGGTTCAATGAGGCGCGCAAATTCGGCAAGGCCATTTGGGATATCACGGGTAAAGGCGTGAATGTTGACATGGTTTTCGAGCATCCGGGCGAAGCGACGTTCCCAGTTTCAACCTTTGTTTGCAAGAAGGGCGGTATGATCGTCATTTGCGCAGGAACGAGCGGCTTTAATCTGACGATGGACGCGCGTTATGTATGGATGAACCAAAAACGCATTCAAGGCAGCCATTTCGCGCATTTAAAACAAGCCGCCGCGGCGAACAAATTGATGTGTGAGCGGCGTATTGATCCATGTATGAGTGAAGTCTTTGGTTGGAACGACATTCCACAAGCGCACCTCAAGATGCTACGAAACCAGCACCAGCCTGGGAATATGGCTGTGTTGGTTCAGGCACCTCGTACTGGATTGCGTACACTCGAAGACACTTTAGACGCGAATCTCTAATCCCGATTGTGCCCGCGACTCACCTGTGTTGCGGGCACAAATCTAGACGACGAACAGGCCCCCTATAGCTTTCAAAGCGTTAAAAGAGGCCGCCTCGCTATTTTAGGGGAGGAATAATATGCGAATACCCAATTATTTAACTCGTGCTACGGTTGTGTTAGTACTCTGTTACCCACTGTGAAAGAGACTCGTTATGACAAACGACTGGATACTGAGCGTTCTCACCGACCTACAAGTTTTTGCTGATGCAAACGATATGCCTCAGCTCGCCTTACAGCTTATTGAGACGAAAATATTGGCAGTCGCCGAGCTCTCTCAGAATCCGGAAAACCCAACAAGGGCGTTTAACGGGTATGAAGCGGAAGTTGGAGAGTATTATCGATCAGTTGGGCCAAGCGCAATCGCTTGAGGCTCTGCAAGATCAGGTATTTCAGATTAGGGACCTCTATGAGGTCGAGCATTTGGTTTATCATTCAGTCAATTCTACAGGTCAGCAATACGCTGCGCTCACCTATGAGGACGCCTGGGTCGATCACTACATCGAGACCGATTTGGCGCGGGTTGATCCCGTGGTCAAAGGGTGTTTCCAGCGGTTTCATCCCGTCGACTGGAAGCGTTTGGATTGGTCGTCCAAAAAATCCCGTGACTTTTTGGGGAAGCTGTTGCTAAAGGCGTCGGCAACCAAGGATTTTCCGTTCCAATACGCGGTCCAAACGGGCAGTTTGCTCTCTTTTCGGTGAATCAGAAATGCGGCGACGAGGAATGGGAGAAGTTTACAGACCACAGCATTCAAGATTTAATTCTGGTTGCACATTACCTTAACCAAACTGCCCTGCGCATTGAACGTGGAACAGATGAGATGGCGACACGTGCCCTGTCTCCTCGTGAAAAAGATGCGCTAACTATGCTTGCGCTCGGGTATAGTCGTGCTCAGGCTGCCGAAAGCCTTTCCATTTCCCGCCATACTTTGCGCGTTTACATCGAAGCAGCCCAGTTCAAACTAGGAGCCGCCAATACAACCCATGCCGTGGCGCGCGCGATGGCGCAGGGGTTGCTCGTCGTGTGAGTGTTGCGCAATTCGCGGGCAGGGCGCTCGCCTATGTTTGAGAATCTTTAGCCCTACGAAATAGACATCAAGGTGCCAATAACGACGGAGGGCACCATGATCCATTATCTTTATGCAGACCAACTCTCAACCTACCCAAAACTGCGCGACGGAATGTTCCGCGATCGCGCTCTTCAGTTTAAAAACCGCCTTGGTTGGGAGGTCGAAGTCGATGCAAATGGCAAAGAATGTGATGACTATGATGCCCTCAACCCCCTTTATGTGATTTGGGAAAATACCGACGGAACCCACGGTGGCTCCATGCGGTTTCTACCAACGACAGGCCCGACTATGGTCAACGATCATTTTAACGAGCTGTCTGATGGGGTGCATATCGAAAGCCCTCTTATTTGGGAATGCACGCGGTTCTGCCTCGCCCCAAATGCGCCTGCTGGCACGGCTACGGCTTTGATGTTGGGTGGCTCCGAAGTGGGGGTGAATTTCCATCTCAGCCACGCTGTCGGGGTTTTTGATGAACGAATGGTGCGCATCTTTTCACGCCTTGGCTGGGGCCCCGTCATTATGGGAACTCAAGGAGAGGGGCGTGATGCTATTAGCCTTGGTTTTTGGGAGTATTCCAAGGAAATTCGCGAAAAAATGTACGAGAAATCGGGCATATCAGCGGCACAGTCGGCGCAATGGTTTAATCGTGCCTTTGGTACCCCATCGGCACAAGTTGGCGACGCGGAAAAATCTCTAACCTTCGCTATGTGATATAGACTGGCAACCTCTGGGGCGGCCCTGTAATGTCGCCCCATGATCCTGCCAACCATTACCTATTCCGAAGATCAGGCCGAAGCCTTTGACCGCGTAACCGAAGTGTTGCGGGAGGCAGGCGTTGATCTTGAAAATTCAGTAATGACACCGTTAAGTGATGGAAAACAAAAGGCTTTGGCTGTGATTGGGAAGGCCGGATCCGGCAAAACCCTTTTGCTGGCGGAACTGTATAAGGCGCTTGAGGCCGCGGGCGTTGATGTTGTCTCCGGCGACTACGAAGGCAAGAAACGCAAATCGCGGCGCACACTTGCGATCCTTGCCCCCACCAACAAAGCCGCGAGCGTTTTGCGCAATCGTGGGGTGCCAGCGACAACGATTCACCGCATCCTTTATACCCCCGTTTATGATCCCGAATACGAGAAAATCGCCGAATGGTTGGCGGGCGAGGGGGAGCGGCCGCAAGTTGAGGGGCTGACCGATGCGGCGCTTGATCGTGCCTTCGCTTTTTTCCAGAATAATAAATCGGTTCCGGGGGCATTGGCCGCAGCAGGGCTTCGTGGTTCGGACTTTATTACCGGCTGGAAGCGCCGCGATGATCCCCTCGACATTGGGTTCATCGACGAAAGCTCGATGCTAGATGAAAAACAATACAATGATTTGCGGGAAATTTTCCCCACGCTGGTTCTTTTTGGAGATCCAGCACAGCTCGCACCCGTAGGGCAGTCGGGCGAGATGATCTTTGACCGTTTTAAAGGCCGTCAAAAGATGGTTCTTTCACGCGTTCACCGTCAAACCCAAGACAATCCTATCCTTGATCTCGCGCATGCTCTTGCCGATGAAAATCTCACGTTTGAGGGGTTTGAGCGGATGATAGAAGAGGCGTCAAAAAAGGACGAGCGCGTGGTTTGGGCACAGCGTGTCGAAAGCGATTTGATGGCGCGCTCTCCTGTCCTTGTGTGGCGAAATGCGACTCGTGTGCGCCTTATTCAGGCGTTTCGCGGTGCTTTTGGAGCTCCGGGAGATGCGCTTTTGCCGGGCGAGCCGCTGATTTGTGACGGGATTGAACTTCCCGCGAAGCACCGAAAAAAACGCATTGATCTTGAGGCGCGCGGGCTAATTAAAGGGGCGCAGGTGGTCTATCTCGGCCCAGGTCGTAATCCGGGTTTTTCGCGCATTCACGTAATGGGTGCCGAAGACCCGCAGGTCAGTGCGGCTTCGATCATCAAAATTGAATTCCCAGACGAAGAAGAGCCCTTCATTCCCTTTGCTGCCCGTATGGGGGCCGCGTTTTTGCACGGGGCCGCGGTAACCGTGCACAAGGCGCAGGGGTCGCAATGGGAAGATGTGCAGGTTTTTGGACCAGATATTTATGCAGCTGCGCGCATGGGACGGGTCGAGGCGGGGCAACCTTTGTGGAAACGGTTGGCTTATGTCGCTATTACACGGGCGGAAAAACGCCTGTTTTGGGTGGTGCGCAATCGTTTGGCCCGCCCAAGTGGTCCGCTGATAACGTCAGATTTGACGGTAAAGCCATCGGTGCTGAAACTGGCGATTGAAAACGAAGGGACAGAGGCATGAAGTCGATTATTATTACGGGTGCCAGCGGTGGTTTAGGCGCAATGACAGCGGATCTTTTCCTGTCACGCGGTTGGCGCGTTGGGTTGATGGCGCGCAATGCAGATAAACTTGCCGAGGTTGCTAATGGTGTTGAAAACGCTGTTCTTTTACCCTGTGATGTAACCAACGAGGTGCAAGTGGCGCAGGCTTTCGACAGCTTTGAGGGCCCCCTTGATGCGCTCTTTAATAATGCCGGAAGCTTTGGGGCTACGGGTCTTATTGATGAGATTAGCCTTGCCGATTGGCAACAGGTTATGGAGGTCAATGTGACAGGGATGTTCCTCTGCGCACGTGCTGCTTTCGGTCGGATGCGCAAGCAGTCGCCACAAGGTGGGCGCATTATCAATAACGGTTCGATTTCCGCAACAACACCGCGTCCGGGGGCGATTTCCTATACGGCGTCCAAACATGCGGTTTCTGGGATCACCAAAACACTGGCGCTCGATGGCCGTCCTTTTGGCATTGCCTGTGGCCAAATCGATATTGGCAATGCGGCCAGTGCAATGACGCAAAAAATGTCGGGTGGCGTGCCACAAGCTGATGGCTCAATTCGGCCGGAACCTGTAATGGACGCGAGCAATGTTGCGGAAACGGTTTTTCACATGGCGAGTCTACCGCTCAATGCGAACATTCTAAACGTAACGGTTATGGCGACCGATATGCCGTTTGTTGGTCGCGGTTAGCGTGGGCCTTAAGCGCGGAAATAGCGGAAGATTGCGCTGGCACCCCAGCCCGCAAAAATTGCGATAAAGAGCGACATAATCCCGTAAATCAGAGAGTGTTGATGCGCGAGGTTGTACAGCCAGCGTTCGACACCCACTTTACGCACCTCAATGGAGGCCTCCGTTTGATTGACAACTCTTCCGTTGCGCACCAGTAAAAAGCGCGTTTTGTATGTGCCCTCGGTCAAGTTCGCGGGCAGAGCAATTGAAGTCCGAAACAGGGTATCCGAGGAAAGTTCGACCGCGCCTTCAAGGAGTTGATACAGTTTTTCTTTGTCGCGAATGCGTATCAGAGCTTCCGTGAAAGTTTCGGAATCAGTGATGTTGCTCGGCGCGCCAACCGAGCGCACAGCGTTGTTGATCGTTATATCATGGCGCAAGTCAGAGGTTTGAGAAAGAATATCCTGTAGAGGAGACGTCGTAGCTACGGCATAGAAACTGGGAGCGGCATCAACTTCGACCGCATCCGTATTTACCCAAATTCCCAATACACGCGACTTGCGGCGGACAAGGACGGGTAACGAGGGGCCCGCAATCGTAATGATAATGTCCAATTCCTCGCCCTCGGGAATCGGCGAGTCGCGTTTAATTGCGCCAAAAATGAGGATTTCAGAGCCGTCAAAATTAGCTGTGATGGCGACGTTATTATGGCTTAGAGCGGCGATGACTTCTTCGCGCGCCGGGGCGGTTACAACACTTGTTAAAAGCAGGAAGGTAGCAAGAAGAAGTGACCGCATTATTAGCTTCCCACCTTGCCCAAAGAGTAAAGTTCGCTGGGTTGGAGAAGTAAATCAAGCGCAAGTTTTCCGCAAACGACCAACACCAGAAGTGCCAAGAGCACACGCAATTGTTCAGCCTTGAGCTTGAGGCCAATGTGAGTGCCAAATTGTGCGCCAACAACCCCACCGATAAGCAGAAGAACCGCAAGGGGCATGTCGACAGTTTGGTTTGTTGTCGCGTGCAAAAGTGTGGTGAAACCGGTTACGAAAATGATCTGAAACAGCGAGGTTCCGATCACAACTTTGGTGGGCATTCCCAGAAGATAGATCATGGCCGGCACCATAATAAAGCCGCCGCCGACGCCCATGATGGCCGCCAATATTCCAACAAGTATACCCACAAGGATCGGGGGATTACACTGATATACAGGCCAGACGTGCGGAATTTCATTTTGAACGGGAGGTTGTGTACCCAGTTGTGTCTGCGTCGTATTGGTACTGCTCCGGGTCTTCTGGACCGAAGGATCGCACGAACGCTCTCGATAAACATGAGCGCACCGATGATGCCAAGGAAAACCACGTAACATAGGGTGACAAGCAAATCTACTTGCCCCAAAGATTTCAGCAGGTTGAAAAGATAAATACCAAAAGCCGCGCCGATCAGGCCGCCGATGAGCAAAACTGTCCCCATCTGAAGGTCGACGGTTTTGCGCTTAAAATGCGCAAGGACGCCGGAAATCGAAGACGCTACGATTTGGTTGGCCCCTGTCGCCACAGCCACGGCGGGCGGGATACCAATGAAAAACAGCAACGGCGTGAGAAGGAAGCCACCGCCCACACCAAACATTCCCGACAAGATTCCCACCAATCCCCCAAGGCCTAACAAAAGGAAGACGCTGACCGATACTTCGGCGATTGGGAGATAAATCTGCATTTGGTTACCCTGCTAGTCGCACAGTCAGTATAAGATGTCGCACGCCGGTTGTAGACCCCCGCATGCGACAAATCGGATCACATCTGTGCAAAGCCGCACTTATTTTTCTTTTACGTAGGGCTGCCCCCAGCGCGCGGCGGAATGGCTTTGCCAACAAACCCTGCGAGGATGATAACTGTGAGCAAATAGGGAAGGGCGTCGATGAATTGAGACGGTACTTCGAACCCCATAAACGATTTGTTTTCTAGATAGGGCGCCGCAGCTGCGAGGAAGCCAAACAAAATGCACGTTCCCATCGCCTGCCAAGGGCGCCATTTCGCAAAAATAAGCGCAGCAAGGGCAATATACCCCCGACCTGCCGTCATATCCTTCACGAAATTAGCGGCAAAACTCGCCAGATATACACCTGCTAGCCCGCACAAAATGCCGGCAATAATGATCGCGCTGTACCGGAGTTTAACCACAGAAACCCCTGCAGTATCCACGGCCGCCGGATTTTCACCCGCCGCGCGCAGGCGCAACCCAAAGCGTGTGCGAAATAAAACGAACCATGTGACAGGCACGGCGATTAACGCCACATAGACCAATATGGTGTGCCCAGAGAGCAAATCCGAATAAATCGGCCCCAGTATCGGCACGTTCGCAACAGAATCCGCAAAGGGCAGTGTGATGTCGTGGAATCGGGCGCTGCTTGGCAGAGAGGGCGTGCGCCCACCAAGACCAAACCACGCAGAGCCAATCACAATCGAAAGGCCTGCCGCAAGGAAGTTGATCGCAACACCTGAGATGAGCTGGTCGCCACGGAATGTGATGGAAGCAACACCGTGCAACATTGAAAGGGCCACGGAACCCGCAACTCCCGCCAAAAGGCCCAGCCAGATCGAGCCTGTTACAAACGCAACGCCGCCAGTGAGGAACGCTGCGCCGAGCATTTTACCCTCAAGGCCAATGTCCACGATCCCCGCGCGCTCAGAGTAGAGGCCCGCGAGGCACGCCAAAAGGAGTGGCGTTGCATAGCGCAAAGTTGAGTCAAGGATCGGGATTAAGATGTGAAAGAATTCCATGTCCTAAGCCCTCTTCTTCGAATTTGCGCGCATGAGAAAAATCCGCTCGACGGGGCCACGGACCATATAGTCGAGGGCGCCGGTTAGAAGAATGACGATGGCTTGAATCACGGTGACCATTTCGCGCGGGATGCCATAGACAAACTGTAATTCCGCGCCGCCTTGCCACAAGAAGCCAAACAAAATCGCCGCGAGAATGACGCCGATGGGATGATTGCGCCCCATCAAGGCCACGGCGATGCCGATGAAACCTGCCCCTTCGACCGCGTTGTGGATCATGCGCTCGGCTTCGCCCATGACGTTATTTACGGCCATAAGTCCGGCAAACGCGCCGGAGATCAACATGGTGATGATCATGATTTTGGCAGGTGAAATTCCTGCATATTTGGAGGCAGTCTCCGAGTGTCCGAGGGCGCGGATTTGATAACCCAAGCGCGTGTGCCACATCAAAACCCAAAAGAACAAACAGCACAAAAGCGCCACGAGGAAGCTGATATTCGCGGGGGCGTGTTTTGAAAATTCAATGCCAAAGGGAGCGAGCATCTCGTGGAAGGTTGGCAAATGCGTACCTGGTGGGAACGCGGCTGTTTCGGCAGCCATTTTGCCTTTCACTTTCATTGGGCCGGTCAACAGATATCCCGTTAAGGCCGCTGCCATGAAGTTAAACATGATCGTCGTTATCACGATATGGCTGCCCCGTTTTGCCTGAAGATAAGCGGGGATAAAGGCCCATGCTGCGCCAAACAGGCCACCAAAAACAATAGCTGCGGGAAGGGCGAGCGTCCAATGTGGCCACGGAACCGCCAATAAAATAACGGCGACTCCAAGGCCGCCAATCGCCGCTTGGCCCTCGCCGCCGATGTTGAACATCCGAGCGTGTGACGCGATGGCCATTGCGAGGCCCGTAAAGATAAAGTTCGTCGCGTAATAAAGCGTGTAGCCCACACCGCGCGAGCTGCCGAACGATCCTTCGATCATCGTGGCGAGCGCGTCAAACGGGTTGGTTCCGATCGCAGCGAGAACAATACCAGAAATTACAAATGCAATGAGCAAATTTATGAAGGGGATAAGGGCAACATCCGCCCATCTTGGCATCTTGTTCATGCGCCCGCTCCGTCACTCTTGTCTGGTGTCATACCGGCCATCATCATCCCCAATTCGCGCTCGTTCGTTTCGCCCGCAAGGCGTTCGCCCATGATTTTCCCGTCAAACATGACGACAATCCGGTCCGCAAGCGAGAGCACTTCTTCAAGTTCAACCGAGACCAGCAAAATCGCCTTGCCTTGATCCCGAAGCGCAACGATTTGCTGGTGGATGAATTCGATCGCTCCAATATCCACACCACGGGTCGGTTGGCCAATGAGGAGTAAATCAGGGTTGCGCTCAATTTCGCGTGCCAGAACAATTTTCTGTTGGTTCCCACCCGAGAAGTTCGCCGCGTGAAGATGCGGGTTCGGGGGGCGAACATCAAAGCGGTCCATCTTGCCTTGAGTGTCTTCAAGGATGGCTTTGTTGTCCATCAAGAACTTGTTTTTGTTGTATTTTGCGTCGTTGTGGTAGCCAAAGGCCATGTTTTCCCACGCTTCAAAGTCAAGGATAAGACCCTCTTCGTGGCGATCTTCGGGGACGTGGGCAATGCCATTGGCGCGGCGAGATTGGCCGTCGCTTTTGGAGCCTGTTAGGTCGAGTTCTTTGCCGTGCAAGCGGATGCTTCCGGTGGCCTTGGCATAACCGCCAAGAACTTCAAGAAGTTCTGATTGGCCGTTCCCCGAGACACCAGCAATTCCCAAAATCTCGCCTGCGCGAATATTGAAGGAAATGCCTTTGACGCGGGTGACCTTATCTTCGTCAACGACCACAAGGTTCTCGACCGAGAGGATTTCCTCACCCGGTTGCGCGGGGGCTTTGTCGACATGCAGCAGCACTTTGCGGCCGACCATCAGTTCGGCCAACTGCTCAGGGCTCGTTTCCGATGTTTTCACCGTCGCGGTCATTTCCCCACGGCGCATGACGCTCACGGTGTCGGTGATATCCATGATCTCGCGCAGCTTATGCGTAATGAGAATAATGGTTTTTCCAGAGGCGCGAAGCCCTTCGAGAATGCGGAACAGGTGGTCAGCCTCATCGGGTGTCAAAACCCCCGTGGGCTCGTCGAGAATAAGGATATCCGCCTTGCGATACAGAGCTTTCAGGATCTCAACCCGCTGACGATGCCCCACCGAGAGGTCTTCAATCAGCGCGTCCGGATCAACATTCAACTCGTATTCTTCTGCCAGTTCCGTGAGCAGCTTGCGCGCCTTGCGCAACGACGGCGTCAGGCGCCAGCCATCTTCGGCCCCAAGGACCACATTCTCAAGAACCGTGAAATTATCAACCAGTTTAAAGTGCTGGAACACCATGCCAATGCCAGCCTTGATGGCGGCCTGACTGTCAGGAATGACCGTTCGTTTTCCGCTAATAATAATCTCGCCCGCATCGGCCTTGTAGAACCCATAGAGGATCGACATCAGCGTCGACTTACCAGCGCCGTTTTCGCCAATAATTCCGTGAACGGTGCCCTTTTGGACGGTGATCGAGATGTCTTTGTTGGCTTGAACAGGGCCGAAAGCCTTGGAAATGCCGCGCAACTCGATAGCGGGAGCGGGGGATGTTGGAGCGGCAGTTTCCTGCCGCCCCTTTTCTGGTGCCAAAGCCATTCTAGCTTAGTACGCTGGGCAAGTTTCGTCGGACATGTAGTCATGTACCGTGATGTCGCCAGCAATGATGCCAGCTTTTGCCGCTTCAACTTGCGCGATCATGTCTTCGGTGATGAGTGCCGCATTGTGCTCGTCCATCGCATAGCTCACGCCATCGTTCGCAAGGCCCATTGCGTTGAAACCTGGCTCAACGGCTTCGCCAGCAAGGAAGCTTTCGTATACAGCGTTATCGACGCGCTTCATCATGGAGGTCAAAACCGACCCTGGCTGAAGGTAGTTTTGGTTGCTGTCGACACCAACCGAAAGGATACCTTCGTCAGCTGCCGTTTGAAGCACACCAAGACCGGTGCCGCCAGCTGCTGCGAAAACAACGTCGGAGCCTTGGCTGATTTGGCCGCGTGTAAGCTCGCCACCTTTTACGGGATCATTCCAAGCAGAAGGCGTTGTGCCTGTCATGTTGACGATGACTTTCGCGTCAGGGTTCGTCGCTTTGACGCCCTGTGCATAGCCACATGCAAATTTGGAGATCAATGGAATATCCATGCCGCCAACGAAGGAAACCGTGCCAGTTTCGGACGCCAAGGCCGCCAGAACACCCACAAGGTAGGAGCCTGTGTGCTCGTCAAAAACAATGCTGCGCACGTTTGGCTGGTCTACAACCATGTCGATCAAAACGAATTTTGTATCTGGGAAGTCAGGCGCCACTGTTTCTAGAGCGGAAGCAAACGAGAAGCCCGCCATGACAACAGGGTTGTTGCCGTTTTCGGCGAAGCGACGAAGAACCTGTTCACGCTGTGCATCAGCAGAAAGTTCGAACTCGTCGTAAGAGCCGCCTGTTTCTTTTACCCAACGCTCAGCACCGTTAAAGGCCGCTTCGTTGAAGGATTTGTCAAATTTTCCGCCAAGATCAAAAATCATAGCAGGGTCAGCCAAAACAGCGCCAGCCGATAGGGCCAAAGTCGCGGTTGCGCCGAGAATGGATTTCATGAGGGTCATTATACTCTCCCAGTTGTGTTTTTTTAGGGTGTCATACCATGGATGACGTTACCCTTTGTTAAGAGCAGATCACAAGAAGATCATCGGGTATTTAGGGGAGAGAGGCGACCGTTGGTCAACAATAATTTTACCATTTGGTAATAAAACTTGGAATACCCGTGAAAATATTGGGTTATGTGCCGTGTTTTCAGGCCCCTATGGTTTTTCGAAAAACCTGAGCGTCTAAAATAGTACCGCTTTGCGAACGGTAGTATCCGCGTCGAAGCCCAGATTCGCGGTAACCCACTCCCCGATATAGGGAAAGTGCCGCTAGGTTATCTTCGGCGACCTCAAGAAATGATTCTGTGGATTCGCGTGCGATGGCCTCGTTTTCAAAGAGGTCCATTAAGGTGCGGCCTGCGCCCATTCGACGTGCATTGGGGGCGACGGCAATCGTAAGCAATTCGGCCTCTCCCGCGATAGCGCGCCCTAGAGCAAAGCCCGATGGGACCGTCACGAGGAATACCAATTTCTGACAAAGTAGCGAGGCGAACTCGTCCGCCGACCATGGACGCGGCGACGTGAAGGAGCGCGCGTGCAGCGCCGCGAGGGCCTGTGGTGTTTTGAGGCTAGTCAAGGAGCACCGGCGGCGCGTCCTTTGCGGGGGCGGCATCGGCAGAGCGTACATAAAACGGGGTTGGTCGTTGACCTTCGGATTGGAATTCAAAACGACGTGCCGCGATTTTAGCAATGGCAACCGCGAGCGGGATATTTGAGGGTGTAAATTCGGTGGTATCAACGGGGCCAACCGACGGTCCCTCCAAGACACGCGCCTGAGCCTCAACGAGGGGGATCTGCTCGATAACGTCCACATCAGCACCGAGACTTTGGATGTAATATGTATCCCGTGGGGCAGGGATCAAGGAGTAGATTGGGCGCTCTAGACCATCGGCCTGTGCTTCGAGCGCCGTGACGCCCACCGCCGGAATTCCAAGGGTCATCGCCAACCCACGGGCAAGGGCGACGGAAATCCGAATACCAGTAAAATTTCCGGGGCCGGTCCCCACACCAATCGCGGCAAGGTCAGCCCACTTGTGTCCCGCTTGCGCGAGGACGTCTTCAAGGATGGGCACGAGGTTTTCGGCTTGTCCTTTTTGCATCGGAACATAGGCTTGCGCCAAAACTTGGTCGCCAAACAGCAACGCGGCCGCACAATGGGCGGCCGACGTATCAAATCCTAAAACCAGTCGGTCAGGCTGCAACAGGCCGCACCTCAAGAACTTCGGGGATATAGTGCCGCAGCAGGTTTTCGATACCCATTTTCAACGTCAGCGTCGAACTTGGACAGCCCGCACAGGCCCCTTGCATATGAAGATAAACGATGCCACGATCAAAGCCGTGGAACGTAATATCGCCACCATCTTGGGCAACCGCAGGGCGCACGCGCGTGTCGAGGAGCTCCTTGATTTGCTCAACGATCTCGCTATCTTCGCCTTCGTGAGCCGCATGACCAGACGCAGGTTTCACGTCTCCACTTAGCGCGGATTGGCCGGATTGGTAGTGTTCCATGATCGCGCCGAGAATTGAGGGTTTGACATGATCCCACTCCGTCGCGTCGTCTTTGGTGACGGTCACAAAATCAGAGCCGAAAAATACGCCCGTCACACCACCAACAGCAAAGATGCGTTGGGCGAGGGGGGACGTGCCCGCTGTTTCAGCGCTCGGGAAATCCGCCGTTCCAACTTCAAGCACGGTCTGACCGGGCAAAAACTTCAAGGTCGCGGGATTTGGTGTGGACTCGGTTTGAATAAACATAGGGGCCTCCGTTTGATCCTAGATATGCGCCTGCACGTCCTAAGTGTCAAGGTTTAGAACTGTTCTAAATACTCTTTTCCGACAGAAACACTTCGGTAATTACGTGATGGCTTCAAGTTGCTCTTTGGTTAGGTCTCCTGGAACAATAGTCACGGGAATGGGCAAACTGCCCGCCGATTTTGACAGCGCCGAGACCAAGGGGCCGGGGCCACTTTTACCAGTACTTGCTCCAAGGACTAGGACACCGATCTGTGGGTCGTCGCGGATTTGCGCCAAGATTTCGTGCATTGGTTCGCCCTCGCGAATGATCAACGCTGGATCAATGCCTTGGCGGTCGCGCATCCATTTTGCGAAAACGTCAAAATGAACCTGAATCCGCTCGCGGGCTTCGGCGCGCATGATGTCGGCCACGCCAATCCAATGGTTAAACTCGTCTGGCGGGATCACAGATAGGATTTCCACACCGGCGCCTGTATTGGCCGCCCGCATAGCTGCAAATCGCATGGCGTTTAAACATTCGCGGCTGTCATCCAGTACCACCAAAAATTTGCGCATAAAATTCTCCCTTAATGGCGCGATGATGGCCGATTTTGGGGGCCTGCTGCAAGCACAATGAAAGGTGCCACTGCGTCGCAGTCTCATTTGCGAAAGGAAAGCCGCCTCTGGTCGGGGAACCAGAGGCGGGAGGGCTGTGTGGGATTGGTTGGGACTTGGGGCAAAGCTTGCCAACCCACAGGTTTAAGGTAGGCCGATTCTGAATCTTTTTTGTGACAGGTCAGCGGGGGAATTCGGCCAGCAATGCGTTAAGGTCGAACGGTGTATTGTTCATTGTCAGCGTACCGTTCTTATCTCGTGGCCACTCGTTTTCGGCGCGGTCCCAGTAAAGTTCGACCCCATTTCCATCGGGATCGTCAAGATAGATCGCTTGGCTCACACCATGATCGGCGGCACCAGTGAGGGGCCAATCGGCTGCGATCAAACGGTGCAGCGCATCGGCAAGTTCTGCGCGGGAGGGATAGAGGAATGCCGTATGATACAGACCCGTATGCCCTTTGGGGAGCGGAGTCGCACCGAGGCTTTCCCATGTATTGAGGCCGATATGATGATGGTAGGAGCCCGCCGCGAGAAACGCTGCTTGCGGGCCGTAACGTTGCACAATGCCAAACCCCAAAATGCCGCTGTAAAAGGCAATGGCGCGGTCAAGGTCCGAAACTTTTAGATGAACGTGGCCTATCCGAGTCTGGGGATGGACAGGCTTATTTTCGATGTGTTTGTTCGATGTCATGGCTTGCTCCTGTTTTCACATGTCAATTTAGGGATGTGCGCAGGAAAACGAAATGCTGATTGGCGCGCAGGGTTAGTTCATCTTTGCACATAGCGCGGGATGTGAAAACAAAAACGGGGCACCCGAAGGCACCCCGTAATCTGTGGTAATTGTTTAAGGTGTGGTTTAGCGCACCATGCCAATGATATCGTAGGTTTTCTCAAGGATTGGTCCCGCAACAGTACGAGCGTTTTGGGCCCCTTGACGCAGGATTTTGTCGATCTCGGCGGTGTCTTGCATCAAACGCGCCATTTCGGCGGCAATCGGAGACAATTTGGAAACCGCAAGTTCGGCCAACATCGGTTTAAACACTGAGAACTCTTTGCCACCAACATCCGCAAGTACCGCATCCACAGTCATGTCGGCAAGACCCGCATAAATGTTGACGAGGTTGCGCGCTTCTGGACGTTCATTCAGACCAGAGGCTTCACTTGGCAGCGCATCAGGATCCGTCTTGGCCTTGCGAATTTTCTGAGAGATCATGTCGGAATCGTCCGTCATGTTTATCCGGCTGGCGGCAGAGGGATCAGACTTCGACATCTTTTTGGACCCATCGCGCAAACTCATAACGCGTGTTGCCGCCCCCTCAGTAACGGGTTCGGGAATCGGGAAAAAGTCGACACCGTAGTCGTGATTGAACTTCGTCGCGATGTCGCGGGTCAATTCAATATGTTGTTTTTGGTCTTCGCCCACGGGAACATGCGTGGCGTGGTACACCAATATATCGGCGGCCATCAAATTCGGATAGGCGAACAGACCCACAGAAGCGGCCTCGCGGTTTTTGCCAGCCTTGTCCTTGAACTGGGTCATACGGCTCAGCCAACCCATGCGTGCTACACAGTTGAAAACCCACGCAAGTTGAGTGTGCTCGGGGACTTGGCTTTGATTGAACAGCGACGATTTAGCAGGATCAAGACCCGCCGCAAGATAGCCCGCGGCCAACTCGCGCGTCGCGCGCCGCAGGTCATCCGGTTTTTGCGGCGTCGTGATCGCGTGCAAATCGACCATGCAATAAAACGTCTCAATGCCGCTTGCTTGCATATCCACAAAGCGTTTGATCGCCCCGAGATAGTTGCCTAGGGTCAATCCGCCTGTTGGCTGAATGCCCGAAAATACGCGCGGTACAAACTGAGTGCCGGGCTGCGAGGGTGTTTGGACCACCTCGGTCATAATGAATACTCCATCTGGATTTTTAATGTCCTTTCGCTTACCGATAGGACAAAGGCACGTCAATGTAAGCCTGTTTCATGAGGTCAGTAAATGAGCACACCCCAAAACGACAATGATTTCGATCACAATGCATCGCCGTTCAATGCCCTGCCCATCGCGGTTGTGGGGCTTGTGATGGTGATTGTCGCGGTCGAAATCATCCTGAGCTTGGCAAGTAGCGGTTTGATTGGCGGACCGGAGGCCATTGCATGGCGTCGCGACGCGATTTTGGATTATAGCGTCCTTGGCCAAATCATCACCCCCTACCTTGAAACGGGGCGCTATGAGCCAGAAGTCCTTGGCCGTTTTGTAACCTATTCTTTCGTGCACCAAAACTTCACGTCCATGGCCTTCGTCGCGGTATTTATCTTGGCGTTGGGGAAAATGACCGCCGAAGCCTTTGGTAACTTCGCGTTTCTGCTCATTTACTTTGCCTCGACCATCGTTGGTGCGGTCCTCTATTGGATGATTTTTCGCGAAGAAGCCGTTTTGATCGGTGGCTATGTCGGGGCATTTGGCCTCATCGGAGCCTTTACCTTCGTGCGTTGGGTGAGCTTATCGCTCAATGGCAGCAAGCAATACCAAGCCTTCTATCTAATCGGCATGTTTATGGGACTACGGTTAGTTTTTGGCGTGCTTTTTGGCGGATCCAACGATTGGGTTGCCGAGCTTATTGGCTTCTTTGTGGGGTTTTTCTTGTCATTCGTTTTGGTGCCCGGAGGGGCGAAGGCGATTTTGGTGAAGTTGCGCCGCAGCTAAGCTAGCGGCGCAATGATGCTTTGAAATCGCCAAGGCGGAAGGCCCCAATCAGGTGCCCGAAGCCGAAATAGCTGACTATTCCGGCTGTGATGAGCAAGAGTAGCGCCAAGACTTCAAATCCACCCGTGCCAAAAAGCTGCCCGAGCATAAGGTTTGCGGCCCAAAGACATACGCCCATAAACAGCGAGGCGATGACAATGCGGATTAAGCGGCGCCAAAACCGGCGGTCAAAACGCACGGTCTCGCCATAGCGACGCGCACCAAGCGCTAGCATAAGCACCATGGTCCACCCCGCGACAGTGGTCGCAAGGGCGGCGGCCCAAAACTGAATGAACGGCGCAAGACCGATGGCAATGGCGGCATTTAACACCATCGCGAACAGCGCAAAATAGAACGGTGTTTTCGTGTTTTCCCGCGCGAAATAAACGGGTTGCAGCAGCTTTTGCAGCACAAACGCAGGCAGGCCAAGGCCGTAAATCGCAACGGCGACGGCGGTCGCTGCGGTATCGTCCGTGCCGAATGCACCGCGTTCAAACAATACCCTCACAAGGGGGATTGGGATCACAACTAGCGCCACGGCGGAAGGAATGGTGAGGGCGAGGGAAATCTCGCCCGCGCGGCTCAACGCATCGCGGCTGCCCGCAAAGTCTTCGGCGCGTAACCTGCGCGAAAGCTCCGGTAGAAGCACAATTCCAACGGCAATTCCGACAACGCCAAGGGGCAATTGATACAGGCGATCCGCATAGGACAGCCATGCAACGGCGCCTTCAAAATGGCTCGCGACTTGGCGTCCCACCAGCAAGTTGATCTGTACGACGCCCCCGCGAGGGCGGCGGGGGCGGCGATAATCATCAGACGCTTAAGGTCAGGCGTCATGCGTGGACGGCGGGGGATCAAGCGATATCCCGCGCGCGAAGCGGCCACCCAAACGATGGTCATTTGTGCGATACCTGCAATGGGCACCGTGATGGAAATGGTCGTCCCCATGTCCCATCCCGCCCTATGTGCCGTCAGCATGGAGGTGACCAAAAGAATGTTGAGCAACACGGGGGCGGCGGCGGCGGCGGCGAACCGTCCGGACGAATTTAGAACGCCGGACAGCAGCGCCGCGAGGGAGATAAACAGGATATAGGGGAAAACGATCCGACCATAGAACACAGCCAAGTCAAACCGTGCATCATTGGCAAATCCGCTGGCCATCGCAAGCACCAGCCAAGGCATGAAAAACTGGGCGATGATGGTGAAAACAATGAGGATTCCCGCAAGCCCAGACATCGCGTCCCGCGCGAATGTATGTGCGCCTTCGCCGCCCTCAAGCTTCTTGGAGAACATCGGTACAAAGGCCATGTTGAAAGCCCCTTCGGCAAAGAACCGACGAAACATATTGGGCAGCGAGAAAGCGACCAGAAACGCCTCTGCGACGGGCCCCGTTCCCAGATAGCTCGCAATAAGTATATCGCGTACAAAGCCTAAAATACGACTCATGAGGGTCCAAAAACCGACCGTCATAAAGCCCGACATCATCCCTCTGGATCTCATTCTTTGTTTGCTCTCTCGGCGCCACTCAAAATCGCGGCGCGAATTTTATCTTCAAGGGCTTTTTGCTTGGCGACCGTGTGATATTTAATGCCAAACATATCTTTTACATAGAAGGTGTCGACCACCTGCTCCCCAAAGGTCGCGATGATCGCCGAGGCAATATACACGTTTGCATTCACCAACGTGCGCGACAAATCATAGAGCAAACCCGGACGGTCGCGGGTGTCGACTTCGATAATTGTGTAAATTTCACTGCCTTCGTTGTCGAAGGTGATATTGGTCGCCACGCGGAAGGCTTTTTCCCGCTTCTTCAGCTTGTCTCGCCCTGCGAGCGCATCGCGGGCAACCACTTCGCCCTTGAGGGTTTTCTGGATCATATTGCGTAGCCGCGTCATATGATTACTCGCGTAGGGGTGCCCCTCGGCGTCCTGAATCCAGAAAATCGCGGTCACATAACCGTCCTTGGTGGTGTAACTGCGCGCATCGACAACATTCGCCCCAACAAGGGCCAAAGCTCCCACGAGACGGGAAAAAATTCCGGGATGATCGACCATACAGAAGCACGCTCGCGTGGCATCGCGAGTTACATCTAGGCTTAGGTCGATACCAACTTCGCTGTCGTTGTGGTTCTTGAGAAGATTGGCGAATACGATGTGATCCGCAGACTGCACCCCTTGCCAATAGGGTTGGTAATGGCGCGATGTTTCCTTGCGAATATCCTTTTTATCCCAATCCGAAAGCGCGATGCGGAGCGCTTTTTTGGCGACCTCTTCTCGCGTGGATCGATTCACCTCTTCGAGTCCGTTCTCAAGCGCCATGGAGGTTTGCGCATAGAGATCGCGAATGAGCACGGCTTTCCAATTGTTCCATGTATTCGGCCCAACACCGCGAATATCACAAACCGTCAACACCGTAAGAAGATCTAGCCGTTTCTTGCTTTGGACCGATTTGGCAAACCCACGCACAGTACGGGGATCGGAAATGTCGCGTTTTTGAGCGATATCTGACATCACCAGATGGTTGCGCACGAGCCATTCAACGGTCTTGCAATCGGCAGGTTTGAGACCAAGCCGTTCGGCCACTTTACGTGCGATTTTGGCCCCCAAAATCGAGTGGTCCTCGTCGCGACCTTTACCGATGTCATGCATGAGGAGGGCAACATAAAGAACTTTACGATCCACGCCCCCTTTCAGAATTCCGCTTGCCACGGGCAATTCTTCGATCAACTCTCCACGCTCAATTTTTGCAAGTGTTTTGATACATTGGATCGTGTGTTCGTCGACCGTGTAGTGATGATACATATTGAATTGCATCATCGCGACAATGACTTGAAACTCGGGATAAAGGCCCCTAAAACGCCAATTTCATTCATCCGTCGCAGGGCGCGTTCCGGATTGCCATGTTTGAGCATAAGGTCGAGGAAAATTCGGCGGGCTTCTTTGTCGTTGCGCACCTCGTCATCAATTAAACCAAGGTTTGCATCAATCAACCGCATCGCTTGCGGGTGGAGCAGCATCCCTGTGCGTAGGGCTTCTTCAAATATCCGCAGGATATTAAGCTTGTTTTCAGCGAGTTCCATGTCGCCGGAAAATGTAAGCCGGTTTTGCTCAATTTCGAAGCCATCGCGGACTTTGCGTTTGCGGCGGAAAAAACCTACGAGTCGGGGTTCTTTTTTAACCTGCGACGCTTCGAGCGACGTGAGGAAAATACGTGTCAATTCACCTACGCGGTTTGCGTGCCGGAAATAGTCTTGCATGAAAATTTCAACGGCCCGACGTCCGGCTTTGTCGACATACCCCATGCGGGCGGCAACCTCGACTTGCATGTCAAAACTCAGCGTGTCCATCGCGCGCCGCGAGATCAAGTGAAGGTGGCAACGAATAGCCCAAAGGAAAGATTCGGCACGTTCAAAGCTGTCATATTCATCTTGGTTGAACATGCCCAGTTCAACGAGCTCGGCGGTGGAATCCACACCATGTAGGTATTTCGCCACCCAAAACAGCGTTTGAAGGTCGCGAAGACCCCCTTTGCCTTCTTTGACATTCGGCTCAACAACATAGCGCTGTCCGCCTTGTTTTTTGTGACGCCGGTCGCGTTCCTCAAGTTTTGCCTCCGTGAATTCCGGAGCAGTTCCTTTGAAGAGGTTCTTTTTTAAACTTTCGTCGAACTCCCCAAGCAAGGGTTCATAGCCTGCAATGAAGCGATGCTCCAAAAGAGCGGTGCGAATGGTGAAATCCTCGCGGCCCAGACGGATACAATCTTTGATCGTTCGACTGGCGTGGCCGACCTTGAAATGCAAATCCCAAAGAATATAGAGCATGCTTTCAATCACGCTCTCGGCCCAAGGTGTTATCTTGTAGGGTGTCAAAAACAACAGATCGACGTCCGAGTGCGGCGCCATTTCTGCGCGTCCATACCCACCCACCGCCAGTAGGGCGAGGCGTTCGCCCTCGGTGGGGTTCGGGTTTGGATGAAGCAATTGCGTAGCGACCCCATGGGTCAAAATCACAATGCAATCGGTTAGGTAACTATAGGCGCTGGTGACGGGCTTCGCGTCAAATGGGCGAGCCAAAAACGCGGCTTCAATTGCTGCCGTCCCTTTGGCGCGAGCCTCCAAAAGAAACGCAACCGTGAGGGTGCGTTTCTCAGAGTTATCGCTGATCTCTTCAAGTTGTTTAAAAAGCGCCCTGCGTGATTCCTCAAGATTGAAGATGTCAGCAGGGTCACAGATCAGTTTTTTGGCAGGATATGTGATTGAGGCGTTTTTGTCGGCGGTACTAGAAACCAGAGCCGGAGAAGCTTCTTGGAGCGGGGTCAATGACGATTACCTGATTTTCTTGGACCTGCGCAATTGCGAGGCCACGTTGATTTGTTCCATCGGGGAGAAGGCGGAAGACACCGTTCACACCCACAAAACCGGAGGATTGTGTGAGGGCAGCGGAGGAGAGTGCATTGGAGTTTCCGCTCTTAACCAGCGCCCCAATAGCCGCGATTCCATCATAGGCAAGGCCCGAGATCGGATGGGGAGGCTCGCCAAAGGCGGCTGAATATCGTGCGATATAACGGTTTGAAAGACCTGGATCGGGCAAGGCAAACCATGCTCCCTGAACTCCAGGGAGGGACAACGTCGCGGTTGGAATATCCCACCGCGTGAGGCCGATAAACTGGGTTGTTTCCGTGTTTATGCCATTTTCAGGAAGAAGTTGCGTCAGAAGCGGGAGTGCCCCTTCCGTCCCTGACGCGAACAAAATTGCGTCGGTCCCCGAATTGCGCGCTTGTGCGGCAATGTTAGGAATCGCATTGATCACGCCTTGCTGGCTCATCTCAAAGGAAGGCACGCCGGTGATTGTTGCGCCATTGCGGTTCGCGGCTTGCACCAAGGCGTCGCGGCCCGCTTCTTCTGAAACATTGTCGGCGCCGTGAACGATCATGACGTTCCGGCGGCCCTGATTTACACTATATGAAACGATGCGTTCGGCGGTATTTTGGAAGGTGTTGCCCAAAACAAAAACGTTTCCGCCTGCAATGGAAGGTTTATTTGAAAACGCGAGGATGTTTATGTTTTTGTTGGACAAAGCCAAGCCAACAGCATTGGCAGACTCACCGTATAGAGGCCCCAGAATGATCTGAGCGCCGTCATTCACGGCGGCCACGGCCACGGAGGCAGCCTTCTCGGCATTGCCCGATGTTCTATAAACTCTCAGATCAATTTGAACCCCTTCAAGGTCCGAAATAGCGAGGCGCGCGGCATTTTCAAGCGAGCGTGCAATGATGTTGTCGCCCGCGCTTGATGATTCTCCGGGAATCAGCAGAGCAACGCGCACAGGCTTCGACGTATTGATCGTCGGACCCGAACTCATCGACGATGGCTGACACGCGGCCACAAAAAGCACAATAAATATGGGGAAAATAAGACTAAAACCCTTGCGGGCATTCTTTAAAAAAGCAAACATAAGTTGGTCTCGCTCCAAATTGCAAAAGTGTGCAAAGCAGTTTCCACGTTTGGAACGAACTTAAGCGCTTGCGCCTCATTAGTAAACGTCATGGAAGGCGCCAAATCATGAATTTTGAAACAAAGAAGCTCGCTGCTGGGCTGTATTTTGTCGCGACTCCGATTGGAACTGCGCGTGATATCACGTTGCGGGCGTTGGATGTCTTGGCGAACGCGGATGTGATCGCCGCAGAAGATACCCGTACCGCGCGCAAGTTGATGGACATTCACGGGGTGCCCTTGGGCGAACGGCAGCTTGTTGCCTACCACGATCATAACGGTGCCCAAGCGCGTCCACGCCTGTTGCGGTATCTGGAGGAGGGGAAATCTGTGGCTTATGCCTCAGAAGCCGGAACCCCCCTTGTTGCGGACCCTGGATATGGTCTGTCGGTGGCAGCGATTGAGGCGGGATACACGGTAACCTCAGCGCCAGGCCCTAGTGCCGTCGTGGCTGCCCTCACAATTGCGGGCCTTCCCACCGATCAATTTCACTTCGCAGGCTTTTCCCCGAATACGCAAAAAGCGCGCCAAACCTATATGCAGTCTTTGGCGAAAATTGACGCCACGCTGGTTTTTTATGAATCCCCCAAACGGATTGCCGCAGCGCTGGCAGATCTTGCCCAAGTCCTCGGGGGCGCGCGAAGAGCCGCGGTTTGTCGCGAAATCACCAAGAAATTCGAAGAGGTGTCCCGTGGAACACTCGACGAACTTGCCGCCAGCTTCTCCGAGCGAAGCGTAAAGGGCGAGATTGTTGTCGTGGTCGATCGTGGTGCACAGGAAGAAATTTCCACGACGTCGATTGAAGACGCCTTGAAACAAGCCCTCGAGTCTCATTCGGTTAAAGATTCTGCAACTATTGTGTCCGAAGCTTTGAATATCCCACGCCGGGATGTGTATCAAACCGCGCTTGCCATGAACAAAGGTCGCTCTGAATGAACGGACAAATGAATTACCACGCGGGCTTTGCCGCCGAAGAGGCTGTCGCGCGGTCATATGTCCGCCGAGGGATGCAGATTGATAAAACAAGATGGCGAGGGGCCGCGGGCGAAATTGATCTTGTTGCTCGAAATGGTGACGGCGTCGTCTTTATAGAAGTGAAGAAAAGTAAAAGTTTCTCCGCTGCGGCGGAACGTGTCTCACGGCGGCAAATGCAGCGAATTTACCAAACTGCATCCGAATTTCTCGCAGGCGAACCTAACGGGCAAAACACGGATGTGCGATTTGACGTTGCCTTGGTGAATGGCGTTGGGGAAATCCGCATCTTGGAAAACGCATTCGGCCAGATGTAATCTCCCATTGAAAATACACCCTTGCTAGGCCATCTATTGGCCAACAAGGAGATTTCACATGGCACTTAAAATCGCGTTTCAAATGGACCCAATCGAGCATTTCGATATTTCTGGGGACAGTTCTTTTCGGCTTGCAGAAGAAGCGCAAGCGCGCGGGCATAAGTTGTTTTACTACACGCCGGACAAACTCGCCTACCAAGAGGGTAAAATCACAGCGCGGGGTTGGCCTCTCAAGGTTCAGCGTGTCGTTGGCGACCATTATTCTTTGGGTGAAGAAACAGAAGTTGATCTTGCTGATTTCGATGTGGTCTGGTTGCGTCAGGACCCTCCGTTTGACATGGGCTACATCACAACAACGCATCTTTTGGATCGCCTCAAAGCGACCACCCTTGTGGTAAATGACCCGTTTTGGGTGCGGAATTATCCCGAAAAACTATTAGTTTTGGATTTCCCCGATTTGACTCCGCCAACCACAATCGCGCGCGACTTGGCCACGATACGCGCCTTTAAAGAGCGCCACAAAGACGTGATTCTTAAGCCGCTTTATGGAAATGGCGGGGCGGGCGTATTCCGGTTGGATGCAAATGATCGAAACTTGGCTTCCCTGCATGAGTTGTTTTCGGGCATTAATCGCGAGCCGCTGATCGTTCAAAAGTTTCTACCCGATGTTTCAAATGGCGATAAACGCGTGATTTTGGTTGATGGGGTTCCTGTTGGAGCCATCAACCGCGTTCCTGCGGCGGGAGAAACACGGTCGAATATGCATGTTGGCGGGCGGCCCGAGAAAATTGGCCTGACCGCGCGGGATTTGGAAATTTGTGATGCCATCGGACCGTTGTTGCGTGAAAAAGGCCAGATTTTCGTAGGAATCGATATTATCGGCGACTATCTCACCGAAATTAACGTGACCTCCCCAACGGGCATCCTCGAGTTGGAGAAATTCGATGGTGGAAATATTGCGGCGCAAGTTTGGGAAGCTATTGAAGCTAAGTGCCGTTAAGTGTTTCGGCGTGTAGGGAAACGATAACTGACAGCTTCGGAAACATGTTGTTTTAGAACGTTTTCCTGCTCACCCAAATCCGCAATTGTGCGCGCCACTCGAAGCACGCGGTGGTAACCGCGTGCCGATAGCCCAAATTTATCAGCAACTTTTGCGAGCAACTCTTTGCTTTCGTGGCCTAAGGCCGCGATGTCCTCAAGGACGTCTCCCTCGGCGTCGGCGTTCTGATGCATCCCATCTATTGTTTGAAAACGGGTCGCCTGAATTTCACGTGCGGCGGTTACACGCTTAGCTATCGTCGCGCTGCTTTCTCCATTATTCGGCAAATCAAAGTCTGAAAACGGAACCGGCGGTACCTCAATCTGCAAGTCGAATCGATCCATTAACGGGCCAGAAATTTTTCCGAGATAGTCTTGGCCACAAATAGGTGCGCGGCTACAGGCTCGAGAGGGGTCAGGAAGATAGCCACATTTACATGGGTTCGCTGCGGCAATCAGCATGAACCGACATGGGTAGCGTACGTGTGCATTCGCCCGTGCCACCATGACTTCGCCCGCTTCGAGAGGTTGGCGCAAAGAATCCAAAACATTTCGGTTATGCTCGGGGAATTCGTCCATAAACAGGACACTGTTGTGCGCGAGGGAAATTTCGCCTGGCAAAGCGGCGCGTCCCCCGCCAACAATTGCCGCCATCGACGCTGTATGATGCGGGTCGCGGAAGGGGCGGTCACGATGAAGGCCTCCTCCCGAAAGCAAGCCCGCGACGGAATGCACCATCGACGTTTCGAGGACTTCGCGCGGAGTGAGAGGCGGTAAAATTCCGGGTAAACGGGCCGCCAGCATCGATTTTCCCGATCCAGGCGTGCCAAGAAGCAATATGTTGTGTATTATTAAACTTATATCATTTGAAATAGTTTGGTAGGATCTGAAATGACCCAAAAAATTAAGGCCTACAGCTATTTACGCATCAGCACCGCTACTCAAAAAACGGGTGACGGGATCAGAAGGCAATTGGAGGCGAGCGAGCGATATGCGTCGGAGCATGGTTACGAATTAGTGGAAGCCATTCAAGATGTTGGAGTAAGCGGCTTCCAAGGAAAAAATTCAAAAGAAGGTGCATTCGCGGGCTTTTTGAGTGCAATCGACCAAGGTAAGGTTGAACATGGCAGTTTGCTAATAGTTGAATCTCTAGACAGATTATCCCGAGATGGGACAACAAAAGCATTCTCGCAGTTTGCTGGAATTCTCTCAAAGGGCATAAGTATTGTTACATTGATGGATAACCAAGTTTACACGGAGGAAAGTGTTAACAGCAATCCAGGGCAAATCTTTACCAGTTTGGGAATTATGATCCGGGCGAATGAAGAGTCTGAAACAAAATCAAAACGCGTAAAGGCTGCTTGGAGTAAAAAAAGAGCAAGTATTAATTCTAAAAAAATGACAACTAGGATTCCGGCGTGGTTGGAAATGGACGACGATCGCACGAAGTTTCTTCCAAAAGACAAAGCGGTAAGTAGTATTGAAAAGATTTACGATCTCTGCGTAAACGGCATGGGGATTTATTCAATCACTAGATACATGAATGAAAACCTACAGATTCACCCTCCTATCGCGAGGGCAACGCGTTGGAACAGCTCGTACATATCGAAGATACTGCACAACCGAGCGGTGTTGGGTCATTTTCAATCAAATACAGTATCGCGTGGAAAAAGGACGCCTGTTGGAGATTTGCTATTAGATTACTATCCAGCAATTGTTTCTGAAGAGCTTTTCTATTTGGCTCAGAGTGCATTGAAAGATAGGCGACTAGGCAGTGCTGGACGCAAAGGCAGTTCTTATTCAAATCTCTTTACAAATTTAGCCTACTGTTCGGCTTGTGGTGGGACAATGACTTTCCGGAATAAAGGTAAACCTCCAAAGGGGCGAAATTATTTGCGCTGTCAAAATGCCATTATCAATAACAAATGTAGTAAACCTGCATGGAACTACAGCGAATTTGAGGAGTCGTTTTACAGATTTGTTCAAGAAGTGAACTTTGAAGATGTCTTGGATAGTGGCCCCGCTAATCAAGCCGAAAACCTAGAAAACAAAAAATCATCAAAAATTGAAAAACGCGAACAATTGAGGCTGTCATATGATCGTCTCTTGGATCGTTTGGAAAAAGAATTCCTACCTGACGTTGTTATAAATAGTCTAGGTGAGAGAGCGCAGAAGTATTCAGACGAAATTATTGCTATCCAAAAAGACGTGGATCAGCTCAACAATGAGATTGCGAAGAAAATCGCACAGGACATAGGTCGAGATCAGGCGGACTTCTTAACCGAGTATAAAAATCTTACCAGCAACATGCCAGCTGGGGAAGTATCAGTACTGCGCTACCAACTCCACGATACTCTCAAGAAATCGATTGATCGAATTTCTATTTTTAACGGCTCGACATTGTTGCCGTGGGAGGTTGTATCCAATATTCCATCAAAGCTTAGAAGGCATCTGTTGAAAAAGGGAATAGAAACAGATTCTGATTTGGAAGACTTTTTCTCAACAGATTATGGGCAAAGAGTGTTCGACCATTCGGAGAGGTTTTTCATCGTTAGGTTTCGAAACGGTGTCGAAAGGACCGTTCGACCGTTTTTTGATCAGTCAATGCTAATGACATCGGAGAAAATGGCAAAGCTAAAAACCGTGAAGTAGTATAGGTGGTTTGGTTGGATACGAGACGTCAATCTGTTAGATTATATCGACTATACGTCGACGCGCGTTCTCAGAATAGTCGATATATCGTTCTGTCGTTTGCAGCGAAGAATGCCCTGCGAGATATTGAACATCCCGCAATGACCCACCCACAGTCGCAATTTTCTTCGCGGCACTCGTGACAAATGTTCTACGCCCACTGTGCGACGAACAGCCAATAAATCCAAGATCACGATACCATTGGCTGAACATATTCACGATGACCTGAGGGCTAGTTTGCTTAGCCCTTTCGGTTTTCACTACGCAGTCCTCGGGCGAGAATGAAAGCTCTTTTTGGCTTGTTTCCAGTAACTCTTTAATTTTATCAAATAGCTTTTTGTTCATTGGGATTTTGCGTCCTGAGTTGCCTTTTGTTGCTACATTTTGCAGCGTGATGAATTGCGACAATGATCCATCTGAATCTAAGATCATTGACCATTCCAGCTTGGCTATTTCTTTTGCCCTTAGACCAGCCTTTATGGACAAAAGGAAAATGACTTCGTTTCTTCGCGAGTTCCTACGGCCATCCAGATAGTTGAGCACTGCATCGATCTGGTTGTTGTTGAGCGTTTTGGCTTGTTTGGTAAGTGACATTAAGTCTCCATTATAAAATAGTCTATTCTAATATAATATAATGAGACTACGGCGTAACCCGCTAGGATTTAGATTTTGTCCTTTTTTTTCAATATGATATACATACTGATTATCTAATGATAATTCTATAATCAGACCAAATAGTCCGTGCTCTAATCCCGTCAAAATCAAAATGCCCTACTGTGTACGGACCGTTGATTTGGGTAAGGCATACCGTCTTCAAAAATTGACTTCGACGACTAATTTTTTTAAATAAATTATTGGTATGGTTCACGATGTGAGAATGAATACGGCCTATTTCGAGCATTCCCTGTCAATGCAAAAAATACCGACCAAAAATATTTCCGGTCTGAAGGGGGGAACTTCTAGGTATCCGAACCTCTATAAGTACTTGAGAATATTCCGATTCGGGTTTCGCCTGACTTGAACTTCACCAATCCGCTTCGGTCAATCGACTTAACGCGAAAATCACAATAAATACAACAAAAACAAATGCGACAAAACCTGCGTATAATTTAAACATTATTTTCTTCGCCCGCATCACATCTTGCTTATCTGTTACTCTCCGAGCGATGGCATCTGCTTCTTCTTGTCGAATTTTGGCAGCCTCTTCCTCTTTTCGAATCGCCTCAAGAGCCGTCTCTTTAATTCTTTCAACTTCCAACGCAGCCTGAATTCGTGCATCGTCCTTAGCTTTTAATTCCGTAAGCCGCTGTAAGAGCCTCAACTTGAAATAATTGGTCTTTGCTGTGTTCTGGTCTTGGTTGGCGTCCACTAGACATTTAGCCCACAGGCCTTTGAGAACGTTGCCACCCGTAATCTCGTTTTCAATCTCTTCATAGATTTTTTCCAAGTTGGAGTTGTAAGGCAACTGGTCTGCACTTTTCTCAAAGTTTGATACAGTGAAACTGTTTGGCTGCTGCTCAACGAAGTTTCGTTTCGACGCTTTGGACGGAGGAAATGCCATTCTTCATTCTCGCAATCAAATTCTGTGTTTTAACGAGTATCTGCATACAGATTTTTATTTCAAGAGGTAAGCTCAGTTCTGAAGTGGTCCGGCAAATTCGGACAGCGTGCTAAGATGTATCCAACACTGATGAATGGATACGAGAATGACGAAGCGACGGAACTTTTCAGACAAATTTAAGGCTGCTGTGGCGCTTGAGGCGCTGCGTGGCGACAAGACAGTCCAGGAGATTGCAGCCAAGCGCCAGCTTCTCCCGACGCAAGTGAGCACATGGAAACGGCAGGCGATTGAAGGCTTGGCCGGGGTGTTTTCGGATAAAATTAAGAAGGCTGAGAACAAGGACGGCGAGATCAAAGATCTGCACGCCAAGATCGGCCAGCTTGCGCTTCTCGGGGTGTAAACACCCCTGCCAGCCAACGGGTGGAGAACGATTTTTTGTCACAAGGGCTGAAGCGATGAGCCCGCCTGAACGTCGCGAGATGATCCGTAAGAAGAACACAAAGCTGAGCCTGACGCGCCAATGCAAGTTGCTGAAGATCAGCCGTTCGTCGATCTATTACACACCAGTTGGGGTGAATGCTAAGACACTTGCGCTGATGCATGAGATTGATCGGGTGTTCACCAAATATCCGTTCTTCGGAAGCCGCCAGATTGCCGCTTACCTTCCTCAGTCAGGGTTCTCTGCGGGTCGTCATCGTGTTCGTCGCCTGATGAGCATCATGGGATTGCAGGCCATTTATAAGGGGCCTAACACCAGCAAGAAACACCCTCAGCACCGCATTTATCCGTATCTGCTGAGAAAGCTGCCGATCACGCGGCCCAATCAGGTTTGGTGCAGCGACATCACCTACATACCTGTCAAAAACGGCTTTTTGTATTTGGTGGCGATTATGGACTGGGCGACCCGCAAGGTTTTGACTTGGCGGCTTTCCAATACGCTCGATGCCAGCTTCTGTGTGGAGGCGTTGGAGGAGGCAATCGCCCGATATGGCAAGCCGGAGACAATGAATACGGACCAGGGCAGCCAATACACAGGCGCGGGCTGGATCACGACTTTGACCAACGCTGACATCAAAATCTCAATGGATGGGCGGGGTCGCTACTTGGACAACATCTTTATCGAACGGTTGTGGCGGTCGCTGAAACAGGAGGCCGTTTACCTGCATGAAATCACCGACGGCTTCCAAGCAAAACGGATCATTGATAGATGGATCGACTTCTACAACACAGAGCGTCCACACACCGCGCTCGACAAACGTACGCCGGACGCGGCATACTTCGACCAAAGTGAAACACGAAAAGCGGCATGAAAACACACCAGATGCATCTTAGCCAAGCCGCAAACCTGTCCTAAAAAGCAGGACCACTTCATCCCAAAGGAATTGTAATGCAGATAGATCTAAGCCCTATGTTGTTAACGGAGGGCTTCCGCGAGTACGTCTTTTTGTTGATCAAGTTTAGGAAATTGCGAAGATATTTTCTTCCCTGTTTTTGGCCCAATTGCTTGCTTTTTAACTGAAGATAATTTGATGTGGCCTTTAACTTAAGTAATCCCATTAAACATGACTAAAATTTAAAGGCCACAAAAGCGACCTCATCAACGATTTGAAACTGCAAGAAATTCACGGACTAGAAGGAGTGTTTACTCGACGTCTAAGTGCGTGTTTTCGATATCCCAACCACCAATTGTTGGTGCTTTAGTGATGTAGTCTATCCAACCAGAACTGAATACGGGTTGGATGTCGATTTCGTGGTAGCCCCATTTTGTTTTCGTCCAACAGTTGACTATTTCAGCACGAAAAATGTGCTCGTCATCAAACGGGTTCTCAATGATTGTATGGTAATGGTAACGGCCGACGAAAGGTTTTTCTAGAATAGGGATTACCTTTACTCTTCGATTGAATCTCTGGAAGGCGTTTCCGTAAGCCCTTTTATTTAAACAATTTAAAAAGTGCCTCATGTTTTTATTGGCTCGGATGCCGTCAAGAGCCTCACTACCAAACTGTTGCTTCATAGATAGTGTCACAGCCATTTGGTTTTCTATTTTGGCATTGCGCAAGTATTCCCTGAGGCTTTCTTTTTCTTGTTGGTTATTCATTTTGGTCATTCAAAACCCTTCTATTGGTTTCAGTGAAATTGACAGGCGATTGAGTTTTGGAAGCACCAAAACTACTAGTAAAATTATTCATATTTACTCCATTAAAAAAATACATTCCCAAAGAAGAATCCATTCAAGAACTACTTCAATTAAAAATATAAAATTGTGTGATTGTGTTTTCATTTACGAAAACGAGAACGTGCGACAAAATATCAAACACGAAAAGAGGGATTAATTCATTAAATCCTCTCACGAACTGTACCACAAAATGCGCTAAGTATCAACTTTAATTGGCTTCTGCCCTCAGGTGTATTGCAAGCGCGGCGAGTAATTGGTTTTGATAAGCTAGGTATATGCTTCGTTGTCGTGGGTTTTTTTCCAACTTAATTTTACGGCATAGCTGGTCAATGTGTCTTTGTATTTTTCGAGTGGCGTCAGTTGACCTAGCTATCTTTTTTCGAGCTTCGGAAAGGGCGATAAACTCTCGAAATTTGATTGTCCGGTTTTTCTTTCTAGAACTTTCCATTTGGAACAAATTGTTTACGGGATCATTATATTTATTCGGCATGAAGATGATCTCTCCAAGCCTCACCGAGTGGATTAGGAGGAAAACCATAATCCTGTGTCTTTGAGGGATTTTGACCCTTCACGAATTCAAGGATCATGAAGTTCAATCTTGCCGTCATTGAGATATGTTGGCTCCGACATATCAAATAGAAATCGGACTTTAAGTGTTCTGGAATCCTGAAGTTCATCAGGGTATTGATTGCTCTTTGTTCTTCGAATGTTGTTTTCATTAATTGCTCCACTTCGTCTGTAGCCTTAGTTTAGGTGTATCCAGAAACCAGATACTCTGAAGATTAAAGGCCCTGTTTAGAACCTTTACTCTTTAATTTAATTTGAAAAACCCGCTCGGAAGGGAGTGCTTACTCAGCGATCCAAAGACGTATTTTTGATGCCCCAGATATTGGTTGTAAGGGCATTATTCTGTAGGCAATCAAGCCGCTACTATGGGTCGGGGGAGGCGTGATTTCGCAAATTCCCAACGTGGTCTACGTTTCTGCACGAGCCATTCTTTATTCAGAAGTTTTAAAGCTTGATAATGGTCTCATAAACGCTGTTTCAAAAACGGTTACCTCAAATTGCTGTATATATAGGTTATTTATACAAATTGTTTTTTAAACCGAGAGGCGATTTGCCACTTAACTAGAAGGCTTGATATTTGTGGATTTGAAGGGGAAGAGTTGCCCATTGCGAAAAACACATGATAAGTCACTAAGTTCAAGGATGGGTGGTCCTACATTTAAACCGTCTGGCCAAGTGATTTGCTTTTGCCACTTAGGGGCCTAAAGGTCGCAAAGTTCTTTGACTTGATAGTTCGCTAGAGAAATTTTCGTGCGGCCCAGACAATGACTGATAATCTGGGTAATATTCCTTGCACCATACGAGCATCCATTGCCGACAAATCCTGCCGATTGACTGCTTCCACGGAGAACGGGCGTTCAGCGGATTGGGTTTAAGTTCCACTGTGCTCGACTTTGCTGCCGTTCGCGTCGATCAGTCGAATTGGCGCTTCCGGCCCTTAGCTGCCGTTCGTGCTGAACGCGTCTAATGACCGCTCCCAGCCCAAAGCGGACATGCTGATAAATAAACGCAGTAAGTATGCTAGTAGGGGTTATGTTCCAATCTGTAGGAGCGCTGAGCTATAGGACCAGCTTGATGGAAGTTGCGACGAAGCGGATGAAATGTCACTTTGGGGAAGCGGTTTACTTAGTTTTGGCCCGAACTTGTTGTTGCTGCTACTGCGTCTCCAATAGCAATAATGGCTACTCGGACAGCGATGAGATACTGCTTCACGTCGTCGCAGTTTAACGTCAGCCGCTCACCTAAAGGAACTGTGTCGTTTGTTTGTTCCAAATAGGTGGAGTCAACTACACCACGATTGTGAACAAAAAGGTGTCGCCTCTGATTTAAAATCCTTAGATCTTCGCCTAATGCAGTCTGGACCGTAGACGATTCAAAAAGAGCTTTCATCGCGCCCTTGATGGTGCCGAGACTATCGAGACGTCGCCCCCGAAAGAGAACTGTGCCCATCGATTTTGATAGATCGTAACTGTGGTCGCCAATTGTTTGAATATTGACCACCTGCTTTCCGAAGACCTCTTTCAATTCTGGAGAAGCAAGGATGGTCGACGCGCGGCTTGGATCATCATTAAGCCATTCAATGATGAATGATCGAGCGAAGCTTTCGAAGATCGACCAAGTGGAAATCAACGTCTGAACAAGTAACTCTTCGGCAGCAATCCTTACATCCGGCGACATCAAGCGCCTGTCCAGCTCATAAAGCAGTTCATCGCGCACGGAGTCTTTTCCCTCGTCGCCGCTGAGGAACTCTTTCAACTTATGATCTGCAGATTTGTAGGCGAGCCTCTTTGCGTCCTCAGAAAGGCCACTGCCTGGCTTTTCAGGAATGAGCGCTAAAATACGTTCAGAATTGTGAAAGCTGTCAAATCGACGTTGCATCGTCGAGTCTTGAATGAGTTGGAACGGAAGCCCTGCCGCGCTGACTACGCTATGTAGACCCTCAATCGCAGACGCAATACATCTTGCGCTCGGGCACTCTCCCTCCGAATATGGCTTAAGCGGCTCCAGAAACGTTTCGGACGAGAATATCATAAAAGACTGTCCAACTTTGATCGCTAAGTCGCGGGGAGTGGGCGATTGTTGCTTGGTGGTCATACTAAAATGTCCTTTGTCGTTGTTCAGCTTCGAGGTGGCACTTAGCGGTATCTCAAAAATTGCAGGATATCGTCTAGATGTGCCAGAAATCATTCGTTGCTGAACGGTAAATTGTACCGCGAGACAATGCTCAGGTTGAACATTGCTTTTACTTTTCTTTGCCGCCTCAGGAACAAACTGAGGCATATCGCAGCGACGTCACAAAATAAATGACAGAAATGCGCAAGTTGCACTGCGACGACAAGAGGCTTGGCCAATGGCATTGTTAGGGCTGTTCGTGTGACTTTGCAAAGTTCACTATCTGCGCATAACGGACATCGGTGCGAGGTGCAGCGAACGGCAGCTCTCCGCCCATAGTGTCGGATGCTGCACTTGAAAATGAAGTCCGCTTGCCGCTGGTGTTGCTCTTGCATCAAGTCGAATAGACGATCAGTGTTCAAAACGGTGAAGTTTAATAGTTTACAATATTAACGTGTGGTGACGCCCTGCCGCTGCGATTTCCAGCGCGCGTTTGGCGCGTTCTTGGCCTTTGACATCCCGCATGTCTTTTAGAGCGGGGGAATGTGTGGATTGTCCGGGCTCTGCGGCCGTTAGGAGTGTTTTTCCCGTGAAATGCTGAACCAAAGCCGTAAGGTTTGTCGCGCCAAGGGCGCGGGTTGTACTGACCCATGCCGCCTCGGAGGCACATGAAATTGGACACAAAAGGTCTTTGTCTTCGGCCGCTGCTGTTAGGGCCGCAGGCAGGGAGCCATTCACATAGGCAAGGGTGCCATCCAGTGAAAGTTCTCCAATAGAAACATAGTCTTGTGCTGTGTCTTGAGGGATAATATCCAGCGCGGCGAGGAGGGCGATTGCAATCGGGAGATCGTAATGCGGCCCTGATTTTGGCAGGTCAGCAGGTGTGAGATTAATGGTGATCCGCTTGGACGGAAGGGCCACAGACATCGCCGTAAGCGCCGCGCGAATCCGCTCTCCGGCTTCGGACACGGACTTTCCAGGAAGGCCGACAATTGAGAAAGCGGGCAGGCCGGGTGCAAGGGAGCATTGGACTTCGACCAGTCGCGCGTCGATACCTTCAAATGCAACTGTGTAAGTGCGCGCGACCATTTTATCCACCTTAACAAGTGTTAACTCTCCTTTAGGACTACGATGATCATAGTTTACGAAGAGTTAACGCATGTTCGGATGCGACCTTTTAGTCCGCCAAAAGTGCCATAAATGCTGGCCATGCTGCGGGGTCTATAACCGTTTTACCGCGGCAAAACGCATTGCAGAACCCAAAGATACGACCCTCAATTTTTGCAAAATGGGTTACAGGTTTTCCAGAATAGGGGCACATGGCGTTTTCTGAGGGGCCGTGCTCAATGGTTTCGGCGGCCTGCGATGAGGCATGTGGCCAATCCTGTAATGCAAAATCGCGTTTATAGAAGGGTTGATCGGGGCCATCGACCATGCCCATTGCCCGCCAGCGGCGAAAGGCAGGGTCACTCAAATGTGCATCGACATAGGCCTGTGCATAGGGTGAAACTTTGAGTCCATAGCCCACAATGCGCGCGGCAATTGGCGCATAGAACACGTCGGCGGCGCTATATTCTCCACAGAGCCATGGTGTTTCGCTTAAGGTTTCCTCGCGGGCGCGATCCCAGATGACTTCAAGTCGGCGAAGGTCTTTTTCGACGGCCTCGGAGGGTACAAAATCACTATAGGAAACACGCATGTTCATCGGGCAAGCGTCGCGAAGCGCGCCAAATCCGGCGTGCATTTCCGCGGCTAAACTGCGCGCGATGGCGCGATGCGTTGGGTTGCTCGGCCATATCTTGGCTTCTGGGTGGCGGCTAGCGAGTTCTTCGGCAATGGTGAGGGACTCGGAAATAACCACGCCATCGGGCGTTTTTACCGTTGGTACCAGCCGCGCGGGCGCGAATTCTTTTAGCATCTTTGGGAAGGCGTCTGAATAGAGACGCGCGAACCGAGTTTGCACAGGAATGTTAAATTTTTCAAAGAGCAGCCATCCCCTGAGGGACCAACTGGAGTAGGCGCGATCGCCCAATGCAAGTAAATATGTCATGCCAAAACTGTAGCTAGAATTCCGCGGTTCACGAAGCGAATTAATGGAATAATTGGTATCACATAATTTGATTGATGCTGGTCGCCCGCCAGCCTTCGTCAAACGAAAGGCAACTCAGGGAAAGGTTGTCTATTTTCTGCGCAAAAACTTCGGTCGTGCTGACGCCGAGAGCGCGTTGGACCTGACAGAGGATGGCTCCAAAATGGGCGACGATGATGATGTCGGGTTCTGGACGCGCCAGAAGCCGGTCTGCGGCAGCATCGACACGTTGGCGTAAATCATTCCAGCTTTCTCCCGCAGGGGCGGCGTTTTCACCGGGCTGGTCCCAAAAGAGTTTGAGCGCGTCAGGATCTCGCGCGTTGGCGTGATCAAACGTGAGGTTTTCCCAGTCTCCGAAATGAATTTCGCGCAGGTCTGGATCGGGCTCAAGGAGCGGCCGCGTCTGTGAAAGCATCTTGGCTGTGCCAATTGCGCGCTGCAACGTGGATGAAATAATTGGTGCTTGTGTGGGAAGAGTCATGGAAAGGCGCGCGAAGGCTGCTTGGTCAGACAGGTCCGCTGGAATGTCGCTCCAGCCAACCATCGATTTTGCATGCGTCGGCGCGTGACGCACCCACCATAGGCGCTTCACGTGACCTCCGGCTTGGTGCCTTTAAGTGTGAGTGGCAGGCCCGCGACGACCAAAGCCGCGTAATCTGACTGCGCTGCTAGCTGTTGATTTAAACGCCCTTGGGCCTCGCGAAATCTCCTCGAAAGTGCCTCAGCGGGCACGATTCCCGCACCGACCTCGTTGCTGACAATAACAACCGGAACGGCGCAGGATTTGAGCGCAAAAAGGAGGTTCTCCAGCGCTTCCTCGACGTTTCTGTCCGCTAGAAGCAGGTTAGAAAGCCAAAGAGTCGCGCAGTCGAAAAGGATTGCCGACTCTGGCTGCGCCTCCAAAAAAACGGGCGCAATATCCATCGGCCGCTCTATGGTGTCCCAGCCCTCGCCTCGCATGATTTGATGGCGCGATATCTTGTTTTCCATTTCGGAATCAAAGGATTGCGCCGTCGCGAGATAGGTTCGTGTTCCCGCGTGCACAGCGAAAAGACTCTCGGCATAGGCCGACTTCCCTGAGGCAGCCCCTCCCAAAATAAAGCTCAATTTAGGCAGCATAACAATTTCCCCTATTCCTAGAATGGGTCTAGCAAACTATTTGGCGTAGGTTAAGGGTGGCAATTGGAGCGTTTGCGCACTAGCAATAAGGTAGGTTGAGTAAAAGGGCCGATCATGCTGGCACAAAAACGGGTTCTCTTAATTATTGGCGGCGGCATTGCGGCTTATAAGTCTTTGGATTTAATCCGAAAGCTCCGTGAGCGCGGAGCGTCGGTGACCGCTGTCCTCACCAAGTCGGCCGCGGAATTTGTGACGCCGCTTTCCATATCCGCCTTGTCGGGTAATAAGGTTTATCAAGATTTGTTTAACCTTACCGATGAAGCGGAAATGGGGCACATTGAGCTTTCCCGTGCGTCAGATTTGATCGTTGTCGCACCAGCCACCGCAGACTTGATGGCCAAATCCGCGACAGGAATCGCCAATGATCTCGCGAGCACGCTCCTTTTGGCGACGGATACAGATGTTCTATACGCGCCCTCAATGAACGTTCGGATGTGGGATCACCCCGCCACACAGCGCAATATTGCGCAAGTTATTGCGGATGGCGGCACTGTGGTTGGCCCGAACGAGGGCGATATGGCGTGCGGAGAATTTGGGTTTGGCCGTATGGCAGAGCCACTTGAAATTGTCGCTGCTATCGAAGCAAAATTGGCCGTTGGCCCCCTAAAGGGGAAGCGTATTCTTGTGACTTCGGGACCCACGCACGAGCCCATTGATCCGGTGCGCTATATTGCCAACCGCTCGTCCGGTGCGCAAGGAACGGCAATTGCCGCAGCGTTGGTCCATCTTGGTGCCGATGTTGTATTTGTGACAGGTCCAGCGGATATTGCGCCTCCTGCGGGCGTGGAAGTTGTAAAAGTGCAATCCGCCCGCGAGATGATGGCCGCGGTTCAGCGCGTCCTTCCCGTGGATGCTGCGGTCTTTGCGGCGGCGGTTGCGGATTGGCATGTTGAAAATGCGCGGGCCTCCAAAATGAAGAAAACCAAAGATGGAATGCCTGACCTTAAATTTGCGGAAAATCCCGATATTCTTGCGACGGTCTGTGCAAGCGTTAAGCGGCCCCGATTGGTCGTTGGCTTCGCCGCGGAAACCGATGACGTTGTCGCAAACGCTACGGCCAAACGTTTGCGCAAGGGATGTGATTGGATACTCGCCAACGATGTTTCGCCCGAAACGGGCATTATGGGTGGCAGTGAAAATGCGGTTAGCTTTGTGACGGAGGAGGGCGCGCAGGCTTGGCCGCGTATGAGCAAAACCGAAGTCGCCAAGAAACTGGCTGGATTGATCGCACAGACATTAAATTCATAAAATGCGAGTGTTTTGAAAATGGAACAGACCAGAATTTCCCTGAAATTTGTCGAGGGCGCGGATCAGGCCATAGCTTTACCAAGTTATGAAACCAGCGGTTCTGCTGGGGCGGATGTGCGGGCTAATTTCCCTGCCGAACAACGTGACGGGCTTGTGCTGCGCCCTAATCAACGGGCTCTGATACCGGCAGGTTTTTCCATGGAGATTCCTAAGGGTTTTGAGGTTCAAATTAGGCCACGCTCAGGACTTGCGCTCAAACATGGGATCACGCTTTTAAACACTCCGGGGACGATTGATTCGGATTATCGCGGTCCGTTAGGCCTGATTGTCGTAAACTTTGGCGACACGGATTACCTTATTTCTCACGGAGACCGGATTGCTCAAATGGTTGTGGCTCCCGTAATTCAAGCGTCGTTTTCCCTAACAGAAACCCTTTCGAAAACCAAGCGTGGGGCTGGTGGTTTCGGCTCAACGGGAAAGCGTGACGGATGATCTTTCCGCTCTTTCTAATGGCGGCAATTTGGTTCGGGGGGGGCTATTTAAAAGCACCGCGCAGCTTACTTGGATTGTTGATATTCTGTATATACGGGGTCGGCTTACTGGCCCATTTTGCCTTGCCGGAAGGAAACGCGCTGCGCGGATATTTTGGCCAGTTTTGGGGGGAATGGGCGCTTGTTGGAATGCTCATCGGTAGTGTTTTTGGTTTTCAAAGGTGGATTCTCTGGTTGCGGCACAAAGTGGCGGAAAATGCGGAAACCTTGGGCCCTAATGCGATATTTCGGGATGTTGAAATTGATCGGTATTCCCGCCACATCTTTCTGCGCGAGATCGGCGGTGCTGGGCAAAAACGCCTAAAAGACGCGAAGGTTTTGGTCATTGGTGCTGGCGGATTGGGAGCGCCTGTTTTGCAATATTTGGCGGCGGCTGGGGTGGGGGCAATTGGAATCGTCGACGATGACGTTGTGGATAATTCAAACCTTCAGCGCCAAGTGATCCACAAAGACGCCAGCATTGATATGCCCAAGGTCTTTTCCGCTGAGCAAGAGCTTCGTGCGCAAAACCCTTTCGTGGAAATTCGACCATATTTCAGACGTTTAGATCGAGAAGGCGCTGTCGAATTATTTGCGGAATACGATGTGATTATGGACGGCACTGACAATTTTGAGACTCGGTATATGGTGAATGAGGTCGCAGTTCTCCTCCGGAAGCCCCTTATTTCGGCGGCTATGACGCAATGGGAAGGCCAGATTTCACTCTATGATCCTGCGCGTGGTGGCCCTTGCTATCAATGCGTTTTTCCCGAAATCCCGTCGCCGGGTTTGGTCCCCAGCTGTGCAGAGGCTGGAGTCGTAGGACCGTTACCGGGCGTCATTGGTTCCCTGATGGCGCTAGAAGCCGTAAAGGAAATTACTGGTGCCGGCGAGGGGTTGCGAGGGCAGTTGTTGATGTATGATGGGCTTTATGCGCAAGCGCGCAAAATTTCTGTAAAACGACGCAAAGATTGTCCGGTTTGCGGCGAGAATCCGCATTGATAGGGTGGTGATCCGCGGCCTTCGTGACTAGCTTATGGTCAAAGGAGACATTCTATGACCAACCCGTTACTCGCTGCTTGGGACACACCCTTCAAACTCCCACCTTTTGCTGAAATTTCTGATGACGATTTTGAGCCGGCGGTTCGGGAGGCCATGGCGCAAGCGCGGGCCGCGATTGCGGCGATTTCAGAAAATCCAGACTCGCCGACTTTCGCCAACACGATAGATACGCTTGAGCAGGCGGATGAAAACCTTGGCCGTGTTTTAAGTGTTTTCTATAACCTCGCGGGGGCTGATAGTTCTGAAACACGCGAAAAATTACAGCGCGTATTTTCCCCGCTATTGGCAGAATATTCCAGCGATATCAGTATGAACGCGGCCTTGTTCGCGCGGATAGACTCCGTGTGGAACAATCGTAAATCCTTTGATTTGACCGATGAGCAGTTGCGTGTTTTGGAACTTACTCGGCGCGGATTTGTGCGCTCTGGAGCACAGCTATCGGGCGACGCACGCGACCAACATCGCGCAGTGAAGGCGCGCCTTGCGGTTTTGGGGACGGAGTTTTCACAGAACCTTTTGGCCGATGAGCGCGACTGGTTTCTGCCGCTATCAGACGATGATTTGGCGGGATTGCCCGAATTTGTGGTCGCCACAGCGCGGGCCGCAGGCGTTGAAAAAAAGGCCAACGGACCTGTCGTAACCCTTTCACGCTCGCTGATCGTGCCTTTCCTGCAGTTCTCGGAACGTCGAGATTTGCGCCAACTCGCCTATGAAGCTTGGGTTGCGCGGGGCGCGAATGGCGGAAAGACGGATAATCGTAAAATCACAAGCGAGACGCTCAAACTGCGCGAAACGCGGGCACAATTGTTGGGTTATGACAATTTCGCAGCCTATAAGCTTGAAACGGAAATGGCGAAAACACCAGAAGCCGTGCGAGAATTATTGATGTCGGTTTGGGATAAGGCCAAACCCGCCGCAGAGGCCGACGCGGCTATTCTTGAAAGCATGATGCTTAAGGATGGAGTGAATGGCCCGCTTGAGGCTTGGGATTGGCGCTATTATTCGGAAAAACGTCGTTTGGCGGAGCATGATTTGGATGAGGCGGAATTAAAACCCTATTTCCAACTGGACCGGATGATTGAGGCGTCGTTTGATTGCGCGTATCGACTGTTTGGCCTTGAGGCCAAACCATTGAACGTTCCACTCTATCATCCCGATTGCCGTGCGTGGGAAATCAGCCGGAATGGCGTGCATGTGGCGGTGTTCATTGGGGATTATTTTGCACGAGGCTCTAAACGGTCTGGCGCGTGGTGTTCGGCGATGCGCAGTCAGAAAAAACTGGGCGGGGAGGTGCGCCCGATTGTGGTGAACGTGTGTAATTTTGCCAAACCTTCGGCGGGCGAGCCTGCGCTTTTGTCCTATGATGATGCACGCACACTTTTCCACGAATTTGGCCACGCGCTGCACCAAATGTTGTCGGATGTGACCTACGAAAGTGTTTCGGGAACCTCCGTTTCGCGCGACTTTGTTGAGTTGCCGAGCCAGTTGTTTGAGCATTGGCTTGAAGTACCCGAAGTTTTGGAAAAACACGCGCTTCATGCGGTGACGGGCGCGCCCATTCCGCGTGCGTTACTTGACCGACTGTTGGCGGCACAGACCTACAATATGGGGTTCTCGACCGTGGAATATGTGGCCTCGGCCCTCGTGGATTTGGACTTCCACAACGGGGATGCTCCGGTGGACACAATGGCGCGTCAGGATGAGATTTTGGCCAGTATTGGCATGCCGCATGCCATTCGAATGCGCCATGCGACGCCCGGGTTTGCGCATGTGTTTTCCGGTGACGGATATTCTAGTGCCTATTACAGTTACATGTGGTCCGAAGTCATGGATGCGGATGCGTTTTTGGCCTTTGAGGAAGCGGGAGACCCCTTTGATTCAGAAACAGCTAAGCGGTTGGAGAAATTCATTCTTTCCACAGGTGGGTCACAGGATTCAGAAGAGTTGTATCTTCAATTCAGGGGCCGGATGCCAAAGGTAGATGCCCTTTTGAAGGGGCGTGGATTGGCCTGAAATCTACCCGTTTAATCGCGAATTTCACCCACTCCGACGCCCCAATAATTCGACTTTGGCGCCCACCCTTTGTAGCCATCTGCATTGAGTTCGCACCAGTCGGGATTACAGTCTTGAAGGCGGGCAATTACGCCCGCTTTTAATTCCGCCGTCGGAAGGGCGTTGTCTTTGGGATGGCTGAGAAGTTTGGTCAGGTCTTTGGTGATCACCACGGTGCGCACCCCCGAAAGCAGGGTGAAATGCACCCAGCCCCCAACGCCGTCCATGTCCCGCACGCGGCGCCAATGTCCGAATTCGGCGGTAATTTCCAGCGGCATGTTGCGGTGCTTATAAACCCAGTCAATTCGGTGAGTCAGGCTGGGCCCACGGCGCACATTGGCCTCCGAGGCTTTCATCGACACGAATCGCGGAATTGGTAGATTTGTGACGGCCCCGCGTGTTTCGGCAAAAGACGAAGGCGTCATGGACGCAAAAAGGAGCGCCGACAGGAGGGCCCGAACAAAGTTTTTGGAACGCATTTTGCGATTGCCTGACTTATTTTCTGCTTCTGTGCGTCGAGTTCTTGTGCCCGATCGTCAACTCGGCCACCATAGTCTTGAGAGCTGGAAAAGAAAAGAAAAGGGAGCGCACCATGCCCGCTAAACGTCTAAGTGTTGTCGTAACGCGACGGTTGCCTGCAGTTGTCGAAGCACGCCTCAAGGAGCTTTTTGAGACAACATTGCGGGTCGATGATACCCCGATGAGCCGTGAGGAACTCTTGGCGGCGATGCAGCATGCGGATGTTTTGGTACCTACGGTTACCGACAAGATTGACGCCGCGATGCTGGCAACGGCTGGCGCGCAGTTGCGCCTCATTGCGAACTACGGCGCCGGGGTTGATCATATTGATGTCGCTACGGCGCGTCAGCGCGGAATCCTTGTTTCCAACACGCCCGGTGTGGTTTCCGAAGACACTGCCGACATCGCGATGATGCTCATTCTTGCCGTTACGCGCCGAATCCCCGAGGGTCTTCGTGTGATGCAGGAAGGCGGTTGGCGCGGATGGACACCGACGGCGATGTTGGGCGGACGGATTGCGGGCAAGAAGCTTGGGATATTGGGTATGGGGCAAAATGGCCGTGCGGTTGCGCGACGTGCGGCAGCCTTTGGAATGGAGATACATTACAACAATCGCAAACGGTTGCATCCCGAGGTCGAAGCCGAGCTTGGCGCGACATGGTGGGAGAGTTTGGACCAGATGGTTGCGCGCGTTGATGTCCTTTCGATCAATTGTCCGCATACGCCCAGCACGTTTCATTTGATGAATGCGCGGCGGTTGAAATTGATGAAACCGACGGCGGTGATCGTCAATACGTCCCGTGGTGAAGTGATCGACGAGAACGCTTTGACGCGGATGTTGCGCGCGGGCGAGATTGCGGGGGCGGGCCTTGATGTGTTTGAGGACGGAGCGAACATTAACCCTCGTTTGCGCGCCCTCGATAACGTCGCTTTGTTACCGCATGTTGGATCGGCGACGCGGGAGGGGCGGATCGAAATGGGCGAGAAAGTTATGATCAATATCAAAACATTTGCCGACGGTCATCGCCCACCGGACCTCGTTGTGCCCAATATTTTCTAGCGCCCGTCTGTTGATTTAGCATAAGATACCGTTGGTCGTGGTGAGCGGCTAGGGGGTTGCCGTGCTTCGCGCCAGCGAACGCCAATTTGATTGAATACCCCTTTTACCACCGAGATTTATGCCGGATACTATGACCGCTCCTTTATAATAGGGACGCAATGTCGGCAATTTTTAGCCGTTGGACACGCTTCTCCAAAGGCAATTGATCTGCGTCAATCGAACTTTGGTGTTTCGGTGAAATCTTACCTAACGTTTCTGTCACGTTCTTTTGGTAAGCGAGAGGTGAAACCGATGGACTACAAATATATTCAACCACACATCCAAAAGCTACAATCGGGCAACAGCGTTCCTCATCCATTGGCGAGGGACCTCGCGCCCGAGATGCCAAGCCAGCTTAGCGAATATGTTGATATCCTTGGGCCCTTCCCAAAGCAAAGCCTTGAGGCCCTGACCGATCTTGGGTTGTCTGACGCCGAGATCGCGCGTTACCACATGATCCCTCGGCGCTGTGTTTCGGAGCTTCGCACTATCTGGCATATTCACGGTCACGCCTAATTGCCGACCTGATACCGGCCACGCAGTACAGTGCGTGGCCGGTATAATTTACGGTGCAGCTCCTTTATGCGGTGTGATCGCGGGTCTGCGTTTGCGATTTGGCGGTGCCGGAATGCCCGATAGGGTGACGAGATCAGGTTTTCGTTTTTTTCTGACAAGGGGCGAAAGCGTTTGGTCTGGGCGCAAATAAAGATAGTCGCGGGTAAGGGGGACCGCGTCAATTTTACGGGACAGTTGAAACTGATATACGGCTTGATACCCATGCCGAAATGTCTGTTCGCTGGCGGCGAGGTAAAAGCGCCACATCCGCACAAATTGGTCATCATAAATGTTGCGAGCCACGTCTTGGTTTTGGATGAAACGGTCGTACCATTGACGCAAAGTATAGGCATAGTGCAGGCGCCAGCACTCAATATCTGTGGCCCACAACTGCGCTTTTTCGACTGCCGCCATTGTCTCCGAGACCGAAGGAACATAGCCGCCGGGGAAAATATGTTTGGCAATCCAGGGGTTTGTGTCCTTTGACGCGCGTGACCAACCGATTGTGTGTACTAAGGCGATCCCCTCGGGGGATAGGCGGTTGCGAAGAGTGGTGAAATACTCGTCGAAGTGGCGCAATCCAACGTGCTCAAACATTCCAACAGAGACGATCCTGTCAAAATACTCCTCGATATTGCGATAGTCGCACAGGCGGATTTCAACGCGATCCGAAAGCCCTGCCTGTTTTGCGCGCTCTGTTGCAAAGGCGTGCTGTTCTTTGGACAGTGTGATGCCAACAACATTTGCGCCATAATCCTGCGCCAAGGTCATCGCCATCCCACCCCAGCCACAACCGATATCCAAAACGCGCATGCCCGGTTCGATCAGTAACTTGCGGGTGATGTGGTCAATTTTTTGCGCTTGCGCTTGCTCCAATGTGTCGGACTTTTCCTTGAAATAGGCGCAGGAATACTGGCGGCTTTCGTCGAGAAAGAGATCATAAAGTTGCCCTGAAAGGTCATAGTGGTGCGCTACATTGCGGCGCGCCTGTGGCACCATATTATTCTGTTTCAAACCACGCAAAATTGCTCGCATTTTTATCACAGGCTTTTGCCACCAAACGCGATCCGCCCCAGCGGGATCGACGTTAAGAACCAGCATCGCCAAAAAGGATTGTAAGTCGTCGCCATCAATTGTTAGCGACCCATTCGTATAAGCTTCCCCAAGAGCCAATTCCGGGCTGAGGGCCAACTTGCGGACCGTGGCCATGTTGTGAATGCGCACCAAAATGGGTTTGCCAGTCGCATCGCCATAGATGCGTTTTTCGCCGTCGGGCATCACAATATGTAGCGAGCCATTCTGCAATAATGGTTGCAGCATCTGGTCAAATGAATATTTCCAAAACCAATCCATTCCGGGGCACCTTTGTTAAGAAATCAAAGACTTGAAAGGCAGGTCGCGTGGTGGGTTTTGCTCCCCGCTTGGCGGTTTGAGTATACGAAGCCCTCTCCAAAATGTAGCATCCGCGCCACCGTCAGAATTGATACAAATCAACTTTGGCAACCGTAAAAACGGACTTGCCCTTCAGTCTAGGCTGCCAGATCGCAAAACGGGGAGCATAGCTAAGTTCATTGAACCCCAAAGTTTTGCCTCGGCTAATAAATGCTGATCCAGCGCCAGATTGATTTGCCTCAACTGTGGCACCATTTTTTCGCCGACAACGGAGGAGATAGGTGCCTTGCGCCGGAGGGATTCATCTGGATTGCGCCATAATAGCACCGCCGATAGGCCCGCTGATCCTCCTCAGGAATTGCTTCTGTCTCGATGTCAGAAAACCTGTATCCAAAGGAAATCGCGAAAATGGCCACGAATCCACACTTCACCCGTTCTCCTTCACAGGCGCCCGAAAGCCACAAAGGGTGTGACGTCATGATTTTTCTGGAGGGTGCACACGTGGAAACCTCCGCGCCGTTCCATGCCCAAAAGGTCGCAAATGCGTTTTCTGGCAAAGTCGTACTTGTGCATATTATGGCGGACCCTCACGACGGGAAGGGCCCGATTGATCCCGTGGATTGGGATATCAAAAAACAAAAAACCATGAAGGATCTTGCTGAACGTGCTCGCCCCTTTGCAGGGGAGGATGGGCCAGAATGCGAAGTAAAACTGCTTGAAGGGCAGTGTATCGGTCAAGTTTCGGATTTTGTGGACCATCGGCAAGGGGGCATCGCCGCCGCATTGCGGTCAACGGATGGCCTTGGCTGGCAATCGAGTGATACCGCTTGCGGTGTTTTGTTGTCGCAAAGTGCGGCAATTCTTATGATCCCTGCCCGCGCGAAAGGGGGGCAAGACAGGCGCTATCGCCGAATTCTGGTGCCCCTAGATGGATCGGTCCGCGCAGAGGCCGCCCTCCCGAAGGCTGTTTTGTTGGCTAAAGCGGAAAACGCCGAACTTTTGTTGTGTTATGTCGTCCCGAGCGTGGGTTTGACCGCGTTTGGCGTCAAAGATAAAAAGTCTGAAAAATCGCATGAAATGGTGGCAATCAAGAATGAGCAGGCAGGTAAAAGACATCTCGGCAGCATCAAGAAAAGCCTCGCACACAACGGTCTGAAAGTATCCACATGCATTGTTCACGTCGGTGATGTACGGCGCGCCATCCTGAGTTTTGTGTCTGAGAAGGCCGTTGATTTTCTGGTCATGGCGACGCACGGACAAAGCGGACACGGCGATGTTGCCACTGGAGATGTCGCCCGTTTCATTTTGGACTGAGCGGAAATTCCGGTGTTGATGGTACGCCACAAACACACTCGAGATAATGTCCATGCGTTCAATACGGTGTCGTCCAAGGGGGGGCGGCAACCTGTGGGTACGGACGGATGAATGCCGCCGAAAAAGCGTCACTTGGTATTAATCGGACCCCGATAAACTATGCGATTGATACGGGGCCTCGGGCGTTGCTGCGGCATCATGTTGGCTATTGGCTCATAGGGGACGGGTTGCCCGCATTGGAAGCTGCAATTGAGTATCGCCCGCCCCTCATTTCTGCATTTCAGCGCCAATTGTCCGGATTTAGGGGTGCGCTCTATGCTCTGGGGCTCTCGCTGCTTGTGGTGGCCTCCTTAATGGTGTCGGTCGTCTATTTGTGGGTCAATGGCGCAACGTGGGGTCAATGGATTATCGGTGTCGCGGCAACGTTGTTGCCCGCCACAATCCCAAGCGTGTGGGTCGGGCATTGGCTTATCACCCGTCTGAGCCGCCCCAAGCCGCTCCCTGAACTGGACTTTTCAAAAGCCATTCCGTCAGGATTTTCCACGGCCATAATGCTTCCTGTAATTGTCGCGTCTGAGGTCGAGGGGATTGCCGAAAAGCTGGAGATATTGCGCCTCGCCAATCCCGATCCGGCCCTCACCTTTGTGGTGCTGTTAGATCCGGTCGACGCGCCGACACAAACAATGCCCGACGACCCCCTGATCGAAATCGCATTTCAAAGCCGGATCGCGGCGCTCAATCTCCGGTATGGAAAACAGGGCAAAGCCCCTTTCATTTTGCTGCACAGGGCACGTCAGCACAATCCATCCAAAGGCTGCTGGATGGCGTGGGAACGCAAGCGCGGCAAGCTTGAGGAGTTTAACCGTTTTGTGTTGGGGGAGGGTGTTGATGCTTTCAACGTGGTTGCCGGTCCCGTCGAAAGCCTGCGCGGTCTGCGCTATGCGATCACGCTTGACGCAGACACCCAATTACCACCAGGGTACCACATCGCGTCTCATTGGAATTATTGCGCACCCCCTTGGCGTGGTTCCAAATCGCCACCGTGACCGCGTTTGCTCCTGTGGCCCAGAAAGGAGGGCAGGAAGAGGACGTTGTTCGCTGGCGTGTGCATACTTTGGGTTTGGAAAACTCACTGTCCACGCAGGCATGGGATGGAGATTGGTATAGGCGCGCTTTTGATGATGAGGGTTTGCCTTGGGGGGCGTCCGAAAATGAGGAATGTCGGATTGATTTGATCGCTCAGGCATGGTCGGTTTTATCGGGTCTCCCTGCGGATGCGCGTGCGCTCAAGGCGTTGACTTCGGCAGGTGAGAACCTTGTCGATGTCCCAAACCGGCTTATCCTCCTGCTTACCCCACCCTTTGACAAAACCGACCGTGATCCGGGATATATTCGCGCCTATCCACCGGGTATTCGGGAGAACGGGGGGCAATACACGCATGCGGCGGTCTGGCTTGGCTTGGCCTATGTGGCGATCAATGAGGCGACCTCGCGCATCAGGTTTTCGACATTATCAACCCCATTCGACGCGCCACAATCCAGCAAGCGGCAGACCTCTATCTGCGCGAGCCCTATGCGCTGGCGGGGGATGGGTCGGGCGTGGGCGCTCAAACGGGACAGGGCGCGCCGCAGTCGTACTCGAGTGCGACAATGGCCGCCATGAAGTGGTCATCGAGAACCCCGATCACATCAGTCACGGGCAAGGGTCGTTTTGTGTTGATGGCAGCGCCGCGACACAATGCAACGGTGGCCTACCCGGGGCGGGGGCATACACGAAACGTAGTCTTACTCCTGAAATAGAACCCCAAGCGCGCATCCGTATTTTTGTGTCCAACCCCAGGACCCACACGGACACATGGCGGCCCAGAATGGATTTTCTAGGCCGCCAGCAAAGACCGATGAAGGGCGCGGTGTCAGGGCAGGGACGGGGGGGCGGCCTCCATGGTCTAACTGGGGTGTTGATTAAATCGGAACTGGTTCAAAATACGGGGCGCTTTGGGTGCAAATCACACCTTAATGTGCCCTTGCAAATGGCTGTGCCTTTTACGTCCACGCTGTCGTTTATTCTGTTTTCGTAGAAACGGTTTGTTTTTCAATTGTGCTTAATTGAAGAGATAATGGCACAAAGTCGGGAGAAGCGATTGATTTGCATCAATCTCTGCGCGTCATCTGGATTCCGCTTCACAAGGATAAAACGCGTCGCAGGCAGCCTCTCGACCTCGAATGACGCGCTTTCCTTTTAGAGGGCCGCGATGCTCGGTGACCACAGTACATTGCCCTTGGACGCGTTTTTCTTGTTCGAAATAAACCACAACCCAATCGCGCGTCCGCTGGAAATTTTGTGCCGCAGGTGTGTTGGAAAAGATGGCGGTCAAATGCCATTTGTTGCGCTCAGTATGGAGGATTGGGAGGTTTAACGACCCCGAAGCGTGAATTCGACGTGACGAAAGCGTCGGCATTTGGTCGATCGCCGCTCTGTAGGCGCGATCAATCTCAAAGATATCAACAACGGAGGGCTGTTTTTCAAGCGCCTTGTGCAGCGTCGGCCGACGCCGAGAGAGGATTTCAGTTAACGCATGTGAAATGGCATTAACCCGCCGCTCGCCTACGCCTTTAAGCGCCAAGAGGCGACCGTCCATAGTGGCCTTCTCCAGCGCCTCCAGCGTATCAATATTCAGTTGGGAATGGATGGATTTTGCGAGACGCCGGCCAATCAAAGGGATCGTTTGAAAGAGCTTTTCTGGGCCATTGTTCCCGCGCAACCTATCTATCAAGTTAAGATTTCCAGTTTCGTGCAGTTCGACAATTGCTTTTGCGACGGGAGCCGCAACGTTGGGAAACGCATCCGGACTAGCCCTCTCCATAATAGATTGAAGAGGTTGCGCTAAGTCCGCGACATAATGTGCGGCCTCTCGATAGGCCCGCACGCGAAACAGCGATGCGCATTGTTGATCCAGCAAATCGGCGACTTCGTTGAGCCGCGCTGCAACAAAACGATTTTCGTTCAAAGTCTCGCTTAAGTGATCCTGTCGTTGGATGAATGCAGACATTTAGGCGGCCTCTCTTTTGCCGATGATACCATTCGACGCGGTGTGGCGTATGGGCGGGTACGTTCAAATCGTTGTGGATTTAAGAGTAACGAAAGGATCAGCATGCCGATTGATATGTCTCAACCGGCGCGATTAATTCTCGGGCTTGGAATTGCCTCAGAATCGATTGAGTGTCTCTGTGTTTGATTCCTGCGAAAAAGCGCGCGTAGTGCCTTGGCGCGTCGAAATTCAAAAAAAAGAGTGGTGCGTGTGCAGGCATCTAGACGATTTGGTTGACTCAAATCAATTCGACCGCGTCAGAATAGGGCAGTTAAATAAGGTGCTTCAACCAAGGGAGGGGAATCCATTTTGGTTTGAAGGGGATTTGGATTGTACTGGGGTGATTGGGAAAGGGGGATTAGGGAAAACGTGTTTCGGGCCAAGGGACGTTCGAACCGAAATCAACTTTTCATACAGTAACCACAAAGAAAACCTGCGGCGTTTTTCATTGCTTGCACGTTGGTGGTTTTGATATGTGCCCATGAATCCAACTATTTGACAGATGTAGGAGCTTGCGGCTTTACGCGCAAGTCTGGGGGAAATCTCGCGTACGATCGATAGCAATGTTTTCAGAAACATCATTTTTTGCGTGTCGAGCGACATTTCTAAATGTTCAAAAAGTGGAATGTATTGTGAAAAATTTAGTTCTAAACACGTCTGATACACTCGAACGCATTTACGATTCGGCGCTTCGAAACACGCTCTTAGATACGATTTTGGATGTCGTTTCTCATTTCTTGCCAGGGACGGCGGTTGTGTTGTTCGGACAGGATACTGTGCGTCTGCCGGGAAATTTCATGTTGCACAAGGGGCTGGGGACGAATGCTGTCGTGGCGTCGATGGCGAACTTGGCGGTTGATAATCCGTGGTTTGAGCGCCAGTGGCACCAGCGGCTCGGAGAGATATACCAAGACGGTGAACTCATGTCGCGAGAGGAGCAAATCGCTTCACGTGGATTGACCATATGGAATGCGACGATGGGGGCAATGGTCCACGCGTCAGGGATCGTCCTTCATCGACAGCGCACCCGACAGCTGGTTTTGGAAATTCGGTTTCCAGAAACAACAGACGCGAAATCACGGCGCGACGCGACGGCCCTGCTGGAATCTTTAGGGCCGCATCTCGTGCGGGCGGCAAAAATTATGTACCTCAAAAGCCGCTTTCCGTTGAGCACACAAATGGCCAATGATGTACTTGAGCTGTTTCCTTTTCCGGTTCTGATTGTTGACACGGAATGCCGCGTTCGCAGTATGAATGAGCGCGCCGAACTTTTGGCCAACAGGATGGATACATTTTTCATTAGTGCCGACAGCATCTTTCATGCCACCAATTTGGACGCCGAGTTGGAGTTTCGAGCCATGGTGAACCGGATGGGAGCCGGAGTTCAGCACAGCACCGAACTGTTTTCCCTGCCCAATGCCGAAAAGTCACAACAGATCTTTCTTTCGTTAACCAAACTCGGAGCGAACTCGACGCAGCGCCTAAACTCGCGTAACGTGTATGAAAAGCAAGGTGCTCGCTTGGCTCTGATTATTCAGGATACAACGGAGGCGCTTAAACTAAGTCACAGCGCACTTTGGAATGCATTCAAACTGACCAATGCCGAAGCCGAATTGGCCTCGCTGTTGTTGGAGGGGTGCACAATCGGGGACTGTGCGCAAAAGCAGAGTTTGGCGAAACAAACGCTGCGCAATCACCTCGGTTCTATAATGAAGAAAACCAAGACGAACCGGCAACCACAACTCGTTGCGTTATTGACTCGATTGGCACTCACGACGACACTCTAGAGGTAGATAGCCTCTCGCAGGCGTCACTTTGGGCCCATCGTATTACGGGGGGGCTTGGTGATGGCATGTGACCTGATACTGTAGGAGTGATCGTTGAAATCCCAATTTTTCGTCCTCGCGATGATCTGTTCTGGCTCCGTGGCCCATTCTCAAACCTTTGATCAAGACCTCCTGAGTCCCTTTTCAGCGCTTGGAAGCGGCGTGACGTTTGGGTTTGCGGATATGTCCCAATCGGACGAATTCAACGTGACGGGCCCCAGTGTAGGGTTCGGACTTGCTGCTAAAATCGACAGTGACGACGTTGCACCGTTTTATTTGGAGTGGAGTGGATCGTGGGCGTGGGGGTCGAACTTCACGTCTAGCACCGAAATGCAGGGATCCGATGCCTACGTTTATGCGCCCAGAAGAAGCCCCGTGGGCACAATCGACCTCTCCACCGAGATCAGTGCCACTGGCCCCACCGCGGCGGCGGCGGTGCAAATCACAGATAATTCAGGGGATACGGCGACCATTTTCAGTTCTGCATTTTCGCCTTTCGGAACCGGAAACTCCGTGGCGCAGTTTGCCACAACGATGACGGATGCGGGCGGTATTTATGCGGCATTAACCACAGACGGCGAGGCGATCACCGCCACGTCCTATGGGGGAATGTTTGACTCGACGGGCGTTTCGTTCATGGGGACGGGCAATGAAAGCAACACCACGACCATCACGACCACGGTTGAGGACAATATCAAATTTTCCAATCAGGTGCTTTACCTGAGTAAGCGTTTTTCACTGGATGAGAACTGGATTTTGTCGCCCAAAATCGGGCCGAACTATCGTAGTTTTGATCGCAGCAATACAACGCGCACGACCATTAATATTGACGGAAATCGCGGATCGGATTCCTCCATTCCGACAGTAACAATGGAAGATAACTGGAAGCTAAACGGGAAATACTATGGTGCCGTTTTGGGGGCGGGCCTCACGCGAAAAATAAACGACGCTTGGAGCATCAATTTTGGGGCGGAAGCTGGACTGACAAAGTTCAATGCCAAATCTGAAACGATGGAGCTGGTGAATTTCGCGGGATCTGCTTCGGCCATTCCCGGCGAGCGCAAATCCTTGAATGGCACCTCACGCGTTGGCCGGTTAACTGGTGCATTAACCCATGTTGCCGAGAACGGCGCGATTATCGTTTTTGGTGGTTATTTGGATTACATGTCGGATGTTCCGTATTTACAATTTGAGACGGTTGGCAGTCCTAACATAACCACGGCAGGATCATCCGTCGGCTTGTCAGGGAACGGCGATACCTATCGCACACATTCGATCCAAAAAAAGAAGATGATCGGCTCGGGTCTCAATCTGAGTATAGTTTTTCTCTTTTAACCTCCCTTAAAACTCTGAAAGCCCGACCTGATTGTCACAGTCCGGGCTAGTCTAGCGTGGTATCGCAGGCGGCCTCGTTTCCGCCTGAGCGAACTGACAATCGCGCCAGATAGCGATCTCCGGCCAAGGCATTGACGATGACCATTCCGACAATCTTTCGCTCGTCCGGTGCGACGTCAAACAAGCCACTTTGCGCAATGTTGGAGCGGCCACTTACTCCCTGTTTTGTAACGACAAAACTGTAACTCCCCGCGGCCTTGTCCCCCGACCAGACCACGCCACGGAGTTGAAGATTCTGCGACACCGTTTTGGTTGTTATCTCACAGTGGAGTTTCCCAGAGGAACTCTCTGTCTGTACCTCTCCCAAGGCCGATTTTTCTGTTTGGCTCATGGCGTTTGCCCTTTGTATCATGCAAAGTGTCGATACGCCGATAACCAAAAAAAGAACCAGCGCCTTGTGCCACGAAGGGTGACGAGCGCCGTTAATATCCAAAACTGATACGGGCATCTTCTCTGCTCCCCTTTTTACGGGATAATTTGGTTCCTGGGTTAACGAGGCGCAACGATTTTTTGCACTGTAATTCGCTCGCCCAGGTAACTCATAACTTGTCCGCCGGTTGAAGTTTTACCGACGCGGTCTACCGATCACCTCGTTTGTGAGCACAAAATGCCTAGAGAAATGATCAAATTGACCTGCTAGTTGTTGATTCCGAATTCTAGCGTCGTCGTTGCGCCACCACTCCCCCATGTTTGAGAGTATGTAGAAAACGAACCGGTATATCGTGGTGCGGAGAATTGAAAACTTCCGTACCCCTGATAATTTCCATTCTGGTTTACGCTTCTGCTAAAATTATCCCCAACTTGGGCGATGGATGCTGAGTTCCAGCGTCCGTTCTGACCAATGGACGCACTGTTATTATCTCCAACCTGAGTTGTGTGTGCATCATTGTCACCAGCTTGTGTTGTTGTAGCTTCGTTGTTGTCTCCGGTCTGATTTGTGTCTGACGTGTTTTGTCCAAATACGGAGAGTGGGGCGCTTATCAGCGCCGCAGTGATAAAGATCCTGAGCATCGTCAATCCTCCCTTTTTTCAAAGAAATAAAATTTGTGGTTAGCCTGACTTGAACAGTTCTCTTTAGAAAGCCTGACTACCTAACAAAAAATTTTAAAGAGATCCGATTCGGCATGGCAAACGTGTTTGTATAGGGTCACACGGGGCGGCATTTTTAATGCCGCCCCTGCATTTTAATGGTTAGTGTGGCGAAACGCCGTCCACTTGAATTGTATTGGAGCCGTTGCCCACACCAACTTGATTGGTGTTGGAATAGTGACCTGTACCAAATTGGCTGGTTCCCGCAGCATTTAGATGACCAGCTTGAGTCGTAACCGAGCCATTCCATCCGCCGACTTGCAATGTGCCAGAAAAGTTTCCGGAACCGTTTTGACCAGTGAAGGCGCCATTGGCAAGACCGTACTGACCTGTCATCGCGAGGTTAGCCCCAGCCTGCATTGTGGTTTGGTTGTTGAAAAATCCGCCCTGATCGACGATTGAGATGTTCTGTGCGTAAGCTGCGCCTGACAGAAGTGCGGAAACAGCGACGGTTGCAAAAATCTTTTTCATAATTTCCTCCATAGAGTTGATAATTAAGGTGTTGAACTTGGTATGCGTTGCGGGTTCCTCCCCGATCTGCCTCATAAATTTAGCTTGGAAAACGGCGGGAATCCCGTTGGAAAGTGCCACGAAAATCTACATTTTTTCTATATAATTCAAATGCCTATACTTCGAATTAGCCAATTGTCCCTTCTTGGGATCAATTGCGGAGGAAATGGCGAAAACGGCTGGCCAAACAAGCAAACGGTCCACAAAATATACGTGTCTACCGCGCGGTCAACATTTTGGGGCAAAATTGGATTTTTGTACCCATCAGCTAGTATAAACGTACTGGGTTTTTCGTTCGAAATGACCCGAACCACGCGCATAAAAACCCTCTAGCAAGGGAGCGACAAAACTACCGGGTTCGAAACTTGCCCTTTGTAAGAATCATATCCCAGTGCCTTCAAGGGTGGCCACCGACCCACTGCGCCTCTGATTGGGATTACTGACCGGGGATGGTCATAGGCAGCCAACAGAAAAACCCGTTCCGTTTGTCCAAAGAGGAAACGGAGCTGTCGGAAGTGCCGATGGCAGGAAAGAGTGTGATTGGGAGGTTGGGGAGGACGCCCGAAGCAAATAAGCTGAACGACTTTGACCGCGCTTCACACAGGAATAGGCCTTGTGACATATCCGCGAACGCGCCGCCGCTCCCCTATTGAACGGCCAATTAAGGAGGCAGGCCTCTTGCGAGCGTGTATGTCAAAGACCCAACATTGGGGTTCACCCAAGATTTGCACAATGAGTGCAGGTCTTTTCACGGCGATTGATGCTCAGAACATGAATTGGGTTTTTCGAGGGGTCATCCCTATTTGAGGGTCATTGCCAGTCGCATTGTCGCGGCAAGGACCGCCTGCGCCAAAATGGGGGATCGGCCCGTGGTCATCGGTGCCTCGCCCTGCGGATCATTTTCGCGCAATGTGCAGGTCCAATGGCCGTCTTTGTCATTCGTTGGTCCCTGGGAATTTATGGACCAGTCGGGAAAGGCGTCATCCGCAATACGCATCGCCTCATCCGTGGTACCAATGCGTTCTGCTAGCCTAATATCCGTGTCAACGGCGTCCGGTAAAAGATAGGCCATCCCATGCGCCACACCATCGAAATCGGCTACGGTGAGATCGGTTTGCGTCTCAAGTTCCTTGATGAGAATGTCTAATTCAGGGTCTTTCATCGGTGGGTCGCCTTTCGTGCGCGGGTTGCATCAATGGCTCAGGAGGACGGCACAATCTTGTTGTTCAATTAGGGTTTTCGTCGTACCGCCCAAAATCTCCTCGCGCAGGCGCGAATGGTCGTAGGCCCCCATGACAATCAGGTCTGCCCCAGCTTCTTTGGCCCGTTTGAGAAGAACGGTTCCGACGGGTTCCCCGCCGCTTGGATATTGCATGATGGTAATATTGCACCCTTGGTGGCTGAGCCAACGCGCGACGTCAGAGCCGGGGTTTTCACCGTCGCGCAACTGATTGGTCATCGGATCGAAAATTGCGACGGTCACGTTCTTGGCGGCCCGCAGGATCGGAAGGGCAGTCCGAATGGCGCGCGCAGCGGGAAGCCCAACTTTCCACGCGACGAAAACTGTTTCGGGTTGCAAGGAGGACGCTTTCCCTGTCCCATTGAGCAATACACCCGTTGGCGCTTGAAAAAGGGTAACACGGAGCAACCCCTTAAAGAGATCGCTGTCCTGTCGTAATTCATTGGCAAAAACCATCAGGTCGCAAGCCATCGCCCGACGGGCTACAGTGTCGGGCAATGTGACCGCTTCGCCGCTCACTATACTCACATCCGCACTCACCCCTTGTGTCGCGAGGTACTCTTCAATCTGTAGGCGCGTTTGGTCCAGTTCGGCATTTGTTTTGTCGACTTCGCCATGCCAATCATAGGCAATGGATTGTCCGCTAAACGCTCCAACCTCGTAGGTATAAAGGGGAATTGGCGGAACCGCTCCTAACACCAACACACTCAGATGCAGGTTATGCTCCCTTGCGGGGTCGGTGAGCGGTTTGAGATCGACAGGCGAGGCCGACCTACCAACCACCACGAGGAGTGTGGCGTTTTTCATAGTGGCATTCCTTATATTCGGATTGCTTTTATCATGCCGTTTCACAGGATTGAGGCGTTGATCTAAATCAACTGTTACAGGCTTGATCATACTTGGAAAATGGCCGCCCTTTCGCTTTATGCGGCAATGATATTTTCAAGATGTTTGGATAGGTCTTTGGGCGCGATTTTTGTGAGGTCTTTGTCCACCGCCCCCATTACCGTTTCTTTGATGGTGTCTGGCAAGGCTGCACGTAATAACCCGAGCATATGTGGCGCTGCTACAAGGATCAGCCGATCAAAACTCCGGTCGCGATACCCATGGGCCAGTTGGGCGGCAATGAAGGTTGCAAATTTGGCCTGCGCCAAGGCGGCAGGATCGCGCCGAGTTTTTGCCGCATTAGCATGCCCATGGCTGCTGTGGCCCATACCCGCTGCGTCACTATATTCTAGGGGCGGATCGGCGTGCCATGTCTTGCCAGCCTCACTGACAAACCCTTTTCCCGGGCCGTTGTTTTTCATAACATGCGCGATCTCAGCATTTGCAAGAACGGCCCAAGTCACGACGGGTTTCATGGCAGGTCTCCTACTCCTCATTTCCCTCTGACCATATCGCTGCGGAGGTTTCCGTTTATGACATGGATCAACCGTCGTTTCGATATGGGGCGTGGAGTGGCGGCGATGGTCCTAGTTTTTAGATGACTGGTTAGGGCGCGCTTTTACGGCCATCTCTCCGCTCATTTCGATCAGTTTCCCAGTCTCGACTTGATATTGGTCGAAGGCTTTTTGCATAAATTGCGCCTGTACGCGCTGGGCTTCGGAAATTGATTTACAGTGCAACAAAGCATGCTGCGTCTGGACATCCTCTTTAATGCGTTCGGCCACAAAAGAAGTGATCTCATTCCCTAAACTGGCTAGATTTTCGAACCATGTGGTTCCCATCCAGCTGACGGGGGTCAGCGGCCTAAAGGCAGCAAGCGGATCGAAGGCGTCTGGTGTTTTTTTCGAGGTTTCGGTCTTGCGGTCCATTTTGGTCTCCTTCGAGTTTTGTTGCGAACAAATGCAGAATATAGCGATATTGAGTTTTCGTCTTGATCAGTGTAAAATCTCCTGCACAAACCTATGGGTTTGGTTTGAGGACTGCCCGCCAAATTTGGGTGCAGATCAAAAGAAACCTGTTTTTTCAAATCCCTTGTATCAGTTCATGCCTCGCGCGTATTGGGGCAGAAAGTTCAAAGTTTTGATCTCGCTCAATGGCGGCACTGAAAAACCTGCGCAAACTGCGAGGCGAAAATCAGCGCGCTCATGTGGACAATGGGCGGGGAAGAAAACAGATGCAAAACGGATTGAGAACTCTGCAGGGCCAGAAAACGTCGATGAGTGTTCTCGTCGGATTTAGCACGCTTACAGGCTCGCCACTGAACGCATGCGCCCGAAAAACGATGGCCAATTGGTTGAGATCCATTGTGCGATCGAGGTCGAGAGGGCGCGCGCATGTGGGGTAAGGGTGTTAAGATTACAAGCATCGATGGCTTTGATATCAAAGTGGATGCAAGCTGGCTTCTTATTGCGACATTGATCGTTTGGAGCCTTGCGACTGGCTATTTTCCAAGCAAACTACCCTTGGCGGACCCATCAACACTTGTGGGTCTGGCAGTGATCGCAATGCTGGGGCTGTTTGGCTCCTTGATCCTTCATGAACTCGCTCACGCGGTTGTCGCAAGACGCTTTGGCCTTAATATACACGGGATTACGCTGTTTTTGTTCGGAGGGGTCGCCGAACTGCAAACCGAACCAACGGATGGTCGGAGTGAATTTTGGATCGCGATTGCTGGTCCCATTGCGAGTCTGTGTATCGCCTTGGGGTTCTGGGGAGGCGTTCAATTTTTGACTGTTGTTGGATTTCCTGAGGCGGCGCAATTGGTTTTTCAATATCTGGCGACCGTCAACCTCGTCCTAGCGATCTTTAACTTACTGCCTGCATTTCCGATGGATGGCGGACGTGTGTACCGCGCTTGGCTTTGGACACGCTCAGGCAATCTGTTGGCGGCGACCCGATATGCCACAACGGTTTCGGCCGTTTTTGCCTATATGTTTATGATGCTTGGTTTTTATGCGGCTTTCTCAGGCGATTTGGCTGTGGGTCTCTGGCCGATCCTGATCGGGCTTTTCTTGCTGGCCACGTCGCGCGCGGCCCTTGCGCGGCTTGAAACTGAGATTGCGCTGGGCGCGCGGACGGTCGAAGATTTGATGACCCGTGCCCCTTGGACGGCGCGGCCCTACCAAACATTGTCGGAGGTGGTGGATAGCGTCTTTTTGGAACACGGAGTCATCTTTGCGCCCGTAATCGAGAACAACACCCTTCTTGGCTATGTAGATTTTCCTTTGGTTCAGCGCATTGATCGCGAAAACTGGGCCACGACAACGGTGGAAGATGTGATCGAAAGTACCAGAGAGGAAAACACGGTTTTACCCGATATGCAGGGGCGTGATTTGATGGAACAGATCCTGAAAACGGGTCGCCGCAAATTCCTTGTTGCAGGTGAATATGGCCTTGTTGGTGTGATTACGCTTTCCGATTTACTCGCCTATTTGCGTGTTACGCAAGAAATTGGCTAGTAAGCTAGGCGGTCTCGTGGCAGATTTGTTAAATGCTTATTCATTGGCTTATTAACAGTAAGCTTGTCGGGGGTACCCCAGTTTGACAATTGATGACCGCGCCTTGCTGCTTGCGACGCTGGACGCTGCGGTTGATGCAATCATTGTATCCGACCGCAAAGGTGTCATTTTGCGCCTCAACAAAGCAGCGGCGGAAATGTTCGGCTGGCCCATAGACAAACTGATCGGCCAAAACGCCCGCATCCTTGTTCCTGGCGGCACGGCGGCACGGCATGAAGATTTTATTACCACCTATCTCCAGACTGCCAAAAAGGAGATCACTGGCTCTGGCCGCGACGTTGAAGGGCTGCGCGCGAACGGAACCGTTTTCCCACTACATGTTTCCATTGGAAAGGCCGATATCCAAGGCGATGTCGCTTTCGTTGCAATCGTGCATGATTTGACCCGCCGAAAGGCGACCGAAGAGGCCTTGGCGCGGTCGCAACGCATGGAAGCCATCGGCCAAATGACGGGGGGGATTGCGCATGATTTTAACAACCTTCTTACGGTCGTGATCGGCAATCTCGAACTGCTCCAAATGAAGTCAGAAAATGAGGAAGGGTTGGCGTTGATTTCGGATGCGCTGGAGGCTGCTGAACTGGGGGCGGATCTTACGTCTCGGTTGATGGTGGTTTCGCGTAAAAGTGCCCTGACCTGCGAAGTGATCGCGATGAACGATGTCGTCAAACACTCCATGGCAATTCTGAAAAGGACCATCACTGCGCGCATCAATATCCAAGCGGATTTGGCAGACAATCTATGGCCCACGCGCGCCGATAAGACACAATTTCAGACTGCGATTTTGAATTTGGCCCTCAATGCGCGCGACGCGCTGTCCGAGGGGGGGCGGATTCATATCGACACGCGGAATGTTACGCTGGACGACACCTATATGGCGCAGGAAATCGGTGTGGAAATTGGCAACTACATCCGCTTGTCTGTCAGTGATAACGGCGAGGGTATGTCGCGCGAGACGCAACGCCATGCCATTGATCCGTTTTTCACGACTAAGCCCGTTGGCAAAGGGACGGGCATGGGACTCTCGCTCGTTTATGGCTTTGTGAAGCAATCGGGTGGGCATCTGACGATCTATAGCGAACTCAAAAAAGGCACGACAATCAACCTTTACTTTCCTGCGCTGATTGGGGTGGATGAACTAAAGACTCTGACAGAAACTGTTGATTATAAGTTTCAAAATATTGGAGAAGGTCGACGTGTGCTTGTGCTTGTGGTTGAGGATGATCCGCGTGTCCTGCGTTTGTCCCAAACACGTCTTTTGGCGCTTGATTTCGAATGTATCACCGCGACTTCGGGCGATATTGCGTGGGATATTTTACAGGCCCGAGACGATATTGATCTGGTTTTTACAGACCTTGTTATGCCCGGGAAACTGTCGGGATATGACCTTGCTAAAAACGTCGTAAAACACAGGCCTGATGTGCATGTGATGATAACGTCTGGTTTCTCGGAAGGCGTGTTATTGGGGGGGCGGGTTCGTGAAGAATTCAAAATTCTGCGCAAACCCTATCGCCAAGCCGAGCTAGTCGAAGCGCTTCAGGCGCTACTGGAGGACGACTAACTCTTAGTTGTGGGAGTTTCCGTTAGGGTGTAGCCAATGCCGCGCACTGTTTTTATGAGGAGTGGAGTGGCGGGGTCGCGCTCGATCTTCTTACGCAGACGCGCGACTTGGTTGTCAATCGTGCGATCAAGGGGCGCCCATTGTGGCCCGTCAATGAGGTCCATCAGGCGATCCCGCGATAGGGGGCGTTTGGGATGGTTCAAAAAGGCGACGAGGAGTTTGAAATCGGCCGTTGTAAGATCGCAGATTTTGCCATCTCGGTCTTTTAGGATCATATGATCAAGGTCAACGGTCAAACCGTCAAGGTTGAGCGGCGCGGTGCTTGATGACGCGCCCGGTTCATGTGTCAAATGGCTTGGAACCTGCCCGTCAGAACGGCGCAAAACGGAGCGCACACGGGCCAAAACTTCCCTGACATGAAAAGGTTTGGGCAGATAGTCGTCGGCACCAACCTCTAGCCCGACAATGCGGTCGATCACATCATCTTTGCCCGTCACCATAATGATTGGAACGTTGTGCGAGCGGCGAATATCGCGCGCAATATCCAAGCCGTCATCTGCGCCAAGGTTCAGATCCAGCGTCATTAAATCGGGGATACTCTTTGAAAATGCGTCCCGAACGCCGTCGCTGTCGCTCGCCTCGCGCACCGAATACCCACCCTCTTCGAGGCAACGTCGAAGAAGTGCACGAACCTTAGGGTCATCATCAACAACGAGGATACTCTTTGAAATCACTGAGAACGCCCTGTCATAATTCGGACTGAGAATATTAAGAGACAATACTGAAAACGCTGGCAAATAGCTAGCTATAGGTTGTTTTCCCGAGGTTTTGATACAATTTGATACAAACCGTTACGAAACCGCGAGATCGGATGCGACGATATACTGCGAAAATGGGAGGTCATTTCTCTGGGGGGAACTAGCATGTACGTTACATTTTCGATGGAGCAACAACCGTTTTCATATACACCGTTTTTCAAAGTCCCGCGTAAAATTCTTACGAATGCGCCAAATATTCGAAGATTTCCATCAAGTGCGAATTTATTTCGGGAAGGGGATAAAGCTGAGCATGTTTATGAGGTTAAGTCGGGGGTTTTGCGTTTGGCCCGCGTGCTTGCGAACGGCCGCAGACAAGTTATAGCCTTTGGATTGCCGGGCGACATTGTTGGATTTCCCAATGGCGATTTTTATCATACGGACTGCGATGTGGTTTCGTCAGCGGAGGTCATTGCACACCGACTCAGTGAACTTGAGAGTGCAAAGGGTGATTTTGAAACACAGCATCGCCTAATGCAGGCGGCCTTGCGTGAAATTAGCAGCATGCAAGACCATGTCATGATGCTCGCGTGCAAGTCAGCGATGGAAAAGGTCGCGTCGTTCCTTTGTGTCTTATCTCTACGGACGGGCACACCAAGCAGCAACTATACCGATTTTTCTCTGCCGATGTGTCGCGCCGATATCGCTGATTTTTTGGGTCTGACCATCGAAACTGTCTGTCGGATGTTTAGCCTTTTGCGCAAAGAGGGCACGATTGCCCTTAACACGCCGCAAACCGTGGTGGTTTTAGACATGGAAGCCCTCATCGACGCCTCTCAATCTGACTAGCTTGCGGGCTAATATATCCCATTTTGGAGCAAGTGATCATGTCCTAATTCCTCAAGGCCGTTGGTGATGTCGTCAGCAGCCAAAGGGTGGGACAATAAATAGTGGGCGGTTGGTAGGAAGGAGCGCTTTGCTGCGAGGGACAAGGCCTCCTCCCAGTCCGCTTCACCGAAATCGCCGCGCCCGACCCACAACAACGCAACCAACTCGTATTGGTGATCGGGGATCATTGCGTCTATTTCCTCAATAAGTTTCTCGTGGGACGGCTCCGTACCAACTTCTTCGTTCAGAGTGATATGATGCGATTCTGGGAGTGCATTGTCGCGGGCATCACGCGGCGTGTCTTCATCACCCAGCGTTTCCGCGCGCATTTTGAAGAGGAGCCGGCGCAAGAAATCCGGTGCGATTGTCAAACTGTTAACCATTTCAAACCCCATCAGTCTGGCCACATTTCACAGATAGATTTTGGCAGTCCAGCTTTCACATCCCTGATCTCGCCTTCGGAAATCCTGTTGTTCAGCGTCCTGAAGACGGCCGCAATATCTTGTGCGCCACGCCAATCCTGAACTTCCGAAACTTGGGCTTCGATTGCCGCGATAAAATGCTCCGCCTTTCGATCACGTAGGGGGTATGCGCGAGGTTCCACCCCTCAAAAAACATGCCACGCACCAGCAGAGGCATCTGGGCCGAGAGCTGCACCGCTTCCTCATGTTGCAGGTGATCGCGAATTTGCGCCATTGTCACGCGCAGCAGACGCAGGGCATCTCGACTGCTGCTCCCAAGCTAGTCTATCGCGCAATTCGTTGATCCATTCATGGGTGAGTTGCACCGTATGGTCGATCACTTCCAATCCCTGAGCCGACATCGTGCCCTCCCTTTCTGGCGCGTGTTTTACCTGTTGCGGGCGCGACATCAGCTGGGCAATTAGCGATTCAAAAAGTGCCAATGGAATCCGCTCACTAGACTTAAAGCGCAGTAAAAAGCTATCTGCTGTCAATATGTAACCGCCGATCATGCGGTCAGTGGTCTCGGTATGGTTTTGGCCGATGAGTCTGACAAAAACGAACTCTCAGAACGCGGTTCCCATTCCAACCACAGCGAATATTTTTACTCTTGCTTCCTTCCAAAGGTTATGTGGATAACCAGAACATTTCCAAGCGCTTCATCGGCAGCTCTAACTTAAATTTGCTGCCCTACGGTATGATTGTACAAACGTGGTCTAATCAAATCGTTCTTTTGGATAGTGCGACGGGCCGAATTGTCAAACACAACACCCTGCCAACCGGCGAGGTTCCCATTTCTTCGGTCAATTATAAACACGTGACAATTGCGCCTGATGGCACGCTGATCCTCAAGAGCCAGACCCGTCCCATTGGCTGTAATATTCCAGGAACAATGCGGATTATTAAATGTTCGGCACAAGGCATGACAATGCCGAATTCGCACCTCGCAGCAGTCGACCCAAACACATTGGAAGTCCTCCATGACTTGGACCTTCCTGCCCCTGCAGCCTCGCCGCATATCATTGACATGCTCGCGGATCAGATCGCGATCTATTTCGGAACGACCGAAAAACTGTATCGGTATTTCTGGGATCCTACCGCCAAAAAGCTGAGTGCGGATGAAAGTTGGGACGCCTCAGGTATCTTGTCCGAGGGACAAACCGCGTTAACGGCGCCCACGATCATGGGGGAATGGGTGGCTGTCCAAACGAATGGATTGTTTTCAACCAAAGCGGCCTCCAGCGTTGTCGTCGTGCATAAAAACGACGCGAGCAAGCGAGCGGTCATCTACCCCTTTGGCGATACGCTTGCAGCAGGCGAAATCAGTTTTGCGCCTCCCAAGGCTGGTGGCGATCCCGAAAACAACATGGTCTATTCCGCCGATATGGGGATGAGGAAAATCGCGGGAATTAAACTCGACCAAGCAACAGGCGCGATGGAAACAGCCTTTGTTATCGACGACATCTCGAACACATTTCAACCGTCGATCGGCCCCAAAGATAAGCGTGTGTTAATGGTAACCAGCATTCGATTGAAATCTGACAGCCAAACAATTCTTGAATCGGACTTTACCCAGAACCAATACACCGAACAATTGACGTGGCGCGATGCCGCCACGGGTAAATTACTGGCGGAATCCGATTTTTATGCGCCTTTAACCGTCAATTCCCTGACGACACCCGGCTACGGCGGACGGACATATTTTCCGACGGCAATGGGGCGTGGTTTCTATGTGTTGCAGGTCATGCCAAAGCCTGCGCCACAACAAGCTCCGGCTGGGAACTAGGGGGAACGACATGACTTTTCGATTTAGCAAAACCCGTCGTGCCGTTTTGTTCGGTCTGGCAATGGTGGCGGTTGCATTTGCATTTGCAACCCCACCCACCGCCGTGGCTGCGCAACCCGTCACCAAACACCCAGACGCGATTGCGTTAGAGGCTTATTATTTTCTCTACCCGCTCATGGTGATGGACTATACGAGGCGTCAATTGTCGAATGTACCCGCTGGCCACCCGGGGCTTGCCGCACCGATGAACACTTTCGCGGCCTCGCGCGGGTTTCCCACCCCAGAAATGCACTCGGTTCCAAGGCCAAATTTTGACACGCTATATTCCCCAGCGTGGCTTGATCTGACACAGGGGCCAGTCCTCATTCAAACGCCCGATACTGGCGAAAGATATTACGTTGCGACCCTTCTGGACATGTGGAGTGAGGTCTTTGCATCGATAGGATCGCGCACAACGGGCAACAAGGCTGGGAGCTTCTTTGTAACGCCCCCTGACTGGAGCAGCGCCATGCCCGAAGGCCTTCCAAAGGGCACAATCGAGATTGCAGCCCCCACCACATATGCTTGGCTGATTGGGCGCACACAAACTAACGGCGAAAAGGATTTTGACGTCGTTCATGCCCTGCAAGATCAGTTCGCGTTAACGCCTTACGGCAGCGACGGCACGCCCTTGGAGATGAAAGCCTTCGAGCAAAACGCAAGCATCGACATGAAAACGCCACCAAATCTACAGGTTGAGGCCTTAACGGGCGTTGAATTCTTCACCCAAGCAGCGGAATTGCTCAAACTGCAACCCGCACATCTGATTGATTGGCCTTTTGTCGAGCGGATGCAACGGATTGGTTTGGTCGCGGGAGAAAGCTATGACGCCTCCGCGCAATCCGAAGGGGTTGTAGCTGCCCTAAATGCGGCCCCCGCTGAAGCTATCACAGAAATGACTTGGAAATTCCCGCGTATGTCGTCGCCGATCAACCAATGGTCCATCATGACTGGCGGCATCGGTACCTACGGCACCGCCTATTTCCAAAGGGCCGTAATCGCCAAATTCGGGCTTGGGTCGAACGTTCCACAAGACTCCGTTTACCCGCTTACCTTCACCGACGCAGATGGCAATGCATTGGACGGAAATAATGCCTATGTCCTTCATTTCGATAAGGCAAACTTGCCCCCTGTCGAAGCTTTTTGGTCGCTATCCCTTTATGACAATGACGGCTTTCCCATAGCCAATCCAATAAACCGCTACGCAGTATCAAGCTGGATGCCGTTAACGTATAATGCAGACGGATCGCTTGATATTTATATTCAATCTGAGGCACCCGATGCCGAGAAAGAAGCCAATTGGTTGCCTTCTCTAAAGGCTGGATTTGGGTTGAATATGCGTTTATACGCACCCATGTCCGATGTCATTTCTGGCAAATGGGCTCCGCCGGCGGTTGTGAAGGTGAACTAAAAATCAATTGGAAATCCCTTGCAATTACGAAGGGAGAGCGTACGGTTTTTGAACTGGCGCTCAATAAATTAACGATACAATCAGGAGTGATAAATGGCTGACAAAATTAAACGCTTGCGCATAGGGGTTGCCGCAGCGGGGCTGGGGTTTGCATTCTTGGCGCCCACGGCGATGGCGGATGAAGCAGATGCGGATCGCCTTCTTAAGGCGATGTCGGACTATCTAGCCGCGACCACAGAGTTTAGCTTTGACTATGACGCGACACTTGATGTTGTTTCCGTCGAGGATCAAATCATCAGCTTTGCCAGCTCTGGCGAAGTCGCTTTGGCGCGTCCAGACAAGTTTCATGCGACCAGAGTGGGTGGGTTTACCAACATTGTCATGAACTATGACGGCTCGAATTTCAGCGTATTGGGTAAAGATGCGGGTGTTTACACCCAGTTGCCCATTTCAGGGTCAATTGATCAATTGGTCGATACCCTGCGGGAAAGTTATGGCCAGCCGTTACCCGCAGCCGACTTGCTCACCACGGATACATATGCCGCGTTGATGGGGAATGTCACGGATGTCAAAGACTTTGGTAGCGGCGTTATTGCTGGCCAAGAGTGCGACCATCTTGGACTTCGCACCGATGAAGTTGATCTGCAAATTTGGATTGCGCAAGGCGATCAGCCTTATCCTTGTCGGTATGTGATTACCACGCGCGGTGAAAAACAAGGGCTGCAATATAGCTTGAACATCCGCGATTGGCGCACTGGCGAAACTTTGGCTGACGATGCGTTTACTTTCATGGCGCCTGATGGGGCCACCGAAGTAAGCATTGAGGACTACAAAGAGCAAGTCAGCGAACTGCCAGACTTCATCAGAATGGGAGAATAACAATGAAACTAGGTCGTCGTTTTATAACACTTGGCGTTTCTGCGGTTCTTATTGCTGGAACATTGGAGCTGGGAGCGCATTTTGATGTTCCAGGCGTCAAAGGCATTGCAACCCAAGCGGAAGCCAGAATTGGTCGTCCCCTGACCCCAGTAAGCATTGCTGGTGTCGGGCGCAGAACCGTCCGCAGATGCGCAGTCGGCATCTATAATTGCTAGTAGTCATTCACCAGTGAATTGCTGGGAGGCTAGGGGCGCAATCCTCTAGCCTCTTTTTTGTTAACGTGCCGTCGCAGGTGCTCGTTTAGGCCACTTTCTGTTCGACAGCACGGCCTGCCAATGCCGCTTTGATATCAAAAATTTTTGAAACACAGTAACCAGCTTATGCAGATTTATTTTTTGCCTTCTTACCAGTCATGGTTGGTCGCTCGCCATGTTGCGCACCGGAACCTTTGAGCGCTTGATACCAAGCAGGTTTCTGGACAGGATTTGCTCCCGGGCGTTTTACTTTCGGCTTTTTTGGTTTAGGCATTGAGTATCCTTTCCGGATTTCGGCCTGAGATATAAGATATGTGATCTGATTGATACCGCCAATTTTAAACTTGGGTTGGGTGACCGCAAGAGCGGCGCTACAAAGGTCCGCTGTAAAACACCGAATTTGAAAGATCGAAGTGGTCCCAGCGAATGTCCGCATTGTGAGTGCCGCGCAGAAACGATGGCGCACGGCTCAAGGTCAGCAATGGGCCGTTCAGGTTGGTTGGCCTGTGTTTCGCTCAACGTGGGTCGCTGCGCCCGCGACCACTGCAACTATTCTGTAGAGACTATGCCTTCTTTCTCAAGGGTGGTATTTTTTGTCCAGATTCTGACGAAGAAATTAGTACGCCAAGCCTTTTTAGACGTGTTTCTTCTTTCTTGGCGCTCATGACCCACCAAATAGAGTCTCTTTTGTAGGAGGGGGCGAGATTGGTGAAAAATGACCATGCGGACTGGTTCGCTTCGATCTGCACCTCATACTCACGGTCAAGCGGAACGTTTCTGTGCTCACTGGAATAGCCTTGCATATCGGTTCTGCTGTTAAAGAGGTGCAGCCCTGCGGGTTTCATTTTCCCTAGTTGCAGGAGTGTTTCGACCTTCTTTACGTTCACCGCACTCCACACACTTGTTAATTTGCGTGGGGTAAAGCGTATCTTATAACTATGTTCATCAATGGTTTTTCGAATACCGTCGATCCACCCATAACAAAGAGCGACATCAACGGATTCAGACCACGTATGGCTTTCGCGTCCTGTTTTCTTCCTGAAATATCCCACCCAAAGTTCACTGGCTTGGGCATGATGTTCATCCAACCAATCGGTAAACTCTTCTTGGTTTTTGAAAAAAACTGCATCTACCATTCTTGTCTCCATCGGTGGTTCATCGCCCCAGCGAAGCTGGAAGGGGTTCCTTGTTCTTTAAACGCTCTTGGGCCTAGATCACACCCTGCCGTCCCAGCAATCCAAACATCGCCTGGTTCGTTTCTTCAGGCGTTTTCTTCTGAATTCAATGACCGAAATCCAGATCGATCACCTCCACATTTGACACAAAAACTGTGAAGGTAACCGCCTTCGCGACTGGATCATGATCACCTCCGACAATAAGTGCCAGTTACAGTCAAGGTTTCTGTGTAAATTGATACTGCCTGTGAACCCTGATGCTTCAAAACGGAAGCTCGTGTAACGCGTGGTATTTTCATCTGTGAAGCTTGGATTGGCTAACGGTTTGTTGGACCACGTCGATGTTCAGGCGGAGGCGTGCCCCCGTAGGCGAAAGACCAACGGCATCATAACAAGAACAAGAACGGCCGCGAAGAAGAAGGGGGCACCCGGCATGTAAGTGCCCTCGGCGTTAACGGATGTCTGAAACAGTCCCGTCATCACGAGGGGCGACAGGATTGCGGCAAGGGATGACAGCGAAGCGATAACGCCCTGCACGACACCCTGCCGATCGTCATCCGTCTGGTTCGATGCCATAGCTGTCATCAATGCAGGTACAAGATCCGACAACGCTGCAAGGATAAGAAAGACCACCAGAGCCGTAATTGACCCCGTGAAGCCAAATCCAATCATCCCGATCAGCGCCGAAATCATGCCCAGCATCAAGGTACGGAAATCCCCGATCCACCTGATAAAAATCGGCATCAATCCCCCCTGTACAAAAGCCAAAAGCACGCCGTAGGCCGCGAGCGAAAGCCCAATATAAAGTGTCGGCCAATCGAACACTTCGCGGGTCCAGAAAGCCCAAAGCGTTGGGTAAACCATGTTGGCAAATTCGAAGATGAAAATGCAAAGCAGTGGCACAGCAAGACCCGGCAAGCGGAATGCATCGAAAATCGATTTGAACGGGTTGAGGTCGCGCTTGCCAAAAGGGCGGCGTTTTTCTGGCGTCAAGCTTTCTGGCAGCACAAAAAACCCAAACAAGGCGTTGCCCGCCGCCAAGGCCGCGGCGATCCAGAACGGAGCAGAGAGGCTGATTTCAGCGGCAATACCACCCAAAGCGGGGCCAAGGACAAAGCCGATCCCGAATGCAGCGCCGATGAGGCCAAAGTTCGCAGCCTTTTCTTGCGGGGAAGACATGTCAGCAATATAGGCCGTCGCGGTAATGTAGGTCGCCCCAGCGAGGCCTGCGAGGGACCGTCCGAGAAGGAGCAGCCAGAAACTATCGGCCAAAGCCATGATCACGTAATCCAGTGCCAACATAACGAGCGCGGCGATCAATATCGGTCTGCGGCCAACAGCGTCCGAAATGCTGCCGACGATAGGCCCACTCAGGAACAACGCGCCTGCATAGGCTGCCATGAGCAACCCGCCCCACAAAGCGCCTTGTCCGGTGTCACCCGCACCCACGCGCTCCATCAAGTCCGGCATGATAGGGAATACGATGCCGATACCGATGGCGTCGATCATCAGCGTTATGAGAATGAAGACTAAGGCACGGTTTTTGAACATATCACCCTATCGGATGGAGCCTTCTGAAAAGCAAGACAAAAGAGGTGTTGTTATGCGACACCTCATCCTAGATCGCGTCTTCGACGTTTAGAGTTTCGCCGCCAAATGGAACGAATGCGTCCTACGACAATGTCCGTGAAACGCCGCCGCAATTTATCGATCAGTGACCGGACTGCGAGACTGAACAAATGCAGTGGCTTTGAAAATATCGATCTACATTCAAGGCAGGCAGAACCAATTGTTGTTCTACTTTCTAACGCCTAGTTAGCCGCCATTTACTATCAACTGGCGTGCGCTAATTTTCCGTCCCAAATCTCGGCCGATATTTTTGGATCAATAGGATCGGCGATGTAAGACGGGGTCATGATCTGTACCTTGTTTTCATTGAATACGGCAACGATATTCCTGTGAAGGTCGGACGTAATCTTAGGGATGCTCGACCCTCGTGTGGTGAAGGCATTGACCTGATAATTTATCGCGAAGTCAGCAAGTTCGGTCCAAAGTACAAAAGGCTCTGGGCGGCTTTTCAACCCATCGGTTCGCTGCGCGGCCTCAATTAGCATCGCCTCGATTTTTTCAGGGGTCTCTTCATAGCCGATCCCGACAGTGGTATGCAGAAGCAGGCCACTGCCATGCACGCGCTTTGTATAATTGATCACTTCAGAGTTCAACATTTTCGCATTGGGAATGCTGATCAACTCGTTTTTGACGGACTTGATATGTGTCTCCATCAATTTTATCTCGACCACGTCGCCGACATGGGCCCCAACTTTGATCCGGTCACCGATATTCATGCTGCGACGGTAGATCACGAACAGACCGGACAACACGTTGCTCATCACCGAGTTGGAGCCTAGGGACAGCATCGCGCCCACGAGGAGAGACAGCCCTCGAAACGCCGAGGAATCCGACCCCGGGACATAAGGAAAACAAAATACAATCGCGATCAAGATTACGGCCACTCGCAGAATATTAAATGTCGGATCGACCCAGTGTTTTTCGAAATCCCCGAGCGTAATACTACCCGCGGCCACCGCATCGAAAAACACCCGAAGCCCGCGAATTAGGAAGCGCGCCAATAGCGCTATCAACAAGATCGTGACGATGTTCGGCGCGACCGAAGCAATTCCGAGCGCAATTCTGAGGACGGGGCCCGTGACATGAGTTAGCAAAAGATTCGCCATCGGGCGGGTTTCGGCAACGGCAAAGAGTACGAAAGTTAGATAATAATATAAGCCCAGAACAAACATGATCAGTAGGATAAACTTAAAACCAAAGAGGATGAGTGCGGCAATGGCGCGAACCTGAACCATTTTGTTGGTTGCCAATTCAAACGAGGAAAACTGCCTTTGAACGACGATACTGATCCATTTGTTGCCTTTCTTACGCAGCAACAGCATGGCTCCACAAAATACCAGAAACACCAGGGTCCACATCCCGACTTCAATTGCGCTGTCAGCACGCGCGTCGTCGGTCCGGTCTGCCCTGTAATTTGAAATTGCCTCAGAAATAGCATCAGCATGCAGCCCCGCCAACACGGGCAACGGCAGCTTTTCCATATCTGAATCGGCTTGGGTCACAGTCGAAATAAGGTTTACGCCAGCAAAGATTTGATGTCCAAGCGCATCCTCGCGGATGTCCATTTTTAAATTCTTGATTGCGCTGGATCCTGCGACGTCAAGTATTCTCGTCTCAACAATTGCAGCACGTTCAGCCGCGGGCTGCGCGCTTGAACCGCGCAGGAAAAACAACTCATCGCCCTCTATAACAACAGGTGCCAAATAGACGTCATCAACCTTTCCGACGTTTGCCGTAGTCTCCTCGGACGTGGTTTTTGTCTGGGCATGCAGAGGCAACGCCAGCAAAAACGATCCGATAGCAATCAACGAGAATAACCTGAGCCAGTGGAATGGCGGTTTACGGGATACTGTGTCTGATTTGCGGAATTCCATTTTGGATGAATATATCGACAATTCGAAACTGCCTAGAGGAGGCCCCGCAAACTAGGCCATTCAGGCGGGAATAAGCCAACGGGCGCAATTTGACATCAACTCAAAACGCGCAACCTTCAGGGCGCCTCAGCGCCTCCCATAGGTCTCTCAAAATTAATTCTGCCTTGATGGATTTGAAGAATGTTCCCACTATGGAATTGCCCGGCAGGGCTATGCGCAGCATGATCCCGAGAGGGGTAGCAATTCCCTTTGTCGGTCAATGGATGGTGGCTTTTTTTAACTCCTCCTTCTCCCCGCGAAGCAGAAGAACTGTCTTCCGAAGGCGCTTGTTCTATTTGTAGATATCTTGATAAGGCCCAAACATAAGGTCATCGTGCTGGTGCTTCTGAACCGACTTGTTCAGTGTCAATAAAGCCACGCCTAAATCTGATGCAACTTGTGGCCGTGTCTGGCCGCTAGTTGTTACGATGCTGACTGCATCACGCCTGTGTATCTCGGTGCCATTTCTTGTCTTCTTCATAGCAAACATTGCTCGAAAGAGACCGGACCTGAACCGTGACAAGACTAGCCCGTTTGAAGTCCCTGTCTGAGTTCAAACATAGAACTCGTTTGGTACGTGGGATCCGAGTGCTGTAATCTAGAACGTTGGAGGGGTGCAGGCGCTGATAACCCTGCACGTCTCATTTCCAACATTGCGGAAGCGATGAGGCTTGCGGCTGTCAAATAGGTATCCCTCGCCAGTTTGAAGGACTTTAACCTGATCGCCGACAGTGATTTCGATTTGGCCTTGAATAACAACCCCGACCTCTTCCCCTGCATGCGCCAGAAATTCGGGGCCTGTATCGGCACCTACTGGATAGGTCTCATCCAGCATTTGCAGGGTATGCCTGCTGGCATCTCCAATCTGTCGAAGCGACACGGCTGAGGGCCCGAATTGCGGCGCGACTTCGACGAACTCATCAGAAGTAAAAAAAATCTTTGGTTCGCTAAGCTCTTCAATAGTTGTGAAAAACTCTGCAATGCTTATGGGAATCGCATCTAGCAAACTCTTGAGTGAAGCGACAGAGGGACTGGTTTTGTTCTGCTCAATCAGACTGACGGTGCCATTCGTTAGACCCGCACGCGCGGCAAGTTCCCGCTGCGACAACCCGTGTGCTTTTCGAATCTCTTGCAGCCGGTCGCCAATGTCCATTTTGCTATTCCTATGCAGATTTCCGCAATTATCTAAGAAGATCAACTTCCTACAACGGTTGCGCGTACAAACTCAAGCGGTCAAAAAAATGATATGCGCCCAACTGATCCTAGGCGATCCTTTCCTTCTTGGCGAATAGATATTGACAGTTAAATTAAACAGGGTATGGAAATATTAAACGCCCCTCGTTGGGAGAGCGGTGACCCGTTGGAAAGGACGTCATTAAATGGCCAATACAGTCAAAAAGAAATCAACTAGAACGGCAATGAAACGCAAGTCGGTTATCGCAATTGTACCGGATGCCGCTCCTCTGAAGCAATCCAATGCGTCGTTGATTGCCAGACGAGAGGCCGCCGTTGCGCGTGGCGTGGCTTCTGCGGCACCGATCTTTGCAAAATATGCGGAAAACGCGGAACTTTGGGATGTTGAGGGCAATCGCTATGTAGATTTTGCGGGTGGTATTGCCGTTCTCAACACGGGCCATCGTCATCCAAAGGTCGTCGCTGCTGCCAAAGCGCAAGAAGATCATTATACGCATACCAGTTTTCAAGTTGTGCCATATGAGCCCTATATTGCCTTGGCCGAAAAGCTGAATGAACTTGCTCCGGGCGATCATGCCAAAAAATCGCTGTTGGTCACGACTGGTGCCGAGGCCGTCGAAAATGCGGTCAAAATTGCGCGGGCGGCAACAGGGCGTCCGGGTGTGATTGCTTTCACAGGCGGATATCATGGTCGCACGCTGTTGACGCTCGGGATGACGGGTAAGATTTCACCTTACAAAAAGGATGTGGGTCCATTTCCATCCGATATTTACCGCGCGCCTTTTCCAAGCCTTCGCGACGGTATCACTGTGCAGGATGCACTGACCGGATTGCAAAACCTCTTCCTGACAGACGCGCAACCCGAGCGGATCGCAGCGATTATCATTGAACCCGTCCTCGGGGAGGGTGGCTATACGCCCGTTCCCTTCGAAATGATGCAAGCGCTTCGCGCAATTTGCGACCAGCACGGAATTATGTTGATTGCGGATGAAATTCAGGCGGGATTTGGTCGGACAGGCACTTGGTTCGCGATTGAGCATTCTGGCGTCGTACCCGATTTGATTACCGTCGCTAAATCGATGGCTGGTGGCTACCCGATTGCAGGTGTCATTGGCCGCGCAGAGGTGATGGACGCAGTAATTCCGGGGGGTCTGGGGGGAACCTATGGCGGTAACCCCGTTGCATGTGCCGCCGCTTTGGCCGCGATCGAAGCTATTGAGGAAGAGGGTCTTTTGGCTCGTTCCACAGCGCTTGGAGAATACTTCCGGACACGCTTTGCGGATATCGGCGCACGTGTTTCGCCCTACCGGATGTGGGATATTCGCGGTCTTGGCGCAATGTTGGCGGTCGAATTTGTGACAGATTTCGAAACGGCAACGCCCGATGCGGCGCTTACGAAATCTGTGGTTGCACACGCACTCAAACGGGGCCTAATTCTGTTGTCCTGTGGCATGCACGGCAATGCGCTGCGCATAATGGTGCCGTTGACCGCCTCGGACGCGATCATTGACGAAGGTCTTTCAATCTTTGAAGCTGCATTAACCGACGCAATGGCTGAATTGCACGGATAAGCGTTACAAAAGAATTCAATTTAGGCGGGCTTTTGCGTCCACCTAAATTGATCAGCTATGTGGATAAGCTGTCTCGTGGCGCCATGAACAACCGTGTTCATCGATACCCTTTGGGTCGCGTCCCAGTAGGGTTACACGCAAAAGTTGCATCACTGGTGATCGTCCATGGGTTGGCATGGCGGATGATTTGTTGTGGATTTTGAGAATCAGCAGGATCGCAAAGGCTGGTCATCCGATCTATTCGTTGATTATCGTCAGTGTGTTACGAATAACTCACGCCATTTCCGTGTTATTTTGGCCAGACATTTATTGCTATGGCGTGGCAGGCGAACATATCGACAAAGAACGGGCTGAATGCGCTTGAATTTTACGCAATACTCATCGGATTGTTGAAAATAATAAACATAATTGGTGATTTTTTGTGAATTTAGTTGCAGGAATCGCGCCGTTTCGTCAGTCTCAAGGAATATTCGCTCGTTAGTGTGATCAAACATACTGGGAATTATTTGAATTAGGGGCCGTTACTGGGTCCCAATTAGGCGTGGAATCTTTGTCAGGTTTCGTTGTTTAATATCAGATCCTCTTTCTAGGAGGACGTGACACAACTTTAGTATTGGGAGATAACTATGAGTTTTTTAAAGTACGTGGCGTTTGCCGGAGCCATGATGGCCGGGACCGCTTCGACCGCGCAGGAGCAATTCATCACGATTGGTACCGGCGGCCAAACTGGCGTTTACTTTGTTGTAGGCCAATCAATTTGTCGTCTGGTGAACCGCGGCACGGCTGAACACAACTTGAAGTGCACGGCCCCCTCAACAGGTGGGTCCATTGCCAATATCAACGCGATTATGGCGGGTGACATGGATATGGGCGTCGCCCAGTCCGATTGGCAATATCACGCCTATAATGGCACGTCCGAGTTTGAAGGCAATAAGTTCGATGACGAACGAGCTGTATTCTCTGTGCACGGCGAGCCGTTCACAGTGATCGCACGCGCGGATTCTGGTATCAAAACCTTCGCTGACCTAAAAGGCAAACGCGTCAATATCGGCAATCCCGGTTCGGGCCAATATGCTACGATGCAAGTGGTCATGGATGCACTTGGTTGGACAATGGACGACTTTGCTTTGGCGTCTGAGTTGAAGCCAGCCGAGCAAGCAGCCGCACTTGGCGACAACAAGGTTGATGCGATCATCTATACGGTGGGTCATCCGAATGGTTCGATCCAAGAAGCAGTATCGACAGTTGATGCGGTCCTAATCCCTGTGACGGGTCCCGAGATCGACGAGTTGATCGCAGAAAACCCTTTCTACGCCGCAGCGACTGTCCCCGGCGGTATGTATGAAGGGTCCCCTGATGACATCAACACATTTGGTGTGAAGGCGACGTTTGTAACGTCGGCAACAGTCGATGATGAGGTCGTGTATCAAGTTGTCAAAGCTGTTTTCGACAATTTTGACCGGTTTAAGCGCCTGCACCCAGCCTTCGAAAATCTGACCGAAGAAGGCATGATCGCCGATGGTTTGTCCGCTCCGCTACACCCCGGTGCTGAACGGTATTACAAAGAACGCGGTTGGATGTAATCCACACTTGCGCAAAATGGCGGCGGCCTGAAAGGGCCGCTGCTGCTACGGAATCTCACAACGAGACCTAAAATAATTAATCAACAGATTTTTTACCTGACGTGTGCAGGTGACGGGGGACCGACATGACGAATGACCCAAACCAGCAGAAAAATGCGCGCGTCGAGGCCGAAGCCGAAAGCCGCGGCGGACTTAACCAAGCCGAACTGGATGCGCTGGTCGCATCTTCGGACACGGGTGGTCGCGGTTCGACTGGTTCTGTTGGGACTTTCTTAACATGTGTGGCGCTATCTTGGTCGCTGTTTCAGCTTTGGATCGCTTCGCCTATTCCTTTTATTGTTGGCTGGGGTGTCTTCAACGATACTGAAAGCCGGTCAATCCATTTGGCCTTTGCCCTTTTCCTCGCCTACGCAGCCTTTCCTTCGGCGAGGACGAAATTCCAAGTCGGACTTGGGATCACCGTTCCCCTTTTTCTCGCGTTCCTGTTTATGACAGGGGCCAAAGACGGCACAGCGACGTGGTGGATACCCATCATCGCATTGGCCATTGTGGCCGCAGTTATCCTAGGGTCCCCCAAAGACCGCGTACCGGTTTGGGAATGGGCGATGGCCGTTATTGGGGCGCTCGCAGCACTCTATCTGTTCGTCTATTACCGTGATATTTCCAGCCGCGTTGGCGCGCCAATCATGCAAGACTTCGTGGTTGCTGTGATTGGTCTCATGCTGCTCTTAGAGGCGACCCGTCGCGCCTTGGGGCCTGCGCTGATGATCGTGGCCACGGTTTTCCTTGTCTACACTGTGCTTGGGCCAAATATGCCCAGCATTATCGCTCATAAAGGCAACAGCCTGTCAGAGATCGTGAACCACCAGTGGATAACCACCGAGGGCGTGTTCGGGATCGCGCTGGGCGTTTCGACGAGTTTTGTGTTCTTGTTCGTTTTGTTTGGATCGCTTTTGGATCGTGCTGGCGCGGGGAACTATTTCATTCAAGTCGCCTTTAGCTTGATGGGGCATATGAAGGGCGGCCCTGCAAAAGCAGCGGTTGTCTCGTCTGCGATGACGGGTTTGATCTCAGGGTCTTCGATTGCCAACGTTGTCACCACGGGCACATTCACCATTCCGCTGATGAAGAAGGTTGGTTTTTCCTCGGAAAAAGCGGGCGCGGTTGAAGTTGCGTCCTCGGTGAACGGTCAGATTATGCCGCCCGTTATGGGTGCAGCGGCCTTCTTGATGGTGGAATACGTCGGTATCCCGTATTTTGATGTGGTCAAACACGCCTTTCTTCCGGCGGTTATTTCCTACATTGCCCTTGTTTATATTGTGCATCTTGAGGCGCTCAAAGCGGGCATGGAAGGCCTGCCACGGGCCTATACGCCAAAACCCATCGTGCAACGCCTGATTGGTATTGCTTTTACCATTGCCGTGATCTGCGCCATTTCCTTTGCGGTTTATTACGGCATGGGGTGGATACGTCCTGCCTTCCCTGAAACGGCGGCCTATATCATCTTTGCATTCATTACATCGATCTATGTTGGTTTGCTCTATGTCTCCTCCAAGGAAGAGCCGCTGGAATTGGATGATCCAAACGCACCCGTCACAGCCTTGCCGTTGCCGGGTCCGACGATCCGGTCCGGCCTGCACTTTATCCTGCCGGTTGTGGTGCTGGTTTGGGCGCTTATGGTTGATCGCCTCTCACCTGGTTTGTCGGCGTTTTGGGCAACAACTTACATGGTATTCATCCTTTTAACCCAGCGGCCACTCACGGCGATGATGCGCAAACAAAGTGGTCTTGGAGCCGCAGTGAAAGAAGGATTTTTCGACCTCATCGACGGTCTGGAAACCGGCGCGCGCAACATGATCGGCATCGGTATCGCTACGGCGACGGCGGGTATCATTGTGGGCGCTGTTAGCCAGACGGGCGTTGGATCGGCCTTGGCGGATGTGGTTGAGGTGCTTTCGGGCGGCAATATCCTTGCGATCTTGTTCCTCACGGCCATCCTGTCGCTCATCCTTGGTATGGGTCTGCCAACAACCGCCAACTATATCGTGGTATCGGCTTTGTTGGCCCCTGTCATCGTAACGCTGGGCCAGCAAAACGGGCTGATTGTGCCTCTAATCGCGGTCCACCTTTTTGTGTTCTACTTTGGCATCATGGCCGATGTGACGCCGCCGGTGGGGCTTGCCAGCTTTGCCGCCGCCGCCGTTTCTGGTGGTGATCCGATCAAGACGGGTGTGATCGCGTTCTTCTATAGCCTGCGGACGGCCGCTTTGCCCTTCCTGTTCATCTTCAACACGGAACTGCTGCTGATTGATGTGACGTGGAGCCAAGGTGTCTTTGTCTTTATCGTGGCAACCTTTGCGATGCTGCTGTTTGCGGCCGCGACACAGGGTTGGTTCTTGGCCAAGAACCGCTTCTATGAAACTGCCGCCTTGTTGCTCATCGCGTTCACGCTGTTTCGCCCCGGGTTCTGGATGGACATGGTCGCTCCCCCTATGTTGACGAGCAACCGTCCGAGATTGCTACTGCAGCCATGAACACGCCGATCGGTGATGATTTGCGCCTGCGTGTTGCTGGTGTGAACGACCTTGGGGATCCGATCGAATTTGTTGCCGTGTTGACCATTCAAGACGGGGCAACGGGTGAAGAACGGTTGGAAAATGCGGGACTTGTGTTCCGCAACGAAGGCGACACGCTTATGATTGACGATGTGACGTATGGCAGCGCGGCTGCCACTGCAGGTCTAGACTGGGATCAGACAGTTTTACAGGTGCTGCGCCCCGTGGGGCAGCCCTCTAAATACCTGATGTTCTTACCAGCCTTACTGCTTTTGGGCTTGGTTGTCTTCTTGCAACGCCGCCGCACTGGGCACCCGATCCGCAAACAAGCCACCGCTTAAAGGAAACAGACCATGTTCAAAAACGTATTGCTTACACTTGATCTGAATACCAAGGCGTCTTGGGAAAAGGCACTGCCTCAAGCGCTGGAACTGGTGACGGCTTCAAAAGGCACTTTGCATGTCATGTCGGTGGTTCCGGATTTGGGCACGCCGATGGTTGAAAGCTTCTTTCCCTCCGACTTTGAATCCAAGGCGATCGCTGCGGCAAGTGCAGCGCTGGACGGGCTTGTGAAGGCGAATGTCCCTCAGGGCGTGTCGGTCAAACAGCATCTCGCTTTTGGCAATATCCACCATAAAGTGTTGGAGGCGATCGAGGAAACGCAGTGCGATCTGGTCGTTATGGCGTCGCACAAGCCAGATAGCGTGCGGGAATTCCTAATTGGGTCAAATGCTGACAGAGTTGTGCGCAGATCACCAATTTCAGTCTTGGTAGTAAGAGCTTAAATACATGCCAATCGCAGAGGCTTTAATAGCTCATCCTGGGCTGCTCTATCTGCAAGGAGTACTATCCCTATGACCCCTTTCGCTATTGCTGGCATTCAAATGCACGTGAATGCCCTTCACTCCAATGTCGATGCTATGATGCATCGTCTGGATTTGTTGATGATCCGTTTTCCATGGACACAAATGGTTCTTTTCAGTGAACTTGCGCCTTTTGGCCCGCTGGAAAAGTTTAAACTTCCGCAAGAAAACGCTGTTATTGATCGGTTCTGTGAGGCGGCCCGTCGGTACAAAATATGGTTGATCCCGGGGTCGATGTTCCTAACTCACCCCGAAAACAGTGGGGTTTATAACACTTCGCTAGTGATTGACCCCAATGGGATTGTCGTACGGCGCTATGCCAAAATGTTCCCGTTTTTACCCTACGAGGCAGGCGTCACGCCCGGAACGGAATTTTGCGTTTTCGACGTGCCTGATGTGGGCCGGTTTGGTTTGTCGATCTGTTACGACATGTGGTTTCCGGAAACGACGCGGCAACTGACCAGCCAAGGCGTTGAGGTGCTGTTGCATCCGGTGTTGACGGGCACAACAGACAGGGACGCTGAACTGTCGATCGCGCGGGCGACCGCAGCTCAATTCCAGTGCTATGTCATTGATGTGAATGGTTTGGGCGCGGGTGGTATCGGTAAATCCTGCGTTGTTGATCCTACGTCTCAGGTGCTGCACCAATCCGGCGGCCAAGAAGATATGTTCCCGATCGAGGTGGATATGTCGATGGTGCGGCGCCAGCGCGAAACCGGCTTCAAAGGCCTGGGTCAAGTGCTGAAAAGTTTTCGGGATCGTTCGGTGGATTTCTCGGTCTATGACCGGACCAGCGGAACCGATAACTTTTTGAAAGCGCTTGGGCCGCTGGAAGTGCCACTCCAAGGCTCCCGTTCGGGCTTGTATGTGGATGAGCCCGCAATTCTCGACGTGGAACCGGAGTTGGCTATGCCCACACCAGAATATGTCGAACCGGCCATTACTGACAAAAAAATAATCGGCTGATCTGCGAGGTCCGTCGGCGGGAGGCCGGCGGACCCTTCTTCGCACATCGAATTATAACTGGGAGAACGATCGATGAATTCCGTCAGCGACTATTATTCGGCGACGCAACTGCGCACAGATAACTGGAGTGCGCTCAGGGAGATAACAGGGTCCTTCGCCAGAAATATGCCGAACAAAATCTCGGCCAAAGACACCGCGAAAACACAGGAATTATTCGAGTCCCTCGCATTGATCGAGCCATACTGGGCCTTTCCAGGCATGGCGGCCTTTATTCATCTTCGTCGTTTGTTCGAACACAATAGCTATGAAGAATTGGCCTTTGCAGTTCACCGTGTGACGCGGGCTCTGACAACGGGCGCTTATCGACGTCGCTCCATTCCCTTGGAACGCGACAGTATCGACAAGGAAGAGTACGACGACGAGTCTCTTCTGTCACCCGAAGTGCGCGCCATGACCAAACCCTATTTTGAGGTTTTGATCGTTGATAATGTCAGCGACCAACAGGAGCGGTGGCTGAAAAACAATGTCACGCGCATGCGTCGTCCAGAAGACCCATTCACCTATGAAGCTGTTGTTGTTCCTAGTTTAGAAGACGCCCTCATTGCGGTCCTGTTTAATCATAACATTCAGGCCATCGTTGTGCGTCCCGGCCTTGTTTTAAAGTCAAAGCTCGACAATGAAATTCTCCATAGTTTCCTGAGCCGAGCAGGGGGAAGCGACGCAATTGACGCGATGCTGCCGGAAAACTATGGCCCAGAACTGTGCCGTCTCATTGAACGGGTGCGGCCAGAATTGGATGCCTATCTGGTCACCGACCGGTCGGTTGAAGATATCGCAGGGCTTGAGTTGGGCATTTGTCGGCGGGTTTTCTATAACCAAGAAGACTTTATGGAGTTGCACCTGAATATCCTTCGGGGTGTTGAAGCACGCAACAAAACACCGTTCTTTACGGCCCTTGTGAACTACTCCAAACAACCGACAGGCGTGTTCCATGCGATGCCGATCAGTCGGGGGAAATCGATTACGCGCAGCCACTGGATTCAGGATATGGGGGCGTTCTATGGCCCCAACATTTTCTTGGCCGAAACCTCTGCGACATCTGGCGGGCTTGATAGCTTGCTCGAACCTCACGGCCCCATCAAAGAAGCGCAAGAACTGGCAAGCCGCGCGTTTGGCTCAAAACAGACGTTTTTTGCCACAAACGGAACCTCAACCTGTAACAAAATTGTCGTGCAAGCGCTGGTGCGCCCGGGTGACATCGTTCTGGTCGATCGGGATTGCCATAAATCGCACCATTACGGCATGGTCCTTGCAGGGGCTGAAGTGGTCTATCTCGATAGCTACCCTCTGAACGAATATTCCATGTATGGTGCTGTGCCGCTGCGTGAAATCAAACATCAATTGCTAGCGCTAAAAGCCGCCGGCAAACTTGATCGCGTTCGCATGCTTTTGCTGACCAACTGTACCTTTGACGGACTGGTCTATAATGTTGAGCGGGTCATGGAGGAATGTCTGGCGATCAAGCCAGATCTTGTCTTCCTTTGGGATGAAGCATGGTTTGCTTTCGCGAGATTCAGCCCGACATACCGCCAACGTACGGGCATGCGCACAGCGAATAATCTGCGCAAGCGCCTAAAGACGGACGAACATAGGGAAGCCTATGAGGCTCAGCAAAAGGTCCTTGGCGATGCCACAGATGAGGAGCTGTTGGACGCACGACTCATTGCGCCGCCCACTGCGCGGATCCGTGTTTATGCCACCCAGTCGACCCATAAAACACTGACGTCGCTGCGACAGGGTTCCATGATCCACGTGAGCGATCAGGACTTTAAGGGCGAGGTCGAGCAGAGCTTCCACGAAGCCTATATGACCCACACTTCCACCTCACCCAACTACCAGATCATCGCTTCGCTTGATGTGGGACGTCGTCAGGTTGAGTTGGAAGGCTTTGAATTTGTGCAACGCCAGATCGAGGCCGCTATGTCTATGCGGCGCGCGATCAGCACGCATCCGCGTTTGCAAAAATACTTCAAGGTTCTGACGGCGGGCGACATGATCCCCGAGCACCATCGCCAGAGTGGAGTGGTCAGCTATTTTGACAATGAGCAAGGCTGGACCGACATGTGGGACTGCTGGCAGCAGGACGATTTTGTTCTGGATGCCACCCGCGTGACCTTGGCCGTTGGCGGCACAGGGTGGGATGGGGACACGTTCAAAAACGATGTTCTGATGGATAAATATGGCATCCAAATCAACAAAACTTCCCGCAATACCGTGTTGTTCATGACCAATATCGGCACAACGCGGTCTTCTGTTGCCTATCTGATCGAAGTGCTGGTTGAGATTGCCAACGAACTTGATGATTTGCTAGATGATGCATCGAAAATGGAACGCTTATCGTTTGATCGTCGCGTTAAAAATCTGACGGAAAACTATCCCCCATTGCCCGATTTCAGCCGGTTCCACGATTCTTTCCGTCCTGACAATGTGACGCCAGAGGGGGATATTCGTACGGCATATTACCTCAGCTACGATGAAAAAAATTGTGACTATCTGGAACTGGAGGGCTCCCTGAATGATGCACTTCAGGCAGGGAAAGAGGTTGTCTCCGCCAGTTTCATCATTCCCTATCCCCCAGGGTTTCCAATCCTTGTGCCGGGGCAGGTCATCAGCAAGGAAATCCTCGCGTTTATGCTGGCGCTCGATGTCAATGAAATACACGGGTATCGCGCCGATCTCGGTCTGCGCGTCTTCACACCCGAGGCCTTGGCTGCCTTGCCCCAAGCCAAAAAAATCAAGAAATAACCGAATTAATGAAGGGACGACACTATGCCTACTGTGCTTAAGAATATCTCAGAAATTCGACGCTTCTTTCACCGTAACGAAGACCCAATCTACTTTATTTCGGCGACGAATTTCAATCTGCTCGGCCTCGACGAATGGGTGAAAAACTTCAAGTATATCTGCTATATCGACTGTTATGGCGGCAAGCATCCCAATGTGTTTTGCCCTTCTGAGCAGCCACACGCGGAATTCCAATCCATTGAGGATATCAACAACTATCTGCTCCAGCACAAAGAGGTCATCGACTTTATTAAGCGGCGCGGTGGCAAACCCAAGTTTGTGTTCCTGATGTTCGACGAGGAAACCGAGCGGTTGTCAAAAGAGTTGGGCGCGGACGTCTGGTTCCCCAAGGCAAAACTGCGCACGGCGATGGACAACAAGATCGAAACCGTCCGCATTGGCAACAAGGCGGGGGTTCCGTCCGTTCCGAATATCCTGTCCGAGGTCACCAGCTACGATCAGTTACGGGAGGTTTGTGAAAAAGGCGGGATCGGGCACGATCTGGTGCTGCAATCGGCCTTTGGCGACAGCGGCCACACCACGTTCTTTATCAAGACCGAGGCCGATTTCCGCCGTCACGAACACGAAATCATCGGTGAAGGTGAAATCAAAATCATGAAGCGGATTGATTGCCGTGGATCGGCGATCGAGGCCTGCGCGACCAAGGAAGGGACGATTGTTGGCCCGTTGATGACGGAACTTGTCGGCTTTGGAGAATTGACACCGTATCGTGGCGGTTGGTGTGGCAACGAAATCCTGTCCACAGCGTTCCCACCAAAAGTCCGCCAGAAAGCGCGCGAGTTGACGTTCAAATTCGGCGAACAGTTGCGCAAAGAAGGCTATCGCGGCTACTTCGAGCTTGATTTCTTGATCGACAAAAAGACGGGCGATATCTGGCTGGGAGAATTGAACCCGCGCATCACGGGGGCGTCCTCGATGACCAACCATGCGGCGTTTGCCCACGCCGACGCGCCCTTGTTCCTTTTCCACTTACTCGAGTTCTCCAAAAAGAAATTCGATCTGGACACATCGGAACTCAATGACCGTTGGGCCAATCCCAACATGATTGATAGCTGGTCTCAGATGGTGATTAAGCACACGGATGATAGCGTTGATATCTGCACGGCAAGCCCAGAAACCGGCATTTACAAAATGCTGGAAGATGGGAGCGTCGTTTATGATCGGTTCGACTATCACAGACGGGCTGTTGAAAGCGAAAACGAAGCGTTCTTCTTACGGATTTTACAACCGGGCGATTATCGCTATGAAGGGGCGGACATTGGTATCCTCGTGACTCGCGGACGCTCAATGACGAAAAGCTTTCAGTTGAATGAGCGCGCGAAAAAGTGGATTCACGGCATTAAGAAATCCGTTGAGGGAACGCCGCTCCCAGTTGCGAGTGCTGGACCTGTGTTGGCGGAGCCCGCATTCAAGATCATGTAAGGAACAGCCATGATTTGGCGTGCTATTAGTGAAGATTTGCCCGGCCCTAAATGGGCCGGGCTTTTCGCCGAATATTGGCCCAGCTATAAACGCTGGTGGCTAAAGGAAGGCGACTCTGCGCGGGCGACTTATTTGGAAAGTCGGCGTGCCCTGAAGGAATACATGCCAGAGCTTATACCGCTCTACGAAGATTTGTGTGATCTGGCAGGCGGTGGCGATCAGGCAGCACGCTTTCTAAGTTTCTACTGTCCCCCTCCGTATTTGTCGGGATGCAGTCAGGCGATCTGGCCAGGAGAAGAGCCTGTTCTGGTGCGTAACTACGACTATGACCCAAACGCTTTTGATAGCCTGATTCTGCGTACAGGTTGGCAGGGGCGGCAGGTGATCGGTACGTCAGACGGGTTGTGGGGGCTGGTTGACGGGATGAACGATGCCGGTCTTGCCATTTCGTTGACATTTGGCGGTCGCCGTGTGGTTGGCAACGGCTTCGGCGTCCCCTTGATCCTGCGCTATGTCCTGCAAACCTGCACCACGGCGGAGGAGGCTGGAGCGGTGTTGTCCCGCGTTCCGACCCATATGAGTTATAATGTTACGGTATTGGATGCCAAACGCCACTATTTGACGGCCATGATGGCCCCTGATCGGCCTGCAATAATCACACATGCCGCCGTTGCGACGAACCATCAGCAGAATGTTGAATGGGTCAGCCATGCGCGGTTTACGGCGACGGTTGAGAGGGAACGTTACTTGCTGCAACGTCTCACCTTGCACCGGGACCCCGAAGAAAAATTCGTCGGCGCTTTTTTGCGACCCCCCCTTTATTCTACCGCATTTGATGCAGGTTTTGGCACAATCTACACGGCGGTCTATCGACCTCGATTGGGTGAAATGCAAATTCGTTGGCCGGGTACGACGTGGGCACAAAGCTTTGACCATTTTCAAGAGGGCGGACGCCAAGTGCAAATTCCCGGCGCCGCATAGGGGAAAACGGCGGAGTCAGAGGAAACTGACCTGAGCGTTTTTGGCGGAACCAGTTCGGCCCATTGTTTGCTTCAGAAATCCGCCGACGGCACGGACCACAACTAAGTGCTTTTTCCAATTGGCAGTGGCACCTGAATGATCTTTTTGTATGGGTAATCGGCGTGCGGCCCTATCTTTGGCGCGCCGTTGATTACGAGGCTGAGGTTTTAGAAAGCTACGTCACCGCCGCTCTTAGAGAATAACGCCCGCTTGGCGTGGTAAATCACAGTCCTTGCCGAGACGAGTTCGAATGCGTCTGACAGCACCCAAATGACTAAGACAAAACAATCTGGTAGTGAACGTGCATTGGAACGCTTTATGCAAACGATTAAAAAAGAACAAAAGAAGGCTGCGGAGACGGGAAGCAGGCCAATCTATGGTCACTTTGTTTAAACGTGTTCTCTAAACGGGCACCTATTAGTTCTGACTAAAAGAGGACGCTTTTGGTGGCTAGGATGCGGCGGTAACCGTACCAAATACATCTACTTAACAAATGCCGCGATCTAGACCTAATTGCGCCGACGTCGGTCGACAATTTTATCCGACACACTGCTCCGCCTACCAGCTGGCCGAAATATACTGTGTTTCCATAAATTCAAGCATGCCTTCATGGCCCCCTTCGCGTCCTAAGCCTGACTGTTTGACTCCCCCAAAGGGCGCTGCGGGATCGGAGACCAAACCCACGGTTCAAACCAACCATACCGTATTCCAGACGCTCACAGACCTGCAGAGCACGCTTCATATTTTCGGAAAAGACGTAAGCCACGAGGCCATATTCCGTGTCGTTGGCGCGTCGGATGACGTCTTCTTGGTCGGTGAAGGCTTGCAGGGCGGCAACGGGGCCGAAAATCTCGTCGTGCACGCAATCAGAGGTTTCTGCGACGTTGGACAAAACGGTTGGCGGGTAAAAGAACCCCTTGCCACTTGGCGCGGTGCCGCCCAGTTCAATTTTGGCCCCCTTGGCAACGGCATCTGCAACAAATGCGGCAACCTTATCGCGCGTATCGGCATTCACCAGTGGCCCAACGTCCACGCTTGGATCGGTCCCGTCGCCCATCGTTAAGGCCGCCATTGCTGCGGTGAATTTCGTGGTAAAGGCTTCGGCCACATCAGTGTGCACATAGAGGCGGTTGGCGGCTGTGCAGGCCTCGCCCAAATTGCGCATTTTTGCCAACATTGCCCCCTCGACGGCGACGTCAAGATCGGCGTCTTCAAAGACGATCAGCGGTGCGTTGCCCCCAGTTCCATTGCTGGCTTCAACACTTGGTCGGCTGCGGAATGGAGCAGCTTTCGACCCACGCCCGTCGAGCCGGTAAAGCTGACAACTCGTACGCGAGGGTCATGCAGCATGTGATCCACCAATGCGCCGGATTTGCGCGAAGGGAGGACATTGACCAAGCCTTTGGGCACGCCAGCTTCCTCCAAAAGCGGCATCAGCGCCAGCATGGTCAGCGGCGTTTCGGAGGCTAGTTTAATGATCACGGCACAGCCTGCAGCCAAAGCGGGAGCGATCTTGCGGGTGCCCATTGCGGCGGGGTAATTCCACGGGGTGACAAGCACCGCGATGCCCGCAGGTTTGTGTTGCACGATGATCCGTGCGCCAGAGGCTGGGGCATGCGTTATCATTCCGTCGGCGCGCACGGCTTCCTCGGAGAACCAGCGGAAAAACTCGGCGGCATAGGTTGCCTCGCCCATCGCATCGGCGCGAGCTTTACCGTTTTCCAACGTAATCAGGTGGGCGAATTCGGGTAAACGGGCCGTCATCAGCTCCCATGCTTTGCGCAAGATTTCGGAGCGCTGGCGTGGGGTTTGGGCCGCCCAAAGCGCCATCGCGGCCTCGGCGGCATCAAGGGCGGCATCGGCGTCGGCGATTTCCGCAGAGGCTACAGAAGCAAGCACCTCTTCGGTTGCGGGGTTCATCACGTCAAAACGGGTGCCGGATGCACCAGTACGCCATTGGCCGTCAATGTAGAGGTCAGTATGTTTCATTAGGGTCTCCAGAATATCAAAGTAAGTGGCGCAAAGGGTCGGTCAGGCGATCAGCGAATTCAGAAATAAGCTGGATGGCCTGCGCGTCGGAGAGCTGATCGGGCGTGAAATCAAGGCAGATCAGATAGGTATCTCCCTCGGTGGCGATGCTGAGGGAAGGCGCGTCCCAACCCGCGAGGCGCAGACTGGAAATCGGGCTGGCGCTTAAATCCCGCAGGGCCAAATTGGCGCGGGCGTCGGGGTCACTCTCAGGCAAAAACGACAAGCGCGCCCGGTCAGGATTTGTCAGACGACGCCCTTCTGCTTGGAGGTCCAATAGCGAAATAACCAGTTCATCATCGCCCGCTTGGAGCGCGCTTCGCAGCGCGGCGGCGGCAAAAGCGGCCCAGATGGCAGAGGGTGCGAGCGTGACATTGCCCTCGTTCTGCATCCAGTCAACAAAGTCGCGCGCGCCAGCACCCGGAACTCGTGCGGTGATTTGGTTCGGCAATGTTGCGCTTTGCTGTGCCGTTTGCGAACCGGTTGGGGGTATTAACAAAGACCATGACGTGACCGGCCTGAGGCTGAGAGCATACGCCAGCGGGAAACGCCGCTGGTCATTTTTAAGCCGTATCCGTGGCACGAACACACGCCGCACGGTCGATTTAGGCGACGGTAAGCTTATGCTGCTGAGCAAGGCCCGTGACGTAGGGCGTAAGTTGCGTAACGACTTCTCCCAAGGGATAGACACCATTGGCGAGGCCTAGCTGGAGCGCACGACGAAGAAACGCACCTTTAATGAGGCCGTAGCCAGCTACCTCTACCAATTTGAGTGCGGCAAGTTGCGTCACCAAGGCGACAGGGTTCCACGGCCGCGCTCTGCGCAGACAGAACGCGCTGATCTGGTGATCGCCTGTGAGGTTCTAGGCGATATGCCGATCACAGAGATAGATAGGGCAGGGGCCAACCGTCTCTATGACGCGACCGCATCCCGCGCGGCAACGGCGAGAGGTCGGATTGTAGGAGCCGCGCGGCGCGTGTTGCGCCAAGAAATGCTAACTGGCGTTATTGAAGCGAACCCTATGGATTTGGTCGGCAGTATCAAAGCCAGCGCCGCCAGAGCGTGCAGGAAGCCAGAGTTACCCCTCGCCCGCGGCGGAAGCCGATTCGGATGGCTCAACCACGATTTGGTTCTCGCCGATCCAGCCGGACGGCGTCGGCAGGGGGAACTGGATCCAGACGGTGCCGGACAAGGGCTGGTTCGTGGCCCTACGGCTCTACAGCCCGCTCGAGCCCTTCTTCGACAAGAGCTGGCGCATCAGCGAGATCGTACTGGCAGAGTAACTCTTGCGTAGAGACGGCAGCACAGAGTATTCGGCGGAAGCGCGGCGTGCCAAAGGTTCCCAGTGGGCCTGAAAGCACGAACCGCCCCTGCCAGAAGCTGCCGCCTTCGAACTCGGAAGCAGCATCGATGGCGCATGGTGGATACCGGTCCAACTCAGCCAGCCATAAACCGCTGAGTTGGATGCGCGCTGTTCCGAAGGCTCGGTGGTTCCAAGCGGCGTTCTCCTCTGTCCTGTCGACGGCGATCAGGGCAACGCCACTGTATTTACGGGAAAACTGAAGCAGTGATTATCTCTTATACTCGGCGTTTTTGAACACCCGACTTTTGCATTGGTGGACTGAGCGAATGAGTTTCAGGTGTCTTTATGATCCGCCCTAATTTTCTTACCACTGCAGACCGCCTTGAGCTTTTATCCTGCGTGAAGCGCCAGCGTGAGGATTACGGGGTTGCGCGGCGGGCGAATGCGCTTTCGCTGCTGAATGATGGGATGTCATGTGCCCAAATCGCAAAGGTTCTGTTTCTGGACGACGACACGGTGCGCAGCTGGCACAAGCAATATTTGGCTGAGGACTGGGAGGCCGTCGCCTACGATGGGTGGAAAGGCGGGCAGTCACGGATGACGATTGCTCATGAGGCGGATTTGAGCGAATGGCTTGAGGAACGGTTCTGCCGTTCAACGGCGCAGATCAGAGCCTATATGGGTGCAAAATTCAACATCCACTATTCTCATTCTGGCTGCATCAAGCTTCTGGCCCGTCTGGGGTTCGAGTATCGCAAACCAAAGGCGTTGCCCCGTGTGGCTGACGTTGAAAAGCAGGCCGCATTCATCGCATTTCATACGAACCTACTGAATAACTTGCCTGCCGACGAGGCCGTCTACTTCTCGGATGCAGTTCATCCGGAATATCAAAGCAAACCCAGCCATGGTTGGGCTCGCAAAGGGTCAAATCCCGCCATCCAAACGACATCTGGGCGCGTGAACATTCACGGCGCTCTGAACCTGGAAACCTTTGACGCGCCCTTCGTTGAACCAACCACCGTCGATGGGGTCAGCTCCGTTCAGCTTCTCGCCAAAATTGAGGCCAGAAACCCTGACAAACGTATCATTCACGTCATTTGGGACAATGCCCCATACCACAAAGGCCCCAATGTCAGAGCGTTCCTGTCGCGCAAAAACTGTCGCATTCACCTGATCCAACTACCGCCCTATTGCCCTCATCTCAATCCCATTGAGAGGCTCTGGGCCGTCATGCACAGCCACGTCACCCATAATCGGCACTATCCAACGCAAAAACACTTCGCCAACCCAATCTTGAACTTTATGCGAGAGGTCGTCCCAAAAAAGTGGCGCAACTTTCGAGATCAAGTAACTGATAACTTCCGCATCATCTCACATCGCAACGTTCGGGTTGTGCTGTAGCCGCTGTATAATATATTTATTTAGTGACACCACTTGTTGGAGCTCCTAAATGGTTTGGGGCAAACAGCGCAAAAAAGCGAAGTAAACAGGCAGCCCTGAACGCGTTCAGGTAACGAATTGTTACAGTGTCATATATGTAATTAGTGACACCGTTCAGGCAAAAGCTTTCATATCAGTTGTTTCACGAGAATCTCACAAATAGACACAGCCAATAGAATTTGCATGGGACATACGGCCTCATTCAACCCTTAGGATGCGTAATATTGATACAAGGCGCGAGGCATGGATAGGGACTGTTACCCCTCTAAAGAAGTGTGCTTCGACTTGGTGGCACTAATAATAAATTTGGTCTAGGGATAAGATGGCGACAAACATTGAACAAAAGGCAATCGGGTTGCTGAACGCATTTGAGAATGCAGGTAAATCAGTAAGCCGTGTCATGATCGAGGGCGCAAAATTGAAATCGTTCTCGACAGAAAAATCGAAAACGATGAATTTGAAAGGATTGATATGCGCCATGGCAAAACGTGAACTCCCAAAACATGTCTATCTGCAAAAGAACGGCTTGTACTTTCAGCGTCGGGGGTGCCCCTCCAAGAAGTTCGAAAAACAATTCGGAACGCCGGAATTCTGGAAAGAATATGCGGACATACTTGGGGGGAAACAGGCCTCGCCGCGTGTGATCCCGCGCAGTTTTTCGGCTCTTATAAGTGATTACCGTAAATCACCCCGATACAAAAACCTCAAGCCACGTACCTCTCTCGACTATGATAAATACCTCGACTTCTTCGGGTCCATCATGGGCGAGGCTAGCCCGACAAATTTGAAGCGCAAGGACGTTATTCGCCTTCGCGATTCTAATGCGGAAAAGGCCTATTTCGCCAACTATTCTCTACGGGTGTTACGTGTTCCTCATGGAACACTGCGTTGATTTAGGGTGGCGAGAAACGAACCCCGCCAGAGGCGTTCCAGAGCTTAAAACTGAAAAGCACGAGCTTTCACCTTGGCCGCTGGAATTGCTTGCCGCTTATCGGCAGGCTTGCGCTCAAGGGACAAGAGAGCGCTTGGTCATGGAGCTTTGCCTCAGTACTGGGCAAAGGATTGGTGACGTCCTTGAAATGCGCTGGTCGGACATTCAGGATGGTGCTGTTTTTGTACGGCAGAACAAAACATCTAAAGAACTTTGGGTGCCAATCCTTCCAAAGCTTCAAGCGGCCCTCGACGTAGCAAGTCGACATTCGGTTTTCATCCTTACAAACGAACGCGGGACAAACCGCTGGTCGTACCGCGGTGCTTCACAAGCAGTACGGAACGTGCGGGAGAAAATAGGCGCTCTCGACTTCGACATTCATTGCTGGCGCTACAACGCCGCCTGTGAGCTTCTAGAGGCGGGATGTGCAGATGACCTAATTGCCGCCGTTACGGGGCAAAGTCCGGCTATGGTGAGCCACTATACAAAGCAAGTTCGGCAGAAAAATAGAGCGCAAGAAGCGCAAAAAAGCGAACAGAACAAAAACAGAATGTTTAGACATTTGTTTAGACGTTCGAAAGCGCAGAGCACGCAATTTCGTTAAGTTATTGATTTTAAATGGAGGCGAGTAGGAGAATCGAACTCCTGTACACGGATTTGCAATCCGGAAAGTTTCTCTGATTTAATAGGGAAAAATTGTAAACGGACTTGTTTCGTTCACGGTCACTTTTCAATGGGTTACGAGGCCGAGGTAAACGGTTTTTCGCAGGTCAAAAGGCAAAGAAAAACCGCTGAGGGGGCGGCCACCCACCTCAACGGCATAGAAGAATTTTTCTCCCCTCGTTATTATGCGAATTTCGACCTGACCTCAAGCCAATTGGCGGTGAGATTATGAGTTGGCGTGTTGCAAATGAATGCGCAGAGCGTCGATTTGGTAGCGCCGCGCGCAAACAGATCATCATGTTCCTGGCTGATAAGGCCAGCGATGACGGCTCGGGGGTCTGGTGCTCCAAAGGAACGATCCAGCGCCACACAGAGCTTAGCGAAAGCACAGTGAAGCGCACGATCATCGACTTCCTGCAGGAAGGCATTTTGATCGAGACCGGGAGGCGGCATTGTAAGAACGGCTACACCGTCATTTACCGGATTGCTCTCGAACGCGTGGCCTCGATGGAAACCACTGCAGAACCCGATGTTTTGACGGGGGTCACTGTGAACCCCGTCCAGCCTGAACCCGGTACGGGGTCCACAGTGACCGGGGTACGGGGTTCACGGTGGACCCCAAACCATCCTAAAACCATCCATAAACCACCTACGCGCAGGCGCGAGGTGGCGGAGGAGGTTGAATATCTTGAATCTGAGAAAATCCTCGCAGTCTATCCCGAGGACAGGATCCGAGACCAGCGGACCAGTCTGCGTCTGATTGCAGCGGCCGTGAAGGCCGGTGTGAAGCCCGACGACCTGCTGCAGGCGGTCAAAGCCTACGCGAAGGAGAGCGAGGGCTACACGCGGAGCAAGGTCTGTTTCTCGGACAACTGGTTCAAGATGCGTCGATGGGAGAAGGGGCTTGCCCAGATACAAGCCGATCGCGAGAAGGCGCGAGAGGCCGAAGTCAACGGCCGTACCCGGCTCGCCAGCTGGATCCATGAGCGTCATCCCATGTGCCGTCATATCACCAATCGACAGATTGAGGATCTGGTCGCCTCAAAGCTCGTGACGCCTGAGAAGTTGCGTGCGGCGGGGCTGCAGGCATGAGCTCAGCCAGTAAGTTACGCTATAGCGTAAAATATGTAAATTTACGTTGCGGCGTAATTTGTTTTGATTTACGCTGTAACGTAAAGGGAGCCGCATCATGGACCTCACAGCACGAACAGCCGAACAGATCGGCGAAGCACTCCGCCGAACCCGCAAGACGCGCGGCTGGACACAAGGCGATATCAGCGCGCGCACTAATTTGCGTGTCGCGACGATTTCATCGCTCGAGAATGGCGATGCAGGCACCAAGCTGGCCACGGTGCTGGCCATTATGGCCGCGCTTGGGCTCGAGTTTCGGTTGGTTGAGCGCGGCGGATCGCTTGAGATTGAGGACATCTTCTGATGGCGAAGCACGGGCGTAGCGGCACAATGCAGGTGCTTTTGAATGGACGGTTGGTGGGGGCCCTACGTCTCGCGGGCTCTGGCGCGATTAGCTTTACCTATGATCCGGAATGGTTGGCGTGGGAACATGCCATGCCCATCTCGCTTTCGCTCCCTTTGCGTGAAGAGGGACACCAGGGCGGGCCAGTCATCGCCTATCTGGAAAACCTCCTTCCAGACAATCAGGCGATCCGAGAGCGCGTCGCGGCGCGGGTTCGTGCGGGCGGCACTGATGCCTGGCACATGTTGGAGAAGATAGGGCGCGATTGCGTAGGGGCGTTGCAATTCGTCTCGGGCGATTTTTCCGAGATGGGCGCGCTCGAAGGTGAACCTGTTACGGAAGCACAAATTGCCGACATGCTGCGCAATCTGGCGAGCGCTCCTCTCGGGTTGAAGGAAGATGATGACTTTCGCATTTCCATTGCAGGTGCGCAGGAGAAAACCGCGCTACTTCGCCATGAGGGTGAATGGATCCGTCCATCGGGCATGACTCCCACTACCCATATCTTCAAGACCCAGCTCGGTGTGCTGCCAGGTGGCATTGATCTGTCCGACAGCGTCGAAAACGAATTCTTTTGCATGAGTTTTTGCCGCGCCATGGGCATGGATGTGGCCGAGGCCGAGATCGTCGACTTTGAGGATGTGCGCAGTCTTGTGGTTACGCGGTTCGATCGACGCTGGACCAAGGACGGTCGGTTGATCCGCCTCCCGCAGGAAGATTTCTGCCAGGCACTCTCTGTGCCGCCCAGTCAAAAATACCAAATGGATGGCGGGCCCGGGATCACTGAAGGCATTGGCCTGCTGGCAGGCAGTGACGATCCTGAGGCCGATCAGCGCGCCTTCTTCCGCGCGCAGGTGCTGTTCTGGCTCTTAGGGGCGACGGACGGGCACGCAAAGAATTTCAGTATTGCGCTGCGTCCCGGAGGTTTCCGTATGACGCCGCTTTATGATGTTTTGAGCGCTCAAAAAGCCGTTGATGACGGTCAAATCCGCCAGAACCGGATGCGCCTCGCCATGGCGGTGGACGGGCACTATCGGATCAACGAGGTGGTGCCGCGCCACTTTCTGCAGGTGGCAAAGGGGGCGGGGTATGGTGTTACGCTGGCGGAGGAAGTGTTGGCGGATGCCGCAGAACGAATTGAACTTGCCATTGAGAAAACGGTTTCGGGTATGCCCACGAATTTCCCTGAAGACTTGGCTCAAACCATTGCAGACGGCGTCAGGCAGCGAACGGCATCCCTTATGATTCACAAGGGGGACCGCACGGAATGACCAAGCTTGAACTTCCAAATGGGATTCTATTGGAGGAGATAGAGGAAGGCCTTCTCGTTCAGCAAGGCACGGAGGCTTATGTCGCGCGCAATTGGTGCCTGTCTGCACCCGTTATCGAGCTTGTGGAAGCGGCAATGGTGGCGGGTCTGAACTGGATGATCCGCACCGATCACCCGCGCCGCAATGCGCGCTGGCCAAACCGGCGCGGCGTGGTCTATCTGGCGTTCTCCCCGTCAGAGCATCAGCAATGGGCTTTGGCCATAGATACGTTTCGACCGGTTAGTGGTGAGTTCGGGCATGGGGTGTTCAACGGAAAATATCACGAGCAATTCGTGAAGCTTGGGCTGCCCTTCACCTTTGAGAAGCGTAACAAAGGGGCGGGGCATCTGGTTGTCGCGCGTGAACATGTCTTGCCAACCCTTGCGGCTTTGCGCGAGCTTGAGCATCAGGTTCTTGATCTGGGTCGCACTGAGCGTAGCCATGCTGGATTTGCCACGGAATACGAAATTCAACGGGCGATCTTGAACCATTGGGCGGAAACTCCGTTCGCTAGGCGTCACGTCATCGTGCAGGACGAATACCCAGTGGACGGTGGATTGAATTCCCGCCGGATTGATGTGCTGGCGCAGGATCCAAAATTGGGTGATTGGCTTGTGATCGAGATCAAACGGGCCGAGGCCAATATGGATGCTGTGCGGCAGGTCGAGGACTATCTGCTGGCACTCGGTCAGAAAGACGCATTTGCGTTCGGCAAGCTGGAAGGCGTGCTGATCGCCGAGCGCATATCAGTAGCGGTGCGTGAGGCCGCTCTGCACGCCGGGATTGCCGCTTATGAGATCGAATGGCCTTCGGCGCTGCGTCGGGTGGCATAACCTAACCAACGAAGAACTTTTCTGCTGTTTCGGTGCAAGTTTTGCGAGGCAGCTCAGTCTGCTGCAGCCAAAGCCGGATCCTCAATGTCATGTTTCTGACTGCTGAACATAAGCGGGCAGCCGTGCAAGACGCGGTGCGCGCACCGCTTCAACAGGAAAATTCCCCTGCGCCAGCGCATTCCTCGCGAGGCAATTTTCCCGCTGACATCCCCTTGGTGCCCGCCTTGGTCATGTTCATCGAAACACTCAAAGTGAGGATCAAACAATGGCTACTCAAACTCTGAAACTGAACGTCAAATCCGGCGAAAAAGACGGCAAGAACTTCTGGGACCGCTGCGGCGTCCTCTTCGTCAACACCGATGACACAGGCAACATTACGTCGATCAACGTCAAACACAGCATGTTCCCAGATGTCGAAATGGTCGCCTTCCCGCGACGCGACGAAGATACGGTCGCCGAATGACTGATTTGCCGGGGCGGGTTGCCCGCCTCGGCGAAGCCTATATTGAATGCCTGAAGCCGCCACATTATGTCTGCGCGGGCAGTTCCAGTTTGGAGAAATGCTGACGATTCAATGAAATCGATTTTTCATTTAGTATGATTGCTATCGCAATCATCGCTGCTTCTACTGTTCTGTGATCAAAGAAACAATTTGGCTTCCAGTGCTATCCGCGCGTAAGTCGACGTCTGGTGCGGAAGACAGGACAAAGCCAAGGTTCTCGCCAAGTCCAAATGGATAAATCACCGGTTGCGCCTCCAATGTCCCGATCCCGACAGGACGCCCAACAGATTTTAGCACAGCCTTGGTCATCCAACGCACCAGATCCGGTGTTTCCAGAGCGACGATTTTCTTTCGGGTGAGTGTCTTGCCGTTGTCACTGCGATCGAGGGTTTCCCAATCGATTTGAGATTGAAGGACCATGTTGGTCATCCTTCTTGTCCCTTCACGTTCTCCGTAGATTTCGGCCATCCGACGATGCACCTCAGCCGTGGTGCAGTCGCCTTGAAGTGAGGTCAATCGCCCGACGATTTCAGCCACTTTTGCGAAGAAGGGATAGGTCACGATTGCCATCCCCCATGTGAGAGCGGCTGGCGACGTGGACGGCACTGATTGAAAAAGTTCAACGGCTCCTTGCGCAAACGGCTCAACTTCTTTCCGCGGCTCAAGCCAAAGTCGGTTCAGTACAGTTTTGGTTTTCTTTTTGGCAGCTAGTCCTGAATGCGCTTCATCCAACATGGCTTCAAGTTCGTCGGTCTCGGCGAGACCCGCTCTGACTTCCATCGCTTTTCTCGCCCAGTCGAGTCGAATAAAGCGGTCAAATCCAATCTGAGGTGCTGTCGGTCTCATGTTATTCTTTCTTCATTTTAATCTTCACGAACGGCACAATCAGTTCCTCTAACGCCATCCCTCCGTGAGCAACAATCTTGTTTCCTTTGGGCACAAACGCGCCTCGTCCACTTGCATATAGCGGCAGGAAGTCGGTCGGAAGCCCAGGTCCGCCGAACTGAAATGCATCAATCCCGGGCGGAACAGATGAGGCAAGGTCTTCGCTTCGATAGGCTCTGACTCGCTCACCCTTCAATTCGGATACAACACCCTGGCTGAGCCGTCCAATGCCCTCAGCATCAACGTTGCCGTGGTCAGCAGTCAGATAGATATGATACCCGTGCTTACTGAGCATGAGAAACAGCTTTTCGATGAAGCCGGTATCGCACCATTCGCGAATTTGGCCTGTGATCCCGCGTTTGCCGAGCATTGCTCCGTGGACGATTTCATCGATCATGTCTACTACCAGACCGGCCACTTTTGTCGTTGGCTTCGAGAGAGCCTCCTCTAGCGCCTCCAGTTGTTCGGATCGCTTGAGCCCTTTCTGAAAGATGACTTCGGTCTTTCGAAGCCCGTTCTCTTGCCAGAACTTTGTCCAGAGTGAAGGCTCTTGAGCAGTCGTGGCCATCGATTTCTGGAATTCTCGCGGTTTAAGTCCAGAAAAAAGCGCCTGACGAGAGATAGATGTCAGCGTTGGCAACCAGGCGAAACAGCCACCTTCCTCAGCGGAAAACTCGGGGGACCTGGCCGACAAGTCCTCCCTAATTTGGACCCACTGGTCTAGCGCAAGACCGTCAAACACTAAAAGGGCGATGCGCTCTTCCCCAGAGTCACGGCGCATGGCGAGATAACGCGGCACATGATGTACCATCACGGGTGCCTTCGCGACTGGCAGAGAAGGCAAATCCGCGAAGTGCTGAAATACCCAACCCTTTAGGCGTACGTCGGCTTCCTTCTGCAACGTTTGGACCTGCCGTTGCAGGCCGTCTGCATCCGCAGCTTTCAGCTCATTAAAGCGATATAAAAGCTCAGCCAGACGACGGGCCGCTTCCACCCAGTCTCGATGCGAAGCGCCGGTCGAAGGCAGATCTGTTGCGATCCGTTTCGCGCCTTCTGACACCAAGTGGGTAAGTGCCTGGGGGTCATCGATCAGCCCCACTCTTATCCAATCGGGCAGATCGTCAGGTTGGATATGTGCCTCTATGGGCTGAAGGGTACCCTCGAGGAACATGGTGTCAATGATGACCCGCACATCTGGGTGATCGAATGGTACTATGGGCGTATTGCTTTCAGCTGGCTTTCCCTCGCTGCTCGGTGTCTCGACGCCATACCGCACAATGAAGCGGGACCACGCATCCTGAACTGTGCGAACCATAAAGGCTTTGGACTTAAGTAGTTCATCAATTGGCAAGGCATTAAGAGGCGTATCCCTTAAGACTGCTGCAACATGTTGTGCGAGAAGTTCGGGTAGCCCTGTACCACGATAGTGGAGCCGTAGAACTTCGCGCCAAAAATCCTCTGGCCTGCTCAGTAAATAAGGGCTGAGCCTAAAAATATGGGTAAGGATGAAATCTTTGGTCGCCCCCTCCCCAAGAGGCTGTGCCGCATGCTTTTTGCAAGCTTGAAACAAGGCATCATGGTGTTCGGAGTCGATTTTCCGGACAACACCATAGCTCAGCTTGGGGAAAAGATCAGCCAGGCTCAGATTAAGCGTGCGGGCTGATTTGATGTAGTCCCAGGGGAGTGAGTTGAGGTCTGTGCCGCGAAGTTGCAAGATCAGCGCCTTTGCCGTTCCTTCCCTGCCAGTATCCCATGCTGCCCGGTAGCGCTCTTCATACTCAGTCCTGAAAGAAACAGGGTCTTCGAAGGGCAGGACTTCAAATCCGCGTTCACGAAGGCCGTGCAAGATGCGTTCATCCAAAAGGAGGCCATCCGGATCAAGAGCGATCCAGAAGCGTGAAAGATCGGCAGGAAACTCCTGCAGGATGCGGTCGGTCCAAACACTCATTTCTCACCATCCGCTAACTCGCCAACGCGCAAAACGAGAAGTGCATGCAGATCTGGCGAATAGGATGCCGCTGCCTCTAGTTGCGCCATCCGCGCCTCATGCTCGCTCTGGAGACGTTTCCTGCGATAATCACGAACAGTTTGAAGCCCAACCCTTCCTATTGCTTGGTGGCGAGCTTCAAAAGCGTAGAGCGCGCGTCCGCGCTCTTCCTCAATTCTTGTCTTGTGCTCTGTCACAAGATCAGAGAACACGCGTTCACCTTGAGCGATGGCAGCGGATTTCGACCGCCTAAACCAGTCGTGTGAGTCTTGTGTTGCATCGGTTTCGATCTGTTCGACTTGTTCCGTGAGAAGGAGGTCCCAAATGCGCTTTGCTGTGGGTTGGAATGCACGACCCTCGTCATTGACGAACACGGATAGGAAGCGGCGACGGCTGAAATCGTCAGCGGCTAGGCTGATTTCCCAAAGTGACCAGACACCTCTGACGCTCTCAGGAAGTCCAACTATGCGCACGGCAGGTACAGGCTGACCAGAGATGCATCGAGGCAGATCCGCAATCAACGCTTGTGCCCGAGGGTCTTCAAGCGTCACCCATTCGATTTCAGGTCGATCTGCTGCGGTTCGCGCGTCAAAGCATACGGTGGCTGACTCGCTGCCATCGGCCCAACGTATCCGCCAGGCATCACCTTCTCTTGTAGCTTCTCCTCCACGAGCTGGCAGTCCAGTTGTAATTGCGCGCTCAAGCCAGAACTGAGCAGGATGGTCGCGCCACTTTCGCGCGTCATCCGCATCCAGATCGTGCCCGTCAGCTAAAAGATCGCTACTCTTCCGGCTTTCCGTCAGTGTGGTTCGAAGCTGAGTCAGGACTGCATCGCATTCGGTTTCGATCGAAGCAGGATCTTGAAGCCCCTGAACGAAAAGCTCATCGAAGAGAGGCTCCGACTCGACCGAATCCATCACATCAGCAACTTTATCCACGCCAAACTCTTCGGCGATTATCGCAAGTTTGGCTTCGAGGACTTCTCGAACGCGATGCTCGACCGTGTCTTCGAGCACGAAATTAATTGCCCGCACAATATGAGGCTGACCTATACGATCCACGCGGCCAATGCGTTGCTCGACCCGCATAGGGTTCCACGGCATGTCGAAGTTGACGATGATATGGCAGAATTGGAGGTTGAGCCCTTCGCCGCCAGCGTCCGTGGAGACCAGAATACGTACGTCCCCTGAAAATGCCCGCTGAGCCCGGCCACGTGCTTCCAGATCCATACTCCCATTGAGCGTCGTGACCGAGAAGCCCCTGCTTTCGAGGAATTCCGCGAGCATAGCTTGTGTTGGAACGAACTCGGTGAAGACCAAGACCTTCAGTTCAGGATCGTTTTCTTCCTGCTGGATCTTGTAGATCTGTTCCAAGAGCGCTTCGGCTTTGGCATCAGTTCCCTGTGCCTCGGTTTCTTGCGCGAGAAATAGGAGTGCCTCTACGTCTTTTCGCTCATCGCCCAAAGCTTCAAATGCCACGGCGACATCAATCTGATCATCACCCGTCAGCTCATGCCAATCTCCGACACCTTCCGTAGAAAACAGCTGCAATTGACGGTGATCATCATCCAGAGCAAGAAGCCGCCTTTCCAAGGTTGCACGGATGGCCGCAGTGCTAGATGTCACCAACCGCTGCATCAGGATCATCAGAAAGCCGATGTGTCTTTGCTTCGATGCCATGGCCTGATTGTAGCCGTGACGAACGTATTCAGTGACTGCTTCGTACAAGCCTTGCTGCGCGCTGTGGCGATCCAGCCATGCAACTGCTTGTGTACGTGTCACCCGGGGCTTGAACAAAGGTTTACCTTCGGCATCAATTGCCAATCGTTTTTCGGTTCGGACGACAAACGGACGCACACGATCACTGGAGATGCTATTTTCATCCGGAAAGGAGTCACGGTCGAGAAGTTGCATCAAGCGGTGGAACTGGTCGGTTTTCCCTTGGTGTGGCGTTGCCGAGAGAAGCAAGAGGTATGGGGCCGCTTCAGCAAGTGCCGCGCCTAACTTATATCGCGCGACCTGATCAGTGCTCCCACCCATTCGGTGCGCCTCGTCGATGATCACGAGGTCCCAAGATGCTGAAATAAGGTCTTCGAAGCGTTCACGGTTATAGGTGCTCAGCTGCTCCGCACTCCAGCCACGCCGACCTTCAAGCGGCTTCACCGAATCCAGCGAACAAATCGCCTGATCGTGCAGCCGCCAAAGATTTTCCTCATCATCGCGAAATTGCCGATATGCGGAAAACTCGGACGGCTCGATGAATTGGAAATTCTCACCAAAGTGAAGGCGCATTTCGGCCTGCCATTGCCGCACCAACCCTTTGGGTGCCACGACAAGGATCCGCTTCGCCATACCGCGAAGCTTGAGCTCGCGCAGGATCAGCCCGGCCTCGATGGTCTTGCCAAGCCCGACTTCATCCGCCAGCAGATAGCGGATCCGGTCCCGGCTCATGGCGCGGTTCAGTGCGTAAAGCTGGTGCGGCAGTGGCACGACGCTCGATTGGATTGGTGCCAGAAGCAGGTTGTCCTCAAGCGCATCCAAGAGCTTTGCCGCAGCGGCAGTATGCAAAATCTGGTCGACCGTCGGCCGAACAGCATCGAGTGGTCCTAGATCACGCGACCGGGCACGGACGACTGCGTCTTTGCCCGGCAGCCAAACCCGATATGAAGTCTCGCCCCATATCTCCTCCCGGTCCACGACACGGCAGGGCGCGGCATGTCGCTTATGCCAGCACCATGTGCCAATGCCTTGCCCGCTGTCCGCATCTTTCATGTATTTTTCTCCAAGCGGATTAGCGAATTATAGTGTAGTTCTATGACGTCATCTACTTTTGTATTGTACGGCAGAATTTTTGGCTTTCCAAAGCCCTCAGGGTGGACCGAAACGCCCAAGACGATCACTTCAACGCCTGCTGCAATTGCAGCCTCGAAAGCTTGATAATAAGCAGGATCACGCGATGCGCTCACCTCAAAACTTCGAGCGTCGTTGCGTTGCACGAGAAATAGCAGGACTGCACGATGCCCAGCAGAAGCCTTGCGCGTGAGAGATTTAAGCTGTTTTACGCCTCTAGGCGTTGGGGAGTCAGGATAGCGAGCCACGCCATTCTCCACGACATTAGAACTTTTTACTTCTACGAGGCATTCACCAGTTGGGCCTGATATGATAAAATCCACCCGAACACCTGGCTCGATGACATGTTCGCGGAAAACAATGCAATATTCTTTAAGAATCGGGATCAACCGCAACCTTAGAGCTTCTTCCACAATCCGATTGGAAAGGTGAGTGTCTGTCCCAACCCAAAGCCCATTGGTCTCAATTGCCCGCCAAGTGAAACGCCTCTTTCGTTTTAAGTCCCCACTCTCCCAAATAAGCGCACGCGACCTACAACTGAAGTCACTGGCCATTGCGCCGGAGTTTGCGCAATAGACAAGCTCTTGGGTGCCGTCTGCCAACTCCATTAACGCGAGAAATCGCTGCGTCCTCCGCAAAAAGGTTGCGTTATGTTGCGGCTGGGGAAATGCCATAAAGACCGTATTGGAACTCATTCATTCGACCACACGGCATGTCGCTCATGCCAGCACCGTTCACCGATGTCGTGTCCGCTATCTACATGCGTCAATCATTGGCCTCCATGCGAGTTAGCGCTTGATCGTACCAAAGCAGCAGCTTTTCATCTTCCTGCAGCGTCTGATCTGGCAGCTTCTCGGCTATGCCGATTATCGTCTTGTAGTCTTTCACTGCCCACGCCGTTCTGAACCCTGTTCTGAGTACCTCGAGACGGGACTCTTTCAGCTGACGTTTGGTCGCCGACTTGTAGGTTTCGAACTCCTTCAGTAGCGACCGCTCACGCTTTTGTTCGAGATCCTTCGCCTTGTTCGGATCGGGAACGAACCAGCGGTCCTTTGCCTTCGCCTTCAGGCGCGGATCTTCCTTCTCCAGACCACGGAGGTCTTTGAAATTAGTCGACAGATAGCTGTGGATCTGACTCGGCACTTCGCCGTTGCTGTCGAAACGTAAGAAATTGTCGTCAAGCAGATGAGATAGTTCGGGCTTTGCCTCATGCTTCTTCCAGCCAGCCCCAACTTGGGTCGTGAATTCTGGGTGCACCTCTTGATAGCTCGATGGGCGCTTACGTAGGAAGTCTGTTAGCCAGTCGATCGCCGATCGTTCATCAGAGACGAACAATTCCATCTGGGGTGCTTGGGCAGCCTGCGCGCGCTTTTTGTCGTATTCAGGGATCTGATCAGAAAGAAATACCATACCATCCCGTTGCGGAAAGCGGTTGCGAAGCCCATCAAGAAATTCCTCGGTTGACAGAGGCACAGGAACGTCGTGGCGCACAAACCATGCAACCATTCGGTCATAGACGCGTCGCGGATCTCGTTCCAATACAAATTCTAGAAGACCGTTTTTGGACTTAATAACGGAAAGTTGCCGAAGGTGGGTCTGGACAAAATCCCATGCCGACTCTGGTGCTGCACCACGTTGGACCAACCGCTTCTCCAGTTCGCCGTCAGGTTTATAAGCCGAAATTACAAGATCCTGCTTTACAACATTCGGCGAAGTCACTTGCTGAAAACTCCCCAGTTTTTTGTCAAGAGCCGTAACTTCAGCCACGACGAAACCTACCTGCTGAAGGGCAACCTGAATTGCATTCCAAACAGCTGCCTTACTGTTTGAGAAAACAATCGTTATCCAACGGCCTGATTTTAGAACACGATGATACTCGGAGAAGCAGGAATGCATAAGGTGTTGGTACTCGACAACTCCCTTGTTTCTGACCCGATCTATAATAGCCTCTGGACCAGCGTTAGTTGTTACTCGATGCCAAGACTCGATTAAAAAGTTCAGGTCGGCATAGTAAATGTTTTCACCAAAAGGTGGATCAGTAAAAATGTAGTCGATTGATTCATCTGGAATCGCTAAATTTGACGCATCTCCAGTTGAGACAATCGCGTTGCCAGACCTTGGTGTGAATTTGGAAAAAACACGTGCGATCCTATCAGAGCGTGCACCGATTGAATAAGTCGGTGAGTTCTCACATATCTGAGATGGAACGTAAAATACGCCAGGCAAATATTTATTAACCTGCTTGAAACCTTGCGGCTGATATCTATTAAGTACCGACATTGTCCAAATTGCTTGTTCAACATAATATCGCAGAGCAAGTCGAGTACGTTTATCTCTACAAGCTTCGGCTTCACGCCAAAGATATGTCAAAGTCTGTGCAGCGCGGGGCAAAAACATGTGATGGATTGCAGTTGTGTTGGTAGTCTTCATCCTTCCAACCCTAATCATTTGGCAATCGGGCAACGATGCTAATGGCATTTCTGGCGGCAACGGCATTTCTGCAATTTTCCGGATCTTTTCAAAATCATCGCTGTCCGGTTTTTTTGTGTAAACTTGCTTGCCAACTTTGTAACTTATGAGCGTTGGAACTCTTTTTGGTTTGGTGTTTAATTGGCCACTAGCTGGATCAACGAAGGCCTCGAAAGCGAGATCCAGCGTCTCTTTTTTCGCGAGAGCGCCGCAATGTGGGCACTCAAGTTTCTTATCGGCTCGAGACTTGCCTTCATCCATTGCCGCTTCAGTGAAAACGATCTCACCAGAACATGCCTCACAGGAGAATAATTCGCTCCAAATTGTAAACTCTATTTGACCAATCGACTGTCCATCTGAATGCAGAGTTTCGTACATCCAGCCGATATCTAAACTTAGCTTTTCGAAAATTTCTTTCGACCGATCGAGGAAATCATGAACATCGAAAGGAATATTGTTATTCGATGAAATAAATGTGGCCGCCGGTGACAAATCAGACAGCAAAACCCGCCTAGAACCCCATTCAGGAGCCTTCAGCCCCTGCTTCTTCCAATCCGCTTCAAGCGACTGCTTGAATTCTGAACTCGGGCAACCGCACCACTGCGCCGCGATGCCGGTCATACCTGATCCTGAAAAGGCATCCAAAATGATATCGTTTGGGTTTGTATAATGAAGTATCGAAGGTACGATTGCTAAATGTGGCACTTTTGTATGATACGTGTGAGCCTGGTATAACGGATCAGACTTCCCAACCGACACATCTACAGCCATCGGCTGGCGAAGATAATCGTTTCCTGATTCTTGATCATGTGCCCCGTGCTCAATAAAATCACGCAGCCAAGGATTGGGACACGCGGTATAGAAAGGCGGATCAGACATCTCCAAAATATCCTCATCGCGCGCATTGGGGAATCCAGGAGACGATCTGAACTCAGCGTCATTAAGCCAGACCTGCAATTCCGCTAGAAAATACTTTCGTCTTTCTTGATCGCTTGAAAACTGACGCCCCAACACTTCAACCGGGCCTGGTTGCACAGATTCATTTAACTGAAAAAGGTTCTGCATGACGATTGTTTTCCTAGTAAACCTGTTTGTGAAAATTACCAGTAACCATAACGGCGACCAGATGTTCCACCGGTCAAACCGGTAGAAGTGGATTTTGAAATTAGAGAGTGATGATCCGAAGAGGCGCAATCATGCACCTTGATCAAGTACACATATTTTTTTCCTATTAGCTTTTTTTCGAGATGGATAACTCTTCCAGGGTATTTTTGCCCACCTTTGTCTTCAGTTATCAAGCCAAGCCTCCAGATATTTACCCTCTGACCGTATTCAGTCCCTCGATCTGCGAGAGGGCAATATGCTTTAACTTTCGAGTCATATGCGATGAAAACTTTGCCTGACTGCAATGAGTCAGCGTCAAAGAAACGGATCAGGTCGTCAGAAAACTCAATTTGATTGCGAGACCCGCCAGACATATCGCCAGCTTCGAGCCAAAGGTTATGTGCGGAACTAATAGTCATTGAACACCTCAGTGGTAGGAAAGGAGAATTAACATGTAGATCATTCGACCACAAAGCGCAGCTTGGTCGTATCCTTGCCCTTGCAGCGGTCGGTCAGGAACGCCTCGAACCGCTTGCGCAGATCTTCCGGTGTCGCTGGAGAGCCCCCTTGAAGCAAGGCTTGGCGGATATCGTCGCCTGAGACGACAACTTTATCGAGCCCGGACAGGGCCTCTTGCACAGCACTGATAAACTCGGGCGTGACAGGTTCGGGCAGGGACTTCGTCTTGACAAAGCCGGTAACGATCTTGCGCGAGCCCTCTTTAAGCAGTTCGAAGTTTGATTGGATGATCGGATCCTCGAGGTTGTCGAGAAGGGTTTGCACCCACCCGTCCAGCAACTGATCAAGCTCGTCATCCAATTGCTTGAGGACGTTGGCCGCAGGAAGCATGTCTCCTTGCTCGTTCGCGGGCCGGAAGTTGCAGTGCGGGCAGACCGGGCTGGCCGACAGCTCGGAGTCGACCAGCGAAGCGCAGCTTTTCAACTTGTCGAGCTTCTCTTCGAACGTTGTAAGCTGGCTAGTTGGCATCAAGGAGATATTCGCCAATGCCCGCATTTCAACGAGGCGAGAGTCCTTTCGCAGTGCATTCTTGGTCTTGTCTTCAGAAACCCCAAGACGTGCCTTGCTGTGCAGGCTGACGTAAGCCGTCAGATAGTCTTTCTTGAGCTTGCTGAGGGTCTGCCGGTGTTCAGAACCATTCTGGCTGGTGCGGCTCGTGGACAGGGATTCGAGGACATTCTTGCGGGTGTCCTGGGCTTGCTTCACCCAAGCGTGGTCCGACGGAAGCACCATCTCGGCCTGGCCAAGGTAACTTGCCGTATTTCCGAGTTCACCGATCAGCCTGATAAGCCCCTCAACAGAGTTCAGAACCTCAAGGTTCTTCTTTTGCTCTGTGATATCGTCAGACCCGATCCGCAGGTTCTTCAACTTGCCAACAGTGTTGTAAGGCGAGAGGCTTTCCGAGAAGGCTTTAAGCTCATCGAGCTTTGATCGCCAGTCGCGGATTTCCTCGTCGCGCAGAAGAGGTTGCCCCCAGAAGCTGAGCCTGTTTGCCATATCAGTGGATGCCGCAAGAACACGCTTTGTGAGCTTATTCACCTCCTCCTGAAGTGCCTTAACGGGTTCATCAGATCCCTGAGTTGCCTGCTGTGCAAGTCCCGGCGGTAGCTCTAGCATTTCGAACAACGAGCGCAGCACAGCCACGTTGATTTCCTTAGGAGCTTCAACGTGCTTGAACTGTTTCAACTCCTCAAGTGAGCGGTCAGCAAGCAGGCTGATTTTGCCGGAGTCGATCTTGTCGCCGGTAATCGCCAAGACGATGTCGCCCGAATAGACCAGTGATCCGAGCACCGCGACCAAAAGATCAGTTTCGAGCCGATACTTGTCTGGGCTAAAATGTTCGATGTCGGCATTGCCAACCAGCAGTTCGCTGCGATTGAGCACTTGTCCGTGTCCCTTGGCCTTTAGGCGGGCCAGAACGTCTTGCGCATATCGCGATTGGACAGGATCGATACGATCCCCGTCGAGCATTTCCAGTCCATCCAGAACGATCACAGCGTCCTTTGTTCGGGTGCTGCCGCTGAGGGCACGAAGGGCGTTGCTGATCAGTTGCTTTCTGTTGGATTCGGTAACCAGCGCCGAGAACGTTGGGTATTCGGGCGAAACATCAGAGAACCGGCTGCTCAACGCGATGCCCGCGATCACGTTGACAACATCACGGAAGTTGATGCGCTCATCAGGCCCCAAGCGAGCTTTGTCCCGAAGAGAAATGCCCTTGGTCCAGTCCCTGAGTGTTTTGGATTTGCCCTGAAACGTAACCTCGAAAGCCTCGAGCTGTTTTTCCTGCAGCCATTTGCTCATTTCGCGCAGCGTGTCGCGAACGCGGTCAAGGTACACGCCTTTGGCACCGCCACTTGCGGTAGACGCGAGCTCCTGCGCCCCAGCGTAGAAGCCGAGCAATCGTTTGATCGTTTCATCCGGGGCTTTCAGGCGGAAGAACACCTCGTCGGCCTTCTGTTCGTCACGGAAACGTGGCGGATCGAACGGCTGAATGAAGTATAGATAGAAATCCCGCTCCGGTTGCGCGGTCGGTCTGTCATTGGGAGCCCCAAAGAACAGATAGCCGATGCGCTCTACGCGGCGCTCCTGCCACTCAATCTGGTATTGCCAAATCTGGTGCCCCGTCACGTAGCTGGAATCATCCGTCCGCTCCATGAGCTGGCGAACGGCCCCATAGTAGGCACGATCGAGAGCATCTTCGGACAATGCTTCTGCGCGCTTCTCAATTTGGGCGTCGTAATCGACGTCTTTCTTGAGATCGAGATAGTATTGCTCCGTGTCCGGCGCTTTCGATATGAATTGGCCGTTTACAGTCTTCAGAGTTTCACGCAGCGTTGTTTGGACCGCTGTCAGCAGGTCATCAGATGGATCCCCGCCCATGTCTTCAATGCCAGGCTGAAACAGACACAACGTATCGCGCAGTTCCGCAGCGGTTGGGCCAACGGGCACATAGATGTCGCCACCCGTTGTCAGTCGATGGACAGAAAGGCCATCAATAATGCGTAGCGCCATCGACTTGTAGGCCGGGCGCGTGAAGGCTTTGGACACACGCTCCGACAATACTTCGGATACTTTGAGCACCGGCCCGATGTTCGGATCAGAACGAAGGACAGAATTCGTTGCAACAGTATCCCAAAACTTGTCGAAACCTATGAGCCCAGGCCGGTCTAACGGCACTTCATCGTCAAGGATGGCTTGGATTTGATCACGCAGCGTGACCAACGCGCCGCGCTTTTCTGTGAAGACCAGACGTTCAAACGTCCCGATGTAGTCAGGATGGACCGGGAACAACCGCACGTATTCGTCCATACGCTCGTTCATTGAGCCATAGAATTTTGTAAATGGCCCAAGATAGGCACGGATCTTGTCTTGCTGATCAGAAGACTTCTTCAGAAGGCGCTCAGCGACAACGAAGCTCACGTCTTGTCGAGCGAGCAAAACCTGCGTGAAGCGGTCTTTCACGCGACGCAGGCTGTCTGCCACATGCTGGAAGCGACTGCTGTCAAAAATCGCTTCCTGAACGCCCGCAACAAACCGGAACCGGAGATGTTTGGTCACCTCCCCGATCTCTCTCAGGAATGAAAGGTCGAGAACCAGCTCGTGATCCTTACGCGAGCGCAAGAACTCAAGGAATTCGTCGACCACCAAGAGCACGCCCTGGTCAGGATGAACTTCCGCAAAGGCCGACATCATTTCCTCGAAAGCAGCCTTGTTATTGACGACCTTGTCAGCAGGCGGGAACGTGTAACTCACGCCATGCTTCTCGAGGAAGACCTCAAGCTGTTGGGTAATGATATCCCGCAACGACATCTGGCTCGAAATCTCGATCCGGTGCACCTTGAACCGGCCTGCAATTGCCTTTGCCGCCTCAGCAACTTGCGGATGGTGGATCATCGGAACATATGACTCGTCTTCGGCAACGAGAGATAGCACCGACATTAAGTGCGACTTACCGGTGCCATAATTACCAACCACCAGAACGCCCTTGTGATCGACGGCTTCATCGAACGAAAGTTGGGGGATCATGAGCTTGGAGATCCGCTCCGCCATGTCATCTGAGATGACATAGGTCGATACCAATTTCTTGGCTTCATCTGGACGATCGGCGTCGAGAAGCTGAATAACTGACTCAATAGGCTCAAATTGAATGAGATCGCCGTAGCGCATTGCCATCTCGTGGTTTCCTTTCAATTAACTCTGAACGGGACCAAGCCATCACAGCCATAGTCCTGATATTCTGGGTGTCCTGTCGTCGCGTAGGACAATCTGTTTTCCGTGAGGGCCCCTGGCCAAGCAGCTATAACGCGTCGCGCCTGAGCGTGCCGTCTAAGCAAATCGAGGGGACTAAGCTGCAGCCCTTGGTCGAACAAAATCTCGAGGTTATCCATCAGCAGGAGACCGTTGGACGTAAACTCGCCCGCCAATCCCTTCAACAGATCAGACGCCTGTAGGTGCCTCCTCGGACTTGGAATTGTAAGTAATTCGCGCCCTAGAGCAGCGCCAACGTTCAGGATTTGCAGATCCCTGCGCTTGGCGAACTGCCGGAGCAAATTGCTCTTTCCCGAGTTTGGCGCACCAATCAGCAACAGCAGTTTGCTGTTTACGACGACAAGATCTTCGACAACGCGTTCAAGGGAATCAATCATGCACTAGGCCCCTCGATCGTCGAACCCGACGCACTGGGAATCGGGACCCTAAACTCAGATGAGTTCAAAAGGATAATTTGCTGGTCTTGCGGGCGACGTGCTGCCGGGTCTGTATCAAGTCCTAGTCGTCTCAACGCGTAATAAAGCAGCGCCCGCCGAACTTTGATCTTCGCTTTGCCGCCATGCATACCGTAGTCAAGGGCGATGACCTTTGCCTGCGTTTCCGAAAGAGCGGGATGCGGCACAATTTCCAAAGTGACTTCAGAGTTCCAGTCTTCATCATCGGTCGACGTCACTTGGCTTTCGCGCACGGCACGAATTTCAAGAACACGTGAAAGCAGAAAATCTTTGAAGAAATTGTCAGTCAGACAGAAGGCTCTAGTGTGCCAGCGAAATCCATCAAAGGCGATAGCGTGCGGCGCAATCCAACGCCAGCTGGGTTCTGGACTGGACAGAGATTGGTACTTCAACTCGATCGCTTCAGACCGCCGAATTGCGCCAACCACAGACCGAAGCGTCACCGCGTTTACTCCGCGAACAGGCGTTGGCGCAGAAGCAAATGGAGGGAGATCCGCAATCCATGAATCTTCGCAATCAAGAATATCTTCGGCCACTGATCTTAACTGTGCCAGATAGCGGCCCGCATCGGGTTCTAGAAACTGAGGTTTGAATGCTGGACCGCGCACATAGCTACGAACGCTTTTGTCATAGACCATATTATCCGGAGCGAAGCCGATATAGCGGTTCAGGTCGGATGACGATTGGTTCACCGACAGCCCGAACTGCTCCATCAAATCACTTCGGTTCACATGACCATCCCAGAATAAACGAAACTCAATAAACTCGAGCCTTTGCTCGACGCTCCATCGAAGTTCCGACTTTTCGTTATTCAAGATGGCCTCCGAGCAATTTATACGTATGAAAAGTATGCGCACACATTTTTTGGTCTGGCGAAACGTTAGCGGTGTGATGTTGCCTTTGCAAGCGAACTTTCTCTGTTTGTCCGTAGGTTAGTGGACATTCTGCTTGTGGAAATACTTCGTCTCTAGCGCTAAGTTTCACTTTCTTGCCAGCGGCAAACTAACAGAGCGGCGCTTTGTGCGCGCGGCTCTGTTAGTTTCAATGGACAGCGCTAAGGTGAGCTGACTTCGTCTGCTCGCCTTAGCGCTGAAGTGAATCAAATTCTTTGTCCGCCCAACATCCCTGACCGTGGCGGTCAACATTAGTCCATCCCCAAAAACAGCTGCCAATTTCCCCTGTCTCGCAAGCGAGCCATTCCTCGCGTGGCAAATTGGCGTCGGTTTTCGGCGCAGACATTTTCTTCGCAAATGTGGCCGATTGACAGCCCCGTTCAGGGCCATGGGTCGGGCTTTGCCCTCTCCCACTCTGTTCCGCCGAATACATGCGTATTCGATCAGATCAGGTGGCCGAGGCGCAGCCCATCTGCGGAAGGAAGGCACCAAGCCTTGCCCGCGTCACTTTGAACAGGAGGCCACAAATGGCACCGAAATTTGATGTTTATGCCCACGTCACCGACACCATTATTGCAGAGATCGAAGGAGGCACGCCCCCTTGGCGTAAGCCTTGGACCGGCAGCGTGTCCGGTATAGCCCTGCCGACCCGTCACAACGGTGAAGAATATCGCGGGATCAACATTCTGATGCTCTGGGTCATGGCGGCCAAGAATGGTTACGTGTCCAGTCGCTGGATGACCTATAAACAAGCGCAAGAACTGGGCGGTCAGGTTCTTAAGGGTCAGACATCCTCAACGGTGGTCAAATACGGCACATTCACCCGAGAAAACGATTTGGGCGTTGAGGAAGAACTGCCCTATGCGCGCGCCTATCGCGTATTCAATGCGGATCAGATCGAAGGCTTGCCCGAGGACTACTACATCCTGCCCGAGGCCCCGCGCGACCTTGGCACAGCGGCAGATCCAGAGCTTGAGGCGTTTTTTAGCCGGACAGGGGCTGAGATCCTCACCAGCGACGACCCGCGCGCCTATTACAGCCCCGCAAAAGATCACATCCACATGCCGTCGATTGCCACGTTTCATGATGCGGCAGGCTATTATGGGACTATGGCCCATGAGGTGATCCATTGGACCGGCAGCGAAAAGCGGCTGGAGCGGATCAAGAAATTTGCGAACCGAGAGGCCTACGCTTTCGAAGAACTAGTGGCCGAGATCGGAGCCTGTTTTCTCGGGGCACAGATCGGCGTTTCGCCGGAGTTTGGCCAAAGCGCAGCTTATGTCGAGGGTTGGTTGAAAGCGCTCAAAGAAGACAAACGCGCAATTTTTAGCGCGGCATCTGAGGCGCAAAAGGCGGCTGATTTTGTCCTTGAGGCCGCAGGGCAATCGAAAGAGGCAGCGGCATGAGCGGCCCCGCTATTTTGCCCCCGATGACGTGCCGCAAATGCGGCACGTCAAATCCGGTGATCTTTCTTGCGCCGGTCGTCGCGAAAGGCAGCGGCACATGCATTTGCTTGGACTGTGCCGAGGCCCGCAAGTGCCTGGATCCTGACGACAACTTGAAACCCGGTGTAGAGCTTTGAGCCATTGCGTCTCGCGCTCATTGGCGAGGCGCTGCTGATTTACGCAGGAGGTAGAAGTTTGTGGCCCGTGCTGCTGCGCACGGGCCGCTCTGGGAAATGGACTGTGCAGAGGATCGACTGGCTTTCAGCCCGCTCACCTCCTTCTGGTTTTTTTGTATTTTATTGGTCCGCCCAACATCCCTGTCGCGTCCCGTCAATAGGCAAGCGCCGCGCGGGCGCGTCGTCTTTGTCAGCAACCGTGTCCTCGCGCTGTAGGCGCTGCGGGCCGCTCCACTTGCTGGCTTCGACCCATTGACCGGCCGCTCCATGGCCGTGGGTCGGGCTGTGCCCCCACCCACTCTGTTCCGCCGAATACATGCGTATTCGGTCAGATCAGATTGGCCGGTGCGTAGCCCATCGGCGGAAGGGAAACCAAGCCCCAACCGCAGCACCCAAAAGGAGGCCACAAATGGCTCACAGATATCAGCCCCCCAAATTCTGGACCTGCGACTGCGATCGCACGACCGGCGGTCACATCATCGACGGGCTCTATAGCGCCTGCGTGTATTGCGGCAAGCATCGGCATGAACTCAAGGAAATCGTTGTCCCATCGGGATTGGGTGGCGTGTTCTGTGTCGAGATCCTCGGGGTCGAGGATAATTACGCCAAGGTAAAGGTAGTCAAAAGCTCGAACGGCTTTGACGCGCTGCCGCCCTTCACTGTGCCGTTCAAGGACATCGCTCCGCGTTGGAAACACAAGGCGGGAGAAATCCGATGACCCTTGACTATCACAGCGATGATTTTGCGACCGCACGAATGGAAGACACCGTCAGCCTGCGAAGCGCTGCACGTGAGGCGCGCGCCACGCTTTACGCGGTGTTGAACCGGCTAGAGCTGAACGATCTGGACGGCGAGGAGCAGCCCTATATCGACGATTGTCTTGGGGCTCTCGCAATCCTTGAGGAGGCGTTGCGATGACCCTGAACGAGATCAAAACAGCGGTGGATGCGGGCAACCGCGTCCACTGGGTCAACAGCGGGTATGTGGTGACGCGTGATGTCCTCGGGCAGCACCTGATCACCTTCACGCGGAATGGGTCAGCTATCGGTTTGACCAGTCGGGATGGCACCCGCCTGAACTGCAAACCTGACGAATTTTACATCGAGGAAAGCGTGGAGGTTTTGCAATGAAGTATTCTGAACTCAAACAAGCGGCCCGCGAGGGCCGCGCCAGCGTGCATCTGCATGGGTTTTGTAATCTGCCCGATGTTGGGCAGGAATATTGTGATGATCTGGCAGAGATCGATGGCTGGGCGATCTATGTCAGGGTCGAGACACCGGACGATCCGCAACAGCCTTTTGATCTGCATGAACTTCCAGACCATCCAACTTTTGAAAGCGCCAAAGGCGCATCCCGTGCAATTGCTCTGGAATTGCTGGGCGATGCTGAGGCTTGGCACCACGATTGAGTGGTGCCCTATGCCTTGCGCCGGGCATTGCCCGGCGGTCGCAGCTTCCAGCTGCCCCAAATGGAATACAGACAGCTTTCATCAATATTATAATATTGATTCAATTATGGCGAAGTGCCATAACAGGGCTGTCTGTATGAAACTGGCAAGAAATAGGGATGATTACTTCACATGGTCCGACTGCGCGCACCAGGGCAAAAGCGACTGACGCAAAACCAGCGTTTTGCTATCGTGCGCGAGCGTGCCGAGGGCATCCCGATCGAGGATCTAGCCCGTGATTTTGGCGTCACGACCCGCAGCATCTTCTACACGTTGAAAGCCGACCAATGCCGCAAACTGGACGGGCGCGTGCGGTCCGAACTGGTGAATGTTCGGCTCACACCGAAAGAGCTCTTGGGCTTTGACGCAGTGCTGACGCGGCATGATATCGCCAGCCGCGCTGAGGGGTTGCGGCGGTTGATCCATGCATCAAATGATCTCTTTGTACCCGATGATGCACTGGCCGAACAGATGCAGGGACTGTCGGCCTCACTCAATCGCACCGGCAACAACATCAACCAGATTGCGCAGCGGTTAAATGAGGCGAAGCGCCAGGGTAAGACGCCCCCGTATGGCAATTCTGCCCATGGCCAGGTTCGTGCCTTGGCGGGGCTCATCTTCGACATCGCGGATCAGGTACAGGACATGGCGCAGCGTCGCCGCAGCGCTCTGTCCGGCGAGGTTGCCCGCGTTCTGGGAGGCTTTGCCGATGGCCCGGAATAGTGCCGTTGTCGCAGCCCAAGATGCCTTCTTCGACCGCGACTGGAGCCGTATACGCGGAAGCGCGCCGCGTCAGCGCCAAAAGCAGATGGCGCGCGCTGCCATGGGGCATTCGCCCGCGATCTTCAAAGGGATCCGAGGTGGCGGCACCCACACCAAAGCGCAGCTACGCAACCAACTGGAATATCTGACCACCAAGTCGAGCTTTATCATCGATAGTCGTGGCACTTATGACGGGCAAAAGGTGCTTTCTGCCAAAGAGATTGAACAAGTCACACGCCGGTTTTCGGCGCAATGGAACGAGGGGTTTCATCCCAAGCTGGGGCATACCTCGCACCTCTTGATGGCTTTCCCGATTGGTACGCGTGGCGCTGACGTGGCCGAGATCACGCGAGAGATCTGCGAGCGTTTCTTTCAAGGCGAAGGCAGCCATTTCGATTATATCGCCGCGGTGCACGAAGATCGCGATCACCCGCACGCGCATATCGTTTTGAACCGGCGCAGCAAGGACGGCGAGTTCTTCTTTCTCAAGCAAGGGCACCATTTCAATTATGACACTTTCCGCGAGGCGATGGTGGACGTGTCTGACCGGTATGGGCTGCGGCTTGAGGCGACCCGCAAGGTCGAGCGTGGGATCACGACGACAAGCGCAAGCGATGCAGAAATTCGCCGTGCGACAGCCACTGGGCGGGGGCTGAGCGAACGGGAGCGCGTGGGACCAGAGCTCGACCGCGCGTTGGCCGAAGTAGCGCAGAACGCGCGGCTGTATCGCGGCCTGGCAGGCGAAGCCACACGTGAGAACCAACTTGATATTGCGGCAGCCCTGGACAAGGCCGCGGCGCTTTTGGCGCAGGGAAAATCAATTGAAGCAGATGGAAAGGTATATGGCATGGCTGAAGAACAGCATTCGTTTGATGAGGCCGTGGATGCTTTCCATGACAAGATTGGCCAGGCCGAGCGTGTTGTCGCCGAGGCCCCAGTCGAGCGCCGGACCGAGCTCGAACACGGACTGAACGACATCTATCGCTCCTTGTCGCATCTCAGCCCGATTGGCACGCAGTCCCACACATTGCTGGAGGATGCTTCAAAGAGCGGAATTTACTCTGCCGCCAACATTCAGGCCGAGGTAGCAGACACATTGCGGGATCCAGATCTGGCTGAGCGTGTCGAGGTCGCTTTGAAAGGCACTGGCATCAGTGTGCAAGAGGTGTCCCGCCGCATTGAAATCGGCGCGGGCAACGCTGCGTTAGAGCGGCAGTGGCTTGGGCAGGATCTGAAGGCAATTGCTGAACGCGGGGGCTTTGACCTGTCGCGCGCCGACGAGCTCGAAACAGCGATCGACCGTCTTGATCAGGTACACACCGATCTGGGGCGCGTGTTGGCGGAGGCAAATGTCCTCAAAGACAGTGGGGAGGCGCAGGACGCCGAACCCGCCGAACTGGAAATCATCAGCGATCGACTGCCGCCCCTCACTGCTGAAGTCTTGGGGCGTCTGAGGGAAGACCCAATCACGGATCCTTTCCGGAATGACTTGGAGCGCGAAACCTTGCGCGCCGAGTTGGAAGAACTGGTCGGCAAAGAACATGTCCCTGACCTCGCGGCAGGCGACGAGGGTACGCTGGACGAGCATATGAGCGACCGTCTGGACCGTCTCTATGCGGCCAAGGCCTACCTTCAGAGCGATGCCGCCTTGGCGAACAGCGAAGCGATGGAGCAAGTCCTTGATGAAATCGCCAATGAAGAGGTCGATGTTCAACGCGAGCGGCACGTTGATGCGGACGGAGAGAAAGGCGTGACACATGGGTAAAACGCGGATCGCGCTTGGCGTCTTCAGCTTTGCTTTGCTCGGCGCTGCTTTGGGCTATGTGCTGGCCTCCGCCTATCTGACCTTCCACTGGTTCGGGGGCGGCGCGGATATTGATTTTCTGATGTTGGCTCGCGGCTTTGCGGCTTTACGGACAACCCAGCCAGACGATATTCAGATCGTCCACCTGATCGTCGGGATCAGCACGGGTGCCGGTGTCCTTCTCAGCGTCGTATTAATGAACGACGCGCTGACCAAGTTCGGTGAAACCCACTGGCAGCACATGTCCGAGATGAAACGGAACGGCTTTTTCGGCAAGACCGGCCACGGCTTCATCCTGGGCAAAATGGGCAAGCCCAAGAGCCGAAAGCCGTTCGTCATGTCCAAGGTCTTTCCGCATGCCTTGATCGTGGCCCCGACAGGGCGTGGTAAGACGACGGGTTTCGTCATCCCGAACCTTCTGACCTATCAGGGCAGCGCTGTGGTGCTCGACGTGAAGGGCGAGAACTTCGAAGCAACGGCGCGTCACAGAGCATCGCAAGGCGACAAGGTGTTTCGGTTCGCGCCGACGGACTGGAAAGATGGTCGTTCGAACCGCTACAATCCTTTGCTGCGCATCACGGCGCTCGAGAATGTCGATCGGCAGCAAATGGAACTGCAGCTCTTGGCGTCACTCTTTTTGCAGGCGGAAAGCGACCGCGTGCAAGGTCTGCTCGACGGTGGGATTGATCTCTTTGTGGCGGCAGGTCTGTTGGCGTTCGAGCGGAAGCGGCCGACCTTGGGGGAGATCTACCGCATCACAGCTTCAGGCGGTGATAAACAAAAAGAATACCGGCGTCGCGCTGACGAAGTGGCCAGTCCAGCCGCCAAGCTGATCTTCATGCGCATGGCCTCGACCAATAATGACACGCTGACATCTTATCTGTCGCTGCTGATGACATCTGGGCTGAAACAATGGTCAAACCCTGCGATTGACCGGATCACGGAGAGCTCGGATTTTGACTTTAGAGAAATCCGCAAGACGCCGTTTTCCGTCTATCTTGTAGTCGAGCCACTGATGGTGAAACCCCTCGCGCCGCTGATCCGTCTGTTCTTTTCAGACTTGCTGGCGTCATTGCAGGACCATGAACCAGGTAAGGAGGAGCCTTGGCCGGTGATGATCATGCTTGATGAGTTCAATCGCCTAGGCAAAATGCCGATCGTCCTCGATAGCATCGAAACCCTGCGTTCTTACCGTGCCAATCTTGCCATTGTCACCCAGACCATCCCCGCACTCGATGAAATCTATGGTGAAAACGCCCGTCGCGCCTTGCAAGGGAACGCGGGTATTAAGCTCTATCTAACACCCTCGGATGAGAAGACCATCGAGGAGCTTAGCAAGGCCGTCGGCAAAACGACCAAGCGCGTCGTGACCCGCTCGCGGTCGGTGGGCCGGAACCCTTTCGCCGGTCGCAGCATGTCGGAACGGACTGAGGAAACGGCATTGTTACCTGAAGATGAGGCGCGACGGATGGATCTTGATGACATCATTTTGGTCGTCGACGCACAAATGCCGGTGCGTGCTAAGCGGATCAAATACTACGATGACCGGTTCTTTAAGCAGATCTTCGACAAACAGACCGGCGACCTGCCATACCCCTCAGCTGGGGATCAAATGCGCGGGCTTCAGGGGCAGATCAAGGCGCTGGAGGCGAAAATTGGGGCGCTAGAGGTGCCACGAGAGGCCGCCGGTGGCGGGAAACGGCGCGATGAGATTGAAAATTTGGGGTCCGGCAGTCAAAATGCACTGTCGGGCGACAAAGCCAGTTTGAGTGATTATCAGGCCGGAACTGAAAGAGTGGAGAGGTTCATGGAAGAGGCCGCTCGGGGATGAAGGCGGGAAGTGGTCGTTAGCTGCGGGCTGCACCGATGGCAGCTATGCGCAACTAACGACCATTGCTAGGTTTCGATATGGCGCAAAGCCATCACTTTTCCGGAGTGCGGAAAATATCCGTCTCCAAACCTTCGAGCAGTGCTACATTTTATATAGCTCAATAGGGGGAAGTTGCCGCCCCACAAGCACAGACGGTATTGTGGGCAACGCTTACTTATCCGCGAAGGCTATTTCAATTTAGTGCAGCAGCAACTTTCTCATTTTCTAAAATTAAAGGAGCCATGCGCCGTCGACTTTTCTCATCGTTAATTCTGGCAAGTCGCCCGAGTAAAGTCATTATCCTGTCTCTTCTTTCTACGAGTCTGCCGTACCGACTTTCGATGTTTCGCGTGTCGTTGAGCTTTAGATCCTTTATCATACGCTCTGCTTCGGCTTCTTTGCCTGATCCTTCAATTGGCGAGTAGACGGGACCTGGAGCTTTATGAACGCACCTAACCATGTCATCGACACATGGATGCGGCCAGATAAATGGCAGGTCAATAAGGCGCAAATATATAGGGGCTGGCGTTCCAGAGTTAAGAAGGTCCTTTTGTCCCTTTTCTACGTTACAGCCGTGGCACGCCAGAATCAAATTTGAAGCCGTGAGCGAAAACTTCTTGTACTTCGCCTTGGACTTATCAAGAACATGCTCAATGTGTTCATTTAAGTTTCGACGCTCCGGAATTATAATTCTTTGACAATAAGGGCATACCTCATTTTGCTCAACTCTGAGTAGCTTCCTAATTTCGTCTTTGAGAGGTTTCAGGTCCTTATCACCCCATTCACAATCCCCGGATAGGAGCTTCGAAATACAACCCTTATATTTTTGCCTCTTTAGTGCGTACCTCGCAACTGGCCTAATTTTGGCCATTTACGGTATTCCCAAAATTGTTTGTATCACGTCATGAAGGGGGTCATCTTCATTAGGCTGGAGATCGAAGGATCTAAGAAGGTCTCGCTCTTCTTCGAACTCGAGGGTGGTTGTCTGGTTTCGGGCTATTAGATCCAGGCATCGATTGATACACTTATACACTTCTGGAGATCTTGATGAGTAAAGATTAAATTGATCTCTCAAAACCGAATCACTTGGCTTTCCAAATAGATCCGACTTGCCCCACAATTGTTCAGCCGGAAAGTTACAGGTAAACACTTTTGCCCCGCGGACACTACTGGTGATCAAGGGTGAGTGGGTTGCTACAATAATTGTCGAATTTGGAAATAGGTGATCTGAGATTTCGACCAAATCCTTTACAATACTCATCTGCCATGAGGGGTGCAGCGAGTTTTCCGGCTCGTCGAAATAGACGGTGCAGTTAGGGTTTCCACAGTAGATCATTCCGAGTAGCGAAAGCGCATATTGCTTTTCTCCGGAGCTCAAATCCGCCAAGCCAAAGGTCTCACCTTCTTTAATGAACTTTATGTCCGAAAGGGTGATGTCGCCTGCATCAAGGTGCGTGATATAGCCCCGAATAGCTTCGATGTTATCCAGTCGTATATCAGTTAGGCTGCAAAAAAGCTCTGGCTCAACCAGATCGGCAATATCTGATTTTCGCCCCTTACTGTAGCGAAATTTCAATCCTATACGGTCCTGAAATTTCAATTTATTCAATGCCGTAGACGCAGTTTTTTTCGACAAGCTGTCCAAACCGTCTTCGGCAGATAATTTTCGCAAAAGAAATGTGCTGAGCGTGCGAAATGGTGCCACATCGGATATCATGTTATTGTTTACCTTGTTTCCAAGGTAGATAACTCTCTCGCTCCGGGACTTAGCGCGATATATGCTTGGAGCGTATTTGTCGTGCATGGTCCCGGACAAACACAATATCCGCCCGCCCTCACTTTGCTCGTTCATTAAGGTATGGGCGCACTCTTTTGAAGCGAGAGAGAAGAACCTTGATTTTCCAGAACCATTTTTGCCGGTAACAAAATGTACGCCCCCCGGAACAGTAGACGACATAAGTTTTCGAAATTTTCGTTCTTCTGCGTCCACAGCGGTTATCTCCTCGGGTTTGAGATGTACCACGGAACAGGTTCAGCTCGTCTATGGGTGCCATATGCGTTGCCGTGCTCATCTACAAAGCCGGTTTTGTTAGAAGTTAACATTACTGCAAAGATGAGAGGCGTAAAGGACTAACCAAGGGCGGGCCAAGTCTTAGGGCGCAGCATCCGAAAGGTCAGGGAAATGCGCGTTACTGCCGTTCGTGAATGGTGAAGATAAGGTTAGCAAACCGCCCTACAAGCAGAAATTTCACGTCTACTTTGGACGTACTCTGTTGAAAAACTCCCATCTTCGCCCGATAGGGCCAGATCAGAAGAATAACTTCCTTCGAAGGTGGCCCTCTGCAAACCGAGTCTGCAAATTGGCGTTTGGCGAGAACGGCCTTCCAAGTTTCCCAGGCAATTTTCGCGTTGCTGAGTTTTTCAGCAGAATGGGGGGGTACCTGCCATTAGACGAGATTTGCATAAAGGCCGGGTTTGGGCGACTCTTATTCCAATCGCTTTGCCCGCTCCGCGACCCGCTGAACCATCGAAACGGTCGCATTTCCCGCCTGCCGTATTCCAGCTCCTGCAATCTCAGCATTTGACCTACTTCCGAACCGCGCCCTCGCGCGAGAACCCTTTGTGCCGATTAACCCTTTTGCAAATCCACCAGGACCAGGGATGCTCGGCGGTCCTGCCATCATGAAGTTGCCTGAGATGGACCGGACGATCAGCGGGGTGGCCAGGATCATGCCTCCAGCGAGGAACATCATCATGAAAAAGGGCACCAGCGCCCCGATGTTGCTTGCGCCGGAAGGGTCGCCGAGTTCCGTCATCAGCGAGCGAGACATGCCGACGACAGTTGAAAACACGCCTGCGATCACAAGAGGATAGAGCGCGTATGACACCGTGCTAGACAGCCAGCGGTGGAAATAGTCCTTGCTGACATCAAAAAGCGAAAGCGCGATCATGATTGGGGCGATGCCGATCATGAACGCCAGCATGATCTTCGCAAAGATCAGGACAAGGCCGCAGAGCGCCCCGATCACGCCAAGGAGGAACGCGCCGATCGCGCCGATGAGAGCCCCGGCCATCCAATGCATGTTGTCACCAGCCGCGTTCAGGTAATTACCGAACTCTTCGATGAGATCATCAAACGCACTGGCAAAATATCCAGCCCCAGCACCGCCGCCGCCAAGTCCTGCAACCATGCCGCCTGCGAGCTGGTCGAGCCCATTGATGAGGGCGCTAGCGACCGCGTTGAACTGGACCCAATTCATTGCAAACAGCGAGATGAGCATGAGTTTGAGCGCGAACCAGAACGCGGTTCGCCCGTCCATGGATTTGTACTGAAACACCATGTTGATGAAGACGCCGATCACGGCGAGCGTCGAGGCGACCGCGATGACGCCGCCTAGCTGACCGGCGACGTTGCCAAAAGTGGTTTGGGCCGCGTCGTCCAGAAAGTTGTCGGTTGTCTCAACCATCCAGGTGACGACGCCCATTGGGTGCTCCTATGCTTTCTCGGTCGGTTTGACACGCCATATGTCACGCTTCAGGAAGGCCTTCAGGATGTGTTCGCCGTCGAAATCTGGCACGACGGATACCAGCTCCCAGCCATCCTGGCCGAGCGCGGTCAGCTGGGCCTCTATCTTTGGTGGCTTGGTCTTGGCGGTGTTGATCAGTTCGATCTTGTATTCAAACATGGGCTGTTTCCTTTGCTTGGGCCGGATCAATCGGCAGGTAAAATTCGGTGATGCCGCGCGCGCCTTCATGGCGACCGGCTTGAATGATCACATCGATGGACCGAGTGATGTAGTCGTTCATGTCTTGATAGGTCATGGGCACATCGGTTTTCAGGGCGGCGATGGCCAGACGCTGGACCGCCAGCTGCGGTGTTTCAGCGTGTAGCGTAGTGAGAGAGCCACCGTGGCCGGTGTTGATGGCCTCGAGGAAGGTCATGGCTTCTTTGCCGCGCACTTCGCCAAGGACAATGCGGTCTGGCCGCATCCGCAGAGTAGAGGTCAGCAGTACATCCGCGCTGCGCGTCTCTTCGTCGCGATCGGACATCAGCGTGACGACATTGGGCTGTGTCGGGCGCAGCTCGGCAGCTTCTTCAATGGTGACGATACGCTCGTCTTTTGGCACGAAGGAGAGGATTTTGCGCGCCGTGACGGTCTTGCCGGTCGACGTTCCCCCTGACACGATCATGTTGAGCTTATGGATGACGCAAAATTTGATTGCGGCATCGATGTCACCAGTAGCAACGACATCGCGCAGTTCGGCGTTGCGCTTGCGGCGTGCACCCTCATTGCTGCGCTCTTTGCCGAAGAGGTAGGACAGTTTGATCTGCTCCAACGGCAAATCCGCGAAAAACCGCAAAGAAATCGCATAGCCGCCATCAACCGCCGGGGGCTGGATGACCTGCGCGCGAATGGGGCGGTCGCGATAGATGATGCTGACCGACACGATAGGCTTGGTCCGGCTGAGCGTGGTGTTCGCGGCCGAGGCAATCTGGTTGCCAAGGTCTTTGATCTCATTCGGCGAGAGCTGCTGATTGACGCTCCACATGAAGTGATCTCCCTGAAACTCCGCCCATAGTGTGCCGTCAGGGTTGATGCAAAGCTCGATCAGCTTTGGATCACGCGCCTCGGGGATCTTGTCCAGTGAGCTTTGAAGATAGCTGGCGGTCATGGTCAGAAAATCTCCAGATCACGGTCGACCATCACAGTGACGCGAGCACCTTGATCGACATAGATCACGGGCGAGACCGAGAGATATTCGCCGATTACGCTTTGCGCGCTGTCTTGCAGGCCTTCGCCAATGCCCTCGAGCACGTCCGAGGTGATCGCGTCTTCGGTGTTCTGCGCGGCGACGGCAGGCAAGGCCCCGATCAGCGATATCAACGCGGCCGAGCCGAACCTCGTGCCAAACCGGCTGTCGACAAAACCGGTCGTGCCTGAGCGGCCCAGTTCATCGCCACCAAATGCGCTGATTTCAACGGTTTGGTTGCTGGGGAGAATTATCCTATCCCAGGCGATCGTCACGCGTTGCTGTGCAATATCGAGGCCAGACTGATAACGTCCGATAAGGCGTGATCCGCGCGGGATCAGGATCCGTGAGCCGTCATAGGCATGGACGTCCTCCGACACCATGGCGCGCACCTGACCGGCCAGCGAACTGTCGACTGCTGTCTCCAACACCGCTTGGATCATCGTGCCCTGAACAACAGTGTTGGATGGGTTCACGATCAGCTGTGCCTGCGTCACTTCGGCTGGTTCGGCTCCATTGCGGACAAACTCGGTGTCGCCATCAAGCCGTTGCTGCTCTGCTGCCGTCTCACTGTTTCCGCCGCCGGTGCCACCAAAAGCGATAATCGGGCTGGCGATGCGGGCCTCTAATTCTTCAAGTTCCGCTTGCCGCCGCCGCTCTAGCTCCTGGAGGCGCAGCTCTTCGGCCGTGGGGCCAGTTGGTGCGGGCGTGCGCGGGGTTTCCAGACGCGCGAGTTCCAGGTCGTTCTGCAGCCGCTGGATTTGGCGCGCGCGTTCTTCCAGTTCTTCGCGCAAGGCGGCTTGGGTAGACGCGGCTTCGCTGCGCAGGGCATCGACCTCTGCGCTCAGGGTATCGAGTGCTTCAGTATCGATGGTTGGGGCCTCGGGTGCTGGCGCATTGCGCAATGCCTCGAGTTCGGTGCGCATCGCATCCATTTGCGCGCGCAGTTCTTCGGACTCGAGGTTTGGTTCCGGCTCCAGCGGAGGCAGTGTTGTGTCGATCGGTGCAGGGCTGTGTTCTACAACACCGAAGCCCGGTCCCGCCGCTTGGAATTCATCCGGGGAGGCGGTTTCAAGGGCTTCTTGTTCAGAGCCACCGGAGAACAGCAGCAACAGGCTGCCGAGGGCAACGATGCTCCCGATAGCGAGGGCAACAGTCAGAAGTGACGGTCTCTTTGGTGACTTTTGTGTAGTCCCTTCAATTGCTTCTAGGCGTTTCTTCAACTCAGCTGTTTCACTCATTATGATTTGCCTCGCTCATCTCCTGCACGCAGATCTCATCCTCGCCAAGCCGTAGTACCCACCGATCACTGACACCTGAAACGCGGATGACGCCGTCTGTCTGGGTAAGCGCATTCACGCTGCGCTCATTACCACCAGACCAACGAAAGATCGCGGGCAGCGGCGCGTTTGCGGCAAAGCGGAAGTAGGTGAATGTACCGTCATCCCAGATTTCGCGCGGCGTGATCTCTGATCGCGCGCTGACCCCGTAAGCATGGTTTGCGGGCTCGCTTGCGGCAACTCGAGACTGTCGTGGCGCAGAATCGGGATAGGTGAAGCGTATAACATAGAACGTCGGTGAGCTCGCCTCAGTGACGTTGAAATAATAGCTGCGCCGGTTGGTGTAGACGGTGATATTGGTATGCGCGCCGCGCGATACCGGCTTGATTGCAAAGGCCTGGCCACCGGGTACGCCGTCCAAAAGGAAGCCTTTGGTGTCGCCCGCGATGATCGAGCGGATGGTCTCGCCTTGGCCAAATTCGATGCTGGTGACGTGGGTCAGGCTGGTGCTGATGCGATAGACCTGCCCATCCTGATAGGTGGCCAGCCGGACGCGGGCATCATAGGGGCCCTGTCGCGGTTGGGTTTCAGCATGGGCGGTGCCAACGAGCTGAAGGAGGACGGCGAAGATCATGAACAGGCGTGGCATAGGTTACTCCAAACGATCCGAGCGGATCGCGTATTCAGTGACTGTGAAGCCGAAAGGGTTTTGCCAGACGTCGTCGATCGACCTGCTGTTCTCGGGCCGAAACTCGAACATTAGGGTCGCTGTGAAGAGCCCGTTTTGATTGCCGCGCGGCGTGCTGAGGCGTTTACGCAGGCGCACCTGCGCGCGGTTTGCGCTGATATGGGTGATCGAGAGCACTTCGACTTCAAGCCGCGCATCTGTGCCGTAGCTGTCGGGTGGGTATGCCTCATGGCCACTGGTCCAGAGCGCACGCAAACCTGTTGCTGCCGCCCCATCCGACTGATCTAGGACCCGCCGCACCCGCACGTCATTGTCGAGCTGATTATATGTCTCTCGACCGATGACATAGCGATAGACCTGTGCCTCGATGATCGCGGGGCGTTCCGTGAGTGAGATCGCTTCAACCATGGCATTGGGGAGGGCCATGCCAGTTGCGCTATCGAAGGGCACGATCATGGGCGGCGGGTCCACGTCGAACAGGGCCACGAGGGCAGCGGCCAGGCAACCTGCCATGCCAAAGCCCATGCCTGTCAGACCTAGTTTCTGCCAAAGGAGCTCGCGGCGTCGCGCCCCATAGACAAGTTCTTCTTCGATGATTTCTGCCTCGCTGCTCATGGGATCAATCCGCGCGCAGGTTTGGCAGGGTGAAATCCATATAGCGGCGCTCTTCAGCCAGCGTGGCGGCATCGACAACGCCGGATTGACCTGCGCCGACGGTCTGGATGGCTTCGAGCTCCCACATGCGCGTCATCGCAATGGCCAGCTCGGCGGTGACACGGGTGTTGTGATCCACGGCTTCCTTGAGCGTTTCCATGTCAGGGATCAGCGATACAAGCTGCTCGACCCGTTCCAGAGATTGCGCGGCCTCATCATAGCTGTTCTCGGCCGCCGCCGACATCATCGCCCCGGTACCTGCTTGGCTGGCAATCCGCTCAGCCCCCGGATTACCGCTGCTGGCCATGTCAGAAAGGCTGTCTTGATCAAAGCCAGCGTCTTCCAACGCTTGTGTCATGCGGCCTTCCATTTGAGGGGCGGCATTGCCGATAAGGCCGCTGAAATCGCCACTTTGGATTTGCCGGATGGTGCCAAGAAGATCGCCGAACTCTTGATCGAGAAGCCCGTCGAGATCGCCGCCCATAGCCATTTCGATGATGTCCGTCGCGCCGGTCAGGGCCGCGTAAGTCTCGTTAAGTGTGTCGAGTTGCTTTTGCACCAGATCCAGCTGTTCGAGAAGCGTGTCGAGCTGGTCGGTCTGAATGCCAAAATCTTCAAGCATCTGTTGCAGCTGGCGAATTTCTTGCGCGATGTTGCGCGTGTCGATCGTTGGCACGCCTTGGGCGCTTGCAGGCGGGACTGCGAGCATTGCGCATGTGATGATGGCTGAGAAAATGCGGATCATTGAAACGCCTCCAGATCGAATTGCATAAAGTCTTGTTCACGAGCTTGCGCGGCTGCCATGGCTAGCTCGGCCGCTCCAAGGGGGCTGGTATGAGCGGCTTTGAGGCGGGTACGGATTGCTACTAGGCGGGCCAATTCAGCGCGCGCGTAGGTGTTGAGCGACATGGCCGCATGGATGTCCTCGGTTTCGCCAATGCGGGTGATGATGCCCTGCACGCGCAGTGCTGCCGCGCGCACGGAGACCATGGAATAATCGCCATAGATCCCCGCTCCAAAGGAGGTGAGGCTCATGGTGGAATTTGCGAGCAGGACCGGATCGATGGTGCCGAGCGCGTCGACGCCGCCAACGCGCGCGAGATAAAGGTTGTAGCGCTCCGGAATGACCTGAACGTAATGCTGCGTCTCTGCAAAGGGCGGGACGCCGCCATAGCGCTGCACATTGCCGGGACCGGCGTTGTAGGCGGCCAGTCCGTGAATGATGTTGCCGTCAAACATGGCCAGCATCTGCGCTAGATAGCGCGCGCCGCCGTTGACTTGGATGTAGGGGTTTTCATAATAGGCGGGATAGATCCCGAGATCTTGTGCTGTGCCTGGCATGATCTGGGTAAGGCCAAACGCGCCCACGGGGGAGCGCGCACCGATGGTGAAACGGCTCTCTTGCCAGATCAGCGCCTGCAGCAGGCAGCGCCATTGCTTGGGCGAAAGGCCAGCCGCGCGCACGCCGGACATATTGTGCGTTTCCATCGAAGCGCGAATGATCAGCTGTTCGATGGAGCCATTGGCATCACCAAACATCTGGGCCGCACCGGGGTTAGGGTCGACCGAGCCATAGAGTGCACCGGCAGCACTTCCCGGTGACGTGCCTGCTTCCAAACTGGCGACCAGAACGCCTGCATTTCCGCTGCCGAGCGTGGATGCATCGAGGATGTCTTCCAGCGCTTGCAGTTGCCCTTCTTCGAGTTCCTCGAGCGCTTCTTCTGTTGTCAGCCGGTCTTGCTGAAGCGCCAGATCCTGCGCGCCCTGATTCAACATGCGTTCACGCTGCAAGAACATGCCTGCATCAAAGGTCGGCACGCCTTGCGCAAACGCCATGGGCGCTGCGAGCGAGATCAAGCCCGCAAAGATATGCGGGTAAAGTCTATTCATTCAGGACGCCAATCGGTCCAAGCAGCTCAAAATTGCAATTACTGCGGCTGACCTCGGCAAAGGAGGTGAAACATTCTGCCTCAGAGGGCCGGTATTCCGCGCAGGCCGTGAGGGTCAGAAGGGTGAGTGTCATGACGAAAAGCTTGTGCATCAAATCTGTCTCCAAAAATCAGGGTTCTGGCGATAATCCGCGCCGACCAGCGCTTCGCCTTTTTCCATGCCGCCAAGGATCGTGAGATACGGGCCAAGGGCGCTGAGGTCGGCATCGATCACGACCGAGCCTTGATCGTCGCGCACCAGCGCCAGACGGGAATTACTGCCGGTGCCGAGCAGAACGCTGAGCTCTTTGTCAGTGAGTCCAAGCATCTCGTAATCACTGGCCGAAGCACGAATATTGGGAAGCAAGAGTTGGGTAGGAACAGCCTCGACAATCGTTTTGCCAGTTCGGGTTTTCTCGAGCTGGCTTGCGTATTGGGTCATCATCACGACAACCGCGTTTTGTTTGCGCGCGGTCACAAGCCAGTTGCTAAGGCGGTCGGCAAAATACGGATTGTCGAGCGCCTTCCAAGCTTCATCGATGATAATCAGCGTCGGTTTGCGATCCTCGATGACGCGTTCCACCCGCCGAAACAGATAGGACAGCACAGCCATGCGTTCTTTCTCACTTTCGCTGTCGAGAATGCCGGTCAAATCAAAGCCTACGACATCGCCATCGAGCGAAAAGGTGTCCTCGAGGCTTTGCCCGAAGATCCAGCCATAACGCCCATCGGCCGTCCATTCCTGGATCCGTTCAAACATATCTCCTTCATCGGCACCTGCGACGAAGAGGGATGCCAGATCCTGCCAGTTCCGCAGCGCGGCCTCACTGGCACCTGCGTTCTGGCGCACCACTTCTTGAATGCGGTTGATCTGGAGAGGGCTTAAGGGCTTGTCCGTGCGATGTAGAAGCGTGACCAGCCAATCTGCCAGCCAGGCTTGCCCGCGCCGATCAATTTCTGTGCGGAGCGGATTGAGGCCGGTTGCTTCGCCTGCCTTGATCGAACTGTAGAGGCCGCCATTTGCGCGCACCGCCATTTCCATGCCCATGCGATAATCAAAAACAAACACCCGTGCCTCGCAGCGCCGGGCCTGGGACATGAGGAAGGCTGACAAGACCGATTTACCTGAACCAGGGCGACCGAGGATCAAGGTATGACCGCCGGTTGGTTCTTTGTCGGGCTGACCGGTCTCGTGGTAATTAAACAGGAAACCCGAACGCTCCGGTGTCGGGAACAGAGTAATCGGTTTGCCCCAGGGCACTTTATGGCCAGCCTTGCCCAGCTGACTGCGATGAAGCGCTGCGAGGTCGGCAAAGTTCGTGTTTGTGATCGCGGCCTTGCGGCTGCGCATCTGCCCGTTGCCCGGATGTTGCGCGAAATAATGGGTGCGCGCGGCAAAACTTTCATTGACCAGATTGACGCCTTCACTGGCGGCGATATTACGCACTTCGGCAGCGATGGTCTCCAACTTTTCTTTGGTTTCGGCAAACACGGTGACCGTCATGTGATGATCACCAAAGCTGAGCCGCTTGGATTCCAGATCATCCAGTGCGTCGACCAGTTCTTCGGCCAGTGAGATGGCCCCGTCATCACTAGCCTTCATCAATCGCTGTTGCCGTTTGATCCGGCTGGCCATGATGTTGCTATTGATCGGTGTAAAGGAGTGGGTGACCACCATGTCGATAGGCAGATTGAGCTCATCGAACATGGTGCAGCTGGTTCTGGCAGGATAGGTCTTGATTGCGAAGCTTGTGCCAAACCGCTTGCCTGCCGCGCCGTCGTCCAGCGTGAAGCTTCGTCCCTGAAACGTGACACGTGTGTTGGCCACATCCTCGGCAATGATGCCAAAGCGCGATTTTGCGAAGAGCGGCCGTTCCTGACCTATGTTGAGTGCGCCAAGGAAGCCCAGTAGCTCGCCGCTTTCGGCCCCGAGAAGGCGCGGGTTCATCTCGGCAAACGATGACAGCAGAAACCCGACGACCTCGCTGAGCTTGCGCAATTGCTTGGCAGTCTGGTCTTTGAGTTGGGCGATCGAGTCTGAGCGTTTCAGGCGCAGCCGCGCGCCAAGGGGTGGACGCTTCAGAACCGTGAGCGTGAGCGTTTTGTCGCGCAGACCCGCTTGCGCCATGGCCGCCTGCCACCGGGTATCGAGCGCCTGCGCAAATCCCCCGTCGGGCACCGGTGGCAACGTGGTCTCGATCGCTTTTGAAACCTTATGCACGTAGAAACTGTATTCCGGCCCGATTTGCGCGATGATGGCGGCGAAGAGTGCCCGGATTTTCTCTAGGTGCGCGTCATCGCTGGTCATGCTGTTGACGCCATCGAGGCGGATACACTGGAAAAGGGCATTGCCGCGCGTGCGGATCGTTCTTTCATCCACGAGGCTGACATAGGGCAGCATGCTGGCCATGGGGCGCTCTTTGCGCGCCCAGTCTGGCAACATGGCAAGATCATCTGAAGGGTCACGCAGCATAGCTGTCCCCTGAATGGATCTTGCGGTTCGGTGTTGGTGGCGTTTCCTGCAGTGCGGTTACCAGCACCTCAAGAAACGCAGGATCCCAGTCAGCCGCTTTCCACAGGGCGGGATAGGCCAGAGCGGCGGCGACGATCACCGGCCAGCTTTGGACCCACAGGAAAAGCAACACAAACCCGAAGAGCCAGACCATCGCATACATGATCGGCAGCCCGATGAGCTTGGGTGGCCGGATTAGGCCAAGGAAAAGAACGGTTTGCGTTGCCATATCGGATTTACGCGCCCCAGATGGCGGTCACGATGGTCGGCGCAGCCGCGATGCCCGCGATTGCGACCAGCACCCAAAGGGCTTGGCGGAAGTCCAAAATCCCGAAGAGCCAGGACAGGAACACACCGATCAAAGCCAAGGTGCCAATCACGATGCCCAAGGGGCCGGTGATCGTGTCGACGATGCCTTGCAGAAGGTTCTGTACCGGCGAAAGGTCGATACTTTGCGCGAGCGCGGGATTGGCAATCATCAAACTGGCCAGAGCCAGCGAAAGGATCATGCGGATTTGTGTGTGCATCATGAGGCTCCAGTTAGTCGATCACGCACGGCCATGACACGGCGCACATGATTTTGGGTTTCTTGGTAAGGGGGAATGCCGCTGTAGCGCGCGACCGCGTTAGGCCCCGCGTTGTAAGCCGCAAGTGCAAGTTCCGGCGTGCCGAATTGCTCAAGCATCATCAGAAGGTATCGAGCAGAGCCATCCAGATTGGCCTGCCAGTCGTGAGGGTCCACACCAAGCTGCGCAGCTGTGGCTGGCATCAATTGACCGAGACCGATCGCACCTGCAGAGCTGCGCGCGTTTGCGCGATAGGCGCTCTCGATCTCGATATTTGCTTGGAAAAGCGTCTGCCATTCGGACACAGACAGACCGGCGCGACGCAGTGCGGGGTGCCCACCATAGCGATGCGCAGTGCTTTCAAGGGCTGCGAGGATTTCAGGGCGGGGGATTGCTAGCGCAGGCCCAGAGTCAACCGACATGCGGGGCGCTTGCGGTTCAGGTGCTGCGAAAACGGTCAGCTCTGGTGCATTCGCGCCTACGCCGTCGATGTAGCTTTGCGCGAAACCAGACTGAGGTGCTTTTGTTTCCAACTGGCCATCGGCCCGCATTGAGAGCACGAAACCTTCAGCGCCAGCTGGGGCTGCGATGAGCGCAGCAAGGACGGCAAGTGCTTTAGTCGGTGTCGCCTGGCTTGTGCGAAGCGACTTTGCCTTCGACCATTGGGATTGAAATGATCGATACGTCCAACCCAGCAAGGAAGCTCGATAAGCCGTTGATTGTCTTGAATTCTCGCGCGGCCATGTTGTTGCGTGCGGTGACAAGCAGGCGGCGCGTCTCGCCGTCAGGCGAGACGCAATGCACGGTCCAGACCCCGGACCACTGAGCACTTGTTCGTTTGGGCGTAACGCGGCACACGACATCCGCCGAATGTCCTTCGGCAAGCAGTGCGCGTAGCCCTTCTTCGCTAACAACATTGGGGGCGTCTTGCATCAAATTCATTGAAACGAGCCTTGCAGAACTGTGCATGGACCCGGCAGTCCCTCATGGACTATCAGATCGATACATTATTATAATTTTGCAATCAAGAGGTGCATTTTGACTTGATGCGCTCTTTTTGCGTTGAAACGAACTTACTGCAACGGAGTGGCTGAGCCAAGATAATATGGGGATTTTGAAACAGACATGGGCGGTTTTGGCCATTTTGTGCTGGGGATCTGCCTCAATCGAAGGGAATTGTTTGCCTCCGATAGCGTCCTTTATGCCGACCGATGCCGATGCTGTTCGGGCGTATGCTGACTTGTTGAGACGCGACGCAGAGACATACTTTGACGATGTCGAGCAGTACTTTCGGTGCCAGGACGAGGAGCGACGAGAGGTGTTTGAGCAAGCGCGAGCGGTCAGCGAAGACTATGCGCAGATTTTTGAAATTTTGTGGAGTGAGAGTTAGGGGCCAGCCAGCGCCGATGCAAAAGCGGCCACCCACTATTGTGGTGACGAAGGTCGCCAATGTGGGCCAAAGTTAGTTTTCGCAACTGTCTTACCGAAGCCCGCGTTGGAGATCACAGAAGCAGACAGCGGTTCCTTTGTTTTCTCCCTACACGCGGCGCTAAACCCAATTCGAAAGAACTTCCAGCATCGTTGAAATACGTTGCGTGAAATTGGAGCGGTCCTCAAGACGAACGAGGACGGCCTAAATTTTCGACCGTCCTCATTTGACATAATGCGAGGTTACGAGAGCGGAAACGGCACAACGTCCGAGATGCGCTTTGTCCCCGTTATCACCATGACGATCCGGTCCAGGCCGATACCAAGTCCCCCGGCCTGAGGCATTCCGTCATCAATAGCCGACAAAAAGTACTCATCCACACCGTAAGGCTCATCCCGTACCAGATCCTGCCCTTCCAAGCGCTTGCGCTGTTCCAGCGGGTCGTTCAGTTCACTGTAGGCGTTGGCGATTTCCATGCCGCCTATATAAGCTTCGAACCTCTCCGTTAGCCGCCGGTCGTCGCGATGGACCTTGGTCAGCGGGCTTGTTTCAACCGGGTGATCTATGACGAAACAGGGACCGACAAGCGAATCTTCGACGTGGTCTTCGAAAATTGCGGTCAGCAATTCGCCCCAGCTTGATGGCTGCTCTGCGAGATCTGCGCCTGGGTTGCGTTCCTGCCAGGCATCCTTCAGCGCAGTAAGCGTTACGTCACACGCCGCAAGGTTCAGCTCGCGCGCGACAAGATCCAGCATTCGAAAGCGTGGCCACGGCCGTTCGAAATCGATCAGGGCGTCGTTCAAACGCACCCGAAACTGGCCCCAAATCTCTTTGACCGCTGCGCCAACCAATCGTTCAGTCAGTTCCATCATGTCTTCATAATCTTGCCACGCGGCATAGCATTCAAAGGCCATGAAACTGGGTTGATGAGTGTGGTCGATCCCCTCATTACGAAAATTGCGGCCAATCTCGTAAACCTTTTCCAGCCCGCCTGCTAAGGCGCGCTTGAGATCCGGTTCTGGCGACACTCTAAGATACAGTTCCTGCCCTTTGGAGCCCTTTGCTTGGGTCGTAAAAGGCGTCGCCGCGGCACCGCCAAAGTAGGGACCAAGGATGGAGGTTTGCAATTCAAGGAAACCTTCTTGCTCCATAATCCTGCGGAACACTGAAAGAACTGTGGCATGGGCTCGCAGATTTTCTGTCAAAACAGAATTGGTCATAAGATCGACATGACGGTCGTGGCGCAACAGCGCGCCGCGATCGGCTCGCGCACCGTGTCGGGTACCGTCCGATGCCAACTTGCCTAGACCAGCGCTGGTCGCCGCTTTGCACAGCACCTGAAGCGTCTTAACGCTGATTGTGGTCTGGCCCCGCGAGGTTCGGGTAAGCGTGCCTTCGATTCCAACGATGTCATTGACATCTAGATGCGGCAACATTCCCCAAAACACCAACGACACGTCGTCAATCTTAACGCGCAGCTGGATGATGGCGTGTTCCTGCATGAGGTCTGCGAACCAGATGCCGCCCACGTGGCGAAGTGCGGTAAGTCGCCCGGCTACACGCAGCACTGGCCGATCAGTTTCAGCCAGTTCGGCGTGTTCGTGGTACAGTATCTCGAGGTCGCGTACCTTGTGCGTCGGTCGGTAGGCTTTCGCTGGGAATAGGTCTATTCCCATGGCTTCTAGAGCTTGGCGGTTAGCCAGGCGCGATTGACGGTCATCGTCTTTAACGTTGGAGATATGATTCATGGAATTCTCTTTCTCAATTGCTGTTGTTGTGAGTTGGATTGCGGTCGACGACTGTCAGGCCAACCGTGTCGATGTTGCCAGCGATGCCTTTAAGCCGCGACCCGGCCGCCTGCACGGCACGCAGATAGTCCACCACGTCCTGACGGATCACTTCGCCGGGCTGGAGAAGCGCCGAACCCGGCGGGTAAGCAGACACCGGCTGTGCCGCGATCATTCCGACCGCTTCGTCGGGTAACGCCTGACGGTGGCGAGATAGCTGGGCCTCGTGCAGAGGCATGACTGTCGTGCCGATCTGTTCTGGCGGTGGGCAAAGCTTGGGGACCGGCTGGCCAATACGGCCACCTCGCTCGATGATCTCGCCCAAATCGCTGACGATCTCAGGCCATGCCTCAACGTGTTGCGATCCGAAGAGGAACAGCAGGGAACTCAGTGTCGCCTTTTCTAGGTCCTTGCCGTAGTGCGCAGCAAAGGCTTCGAGAATGTCGTACCCCAGCAAGCCGGTCCCACGCACGTCGATCAGGATGTGGGTCGGATCGACGATAATGCCCGGGCCCAGATGCTCGGGGCGAACCAGTGAAACGCCGGGCAACGCATCCAGAGCTTCGGCAAAGGATTGCGCCTCGTGCTGTAGCTGTTTGGCCAGAGACTGTCCTTCGGGGGCCAGCCACCTGCTCACCGTCTGTTCAACCATGCAATACAACAGGAACGGCGGCGACGTGGAAATCAGGCCGATATCTGCAAAGCGCATGAACTCGGCGGCCAGCGCTTCGTCGTTGAATAGTGCGACTGACATGCCGGACAAGCCGATACCCGATTTGTGTAGCGACATGACACCAGCGTGAGCTGCCGTCACCATGGTTTCAGGGAAGCCCGCGTCTGACAACAGTCCCTGCAATGCGCCCCATGCAGCGTCGACTATCAGCCGTGCGCCGTGATCGTCGCAAACGCGGCGCAACGCGGCGATGTCCCCGATCATAAACCCGTCATAGGATGGGTTGGTGATCCAAACCGCTTGGACGGTTTTGGCGGCGGTCAGAGCAGCATCCAGAACCTCAGGCGAAAGCGGCCTGCGCAGTTGAACGTCCTGGTCAAAGGGCTGGTTGAGGTAACTGACTTGGCGTACGTGGGCGAGGGTCAGGCCGCCCGTCACGCTGGCATGACAGCCGCGATCCACCAGAACATGGGCGTCGGGTCCACAAATCGTCCCGATTGCTAGCGCCAAGACGATGTTGTTCAGACTGGAGCCATGCGGCGTGATGATCGCGCGCTCAACATTATAGCACTGGGCGACCAATTCGGACAAAGCCCGAATAGGGCCGTCGCCCCGGCCCATCACATCGTCAATGTCGGGATTTGACATCGAATTGTCGAGCGCATTCAACATCTGGGTGATTGCGCCGATCACTTCATCGCTTAGCGAAGCGGCGTCGTGGCCCGCCATAAGACGGGCCATCAGCGGACGATCAGATAGATGTTCGGCCAGGTCCTGTGCCATTTTGCCGAGGTTCGAGATCGGTTTCATATTATTCATTTTCGTTGTCCTCTCCGGTGTAGGTATCAGGCGCTCGGCTTGGTGCAGGGTGCGACGCTGGGGGTGCACAGACGCATGTCGGCAAGGCCGCGCATGAAAACCTGCGACAACCAGTTGCTTCGATTGGCGCGGACCTTCCCCATGTGGCGAGCCAGTCCGCGACCGCTGCCACGGGGAAACGGAATCGTCTCGGCAGTGAATTCCGTGTTTTCCCGCGTTTGGTTCGGTTCATTCATTGATGAGTTGGTCATCGAATTGAGTGTCCCATGGCGCGGCTTGCTGGAAGGGTGGTTTGACATTGCGCATTTCTCCTTGATCAGGGTGGATCTGTTGAGGCAGTCGCATTGGCGACAACGACGTTTTGAAGGAGAACACGCCAAGGAAGCAAAACGCTTGCCTCTAAACTGGGCCGGTTCAGCGCGGCCTTTTTGGCGCTTCGAGCAAGCCGCTTTATGGCTTTACGTAAAGCCGTAAAGCCGACTACGTTAATTAGTCAGATGGTTTACAAAAGAGAGTTATCTTCGCATGGGTGACAAGAAGATCGATGCTTTACAGAGAATTAATCTGATCCACTGGCACAATCTCTCGTGCCCGGATGGCAGCAGCAAATCCGTCAGGCCGTGGAAAAAGATGATGGCCAACGAAACCGGCGTTAGCCAACCCACCATAGCAAATCTCGTCAAAGCCCCTCTGTTCAACCATGGAAAGGGCTTTAGTCCTAAAACGCTCGAGCAACTTTTTGAGCCAAGTGATGAAGCATTTCTTGCCATTCTGGGCTTCAACTCTGAAGCCGACCCCGAACTCACCTCGCCATCTAAGACGAATCAGGCAATTCTGACTAAAGGGGGGCGTGTCGGGAGCCAGGATGACTATGTGGATCTCTGCATCGAATATGGGGTCGCGATCAACGGTAATCTGAAAGAGGCTGCGCAAGAACGGGCACAGCAACGTCTTGAAGGCGACAGAAACAAAGCCGGCCGTTGGCGCAGTGATGATGACGCTTATTGGTTCGAATTGAATTCGGCTAAACATAGGGGCACTGACCCTCCGGTTCCGATGCATCACAGCGAAATTCAGGCGGTCTCTGAATTATTTGAGGAGATGACAAAAAATGCGCGAACGTCTCGGACAACCCTGATCCTTTCGCCTCCTTACACTGGGGTCACGCATGCACTTCGCCGCCTGCTGCCAACAACCCCAAGCTTTGAGAGTTTCTATGGCGGCGGAGTCCATCACCTTCACATTGGCGCACTAGAATACCACTACACTGCCCGAGATCGTCTCCGGAAGCATATCCTCAATGAGACTGAGGAGCAGGGGGAGGGGCAAAATTCAGGCAAACTAGACGATCGATATATCAACCTTCCAGTCGAGACGAAGATCGCTAGACATCTACATTCTACAAACCAGCTGCTAATCATCCACGGTGCTTCAGCCATCCCAAACCAGGCGAAGCAATTTATCAGGAAACTATCCGAAGAAATTGGCAAAATTTCGGAATCTGGCCCCTATAAGAGAGTGTCTAGGCTTGTTCTCACCACTTGGGAATCGATGTACATGGACCTCGTCGGCTATCAGCAATGCATCAATTTTTTTTATAGACCCAGCATTGAGAAGGACGATGCCGTCGCGTATTTTAACAAGTCTCTTGCCCACTATCGGATCGTGCGCGGCACGGTATCAAATACGAAGAGCCGTGCCGGTCCGAGGGCTGAGAACGCCATCCAGAAGCGTGCTGGATATCACTACAGCGGAAAATCAGCATCGTTTACCGAATTTCCGAGCTCAGTTCGTTACCGGGCCTTCTGTGCGAGCGATTACATGAACCCGTCGCCCTTCGATCCTACACAAGGGATATGGAGCCGGGCAGATTCGGCTTGGCGCGGGGCAATCCCGGAAATTTCCGATTGTGTGACTGATATTCAATCTGACCTGCGTAACTACTCAGATCGTGAATTGGAGGATGACCTGCTGGCCCTGCGGGCGGTTTCAACTGGGCTCTTCTTCTTATCGTCCAAGATGATCAAAAAACTGTCAATCAGCCCTATATCGAAATCCGCAGCCCAAGGCATAAAGATCACCGAACACCTTATGGAAAAGTATGTCGATGACATCACCGAAGAACCGGGTGCTGACTTCCAGCGATACACGTCCCCGCTTCTTGTCAGATCCATTATTCAGGACGACTGGATGCGCCATGATAATGGTCTTTCCAGATACAAGATACATGAGGGTCTCGGTGAAATCTTGCACGAGATGGCCTCAACGAACGATGCAGTGTCCGAAGAGGATCATCGGCATGAGGAAGTACCTTACGAATACCCTTGGGGCGACGGTAAGGTAGTTCTCGCTCTTGAATCGATCCGGCATTTTTCCCGGGCGGCGGCCTCAGCTCCGCCCTCAAGGAAGGCAAGCATCATTCGAAGAGCGCTAAACACCTATGACTCACTTTTGGAGGACGGGACATTCTCGGATCAGGATGGCAACGAAAGCCGCAGAAGTGCTGGCTACCTAAGTCGTTCTCATGGTCTACATGCTATGAAGTACGAGGCGCTTTGCCTGCTGTCCGCAGATGGGCGGGGAAAAGAAGCCCCGATTGGCACTAGTGAGAAAGAGCAGCACATCTTTTTCAGAGAACTTGGCATCACCTTAACACGCATGCTTTACCCAGACGATGCGATCAACGCCTTTGATCGTTGCCTGAAACTTACTGCAGTCTCGAATTTTGATCAGTCCTATGTGTTGGCTCACGCGGTTTCCGCCAGCATTCTTCGCGGGGATCTCGAAATGGCCGCCGACTATTATAGGCAAGCCAGGGTAAGCGAAGCGCAAGAGGAGGACGCAGAACAACGCGAGAAGATTCGGGCTCGAAACGACGCTCGTTCGGCGATCATTGCCTTGGCATCCGGTAGGCGCGGGCATGCGCGCAGCTTATGGGACGCTATCGCTGAGGAAGGTATCACACCTTTCCATGGAGATCGTGCGACGAGCTATTTCGACGCCCATTTGGCATCACCGATCACCTTGAATCGAGACCGGGCCTTATCGGACAAACTCTGGTCTTCTATCGAGCGCGCCTCTCATGTGGCTCTCGACCATGGATTTGAACATGAACGTCTGAGCATTGATATTCGTAAGGCCACATTTGCTCGTATTCTTGGATATCCGTCGACGGCAGAGGCGATCCTTGATCATGTCGGGCTGGACCTTGCGAAGCACAGTGGTTCCGAGATTCTTTTTAGAGAGTTCCAACTGGCAAGTGCCGAAACACTGCGCGCCCTGAAGCGCCCGCGATATGCTTTTGTCGCTTATGCGTGGCCAGCCTTCCAGTCGCTTAAAAGCAGGAGCACTAAATCCCTCATTAGAAAAGCGAGAAACCTATGCACAAAACTCATTAGCGATATGAACGTCGTCAAAAACGAACTGGAGCCCGCCGTCGTATCAAATAAGTTCCGCGTCGAGATTGAAAGGTTCGCTGATGGAATTCACTACCCGCTGTTTTCCGTAGACCTTTTGCCGTTGAATGACGACATAGAAAAGTATTTTATGTATCTTGCAGATCCTGAACGACGGTTGGAGTATAGGGTGCTTTTGAGAGATTGATTTCTGGAGGCCGCCATTTTCAAAGATCGAATGCTTGTCAGGGTGCGCTTCTTGAGCAAATTTGAGTTTTCGAGAGTGAGAGGGGCAGACGGGCATTCATACGCGTTGCTGCATCCGGTTGAGTCTGCACGACTTCTGTCGTTAGCTGCGATTTGAGCTAAGGTCCGGATTGCTTTGTTGCTCTGGACAGCTTGGCGTTTCAGACAGGTTATCTTCATAAAGCGCAGCCTGCGTGTCGCCGTTATCCCACCGATACAGCAAGCCGACTTCAACGCTAGTTTTGATGCACGTAATGCGGCCGATGGCTTCGGCTGCTGTGCGGATATTTTCAAATTCGGGCACAACTAGCCCCTCTCGTTAAACAATTCCTTGGGATCGACGTCGAGAGCATCCGCGATCCGCTCCAGAACATCGATTGACGCTGAATTTTTGGCGAGCTCGATCTCGCTGATATAGCTGCGATCCACTTCAGCAGCTAAAGCTAGTTGTTCTTGGCTCAATCCTTTGGAATTTCTTAGATTCCGGACATTTAACCCTACTCGATCCCGTAATTTCATGGCCTGTATTCGGCCAGATCACAGGAATTGCTCTACGGAATATATTCCACAAAACGCGCGCGAGCATCACAAAGTGTATGCTCGCATATGGTGTGAAGGGGGAAGTTGAGTGAAACTAATCAATATTATTGTAATGTAGTCGGAAGGTATCTATTGAAATGTCGCTCAAAATCATCCGCAACTGGCTTAGCGGCCTAGCCCTAGCTTTGATTTCCGGCACCGCTCCGCAAGCCGCAAAGGCCTATCAAGTTGATTGTGCCATTCTGCTTTGCCTTGCTGGTGGATGGCCAGCTTCAGCAGAATGTGCGCATGCCCGTGCCGTGTTCATCAGGCGGATCACGCCTTGGCCGATCGAGCCGCCGTTGCAAATTTGGCGATGTCCGATTGGTGTGGCGGAACTGGGTCCTCTTCAAAGCACGGTTCCTCGTGTTTGGCAGACAAGTGTTCAGGCCGACGTGGGTTTTGCTCAGGTCATCCTGGCTCAGGTCGTGGAGGGTCGTGCTGATGTCGATATTAGCGGCTTGGAGTTCGATTTCGTGCGTTCGATCCGCGTTTGGGACGTGCGCCACTATAGCCATCGTGAACGTGGGCGCGACGAAGATTGCTCTGAAAGCCACAACATGAGGCTAGGGACCTATGGCACCCAGGGCGAGTTTGGGTGGCAGCGCACCATGCCTGCGGCCGCCCCTCAATGGGTTCTGCCATCGCGTCGTTGCTTTTCGTCAAATTGGCGGCGAGGGGTTGGCGTCGAATGGGAAGATCACGAAGGCAACCACGGATATGAGTGGGTGGCCTATTGAGGCTCGTCCCCGATGTCCTTCATGCGCTCGGCGATATCACCAGCAATGCGCTCATATAAGGTAGCTTGTTTGTCTCTGGCCGAACCCGGTTTGGGATTTCGACGACGGATTCTTTTGGCTAGCCAAAACAACATCCTAGCAGCTGGATCGGAGGTCGCATCCGGTTCTGCTGCAGGATATTTTTCTTCCAGTGCCACAACGATTTCCTGAGACAGGCTGCGCCTGTTCATCGTGGCATGCGTTTCCAACCGCTTTTTGAGCGCGGCGGGGAGCAACAGTTTAAATTGGAGCAAGGCTTCATCTTTCATAATTGCATGATGGACAATATTTGTCCCCAATGATATGGACATTTTGTGTCCCTTTGTCGAGGTGTAAATATGAAAACAACCCAGTTCAAACTTAACCTGCCAGCGGACGTGAAGGTCTGGCTGGAAGAGGAGGCGGTGAGGAACCTGCGCTCGCAGGGGTCGCAAGTCGTGTCCTGCCTACGGGCGGCGATGTCGCGACAAGAGACGCTCCGCGAGGGGGCTGAGAAATGAGCCTGAGCCATATTCAACTGATTCCGACGCCGGAACTGGCGCTCTTGTTCGGGTACAATGAACCAAGCGCGTCATTCTACGATTTCTGCCGCCGGACGGGCATAGCCCCCGTACCTGGACGACGGGGTTGGTATGATCCGAAACTCATTCGGGCGCGATTGGACGCTGTTCAGGGCATAAGCGCCGCCGAGCGAGAGGCGGCTACGCAACCGAGCCTTGTTGCCCAGCGGAGAGCGCGCCATGCCCAGAGGTAACCTACCCAAAGGGGTTCACCGTGTCCGACGCAAAGTCGTATCTGGTGTTCGATATCATTTTTACGCGTGGCGAGGTGGTCCTAAGTTTTGGGAAGGGACAGAGCCAAACCCCAAAGAGCCAGAATTTTTCCATGCCTTTTCACAGTGTGGCATGCCGATCAGTCCTGCCGAATATCTGACGACCCATTTGGTCGATGATTTTCTCTCCAGTGCGTCCTTGCCCAAAGCCGAACGCTCCAAAGCAGATATTAGAAAGTGGTTGGAATTTTTTCGCGAGGAGTTCGGGGCGGATCCCGTTGCAATGTTCGAAGAGCGCGCTTCAAGGGGCGAAGTTAACAATTGGCGCAAGAAATGGCTTCATTCGCCCAAGCAGCACGACATGGCAGGCACACATGCGACTCGCGTTTTGAATTGGGCGGTGGAGGAGGGGAAGCTCAAAGAGCACCACTGCCATAAGCTCAAGAAGCTCTATCAATCGAACCGGACCGAAATCATTTGGACGAGCGGTGATTTCGCACAGTTCAAAAAACATGCGCCCGAGTGGGTCCAGCGGATTCTGACTGCAGGTTGCGAAACTGGTTTACGGGCGGCTGATCTTGTTCAGGTGCAGATGGATCAGTTCGAAGATACCCCGCACGGCAAACGACTTCGCTTTCGCACTAGTAAGCGTGGGCAAATCGCATTCATCCCAGCCACTGCAGCACTTGAAAAATTGATCGCTGAAACGCCAGAACATCAGGAAATGCTGCTTGTTTCTGAGTTGGGGAGGCCGCTAACGGCTCGCTGGGCATCGAACCAGATCACGAAGTGGCGGCGCGAAGCGCAGATACCTCCGTGGATTGATGGGCGTGAAAAAACTCTTTCCGATACACGAGGGACAGCTGCGACAAGATTGCTGAATGCAGATCTGTCTTTGCGTCAAATAGCTGTCCTGATGGGGTGGTCCGTACGCTACGCCGCGCAGGTTATCGAACATTATGCGCAGGTTAGCCCGGACGAAAGCGATGCAGTTTTGCGCAAGCTCAATCGGGCAAAATCACTGTCTCTAGACACGAAAATGTAAACGCCCCTGTAAACGGTGGGCCCCAAGCATGGGAAGGAATACTCTAAGTGGTTGATTTTGTTTGGAGGCGAGTAGGAGAATCGAACTCCTGTACACGGATTTGCAATCCGCTGCGTAACCACTCCGCCAACTCGCCGCCGTGGTGGTCTTGGACGCTATTTAGGGGGGATTGTGGTGCGTATCAAGTGCTCTTTTGCGCGCCCTTCGCAATATCGCCCTGTGAAACGCAGCGCTGTCGAAAATAAGAGACATTCCGCATCATTGTGTGGAGAGGGTGTCTTGCCCAGCGCGGCGATCTGTGGCAAGACGGTTTAAACGAAACTAGACGAACGAGTTTAGTCCATGACTAATTTTATGACCCGCCGCACAATGATGGTTGATACGCAAGTTCGCCCGTCGGATGTAACGAAATTCCCAATTATTGCAGCTATGCTGGATGTCGAACGCGAGAAATACGTGCCAGAGGGGTTGCGCCAAGCAGCTTATCTGGACGGTAATCTGTCGCTCGGCGTGGGCCGTGTCGTGTTTGAACCACGTACCATGGGGAAATTGTTGGACGCCTTGGATGTGCGCAAGGATGACCTCATTCTCGATATCGGCTGTGGCCTTGGATACTCGGCAGCGTTGCTGGCGCGCCTCGGGGATACTGTGGTTGCAGTTGAAAGCGATGAAACACAAGCCGAGGAGGCGCAGCGCGCGTTGTCGGAAAACGGTGTTGATAACGCGGCTGTCGTGGCTGGCGCGCTTGAACTGGGCGACGCAAAGCACGGTCCTTATGATGTGATCGTTATCGAAGGTGGCGTTGAGATTATTCCCGAAGCTTTGACGGCGCAACTCAAAGACGGTGGCCGTATTGCCGCGCTCTTTATGGAGGGCGCGTTAGGCGAGGTTCGTATCGGCGTACGTCACGGTGCAAACATCAACTGGCGTCGGGCGTTCAATGCTTCCGCACCGGTTTTGGCAGGCTTTCAGCACAAGCAAGAGTTTGTTTTGTAGGCTCCTTTTGGCGGCTAACAAGAAAAATACAACCAAAGGGCAGCAAGCCCGGCACAATTTTGGAGCGTGGTATGAGTGGGCAGAAAATGAAAAAGGTGATCGGGTTCACGGTCGCGATTCTCATGTCTTCTACAATTGCCAGTCGTGCCGAGACATTGGCCGACGCCCTTGTTTCCGCCTATAATAATAGTGGACTGCTAGAACAAAATCGGGCGCTTTTACGGGCTGCGGATGAGGATGTTGCGCAATCGGTTGCGGCATTGCGCCCCACGTTGTCCTATATTGCGTCCATTGATTATGCGTATTCCGATCTAGAACGTCCCATTCTTGGCGGGTACGATCAGGGGCTTGGGGCGGGTTTAAACCTCGTCGCAGAAATGACCCTCTATGATTTCGGCCGCAATAAATTGGCGGTTGAAGCCTCAAAAGAATCGGTGCTCGCGGCGCGCGAAAACTTGATTGGTATCGAACAACAAGTGCTCTTTAACGCGGTTAACGCATTTTTATCCCTTTCAGAAGATCTTGAATTTGTTGATCTTCGCCAGAACAACCTTCGGGTTATTGGGCAAGAGCTCAAGGCCGCTCAGGATCGTTTTGAAGTGGGCGAAGTGACGCGCACGGATGTTTCGAACGCCGAAGCTCGCTTGGCTGCGGCGCAGGCTGGTTTGGCTGAAGCCAAGGGTGAAGTGGCCGTATCGCGAGAAGTTTATAATTCCGCGATTGGCCATTATCCTACGACTTTGGCCAGCCCTCCTCGGGCCCCCAAAGTCGCGAGTTCTCTTGACGCTGCGCGGGACGTGGCGCTTAGAAATCATCCGGATTTGAAAGCCGTTCAGCGCACGATTAAAGTCGCCGAGTTGAACGAAGAGCGGGCCGAACGGTTGAAATACCCCACGTTAAATGGCACGGCACGTGCCGGAATGATTGGTGAATGGGACGAGTACGATAGCACAAGCGCGGCTATTTCTCTTGATCTCTCGGGCCCGATTTATCAAGGTGGCCGTCTTCCTTCTCTCGCGCGGCAAGCGCTTGCCGCGGTTCAAGCTGAGCGGGCCCAACTTCATTTGGTGAGCCTTGCGGTGCAACAAAATGTTGGTACGGCATGGGCGAGGTTGTTGGTTTCAGAAGCAAGTCTGTCATCACGGCAAGCGCAGGTCGTCGCGGCGCAATCCGCCTTTGATGGCACACGCGAAGAGGCCGCCTTGGGCGCGCGCACTACATTGGATGTTTTGAACGCCGAGCAAGAAGTCTTGGATGCGAAGGCGGATGTGATCGTGGCGAATACAATACGCTATCTTGCCGACTATGCTTTGCTGGCTCAAATGGGGTTGCTAACCGCAGAGCACTTGAAGCTTAAGGTCCAAATCTATGACCCTTCGGTCTATTACAACGCTGTCGAAAATGCGCCCTCTGGGTATAGTAAGCAGGGCAAGGCGCTGGACCGTGTCCTCAAAGGCTTGGGAAAAGAGTAGAATTGGCGCTATCTGTTGTGAAAATTTGCGAAAACGGGTAAACTCTTTCATGAGGCGATAGCAGGTAATTCATGTCCGACCCAGTTGCAAATATTGAAATTGAGGACGTTTTGTCGTCCATTAGACGCTTGTTCAAAGAGGACCGTCGGCACGAGAATGTTGCCGAGGAAATCCCCGAGAAACAAGGCGTTTCAGCGGCCCTACCACAAGAAGGCAGTGATGATCGCCTTGTGTTGATACCCGCTTTTCGGGTTGATCCAAATCGCGAGAAGAGGGCTGCAGAAGCCTTTGATCCTGAACTCGAATCGTTGATTGATGCGCCCGTCAACGGCGCTGATTCTGTGGATAAGCCGCCAAAAGCTTCGGTGACGCGCTTGCATCTTCTCCCTGATGAGGCTCCCAAGGAAAACCTTGAGGTTTTGGTTCTTGGGGCATGGCAAAAAACCTTAGACGAGACCCCTCAAGAAAATACGCCAAACGAAGCAGTCGAAAGCCTCGTTCAACAGTCGCTTAAAACCCAAGTTGAAGCTGAATCTGAGATGGCAGCGCAAGTTGACGCCATTTCTGCTTCCCTGATCCGCCAGTCCTCGCTCAAAGCGACCATCGCTGAGCTAGAGGCCGCAATTTCCAAGCAGGGAAGCGTGTTTGAGCCTGATGGAAGCGAGGAAGTTGGGTCTATTCCCGAAAATGAACCGCTTCAGTGGCAAGATGCGGATGCTCGCACCAAGCTTGAAGCGCTGGTTGCCGAGCCTGAAGTCATCGAGCTTGATGCGGGGCCACAAGAGGTCGATCCTGACTTTGTGCGGCGTCACGCGGCACCCGTGGGCGTGGATGATTTTGAAGAAGACGAGGATCCTGCACCAAATTTCGCTCATTCCGAACCTGATGATCTCCAAGAGGCTTTGGATCGCGATTTCGGGGTCAATGATCTGCCCATCGACGAAGACGCGCTCAGGGATTTGGTGTCGGAGATTGTCCGCCAAGAGTTGCAGGGCGCTTTGGGCGAGCGCATTACCCGCAATGTGCGCAAATTGGTCCGGCGTGAAATTCATCGGATTATCTCAAGCCAAGAGTTCGAATGAGCTAAACCTCGTCCGCGAGGTCCAGAATTTTTGCCAGATCCATGTGCATTTCTAAATGCGCAGCAAGCGCGTCGAGCGTTTTTTCCACATCCGCAGTGTGATCGCGCATCTCAACTGGTGCGCCAAGTTGCCTCAAATAGGCCGCTCGAAACGCGTCTGAAGCAAAAATGCCATGCAGATAGCATCCCTGAACCCGCCCCCGCGCGGCCCCTTCGGCCCGTCCGTCAATTTCCAGCCACGCAAACGCGCAATCTGGCCCGTTGGTTTCCCCGATATGAATTTCATACCCTTCAACCGCGCAGCCGCTTTCGATGTGAGTCGCTTTGGTTAATGCCACGCGCTTTTCAGGCTTCATATGGGTGGTGATGTCGAGGTGGCCGAGGCCTTCGGCGCGGGAGGGTGTGCCTTCGATTCCGTCCTCGTCGACAATTTCTTTTCCCAACATTTGATAGCCGCCGCAAATGCCCAGAACCGCCCCGAGCGCCGGATATGTGCGGCCAAATCAATGTCCCATCCTTGGGCGCGAAAGAACGCGAGATCGGCAATGGTGGATTTCGTGCCGGGTATCAAAATCAGGTCAGCATCGGCGGGCAGGGGGCGTCCAGCCTCGATTATCTCAACTGTAACTGAGGGTTCCGCAACCAAAGGATCAAGATCGTCGAAATTCGCAATGCGCGACAGGCGCGGCACGGCGATTTTGAACGCGCCGCCCTTACGGGTCGCAATATCCATCACATCCTCGGCGGGCAGACGCCACGCGCCCTCAAACCACGGCACAACCCCAAACGAAGGCCAGCCGGTGCGGCTTTCGATCGCCGTCACACCCGCGTCAAACAGGCTGGGATCCCCGCGAAATTTATTCACCGCAAACCCTTTGATCCGCGCCGAATCTGCAGTCGATAGAACAACCTTCGTCCCGACAATTTGCGCAATAACTCCACCGCGGTCGATGTCGCCGATCAAAATAACCGGAACCGAAGCCGCTTCGGCGAAACCCATGTTGGCAATGTCGCCGTCGCGCAGGTTAATTTCCGCAGGGCTACCCGCCCCTTCAACCAGAACCAAATCACAGGACGCGGCTAGGCGATGAAAGCTTTCAAGCACCGCAGGCAGAAGTTGCGCCTTGGCGCGCCCATAATTGCGGGCCTTCATGGTGGCAAATTTCTTGCCTTGAACCACAACTTGCGCGCCAGTATCGGACTCGGGCTTGAGCAAGACGGGGTTCATATCAATGATGGGGGGCGTGTTGCACGCCATAGCCTGAAGCGCTTGCGCGCGGCCAATCTCGCCACCATCCAGCGTCACGGCGGCATTGTTGGACATGTTTTGCGGCTTAAACGGGCGCACGATCAACCCGCGTCGCGTGAAGGCACGGGCAAGCCCCGCGACAAGCATCGACTTGCCGACGTTAGAGCCAGCCCCTTGAATCATGATTGCTTTGGCCAAATCTGTCCCCAAAAATTCTTTGTCTTAGAAACACCAAATCAGGCAGCATGTGCAACGTTTTTAACCTAAAAACGCAAAACGCGCCCTTATGGGCGCGCTCAGCAAAACTGGTAGTCAAAGCCTTAAGCGGCTTCAGCCTGTTGATTACGACGGTCGCTTTCTTCACGAGAAAGAGCAACAGAAGTCCGAACACCATTGGACACAAAGCTCATCAAGCCTGTGACAACGCGTTCGTTTGGATCGATACCCGCGCAGGACAAAACCTCGCGGCCATCACGTGAACGTGCCCAGCGAGCAATTTGCTCAGGACCATTCCCGTATTTCTTATCGTCTGCAATCGCATCATCCAACGCAGCCAAAACAACAGCCGCGAAAAGCTTTCGCGAGCGGTTCCCTTGTTCGTGGTTGAAAGCGGTGCCATCAACGAAATCAGCCATTTGGGCATCCCCTTTTTAATATTGCACTTGTACTTTTGAGCGTCCGGCGAATATGACGGTTTTTTGACGATTCGGTATTTCTCATTTGGAATACCAGATATGCGCTCCACGCATAGCTTTATTTCAATAAACATCGATATAGTCGCCTTGTCAGCCATCCTTGGCCAATATATAGGTACACCATTGTTTACATCAACCCTCCGAGACGAGAATTACCATGCCAAAAATAAACGGAAACGAAATTCGCCCCGGAAATGTGCTTGATCACAACGAGGGTTTGTGGGTTGCCGTAAAGGTAGATCACGTAAAGCCAGGAAAAGGTGGAGCTTTCGCGCAAGTGGAACTCAAGAACCTGCGTAACGGTTCCAAGCTGAACGAGCGTTTCCGCAGCGCCGATAAGGTCGAGCGTGTTCGTCTTGAGCAAAAAGATCAGCAGTTTCTCTATGAAAACGACGGAATGTTGGTGTTCATGGACGTTGAAACCTTCGATCAAATCGAATTGCCCTCGGATTTGCTCGGCGAACGTCGCCCGTTCTTGCAAGACGGCATGACGGTTGTCATCGAATTCTATGACGAAGAAGCCTTGAACGCCCGCGTCCCACAAAAGGTAATTTGCGAAATCGTCGAGACCGAGCCTGTTGTCAAAGGCCAGACCGCCGCGAATTCCTTTAAACCTGCGATCTTGGACAACGGCATCAAAATCATGGTGCCGCCGTTCGTTGGACAGGGCGAAAACGTTGTCGTCGACACCGTTGCCATGGAATATTCCGAACGCGCGTCCTAACGCTTGTTCCAATCGCGCCCCTCGTCAGGGGGCGCGTTACCCTATGATGTCGCGTTATAGGTCAGGGTCGCCGTACCCGCCTGCATTTCCCCAATCGCCCGATCAAACCGCAGATAGGCAATGGCGCGTCCATCGGCTTGAGAATACAGTGTTCCGACCGTCTTGCCCTCGCGGGTGATCTCTGTGCCAATGGGGGCCGCGCCGTCAATCGAAACCGTTGCCAAGCCTTTGCGCAGCTCGGTTTTATGCTTCATCCGCGCTGTGACCTCTTGGCCGACATAACAGCCCTTTTTGAAATCCACACCGTTGAAGCGCTCGAATCCGGCTTCAAGGATATACGTGTCAGGGGTCAACTCAATGCTCGTCTCAGGGATGCAATGAGCCACTCGCTGCGCCGTGAGGTCCGCCGCAGCCTGCACCCCCGTCCCGTAGGACCGCCAGCCAAGATCCACATGGCGCGGGTCGGCAACCGCTCCCTCTGGCGCCGCGCCAAACCCGTTGGAAACCTTGAGGTCACTAGGCGAAATCTGCACGTCAGCGCGCAATTTATACATGCTCAAACGTTGCACCACCGCATCTGCTATTTGCGAATTTACGTCCAGCAAAATATCATCCACCCGCACCATCAAAAAGAAATCCGCGAGGTATTTCCCCTGTGGCGTCAGCAGCGCCGTATAAATCAGCCCACCCCGCGCCACATCGTTGGTCACCAGCCCCTGCAGAAACTCCACACGGTCGGCTCCCGAAATTGTAAAAATCTTGCGATCGGCTTGCGACATATTCCGCTCCTCATTCTGGACCTTATTCAATATAGGTGATTGGGCGCAGGGAACAGCGCCAAATTTAGTGAAAAGGTCCAAGATGCGCGCCCCTCTCTCCATTGTGATCCCGACATTGAACGCAGGCTCAGAATTGGCTCCGACCCTTGCCTGTTTGATGGAGGGGTTGAATGCAGGTTTAATTCGCGAACTGGTGATTTCCGACGCAAGCTCATCTGATGATACCGTTGAAATCGCACAGCTTTCGGGGGCCGAGGTCGTGTCTGGCGCGGTGGGGCGGGGGGCGCAACTCTCCCTTGGGGCGGCGGCCTGTTCGGGCGAATGGTTGCTCTTCCTCCATGCCGATTCCCATCTCTCGGAGGGGTGGAGCGCCCATGTCTCAAGGTTTATCGCGCAGGAAACGGACGCTGGATACGGCGATCTGGTTTTACGCGATGACGCCATGATGGCGCGGATGACGGCCCGTGGCGCCAACTTGAGGTCCCGCCTTTTTGGGCTGCCCTATGGCGATCAAACCCTACTGATTTCGCGGGCTTTATACGACGAGGTCGGCGGCTATCCTGACATTCCGCTCATGGAAGATGTCGCCCTCGCCAAAACCCTCAAAGGGCGGCTCAAACGCGGCGGTTTTCAGTCTCAAACCAGCGCCGCACGTTACCGCGAACAAGGCTATGCCAAACGTTCCCTGCGAAATCTAACGACACTTCTGCGCTATAAATTGGGCGCTGACCCAAAGAAATTAGCGCAGTCCTACGCTAAGAAGTAACGTCTTCCTCGGTTTTGAATTGCATGGCATAGAGCGCCGCATAGGTCCCCGATCGGGCTAAAAGTTCATCGTGCGTGCCTTCTTCAACCACGCGCCCCTGATCCATAACGACAATTTTATGCGCATTTCGTACCGTCGAGAGGCGATGCGCAATCACAATCGCCGTGTGCCCCTTTGAAAGCTCCTCCAGTGCCGACTGCACAAAGACCTCGGATTTGGCATCCAGCGCGGATGTTGCCTCATCCAGCAGCAGTATTGGCGAGCGGCGCAACAGGGCCCGTGCAATGGCCACCCGCTGCCGCTGACCGCCAGAAAGGTTCGTACCACGGGGGCCAGCCGGGCTCGCTAGCCCATCGGGAAGTTGACCAAGGAAATCCGTCACATGCGCCGCCTCAAGCGCGCGTTCAAGGTCTGCCTCTGTAATATCCGTGTGCCCCATCAAAACATTGTCGCGCAAGGTTTCGTCAAACAAAAGCGAGTCCTGTGACACCACCGAAAACGAATGCCGCAGGACAGAAAGATCAAAATCTGCAACCGGCACGCCCCCAACCAAAACCGCACCACTGGTTGGCTCAATCAGGCGCGTGAGGAGGTTGAAAACGGTGCTTTTCCCCGCACCAGACGCCCCCACAAGTGCCGTGGTTTCGCCCGCTTTCGCTACAAAACTCACATCATGCAAAACGGGCGTATCGCCGTAGGAAAACTCAACATTTCGCAGGGTTACATCACCCGAAAATGCCTCGGTTCCCTTGGAAACCGCAGGCGACAGGATGGTTGGGCGCTCGTCAAATAGCGTATACAGACGTTGCAAACTCGCCGCCGCGACCTGCCATGTGCCCGCGATGGAACCCAAACGCCGCATAGGTTGAAACGTCAGACCCATCGCCGAGAAAAAACTCATGAACTGGCCGACGGTTTTATCCCCCGTCACAATGTCTTGGCCGCCAAAAACCAACACGCCAAGGAACCCAAAACCCGTCATGATATCAATCATCGACGGAATAAACGCCCGTCCGGCGGCTGTCTTGATTTCGGCCCGCACAATGCGGCCAATAATATAGTTGAAGCGGCTCTGTTGATAGCTTTCCATGACGTTGAGTTTGATCGGATTGATCCCGTGAAAAATCTCGTCGAGTTGGGTCGAGCGCAAGCTGGCCTCAACCCGTAACGCATTGGTTTTGCGCCGAATATATTTCTGCAAAACCACCATAGGCAGAAGAAGCAGAGGGATGCCTGCAATGGAAATTAGGGTCCAAATCAAGTCCACTTGGATCGCCACATACATAAGCGCAAGGAGTGAGATAAAATCGCGCCCAACTCCCGAAATAATCACGCTCCAGACCCCCTGAACCGCCAGCGTATCGCCTTGAACACGCTCCATCAGCGCCCCGGGGGAGTTTTTTTGAAAGAACTGGCTATCAAGCGTCATCAGATGGCCCACAAGCTCTTTTTGCATGGTCGTGGAGGTGCGCTGCGCAACCGTCGTTAACAGTGTTTTTTGCACAAGGTTACTAATCGCACGCGCAAAAAACAGGGCCACGATAAGCCCCCAACCCGCCAAATCGCAGCAGAATCCCCCGCGATGAAAATTTGGTCAAACATCGGTTGCAACAAATAGGACAACACCCCAAGCGAACCGCCCTCGATAACCATGAAAAAGAACGCAACCAGCATGAGACCCGAATATCGGCGCAAATAATCATGCCATAAACGGCGGAACAATTCGCGCGATGTATAGCCCGAAAGCGTGGGAGCGTGGGGGGATTCCGAGGAGCAGAATGGGGCAAAAGTGTCTCTCAATCGCGGCTAGGCTAGACAATTGTTTAACCCTGATACGTGGTCAACGCAAGACAGGCGCGGCGGCGATTGACGGGTCTGAATTTCCCGAGTAAGCGGGATAGAAAGCAAATTGACGGAGACCAAAATGAGCCTTGCCAACGGACGCCACTACCTCGCCATTCCAGGCCCATCGGTTATGCCTGACCGCGTTTTGCAAGCCATGCACCAACCCGCGCCCAATATCTATACAGGCGCTTTGGTCGAGATGGTCGCCACCTTGATCCCCGATCTAAAAGCCATCGCAGGAACACGTCACCGCGCTGCGATTTATATCGCGAACGGCCACGGCATCTGGGAAGCGGCCATCGCCAACACCCTAAAACGCGGGGATAAAGCGCTTGTTTTGGCGACGGGTCGCTTTGGCATTGGCTGGGGCGAAATGGCCACGGCTATGGGAATTGAAACCCACGTGCTGGATTTCGGACTGCATTCCACATTAGATTTGACGCAAGTTGCAGCCGCTCTTCGGGCGGATAAAACCCATGAAATCAAAGCGGTAACCACCGTTCATGTCGACACCTCCACATCCTTCCGTAACGACATCAAGGCATTACGCGAGACAATTGACGCCGTCGGTCACCCCGCGCTCCTGATGGTAGATTGCATCGCCAGCCTTGGCTGCGAAGAGTTCCAAATGGATGCATGGGGCGTCGACGTAATGATTGCCGCCAGCCAAAAAGGCCTGATGACTCCCCCCGGAATTGGCTTTGTATTCTATAATGACAAGGCCGAAAAAGCGCGCGAAACTTTGGGGCAAATCTCCAAATATTGGGATTGGACAGTGCGAGGCAACCCGCAAGAATTCTATGAATATTTCTGCGGAACCGCGCCCACGCACCATCTTTTTGCCTTGCGTGAAGCCCTCAATATGTTGGTCCACGAAGAGGGTTTAGACTCCGCATATCGCCGCCATAAAATCCTCGCCAACGCGGTTTGGGCCGCGCTCGATGCATGGGGGCAGGAGGGCTCTATCCGGATGAATGTCACGGATGCAGCCCTGCGAAGCCACGCGGTAACCTCGGTCAAAATAGACGCCCCCCTCGGTACGACCTTGCGCGACTACCTCACCAAAAACCTCGGCGTGACACTTGGAATTGGCCTCGGTATGGCGCCCGGTGGCTCGCCTGAATGGCACGGGTATTTCCGCATCGGCCACATGGGCCACGTGAATGCGCATATGGTTTTGGGCACGCTCGCTTGCATCGACGCAGGCCTCAAAGCGTTGAAAATACCCCATGGAAACGGCGCTTTAGAGGCCGCAACGCGGGTGATCTCAGAGGCTTAACGGCTGGCCGCTTGCAACGCTTCGGGCAAGGCCCGCGCAAACAGCGCGAGGTCCGCTTCTGACGCCGCCGAAATGCGAATGCATCGATCCTGCGGGGCAACAAACGGCATGCGAACAAAGATATCGCGCGCCAAAAGCTCCGCCAAAACCCGCTTGGCAAACGCGCCATCGCGCCCGCAATCCATCGTGACGAAATTCGTCGCCGAGGGGAGGGCGGTCAACCCGTTGTCCTGCGCAATCTGATAGAGGTGCTCGCGGGCATGGGCGACCTTTTCCAAGGTCTCCGCAAGGTAGGTCGTGTCCGCCAATGCCTCAAGCGCACCCGCCTGTGAAATGCGCGACATGCCGAAATGATTGCGGATCTTGTTGAAGGCTTGGATGTTCTCTGCGTGGCCAATCGCATAACCAACCCGCGCGCCCGCCATGCCATAAGCTTTTGAAAATGTGCGCATTCTAAGGACTTGCGGGTTCGTCACATCCAAATCGGGCGCGGTGTGTTGCGGCGCAAATTCGATATAGGCCTCATCGAGGATTAACAGGCAGCCCTTGGGCAAGGCGGCGATCATGTCGTCAATCATTGGGCCGTAATGCCACGTTCCCATCGGGTTGTCGGGATTGGCCAAATAGACGATTTTCGCCCCCACTTCATGGGCTTTCGCAACAAGGGCTTTGGGGTCTTCATGGTCGCCCGTAAACGGCACGGTGACGATATTTCCACCAAATCCCGCGACGTGATAATTGAGGGTCGGATAGGCCCCCGCCGAGGTCACCACAGTGTCGCCGGGTTCCAGAAACAGCCGCACAGTATAGCCCAGAATTCCGTCGATACCTTCGCCGACAAGAATGTTTTCCGGCGCGACATCGTGCTTTTTCGCGAGCGCGTGGGTTAAATCATAGCTTTCAGGGTCGCCATACATCCAGACGTCATGAGCCGCTTTTTGCATCGCGTTAATGGCGCGGGGCGAGGGGCCAAAAACGCTCTCATTCGCGCCAAGCCGCGCTGCAAAAACCTTGCCGCGTTTGCGTTCTTGGGTTTCAGGCCCAACGAAGGGCACCGAGGCCGGAAGCGTTTGAGCAAGGCGCGTTTGTCGTGGCGTTTTCATTGGCGAAAATCCCATAAAATGCTGCGGCTGGGCCGAATTTACACGGCCCAACCAGAGTTAAACAAGATCGGCAAGTCTTTGCAATGCAGCCGCGAGCTTTTCGGCTTCCGCCTCAAGTTCCGCCATCCGCGCACGGCTTTCGGCAACCACTTCTTCGGGGGCCGAGGCCACGAATTTCGGGTTGCTCAACCGCCCTTTCAGGCCGCCATATTCCTTCTTCTGTTTCTCTACTGCTTTCTCAAGGCGCGATTTTTCTGCATCCAGATCAATGAGATCGGCAATCGGAAGCGCAAATGTGCCCCCCGTCACGGCGATCGTCACACAGCCTTTGGGCAGGTCGGAAACCGGCGTGATGCTCTCAATTCGCGCCAATTTGCACACAATCGCCTCATTACGCGTCAGCGCTTCTTGCGATTTTGCGTCCAACTGCATCTGCAACATCGGCAATTTCGCCCCCGCAGGCACTCGCATTTCGGCGCGAATAGAGCGGATCGATTCGATCAATCCGATGACCCAATTCATCTCGCCGTCCGCGTCTTTGTCCATGATGTCTTCGCCATAGGTCGGCCAATCCGTGTGGATCAACATCTTGGGGCGGGCCGCAATCGAGGACCAAAGTTCTTCAGTTATGAAGGGCATGATCGGATGCAAAAGGATGAGGCATTGATCAATAACCCACGCCATCGTCGCGCGTGTTTCTGCAATGATTTCATCGTTTTCGGAGTAGAATAGCGGCTTGGCAAACTCAACATACCAATCGCAAACCTTGCCCCAGACAAACGCATAAAGCGTGTTGGCCGCGTCGTTGAAACGGTACGCCTCAAGGGCTGCGTCCACGTCAATTCGTGCTTTTGCCGCTTCGCCGATGATCCACTTATTCGCCGTCTGCTTAACGCTGCTTGTGTCGAAATCTGGCGAGGGAACGCACTCATTCATCTCGGCAAAACGCGCCGCATTCCACAGCTTTGTACCAAAGTTGCGATAGCCTTTGATCCGGTCCTCAGACAGTTTCAAAACCCCGCCCATCGCCGCCATTTGCGCCATGGTAAAGCGAAGTGCATCCGCGCCGTAAACGTCCACGATTTCCAGCGGGTCAATCACATTGCCACGGGTCTTCGACATCTTTTCGCCCTTCTCGTCGCGCACGAGTTGGTGGAGGTAAACCGTGTGGAAGGGGTCTTTCTTTTCAACGGCTTGCGACATCATCATCATTCGCGCCACCCAGAAAAACAGGATATCCTGCCCCGTGATCAACACATCAGACGGATAGTATTTCGCCAATTCCGGCGTCTGCTCAGGCCAACCAAGCGTCCCCATGGGCCAAAGGCCAGAGGAGAACCACGTGTCCAAAACGTCGGGATCACGAAAAATAGTTGGGTTATATTCTGCCTCTTTTTCTGAAGCTTTGGCGGCTTTGACCATAGAATGGATGGCGTGATTACTCTCCCACTTCGCTCTGAGTTCGCTATTTGTGGGCATGTTCTGGGAAACAACGACTTCTAACCCATAATACTCATTGAACCATTTTATCGCTTCTTCTTCGGTGGAAGCACAGTGAGCAACACGGGATTCAAAGTCAAAAACCTGACTTCCGTCGTCGCCCTTTGTACATTTTACACCGTACCAGACAGGCACCTGATGCCCCCACCAAAGTTGGCGTGAAATGCACCAAGGCTCGATGTTTTCCAGCCAGTGATAGAACACCTTCTCGCCACTCTCAGGCATGATGTTCACGCGGCCTTCGCGTACAGCTTCCAGCGCGGGGCCAACGATTTTCGCCGTATCCACAAACCACTGATCCGTCAGCATTGGCTCGATCACCACTTTGGAGCGATCCCCAAACGGCTGCATGATCTTTTTGCTTTCGACGTAGGGCACAAAAACGGTGAACTCTTCGCCCTCGTCGTCCTTGCGCACTTCGGTCGTCATCACAGCCAAACCCTCGGCCGTAATATCTGCAATCACCGCTTTGCGCGCCTCAAAACGATCCATGCCGCGATAAGCTTCGGGCACCAAATTCATCGCGGCGATCATCGCCTCGTCGAATTCCAATTCCCCGTTTGCAATGGCTTGTGCGGTGGCGGCTTCCTCAACATAGGGGCGCCCATCCGCGCGCATGGCGGCCTTCGTATCCATCAGGTTATACATCGGAATGCCGCCACGCTTGGCAACCTGATAGTCGTTAAAGTCGTGGGCTCCGGTGATTTTTACCGCGCCCGATCCAAAGTCCATCTCGGGATATTCATCGGTAATGATCGGGATTAAACGGCGGCTCTCTTTGGGGCCAACGGGAATTTCACAGAGCATGCCAACGATCGGCGCATAGCGCGCGTCGTCCGGATGCACTGCAACCGCGCCATCACCCAGCATGGTTTCGGGGCGGGTCGTCGCAATTGCGATATAGTCGCGCGTCTCGCGTAAAGTCTCAACGCCGTCGTCGTCTTTTTCAACGTATTCATAGGTTTGGCCGCCTGCGAGCGGGTATTTGAAGTGCCACATATGACCGTCGACTTCGATATTCTCCACCTCAAGATCCGAAATCGCTGTCTCAAAATGGGGGTCCCAATTCACAAGGCGCTTGCCGCGATAAATTAGGTCGTCGTTGTACATTTTCACGAAGGTCTTGATCACGGCCTCGTGGAAGTTTGGGTCCATCGTAAAGGCTTCACGCGACCAATCACAGGTTGATCCAAGGCGCTTAAGCTGGTTTTTGATGTTGCCACCGGACTCCGCTTTCCACTCCCAAACCTTCTCCAAAAAGGCTTCGCGGCCCATCTCGGCGCGGGTCGGAAGGCCCTCAGCGGCCAGCTTGCGCTCCACAATCATCTGCGTCGCAATACCCGCGTGGTCGGTGCCTGGCTGCCACAAAGTGTCATACCCCTGCATGCGTTTTTGCCGCGTGAGGATATCCTGAAGCGTGTTGTTAAACGCATGGCCCACGTGCAAATTGCCCGTGACATTCGGCGGTGGGATCATAATCGCAAAGGTTTCTTCGCGGCTGGCATTTGCCCCCGCTTTGAACGCGCCTTCGTCTTCCCATTTCGCGTAAATACGTGCTTCGGCTTCACGCGCGTCGAATGTTTTTTCCATCGCCATTTTTGGCCCTCAATCTTGCTAAGTCCATTGGTTTGCCACGGTGTCCGCGCAAAAAAATCTGTCCCGAATGCCTTATAGAATGCACAGCCCAAGGGGAAGGGCGCGCTTTACAAATTATGTCGTGCGGTCAAGTTTTGTGGCCAAGTGGATCAAACTCTCACTCCTTTGCACACCGCTGATTTCGCCGATTTGGTCGAGGACATCGTTGAGGGCGGGCGGTGTGGAACAGACAACTTGCAGCAAAAGGTCGAACCGCCCGCTTGTGGTCGAGACGCGCTCAACCTCCGGAATGGTGCGCAAACCCGCCAACACGATCAGGTGCGCATTTGGCTCAACCGTCAGTAAAACCGTCGTATGAATCCGCGATTCTTGTGTTAAGGCCCCGATCCGCAACGTATATCCCGCGATGATGTTTTGCTTTTCAAGCCGCGCAATCCGCGCCTGAATGGTCGAGCGCGCCACCCCAAGCTTGCGCGCCAATACCGCCACTGACAGGCGCGCATCGCTGGATAATTGTGCCAAAATGTTGCGATCAAGAGGGTCCATAGCGCCTGTCCTATATGTCGATTGTTCTACCGATTGTTACGATATGTATCGCATGAGCTGTCAAGGATGAACGCCAATTATTGTGCAATGTCCGCGTTTTCCCGCGCAGGGTGCCACTTTATCCATGGATTTCAGCCATCGCTCTGGACACTTGGAACATGGGCGCTAAAGATACCCAAAACGCGTGGAGGCACTATGGAAAAGTTTGGAAAAAGTCAGTCTGTGTTACGAACCGAAGATGTTCGGTTTCTAACGGGGCAGGGACGCTATGTGGACGATATCGTTCCGGCGAATGCTCTTTACGGATATGTGTTCCGCTCGTCGGTGGCCCACGCAGAAATCGTGACATTGGATGTGAGTGATGCCTTGGAGGCGGAGGGCGTTCACGCGGTTTTAACCGCCGCCGATCTAGAAGCAATGGGCATGAATATCGGCATGAAGGGCGCAACCGTGAAAAATCGCGACGGCTCCAAAGGGGCCGCGCCCCTGCGGCCGATTTTGGCCAAGGGTCGTGTACGGTTTGTCGGCGAAGCCATCGCCTTCATCGTCGCCGATACGCTGGCCTTGGCGCGCGACGCGGCTGAACTGATCGAATTTGACTATACCGATCTTCCCGTCTCCGCAGACCCCATCCCAAGTGACGCGCTCATCCACCCAGAAGCCCCTGATAACATTGCCTTTGATTGGTCGATGGGCGATGAGGCCGCCACCCAAGCCGCGTTTGACGCCGCCGCGCATCACATCACAGCCAAGGTGGTCGATAACCGCATTATCGTCAATTCAATGGAGCCGCGCGGCGCTTATGCCGAGTGGGACGGCACCCGTTTGCACGTTGCCATCAATGCACAGGGCGTCTGGGAGCACAAAGACCAAATCGCGCACGCCTTAAAGATGGACCCCGAAGATATCCGCATCACCAACCCCGACGTCGGCGGTGGTTTTGGCATGAAAGCCATGGCCTATCCGGAAAACTTTCTGGTTGCCGCCGCCGCCAAATCCTTGGGCCGTGTCGTGCGCTGGATGGGCGACCGTTCCGAAAGCATGTTGTCGGATAACGCTGGCCGCGACCTGATCTCGACCTGCGAGTTGGCCTTTGACGAAAACCACAAAATCCAAGCCTATCGCGTCACCACGGTCAACAACCTCGGTGCCTATAATTCGCAATTCGGACAGCCCATTCAAACTGAGCTTTTTTCCAAGGTTTTGATGGGCACATACGATTGCACCACCACATTCCACGCCGTGAAGGGCATCTATACCAACACCACCCAAACCGACGCCTATCGCGGCGCAGGCCGCCCCGAAGCCATCTTCGCGCTAGAACGTACCATGGACCAGGCCGCCCGCGAATTGGGCGTTGATCCATGGGAATTGCGCCGCAAAAACTTCATCCCCAAAGACGCCTTCCCCTACACGAGCGCCACGGGCGAACTCTATGACGTAGGTGATTTTGATCGCGTGCTCACGCGGGTAGAAACAGAATGCGACGTCGCTGGTTTTGCCACTCGTCGCGCCAAAAGCGAAGCCAATGGCAAACTGCGCGGCCTTGGCCTGTGTTTCTACATCGAAAGCATCCTCGGCGACCCTTCCGAGGCGGTAAAAGTTGAATTCGTTGAGGACGGCACCGCCAAAATCTACGTCGGCACCCAAAGCAACGGCCAAGGGCACGAAACCGTCTACGCCACCTTCCTGTCGGATCAATCGGGTATCCCGATGGAGCTTATCGAAGTGGTTCAAGGCGACAGCGACCGCATCGCCAAGGGCGGCGGCACGGGCGGCTCGCGCTCGGTCACAGTACAAACCCACGTGACCCTCGCGGCTGTGGCTAAAATCGTGGCGCAATTCACCCCCTATTTGGCCGAGAAAATGGGCGTCGACGCTGCGCAAATCTCCTTTGACGATAACCAGTTCCGCGCCGACGCCTCCAACCTTGCCCCGACCATGCTTGAGGTGGCCGAGATGGCGCGGGTCGACGGTCGCACTGATTTACTGACGTTCGAAGCCCGCGCCGAAATACCGGGGCGTTCGTATCCAAACGGCGCCCATGTCGCCGAGGTCGAGATCGATCCCGAAACCGGCAAAACAAGCGTGGTGCGTTATACGGTGACCGATGATTTCGGCAATCTCATCAGCCCGATGTTGGTCGCAGGACAGGTTCACGGCGGCGTGGCCCAAGGGCTGGGGCAAGTGATCTCGGAACATGTCGTTTACGACGCCGAAGGCCAACTCCTGAGTGCGAGTTTCATGGATTACGGCATGCCTCGCGCCGATGATATGCCCTTCGTGGACTTCACCACCGAGCCAACCCCCTCCACGGCCAACCCCATGGGCATGAAGGGCTGCGGCGAGGCGGGCACCGTCGGAAGCATGGCCGCCGTCGCCAATGCGGTGCAGGACGCACTGCATGCACGTGGTGTAAAACAGGCCGATATGCCCTTCACCCCGTCGCGCGTTTGGGCCCTCCTGCAGGAGGCTCATGACAAGGCTGCGTGATCACTTACTGCGTTGGCTTCGCCTCAAAAAGGAGGTCGAGCAACCGCCGTTAACGCCGCATCGCGGTGCTCAAAATCATGTGATTATCCTTGATGGAACGCTCTCTAGCCTCGACGACGGGCTGCGCTCCAACGCCGGTCTTCTCTATAAACTTCTGTGCAGCCTTCCTGCCCGAGATCGCCCAAATCTGCGGTATGAATCTGGTATCCAATGGCCCGATTGGCGCAGCACACGGGACGTCATCGAAGGGCGCGGCATCAATCGCCAAATCCGCCGCACCTATGGTTTTCTGGCCAGCCGCTATCACACCGAGGATCGCATCTACCTGTTTGGATATTCACGCGGCGCGTTTACCGTGCGCTCCTTGGCGGGGATGATCGAACAAGTCGGCTTGCTCAAACCGCACCACGCCACCGAACGCAACATTCGCCAAGCCTATCGCCTGTATCAAGGCCCCGCCGACACCGACGCAATCCACGCCTTTCGCGCAGCATTTTGCCACCCGCGCGTCGAGATTGAAATGGTCGGCGTTTGGGAAACGGTCAAAGCGCTCGGCCTGCCAATTCCCTTCCTCTGGCGCCTCACCGATCACCGTCACGCCTTTCACAGCCCCCATCTTGGAACCTCCGTGCGCAATGGGTTTCAGGCGCTGGCGCTTGACGAAACGCGTCAGACCTTTGCGCCCGTCATGTGGAAAAGTTCGCCCTCGTGGACAGGTCATGTGGAGCAAATGTGGTTTCGCGGCCACCATGCCGATATCGGTGGGCAATTGGGCGGATTTGAGGCTGCACGACCGCTCTCCAACATTCCTCTCGTCTGGATGTTAGAGCAAGCCGAAGCGCTCGGCCTTACGCTGCCAAACGGGTGGCGCGCGCAATTTCCCTGCGATGTAACCGCGCCTTCCGTCACAACACAGCGTCGATGGGGGCCGATGTTTGTGTCCCGTTGGAAACGCAAAGTCGGACGCGATCCCTCCGAAAGCATTCACCCGTCTGTGCCCCGCGATCACCCGCAAAAATCTTCGCTCGAGCGGCTACAAAGTGAACCCGTCAGCTAAAGTTATGCGACGTTTTGCAAGACTTTTGACGGTGTAATTCCCAGCGCATGACACACATCACGCGTGCGTTCTGGACGGTTGAGCGTATAGAAATGCAAGTCCTCAACACCGCCCTCAAGCAGGTCCGAACACAGTTCCGTGCACAGGCTCGTCGCCAAAAGCTCCGTGCGATCATCGCGCTCCGCCTTCTCAAACGCTTCCGCAACCCAAGTCGGAACCGAAGTGCCACAACGTGCCGCAAAACGTTGTGCGCCTTTCCAGCTTTGGATCGGCAAAATGCCCGGAATAATCGGCGCATCAATACCCGCTTTTACACAGGCATCACGGAAGCGAAAAAACGTATCCGCTTCAAAAAAGAACTGGGTGATCGCCGAATGCGCCCCTGCATCAATCTTGCGTTTAAGCCAATCAACATCGGCCTGCGATGAGGGCGAATCGGGGTGCGGTTCAGGATAGGCTCCAACGCGCAGCTTGAATTTCCCTGTATCCGCGAGGGCTTCGATCAACTCACAGGCATCCGAAAATCCGTCTGGATGCGCCGTAAACGACTCCGCTCCCTTGGGCGCATCGCCGCGCAGCGCCACAATTTCCGTCACACCAGCGTCGGAATAAGATTGCGCAATCTGCATGGTTTCTTCGCGGGTTGCGTCCACACAGGTAAGGTGCGCCGCAACATTCAGGCCGTAATTTTTGTGGATCGTGGCGACCGCTTCATGGGTCAAGTCACGTGTCGTGCCCCCCGCGCCATAGGTCACGGACGAAAAGCTGGGCTCAAGTGGGGCCAAGGCGCGCACCGTATCCCAAAGCCGAAAAGAGGCCTCCAAGGATTGTGGTGGGAAAAACTCGAAAGAAATGCGCGGCGTCTGTGTCGTTGTCATTTTGTATCCGTCCTTTTGGCTTGAGCCCTTGTCTCACATCTCGCAATGTGAGACAAATTCATAATTCTCAAGATTAATATGAGGCTCATGCATAATGCATCTGGAATTCCGGCACCTGCGAACGATCAAAGCCATTCACGAGGCTGGCGGTTTGGCCCGCGCGGCTGACCTCCTCAATACCACACAATCGGCGCTTTCGCACCAAGTTAAGGGGCTTGAGGATCAGGCGGGGGTGGAGCTTTTCATTCGCCGCACCAAACCGATGAAACTCTCCCCCGCTGGGATGAAGCTTCTACGGTTGGCCGAGAAGGTCCTCCCCGAAGTTGCCGCCCTTGAGGCCGAGTTTGCGGGGCTGATCTCTGGCAAGTCTGGCCGCTTGCATATCGCAATTGAATGCCACGCCTGTTTTGAGTGGCTGTTTCCTGTGCTTGAGGAATTCCGCAAAGCTTGGCCCGATGTCGATGTCGATATCCGCCCTGGATTGGCCTTTGATGCCCTGCCTGCCTTGCAAAAAGAGGGCGTTGATCTGGTCGTTTCCTCGGACCCCGAAACGCTGGAAGGCATTCAATTCTCACCTCTTTTTGACTATGAACCTGTGTTTGTTGCCGCCGCAAGCCACCCGCTGGCCAAAAAAGAATTCATTGAACCCGAGGATTTGCGCGGCGAGACCCTCATTACCTATCCCGTCGATCGCACACGTTTGGACGTGTTCACCGAGTTTCTGACGCCAGCCAAAATCGAACCCGCCGCCATTCGTCAGGTCGAATTAACGGCCGTCATCCTTTTGCTCGTCGCCTCTAATCGCGGCGTGGCCGTGTTGCCCGATTGGGTCGTGCGCGAAGTGCGCTACAACTCTGATTATGTCACCCGCCCGTTGGGCAAAAAGGGGGCCACAAAACGCCTCTATGCCGCCGTGCGCACCGACGACATTCAAAAACCTTTTATGGCGCATTTTATTCGTTTGGCTCGGACCGAACCCGTGAAGCTCCAACGCTTAAGGGCGACTGTTTAATCTAATAACGCCTTTTGGCTTGGCAAATCGGCTGTCGCCGCGTATATGCGCGATCTTATCAATGGAGTACCCTCATGATCGGCAGTGCGAATCTTAATATCATGGTGAAAGCCGCCCGTCGGGCTGGTCGCAGCCTGGCAAAAGACTTCCGCGAAGTAGAAAACCTTCAGGTTTCGGTAAAGGGTGCGGGCGACTTCGTCTCCAAAGCCGATATTACCGCCGAAGAAATTCTCAAAGAAGACTTGATGGAAGCGCGCCCAACCTACGGTTGGTTGGCCGAAGAGAGTGCAGAAATCCCCGGAACAGACCCCACACGCCGTTGGATTGTCGACCCGCTTGATGGCACCACAAACTTCCTCCACGGCTTGCCGCATTGGGCCGTTTCGGTTGCTTTGGAGCACAAAGGCGAAATCGTTGCAGGCGTGGTTTTTGACCCCTGCAAGGACGAAACCTTCTTTGCCGAAAAAGGCCAAGGCGCTTGGATGAACGAAGGCCGCATTCGCGCCTCCGGTCGCACCCATATGATCGAAACAATTTACGCCACGGGTCTGCCTTTTGCGGGTCGCGGCGATTTGCCAGACACACTTCAAGACCTCGCGCGCATCCTTCCGGCCTGTGCTGGCGTACGCCGTTGGGGGGCTGCTTCCCTCGATCTCGCTTATGTGGCCGCTGGTCGCTATGATGGCTTCTGGGAGCGTCGCCTCAAACCGTGGGACATGGCCGCTGGCCTCGTGCTCGCGCGCGAAGCGGGTGCCCTCGTGGAACCTCTCGCCAAGGGCGACAACATTATTGAAAGCGGCTCGGTCATCTGTGCCAACGAGCCGATGTTCGAACGCTTTGCCAAGGTTATTCGCGGCTAAAACGGGCTTCAAAAAGGTTTGAAAACTTTAAAAAAGTCCCTCTGCGGTGTTTAAAAAGTTTAAAAAAGGGGGCCTTTCGGTTCCCTTTTTATTTGCGCCGTCGCACGCTTGGAATCGAACTCCGCGACACAGGGTATTTAGCTTCGGGATTGGGGGCGTGACCGTGGGTGCGTCTCCAAAATCCGGTGCCGCCTTGGCTGAGCCAAAACGGGATCATCATAAGCGCCCCCGCAACAAACCCTCCCGAATGCGCCCAATAAGCAACGCCACTGCTATCGGCGGTCATAATCGCGCTATTAACGGCCTGAATGCCAAACCAAACCCCCAAAACAATCCACGCGGGCAGCGCGAAAATTCTGAAAAACACGAGGAAAAAGAAGAATACGTCCACCTTTGCACGCGGGAATAACAGTAAATATCCGCCCATCACTGCGGCAATCGCCCCCGAGGCGCCGATCATCGGTGTGAGGGAATTCGGGTCCGAAATCGCATGCCCAAATCCGGCGGCGACCCCGCCAATAAGGTAAAAAGCAAGAAAGCCAATATGCCCAAGCTGGTCTTCGAGATTATCTCCAAAAATGTATAAAAACAACATGTTACCTGCAAGGTGCATAGTGCCGCCATGCAGGAACATTGCCGTCAAAGGCGTATAAAGCCCCTCACCATTCATAACCCACTGTGGCACCAACGCCCATTGGGCGAGGAACGGATTTATCTCGGATGGGTCGCCCAATTTCATGTAGTAGCTGACGAAAATTGCGACATTCAGAAAAATGAGCGCATGGGTCACATACGGTTTGCGGGTCGATGGGTTGTGGTCGCGAATAGGAAGCATTTGGGTAGCTTGCCTATTCGCGAGTTTTGGTCAAGCGCTAGAGGCCTCCCTCTGCCAAAAGGGCCGCATTTCCGCCCGCCGCTGTGGTGTCAACGCACAGATGACGTTCGTGCAAAGCATGAGCGATGTCAGGATGCGAGGTGATGAACGGCAGGATCGGCCCTTCACGCTCCGAAAGGGCTTGTACATAAGCACGCGCTTCTGGATCGCTGTGATCTCCCCAATAGATTGCGCCAGAAATCCCTTCTAAATCAGTGAGTTGCTGAGGCGCGAGACGTCCAACAATCGCCGCACCCCCAAGCGCCTGAACGGCGGCTGCTTGGGCATTTTGCGCCGCGACGCTTGGTCCAAGGCACAAAAGGGGCGCTCTGGGAGAGGTCCAAAGGGTGTTTGCTTCGCCCGTTGGTCCCGGAAGAAGACGTTCCGGCAGCGGGAAGATTTCGCCTGTGCCATAGGGGGTCGGCTCGTCGACATAGGGCTCTCTGGGCTCTTGGTCGTCGGGTGCATTTGGCCGCGTAAATCGCGCAAGATAATAGGGCCCGCCCGCCTTGGGGCCTGTGCCGGATAATCCTTCCCCACCAAAGGGTTGGCTTCCAACGATAGCCCCAATCTGGTTGCGATTCACATAGAGGTTGCCGACGTTGAGCGTGGCTTTGACGACTTCAACGCGGGCATCAATCCGGCTGTGAAGACCAAAGGTCAGCCCGTATCCACTGGCGTTCACATCGGCCAAAACACGTTCAAAGTCTTCGCTGTTGAACGTGGTGTAATGCAAGACGGGGCCAAAAACTTCGCGCGGCATGTCCTTCAAGCCACCAGGCGTTTTAAGCAGCGTTGGCCCGACGAAATGACCGTTTTCAGGGCGTGCAAGTTCCTTCATAACGCGGCCATTTGTACGGGCTTCGTCGATGTAGTCTTGAATGCTCTTGCGCGCTACCTCACTGATAACAGGGCCAATATCGGTTGAAATATCAGCAGGGTCGCCGATATTCAACAAGTCCATTGCCCCCGCGATCATGGTTTCAAATTCCTGTGCGACGTCCGATTGCACATAGACGCAGCGCAGCGCAGAACAGCGTTGACCCGCGGATTGAAACGCGCTCGCGATCACATCCGAAACGGCCTGTTCCATAAGGGCCGTACTGTCGACGATCATCGCGTTTATGCCGCCCGTCTCGGCAACCAAGGGCGCGCCGGTCGAGAGATTGTTGGCAATATTCTTGCGGATTCTGTGGGCTGTTCCCGTTGATCCCGTAAAGCAAACGCCATCGACGCGCGGATCGGAAGTTAGGGCTTGGCCAACGGTCGCGCCAGTGCCGGGTAGGAGTTGTAGCGCGGTCTTTGGTACGCCCGCTTTGTGAAACAGCGAGACCGCCAAAGCGGCAATCAGTGGTGTGCTTTCGGCGGGTTTGGCCAGCACGGCATTCCCCGTCGAGAGCGCCGCCACGATTTGGCCCGTAAAGATCGCCAGCGGGAAATTCCAAGGGGAAACACAGGCGAAAATTCCAACAGCCGGTTGCGGGCTGGCTTGGGCTTGAACGGCATAGTACCGAATGAAATCAACGGCTTCACGCAGTTCAGCAAGGCAGTCGGGGAGCGTTTTACCGGCCTCGCGTGCGAGGATCGCAAAGACCTGTCCGAACTCTTCCTCAAAGAGATCCGCTGCACGATTGAGCACAAGAATGCGCTCGGGGTGCAATGCCTCCCAAGGTTTTGCTTGCGCGAATGCATCCTCAATTTGTTCAGGGGAGGCGTGGTGTACCGTTCCGACGATGTCCGAAAAATCGTTGGGATTCTGCACGTCCTCGCCTGTGGTGAGGTCGGTGGCATTTGTGGGGGCGGCGGTGAAGCTTGACTTCATAAAGGGCGCGCGTGCCGCGAGGGTTTTTGCAAGATCGGGTGGATAGTCGAAATCAATACCCGCAGAGTTGCGTCTTTCGGGCTGAAAGAGCGCGTCGCCCGTTGGGAGGGTGCTGGTGGTTTCGAGGGAAAACGGGTCTGCTGCGACTTCACTTGCAGGCACAGAACTGTCAACGATTTGGTTGACGAAGGAACTGTTTGCACCGTTCTCAAGAAGACGACGCACCAGATAGGCCAGCAGGTCTTTGTGGGTGCCGACAGGGGCGTAAATCCGACAGGCATCGCCATAGGTTTCGCGGACTCTTTCGTGGACGGATTCACCCATGCCATGCAGGCGCTGAAACTCGTACCGCGCGCCTTTGGGGGCGATGGTGCGAATGGCGACAATCGTATGTGCGTTGTGGGTTGCGAATTGTGGAAAGATCGTGTCGCCCGCTGCGAAAAGGCGGCGCGCACAAGCGATGTAGGAGATGTCGGTCGCGGGTTTTGTTGTGAAAACGGCATAGCCTGTGAGGCCAAGCTCTTGAGCGTGTTTGATCTCGGTGTCCCAATAGGCACCTTTGACGAGACGGACCATGATCGGGCGGTTATGGGCATTCGAGAGGGCTGCGAGCCAATCGATGACATAGCTTGCCCGCTGCCCATAGGCTTGAACGACAAAGCCAAAGCCCGTCCAATCGCCGAGGTCGGGATCGGAGATCAGAGCCTCAGTGATATCGAGCAGAATGTCGAGGCGCGCGGCCTCTTCGGCGTCGATATTAAAGCCCATGTTGCGCTCTTTTGCCATGAGCACCAGCTCTTTGACGCGGGGCAGGAGAATTTCCATAACCTTGGCTTTTTGCGCGGGTTCATAGCGCGCATAGAGGGCTGAAAGTTTGACCGATATACCAGCCCCAACTTGTGGGGATTCCTGGTGTCCGATGGTGCGAATGGCGGTCGCGTAATCGTCGAAATGCTTAAGGGCGTCGTCCTCAGTAAGGGCCGCCTCGCCGAGCATGTCGAAGGAATAGCTGTAGCCTTTGGCCATCATGCCAGAGCCACGCTTGAGGGCGCCTTCGATGGTTTCCCCCAGTACGAATTGCCGCGCCATTTCCTGGACTGCGCGTTTGACTGCGGAACGGATCACGGGTTCGCCCAGACGCTTAACTGCGCTGCGCAACACACCGCCGATGCCGGGAGTGTTGGTTTCAAGAACGCGCCCTGTGAAAAGCAGTGCCCATGTTGAGGCGTTCACAAGGGACGACGCCGCTTGGCCAAGGTGTTTGCCCCAATCGGACGGCGCGATTTTGTCTTCAATCAGCGCGTCCATGGTTGGCGCGTCAGGGACACGTAGCAGGGCTTCAGCGAGGCACATCAGCGCCACACCTTCTTCGGTGGAAAGACCATATTCCGAAAGGAAGTTCTCGATAATGCTCGGCTTGGAGCCTTCGCGGATGGCCACAACGAGGGCTGCGGCTTCTTCACTGATTTGCGCGCGCACCGATGCGTCAAGGTCGGCGATGTCCCGAAGACGGGAAATGGCTTGTTCTTGATCCATATAAGTGGCTTGAGTGATTTGTGAGCGAAGGTCTGAGATTGTTTCCATATAGAAGCCTTTCTTCTAGACTTGAGGTGACTGACAATTTCCTTGGTGTAGCTGAGAAAATAAGGTACTTTTTCCTGTAATTTGAGATTTAATAGGCTAGGAGACTTATTTTGGCGGTAATTTTAGGCGATCTGGATAGTTTTGACTCGTTGATCCTTCGGCTCTTGTCGCGCAACGGTCGCTTGAGCGTGACAGACTTGGCGCGAGAGATCGGTTTATCCAAGACCCCGACGCAGGTGCGTCTTAAACGCCTTGAGGTCGAGGGCTATATTACGGGCTATCAGGCGATCATTGATCCTATTCGACTTGGGCGCGATCACGTGGCGTTTGTCGAGGTGCGCCTGACGGATACGCGTGAATCTGCGCTGAAGATGTTCAACTTGGCTGCCCAGAAGGTGTCTGAAATTGAGGAATGCCACATGCTTGCGAGTCAGTTCGACTATCTCTTGAAGGTACGGACCCAAAACATGCAGGACTTTCGAAAAGTTTTGGGCGAGGATATTTCGGCACTCCCCTTTGTTGCCCACACCAGCACCCATGTTGCCATGGAAACGGTGAAAGAGGGCGGGCAATGGAGCAGCGAAATTAACGCGGTTTTTTGATCCCGATTTTTTGCTGAATTTCGTCTGTGTGGCCTTTACCTTTTTCCCCCAATCGCTATGGTCGCCACACCTTGGCCTGCGTGGTGGAATGGTAGACACAAGAGACTTAAAATCTCTGGGCCGAAAGGCCGTGCCGGTTCGAGCCCGGCCGCGGGTACCAAGGTGATTTTCTCTTTACTTAACGGCCTTGGCTTGGGCGCGCTGCTCTGGGTTTTGTGTGGAGTCCGCTTTGAGAAGAGCAGGGGTAAGGTGAAAACGCTCCTGATCTGGGGTGATGTGCCACGCTTTTGGCGCGAGGGAGCGGGAGCGGCGCCGTTCTAGGTGCCATGCGGGGGCGTCGGCCTTGTAATCCTGCGCCATATGCCAGCGCGTTTCGCATCCCTGCGCCCCGCCATCTGCTGGCGTTAGCAAAAGGGCAATCGGCCTCTCGCGGCCTTCCCGCGTACCGGTTTCCGCCGCGAGATGCAGGCGACGCACCGAGGTAAGGCTGGGAAATCCCGGAATATCGACGACTATAAGCGGCACGATCCCCGCCCGCAGAACTTCTTCCACACTCCACAGCAAATCCTCGGCCCGATTGGGCGCCACGAAAATCAGGCGCGACGGATCAATGAACCGACAGACGCCATCGGGATTGAGCTGGTCGGGGATCCAGCCGGGATGAATCCAGAAAATAGGCCCCTGTGTTTCTTGAGAGACCATCAAGGCAAGGCTGTGACGGGCGTTTCCACAGAACTCATGGGCGCGGGAGGGCGCCAGAGTGAGTTCCTTTAGAAAAGTGATGTCGCGACTCGGACTCGGCCGCGCGCGGGTGATAAGGGGGCTGGACATGGTCCAAAAGTAACACGTTCCCTTTTTGTTCTCAATCTATTTTCCCCTTGCCATAGGCGCGTCTACCCCTAAGTTGGCGGCACTATAAAAAGGATCGGGTTATGAAAAAAATCAAATTGGGCCGCAGCTCTCTCGAAGTCACACAACTTTGTTTGGGAACAATGACTTGGGGAAGCCGAAACACCGAAGCCGAGGGGCATGCTCAGATTGATTTCGCCACCGAACGCGGCATCAACTTCATGGACACCGCCGAAATGTATCCCGTGACGCCCGTCACAAAAGAGACTGTCGGCAACACCGAGACTATCGTTGGAAACTGGATTGCCAAGAACCAAGCGCGCCGCGCCGACTGGGTGATTGCGACGAAAGTCAGCGGGTTTAACGAACGGTTTGTGCGCGAAGGGCAGCCCCTTACGGGCGAAACAATGCGCGCAGCACTTGAAGGCTCTCTTGCGCGCCTCAAAACCGATTACGTCGACCTTTATCAAATCCATTGGCCCAATCGCGGGTCCTATCACTTCCGCCAGTATTGGGAATTTGACCCGTCTTCTCAGGATCGCGCGAAAACCATGGATCACATGGCCGACATCCTCCAGACGTTGGCCGCCCTTCAGAAAGAAGGCAAAATCCGCGAGTTTGGGCTTTCAAACGAAAGTGCATGGGGCACGTCCCAGTGGTTGCGCCTTGCCGACGAACTTGGCGCACCGCGCGTCCAAACAGTGCAAAACGAATACTCCTTGCTGTGCCGTGTGTTTGATACCGATTTTTCAGAGCTTTCCTGTAACGAGGACGTCACCTTGCTGGCTTACTCCCCGTTGGCAGCGAGCCTTTTGACCGGTAAATATGAAGGTGGAACGGTATTCCCTGAGCGGTCGCGCCGCACGCTTGAGGAGACACTTGGCGGACGCGTGACCCCGCGCGTTTGGCCCGCCATTGATGCGTATCATGCGATTGCAAAAAAGCATGGAATTGACCCCGTGCAAATGGCGATTGCATGGACAATGACACGACCCTTCCTGACGTCGCCAATCTTCGGCGCAACCTCGGTTGAGCAGTTGGAAAACTCGCTTAAAGCGGATTCGCTTACCTTAAGCGCAGAGGTACTGGCCGACATCAATCGGGCTTACCGCAGCCATCCGATGCCGTATTAGATGAGTCGCGACGAGGAGAAAACCGTAGCCATAATTGGCTGCGGGACCGTGGGGCGGAATTGGGCGTTGCTCTTTCTGCGGGCGGGGTGGCGCGTTCGGGTTTTTGATCCCGATCCGCTGGCGGAAGAGAAAATGCGTCGTCTTTTTCAGCAGGCCCAAGCGGAGATTTCGGCGTTTGAGAAGGTTCAAGATACAGCGCTAAGCTTCCACAAGGGGCTCTCTGAGGTCGTACAAGGGGCTGTCTGGATTCAAGAATCTGCGCCTGACAGATTAGACTTAAAACGCCAGATATATCACATCGTTCAGGCGCATTCGCAGCCCAGTGCCTTGATTGCGTCGTCCTCCGAGACGCTGACTTCGGCCGATATTCAAGCCAGTGCAACCCGCGCAAAATACATGCTGGTTATTCGTCCTTTGAGCGCGGGATTTACGACCGAGAAAGTGGGTGTTCTGGAAGGCCCATTAAGTCCGCTAGAGCTACTTGCTCAACTCTCTGAGTTTTTAAAAACGCTTGGCTTGGACCCTCGAATCATTCTCGCTTAAAGCGCCAATTATTCCTAAAGGAATTGCCCGTGGAACTTTGGATTCCCATCACGATTGCTGCTGCATTTGCACAGAACTTGCGGTTCATGTTGCAAAAGCACCTCAAGTCGACCCAGCTTTCCACCGGAGGGGCGACCTTCGCGCGGTTCCTTTATTCCGCGCCATTGGTGGCGCTTTTGCTTGCGGCCTACCTGCATTTCAGTGGGATACCCATTCCACAAGTGAATGCGCGATTTTGGGTCATGGCGCTGTCCGGTGGGCTCGCGCAAATCTTGGCAACAATGTGTGTGGTTGCATTGTTTTCCCACCGTAGTTTTGCCGTCGGTATTACCTTCAAGAAAACCGAAGTGCTGCAAACGGCACTGTTGAGTTTTGTCGTCCTTGGAGAAAAAATTTCGGCTTGGGGCTTGGGGGCAATTTTGGTTGGCTTTGTAGGAGTTGTACTCCTTGCCGATAATCGGGGAATGGGTGCGACGGGCTGGAAAGCTAGGCTTTTTAATCGAGCTGCGGGGCTTGGATTGTTGTCAGGCGTCCTCTTCGCGATTTCGGCAACGGGGTATCGGGGCGCGTCGTTGTCGCTAGGGCTGGATGTGCCGTTTTTTGCGCGGGCGTGCTTCACTTTGGCGATTGTGACGGCCAGTCAAACGGTTGCGATGGGGATCTGGCTTTTGATGCGGGAACGTGGAGAAATGACACGTGTGGTTGCCAACTGGCGGGTTGCGGGCCTTGTTGGCGTCACATCCATGATCGGATCGCTGGGATGGTTCACAGCTTTTACGCTGCAAAACGCGGCCTATGTGAAGGCTTTGGGGCAGGTCGAATTACTGTTTAGCTTCCTTGCAAGCACGTTGTTTTTTCACGAAAAGACGACCGCGCGGGAACGTATTGCGATGCTCTTCCTGACAGGGTCGATCTTGCTTCTTGTGGTTCTCGCCTAGGAGTTGAGCCGCAGGAACAGGTTTTCTTCGTCGTTATTCTTGAAAAAGGGCACTGATTTTGGCGGTAATCCGTCGCGAAGAACTTGGGAAACTTCGGCGAGGACAACCTCGGTAATAAAGGGAAGGTCAAGCTCCTTGGCGTTGGAAATTGCAATCCAATGCAGATGGGAAAGCTCGTCCGAAGCTGCCGAAAAATCGCTTGGATTGCCATGAACATGATGTGCGTCGACGAGGAAAAACCGTGCGTCAAATCTGCGGGGGCGTCCGGGGGGCGTAATGGCGCGAAAAACAAAGGAAAGGCCTTCCGCGGACGGGATAAATCCGCGCGCAGCAAAATCTGCCCAATCAGGAGGGATATCGCCAGCCCATTGGCCTTCGCGACCAAGGATCAGTCCAGTTTCTTCCCAAAGTTCCCGAATTCCAGCGACCAAAAGAGCGTGGGATAGGTTGCGAGGACTGCCTTCTTGCAAGCGCTCCAAGCATTTTCCACCAACCGTGGCGCACAACGGAATGTCGTGATCGCCTTGGTCAACCGCGCCCCCGGGGAACACGTATTTATTGGGCATAAAGGCCGCATTTTCGCCGCGCTGCCCCATAAGAACATGCGGAACGCCGTCGATGTCGCGGTGCAAAATCGTTGTTGCCGCGTTGCGAAGGGCTGATTTATCCAAATTACCTCCTAGGAGGCGGACTTACGCACCGGAGGGACTATTCCAAATCCGTGCATCCGCTTTGCCCATTGTAGCGCCACAAATGCGCCCTTGAATCTAGGCAGAAGATAGAGCGAAAGCCCGACACAGCCAACCGTAAAAGCCGTCGCTAAGAGAAGGGGATCGGGCTGATAGCGCACAAAAACCATCAAGAGTGTTGGGGCCATAAGGTGTCCGACCACGAGGATCGTGAGATAGGCTGGGCCGTCGTCTGCGCGTTGATGATGCAATTCCTCACTGCAAACCGAACAATGTGGGCGCACTTTAAGATAGCTCACAAGCATCGGGCCGGACCCGCAGTTAGGGCAGCGGCGGCGCCATCCACGTTTTAAGGCTTGTTTAAGGGGGCGTTCAATTTGGGTTTGGGGCATGCTCATCACTTGATCCTATTCGTCGCGTAAACTTAGGTAACGGCGAAAGCCCTTTTTTCACAGGGGTAAATTGGAATTGCGTCGGGATGTCGCAAATTTTTCGTCTAATTGCGACGGAAAGCTTTGGGTGGCGCGTTTATTACTCAGAACATAGGCAGAAAGCACTGCTTGTGAGGTTTGAACTACAAAGGATAAATAAAGATGAAACGCACTACATTGATCGCAGGTTTGACAGCAGTTTCTATCGGCGCAGCCGCGTTGAGCACGGGGGCCTTCGCGGATGAAAAAGGCGGCAAGGGACGCCATAATGGCCCGCGCTTTAACTTCGAAGAAGTTGATTTGAACTCCGATGGTAAAATCACGGCCGAAGAAATGCAGGCCCATCAAGCAGCACGTTTCGCCGCTGTGGACACAAATGGTGACGGAAAACTTTCCGTAGAAGAGCTAAGCAGCCATTCTGAAGAAGGCCGGATGGAACGTGCTGAAAAGCGTCTCGAGAAGATGATGGAAAGAATGGATACGGATGCTGATGGCGCATTGAGTGCGATCGAAATGGCGCCAAAAGATGCGGATAAAATGTTTGAACGTCTCGACACGGACGGCGATGGTGCCGTGAGCAAAGAAGAGATGGATGCCCGCAAAGGCGGCCATGGCAAAAAAGGTGGCCATGGTAAAAAAGACAAAAGCTCAAATTAGGGCGCGTTAAGACTGTCCGAAGGGTTACGGTCCTTCGGACGACCAATCAGTTGCCAGATGATTTGAAACGAGTTACGCCCTGAGAATGTCCATGCCGCTAGATGCTCTTTCAGATGTTGCCGATGACGCCCTTTTGGTGCTGTTCGCCAACGGTGATCGGGGAGCGGCGCAGGCTTTGACGTTGCGATTGACGCCCCGTGCGTTGGGATTTGCCGCACGTATGCTTGGGGATCGGGCGGAAGCCGAAGATGTGACACAAGAAGCCATGCTGCGCCTGTGGAAAATTGCTCCAGATTGGCGGCAGGGCGAGGCGCAAGTCTCAACTTGGCTGTATCGCGTGGTTCGAAATTTATGCACGGACCGATTGCGTAAAAAACGCGGTGTGGGGCTAGATGAAATCGCAGAACCATTGGATGAGTCTCCATCTGCGGTTGAGGTTATGCTAAATGAGGGTCGGGCCTACGCGCTAAAACAGGCGCTTTCTGCCCTGCCTGAGCGGCAACGTGAAGCCGTTATTTTACGGCACATTGATGGGCTTTCAAACCCAGAGATTGCGGAAATACTTGAAATTACCACCGAGGCCGTCGAAAGCTTGACGGCACGGGGCAAACGTTCGCTTACGACCATGTTGGCGGGAAAACGCAACGAGTTGGGATATACAGATGAGTGATCATAGAACCGATCCGTTCGACCTTGATAGCTTTTTTGAGGCCGAGAAAAAGGATACGTCAGAGCCGTCCGCAGAATTTTTGGCGAACGTTTTGGCGGATGCGACTCTTGTACAAAATCAGCTTGGTTTAGCAAACAAAGCACCAAAGACGTCAACTGGTTTTTGGCGAACACTCAATGCGGTTCTTGGCGGTTGGCCAACGTTTGCGGGACTGGCAACGGCGACCATCGCGGGTGTTTGGATCGGGGTTAGCCCTCCGCAAGGCCTTGATACTTTGACCGATTCAGTCTTGGGCAACAGTTTTGATTATTCGGACTACCTCCCTAGCTTTGACAGCGTTTTGACGGAAGGATAGATCATGATCAAAAACCCGCCTCCCTCCCAAACTTCCCGCTTGGCGCGTGGAGTTCTTATCGGCTCACTGGCGCTTAATTTTCTAATTATTGGTGGCGCAATTGGGTTTATTCTCACGGCAGACAAGCATCGCCAACCTTTGCCCTCCTCCTTTTCGATTGGGCCGTTTACGCAAGCATTAGAGGACGTTCAACGCCAAAAAATCAGGGAAAACCTCAAAGAAAACATGGAGGTGCGGCGTAAAAACGACTGGCGGGAGAGCCGGAGGGCGTTTGCCGCATTTTTAGCGTCCTTGCAGCAGGAACCGTTCGAGCGCGCGAAGGTTGTAGATGCTTTGAATGCGATGGAAATGCAGAGCAAAACGCGGCGCAAGGAGGGTACCGACGCTTACTTAGATGCCCTTGAATCGATGACCCCGCAAGAACGTTCTACCTATGTCGAAAGGTTGGAACGGGAAGTAAAGAAACATCGCTCCAGACCTAAAAAAACCTCCCCCGAGCAGAAGTAATCAAGCTGCGCTTAAATTAACTGTCACCTGATTGCGCCCGTCGGACTTTGCCGTAAACAAGGCGCGATCAGCTCGGGCAAGGAGTTCCGTCAAGCTGTGACTTTTTCCATCCCCCATGGCGACGCCAATGCTCAAAGTTACGCTCAATGATTTTGGGCCGGCCCCGATTGTGATTTCAGTCTGTTCCACAGCGTGTCGTAAGCGCTCGGCGGCAATCCGCGCCACACTTAAGGACGTGTCGGGCATTGCGATCAGGAACTCCTCGCCTCCAATACGAGCCAAAAGATCAACGCCTCGTAAATTTTCGCGTATGCGTTTTGCAACTTCGATGAGGACCTCGTCGCCCGCGGCATGACCAAAGCTGTCGTTTACACTTTTGAAGCGGTCTAAATCGAGGATCATGACGGCGAATCTTCGTTTCGTTTGGTATGCGCGCTCAACGATATGTCCCAAATGGGGCAGGGCATAACGGCGGTTATATAGGCCCGTAAGCGGATCGATCACTGCCATCCGCAAGCCATCCTGAACTGTTTCGCGCAGGCGGTCCGACTGTCGTTTGCGTTTGATTTGGGTTTTGACTCGAAGAGCGAGCTCCTCAGGGTCGAAATCGTCACTGATCAGGTCGCTCGCGTCCAGATCAAGCGCGACAACCGCTTGCGAGTGAGACGGTTGTTTTAACACCATTAAAACAGGGGTATATCGCGTTTCCGTTCGACTCTTGAGTTCGGACAAAAGTCGCAGTCCTTCGTCAGGATGATCAAGGTCGCCTGCGATGATAAACATGTCCGGCATTGGACCATTATAGAGCGACTGTAAGGCTTCGTTCCGCGAGAGAATAGTGATCCGGTCACTGACTTTGGACACAAGCAGGGAGCGCCATCGAAGGGCGGTTTCTTTGTGCGCCGCTATTAAAGCAACGTTTCCTGGCATTTCAAAACCCGCCTGTGCTTCTGCAAAACCCAACTCCCTGCAAGTTGACGCACGCAAGCGCAATTCATCCGCTGTGCCACAAGCACGGAGTAAACTGCGGACGCGTGCCAAAAGAGTGAGTTCGTCGAGAGGCTTAAAGAGAATATCGTCTGCCCCTGCTTTGAGGGCGCGTAATTTGGAGGTCGTATCAGACGATGAGGTGATCATAATGACCGGAATATGTTCTGTAATCGGGTCCGATCGCAGCGCTTCACATACTGAGATTCCGTCCATTTCGGGCATTTGCGCGTCGAGGATAATCAGGTCCGGATGCTCAGATCGCGCGGCTTCAAGTGCTTGTTGGCCGCTGGCCGCTTGGATCACGTCATAAAATGCCGAAGATAGTTTTACCTTCAGGACAATTCTATTTGTCGCAACGTTGTCCGCTATAAGGATCCGTCCGGCCATGTTTCCTCACAGATTTAACTCAAATTACTGTTGAATGTCCTATTCTTTGTTTAGATTGGTTAAAAATTCCTTTCCGAAAGAGATAAATGATGGACGAGAAATCAGCGCACACAGTTGCAATCCAAACACTTGGCTGGCTCGCGAGTGAAGATGACCTTTGGGATGTGTTTCTTGGGTCCTCTGGGGCGAACATTGAAAGCATCAAAACAAGCGCCCAAGATCCCATATTTTTGGGCTCGGTTTTAGACTTTCTCATGATGGATGATGCATGGGTCATGCGCGCCTGTGGGGCGCTTTCAATGCCAAATGAAACCCTGATGCAAGCGCGCCAAGCGCTCCCCGGTGGTCGGGATAGGAGTTGGACTTAATCGTTTACTTATATGCGGATAGGAATTGATTTCCTATCCGTTTCTAAGCAGGGCATGGATCAGAGATCAATTTCGATGACGCCGTTTTCGATTGCGGCTCGAGATTGGCAAAGGATGATACTGCTCGATTTCTCGGCCTTTGAGAGCACAAAGTCTCTGTGCTCGATCTCGCCCGAAATGACGCCGCACTTACACACGCCACAGAGGCCGTCGGAGCATTTTATGTCCACGTGAATGCCCGCAGCGAGCAAAATATCCGATGCGCTGCTTTCCGCCGATACAGGGAGTTCACGACCGTCTTTGAGTCGAAGTGTGAAGGGAGTGTTAACGTAATCGGGCGTTTCAGGGACGGCAAAATACTCAAGATGGCGCGTGTCTTCGGGGAATCCGTTAACTTCTGCCGCGTCTATAACGCTGGCCATATATGCCTCGGGGCCGCATGTGTAGACATGGGCCCCCTCCATGAATGCCAGAACCTTGCTCAAATCCGCACGGGTTCCTTCGTCGGAGAAGTGAAAATGGACGTTTTTTGTCCAAGGATAGCCCGCGAGGTCTGCAATAAAGCCAGCATTGGTGCGCGATGAGCAGCTGTAATGAAGCGCGAATTTTTGACCAATCGCGTGTAGGCGGTGGGCCATGGCGATCATCGGAGTGACCCCAATTCCGCCGCCCATAAGATAGCTCATTGGCGCGTCTTCTGTCAGGGGGAAATGGTTGATGGGTTTGGAAACAAAGACACGGCGTCCTTGCGTGAAAATGCGGTGCATCAGTTTTGAGCCACCGCGCCCGTTGTCCTCACGCAGCACTGCGATTTGATATTTTGAACGGTCTGCGGGATCGCCTGAAAGGGAATATTGCCGAAAGAATTCCGGCGCGACAACGACATCGATATGCCCACCAGCCGTGGCCGCAGGGAGGGGATGTCCATCGGGATCTGAGAACTCGTATTTGGTGACCAGATCACCCATTTTCTCGACTTTGGATACCACCAATTGCATAACTGGTGTGTCACCGTGATCGGCGCTGTAAATATGTTCTGTTGGCAGACCGGCCGCGCGGCGTTTTTTATGCTCCTCAGCGGAAATCATTTTTTCATAGGCCGAGATGCCCGCTTCGCGATCCATCGGGAACGGCCAAGCGTAGGGCGGCGGCGCCAGAGGAGCCGGATAGACGGCCAAGGTTTGGTCCGCGAATTTTAGAGCAAGGTTCTTTTGTAAAGGGCGGATACTCACGGGGTTCAGTGGAGCGCGATAGGCCGCATCGTCGCGCATCTCAAGATCCCACCACCATTTCTTGCCCGTGACGACTTCGCCGTTTCCAACCAAATCATCCAGCTTTGCTAGGGCTTTTGCGGTTGCCGGGAAATTCATCGCCGCCCAGCGAAACGGAGCCTCGGCGAAGAGGCCTTCGAGGTTCCAAGGGCAGGTTTTCATACAGCGCCCGCACATGGCGCCCTTCTCGTTGGTAACACGATATGTCGTGCATTTTTGGCTGTCGCTTTTCCATATTTCATAGCCGTTGAACATGGCCTTCGGGCCTGCCGTGATGGCGCCAGACGGACATTCGCGGGCGCATTTATTGCAGGCCTCACAGAATTTTTGCAGCCCGAAATCGATCGGTTTGTCGTGGGCCATCGGCATATCCGTCGTGACGATGCCGGATTTTAGGCGCGGACCTAGGAAGGGATTAAGGATGACTTCGCCGATGCGGGAAACTTCGCCGAGGCCAGATAGAAGGAGGAGCGGCGGGTGCAGGACCTCGTCGTCCATGACGGAATGCACGCGCGCGGTATAACCGAGCCGCCGCAAATGCCCCGCCAACACGCCGCCAAGCAATGAAAACCGTAGGTAAGCCCGCATGCTTTGGGCGCAGGCGATCCAGTCATCGCCCGTCGCGCCCTCCATAGTCTCGTGGCCCTGATCGACGATCATAGAGATCGCGTTTTTATGGTAAGGCGTGATCGGCGTACCCGTCACATCATGGCTGTAATAGGTAAAGTCAGGGCAGGCGGAAAGGCCCACAGCGTCGACGCCAAGGAAGTACAGCGCGGCCTTGATATTGGCGGCGTTTTGGGCGGGATCAAGGGTTGAGGGATCGCGTTCCGGCGCGGCTTCGCCATCTTGAAGCAGCAAGAACGCGCCAAGGGACGGGCGAAACGCAAAGGCGGAGGCAGATTTTCGCACGTAATTGCCGTTTTTCGCGGCTTCTTGAACCTTTTTTCCCATGTCGCCAAATAGGGCGCGGACAAAAAGATTGGCGCGTTTTGGAACGCGGGCAACATTTGGCGTGTCGATATAGGTTGTTGGGTTGTCCACCCGTTTGAGGGTTTCGAAGGGGTGCGGACCCATGGCAAAATCACGTTTTCTGTAGGGATCGCGGCGAGAGGCAGATTGGGCATGGCGACCCAATCCTGTGGTGTAACTCGCGGGGGCCTTTGCGGAGGCTGCAAGGGGCAGGTCGCCGGCCAGCTCTAAAGTTGTGGTAACAACAGCAAGCGCGAAATCTTTGCCGAGGAAGGGATTGTTGCCGTCCTTGTCAATAAGCCCCGCGCAAAGCGCGAGATGGCGCAAATGGACGTCCGTTGCGGCTTCGGTATGTGCGCGGGCGTCATGGCCCAAACTGCGAATGTAGCTCGCAAGGGTGACCGCGGTTTCCGCCGCACGTAAGCAGCTGCGTTGCGCTTCGGCGCCTTGGATCCAATCGGTGCCTTGCTCGCCTTTGTGTGGTGTGCGTGGCAGGGCATAGAGGAACACAAGCGCGTGGGTGTGGTGTGTGCATTCTGCGGGAGGGACGCGCAAAGACTCACGCAGACCGGCCATGATAACATCGACACCTGCGGCCATACTCTTGGGTTGCATCGTTTCAATTTTGGCGGTCAGGCGGGCAACATCTGGATTTTTGACAGGCGTGTTCAACCAAGCGTCCTTAGGAATTGCACAAGCGGACACCATCTCTGAATCACAAAAGTATCCGAAGGATTTTAGGTGGCTGGAGCGCTCGGACGGGTCACTTGGGATTTCGGCAATCTCTTTTTTGACCATCCCTTCGCGGGTGGCGTCCAGCATCGCTTGATAGTCTTGCATCGCGGAAATGATGGAATGTTTCGGAGCATCGACAAAAGACAAACCCGTTTGCGGCACAAGACGGCTTGCATCGATTGGCCGCGCGTCTCGTGCCAGTTTTTCCATGGGGAAGCCGCCAAGATGGAACGGGCGGTTGGCATAAGAAAAAGGTTTGCTCATTGGGGAGGCCTATAGATTCGGGAGGGGGGAGCCCTCGCCATACTGAAGTTTAAGTAACAGACTGCGCAGAGATTCCTGCTCCATCCCAGACAGTTTAGCTTCAAAATGCGCGGCGTTTTTGCGCGCAGATTGTGTCGCCTTTTCTAGGCGTGTACGTCCAAGTTTGGTGGCCTGAACCGAGGCGCGGCGACCATCTGACTGCTCTTCATTTCGCTCAACAAGACCATCGCGCGCCATTTTGGTAAGGGCACGCGAGGTGGCCGTGCGATCAATCCCAACAAAATCGGCAATAGCCGAAGGATTGCGCAGGGATTCGGTATGGACCGCAAGGAGAATGCACCACGAAATCCGCGTCAGGCCGAGGGATTTCAACTCAGTCTCAAAACCACGTTCCTGAAGGCGCGCCGTTTTGCTTAGTTGATACCCAATAGATGCGTGAAGAAGGTAAGGTTTTTCTGACAACATAGTTGACGATGTCAATTAAATTGAACTGTGTCAAGCGATGGTATTTCGAAGAAATGCAATGAGGCGGTTGTCATAGGACCAGAATGCCGCGACACTACGAGGCGGTAGGTCTTAAGTTTTAGACGCTCTTTGGGAGGAGATATGGCCGACATTAAAGGTATCCTATTCGATAAGGACGGGACTCTGTTCGATTTCCATACGTCCTGGGGACGATGGACCCTCCGATTTCTGGAGGAGTTGGCCGCAGGAAACGCGGCAAAGCAACGCGTTTTGGCGGATGCTCTAGGATTTGATATCGACAAATGCCGTTTTAAGGCAGATTCACGCGTTATTGCGGGCACGCCAGACGATATCATCAGCGACCTACTTCCGCATCTGCCAGGGGCGAGTCGAGAAGGCCTTCTTCAATCGATAAATCATTCGACGGCAACGGCTGAAATGATCGAAGCAGCGCCATTGGGCCCATTGTTGCGAGGGCTATTGGCGCGTGGGCTCGTACTCGGGGTTGCGACGAATGATGCCGAAGTTCCGGCTCTGGCCCATTTGCGGGCGGCAAAAATCGAAGAGCATTTTGAGTATGTCGTTGGATTTGATAGCGGTTATGGGGCAAAACCTGCGCCGGGCATGTGCCTTGGGTTCTGTCAAAAAACAGGGTTGGACCCGTCCAGCGTGGTCATGGTTGGCGACAGTCGGCACGACTTAAGCGCGGGCCGTGCGGCTGGAATGAAGACTGCTGCGGTACTGACTGGCGTCGCGACGGAAAGGGATCTTGCGCCTTTTGCAGACGTCGTAATGCCACATATCGGGCATTTACCTGCGTGGCTTGAAGATCAAACCAAACAGGAGGAGCGTGTGTCGATCGCGAGTTGAATTCGCGACGACAGGGGTTCTGAAATCTTCTGAAAATTTTATCGGTTAGGGATAGTCTTGGCTATTTCTTAAGAAGCGCCCCTTACGGTTGGACAACCAATCAAGGGGGTGGCATATGCACGGATTGATCAACCGTTCTATTCAGTGTTTTACACGCGACATTTATGGACCTCAGGTCTGGAGCAATGTCATTGTGCGAGCGGAATTTGAATCCGACAATTTTGAAACCATGCTTTCCTACACGGACGAAAGCACTTTTGTTCTACTGGATAGTTTATCAGCGGAATTGCGTCGGAATCGCGAGGAAATTCTGGAAGATTTGGGAACTTATTTGGTTTCACACAAGAATGTCGAGGCGCTGAGAAGGCTATTGCGATTTGGCGGGACGACATTTCAAGAGTTTCTACACTCCCTCGATGATTTGCATGATCGCGCGCGATTGGCGGTCTCGGATTTAGAGTTACCTCATCTTGAATTAAGAGAGCATGCGCCCGGAAAATATAGTTTGAATTGCAGTTCGAATATGCAGGCATTTGGGCCGAATTTTGGCCACGTTATGGTTGGGCTTTTGCGCGCAATGGCCGATGATTACGGCTCCCTTGTCCTTTTGGAGCATCAAGGTGGCCAGCATGGTGTTGAAACCATATCGATCGATGTGCTTGAAAGCGCGTTTGCAGAAGGGCGCGCGTTCACTTTGGCAGATAGGGTTAGTTAGGTGAAAGATAGAACAATGAAACTAGATTTTGAACAATGCTCTCACCTTATGCCGATGCACGCGTTGATTTCACATACGGGGCATATATTACACGTAGGTGGCACGCTCGCTAAGCTTTTTTCCGAAGAAACGCTTGAGGGGAAACGGTTTTTAGAAGTGTTTGAATTGGCACGACCGCGCGCAATCCGGACAATGGAAAAGTTTAGATGTCTGCTTGGTCAGAAGCTTTATCTGAGGGGGCGCGGTCACCGAAAAATCCAATTGGTGGGGTTGGCAGTTCCAGTCGAAGGAAGTGAAAATCTTCTCGTCAACTTATCGTTCGGTATCTCTGTTGTGGATGCGGTTCAAGCCTTTGAATTGACCAGCGCGGATTTCGCGGCAACCGATTTGGCCGTCGAAATGCTCTATCTCGTAGAGGCGAAGGGACTCGCGATGTCCGAGATCTCTGCATTGAACGAACGCTTGCAAGGGGAGAAAAATGAAGCCGAAGAATTGGCTGCTACGGATACGCTTACTGGCTTAAAGAATAGGCGCGCCATGGACCACTATCTTGCGCGGTATTTGAAAAGTGGCAAGCCGTTTACGCTGATGAACATGGATCTGGATTTTTTTAAAGCTGTAAACGACAATATGGGCCATGCTGCCGGTGACCGGGTTCTATTGCGTGTGGCTGAGATTTTGAACGAAGAGACACGTGATGACGATGTTGTTGCCCGGGTTGGTGGCGATGAATTTGTCATTCTGTTTAAGGGGCTCGCGAGAGAGGAACGGTTGGAAGATATTGCCAATCGCCTTATTTCTCGATTGGAGGAACCCATTCCATACAAAGACCAAATGTGCGAAATTTCATGCAGCTTGGGCTCGACGATATCGAGCAACTACGAAATGCCTAATGCTGAAGGCATGCTTAACGATGCCGATATTGCGCTCTACGCATCTAAAAATAGAGGACGCGCTTGCCACACATTATTCGCAAACTTGGCATCAACGCGTTGTCTTATCGAGCAAGACAGGTAGATTGAAGAAAGTCTCAGTTCGGTGCCTTGTCCACGAGTCTATGCACCGCCACTCGCCCCTACGAGTATTGTAAACACTGACTGCGCGTGAATACAATGCAAGCCAACCACATTCGACACGTGGAAACGGAACCCCAAAGCCTTCGCTGAGCGCCTGACTTCTTTATCGCCGCGCGGCAGTCGGTTGCCAAACCTGTGCTAGACGGCTTAAACTCGAGAGGCTCTGGCTAAAGCCGTAGGATTATTCAGTGGCAAGTTTAAGTTCCCGTTGACACTCTGGCAGAAGATGTTGGCCGGTTTGTGTTTCCTAAGCCGTCTCTAGTGATGAAAGCGGATGTTGTTCTAGAAAGTTCATTCACTTGGCTCTGCATATCTACGGTTGCAGCGGTGGTTTCTTCAAACATTGCTGCATTCTGCTGTGTCACTTGGTCAAGTTGACTAACCGCCAAGTTGATTTCGACAAGTCCGTCAGATTGGGCTTGGGCTGATGAAGCGATCGCTGAAACCTGTCCTGATATTTCTGAAACCGAAGTTACGATAGCTTCTAAAACGTTTCCGGTTTCTCCAACAAGAGAAACGCCGCGTTCAATTTGACGCGAGCTAGCGGAAATCAGTTCGTTAATTTCGCGTGCCGAGGCCGCACTGCGCTGAGCGAGATCGCGGACCTCTGTTGCAACCACCGCAAACCCCCTCCCAGCGTCGCCCGCGCGTGCCGCCTCGACACCTGCGTTAAGAGCCAGCAAGTTCGTTTGGAAGGCAATATCGTCGATTACTTTGATCACTTTGGAAATCTGTTTTGCAGACTCTTCGATTTCGCCCATGGCCGCCACAGCGTCTTTTACGACAAATCCTCGTTGAGTAGCGTTTTCCACTGTGCTAGAAACAAGGGTATTGGCATGCTTAGCGCCCTCTGCGGCAATCCGAACAGATTGAGTTAATCCATCTAGACCTGCGGCTGTTTCTGCAAGGGTTGCGGCCTGTCGCTCAGTTCTTTGCGCAAGGTCTTCCGCGGCTCGGCCAATATCATTTGTCGAACCCTGGATTTGAGACGCGTTGGCTAAAACGTTCATCATTGCCTCGCCCAAAGTCCTGACAGCCTCATTGAAATCCTGACGTAACTGCTCGTATTCAGGCTGGAATACGATATCAATTGACGCAGTTAGATCGCCAGATGACAGGCGCTGTAGCCCGCCACGCAATGCTTCAACTACTTCGGATTGCATGCGCTCTTGTTCAAGTTGAGCCTGCCTTTGCTCAGCTTCCGTCGCACGCGTTTCTGCTTCTATCTGGCGCGCCTTTTCGGATTGTTCAGCCGAATTGCGAATGGCTTCTTCAGCCTTAGCAAGGGCTTCTTGTGCCTCGGCGTGCGCTGCCTCTGCGGCCGCCGCACTTTCATTTGCATGGACAAGCGCTTGTTCTGCCTTCGCCTTTTCTGCACTGAGTTCTGTATTGCGTTCCATTGCGTCCTTGTTTTGCGCCAGACGTGTTCGGACCGCAATAATGAGGGCGAAGGTTTCGATGGCGACAACAAGGCCGTGGAAGAGAGATCGTCCAATATTTGCGACAACGTCCGTGGAGGGATAAATTAGCGTTGGCGTCAAAACACTTAGCGACAGATGGTGTACAATAATCGCAGCCGTCGCAATGAGAATGACGCGGATATCAGAAAGAGCAATGAGGGCTGCTAGGACAGCAAAAAAGACCATGTGGCTGTCAATTTGCCAAGGGTGGCCGATAAATATGCCCGTCAGGATCATCGCTTGGCCGATAAGGCCGAGCGACACGCCAATGCGTCCCAACGCAGGAGAACCGCGCAGCGAAAGCAGTGCAAGGAGCGCAAATGCAAGCGACGCACCAAGTGCGATCATCCAATTGGATCCAACAACAAAAGCTATTGCCACATTCGCCGCCGTGAAAAGGAAACCAGCGTACGCCATCCATTTTGCAGCGACGTTTTGGCTTTCAGCGAAAGAGTTCATTTCATTTGTCATTTATGCCCCGCAAAGTTGAGAAATTATTTGGCCGTCTAGGACAGCCCACGCACCAGCGTGTTTTAGGCGCGCTTCTAGGCCAGGCGTATCGCTGGCTGCGAAGGCTGCAAATGGAGCAGTTTTTGGACCAACAGAGTCGGCCTTTGCGCGTAGAATAATGTCTTGTGCGTTCTGCCACGGTGGTGCAACAATCAGCATGACTTGCCCTTCGGTCACCGGGGCCGAGAGGACAACCGCTGCAGGTGCCGCAAGTAGCCCCAATACGCACATTAGAAAAATAGCAACTCTATCCATAGAAACTCCATTCCGAGCCTATGATTTGCCATTTAAAGACTGAAGGGCGCGTTAATTCTGGTGAGCCTCACAGAACACATTGCTTAGAATTATATCTATTCTCACTGGAGGGGTGTTTTGTACCGCAAATAGCTTATCCGCAGATTTCAATGAATTGAAATCCAAAAGCAAAACCACTGATGCGATAAAATACACAAAGGTGGTAGTCCATAGGGGGCTCCCACAATTGCGTAAGTATCAGTAAAATAAAGCAGTAGGTGTCCCACGTCTGCACCAATACGATGCTATATGAATAAAAGAGTTTAGAAGACCGATTAGCCACTGCGCGGACCTTAGAGCCAATTTTAAAATGTTGCTTCCCACAGAGTCAGTCACGTCGAAGATGTAGTCCCACACATTCGAATAGAGGTGGTTGAGGGCCGAAAAGAAATAAGGTGATGAAAAACGGCGCGTCAAAATAAGTAATTCCTCTTGTAGGCCGTGCATTCGAAGCGCGTCTGCGCCACGCAGGAATTGATACTGACAAGCGTGCCTCGTTTACGGAGCAGGTTCTTGGAGGGAAGATCTCTGTCATTGAACCAAAACTGGCTGCCTACTACTGCTGTTTGTCCTCCCCAGTTTCCTGTTTTGCGATCTGGTAAAATTTGCGGTGAGCAAGATCCCTTTGCAACGAACAGGCCCGCTGTTTAAAAGCAGGGCCCGTCTGAGGTTCACAAGGTTGTGTCCGACGTTGATCGGACTGATAGGAAGGTTTCAATTTCACAGACGAGCTACTGGTTTTTCGAGCGTCAATTGGAAATCATCAGGGCGAGCATAATGTTCAACTACATCAAAATCGTATCGATCGCTGGTGGGCGTCACAGTCAGTTATGATCAGTCAATCACCGTCGCGCAACGGGCTTATCAGAACATCTCGTGTAAGCAGGCGGATTGATAGCTATTTGTGCTCATCCAGCCATTCGCTTGAGTGTATCGTCGCGTTGGATAAGTCGGTGCCAGACGATCGCCATCGTAATATGTCCGACAACCAAAAACGCAAGAGCCCAACCCAATTCACCGTGCCAGCCCCCGAGAGTCTGCATCCAAGCAACTTCCGTCGTGCGCGCAGAGAGTACTTGGAAGCCAAGATAACTGAACCCGCGCGTGCCGCCTGCATAAGACAATAGCTTTAAGACGGGAACGATCACCATCAGCAGGTACAAAGAGGCATGACCAATCTTAACCGCCTGTCCCATCGCCCCGCCATGGGGTGGACGTCGGGACAGGTTCACTAAACCCCAAACTCCACGTAGAAGGACAAGCAGAAACAGTGTTGTACCTAAAGTAGTATGATAACCCCAAAGCGCTTCACGCAATGCGTTCTCGCGGGGAAGGGCCCAATGTGCTGCCGCAGACATGAACTGAGCAGAAAATAAAGCCGCCATGCCCCAGTGTTGTATCCGACTTACAAGGCCGTAGCGATCTGGATTGTCTGATAAAGTGGTCATTATTAATTCCGTTTTGAGTGTGCTTTTATGTCAAACGGTCGAGGCAGACATTTCCGTCGCAAAGAATCTTGTCGGATTTTTTCTGTAGGTTACAAACCTTGAGGAGCTTTATAAAAAGCGGCCATTCGAGTGCACCGTAGCAGTTTGCAAAGTGGTTCAATCGCACTCTTTCACCCCGGCCGAATCTGTGACTTTTTGGGGTATATGCGGTTTGTATCCTTAAATTGGGATAAACTCCTTTTGGTCAGTCACGCTATAATTTCGCGCAGATTTTTCCCGTACGGATAGAATTCTCGCACGTTCGCTTCGGCTTAGTCAAAGTTTTTAGATCTAAACGAAGCGTTGAAACCGAAGGATGTACTGGAATCGAAGGGCGAGGTTTTTGGGAATCCATTCAGCTGGACCGTTGGCGCTCGCTGAGGTTTTGAGCGGTATCAGTTGGGAATGAAGTCATAGGGCTGTTGGAAAACTTAATACGTTGCACATTCGACCATAAGTCAGCGCTGCGAGATCAAGCATACTTACGGTCCAATGTATGTACCGGCTACTGTTTGCAAATGATTTTTTCACATGTTCTCGGAAGTCGCTCATATGTATCCGGCCTGTTGATCGACACGCGGGTCGTGGCCACATTGGGGTTACGCTCGCACCGTGATCTCATTAGCGGAAAGGCCTATGATGACCATTTGGGCCGTCAGATTCTGGGGGCGTAATATTTCCGTTCCATGCTTTTATCTTTCGCGAACTCCTTAGGGTCGTGGCAGGGTGTTAAACTCCGACAGCAACCTCGTCTCTTGGTGCATCGAATGTGGTGCCGTGGTGCAGGACGCTCCAGGCGGTTCGAGCAAGTTTATTGGCAAGCGCAACAGCGAGTTTGTTGCGATGCATGCGGGGCTCGGCTCTGATCAGCCATTCACCAAAGCTGAAGTCCGGCCAGCGATGCGGGCGCATTAGGATCACTTTGGCGGCCTGCACAAACAGCATCCGTAAATATCGACTGCCAGGTTTTGAGATCCGGCCCAGCACGGTTCGTCCACCCGTACTGTATTGTCGTGGCACCAAACCAACCCAGGCGGCAAAATCACGTCCTCTATCAAACGCATCCCCTGTACCGATGGCCGCAACCATGGCCATGGAAATCATCGGGCCGATGCCCGGGATCGTCATGACGTTCACACAGTTCTCTTCGGCGCGGCTGATCTGCTCGATCTCGGTGGAAACTGCGTCGATCCGGTCATCCATCCACATCCAGTCACCGTAGAGGCCGATCAGGATCTTGCGCATCCGAGGCGATATCTCATCTTTGCGTTCTTCAAGGATTGTCAGAAACGAATTCTTCAGGGCCCGCAGACCCTTGCGAACCGTGATCCCTTGTTCAATCAGAAACGCCCGGATCTGATTAATCGTCGCCGTGCGCCGCGACACCAAGCGCGATCTAACCCGATGCAGGGCTTGCAGGTCAAGCTGATCTTGGCTCTTCTCTGGAACGCTTTTCAAATTCGGACGAAGCGCCGCTTCTGCGATGGCTTCCGCATCGTTGTAATCGTTTTTCTGACCCTTATTGAACGGCTTAACGTAGATGGCGGGAATGATCCGTGGCTCAAACCCCATCTTGCGCAGCGCCCGACTAACAAAATGAGCGCTAAGACAGGCTTCCATCCCAACGATGCAGGATGGCAGTTCCTCAAATGTCTTTTCCAACGCCATCCGTTTGATCTTTTTGCGCACAACAACATTTCCATCAGGATCAAATCCAACCAAATGGAACACGTCCTTCCCGATATCTATACCAACTGACATCAACGCCTCGATCTTGATTCCCTTCTTCGAATTCATGGCTACTTCTCCTCTGTTAACGGGTGAAACAAGCACAGTTTAACCCGATGGGGGGCGTAGCCGGTACATCCCATTAGCCGACCGTGGTGGTCATTTCAGCGAAAGGTAGCTCGGAACCCTTAATGCTTTTTTCCAGCAACTTCGCAAATGTCTGTTCTCACAGAAAGATAATGATATTTGATGGTTTTAAGGGTTCTTATTATCCGTTTGAAATCATTAGCCAAATTCATATTTTGTATCGATTCGTCACAGGCAGCATGGGGGCGAGGAGCGGTTGAGTATTGCTTCATACGACGAAAGCCCCACTCCCCTAAACGATCAAATGTGCTCGACGATATAGTCCGGTGCAATTTGTGAGATCTCAATGGCATCGTCGACGTCAAGACCTAATAGCGATCCGTAGCCCGTAATCAGCGCGGTTGCGAACCCAACGCGACGCCCGCCAAGAATGTCGGTATGCAGGGTGTCACCCACCATTAGCACGCGGTTTGGTGATATCGGTGTGGCATAGCGTTCCATCGTCAAATCGAAAATTTCGGGAAAAGGTTTGCCGAGGAAAACCGGCGAAATACCTGTCGCCTCCACGAGCCGATGGGCAAACCAGCCTGGTTCAAGGGACAGCCCGTTTTCGCGCGGCGCGACCAGATCTGGGTTGCCCACGAAGACGGGGCGCGGGACGCGCATCAGTGTGGCTTCCAGCAAGTTTTGCCGCTGTTCGGTCCAGCCATCCGCACCGATCAAAAGGAAGCCGTCGACCAGATCGTAGGCCTCAGGTGCGTCGGTAAGAATGGTCGCGTGAAGGGCCGCAAGCTCTCCCAAATCTGTTTTGGGGTTCAGCATCACGCCCCAGTGCCGCTCTGGCTCAATCGCGATATGTTTTAAGAGCGCGTCGCGGCTGGTCACAACTTCGGTTTCTGCGAAGTCAAAGCCGAGCTTTTTGTAGCGCGCCATCATATGGGCCTTGGGATAGGCAGCTGAGTTCGATACAACGGAGACAGATTTCCCTGCAGAACGCAATGCGGAGACCGTCGCGGCGGCACCCGGGATTGCAGTCTCACCAACATTTAGCACTCCGTAGGCGTCGAATAGGATCAGATCGTATGGGCCTACGATATCCATGAAGGACGCCTGCAGCGCGAGACCGCCACCCGTCAGTTTGGGCAGTCGGTCGCGCACGCGCAAGTAGGCGTCAAATGCTTGGGCCGGATCAATAGCGCAAGCGCCAGTCACAGGATGCGGCGCCGCAAGAAGGCCGAGACGACTTCGCCGATAATCACCAGCACGATGATTGCGAGGAGGATTGTTGCGACTTCGGGCCAGTTGAACGTATCGATTGCACCTTGCAGAACGATCCCGATGCCGCCAGCCCCCACGAGGCCCAACACAGTAGATTCGCGCAGGTTAATATCCCAGCGTAGGATGGCGACTGCCCAGAATGTGGGCATGACTTGTGGCACGATTGCGTAGATAATTACTTTAAAACGGGAGGCTCCTGTGGCCTCTAATGCCTCAACTGGCCGCTTGTCGATTTCTTCGATTGCTTCGCCGAGCAGTTTGCCAATGAAGCCAATGGATCGGAACATGATCGCAATGATCCCTGCAACAACACCGGGTCCGAAGATCGCCACAAACAGAAGCGCCCAGATGATGGTATTCACCGACCGCGATGTGACCAGTATCAGCCGACCCAGCCACAATGTGGCGCGGTTTGGCGTTGTGTTCTGGGCTGAGATATAGGCGACAGGCAAGGACAATAGCACCGCAAAAGCTGTGGCAAATGTTGCGATATTCACCGTATCCCAAAGCACGCTGAGAATGCTGCCAAGATTGCTTGGATCCGGTGGATACATGCGCCCAAATAGGTCGCCGATCTGCTCTGGAGCGCCCCAAACCCAGGGCCATATCACTTCGATTGAGGTGAGCGCCCATGCGATCACGATGCCGCACCCGAGGAGGATCGCATAGCGTTGCATGCGTTGCTTTGCGGTGAAGCGAGCCCATTCGTCGCGGCCAAATTGTTCTGAGAGACTGGTCATTGAATACGCTTTCGAATGATTCCGCTGATCGCTTCGGATATAAGGATGACGCCAACGATGACGATTGTGATCGCCAGTGCGAAGTCGTAGTCATATCGTCCGAATGCGTTGGCAAGAGTAGCGCCGATCCCGCCAGCGCCAACAAGTCCAACCACAGCAGACGCCCGCAAGTTCGAATCTAACTGATAAATCGTGAGGCCAATCTGGCGCGGCATGATTTGCGGGAAAATCGCATAAAACAAAGTGGGTAGGTATGGTGCACCGGCGGCACGCAGCGCCTCAACTTGGCCAAAATCGATTTCTTCAATCCGTTCCGCCAGCATTTTGGCCACGAAGCCAATAGAATAGATGATCAACGTCAACACCCCGGCAAACGGTCCAAAGCCCACGGCCTTTACAAATAAGATCGCGACGATGACGGGGTGGAAGCTACGTGCAATGATTATGATCGCGCGGCCCAAATAAAAGATCGGGCGTGGGGCCATGTTGCTCGCGGCCATAAACGCAATAGGGATAGAGAGTAGCACCCCGCCCGCCGTGGCGAGGATCGCTATTTTCAGGCTTTCAAGAAAGCCGTCGATGAGTAAGTCTTTGCGTTCAAAGCTTGGCGGAAATGCCCCGCCAAAGATTTTACCGGCACGTCCGATTCCTTCCGCGACGCGGTTCCAGTCGATCGGCATGTTGAGGCCGACCCAGCCGAAATAAGCGATTGCGCCAAGATAAACCGCCCAACGCAATGCGGTGTTGGCAATAAATGGGGGTTTTGTCCACGTGTCGCGCCCGCTGCTCATGCCGCGCCCGCCTTTTCGGTGCTCCGGTCGTCATGCGGGTTGCCGGCATAGATTTCGTCCATTGCCGCCTGATCGAGCATCTCGGGTTTGTCGTCAAAAATGATCCGGCCATACCGCATGCCGACAATACGGTCGGTGTATTCTTTTGCCTCGGTCACGTTGTGGATGTTGATCAACACAGGCAGCTTGAGTTCACCCGCCAAATCACGGAGCAACCCCATGATCTGCTCAGAGGTTTTAGGGTCAAGCGAAGCAGTCGGTTCATCTGCCAGTAAAATATCCGGTTCTTGCATCAGTGCGCGCACGACGCCCACGCGCTGGCGCTCACCACCTGATAACTGGTCGGCGCGGGTGTTGGCGTATTGGGCTATGCCCACCCGTTCCATGAGTTGATAAGCGCGGCGAATGTCTTCTTTGGGGTAGCGGCGTGTCATGGCCGCCCATGTTGAAATATATCCAAGTCGCCCACATTGCACGTTTTCCATCACGGTCAGGCGTTCAACAAGATTAAATCCTTGAAATACCATGCCGATTTTGCGCCGTGCGGTGCGTAGGCTTTTGCCGCTCAAACTTGTGAGTTCGGTGCCGTTGAGAATGATTGACCCTGACGTGGGTTTCACCAACTGGTTTATGGAGCGCAATAAAGTGCTTTTTCCCGCACCAGATGATCCAATGATGGACACAACGCTTTCGCCCTCAATGGTCAGATCGAGGTTCTTGAGAACCGGGTCGCCGTTGCCGTAGCTTTTGACCAGGTCAGTAATTTTCAACATGTTTGAAGCCTTATTTGCGAGGCTGACCCAATGGATCAGCCTCGACAGAAAAAATCACTCAGCAGCAAGGCCTTGAGGTGTGTATTCTACACCATTTGCGGTCTGAATTTGGCGAATAACTGCCCATTGATCTTTGTAGGTGATTGGGACGAATTTGCTCACCCCAGCGAATTCATCGCCAAGTGCCGTGCCTACGAAATCAAAGGTAAAGAATGCCTCTTTGATCTTTTCTTTCAACTCGGGTGTCAGGTCGTGTGCCAAGCCGTAAGATGTCGTTGGGAACGGATCGCTTTCCCAAACGATGCGCACGTCGGCGGGATCGTAAAGACCGCGTTCTGCCATGCGATCAACAACTTCAGATGCGACAGGTGCTGCGTCGTAGTCGCCAGCGACAACGCCCAACATCGACTGATCGTGGCTGCCGGAATACGTTACTTCGTAGTCTTCATCAGGAATGACGCCCAAATCAGGAAAGAGTGCCCGTGGGGCCTGATTGCCTGAATTTGATGTGGGTGATGTGTGCGCGACGCGCTTGCCCTTAAGGTCAGCCATTTCCTTTATGTCGCTGTCTGCCTGCGTGTAGACCTGCAGTCTATACCCAAACTGACCATCGTCCGCGCCCATGATGGCAAATGGTTCAACACCCGCAAGGTTCACCGCAAAAGGTGTGGGACCGGTTGAAAAACCTGCAATGTGCAGACGCCCCGACCGCATGGCCTCGACCTCAGCAGAGTTTGATTGAACGGCAAAAAATTGCACGTCCTTGCCAGTGACTTCTTCCAGATGGTCAATAAACGGGGTCCAGATGTCGGCGTAAATTGCGGGATCTTCGACGGGTGTGTAAGCGAAAACGAGCGTTGACGGATCCTTAAGGTCGCTCGGATCTGTCGGTGCATCTGCGACAAGATCGCCATCCGCATCGCAATACATGACATCCAGTGCGCCACGCTGGGCGCATTCTTCCTGTGCAAACGAAGCCGTGCCCGTCATGGCAAATGCCGCCAAAAGTCCTGCTGTAAAAATTTTATCCTTAGGCATGTAATTTTCCTCCCAGAGTTGTCCCGCATAGGATCGGCGGGTCGATTGTTGTGAATACCAACACTTTAGCTTTTAGTTTGCAACATTTTTTAGTAATAAAGTTGGTAATATCCAATTCTGCGAATGTGGAGACGAGCATGAGTAGCGACAGCGACCTACGAAATCTGGGAAAAACCGACCGCCACACACAGATTTTGTTGGAACTTAGGTTAGCGCCGCATGTGCGCGTCGCGGACCTTGCGGCAAAGTTTGGCGTCACAACTGAAACCGTGCGACGGGATATCGCTGAATTAAGCAATCAGGGGCTTTTGCAGAAATCTCATGGGGGCGCGTCACCTTGCGCGTCAGGCACATATCGGGCGCTGGATCAGAGGCAAGGCGAATGTGTCAAAGAACGGCAGCAGCTGGCGCATAAAGCGGCAACTTTGGTTAAGGACGGTCAAACACTGATGATTGATGCGGGCTCGACCGCAATGGAGTTTGCCCGCGCGCTCGCCATTATTGGCAGACAGGTCACCGTTGTAACCAACAGCCTACAGGTTGCAATGATACTGGGCACTTCAGATTCGGTGAATGTCATTGTGGCTCCAGGTCGATACCTAAACGACGAGGCCGCTTTAGTCGGCACCGAGACCTGCTCGTTTCTTCGCCGCTATCATGTTGATGCCTGCTACCTAAGTGCCTCTGCGTTAGGCGAGATGGGGGTGAGCGAATCAATTGACGGGTTTGGGTCGGTCAAGCGTACGATGCTGGAACAAAGTAGCGCGCAATATTTTTTGATTGACGGTAGTAAATTTGGGAAACGCCACCTTCTGAAAGTCGCGGATATCTCTGAAATCGGAAACTTAGTTACCGATAGGGAACCGAGTGGAGAATTGGCGCAAGCGCTAAAAAAACAAAACATTAAGATCATTCTCTCATGATGTCTCCACACGAGGACAACGAACTTGGCCTCGTGTGGAGTTCTAAGGCAAGCGCCTATGATAAACGGATGAGCGATCAACGCTCATCCGAATGGGCCCAGATAAATTGCAAAGTGTAGACGGTGTCTTGACCCTGGAAAATACCCTTTGGACCTGTCGCGCTTTAGTGCCGCCCCAAGTGCTCGTTTAAGCCACTTTCCGTTCGAAAGCGACGGGACTTTTCCATCCTAGTGCTGAATGGCGCCGTCGCGGATTGTAGAACCCATTGATGTATTCAAAAATCGCCATCTCAGCCTGCCTGCGGGTTTCCCAAGTGTCGCGCCAGATCAGTTCAGCTTTGATGGTTTTGAAGAACGTTTCCACTGCCGCATTATCATAGCAATTCCCTTTGCCACTCATCGATACCTTGAAGCCATGCAGGCGCAGAATCTTCTGGTAATCGTGGGAACAATATTGGCTGCCCCGGTCCGTGTGATGGATACAGCCCTTGGGTGGTGCCCGAAAGGCTATTGCCATGTTCAATGCCCGGATGGCCAGATCGCGTTTCATTCGGTTACTAACCACTGCCCGACAGTCGAAACGCAGTATCGATGAGAGGGAGCCCAACCGACCACTCGGCGCGAATGCAGATCCAAGATCACAGCAAGATAGAGCCAGCCTTCTCGCGTCCAAATATAGGTGATGTCAGCTGCCCACTTCTGGTTTGGTTGCTCAGCGACAAAGTTCCGATCCAGTAAGTTAGGCGCGATGTTGAACTTATGATTGCCTCCTCTCGGGCATGCTGCGCATACCCTGCCGGGCAGTGGTCCGTCGTTGCCTTGTGTTTCCGCGTTCTGATCACTGATATGCCGTTCTGGCGCATCCACTGACCGGCAGTTGGTTGCAAAGCAATCAATGAGAGGGGAACGGCCGACGCGGCGATGCCCGATGTCCAAACCAACTTCTTTCAGTTCTTCAGTCATGCGCGGCCTGCCATAGCTGCCAAGACTGAGACGGGATTGTTCTTTGATGTGGGCCAACGTGACCATATCAGACCGCTGCCTGCGACTGGCTGGACGGTTACGGAACGCCCGTAAGCCGCGTGCGCTGACATTCATGACATGGCACATACGTCCAATGGAAAATGCAGATTGGTGTTCTTCCCCTCTCATCGATACTGCATATCGACTGCCGGGCAATGAATGAACCTAAACCTCACGGCTTTTGGCTCGCGAAGAACACCGTGGCCTTTTTTAGGATGTCCCTTTCCTCCTTGAGAATACGGTTCTCACGTCGAAGCCGGTCATTCTCCTGAGCCAGTCCCAAATCCTCCTTCGACACCACATCCGTGTCTCGGTACGCTGTGATCCATTTGTTCAGTGTCGACATACCGACACCAAGACCATCAGCCACTTGCTTTCGGGTAAGCCCACTGGTCAGTGCGATCCGCACCGCATCTTCCCTAAATTCGTCTGTTCGTTTCAGTCCGATGTTCAGTCTCCTTTGTTGCAGTAAATGCTATCAAAGGAGCGGCATCAAACCGTGACAGGTCCACTTCATTCGGCTCAGTACCGCAGCCCTAAACCATTTGCCGGCAAGCGTGTTCTTGTCGTTGACGGCGGGAATTCCGGTGCGCAAATTCATGCTGAGCTAAGCGAGCAGGCACATTAACTCTGGGTGACACAAAAGGAGCCGGTATTCCTGCCCGATGATGTTGACGGGCATGTACTGTTCACACGCGCTACATCACGCATTAAAGAGGGTTTCCAGAAAGAGGCGACGACAACGATTGGGGATATCGTGATTGTCCCTCCGGTCAAGGCTGCACGAGAACGAGGAGATCTTAAGTCGGTACGACCTTTCCGGCGATTTACTAAGACGGGTGTTGTCTGGGGCGATGGCACGGAGGAGGAGGTTGATACGGTTATCTGGTGTACGGGCTTCAAGCCGGCCACTGATCATCTCAGATCGCTTGGGATCGTGGAGGCAGATGGTCGTGTGCAGGTTAACGGTCAACAGTCGATAGAAGTGCCTCACGTGTGGTTGGCCGGCTATGGCAACTGGACCGGACCGGCATCGGCGACACTGATAGGATCTGCCCGAGTAGCACGGGCCCTTGTTCCTCAAATCGTCGATGCGTTGGCAGAGGAATCGACGACCGCAGCGGAATTCTAAGGAGCTTGTCATTGCCTCGAAAAACTTAATTCGGGGGAGTATCCCATCTTCAGATAGTTCGTTTCAAGCAAAAGAAACTCCAACCCGGTTGCCATGGTAATTGCCCGCTCTCGACCTTCTTTACTATTTTGAACTACTTAACCCAACCATGTCACTCTGTGTATCAATTTAGGAGATTGGAAGACGTGAATTTCACAGACATGCGACTGGTTTCGTCGTTGTTCAATGGAAAAACATTAGGGCGAGCTAAGCTATCGGCCTTTAGCCGCGGTTCGATGCCAAGTCCGTGGCCGCCATGCAGCATCATCGAACTGGCCATTCGCGCAAAACGCGGCATTTTGATGGCTGAAACGTTGGTCAAAGCGCTAAAAAATTCCAATAGCGTTAGGGATGGAAGTTGACCGTCAGGTTGCCCTGTGCCTTCTACGTCTGTATCAACTACAGTAAGGTCTGGTCATGGAAGGGAGCGACTTGTGCCGCAAAGTACATCGACACTGAAGCTTTTCCAAAACCAGACTTTCCGGATGCTCTGGATTGCAGCCCTTGCCTCAAATTTCGGAGGACTCGTACAGGCCGTTGGGGCGGCATGGATGATGACATCCCTGACAGAGTCTCAAAGCATGGTCGCGCTTGTGCAATCCTCGGTGACACTACCCATCATGATATTCTCATTGTTGGCAGGGGTGTTCGCCGATAATTTCGACCGCCGTAAAGTCATGCTCATTGCACAATCCTTCATGCTCATTGTGTCGATCGTGCTCGCGATCATGGCCTATGAGGGGCTGCTAACACCATGGATATTATTGGGATTTACCTTTTTGATCGGATGTGGCACGGCACTGCACAATCCGTCTTGGCAGGCATCGATGGGAGATATCGTTTCGCGTGATGAATTGTCAGCAGCGGTGTCACTTAACAGTATGGGTTTCAACCTGATGCGCAGCATCGGGCCTGCTGCGGGGGGGCGATCGTGGCCATCGCGGGTGCTGCCGCGGCTTTTACGGTGAATGCCTTCAGCTATGTTGGCATCATCACTGCCCTGTGGTTCTGGCGTCCGTCCACGCCGCAGCGGCGCTTGCCGCGTGAACGAATGGGCAGCGCGTTTTCCGCAGGGCTACGCTATGTGGCGATGTCGCCCAATCTTATGAAAGTGATTTTTCGCGGCTTTATGTTTGGCGTCTCCGCTATTGCAATTCTGGCGCTGCTGCCACTGATTGTCAAAGAACTGTTGCAAGGGGGTGCATTTGTCTACGGCGTGCTGCTGGGCTGTTTTGGTATGGGCGCAGTAGGCGGCGCATTGCTGAATGCCCGCTTGCGGTCACGGTTTCGGAATGAGCGTATTGCCCAGTCGGCATTCCTGGCCTTTGCTGTAAGCTGCGTTACGCTGGCCCTGAGCCGTCACTACGTTTTCAGTGGTGCTGCTCTGCTGCTTGCCGGCGGTAGTTGGGTCGTGGCCCTTTCCCTATTCAATGTCACGGTTCAGTTGTCCACGCCGCGTTGGGTCGTCGGTAGAGCTCTTGCACTTTATCAGACCGGCGTGTTTGGCGGAATGGCCGGAGGAAGTTGGGTATGGGGCGCAATAGCCGAAAACTTCGGGGCGGACCGTGCAATGTTCGTGGCAGCCGCCTTGCTAGTCCTTGGTGCTTTGGCGGGCCTTCACCTGCCATTGCCTGATTCCACCGAACTCGACCTCAATCCGCTCAATACTTTCACAGAGCCGTCCCTGCGACTGGACCTGACACAGCGTAGTGGGCCTATAATGATCATGGTCGATTATGAAATTGCCCAGCAGGATGTGACCGAATTTTTGGCTTTGATGAACACGAGGCGACGCATCAGAATCCGCGACGGGGCGCAGCAATGGACCCTGTTGCGGGATCTTGAAAATCCGGACTTCTGGACCGAGACATATCATGTCCCTACTTGGGTCGAATATGTCCGCCACCACGAGCGTCGCACGCAGGCTGATGCCGAGTCATATAAGAGCGTTCTGAAACTTCATCGCGGTGAAAATCGACCCAAGGTCCATCGCATGATTGAGCGACAGGCAATCTCTCTTCAGGATGACACTCCACTAAAAAACGCGCCGGACAAGGTTGCTGAATAGTAAAGGCTATTCCGAGCCTGGGCATACTTTTGCGTCGTGGTGCATTCAAGATTTAGGCGATCTGCGGTCAACAAACAAAACTGCATGGTGATCAGGAGTTCAGGGTCGGGGCTAAGGGACGCACCATGCAAAGAATGTCTGCCTGCTGCCCGAAATAATTAATTCGGCTTGCGGCCCAACCCTGCGGTCGAAGTTAATTTCTACAAAGGGTTGCTTACATTCATCCGACACTCTCCTGCATGTAGGGGATGCCATTGGTCGAGAATGGGAGATTCATAGTCCAGTCTCTGGTATTCACCCAGCACGATTACCAGTGTGGCAAATAGGGCGAATGTGGGCGTAAATTCACCGATAAGTTTTTTATTTTAAACTTAAATCTTGACCTCGAAATTCTGGGTAATTATTTGTTCTTTATATACAAATTTCTTTATTAACAACTGCTTCGATTAATGCTTTAGCAAGAAAGCCGCCCTTTCGGTCACGCTTGGGAAACGATGTTCTCCGCTAATCTTTCGTGCAAATAAATTTGATAGGTTCGCGCGCCTTTCGGCAGCGACGGCATGGGAGTGCATATGAGCGAAACGACCTTTTCTGTATCATCGGGATTTGCGCAACGGTTGCGTGGCATGGGGGCTTCGCTGTCCTTTAGTTCGTATCAATCGGGCATTCTGTATTTCGTTGGCCTAAAAAAGGACGGTGGTCTTAATATACACCAGTCGCATTTGCCCAAACCGATGGGGTTGTGCCTTGACGATCAGGGCGCTTTGACCCTCACCAGCGCCTATCAGATCATGCGGTTCGAGAATGTGCTGGATGCGGGCGAACAAATTAACAAATATTTTGATGCCTGCTATGTGCCGCGTTTGGTGCATGTAACCGGTAATTTGGACGCCCATGATGTGGGCGTTGATACCGAGGGACGGGCGGTTTTTGTCAACACGCGGTTCAACTGTTTGGCCCGCCCCTCGATGCGCCAAAGCTTTGAAGAAGTGTGGCGTCCGCCGTTTATCTCGGCTTTGGTCGACGAAGATCGCTGTCACTTGAATGGCTTGGCGATGGAGAATGGCGCGCCGCGGTATGTGAGTGCCGTGAGTAAATCCGACACCATTGATGGCTGGCGGGATCGTCGCGCGGATGGGGGCATCGTGATGGATGTGACAACGGGCGAGGTGGTCTGCGAAGGGTTGTCGATGCCGCATTCTCCACGGATGCATAACGGCGACCTTTGGGTGCTGAATTCTGGCACCGGCGAGTTGGGCGTTGTTGATATCAAGAGCGGTACGTTTGAGCCGCGCGTCTTTTGCCCCGGATTTTTGCGGGGGCTGCGCTTCCACGGCAATCTGGCAATCGTGGGCCTTTCTAAGCCGCGCTATAAGCGGTTTGAGGGGTTGGCGCTGGATGAAAAACTCCGCGCGGCGGACAGTGAGCCGTGGTGCGGGCTGCAAGTAATCGACCTGAATACAGGGGCTTGTGTTGATTGGCTTCGGATTGATGGGGCCGTCAGCGAGCTTTACGATCTTGAAATACTTCCCGGAGTGACCTGCCCAATGGCGCTCGCTCCGACGTCGCCAGAGGCGGCCAATCTGATCACATATTCCAAGACAAAAATTTAAATCAAAAAAAATATCGAGTAAGGATACCACCCCATGCGCACTTCCGATTTCAACAAGCCAACGCCTGCCTATCATCACCTTAAGCACCCCGGCGGCCGCCTCACCAAGATCGGTGGCCAAGCTGTGAGTTTGGCGCCGCAATTGGGTCAAGCCTTTGCGAGCTTGGGCGCCTCCGTGTCGCGCATTGCTGTAAAACGCGGAGCAATAATGGGCCACAGAAGCGGCTGCGTATCGCAGTTGTAGCGGAGTAAAAATCCGCCAGTTTGTGTCCTTCGTTTATTCGGAGGGCGGGAGATGTATTCTGTGGATATTTATAATCGTGTGCGCCGTGCTTGTTTGAAGGACGGGATGTCTACTCGAGAAGCGGCGCGTTATTTCAACAAGGATCGCAAAACGATAGCCAAGATGTTGCGGCATGAGCTCCCTCCTGGTTATCGGCGTTCAGAAGCCCCGCGTCGCCCAACGCTTGATGATTATGTTGGTGTCATCGATAATATACTGCGTACAGATAAGGCCCTGATCAAAAAGCAGCGCCACACCGCCAAGCGTATTTTTGAGCGTTTGAGGGATGAACACGGGTACGCGGGAAGCTTGACGACAGTGACCTATTACGTTCGCGAACAAAAGCGACGCACTAAAGAGGTGTTTGTACCGTTGTCGCATCGGCCAGGCCACGCGCAGGTTGATTTTGGTGAGACACTTGGCGTGATTGGTGGCGTGGAATGCAAGATCCATTTTTTTGTAATGAGCTTACCGCATTCTGATGCGGTGTTCGTTAAGGGATACCCTGCCGAGACGACGGAAGCATTCTGCGATGGCCATGTGTCCGCCTTTGCGTTCTTTGATGGTATTCCGCAGTCCATTCTCTACGACAACACCAAGATCGCCGTTGCGCGGATACTCGGGGACAGAACGCGTATTCGCACACGTCGGTTCACTGAGCTGCAATCCCATTACCTGTTCGATGACAAGTTCGGGCGACCAGCGCGAGGAAACGATAAAGGCAACGTTGAGGGCATGGTTGGATATACGCGTCGCAACTTCATGGTCCCTGCGCCGCGTTGTGACAGCTTTGATGATTTGAACGCCCATCTGGAAGCGAAGTGTTTAGCACGTCAGGACGATACTTTGCGCGGCCACACCCAAACCATAGGTCAACGTTTGGTATCCGATTTTGATGCGCTGATGGGGTTGCCCGTGGCGGAATATGAAGCCTGCGACCATGTCAACACACGGGCCACTTCGATCTCGATGGTGCGCTATCGCAGCAATGACTACTCGGTGCCGGTGGCTTATGCACACCACGATGTTCATGTGCGTGGGTTTGTACATGAGGTTATCATCGGCTGCGGTAACGAGATCGTTGCACGGCACAAACGATCCTACCTATCCGCGGATATGATCTTTGACCCGCTCCACTTCCTGCCCTTGATTGAGCAGAAGGTGGGGGCTTTGGATCAGGCAGCCCCTTTGCAGGGCTGGAATCTACCGGATGCCTTCGCCACCCTGCACCGACTGCTCGAAGCCAGAATGGGCAAACCGGGCAAGCGAGAATACGTTCAAGTTCTGCGCCTTTTGGAAACATTCGAGATGGACGTTGTGCAAGGCGCAATCCAGCATGCCATTGATCTGGGCGCTATTGGCTATGATGCCGTAAAACACCTTGTGCTATGCCGTATTGAGAAGCGGCCACCGCGATTGGATTTGGACTTCTACCCGTATTTGCCTAAGGCCAATGTCGGCACGACACGCCCATCCAGTTACATGAGCCTGCTGGGAGCCACGGCATGACAGATGCTCCCCAAATCCTTCTGCACCACCACCTCAAGAAGTTGCGCTTGCCAACGTTCCAAGGAGAGTACGCAAAACAAGCCCAAATCTGTGCTGCTGAGAATAAGGACCACATCCAATATCTGGCGCGTCTGTGCGAGATGGAGTTAATTGACCGCGAACGGCGGATGATCGAAAGGCGGATCAAAGCGGCGAAGTTCCCCAGCACCAAAAGCCTGGATAGTTTTGACTTCAAGATCATGCCCAGCTTGAACAAGCCACTGACGATGGACTTGGCTCGATGTGACTACGTGGATCGCAGAGAAAACATTATTGCCCTCGGCCCATCGGGAACGGGCAAGACCCACATAGCTTTAGGACTTGGATTAGCCGCGTGCCAAAGAGGGTTGAAAGTACGGTTCACGACGGCGGCAGCCTTGGTTCATGATCTGATAGAAGCCCAAGATGAGCTCCGATTGCAGCGCATGCAAAAGCAACTGACGAGCCAGAATCTGTTGATCATTGATGAATTAGGCTTCGTTCCTCTGAGTAAATCCGGCGCAGAATTGCTCTTTGAGGTGATCTCGCAGTGCTACGAACGTGGTTCCATCATCATAACCTCAAACCTGCCCTTTGATGAATGGACCGAAGTCTTTGGCTCAGAGCGGCTCACGGGAGCCTTGCTGGATCGTTTGACACATCACGTCCACATCCTTGAGATGAACGGCGAAAGCTATAGGCTCAAACACAGTCGTAAGAACCGCCAGTAGTCAAAACACATCAAGATCAGAACAATGTTGGCCCATGGGCCAACATGCGCTTTGGCACGCGTTAGCTATTTGGGGGCACGCGCACCAAAGCGCAGAACATCCGAGAACTCAGTGGACCAATTTTACGCCGCGATCTGGTCCCTTTTTACTCTGCGATTGACAGCGGCATTCACGGTGTAGACAAAACCATTCAATAAATGCTCGCGTTAGTGGGGACAGTTTGCCAAAGGTGGCGCGCGCGACTCTGCCGTTTTTCTTATTACTGTGCCTTGCAGAGGCAATACACTACGTTTTTTCGGAAATTGTGCTTTGGTTGCCAGAACGCATTTATGGATAGCTGCTGCCTTGTCCCGCCAAGATGTTTCGAAGCTTGACCTTTGGGTTGACCGCGGTGAATGTCCGGTTTTCGCGGCGGGCTCAACTGATCGACGCAACACACTGTGCGAACTTCTCTGCGGGCGTTTGGTATTGCAAGGTCTTTCGAGGCCGTTCGTTTAACTGTCTGGCGATAGCACTAAGTTTTGCTTGGGAATGAGCAGATAAATCAGTTCCACGGGGTAGATACTGCCGAAGCAACCGGTTGGTGTTTTCGTTTGATCCTCGTTGCCAGGGCGATTGTGGGTCGCAAAAATAGACATCGACATCGGTTGCCATGGTCAGGCGCGTGTAATCTGCCAGTTCCTTCCCACGATCCCATGTCAGAGATTTGTAAAGTTCGCGTGGCAACCTCTGAGCCGATTTGATCAGCCCAGAGACGACACTTTCGGTGTCCTTATTCGCAACCTTTACCAGCATGACATACCGGGAATGGCGTTCGACAAGTGTCGCGATATAGCTGTTCTTTGAGCCTCCGATCAGGTCGCCCTCCCAGTGCCCCGGCACAGCCCGATCCTCGACGGATGCTGGTCTTTCGCTGATCGACACTGCATCCTTGATCTGGCCGAGACCATTGCGTTTGAGGCTGGCATGCTTGGAGCGGCGTATCGTGCGCTTGGCTCTCAAATGCTCGAGAAGTTCCTTCTTTAAAACCCCACGCGCCTGTATATAAAGGCTTCGATAGATCGTCTCGTGTGACACCTGTTTCTGCACCTCTCCCGGGAATGCACGCTTCAGCCAGCCTGCAATCTGTTCGGGCGACCACTTTCGCCGCAGCTTAGCGGATACTGCGCGGCTCAATGCGGGGTGGCAAGCCAGCTTACACATCTTGGGACGCAATGCGCAGTCCCACGCGGCCTGGTCTGACGTCGTCGCACGATATCCAGCAGATCCACCGTTGCGCCGAACCTCGCGGCTGATGGTCGAAGGCGTACGACCCAACTGCCGTGCAATTGCGCGTAAGGAGTGCTTAATGCTGAGCCCCCGCGATATCTCTTCACGTTCACTGAGACTAAGCGCCCGCTTGTCACGTTTCCGATCTGATGGACGGATGCCGCCCGTCGGTGAGATCACGGAAAAGACCGAAGATGATTGCCGGTAAAACACCCGACCAATCGAACTCATCGACTCCCCACGCTGCCAACGGTCCCAGATCTCGGCACGCTGCTCAGCTGAATAATAAATCCTGCGGCGATACTTCATAATCAACACTCCATCTTTTCCTAAAGATTAAAGTGTTGCGTCCACCTGTTGAGAACACCGCCCTTAGTCTTGAATGATACGAACGGCCCTGACCTGTAATGCACCATGACCGAAGATACTGCGGTTAGGCCCGCCATTGCAGCCATTCGATGCGTTCATAAGTCGACGAACCGAAGCCGCCTTCTCGCGGCAAGCAGGTTCAACGATCAAGTCTCGGAGATAATGTATGGTCGCTGCGCCCGAGTCTGCAGCTTTTTTCGGATCAGCATCAGGTGCCTGAACTGCATGACAGGCTGGTTACTCTTTGGCCGCAGCATCGTAGATGGAGCGCGCAGCGTCGATTGTAGCAAGGTTATCCAAGGCCCAATGCCCCAATGCGCGGACGGGTTCGCGGAATGATTGGCCCATGGGCGTAAGATTGTATTCCACCTTTGGCGGGATCGTCGGATGGTAAGTCCGGTTGACCAAACCGTCTCGTTCCAGCTCTTTCAGAGTTAGGCTGAGCATGCGTTGCGAGATGCCCAAATTCCGCTTCAGTTCATTGAAGCGGAGCGTCCCATATTGGGCCAGAGAAATGATGACAAGGACGCTCCAGCGATCACCAACACGCGACAACACTTCGTTGATCCGTTTGCAATCCGGGCATTGCTGTGAGTCTAACATGTCGGTTCCCTTTTTGTGACCGAGGTTCTTTTCTGTGCCTTCTTGCGACTCAGGTAGGTTCTTAATACATCGTCGGTAACAAAAGTATACCGCACTGCCCGAGTGCCCACAATAGGATCGATTTCATGACCAACAATACCCTACTCGAACAATTGAACTGGCGTTATGCGACCAAGAAAATGGACGCGACCAAGTCGGTCCCACAAGACAAGCTCGATGCTATCATCGAAGCGGTTCGCATGGCGCCAACATCAAGTGGAACCCAACCCTTTGAGTTGATTGTCGTGACAAACCCCGAGAAATTGGCCGAAATTCGAAAAGCCGCGGGCGATCAGGCCCAGATCACGGATGGCTCACACCTGTTGGTATTTGCAGCCTGGGATAACTACACGGCTGACCGCATCGACGAGGTCACAGATCTCAATGTCGAAGCACGCGGCGATTTGCCAATGCTGAACGCATATTACGATAATCTGAAAAACAACTATCTGCCGCGCGACACCGAGGTTAATTACGCGCACGCCGCCCGCCAAGCCTATATCGCGTTGGGAGTTGCGCTGGTGGCTGCCGCCGAACAACAAGTCGACAGCACCCCGATGGAAGGTTTTGACCCAAGTAAGGTCGATGAGATTTTGGGGTTATCGGAGCGCGGATTGCGGTCAGTTGTTCTGTTGCCCCTAGGCTACCGTGATCCAACCGGAGATTGGCTGTTGCCAATGAAGAAAGTGCGCAAGTCAGCTGAAACTATGGTTAGCTACGTCGACTAACCAATTAAATCACACCTCAAAATTGCGCCCCCGATCCAAGCAGGTCTCGATGATTGCTTGCTTGGCTCTGAGCAAATTTTATTCAAGAAAGTGAACAAAGATGTCCCTGCCCGAAACATATCTCCAGATGATCTCCACAGTTAGTACTGATGGTGAGCTTCAAATGCGCCTTGCAGCAAAAAAAATGCCAACACCGGGTCCGGATGAAGTCTTGGTACGCATTGAGGCGACCCCTATTAACCCGTCAGATCAAGGCGTGATGTTTGGCTGGTCGTCGATGGACAAGGCAACGTCGACGGGCACAGGCGCCGACACGATCCTAAAAGCCCCGGTGTCAAAACACGGCATGCAAGTGATGAAAGCACGTGTTGGTCAAGATCTGTCCATTGGCAACGAGGGCAGTGGTACTGTTGTTGCTGTCGGTGAGAACGCACAAGGGCTTATGGGCAAACTGGTTGGCCTCATGGGCGGGGAAATGTATGCGCAATACCGGTTAGTCAAGGCGGCGATGTGTTTGCCCCTTGGTCCAGACCATACAGCAAAAGATGGTGCCGCCTGCTTCGTCAATCCACTTACGGCGTCGTCCATGGTAGAAGCCATGCAGCTTGAGGGGCACACCGCGCTTGTCCACACAGCAGCCGCCTCAAACTTGGGCCAAATGTTGAACCGCATCTGTCAAGCTGACGGCGTACAACTGGTGAATATCGTTCGCTCCGAAGCGCAGGAAAAATTGTTGCGCGATATGGGCGCTCAGTATGTCGTTGATAGCTCCAAAGACAGCTTTATGGCTGATTTAACAGATGCCGTACACGAAACCGGCGCTACCTTGGCTTTTGATGCGACTGGTGGCGGACGGCTGGCGTCAGATATCCTAAGCGCAATGGAAGCCGCGGCTGCACGTACACCGGGAGCTTATAGCATCTATGGCTCCGTGAAGCACAAACAAGTCTACCTTTATGGTGGTTTAGACACATCCGAGACGATCCTCACGCGCGGATATGGTATGGCGTGGGGCGTTGGCGGATGGTTGTTGCCCAACTTTCTTGCCCGCGTTGGTCAAGAGGCTGCTGATCGTATGCGCGCGCGCGTTGTGCAGGAATTAACGACAACCTTTGCAAATGACTACTCTGATGAGATTTCGCTTGCCGATGCGCTGCAGTCCGAAGTCGTGGCGCGCTACAATGCCAAAAAGACAGGTGCAAAGTTCCTAATCAATCCGCAGCTTCCGATGTAACGCGATTGCAGGAAAGGTTGCCAATATCCGCTCCGACACTTCAGTGTGTTGGGGCGTGACCTGCGCCCAATTTTCCTTGGGCGGACAAGGTGAGCTTTCGCTGCGACTGCCCCAAGAGCTGTTTAATGTGTGATCCTTGACCACCTCGTCGGCGCGGCAGCGTCAAAACTAACGCATTTGCAGCAATTATCTTGTTGCGAGCGCACGCAGCACAAAAATAAAATTCACAGTGTGGGCTCGGGGCCGCCTCCCGCACCACAACGCAGAGCGGATCTCACCGCGCACCTGCCGCGAGCTCACACTTTCCGCCCTAACAGTCCGTGTCTGGCCACGGCGGTGAGTTCGTCGGCCCAGAACTGACAAAAGTCTTCAATTTTGATACCAATAAGAAATTCAAACGGCGGTTTCCCCCGTCTGAACAAGCGGTAACTTGCTACGGTTTGAAGCCGTTGTTTTTCCAGCAACATCGCGCTCAACCAAACGGCCCAAACTGGCGACCCTGCGCTTTTTAAGCGTCGGTCCGCTGATTTCAGGATCAACCGAAAATATACTGAGTATTAGTTAGATAGGCGAATTAGAGTCTTAATTAAATAACGGAGACTTAATATGAAAACTGTCCTCGCAACGACCGCCGCCATTCTTGCTTTTACTGTTCCTACTAGGGCTGCCAGCGTGTCCGAACTGGATACCAATGGGGATGGAATGGTGACAAATGACGAGCTGAAAATCGTCAATCCTGAAATCACCGATGAAACCTTTGCCGCTATGGATACTAATGGCGGCGGTTCGCTGGACGACGAAGAACTCAGCGCCGCCGACCAATAAAGTAAACCCCGAGAGCTTATCAGAGCTCTTGTAGAAGTGTGATGCTCGGCGCTTCCCGGCTGGGCATCACTTTTCCTTCAATCGATCATTCACAGGCCCGTTTTGCGCAGGCAGTTGGTGACGTGTTCAATTCCCTTCTGAGCCCAATTTACTGCAATGCAGCCAAGGTTTTCTCCAGTTATATTGGGTTCTGCGATATGCTCTCAGACACTTGAAACAAGCCCGTTTGGACCGCATTGATTTGACGCTTCAAAGCCGTACAGCTGGGCTGGATGCGCTGGCAGTCATCGTACCGTTGTTAGACAGCGGCCCTATGTCCACATCAATTCTTTCGTTGTCTTGCCTCTTTTTTATTAAATTTGTCGCCGCTGTTTTCGTGAATTCCGCAGAGGACCACTTGATCCTCAGGCAGTAATGGAGACGCAAATGAAACGCCCAAAATACTATACTACGAACCAAGTCGCGGATATTTTCGGGAAACACCCTCGAACCATCCGCGACTGGATTTTGACAGGCTGTCTTACCCCTGACGGGCTGGTAAAGCTTGAAGCCGCCAAGTTCGGTAAATCTTGGCAGGTGAGGGATGTATGGCTGGTGCTCTTCGAACATCGAGTCCGGCCCGATGACGGGCGGCCGGATCTCGATCTCGAATGAGCTGCCATTTTTCTCCAACGAATGAAGCGACGTTTTGACACTGCAAGGCATGCTTATAGACTAGCTTATATGGGGGGGCGGAGTGAGGCTTTCCAAAAGATAGCGAGATATTCAACGTAAAAAGCACCCATCGTTCGAAGGGAGGTGCAGTTCCATGGACGGATGAAGATGAAAAACAGTTTCTTAGCCGACATGAGGCGGGAACTATGGCGCGCAATACTGCAGGGAGAGTTGGCGATACTCACTTGTCGGGACCAGAAAATGTAAAGATAAAAAAAGACAAAAAAACCTTAGCATGGCAACCGAGAAAGAAAGGCTCGCAACCAGTGCAGATTCGAATGGAGAAGGATTTTTTAGACGAAATCTCTGGTTTGTCGGATGGATGTAAAACATTCATGATAACTGAAAAGGGGCTCCTTTTGCATCTTCAAACTCGCTCGACAACCGAATTCGAAAGTGGATCATTCAAGCTGGCCTCGTCGATGATGAAGGGCGATCCAATTGGTCTCAACGCGGAATACGTAAACGTGTCGCTGAGAATATCGTTGAGCAGATTGGTTCTACCCATGAAGTTATGGCGTACTTGTCTCATGGTGACGAAAAAACTGCCGCAATCTATACCAGAAAAGCAGATCGTGAACGTTTGGCAGATATGGCTGCTGACCGCTTGGAGCAACACAAAAAAACACAGAGTGTCCCAGGCGGATATTGCCGTGGGACACTTTCTAAGCGAAGGTCCAATAAAGTATGGGGTTTCACACAAAGGTGGTAGTCCATAGGGGAGTTGAACCCCTCTTTCCAGGTTGAAAACCTAGCGTCCTAACCGATAGACGAATGGACCATACCTTGTGTGAGACGGGTTTTAGGGTTTGTGCGTGGTTGGTGCAAGGGTAAATTTGCTAAAATTGCGAAAAAAACTTCGAAACTTAAAAAAGTGAAATGAACAGGCTTTTGAGGCCTTTAAACACTAGGCTTCTGAGGCGCGGTTTGCATCTTCGAGGCGCATCTGCGGTTTCTGTCTGCCGGCCCAAGTGTTGATTTCGAGCCGTCCAGCGAGGTGAAAACGGGCCCCGCCGTGATTCTCCAAGGCAGGACCGAGGTCTGAGTCGTAGGCTCCAAAACAAATGGCTTCTATGCGGGGCCCGATTCCGTCGCCGAATGTGATCTTGAGGTGACTTTCGCCGACTCGTTTTGTGAAGAAAATCTGCTGGTCTGAAAATGCGAAGCGGGGGGCGGGGGCGGAGGCGCCGAACGGGCCAGCGGTTTCAATTTGTTCGATGAGTTCGACTGTTATCGCGCTGGCCATCAGCATTCCATCCAGTCGTAAATCAGCCGGGCCTGCCTCCCCTGCACCTTGTTTGGCCAAGAGTGCGCTCAGGCGTGCCATCGCTGGTTCGAGTTTATCTTCTTCTATCGACAATCCGGCCGCCATTTTGTGGCCGCCGCCTTTAATGAGTAGGCCTTCGGATGCAAGTTTTTGAATTGCGGCTCCTAAATCGACGCCAGAAATCGATCGCCCAGATCCTTTTCCTTCGCCATTATCAAGGCCGATTACGATAGCAGGGCGGTTGGTTTTTTCTTTGAGGCGGCTCGCGACAATTCCAACGACTCCGGGATGCCAGCCTTGGCCCGCGGCCCAGACCAAGGGCGCGTCCAAACCACGATTTTCGGCTTGTTCCATTGCGGCGGCACGCACACCTTCTTCAATCTCACGACGCTCTGAGTTGAGTTGATCCAGACGTTCCGCAAGCGCTTGGGCTTCGCTCGGGTCCGTTGTGGCGAGGAGGCGCGCGCCAAGGTCGGCCTTGCCGATCCGACCGCCTGCGTTAATGCGGGGGCCGAGGAGAAATCCAAGGCTGTAACTATTGGGGGCCGTGTCCATGCGCGCGACGTCTGCGAGGGCCACAAGGCCGATGCGGGCGCGGTTGGCCATCACTTTGAGGCCTTGGCGCACCAACGCACGGTTCACCCCAATCAGCGGGGCTACATCGGCCACTGTGCCCAAGGCCACGAGGTCGAGCATCGCCATGAGGTCTGGGCCTTTTGCCTGCGCTTCACGGAGTTGTCGGTTGGCCTCTACCAACATCAGAAACACAACGGCGGCGGCGCAAAGATGCGCGAGGTCACCGCTTTCATCTTGGCGGTTTGGATTCACAACCGCGTGGGCGTCGGGCAGGGTTTCCGCACCGAGGTGGTGGTCAAGGATGACAACTTCGGCCCCCTTAGCGGCGGCCACCGGCCCGTGGGAAACGGTGCCACAATCGACGCAAATGATGAGGTCATGCTCGGCGGCGAGTGCGGCCATGGCTTCGTCGTTTGGGCCATAGCCTTCGTCAATGCGATCAGGAATATAGAGGGTCGCTTGGCACCCCATTTGGCGCAACCAGTCGATCAAAAGCGTCGCAGATGTGGCGCCGTCCACGTCGTAATCTGCGAAAATGGCGATGCGTTCTTTGGTGTTTACCGCTTTGAGAAAACGGGTCGCAGCCTTTTCCATGTCCAGCAAGCTGCGCGGATCAGGAAGGAGGTCTCGCAGGGCTGGAGCGAGGAAGCTATCAACGTCAGCCGCTGCGACGCCCCGTTTTGCCAGAATGCGGCACAGGGCAGGGGGGAGTTGGGTCTGTTGTTCCAATGCCAACGCCGCGCGATCTTCATCGCCTGTGGGGCCACACCAGCGGCGTCCATTTAGAGATTTGGAAACGTTGAGAAAATCTTGCATATGGCCCCCGTTTGTTTTGGGTATCTTATCAGCCATATTTACGACATGCACCCGTACAATTCAGAGCAATTAGAGCCGCACACCCTGTAAGGCGCGCGGCAATCGTCATTATTTTGTTGGGTTGCGATACAACATGCGCCGCACGGAACCGGTTTTTGAGCGCATCAAGATTGTTTCCGTTGTAAGAAAGCCAATTTCGCGTTTGATCCCCGAAACAACGGAGCCATCGGTCACGCCAGTTGCTGCAAAAATCACGTCCTGTGTCACCAGATCATCGCGGGTATAGATGCGATCAAAATCGGTGATGCCGATCTTAATGGCACGGCCACGCTCATCGTCATTGCGGAACATGAGGCGTCCGTAGATCTGTCCGCCCATACATTTCAGGGCCGCCGCCGCGAGAACCCCTTCTGGTGCGCCGCCAGAACCCATATACATGTCGATACCCGTGATCGCGGCTTCGGCACAGTGGATCACACCAGCGACATCGCCATCGGTGATTAAACGGATTGCCGCGCCTGTTTCGCGCAATTCTGCGATCATGGCTTCGTGGCGCGGGCGTTCCAATACGCAAACCGTTATATCTTTGGCGTCGCACCCTTTCGCCTTTGCAAGGGCTGCAACGCGCTCTGACGGCGACATGCTGAGGGTTACTGTATCTACGGCGAATCCTGGGCCGATAGCCAGTTTGTCCATGTAAACGTCTGGTGCGTGCAGCATGGAACCGCGTGGGCCCATTGCGATCACGGTCAATGCGTTTGGCATGTCTTTTGCGGTGAGGGTTGTTCCTTCCAGCGGATCAAGAGCAATATCGACGGCGGGGCCAGTGCCCGTGCCAACTTTTTCGCCGATATAAAGCATCGGGGCTTCGTCGCGTTCGCCTTCGCCGATCACAACCACGCCGTTGATATCTAGCATGTTCAATTGGTCGCGCATGGCGTTTACGGCGGCTTGGTCGGCGGCCTTCTCGTCTCCGCGTCCAATCAGGTTCGCGCTCGCAATCGCGGCAGCTTCGGAGACGCGGGCAAGGCCCAACGATAACATTCGGTCATTAAAATCAGTGGCATTTGCCATGGTGTTTTCCTTGCTCTCACTAAAGGGACGGTCAAAGTCAGGGGCGGGCCGGCCCCGTAATTTTAAACTGTTTCGATACGAATTGCGACCGGAGCCGAGGCCAAAACGGACGAGTTTTGAAATCCGACGAACGCGTTTTCCAACGCGTCGGGGGTCGTTTTATGGGTCACAATCAATACGGGTGCTGTTTGGGCCTTGTGCTCATACTGGCGCATCCGGTTGATGGAAACGCCTGCTTCTCCCAAGGCCGAGGCAATTTTTGCCAAAGCCCCGGGTTTGTCCAGAAGCTCTAGACGGAGATAATAGGGGGCGGATGTACCCGAGACCGCGCTGCGCGCGGTTTCCAGCGCCTCGGCGGGTTTGCCGAATGTCGCAAGACGTGTCCCACGAGCAATGTCCATAATATCCGAAAGCACTGCGCTTGCGGTTGGGCCTTCGCCTGCGCCTGCGCCGCGTAAAACGATTTGGCCGACGTCATCGCCTTCCAAAACGACCATATTGGTACCGCCTTCAAGCTGCCCAAGCGGCGAGTCTGCGGGCACCAAGCAGGGGGACATGCGCTGCTCTAGGCCGCGTCCTGTGCGCTGAGCGACACCCAAAAGTTTGATGCGATATCCCATGTCAGCGGCGTGATGAATATCTTCAATTGTGATGCGCTGGATGCCTTCAAGCTCCACGCCGGCAAAGTCAATCTTGGTGCCAAAAGCGATGGAGGACAGAATCGCAAGCTTGTGCCCCGCATCAACGCCCCCCACATCAAGGTTTGGATCGGCTTCAAGATAACCAAGCTGGCTGGCTTCCTCGAAGACTTGGTCATAGGTGAGGCCAGCGCTCTGCATCCGTGTAAGGATATAATTGCAGCTGCCGTTCATCACGCCCATCACACGGGAAATTTCGTTGCCAGCCAAGCCCTCTGTGAGGGCCTTAACGACGGGAATTCCCCCCGCAACGGCCGCTTCAAAACGAATGACGCAGTCTGCTTTTTCGGCGGCAAGTGCAAGGGCATGTCCGTGGATAGCAAGCAAGGCTTTGTTGGCGGTCACAACATCTTTGCCTGCGGCAAGTGCGGCCTCCATTGCGTCTTTTGCCGCGCCTTCACTACCGCCCATCAACTCAACAAAGACGTCAATGTCATCTCGTTTTGCCAAGGCTACGGGATCATCTTCCCAAGCATAATCTGACAGCACAACGCCACGATCCTTGTCGCGGGAGCGCGCGGAAACGGCGGTGATAACGATGGGGCGACCGGCGCGATCCGCCAGCAAATTCGCCTTCTGGCGTAGGATTTTGACAACGCCAACTCCTACAGTCCCCAGTCCAGCAATTCCGAGTCGAAGTGGCGTGGTCATAGGAAAGTCCTTGGTGCTAGGGGCAGGGTGTTTTCGATGTCTGATTTCTTAGGCGTCTGTTAGCGGGAATTAGCGCCGGTTGCAACGCAACTTTCCTCGCTATTCGCTTGGTTTTGCAGGTGCTTTAGACGAAATATGCTAAAGGGGGCGGTGTCTTTCAATGGCTGCTAGGAGTTTTTGACGCGAGATCGGGTCAAGGACGGGCCCGCGCAAGGCGGCGGCGCGCGCTTTTAAGGCGGCGGTTCCTACGAGTTGTGTGGAGGGGGTTGCCACGGTTGGATAGGCTGCAATCAAGGAAGATAAGGGTAAAAGCGATGGAAACTTCGCCGCGCGATCAATTTCGCTGACTTGCGCACCGATGTCGGGCGCAGACGAGCAACTCATCAACGCGAAAAATGTTGCGAATAGGTAAGGTAAACGAAGCGGCAAGGCAGACTCAAAAGCTAAGAATAATGAGCTTTGGTTATAGTCGTTGGTCGCAAAAAAACAAGAAGGCGATGCCGATGGGGGTTCTCTCTGGATCATGAACGTTTGTTCATTTAAAAGAAGATATGGCACGCAAAACTGGTTCACACTCCAATATCACAGGCCCTCGCATTCGCGAGGTGGCTCTTTCGCTGTTTGCGCAACAAGGATTTGCAGCTGTTTCTATGCGCAAAATCGCCAGTGAAGTTGGCGTGCAAGCGGGGGCGTTGTATTTGTATACACCCGACAAACAAACGCTGCTTTTTGATCTGATGCAAAGCCACATGGACGAGTTATTGGCCGCATTTGACATAGTTGAAATCGCGGGATCTGCCCGCGCGCGACTAGAACAGTTTGCGCGGTTTCATATCGGATTTCACATGGAGCGGCCTGACGCGGTTTTTGTCGCCTATATGGAGTTGAGAAACCTAGAACCTGCGAATTTCACCAAGATTGAGGAGCTGCGGCGCCAATACGAAAGCCTGTTGGAGAATATCGTAAAGGCAGGGCAGGTCGAGGGTATTTTTGATGTACCCGACAGCAAGCTTGCGACGATGGCTTTGATTGCCATGCTCACGGGGGTGAACACGTGGTATCGCGAGGGCGGGCGCATGTCGCGCGCTGAGGTCGAAGATGTTTACGCGCAGATGGCGCTGAAGGCCGTCGGCGCGTAAAGCTTTGATTTAATGCGCAGGTTTGATGAAGGTTCCGTTGCGCAAGTCTGCGAAAGCCTGCTGAAGCTCTGCCCGTGTGTTCATCACAATCGGTCCGTGCCAAGCAACGGGTTCTTGGATCGGCGCACCTGAGATGAACAAAAACCGGATGCCTTTTTCACCCGCTTGAACGGTTACTTCATCGCCTGAGCCAAATCGAACCAAAGTCCGGTTGCCCGACATATCGCGAATATTGACCTCTTCGCCGCGCACTTCTTTCTCGAGGAGAACACCCGTCGGTTTTGAAGCATCGGCGAAACGGCCCGACCCGTCGAAAATATAGGCGAAGGCCCGACGGTAGGTGTCGATCTTGAAACTCTTTTTAACTCCTGCTGGCACGTAAATATCGAGGTACTGCGGATCAGCAGCGACACCATCGACAGGGCCGCTTTTCCCCCAGAAATTCCCTGTGATAACTTTTACGCGCGTGCCGTCGTCGTCGATGATTTCAGGGATATCGTTTCCTGTGACATCTTGGTATCGCGGCGTGGTCATCTTGAGATCACCCGGTAAGTTGGCCCAAAGCTGGAAGCCATGCATTTGGCCTGCGGCGTTCCCGCTTGGCATCTCCTGGTGCATAATTCCCGAGCCAGCGGTCATCCACTGCACGTCGCCCGCGCCCAATGTGCCCACATTTCCAAGGCTATCGCCGTGTTCAACGGAGCCTGACAACACATAGGTTATGGTTTCGATGCCGCGGTGGGGATGCCACGGGAAGCCTGCGGCAAAATCCTCGGGCTTTTCGTTGCGGAAATCGTCGAACAACAGAAACGGGTCCAGCATGTCTGGGTTTTCAAACCCAAAGGCACGGTGCAATTTAACGCCAGCGCCTTCAATGGTTGGCTTGGCGAGGGATGTATCCAAAATAGGGCGAATTGACATTTTCTTGTCCTTTCAAACTGTGTGATACGAAGATAGTCGCTCCAATGCCTTTGCAAAATAGCACATTCAGCACAGTGTCTGTGCATTAATGCGCGCTTCAAAACCCTACCCAGTTTCCGCGCTATCATTTCGCCGACAAGCAAGGTACACCGACGCCTGCATTTAGGGAGGTCACAATGACACAAGAGACGCATGAACCAGAAGTCGTAGCGGCGGAAAACGAGCCACAGAACGCGCCTGACGTTCCTTTTGCAGAAGCTAAGCCCTCGGCGCCACGACGTTTGATGGGGCTCGCAGTTCTTTATATGTTGGGTGGGTTGCTGCTCTATATTTCATTCGTGAAGCCCCCTGCAGAGCTTCTTTGGCAGGTGTTTTTGATCCTGTTCGGTCTGCTCATTATGTATCTTGGGGAACGGATGCGCAAAGCGACGCTTCAATCGATATTCTTGACGGCCGAAGGACTGGTTACGTCGGACGGTATTAAAATCGTTGATGTGGATAATGTGAAGTCAATCGACCGCGGCGTGTTTGCTTTTAAACCGTCAAATGGCTTTACCGTTCTTATGCACAAGAAGCAGGCGCGCGCTTGGTCCCCCGGCATTTGGTGGCGTTTGGGACGGCGTGTAGGGGTTGGCGGGGTTATTCAAGCGTCGCAAACGAAAAGCATGGCCGAAATTCTCGCGATGATGGTGCATCAACGGATGCACGGTCCAGACGAAAATATGGAGCCTTAAAGGCTATTCAACACAGGTTTCCCAGCACAGCTTTGGTGCGAAGCGTGAGCGTGTGACGGCAAGTTCGGACATTTCCAAGAGGGGAATGCCAACGTTAAACACGGGTTGATAATTCATAAAGGTTTCAACCATCAACACACGATCATGCAGGGGCATAACGGGGACACGGTCGCCATAAGTTGCGACATCAACATTGGTCAGGGTATAGTTGCCGCCGGTTGCAAATGACCAATCCTTGACCAAAACACGCGAGTCTTTGTCACATTCTTCGGTACAAACGACCGAAGTGACGCGTATCCACGTGTTTTCATCTGCTGAGTTGGACAGGAATTCAAACATGTCCAGCAAGCCATTCACATAGGGCGCATCCACAACGTCGAGCTGTCGGCTGAGCATATCGGCCACAGTGAACGTCGCTTTGAGGTTTGTGCTCCGTGCTTGGAAGGCATCAAAAAACGCGAAGGTTGCCACATAGGCCCAGCACAGAAGCGGGAACATAACGATTGCTTCGACCGTCATGCTGCCTTCATTGCCCACTAAGAAACGGCGTAGCAAAGGAATGTGCGTTGGGCGGGCCTCTTTGGATTTGATGTGTTTCATATCAATTTGGCTCGTTTACAAAGGCTGAAACAGAAATCAGAGCATATCCGCCATCTGAGTCGTGTTTTGGAAGATCCAGCGCGAATTCTGAGGATTTAAAAAACGGGTCCACAATGACACAAGCGCGCACCAGCATCATTTCGTTTTGAGTGCCGCCGTTAAAGGCTGTGACCGGCTTGATTTCGGAGCCACGGTCGAGGCATTTGGTCGCCGTGCCAAGAGGTGCCCAAGTCTCTGTCGAAACGGGGCGCAACTCAATCAAGATCACGTCGATGCAATCTGGAATAATGCCTGCGAGTTTGCAGATTTTTTCTTTGAGCTCGTCGTGTGTTGGCGGGTTCCACGTTCCAAGGCGCAAATCGCGGACCGAAAGATCCACCGCGCGTTCAAGCATGACGTGACGAACTTTTAGAACCCCGATCTCTACCGATCCAAGCAAAAAGCTTATGAGAAACGGGAAGAGGATCACGAACTCGATGGTCGCCGATCCAGCCTCGCTCTGCGCAAATTTGCGCAAAAGCCGTTTTGGGAGGGAGAGAGGCGATATCATTGAGTGAGCCTTAGACGATTGATTTGGCTGGCGATCGCTGCGAACGCCGCAGAAATATTTGTGCCGTCCACGTCAAAGAAGTGGTTTTCGGTGCTTGCACAATCCCTCATGACGTCAAGATAGGCATCTTCAACTTCAAAGCCGATTGTGAAAATTAGGATTTTTTCTTTCTTGGCGGCGTCACAAGACGCAAAGAGGTTGTTGTCTTGTGTGGTTGGCGTGATTCCGAAATCCAAACCGGACGTCGGTTCATAGTACAGTGGACCATAATTATCTATCCACGATTCCGTTTTTAAAACGAACAATTCTGGCCACGTGAGCTGCCTAATAGAGTTCTCATCATCCATGTCCGCTTCGACATATGTATAGGTGGGAACCATTTCGCATTTTTTGTACCAATTGCGTCTATATTGGTACCATGTACATTCCTCTTCTTCCCCCGTGATTTGATAGGAGCCTGGAGAGTTAACCCGAACGTTATTGTCTATGTCCAAGAAATTGTCGTCATCCTCGTAGTAAATAAAAAGATTGTCATCTCCTGAAGTAAGCTCTTGGTAAACGGGCGTGGGGCCGCGACGTTTGTCTGCATTCATAAACGGACGTCCCTCGTGTTTACCATCGGTCATGAGAACGATAACTTTGGAGGAGTCCCGTATGTTAATCCCGTCCCCAAACGGCAGGGGGCGTTCTGCGAAGAGAGGATCGATGTTCGGATTAGCTTTTTCGGATATTGCTTTAATCGCAGGTTGTGCTGCGGGATCGAGGAGTGCGACTCCCCATTTCATACCTTGGTCGATGGAGGTGGATTTATCCGCTTCTAGGCCGTTGATGAAAGTATCTACATCGGAATAGTTGCTCAGTAACGGCTGAATTTCGCGGTTAGATCCAATCGTATCACAGTAGAAATAGTTGGGCGTATTCGAGGAGTTGCTCCAATAGTCGAAATGTGCAGATTGTAGCAAGTCCCCCCCAAGCTCACACTTGTCGCCTCAAAGTCATCGGAGCTGAAATCAACGCAGCGAGAATATGTGTGGTCGGAAAACACGCCATATTGCTCCGCAAGGTCGGCGCCGACGTCAACTTGAGCCGCGTAAGGGACAATTGAAAGGGACACGCGCCCATCTTCAACGGTGCATTCTTTCTCGCGCTCTGGGTCACTTGGGTTGCAAAGCATGGCATACCCAAACTCTTTGGCCGCTTTTTGCAGTTCATAAAGCTTTGTATGGCCAGATGCCGAGTTGTACCGCATAGAGCCTGAGACATCGACGACCAGTGAGATTTCAACGTCCGAAATGCCTTCCTCAGCGGAACCGAAAGCGGGCGAAGACAAATGATTCACACCCGCGAGGCGCATAAAGGTTGTGTCAATTTCGAGGGACGTAGATGCCTGCACCCAACGATAATTTCTCATCCCTGCGGACTCGACCGTTTTATGCTGAATATCTATGTCAAATCCAGTCAGACCCGATTTCTCGAAGTAATCACGGACAACGAATTCGGGGTCAAGGTCTTGCTCAAGGCTCGCCGCCGCAAGTATGGCGCGATCAAGGGTATACTGCATGCGCGTACGTTGCGTCTCAAGATAGATGACATCAACGGCGATACCACCGACCATCAGCATGACTAGGAAAATGAAAAGGGAAAATACGATCAGCGACCCGTCTTCATTCCGGCCAAAGGATTTCAATCCACGCAAGCGCGCGCCAAACGATTTCCCAAAGCGCGTTGGGCTGACGTTAGCCACAGGATTTTCCCAATTTTTAAACATATCATTCGCCTTTCCCGGAGTCCAAAAACACAGTCTCCCTCACACGACACGCAAAGTGCGCCAATGGGTTTTATGATTGAGACTTGTGGCGGAATTAGGGCGCAGATAGGAGGGAAAGGCAATTTTTATGAGAAAATTGAGATATTTAACGAAAAATTAACCATTACTGTCGACGGTTAGGCGACAATCTAATGAGGGGGTCGAAATTGTTGAATTTGGGCGCGAACTGCGCGATGTCACAGTTGTGTACGGCCTTCGTCCTGTTCGATTTAAATTTCTTTCGGTGTTACCGTTAACAGAAGTGGCATGTTTATCATTAATACCTAGTCTGGCGGTAACTATATACGCACGGTGATTCGCATTGTCGCGTTTTGGGAGGGCTATCTATGACTGAAATGCAAGAAACGAGTTTTCGGGAATCCGTTGACCTTATGTTCAATAGGGCGGTTGCCTTGATGGATTTGTCGCCGGGCTTGGAGGAAAAAATTCGCGTCTGTAACGCGACCTACACTGTGAGATTTGGCGTGCGCTTGCGGGGGCAAATTCAAACGTTCACAGGCTATAGGTCGGTTCACTCGGAGCATATGGAACCCGTTAAGGGGGGATTCGCTACTCCATGGGCGTTTCTCAAGATGAAGTCGAAGCACTTGCAGCCTTGATGACATATAAATGCGCGTTGGTTGAAGCGCCTTTTGGTGGCTCAAAAGGCGGTTTGTGTATTGATCCCCGTGAATATGACACCCATGAACTTGAGCTTATTACACGACGATTTGCCTATGAATTGATTAAACGCGACCTTATTCACCCAAGCCAAAACGTCCCCGCTCCGGATATGGGGACGGGAGAACGGGAAATGGCATGGATTGCTGACCAATATGCACGTATGAATACAACCGATATCAATGCGCGGGCCTGTGTTACGGGTAAGCCATTGAATGCAGGTGGTATTGCGGGGCGCGTTGAGGCAACCGGTCGAGGGGTTCAATACGCTTTGAAGGAGTTTTTCCGCCACGAAGAAGATAAAGCAGCGGCGGGCTTGTCGGGTAAATTGGATGGCAAACGCGTAATTGTGCAGGGCCTTGGGAATGTTGGCTACCATGCTGCCAAATTTCTTTCCGAAGAAGACGGTGCCAAGATCATTGGAATAGTCGAGCACGATGGTGCGCTATTGGATGAATATGGCTTAGATGTTGAGGCCGTACGGCATTGGATCGTTACGCATGGGGGTGTTACTGGATATCCAGAGGCGAAGTATATTGCGCAGGGCGCAAAGCTGCTCGAGCATGACTGCGATATTCTAATTCCTGCGGCGCTTGAGGGCGTTATCAACCTTAAAAACGCCAAAAATATCAAAGCTCCCCTTATTATCGAAGCGGCCAACGGGCCCGTGACCGCGGGTGCAGACAAAATTCTTCGCGAAATGGGCTGTGTAATCATTCCGGATATGTATGCCAATGCCGGCGGTGTAACGGTTTCCTATTTTGAATGGGTGAAGAATTTGAGCCATATTCGATTTGGCCGCATGCAGCGCCGTCAGGAAGAAGGGCGGCACCAATTGGTTGTGGATGAACTCGAGCGGCTTTCCGCAGACAAAGAGCTCGGATGGACTCTGTCCCCTGACTTCAAGACGAAATACCTCAAGGGCGCCGACGAATTAGAGCTTGTGAGATCGGGCCTAGACGACACAATGCGCACTGCCTATCAATCGATGCGCGAAGTCTGGCACGGTAGAGAAGACGTGACTGATCTGAGAACGGCTGCCTATTTAGTATCCATTGGAAAGGTTGCCGCAAGTTATCAGGCAAAAGGCCTTTAACCATTTTTTCCCTCCAAACCCAGAATGGTCTGGGGGGAAATCCCCTAAAATAGGTGCGTTTTAAGCACCGAAAAACGCATCAGGCGCTAGACTCTCCCAATCAGGATGGGGATACTGGCTGCTATGAGTTTACCCCCTGGCTTCCTCGACGAGTTGCGCACACGCACATCGCTTTCACAAGTGGTGGGGCGTAAAGTGATGTGGGACAGTCGTAAATCCAACCAAGGCAAAGGCGACATGTGGGCGCCGTGCCCCTTTCACCAAGAAAAATCAGCGTCCTTTCATGTCGATGACCGAAAAGGGTTCTATTATTGTTTCGGGTGTCAGGCCAAAGGCGACGCCATAAGTTTCATACGCGAAACCGAGAATGTTGATTTCATGGAGGCCGTAGAAATACTGGCGCGTGAAAGTGGCATGCCCATGCCCGCGCGTGACCCCAAAGCGCAGGAAAAACAGGATTATCGTGCCGAACTGATCGAAGTGATGGAGCAGGCCGTTCAGTTTTTTCGCCTCCAGCTCAAAACAAACGCAGGCCAAAATGCGCGGTCATATCTTGAGAAACGTGGGTTGCGTGAAGCCGCACTTGACCGATGGGAAATTGGTTTTTCACCCGATTCACGGCAGGCTTTGTTTAGCTATCTAACCGGCAAAGGTGTCGCGCAGAACTTGATTCTCGACGCAGGGCTTTGCGCAGTTCCAGACGATGGCGGCGCGCCGTATGATCGTTTTCGTGGGCGGATTATTTTTCCAATACGGGACGCACGTGGCCGCGCAATTGCGCTGGGCGGACGGTCTCTCGATCCAAATGCGCGCGCCAAGTATCTGAATTCGCCAGAAACATTACTGTTTGATAAGGGGCGCTGTCTCTTCAACCATGGCCCTGCGCGGGAAGCTGCCGGAAAAGGAAAACCATTAATCGTGGCTGAAGGGTATATGGACGTAATTGCCTTAGCTGAGGCTGGTTTTGACGCCTGTGTTGCGCCACTTGGTACGGCCGTTACCGAGGATCAGTTGCGCTTGATGTGGCGAATTGCCCCCGAGCCAATTATCGCGTTGGATGGAGATAAGGCGGGGCTGAACGCAGCCATGCGCGTGATTGATTTGGCGCTCCCATTGTTGGAAGCTGGGCAAAGCTTGCGATTTGCGATTATGCCTGACGGGCTAGATCCAGATGACGTTTTGAAATCCAAAGGGAATGGAGCGATGCAGGGGCTTTTGGACGGTGCCATTCCGATGGTACAGCTCCTGTGGCGGCGCGAAACCGAGGGTAAAAAGTTTGACAGTCCTGAGCGCAAAGCAAGTTTGGACAAATGCCTGAGGGAGGCGATCAAAAAAATTCGTGATGCCTCCGTGCGTGGCCATTATGGCGAAGATCTCAAACGGATGCGCTGGGAGCTTTTTGGAACAACGCCGCAGGAAAATCGCAGAGGTAGTTTTCAAAAACAAACGTTTGAACGCAAAAAAGGCGGCTTTGGGAAATGGAAGCCACAGGGGCCCATGTTTCAACCGGTGACTAAGACGTCTCTGCTCGCGATGGGGACAGATAGCGTTGCGGATGTTTTGCGAGAATGCGTGGTCCTTGCGACCCTGATGCGCAATCCAACGTTGATTGAGCGTTTTGAAAGCCAGTTGGAGCGCTATGAGTTTGCGACCCCAGAAATGAACCTTATTCGAGATGTTTTACTACGAATTTCGCCTCAAAGCGATGCAGAGGAGGCTGTTTTTCAATCGGTGGGGCCAGAAGCACTTGAAAACCTGTTGCGTCCACGCCATGTGCAGCTTGCACCGGGTATTCGTACACCGGAAAAAACTGACCTTGCGAGTCTCTGTGTCGCTGAGGAATTGGCGAAATTGACAGCGCGGCGCGGCGCCAAGAGGGAAGTCTCTGACGCAATGCGGGATATGGATGGCCTTGTGGATGAGGGGGTCACTTGGCGTTTGGGGCAAGCGGCAGAAAACAGAAACCGCGCTGAAAGGTGCGAGGGGGAGGATTCCGCAGAATATGATGTCGGAGAGAACGGTGCCCAAATGGTACGCAGTGAACGGTCCGCATTAGACGATATTTTAGCCGCAACCGGACATTTTGGTCAAAAAGACACGACCTAAATCGCGTTTGGTGAGGAACAAGTAAAGAAAACAGGTTAAACGGGTTGCGAATCAATGATTCGCGTTGTTGATTCGGGGCGAAGAACCGATTCGCTACCCGCCGATTTTGTAGGAGCTATGAATGGCCGCCAAAGATTTAGACGACCGTAAAAGAGACGATCAAGATGCAGATTCGGGCATGGACACCAGCCAAGCTGCTGTGAAGAAGATGATCGCTGACGCGCGGGAGCGCGGCTACATTACATACGATCAACTCAATCAAGTCATGCCGCCAGATCAAGTTTCTACTGACCAAATCGAAGACGTGATGTCGATGCTCTCAGAAATGGGCATCAACATTATCGAAGACGAAGAGTCGGAAGAAGAAGAAAAAGGCGCGACGGCCGTTGTCGAGGCGACGGGCAATCGGGAAGTTACCCTTTCCACGACCACAACCGAAGTCTTGGATCGCACCGATGATCCCGTTCGGATGTACCTGCGCGAAATGGGCTCTGTTGAGCTTCTGTCCCGCGAAGGCGAGATCGCGATTGCGAAGCGTATTGAAGCGGGTCGCAACACGATGATTGCGGGGCTCTGTGAGAGTCCGTTGACCTTCCAAGCGATTACGATCTGGCGCGACGAGCTTTTGAGCGAAGACATTCTGTTGCGTGACGTCATCGACCTTGAGACGACGTTCGGCAATACGCTGGAAGAGGACGGCGGCGAAGTTGTGCCCGTCGTTCCAGGATTGGGGGCTGCGCCTGCTGCGGGACCTGAGAAAAAGGACGAGGCCGAAGAGCTGGACGCCGACGGAAATCCTATTGCTTCGGATGATGACGACGATGAGGACGAACAAGTCAACATGTCGCTTGCTGCGATGGAAGCCGCGCTTAAGCCCCGCGTTCTAGAAACGCTGGACCTGATCGCGCGTGACTATGAAAAACTTTCCGCAATGCAGGACATTCGGATTTCGGCGACGTTGAATGAAGACGAGAGTTTCTCGTCTAAATCTGAAGGCGCCTATCAAAAATTGCGGTCCGAAATTGTGGTGTTGGTGAACGAACTTCACCTTCATAACAACCGTATCGACGCATTGATTGATCAGCTTTATGGCATCAACCGTCGCATTATGTCGATCGACAGCTCGCTTGTTAAGCTCGCCGACCAAGCCCGCATCAACCGTCGTGAATTTGTTGACGCCTATCGTGGGCGCGAACTTGATCCATCTTGGTTGGACGAAATGGCAGAAAAAGCTGGTCGCGGTTGGCAGAGCTTTGTCGAACGCTCCAGTGATAAAGTCGCTGAACTTCGTTCCGAGATGGCACAAGTTGGCCAATATGTGGGCCTTGATATTTCCGAATTTCGCCGCATTGTTCAGCAAGTTCAAAAAGGCGAAAAAGAAGCGCGTCAGGCCAAGAAAGAAATGGTCGAGGCCAACCTTCGGCTCGTTATTTCTATTGCCAAAAAATACACCAATCGTGGCCTTCAGTTCCTTGACCTCATTCAGGAAGGCAATATCGGCCTTATGAAGGCCGTCGACAAATTTGAGTATCGTCGTGGGTATAAATTCTCGACCTATGCTACGTGGTGGATTCGTCAGGCGATCACACGCTCGATTGCCGACCAAGCCCGCACGATCCGTATTCCGGTTCATATGATTGAGACCATCAACAAACTGGTTCGCACGGGTCGCCAGATGTTGCACGAAATTGGCCGGGAACCAACGCCTGAGGAATTGGCCGCGAAACTTCAAATGCCACTTGAGAAAGTGCGTAAAGTGATGAAGATCGCGAAGGAGCCGATTTCGCTGGAAACGCCCATTGGGGACGAAGAAGACAGTCAACTCGGCGATTTCATTGAGGATAAAAACGCAGTCCTTCCGTTGGATTCTGCGATCCAAGAGAACCTCAAAGAAACCACCACACGTGTTTTGGCGTCACTTACCCCGCGGGAAGAGCGCGTTTTGCGGATGCGTTTTGGCATCGGTATGAACACCGACCACACACTCGAAGAAGTTGGGCAGCAGTTCTCGGTTACACGGGAGCGCATTCGTCAAATCGAAGCGAAGGCTCTTCGCAAGCTCAAACATCCAAGCCGCAGCCGCAAATTACGCAGCTTTTTGGATCAATAAATTGGGCGCCCTTCGGGGCGCCTTTTTCCTATCACCCCTAAAGACATGCCATTCACGATGAAGTTTATTTCCGTTCCAGAAAGTCAGCAGTCTCTTTCAGATCCCTCTTTCCTAGATCAAATTATCTCAGTCCATAGTATTAACTTCTGGATTTTGTGCTTTTTTGGTGGGCTTTGTATCCTTTCGTACCTGCAGTTCGGTTGGGATAAATACTGCGCGATCAGGCAACGATGGCGGATTTCGGAAAACACTCTCTTGCTTACAGCCTTTCTTGGGGGTGCGCTTGGCGCAAAAATCGGCCAAAGGGCCTTTCGGCATAAAACAACGAAAGAGCCGTTCCGAACTTCTTTGCAACGGATATTTTTCTGGAACTTCGCCTTGTATGCAATCGCGTTTAGTCCACAAGGGAAGGCGGCGGTAACTTCGATTGCTTTGGCCTTCTTCAATGGGATGCAATAAGTCGCCATGCAGACAACCTTTTTAAAACCCACCACAGGCCAAGGTCTTTACGAGTTCACGCGCGACGTTGCGGATTGGGTGACTGGTGACGGCTTACTCACGCTTTTTATCCAACATACGTCTTGTTCGCTCCTGATACAGGAGAACGCAGATCCCGAAGTCCAGACTGATTTGCAGAACTTTTTTCACCGCCTTGTGCCTCCGACCACGGACCCGAGGATGGCCTATTTGACACATACGTACGAGGGGCCAGACGATATGCCAGCGCATATTAAAGCGGCAATGCTGCCGGTGAACTTATCTATTCCTGTCATGAGCGGCCAGTTGCGGCTTGGAACTTGGCAAGGAATTTACCTTTTCGAACATCGGAATTCTCCACATATCCGCCACGTCGCTGCACATCTTTCTTAGGGGACAATGCGCGGTAAGAATAGGCATGATTCTACAGGAGCAGGGTCTGTAATTTCGCGCAATCGTGAAATACAAAGTGTGGACCTTTCTCGCGTATTTATTTAATACTAAACCGAAATTTCAAATCATCAGTAGTAGGATTTTGGCCCATGAACTTTTTTCTAAAAACAGCTGCCGTTTTTTCCCTCGTTGGGCTCAGCGCCTGTAATACAACCGTTGCGGGCGGTTCAGGGGGCGTTGGAATGTCTGCTTCAACATCATCACCAACCCGTACCGGGGCGCATGTCTTTCTGGCGAGCAACGACATGGTTGTGTATGGTGATCCCGCTGTCGCTGGCCGTTTTGAAGTCCAGCAACGTGCAAGTCGCGGCGGTTCCGATTATTGGTGCGCTGCGGGTCAATATGCGGTCCAAAGCCTTGGAGTCGAGCCTAATGCGCGCATTTATCTTGCTGCTCCAATAGGCGATGGGCATCTTTCCAATAAGGCAAAAACCGCGGCCTTCACTGTCTCCCCCGATGTGGAGCTTCAGAATATCGCGGCTGCGCAATCAAATGGCCTAACCATGACTATTACGCGCGTTGGGGAAAACTGGTCTGTGGCGCATAGCCGTCTACAGTGCGACAGCGACTTTAACTCTCGGTTCCGCTAGAGTGTTTTCCGCTCGTCTTATTTGGGGGCGCGTTCCAGCAATGGAGCGCGCCTTTTTTGTGGATGCGTGAATCCAAATCGCAACAGTTTGTGTGTCTATCTTGTGTCTGAAATTCTTCTCTACCCAAGGGCTCGCGGCTGTCCTATAGTGCCTGTGTATAACTTCTCATTAAACCCAAGGGAGTGGCGATGCGCTGCCCATTTTGCGGAAACGTTGATACACAAGTCAAAGATTCTCGGCCCGCTGAGGACCACGTAGCCATTAGGCGACGTCGCTTTTGCCCTGCCTGTGGTGGTCGATTTACCACCTATGAACGGGTGCAGTTGCGCGATCTGGTTGTTATTAAGTCCAACGGTCGACGCGAGGAATTTGACCGTGACAAGCTTGAGCGCTCGGTGCGAATTTCTCTGCAGAAGCGCCCGATTGAGCGTGAACGGATGGATCAAATGATCTCGGGGATCGTGCGGCGTCTTGAAAGCATGGGCGAAACGGATATTCAGTCGGGAACGATTGGCGAGATCGTCATGGAAGCCTTGGCGCGCATTGATACGGTTGCCTATGTGAGGTTTGCCAGTGTGTACAAAAACTTCCAAGCTGCCGATGATTTCGACAAGTTTGTGAGCGAATTGCGTCCTCCAGCCCCCTCGGAAGACTGACAATGACGGCTGAGCTTAGGGGCGCCCGTGCAATCTAGGCTACAAGACGAACGGTTTATGCGTCGCGCCCTTATTCTGGGCGCGCAGGGTTTGGGGCAGGTATGGCCAAACCCGTCAGTGGGCTGTGTTGTTGTTCATTCCGATCAAATAATTGCCGAAGGCGTTACGGCCCAAGGGGGCCGTCCGCACGCCGAAGTGGTCGCCTTGGAGCAAGCGGGGGGCATGCGCGAGGTGCAACGGCTTATGTGACCTTAGAGCCCTGTACGCATACAGGAAAATCGGGGCCATGCACACAAGCTCTCATCACGGCGGGTATTGCGCGTGTGGTCTATGCGATTGAAGACGTGGATCCGCGGGTTGCGGGGCGCGCGAAGGCGCTTCTTGAGGCCGCTGGAATTTCGGTCACCACAGGTGTTTTGGAAACCCAAGCGCGCGAAGCTCACGCCGGTTTTTTCAAGGCCAAGGAGCAGGGCTTGCCGTTTGTGACCCTGAAATTGGCCACAAGTATTGATGGGCGCATTGCGACTCAAACGGGCGAGAGTAAGTGGATTACGGGGGCTGCTGCGCGGCACCATGTGCATGCGATGCGTGCCTGTCATGATGCGGTGCTTGTGGGGGGCGGCACGGCGCGTTCGGACGATCCCATGCTCAACGTGCGTGATTTGGGAGCCGTGCGCCAACCCGTTCGAGTGGTGGCATCGGCGTTGCTTGATATTCCGCTGGGCGGGAAACTGGCCGCGACAGCAGGAGAGATTCCGCTTTGGATTTGCCATCAATCCGGTGCGTCGAACTTCCTAAAGGACGCTTGGATCGGCATTGGTGCGAAGCTTGTTGAAGTGGAGTTGGGCGTAGATCGAAAACTCTCGGCGCGCGCGATGATGTCGGCTTTGGCCCGAGAAGGTCTGACGCGAGTGTATTGCGAGGGCGGAGGGCACCTAGCGGCGTCCATGCTGAATGCGGGCGTCGTTGATGATCTGATGACCTATACTGCGGGTGTGGTGATCGGCGGTGACGGGCTTGCGGGGATTGCCCCGATGCAACTTAACAAGCTGTCAAAAGCTCAACGGTTTAAACTCATTGAAGCCCACGCAATTGGCGATGATGTTCTGCATCATTGGCGCGTGCTCTAGCGACGCCACAACGGGGCGAAGCTTGCAAATATTCCTTGTACCTTTGACAGAAATCTCAGGCTTGCACCTCGTCTAGAGGCAGCAGGGCCCACGCTTTTGAGGCGTTGCAGGATGATTTCTGGTGGGCAGGGAAGGCCGTTGACGGGATCAAAATATCGTGGTGCGTCGATGAGGCATGCATGGGTGAGGCCTAAAAGCGTTGGGCGCGCCGAACGGCGTGACGGGACCTCGCCCAAATCGTTTGTGAGACCCCAGCCTGCATAGAATGGGGTGCCAAGACAGGTTACAGGGACGTTGCGCAACAAGGCCTCAAAGCCAAGGAGGGACGTCATGGTCCAGACCTCTTGAATATGGGGGAAAAGCGACGTTGAGTCCGTTTTTGCGAGGATCAAATCGCAAAATTCCAGCGCCTGTTCTGGTGAAATCGCGCCCTTACGTAGCCCCGCTTCAACGTCGGGGTGGGGTTTGTAGAGAAGTACGGCCGTGGGATTTCGGTCACGGGTTTCTTTGAGCAGGTCGAGGTTCGTTGCGATGCTTTGACATCCAAGCTGAATTGAGGCGTCGTCCTCAACTTGGCCGACAACGAGGATACGGTGCCCTTTTGGAAGGTTGGGAAGGGGGGCGCCGGAGAGGTTGTATTTGCTCAACCCCGCTTGAAGAATTCCAGTTAGAAGGTTTTGGGCCCGCTCAAGGCTTGCGCCCGAAAGGTGCGATGACGCGGTGATATACTGCTCCAATCTGGATTCAGATCGAGGATCATAGTAGACGCCCAAATCATCAAGAATAAGCGACATTGCGGGCACCAAAGCCGCGCCTAAACCGCGTGATCGAAGGAACCCGTCCTCCGCGCGGACCACGGGAACCTGTTGGGTGTTTGCAGCCGTTAAAAGCGAAGGGTTCGCGCGGTTTGCCCAAACAAGCAGGGGGGCGTCGAGGGCGGAGGCGCGTTGAATTGCCTTGGCCTCCGGGCTCACAAACTCAAGGGGTTTGCCTCTCCCAAAGGCGCGTTGAAGTGCGGGACGTTTCCAAAGGCGCATGCCTACAGCAACATATCCCGCCTTGTCCTCACGCCAAGCGCGCGCCTGAATCGCAAGGGTTTCTATGACGTCTTCGAGTTGGCAGAGGCGATCGTTATAGGGATCATACCATTTTGGGTAGAGGATCATGGCCGCCGCAAAAAGCTGTGGGCGACTTAGCTTTCGTTCGCGACGTGGCACTGGATATTCGTCGTCTGTTAGGCCCCAGCCAGCGTAAAAGGGTTGGCCAAAAACGCGTGGTTTGTGCCCTGCAAAAATGGCTTCAAACCCCATTTGAGATGAAACCGTGTAGACAGCGATGGCCCCTTCAAAGAGGGTTTGCGGTGCGATATCGTTTGTATAAAGGGACACGCGTGCGCTCTCGTCTTTGTCGGAAAAGTAGCCCAGCCGTGCCCCGCCAGTCGTTTCTGGATGGGTTTTTATCAGGACTTTTGCGGACGGGTGCTCCGTCTGTGCAAAAACCAACATTTCTTTGAAGCGAGTCCAATCAGCCCCGCTGGCGGTGACGGCGGCGTCATCGCGGGTTTGGTCAATGACCAAGACATATCCAGGAGCTGGGGGCGAGGTATCAAGCGCAAAGCCGTTATATTTCGAAAGTTTCAGCGCGTTTATGCGATCAATCGCTTTGCGAGCACGGTTTAGAATGGATGTGTCGTCTAAGGGCGAATGGGCGAGGATTTTTTCCAAATCGGAAGGGGTGGAAGGATCAAAATGCACGCCATATCGATCGATGCAGAGGCCAAGGGGTGGATCACCTGCTAAACGTCCAGGAATAACGGAGCGCAAAAACGCGTCTTCAACTCTTACTATTTTGGCGTCGGTGTGTGCAGAAACGATTTCGCCGCGCCCCGACGTCGGGCTTTGTCCCCAGACGCCTACGAGGTCTTCAGCTGTGGGTTTTCCGATTTTTACGTCATAGCCAGACAGCGCAAGGATACGTCGCAATCTTGGTTGGGTAAGAAATCCGCCGTTAAAAACAAAAAGTTGCCGCGGGGGTTCCACGGCAACTTTATCGGTTTCTTCATCGTACATGTCGACCCTTTTTAGAACGCGCCATCAAGGACCGCGAGGTCAGCAACTGGACCGATAATGGCACCAAGTGTTTTCTGCAGGCGCACATAGGGCGCTTCGGTGACATAGACGGTATCGTTTTCGCGGATTGCGAAATCACGCGCTTGGAACATTCCGTTGGGTGCAGTTAAATCAATGACATAGATAAACCGTTGATCGCCTTGTAGATCATTCCTCCCAAGCACCACATTAGAAATTTCTTGGGGTTCGTTGCGGAATATGAAAATTCCTTTTGGATCGGCAAGGTTGGAATTAAGGCCGCCGACAAGTGCGAGGGCTTCGATTGCTGAAACCGTTTGGGATTCAAAGGTGACGCGGCTTTGCGTTCCCATAGCACCAAGGGCAGTAAACGCACGATTGTCTTTTTCAACGAGGATTTTATCCCCTCCACGTAGCGCAATATCCATTTCGGGGTTTTCATAGAGGTCTTGGAGCCAGATTCTGTCTTTCAAACCGTTTCGCGTTACTGTTATTTGGGCGATCTCTGGTTCAATCGTCACACCGGATGCGCGCGCGAGCATGGCGGAAAGTGTGCGTGTGGGGCGCTCAATGGGGTAAACCCCTTGTGCACCAACCCCGCCAACAATCGAAACCGTAGACCCGTCGCCGGCAAGACGACGCACGGAAACTTGGGGGTCGGGAGTTTGCTGATCAAGCTTACGCGTGATAATATTGCGCAATTGCTCGGGCGTATTGCCATCAGCTTTAATGCGTCCTGCATAAGGAACGAAAATAAATCCTTGTCCGTCAACTTGGATTTCTTCCAAAATAGTTGCGACTTGTGGCGCGCCCAAAATGGGGACATCAGTGTTCTCCCAAACTGACACGCCTAAAACGTCTCCGGAACGAATGGTATCGGACCCTAAAAGGCCAGCATTTTTAAACGCTGCCGAAAACCCGAGGGCTGGCGTAACAGATGTCGCCCGCGTCACACGATCGTTAACGGTTACAACGAATGCGTCCCCCTGTTTTAGGACTGATCCCGAATAGATTTCGTTTTTATTTGGGCCGGAACGCGGAAGCGTACAGGATGCAAGCGCTGTTACAAGCGCAAATAGGGCGACCGAACGGACACCTTTGGAAGCCAGAATGCTCACTGCTGGAGCTCCTCGATTATTATAACTGCCTCAGTCTTTTTTAAGCCAAGTTACGGAAATCTGAGGAAAAAGCTAGACGCACTTATTTAACGAGTCGCAACTGTTGCCTTGGAGCCGCTTTCCCCGTTTTTAAGGCCTCGTAGGGATCTAGGGGGATAACATCATGTCAACAACTTGGCGTAATAATTGGCGGCGCCCCCGCGCGGAATAGAACCCCCAGCGACTTGTGAGGTCTCTAGGAGGAAGTGACGGTAGTCTCTGTAAGCGCCGTTGTCGGGACGTGTCGGTGCGGAGAAAAATTCTGTAAGTGGTTGAGTCGAGACAAACTCTGGTTTGTCAAAAACGGCGACACCAAAGGTTTTTAGCGGCAAGCCACGCCACAGAACTTGTTGTGCTGAAGTCGAGTTCACGGTCACAGCCGACCGCGCGTTGTCGAGAAGCTGGGCGAGTTTGCCGCCCCTGACATAGTGGACGCGGTTCTCGACCCCGTTCTCTTTGGCTAACGCGTGAATACTATTACGAAGAGGGAGCTGGCCGTTTTCCAGTGGGTGGGCTTTGAAAACGAGATGATGATGTCGGGGGGCGCCCTTGGCGAAGCCTTCAATGGCAACTTTTAGAAAATCACTCATGCTTTCGAACGGACTGTGCATTTGAAAACTGCTGTCATGTTCGAGTTGAAGAAGCGCCACATGGTAGGGGAAGCCCGACCACTTGATCCGCGTCGTCGCAAGAACCCGTTCTCCCCAGTGAAGCGGCATGAGAAGCAGACGTTTGATGTATAGTTGAAATTCTCTTGAAACGGGGAGGGCTCGATGGGCACGAAAACTGCTGTAAGGTCCGTTTCTGAACATCACAAACCAGTGGTACAACGCGCCGTACAGCACATGTTGCCGCATATCGCCCCAATGGGCGGGCGCTTCAGGAATGTCCAAAACGGAATGGGCTAATATTTCCTGCATATCGGCCACCTCCATTTTCATCAAAGCGGAGTGCCCATTCGCACCGCCGCGCTCATAGGTTACCCAGTAGGGGCGAAGGTAACCCTCCTCGAAAATATGTATTGTGATGCCATTTTTATTTGCTATTTCAATAGCCTGCGCATGTATTGGGCGTGTGTCGCCATAGAGGGCGATGTCGGTTATGCCTTTGCTTGTGAGCAGGTCTTGGAAAAAACTGGGCCATGCGGATTGGGGTTCTTGAAAAGGGATATAGCTCTCGGCGTGGCGCCAAAATGCCCGATCCCCTTGGTTGAAACCCACGCGCCAGACCTCGGCACCCGCGAGGCGCATCATTTTGCCTAAACGATGAAAAAACGGCCCGTGTGGTCCTTGCAGAAACAAAAAACGTCGCTTTTCTGGGGGGAGTTGGCTCATTGAGTTTTCTGTCTCGCTATTCGGTCTTGAGGCGGCGAAATCTCCGTTCAAAGGATGAAAAATTCCGTTTTCATAGTTTTTATACCAAGTTCGTGGGGCAGGAATATGGCAAAATCAATGCCAAACCGTTAAAGTGGCGGAAATCTCCTTGAAACCATCGCAGCGTCGGTCTTGCACCGACCGGCCTGAGAGGCTACTCCAAGCATAAGAATTCTTGAAGGGATGCGTGATGTTTACAGGTATAATTACGGATGTTGGCGCGGTTTTGGAAGCCGAACAGCGTGGCGACCTGCGGGCCCGTATTGGAACATCTTATGATGTGTCGGGAATTGATATTGGCGCGTCGATTGCCTGCAATGGTGTTTGCTTGACGGTGATCGCCCTTGGCCAAAGCCCACAAAACTGGTTCGACGTTGAAATCTCGGCGGAATCCGTTGCCAAAACCAACATTGGCACACAGGGGAACGATTGGCATGTTGGCCGCCGTATAAACCTTGAACGCGCCCTTAAGATTGGCGATGAACTCGGGGGCACATTGTGTCGGGGCACGTGGATAGCGTGGCCGAAATTATCACGATGAAAGACGAGGGGGACAGCACGCGGTTTACCTTCCTCGCTCCCGAAGCCTTTGCCAAGTTTATTGCCCAAAAAGGGTCGGTCACGTTGAACGGCACTTCCCTGACTGTGAATGATGTTGATGGCTGTTCCTTTGGCGTGAATATCATTCCACATACCAAGGACGTAACGACTTGGGGTGCCGCGAAAGTTGGCGATATGGTCAATCTTGAGATCGATACCATGGCCCGTTATGTGGCCAGACTTCAGGAATTTTCGACATGAACGTGTGCCGATGCGCGGCCTTCCCGCCGAATTATTTTATCAGGTGCACCTCCTTAGCTGCCCAAATCACAGGACTGTAAATGACAGATTCTTCAAACCACTACTCTGACGCCGTTTCCACGATTGAAGAGATTCTCGAAGACGCTCGTAATGGACGGATGTTTATTCTTGTGGATCACGAGGATCGCGAAAACGAAGGGGATTTGGTTGTTCCGGCCCAGATGGCGACGCCGGATGTGATTAATTTCATGGCGACCCATGGGCGCGGATTGATTTGCCTTGCGTTGACAGGCGAGCGCCTTGATCAACTCGGCCTGCCGATGATGAGCAGCAGCAATTCTTCGCGCCACGAAACGGCCTTCACCACCTCAATTGAGGCGCGTGAAGGGGTGACCACGGGGATCTCGGCGCATGACCGCGCTTTGACTGTCGCTGTGGCCGTTGATTCCACCAAGGGTGCGACCGACATTGCCACACCGGGCCACGTCTTTCCTTTGCGCGCACGTAAGGGCGGCGTGTTGGTGCGGGCAGGGCATACGGAAGCCGCCGTCGATATCAGCCGCCTTGCGGGCTTAAACCCCTCCGGCGTGATTTGTGAGATTATGAACGACGATGGCACTATGTCGCGCCTGCCGGACCTCGTTTCATTTGCGCAACGCCACGGGCTGAAAATCGGCACGATCAGTGATCTGATCGCCTATCGTCGTCGCCACGACAATCTCGTGAAAATAAGTTCTCAGGACAAGATTCAGTCCGAGTTCGGTGGCGAATGGGAATTGCGGATTTACACGGACGAGGCACACGGGGCAGAACATATCGCACTTGTGAAAGGTGATATTTCCACCGATGAACCCGTCCTTGTGCGGATGCACGCGCTTGATCCAATGCTGGATGTGATCGGCGTGGGCGGCAAGGGACGCGCCGCTGAATTTAGCGATGCGATGAATATGATTGCCGACGAAGGCCGCGGCGTTTTGGTGCTGTTGCGCGACGTTCACATGAAACTTCACGCCAGTGAAGAAGCGTCACCACAGACTTTGCGTCAATATGGAGTCGGCGCACAGATTCTCTCATCGTTGGGCCTGTCGCGCTTGGAATTGCTCACCAACTCACCGATTCCAAAAGTTGTGGGGCTTGAGGCCTATGGACTCGAAATTACGGGCACCCGCAAAATTTCGGAGATCGGTTAATGGCTGGGCACGAACAGCACTACACTATGCCGCGTGCGGAATTCGCGGCTCCGGTGAAACTTCTGATCGTCGTTTCGCCATACTATAAAGATATTGCCGACAATATGGTTGCGGGCGCGATCGCCGAAATCGAAGCCGCTGGCGGCACATATGAAATCGCGCAAGTCCCTGGTGCGCTTGAGATTCCGACCTGTATTGGCATCGCGGATCGTATGTCAAACTTTGACGGTTACGTGGCGCTGGGCTGTGTTATTCGAGGGGAAACCACGCACTATGATACGGTGTGTAATGACTCCAGTCGCGCGCTTCAGCTCTTGGGACTGCAAGGGGTATGCATCGGTAATGCCATCCTTACTGTCGAAAATCGGCAGCAAGCTGAGGTGCGTGCAGACCCTGCCGATCAAAATAAAGGGGGCGGGGCGGCCGCTGCGGCCTTGCATCTCATCGCACTTTCGCGCAAATGGGGCGGCCAAGGTAAAGGAGCGGGCTTTAAATCCACTCCCGACAGTATTTTGATCGCCTCATCGGGCGGCAAGGAAAACGGAACGACCACATGACAAACCCAGAGACCTCCGCGAAAGCGGCGCCGAAAATATCTAAAGGCCGCCAGAAAAAATCTGCGTCGCGGCTCTATGCGGTTCAGGCGCTGTTTCAGATGGAGAATTCTGGGCAAACCATTGAAGCTATCGTGCAGGAATTCCAAGAGTTCCGTTTCGGTGCCATTTATGAGGGCATCGAGATGATGGAGGGCAACATGGAATTGTTCCAAGCGCTCGTCGAAAACGCAGTCGACCATCAGGCAAAAATTGACCAAATGACCGATCGCGCTTTGGTCGCAAAATGGCCCATCGCACGGATCGACCCCACCCTGCGTGCGCTCTTTCGGGCCGCTGGTGCCGAAATGGTGGCGCTTGAAACGCCGCCACGCGTAATTATCAGTGAGTTCGTCGATATTGCCCGTGCTTTTGATCCTAGTGGCAAAGAGCCACAATTTGTCAACGCAGTGCTGGATTTTATGGCGCGTGAAATCAAACCGGAAGCTTTTGCATAAAAACTTGCCGGTCTAAGCCACATAGAGCGCCCCTTTTGGGGCGTTTTTTGTTGGGAGATTGTGGCGGGCCCGCAGCGACCGTAGGGGCAGCTAATTCCTGGGGACCTGTATGTACAGGTGGGCACCAGATAATTGAACCAGGGTCCAAACAGAGCCAGCTCCCTAGGATTTGCTTAAGGCCTCTGGAATTTGTACCCACTGTTTACGAGAAGAGCAGAACCCGCCGTCCATTGACATAAGTGGGCACAGAGCATGCGGCAAGGGGCGAAGGGGCTTTAATTGGAATTCTCTTGTGTCTTGACTTTTTGTTTATGGTTTGTTCATGTTTGGCATGAACTCTTTAACTGGCGATAACTCCATAGAGGCGCGCAAAGCTGGGCCATTGTTGGCGCGGGGTGTGTGCAGGCACTTATTGCAGCTTGATTTCACGGTGATCGAGGAATTCGTTCCTGAGCGCGGGTTGCGTGTGGATGTCATCGCATTAGGCCCTAAAGGCGAGTTTTGGGTGGTTGAATGCAAGTCTAGTCGTGCCGATTTTCAAGCCGACAGCAAATGGCAGGGGTATCTACCTTGGTGTGATCGATATTTCTGGGCCGTTGACGGGAGTTTTCCAATAAACCTGCTTCCACTTGAAACGGGGCTTATCCTTGCCGATAGCTATGACGCCGAAATTGTTCGTATGGGGCCCGAAGTGAAAATTGCGCCCGCACGACGTAAAAAACTCACGCAAAAATTCGCGCGGGATGCCGCACGAAGATTGCAAAGCTATCGTGATCCTGGTGTGGCAGCTATTTCTTACCCGCAAGCATAAGGGCTGCAGCACGGATTTCTTCGGCGATTTCCAATGCTTCATCCGGCGTGAAATCCATTGGAATTTCAACACCATCTGCTTCGATATAGAGGCGCACGTTCCCCAAAGATGTTGGCCCAATCTGTAGATTGGCTTCGACTTCTTTTTCGGTGTTGATACCCATTTTTGCTCTCCTTGATTGCCCAAATTGACTAGACCCAACTGGCAACGGAGGCAAGAGGGCGTTTTTTAGGCGGCAATTGGCGACGTTTTGAGGTCCGACGCGGTGATAGAGGCAAATACTTGCGAAATTCCACAATTTCATACCTCGCGGCCCTTGCATTCACCGCACGTGGGCGCTAAATCAGCCAAAGTGTGCCGCCATAGTTCAGTTGGTTAGAACGCTTGTTTGTGGAACAAGAGGTCCCCCGTTCAAGTCGGGGTGGCGGTACCATTTTCTAAATACAGTAACGTTTAGGGCCTTTGTTAAACCCGTTGTCGGGCGTATCGCATGGCTTTCTCTAACGTTTTGCTAATCAAAACCCAATCCCACCATTTTTGAGCTGTTGCCCGCCTTTTAACCCTTCGTTTAAAATGTCGGATTAAAAATCTTGCTCTATTCAGGTCACAGCGTATATTTTAACAAAAAATGTTATATTTATTGCTAGTAACAAGTACCTAGCTATAGTGGATTTGTGCAAGTGTGAGTGGTTTTTAATGGTAAAAAGTGATGTTGCAGCGGCGGTCTTGATCGAAAAAATCGTTCGCGCTACCTATCCAAGCAGAGAACCAGGGGCCATACAGCCGCTCCAATGGTCGATTCTGAGGTTTCTTGCAAGGGTTCCATCAGAGCAACGCACAGCACATATGGTTGCAAAATTCTTGGGGATCACAGCCGCGCCGACAAGTCGCGCAGTGCAAACATTGGTAAAACGCGGGTTTGTAGAACAGGTGAAAAGCGAACACGATGCGCGCAGTTTCTTATTGGTGTTACAGCCAGCTGCCTTGCAAGCGCTAAAGGACGATCCATTGATGCGCCTCGCTGAATGCGTGTCGAAACTACCTGAAGATGAAAAGGGTGTGTTCAAAAAATCTTTAGAGTGTATTGTCGTGAATGTAGGGTAAAATTGGCTGGGGCAATTAATGTCAAAAGTATTGATCGTTGATGATGATCCACAATTAAGAGAATTGATGGAAAGATTTTTGTCGAGAGCTGGATTTGAGGTCGTTCTTTGCGAGGGGCCAGAACCGGCTCTTGTTGTCATTTCTGAAATCGATGATTTTGATGTTGCGGTGCTGGACGTATGGCTAGGACTGGATAGTGGTTTAGATCTCTACGACAGTATTCTCCAGAAACTGCCAGATTTACCTGTGGTTTTCGTATCGGGGGGCGGCGGTCTTATTCCCTTGGAAACGACGACGGCTCTCGCGGATATCAAAGGCGCAAAAACCTTTCTGTACAAGCCATTTAAAGGCGACGATTTAGTCGCCGCTGTCACTTCGGCGCTCCTTTAATCCACAAGTAATCCTAGGTATGACCGCAATCGTGTTCTAATCCGTACTGAAATTTATCTTATTGCTACTAGCATCTTTACATATGTGCAGGGCTCCTTTAGATAAAGTTGCTATAAGCAATTGTCTGTGGACGGTGTGTGATTGATTCTTTTGCAATAGAACGACGACCCGCGGCCTTGATTCTTGGTGAGCATTCGCTCGCTGGACAAGCTGTCCTGAATAGGTTGGGTTCCGAGAATTGGTTGTCAGTCGTCACAGATTTTGAACGAGCTTTGGATCAAATGTCCCTTCGGGTATTCGATGTTGTGGTTATTGTTTCGAGGCAATCTGAACTTCAGGTGTTGCAGTTTGCGCGGCACATTCGCTCTCAGTCTACGCGAACACGTGTTGCTACGGTTTTGGCTATTTCTGATGAGGTATCGCCTGAAGAGGCAGAGCTGGCGGGAATCGATAGGGTCGTAGGATTCGAGTCTGGGGTTAAGGATGTTGTTCTCCATATTGCGCAAGCGGCGACGCAGCGTGTGGAGAAAAGCAGATTGAGACGAAAAGAGAATTTTGTTTTGTAACTATTAGGGTTGGTACGGGATTTACTATGGATGAGAGCGAAAAAAACAAAATCGTCAGTGCGTATTTTGCTGCAGCTGAAGCGATGGTCGCTCTTGGGGAATTGGCCTCTGGCAAAACCGGCATCAATGTTGTGCCCTTTGCTCCAGTGAAAAACCAACGACGCGGAGCAAATGTTTCTACCGATGACGCTTCTTTGCATAAGTCCGAAGTTGCTGGCGGAAAAGGCGATGTATTGTCTCAAGTTTCCAATCGCATCCGGTCGACCAAAACGGGCACGCATGCCTTTGCCGATACTATTGTTTCAATCCAACCCGGATATTTGAAAATAGGGGGCGGGGGCAAGGCGCGGATCAAGCAAGCGCATTGGTGTTTTGGGAAGATCTGGAAAAACAACAATGGATGCTTGATGTCCTCGCGGAACTAGAAGCATTCGCGTCTGCAAATTCACTCGCGCAAACGGCAGAGGCACTTGTTGCCGCTCGGTGCGAGATCATTTCTCGTGCCGCGCGCACAAAGTAAATGCGCCTACAACCATCGTATTCGTGGGCCATTATTGCTTCTTGAGAGCGAAATTCATGCATTTGTTACTTTTTAAGGGGTAAATGCGATTTTTGGCTCTTCTTTGATTGCTTTATCGCCTACTTCTGAATATGCCCGCCCTTTCCGTCGGCCAATGGGCCGATATGATTTTTTCGAAAGATATCGCCGTGACGCAATTCGAAGGCATTCTGCCGCCCCTTTCCGACGCCCTTGTAAAAAAGGGTTACACCGAGCTGACCCCCGTTCAGCTAGACGTATCCGATCCTGCATTAGCTGAATCCGATCTCTTGGTGTCCGCGCAAACTGGGTCGGGTAAGACGGTTGCTTTTGGTCTGGCGATTGCGCCGACGATTCTTGGCGATGCTCTCCGATTTGAGCGGGCCGATGCGCCCCTTACATTGATTGTGGCACCGACGCGCGAATTGGCGCTGCAAGTGCGCCGCGAGTTTGAATGGCTTTACGCTGAAACGGGTGCGCGCATCGCGTCCTGTGTTGGCGGCATGGACATGCGGACCGAACGCCGCGAATTGGACCAAGGCGCACACATTGTTGTGGGCACACCTGGCCGTCTTCGCGACCATATCGCGCGCAAATCTTTGCGTATGGACCAAATGCGGGCAATCGTTTTGGACGAAGCCGACGAGATGCTCGATCTTGGTTTTCGCGATGACCTTGAGTTTATTCTTGGCGAAGCCCCAGAAGAGCGTCGCACTTTGATGTTCTCGGCGACGGTTCCACGTCAAATCGCCGACCTTGCGCGCAACTTCCAAAAAGACGCCAAGCGCGTTGCAACCGCTTCTGAAGCCAAGCAACACGTTGATATCGACTATCAAGCTTTGGTCTGTGCCGCGCCTGACCGCGAAAACGCTATTATCAATTTGCTACGCTTTCATGAACCCGAAACGGCGATTGTTTTCTGTGGCACACGTGTGACCGTAAACCATTTGACGGCGCGTTTTACCAACCGTGGTTTCCGCGTTGTGGCCCTCTCTGGTGAACTTTCCCAAGCAGAACGTAGTCACGCGCTTCAAGCGATGCGCGATGGCCGCGCCCAAGTTTGTGTGGCGACTGACGTTGCGGCGCGTGGGATCGACCTTCCGGGTCTAAATCTCGTTGTGCACGCTGATTTACCACAAAACCAAGAAGCTCTTCTACACCGTTCTGGCCGTACAGGTCGCGCGGGCCAAAAAGGCATCTCGGCGTTGATCGTTCCAAAAAATCAACGTGGCAAGGCTGAACGTTTGCTGAAATGGGCGAAAGTTACCGCGAATTGGGGCACTCCTCCAAGTGCGTCTGACGTGCGCGCCAAAGACGATGAGCGTTTGATCGCCAGCTTCAAAACAGAAGAAGTTGTCGGCGAAGAAGCCGTTGTTGCGGCGCTCCTCGAAGGGAATACCCCTGAGCAAATCGCGTCTGCGTATATCGCGCAGTATCGCTCCTTGCGCACCTCTCCGGAAGAGTTGCGTGAAGTCGGTGGCGTGGACGCCCCCACGGAGAATCGCGGATTTGCGAGTTCTGTTTGGTTGTCCCTCAATGTTGGCCGCGAGCAACGGGCCGAGCCACGCTGGCTCATTCCGCTGCTTTGCAAGGCTGGTGGCATTACCAAACGCGAAATCGGCGCGATCAAGATGGTTCCAAATGAAACATATGTTGAGTTGGACGCCACCATTGCAGATCGTTTCTTTGCTGCGTTGGGCAAAGACAACATCCTAGAAGAAGACGTAAAAGCGACCAAGCTCGACAAGGTTCCAGACGTTGCGCGCAGTGGTCATTCAGGTGCTCGTCCGAGCTTTGGTGACAAACCGCGCGGTGGACCGCGCCCCGATCGTGGCCCTCGCGAAGAACGTGCCCCACGTTCGGATTCGCACCGCAAGCCGCATGATGGCGCCAACGGGTACAAGGGCAACAAGCCTGAAGGCAAATACGAAGGCAAGCCAGCCGGTAAGTACGAAGGCAAAAAGCCTGAGGGCAAGTACGAAGGCAAACCCGCAGGTAAATACGAAGGCAACAAGCCTGAAGGCAAATACGAAGGCAAACCTGCCGGTAAGTATGAAGGCAAACCCGCTGGTAAATATGCAGGTAAGCCAGCAGGGAAATACGCCGGAAACACGGATGACAAACCCCGCAAACCCCGTGCAGAAGGGGCTTCTGGCGCGGACTTCAAACCGAAATTCGGTGGATCTGCAGATTCTGGACCCAAACGCGGTGGACCGGCTGGAAAACCTGCGGGTGGCCCGAAAAAACCGGGACCACCAGCCGGATTTGACCCCAAAGATACGTCGCAAAAGCTGCGCCACAAGGCCACGGGCAAGGGCAAGTTCGCCAAGCCAAGAAAACCAGTCAAATAGAGTAAATAGCCCAGTTCATCGCTGGGCTATCCGCTTTGGGTCAGTCGTTTTGCAATGTGATTGTTTGGCGTAAGGTTTGTTTGTCACGGTCATAGATTAGGATTTGGTCTTGATCCGTGACAATGGCATACCAGTCATTTCCCTGCGTAAAGGCGCGAGCAGCGACTCCCTCGGGCAAAGTAATTTCGCTGGGTAGAATGCTTGATTTCGTACCTGAAAGTGTTTCCTTATCAGGGAAACGGGTGACAAGCAGAACAATCACCACTACAAGCCCTGCAATCATCGTTGCCGTCAGTATTGTAACTAAGACGCGCAGAAATTTTAGGTTGGCCGGAAGTTCGATTTCCGTTTCAGGAGCCTCATTCATGTCCGCACTCTCCGTTGTATCTGTGGTGATCGCTGCTGATCCCCCTAAACGCCTTGATAAAGCGCTTTCGCGTGACGTACCAGTAGAAGCCTCTTTGAGTCGGTCGCGTATGGCGAAATTGCTCGAAGAAGGGGCGATCAAACAAAACGGCGTGGTTCAAACCGACCCTCGGGCGAAGGTAAGCGAAGGGGATGTCTTTGAAATCACCGTTCCTTTTGCTGCCGAAAGCCACATCCTTCCCGAAGATATTCCGCTTGAGGTGGTGTTTGAGGATGACGATCTTATTGTTGTAAATAAGCCCGTCGGCATGGTGGTGCATCCCGCGCCCGGATCGCCGAATGGCACGCTTGTGAACGCGCTGATGTTCCATTGTGGCGATACGCTTTCGGGCGTTGGCGGCACAAAACGACCCGGTATTGTGCACCGGATCGACAAAGAAACCAGCGGCCTTCTGGTCGCCGCAAAATCGGATGTGGCCCACCACAGTCTCGCAAAACAATTCGCGGCACACACTGTTGTGCGCCACTATCACGCGGTTGTATACGGCATGCCCGATGCGAATGATCCGCGCGTACGGGGCGTCAAAGGCGTCAATTTTGAATCCGGAAATATTATGAAGATCACCACGCATTTGGCGCGTCATAAAAATGATCGCCAACGTCAGGCGGTTTTATTTCACGGCGGGCGACACGCTGTGACCCGCAGTCGGATTGTGATGCCTTTGGGCACCCCCGCGGTGGCGTCACTGATTGAATGTTGGCTTGAAACGGGCCGCACCCACCAAATTCGCGTTCACATGGCGCATGCGGGTCACAGTCTTATTGGCGATCCGACTTATGGTGGTAGACGCAAACTGTCGGAGAAAGTTGTGGGCGTTGGTGGTGTCGAGGCCGTTCGTGCCTTCCCGCGTCAGGCGCTTCATGCGGCTACTCTTGGGTTCGTACATCCCGTAACCAAAGAAAAAATGCAGTTCAAAGCGCCGATGCCTGCGGATATGGTTGGCCTGATTCAAGCCCTTGGCGGGGATATTGACTCACTCCCATAGGAATGTTTCAGACTCGCACTTAGCTGTGAATTCCTTACATTTTACTGGATATCAGGACGTGCGGCGCTCATATTTGCTTAAGACAGATGCGTTATGGGGTCTCCCATGTGCCTTTGCCACTTGAACTTACGACGAACGTAATTATCTGAATGTTAACTGTCTAAACATAACAAACAGGGGGCAGAAGAATGAGCAATTTTAAAAACCTACCGGCCGCAACACCGGAACAAGGTCTGAGTCATTACCTTCGGGACATCCGCAAGTTTCCAATGCTGGAACCCGAGGAAGAATATATGCTGGCCAAACGCTGGGTCGAGGACCAAGACAGCGAAGCCGCGCATAAGATGGTCACAAGCCACCTGCGTCTCGCGGCGAAAATCGCCATGGGGTATCGGGGCTATGGCTTGCCACAAGCCGAGGTCGTCTCTGAGGCGAATGTCGGCTTGATGCAGGCTGTGAAGCGGTTTGACCCTGAGAAGGGGTTCCGTCTGGCGACTTATGCCATGTGGTGGATTCGCGCCAGCATTCAAGAATATGTTCTGCGCAGTTGGTCCCTCGTTAAATTGGGTACAACTAGCGCGCAAAAGAAGCTGTTCTTTAATCTGCGCAAGGCGAAAGCCCGTATTGGTGCCCTTGAAGACGGCGATTTGCGCCCCGAGCATGTGGCGCGTATTGCCCATGATCTGAGTGTGACTGAGGCTGAAGTTGTCTCGATGAACCGCCGGCTTTCCGGTGGGGATGCGTCGCTCAATGCCGTGATCGGCAGCGACGGAGACACCACAACACAATGGCAGGATTGGCTCCAAGATGACGATGCCGACCAAGCGGGCGACTATGAAGCGAATGACGAATTGACGATTCGCCGCGAGCTTTTGACCGAAGCTATGGACGTTTTGAATGACCGCGAAAAAGATATCCTTACACAGCGCCGCTTGACAGACAAAGCGGTGACGTTGGAAGAACTGTCGGGCCAATATAATGTGAGCCGCGAGCGGGTACGCCAAATTGAGGTGCGTGCGTTCGAGAAGCTTCAAGAGCGGATGCGCGAGACCGCCAAAGACAAAGGCCTATTGGTTCCGTCCTAAGGCTTTTAATCGAAATTTTAAAAAGGGCTCCGTTGATTGGGGCCCTTTTTTTGTGTCGCTGACGCGTATTGCGCAACGTGGACAACATGGTAACTTAGCAAAAATTTTTAGGGAGCACTTCACATGAGCAACATTTTACGTTGGGGAATTCTGGGCGCGTCAAATTTCGCAGAAAGATTCATGGCACCCGCTATTCACGCAGCCATAGGAAACGAACTTGTTGCCTTGGCAACGTCAAATGCAGCCAAGGCCGCGCCATTTCAGGCATTCTGCCCGTCGCTTGAGGTCTTTGGCGATTACGATGCTTTGTTGGCCTCGCCAAATATCGATGCCGTTTACATTCCCTTGCCCAATCATCTCCATGTGGCATGGACAAAAAAAGCTCTTCAGGCGGGGAAGCACGTGTTGTGCGAAAAGCCAGTTGCGCTTGAAGCGAATGAGATCGACGACCTTATAGCCCTGCGCGATCAAACGGGCCTTGTCGCCGCCGAAGCCTTTATGATTGCACATCACCCGCAGTGGATTGAGGTCAGGGACCGGATCGCTGCAGGAGATATTGGTACCTTACGTCATGTGAGTGGTCAGTTTTGTTACAACAACGAGTCCGCGACCGACAATATCCGCAATCTTGCGGAATTTGGTGGCGGCGCGGCGCGTGATATTGGCGTATACATCTATGCCAGCACCCTTTTCGCGACCGGAGCCAAGCTACCCGAAATTACGGCCGTTTCAATGCGTGAGGAGGGGGGCGTGGATGTGTTTACCGATGTTCAGGCGCAGTTCGAAGGGTTCACCTATTCGGGCATGGTTTCGATGCGCCTCGCGCCACATCAAGAAATGCTATTCCTTGGAGACAAAGGGAAAATTCGCGTGACGACACCTTTCAATGCCAATGTCGCCGGAGAGGCGCAAGTTTGGCTGTCTAATGAAGCGGGCGAAACTGTGTCGCGTTATCCGGGGCTGAACCAATATGTGCTTCAAGTCGAAAACTTTGCTCAATTCGTTGGCACCGGTGCCGCCTATCCATACACGCTGGAGGATAGCAAAAAGGCCCAATCCATGATGGATCAGATCTTTGCAAAAGCGAAAAAGTAGCCTTGGCTTAGGGGGCGAGGCGGGCGCGCAAGACGCGCACCATGTTCTCGCCCATAACTTTGCGGATATCGATTTCAGAAATCTCTAAGTCGAGGAGCGCTTGCGTCAGCGCAGCCAATTCGGATGTATCAAAGGCGGTGCCCACGGCACCGTCAAAATCCGAACCAAGCGACACATAATCTGCACCTACGAGGTCAATTGCCGCCTTGATGGTTTTTGCGACGCCCATTGGAGTATCGTCGCAAGTGACGTCTTTCCAATAGCCAATCGCAATCGTGCCGCCCTTTGCAGCAACGGCTTGGATGAGGTCGTCGGGGATATTGCGCTTGATCTGGCAGTTGCTGAAGATACCTGTATGGCTCACAACGATGGGCATTTCAGTAATTTCGAGCACATCGCGAATGACTTGTTGGCTTGAATGGGACACGTCCAAAACCATGTTGCGGGCTTGGACTTGGGCGACAACTTCGCGGCCAAAATCGGTCAGCCCTGCGTCTGCTGTGCCATGGAGCGAGCCCCCAGCGGCGTTATCAAAGAAATGCTGTAACGAGATCATCCGAAACCCTGCGGCTTCGAGGGCGGCGATGTTTTGGATTTTGCCCTCTAAGGGATGCGCCCCTTCAGTTCCGAGCAATGCGCCAACGGTTTTTGCCCCTGCGGCACGCTTTTCCAACAGGTTGTCGAGTTCGCTACGCGTGGTGATAATCGTTAAGTCATCGGGAGCTTTGTCTGCGTATTTATGCAAACGGCTTGCCTGATACAGCGCCCGTTCAAGCAGGCTGTCCCATGCGGCGCGTGGCCATAACTGCGCATAAGCCAAGAGGGTGATATTGTCGCGCGCAGAGGTGGAATTCTCTTCGTAGTTTAACCCTGCGGGGCTTTTGGTGACCGTGGTAAAAACCTGAAGGGCGACGTTGCCTTCCTGCAGGCGCGGGACATCCACATGGCCACGGTCGCCACGTTCAAGCAAGCTGCGGTTCCAAAGCAACGTATCGGCGTGCCAATCACCGATCACGAGGCTGTCGTGTAACGCTTGGGCATCAGGCGTGACGGGGTAGGGCGCGTGAGCCTCGACCGTATTCAAATTGCTTTCTAAATAGCCTGGTCCAAAAGTGAGCAAAGCCCCAAGGCCGACAACAAGGATGGCGAGAACAATTTTCAGGAGTCGTTTAATACCGCGCATAGGAACCCTCGTTGTTTTTGGAAAAGTCTATTTCATATGAGCGAATAAACAATGAGAATTGCTAAACACGTGATGTGAAAAGTATTTTAAAACAAACTACAGGACGAAATATTGCCGTCGGTATCTTGGAGAACAACCATAACTTCGCTCGAATCTATAATTTGCGACGTGGTTGCCCCCTCCGCCAACATGGCATTTTCAAATTCTGTTTCGGTGGGCGTATCTATGTAGCTTTGGCCGTTGATCAAGAGGTCTTGGACATCAACCGACGTCATTGTTTCGACAAGGAGCGATTTTTCCTGTTTCCAATCCGCGCGATAAGTCCCGATCAATTCGACAGTTGCGTCGCTTCCGACAATTGTGGCGTCAAAGCTGCCTTCGCTCGTGCCATTATTGTAATAGGCGACGGTTCCCATGATTTGGTTGGTCTCGGAGAAGTTTTCACAACTCCATTGGCCAACCATAGATGGTTCCGCATTGGCACCGAACGGTGCCAATGCGAGGAGGGTGAAAACGGGGAGGGTGACGCGCATTTAATCTTCCATCGCTTCGAGTTCGTCGATCATGCCGGAAATCATCGACAAGCCTTTGTCCCAGAATTTGGGATCAGAGGCATCAAGTCCGAAGGGAGCGAGGAGTTCTGAGTGGTGCTTGGAACCGCCCGCCTTCAACATGTCGAAATACTTCTCTTGGAAGTCTTCGCCGCCCTCGGCGTAGACGGCATAAAGCGCGTTCACGAGGCCATCGCCAAAGGCATAGGCGTAGACGTAGAATGGCGAGTGCACGAAGTGCGGGACATAGGCCCAGAACGTGGCATAACCCGGTGTGAATTCAAAGATAGGTCCGAGGCTTTCGGCCTGCACGGACATCCAGAGCGCGTTGATGTCTTCGGGGGTCAGTTCGCCTTGGGCGCGGGCTGCGTGGAGTTTGCATTCAAAGTCGTAAAACGCGATTTGGCGCACGACTGTGTTGATCATATCCTCGACTTTGCCCGCAAGCAGGACTTTGCGCTCTTCTTTGGTGGTGGCCTTGGCGAGCATCGCTTGGAAGGTCAGCATTTCGCCAAAAACACTGGCGGTTTCGGCCAATGTGAGGGGCGTGGAGGACAAAAGCTCGCCCTGTTCCGCAGCCAAGACTTGGTGAACGCCGTGACCAAGTTCATGCGCCAAAGTCATCACGTCACGCGGTTTTCCAAGGTAGTTGAGCATGACATAGGGATGCACATTTGTGACCGTTGGATGCGCGAAGGCACCCGGCGCTTTGCCCGGTTTGACCGCTGCATCAATCCAACCTTCGGAGAAGAACGGCGCGGCGATATCAGCCATTCTGGGGTCAAAACCAGCATAAGCTTCCATCACGGTGTCTTTGGCTTCTTGCCAATCGACTGTTTTTTCGTCTTTTTTCGGGAGAGGCGCGTTTCGGTCCCAAGTTTGCATCGTTTCAAGGCCAAGCCATTTTGCCTTGAGGGCATAATAGCGATGGGAGAGTTTTGGATAGGCGGCCACAACCGCATTGCGCAGGGCCTCGACAACTTCTGGTTCTACATGGTTCGACAAATGCCGCGCCGTCTGGGGCGAGGGCATTTTGCGCCAGCGATCATCAATTTCTTTTTCTTTGGCCAATGTGTTGTGAACACGCGCGAATATTTTGATGTTCTCTTCAAAAACACGGGCCAACTCAAAGTTCGCCACTTCGCGTTTTGCACGGTCTTGATCGGTCAAAAGGTTGAGAACGGCTTCGAGGTTCATGTCTTCGCCGTCAATGGTGAATTGCAATCCGGCGATCGTTTCGTCGAATAAACGGTTCCACGCGGCGGCACCAACAGTCGATTGATCGTGCAGGAATTTTTCCAACTCGTCGGACAATTGGTGCGGCTTCATTGCGCGTTGACGATCAAAAATCGGTTTGTAGCGTTTCAAATCGGCATTTTCGGCAAACATGTTTGCCAAAGCTTCGTCTTCAAGGCGGTTCAACTCAAGGCTATAGAAAACCAGCGGAGTCGTGAAAACGGTCACTTTTTCTTGGGTGTCGGACATGAATTTCGCGCGATCACTATCGGTTGTGATCTGATAATACCGTAAGCCCGCAAATGACATGATGCGGCCTGCAATCAGGTCAATTGCTTCATAGGCGTGAACGCAAGCAAGCATTCCGGTGGCATCCAGATCTGCGAGTTTACCTTCGTAGGCCGCGGCGAAATCGGCGCAGGCCGTCTCAAGCCAAGCCATATCACGGGTCAATTCGGGCGCGTCTTCACTGGTGTAAAGATCGTCGAGGTTCCATTCTGGCAGGTCGCCGAAATCGGCGGCCTCTCCAGTGGAAGGGGTCGCATCGAAGACGGGCATAGGACGGGAAAAACGCATGAAAAACCTCAATAATTGCCCTCTAGACATAGGCCTTCGGAGGGGGGCGGTTCAAGGGGTATGGGGGCGCGCAAAGGTAAAAACACCCCAAGCCACAGGAAAATCGCGCGGGATTTTATTTAGAAAGGGCGCGGGCTAAGTATTCTCACCAAAAAACTCACACATCATGTCGGTTACACGATCTAATGTTTCGGGATTTTCAAAGAGGATTTCGTGCTCGGCTTTCGCGACCATTTCTACACGTCCGCTCGGCCAATGCGCCATGCGTTTTCCAATAGCACCAGCGCGAACGACGCGCTCATTTGTTCCGAGAAACGTCAGGCAAGGAACATTGGGCGAGGGCAGTTTTGCGAGATCGCGACACTCTCGCAACCCTTCGATGAGCCAGCCAAGTGACGGGCCCCCGAGGGCCAATTCAGGGTGCGCAACGACTTGGGATTTGAGCCATTCGTAGGTTGGCCGATCACTCGTCAGCATATTGTCCGCATAGGGTTCCGTGAGGACATAGGTCTGAATATTTGTCCCCGGACTTAGGGTTTTCCCCTTGCCGACCTGATGCGCAACCGCACCCAAAACCCACGCGGGAAGGCGCATCCTTGGCGGGACATTGATCCCCCACATTGGCCCCGTTAAACATACCGCTTTGACATCAAGACCATTTGAAAGCGCGCGCAGAGCGATACATCCGCCCATCGAATGCCCCAGTAAATAATACGGCTCGGGGAGGGACATTTCTTTGGCTGCGGCTACCATGGTCGCAACATCGAGTTGATAGTCCTGAAAATCTTCAACATGACCAAGGAGGCGATCAGGTGCATCCCGATCTGAGAGGCCTTGTCCCCGCCAATCAACGACTAATGCCGCATAGCCGCGCGTGCCCAAGACCGTCGCCGTTGGCGCGTATTTTTCGATGTATTCCGTGCGCCCAGGGAAGATCAGGACCGTTCCCATGGGCGCATCTTGGTTCCAAACGCCCAATCGAATCCGCACACCATCAGAAGTCGTCCACCATGTGGCGTCTCCGGGGTCTGCGGCGCCGACTATATCCTCAAAAAAGGGGGCGGTTTTCATGGCTTAGGACAATTCTGCGCCGAGTTTAATGGCCGTTGCCATGTCACCGTCCATAGAAAGTTTGCCCGTCATAAAGGCCGTTGTGGGGTTCAAGCTGCCGTCGAGAATGGCCTGAAACGTTTCGACATCCGCCGACAAAGTAACATCCGTGTCGTCGTCGCCCGCGCGCACGCCGTCCGCGTCGATGACAATGCCGCCTTCGCCTTCGACCATGAACTTTGCAGTCCCATCGAAGGATTTGATTTTCTCAGACAAAACGCCGACGGCAGCAGTGATTATTTCGCTCATTTAGATTCTCCTAAAAACGTGAAGGTTTGGGGGTCGCTTTTCCCAACCTTTCGGCTACAGTTGCATTTGTTATGAGCGCTTTAAACCCCTTTCTCAATCGTATCGTTACGGCATTTCTTCTTGCGACAGTCATTTTATGGGCTGGCGGGCAAGCCGCGCAGGCGCAGGATGTCGATTTGGATGTGCTTTTCGCAGACCTCGCAGACCCGCAAAACGAAAACTGGGAAAAGACCGAAGATCAAATTCGCGCTCTTTTCAGGGAGTCCGGCTCGGAGTCGATGAATTTCTTGCTAGAACGCGGTTATGCGGCTCTTTCACAAGGGGATTTGGAAGTGGCCGTGGAACATTTTACGGCGCTCACCGACCACGCACCCGATTTTGCCGAAGGGTATAATGGGCGGGCGACGACGTATTTTAATCTAGGTATGTATGGGCCGTCGGTTTCGGACATCGCAAAGGTCCTATCGTTAGAGCCACGCCACTTTGGCGCGATCATTGGACTGGCGCGAATCTTGGAGGATTCGGGTAAACCCAAACAAGCGCTTGAGGTCTATCAGCAGGTTACCTTAATACACCCCAACCAACCGCAGGTCGCAAAAGCCATTGCGCGCTTGAGTGCATCAGTCGGCGGGACCAACCTTTAAGGGCTGAAGAACATGGCGAACGCGCCGCGGATCAAAGCGATCCTAGGTCCAACGAATACGGGCAAAACTCACTATGCAATCGAACGTATGCTGGCACATCGAACTGGTGTGATTGGCCTGCCGTTGCGCCTTTTGGCGCGCGAAGTTTACGACAAGATTGTCGCTCTGCGCGGGCCATCCGTCGTGGCATTGGTGACGGGCGAGGAGCGTATTGTGCCGCCACGCGCCCAATATTGGGTCTGTACGGTTGAAGCGATGCCCGAGGGAATGGGCTGTGATTTCCTTGCGGTTGATGAAATTCAGCTTTGCGCCGATCCCGAGCGAGGCCATATTTTTACCGACCGATTGCTGCGCGCCCGTGGCTTGCACGAAACCCTGTTTATGGGGTCGGACACGATGCGCAGTGCAATTGCCGATCTCTTGGGGGATGTGGATTTTATAAGGCGCGAACGGCTTTCGGAGCTGACTTACGCGGGCAGTAAAAAGATCGCGCGGATGCCGGGGCGCTCGGCGATCGTTGGGTTTTCGGTGGAAAATCTCTATGCAATCGCGGAACTTCTGCGGCGGCAAAAGGGTGGCGCCGCCGTTGTGACGGGGGGGCTTAGTCCGCGCACTCGCAATGCCCAAGTCGAGATGTATCAAAACGGCGAAGTGGACTATTTGGTGGCGACGGACGCCATTGGGATGGGGCTCAATCTTGATATCAACCACGTGGCGTTTTCGGCCACCGATAAGTTTGACGGGCGGCGTATGCGGCCTTTGATGCCCAATGAGTTGGCCCAGATTGCAGGGCGGGCAGGGCGGCACATGAGCCATGGTAGCTTTGGCGTAACGGGGGACGCTGCTCCGCTTGAGGATGGTTTGGCCGATGCCATAATGAACCACCGTTTTGCACCCATTAAAAAGCTGAACTGGCGTAATTCCCGGCTGGAATTTGGCACCAGCAATGCGTTGATTCGAAGTCTTGAAGTCGCGCCAAATGACGAACGTTTGGTAAAAGCGCGCGAAGCGGACGATCTGCGCACCCTCAAAACACTAACGGCGATGCCGATTGTGAGCGATAAAATTGTTTCTGCTGGCGATGTTAAACGGCTTTGGGATGTTTGCCGTGTTCCCGATTTTCGGGGAATCAGCCACGGCGAGCATGCAGGACTTTTGGAGCAATTGTTTCGATTCTTGCAGGAATTTAACCGTGTACCGGACGATTGGTTCGCCAGACAGGTCAAACGGATCGATAAAACGGACGGTGATATCGATGTTTTATCTAAAAGATTGGCGTTTATCCGCACATGGACTTATGTTTCTCAGCGTAGCGGGTGGCTTGACGACGAAACCCATTGGCGAGAAGCGACGCGCGCTGTAGAAGACCGATTATCAGACGCGCTCCATGGGGCGCTCACACAACGATTTGTTGACCGGCGGACAAGTGTTTTGTTGCGGCGGTTGAAGCAGAAGGAGGGCCTAGTGGCCGACGTAAACGATAAAGGTGAAGTTCTAGTTGAGGGCGAATTCGTCGGTAAGCTAGAGGGATTTCAGTTCAGCCAAGATAAGAGCGCTAGCTCTGAAGAGGCCAAAACACTGCGGGCGGCAAGCCTGCAAGCTCTGGCCCCAGAGTTCCATTTGCGTGCAGATCGTTTTTATAACGCTCCTGATACCGAGATCGATTTCACCGAGCAAGGGGGCCTCATGTGGGGCGAACTTGCGCTTGGAAAATTGGTCGTCGGGTCGGACCCGCTCAAACCTTTGGTCGTTGCGTTTGTCGACGAGGAAGCGGGCCCCGATGTGATCCAAAAGGTCACACGTCGCCTGCAACATTTCATTGATCGCAAAGTCGCGACCCTGTTTGAACCCTTGTTGGCAATGAGCCGCGATGAAGCCCTCACAGGGATGGCCCGTGGTTTCGCCTTCCGGATGGTCGAAGATTTCGGCATTATTTCGCGCGATCAAGTGGCCACGGAAGTGAAAGACCTTGATCAGGACGCCCGTGGCGCGCTGCGCAAGCACGGCATTCGTTTCGGTCAGTTTACGATCTTTATGCCGCTCTTGCTGAAGCCTGCAGCGACACGTTTGCGTCTGGTTCTTTGGTCGTTGGCTAAAGATTTGGCAGAATTTCCCGAAAGCCCCCCTCCGGGTCTTGTGACAATTCCGACCGACACTTCGGCTCCATTGGGCGCTGATATGATGGCGGGATATCGGAACGCGGGTGACCGCGCGATCCGTATCGATATGTTGGAACGCTTGGCTGACTTACTGCGCACACAAAATAGTCGTTCTGGCTTTGAAGCCAATCCTGACATGTTGTCGATTACGGGCATGACTTTGGAGCAATTCTCCAAGCTGATGGTCGGCCTTGGCTATAAAGCCGAAAAGGGCGAGCGCAGCAAAGTTAAAGCGGCCCCCGTTGTGGCTGCGGTTGAACCAGAAGCGACAGAAGTGGTTGCGATCGAAGATGCAACAACTGCAGTTCCAGAGGATTCAGCACCGGTAGAGGCTGTTCCTGCGGAAGAAAGCGCAGAAGAGGCGAAAGCTCCAGAAACAAGCGTCGAATCTCCTGAAGTGGAGGCTTTCTATACGTTTACATGGGCACCGAAGCCTCGGCCAAACAATCGTCGTCCACAAAAGGATGCGGCTGAAGGCACTCGCGGCAAGCCACAAGGACGTAAACCTGACGCAAAACGCGGTGGGCCAAAAGGTGGAAAGCCAGCCCCTCAAGGCGGCAAAAACTTCCAAGCACGACCTCCTAAAAAAGAGAAGCCGATTGATCCCGACAATCCCTTCGCAATGGCCCTTATGGGGTTGAAAGACAAAAAATAAACTATGATTGAACTCCCGCCCAAACTTCGGGTTGATAAATGGCTCTGGCACGCGCGATTCTTTAAAACGCGCGGGCTAGCGAGCAAACTCGTGACGGGCGGGCATTTGCGGGTGAATGGTGCTAAAATAGCCAAGTCGAGCTACGTTGTCGCCCTCGGGGATACGCTAACCTTTCCGCAAGGAGACCGCGTTCGGATCGTGCGTGTGATTCAGATGTCGGTTCGACGGGGGCCAGCACCCGAAGCGCAAGGACTCTATGAGGATCATTCGCCACCGCCCGATCCCAAAGCGCCCTATGAGCAGAAAACTGTTCCAGCTAAACCGAAATACGAGGGAAAAGCGCGGCCTACCAAAAAGGAACGGCGCAAAAGCATTCTTTCCCGACGTCAAATGCTTGAAAGATCACGCGAGCTAGAATAGCTAGGGCGTCGAAACAAACAAACGAGTTCCCGCATGACCTATATCGTCAACGACGCCTGTATCGCTTGCAAATATACCGACTGTGTCGAGGTTTGCCCCGTAGATTGCTTCTACGAAGGGGAAAATATGCTGGTGATTCATCCAGACGAATGCATCGATTGCGGCGTTTGCGAGCCAGAGTGCCCAGCGGATGCGATCCGTCCCGATACCGAGCCAGATACAGAAAAATGGGTTGAGTTTAACCGCAAGTATTCGGAACTTTGGCCTGTGATCATCGCCAAGAAAGACCAGCTCCCCGATGCGGAAGAGCGCGATGGAGAAGACGGAAAACTTGAGAAGTACTTCTCAGAGAAGCCCGGCGAAGGCAGCTAAGAGTGATTCGTTTTTTGGCCTATTTTGGGCTCAAAAAACGGCCCTAAATGCGAGGTTTTTTGTGAAATCCCCCATGATTTTAGGGGGTTGAGCAAACCTATGCTGACGTAACTTTCCTATAGGTTGATTTTCTGATATAGTATGTAAGTAGATACAGACAGTGTCCCGAAGCTGCCCGCTTAGCACAGACCGTGCGCGGGCCTTTTTCTTCTGAGAGGTGCAGACCGAACGTGGCTTTGTCCAAGTCCGCGGATGCATCCCTTGCGCTGTCTCAAAACAAGGAAGAGTGCTGAATGAGCAAATCTAAAAAACTAGACTTTCGCCCCAACGAATTCGTTGTTTATCCTGCGCATGGTGTTGGCCAGATTGTGAATGTTGAAGAGCAAGAAATCGCAGGCATCGTGCTTGAGCTTTTCGTGATTTCCTTTGCCAAAGATAAAATGACTCTGCGGGTGCCGACTCATAAGGCGATCGAAGTCGGTATGCGTTCGCTTGCGTCTGCGGATACCGTTGCCCATTGCATGCGTATCCTAAAGGGCAAAGCCAAGGTGAAACGCGCGATGTGGTCGCGCCGTGCACAAGAGTACGAACAGAAAATCAATTCCGGCGACTTGTTGGCCATTGCTGAAGTTGTGCGCGACCTTCACCGCACAGACGATCAACGCGAGCAAAGCTATTCCGAGCGTCAACTTTATGAGGCGGCGCTAGAGCGTTTGACCCGTGAAGTTGCGGCTGTTTCTGGTGAGGGCGAAGACCTCGCACAGCAACAGATCAACGACGTTTTGGATTCGCGCGCACCTGCCGCAGCCTAAGCTTCAAATACGATTTTAGAGAACGCGCTCAATGAAAGTTGGGCGCGTTTTTCTATGCGGGGAGGGCCGAGACGACGGCTGCGAGAAACGCAATTTCCGTCAGTTGCTGCGAAGCGCCCAAAATGTCGCCCGTTTGACCGCCAATCTTTTTCTCAGCGATCCACGCCAAAGCGCCAACTGCGATTGCCGCGAGCAATACGCCATGTAAAATTGTGCCGCCTAAGAAGAGAAAGCCGATCAAAAGCGCGATCAAAACGGCAAGTAAAGCGGTTTCTAGGCGTGGACGCCCAACACTGTGGGAAAGGCCCATACTGCGCGCTGGTTCCATTTTGGCCATCAGCAAGGCCATGGGCGCACGGCTCACGGCACTGATCGCGATCAGTGCCCACAGGTGACCAGATATTATCAAGGATAAAATCAACCCGAACCGAACCAACCCAGACACGGCAAGCGCCAAAACACCATAGGCACCAACGTGGCTATCCTTCATGATTTCGAGGCGACGTTCGCGTGTATGCCCTCCCCAAAGCCCGTCAAATGTATCCGCAAGCCCGTCTTCGTGCATTGCGCCTGTCACCATAATGAGTGTCGCCAAAACCACCCCAGCGACCGCCACATTCGGCAAACCAAATGCCATTGCCGCCCATCCAGCGAGAACCGCAGCAAAACCAATCGCCGCGCCTGCAATTGGATAGGCCCATGCCGCCGAGGCCGCTCGTTTCTGCGCTTCTTCTTGGCTTACTTCGACGGGGAAGCGGCTTAATATGCCAAGGGCAATTGGAATATCTGTGACTTGCATGAGGGGCGTGTCGTTTTGAGGCATCTTCATGCCCTTTCTGTCGCTATACAATCTCAAAGCTAGGGTACTCACTGCTGGCACGTACCGCAATAAAGGATCACAATATGAGCGCACCATTTTCCACTTTGGCCGAGTTTGAAAAGGTGTTTGCCGACGCCAAATCTGCAGATCCTGAAGTCGTTTTAGCCGCGCGGGCGCGTAATGCCCAACTCACCAAACCCCCGCAAGCGTTAGGGCGCCTCGAAGACCTTGCCATTTGGTACGCTGGCTGGCGTGGAACAGACCGCCCTTCGATTCATGCGCCACAGGTGGTGATTTTTGCGGGAAACCATGGTGTTGCCGCCCAAGGCGTGTCAGCTTTTCCGCCCGAAGTTACGGCACAAATGGTGATAAATTTTGAGCACGGCGGCGCGGCGATCAATCAGCTTTCCAAAGCGTTTGGCGCGAAGATGGCTGTGCATGCACTGTCGTTGGATACACCAACAGCAGATTTCACGACGGCTCCGGCGATGAGCGAAGCAGAGGTCGTTGAGGCCTTGACGGTTGGCTGGAACGCGGTCGATCCTGCCACGGACCTTCTGGTGACAGGTGAAATGGGCATTGGCAATACAACCTCTGCCAGCGCAATTCTGGCGGCGATCTTTGGTGGACAAGGTGAGGACTGGACCGGGCGCGGAACCGGTGTGGATGACAAGGCCTTAGCCGCGAAAATTTCCGTAGTCAACGCGGGACTTGCCCTACATTCCAGCGCTCTTGGTGCTCCCGTTGAGGTGCTGCGTTGCCTTGGGGGGCGTGAAATCGCCGCAATGGCAGGCGCCATAGCACGAGCGCGGATCGAAGGAATCCCAGTCATTTTGGATGGGTTTATCTGCTGCTCTGCTGCGGCAGTTTTGCACGCGTTGAATGCAAATGCGCTTGACCATGCTGTTGCGGGACACGTCTCAGCCGAAGGCGCGCACGGGGCTGTCTTGAAAAAAATTGGCAAAGAACCGTTGCTTGATCTTGGGCTTCGTCTTGGCGAAGGGTCGGGCGCGGCCTTGGCTATTGGGGTTTTGATCGGTGCCGTGGCCTGTCACTCGGGCATGTCCACCTTTGCCGAAGCGGGGGTTTCTAAGGGCTAATTTTCAGAGGATTTCCGGATTGCCAAAAGGGCCGCTTCGAGGTCTTTGGCGAATTCCTTTGAGCGCTCGATATATGCGGGATTCTCGCCAAAGGGAATCTTCGGGTTATAAAGGGCGGCTAGTTCGCGAACGGCAATACGGTCGTGCGTTTTGAATGTTTGTTCGGCTTCTGCAGCTTCGTATTTGGAGAGGCCAACGTTCTCCAAAACATAGCGACCCGCGCGAAGAGAACTGTCAAAAAGTTCGCGCACGATATCGTTCGCACCCGCGGCATAAAGGCGATATACGTCTCCGCGATCGCGCGCGCGCGCAATGATATGGATGTCGGGGCGTTTGCTGCGTGCGTAGGTTACAAGGCGCAGGGCGGCTTCGGGGTCATCTAGGGCCACCACCAAAACGCGTGCCTTTGCGAAGCCTGCAGCATTGAGGACTTCGGGGCGTGTCGGATCGCCAAAGAACCCTTTAAAGCCGAATTTTCGCATCACTTCAACAGTAGCAAGATCGTGGTCCAGAACCGTTGTTTTGAAGCCCGCAGATTGAACCATCCGCGTTACGACCTGCCCAAACCGCCCGATTCCCGCAATAATAATGGGGTTCTGCTCGTCTATTTCATCTTCCTTCTGGTGCGCCTTGGTTTCTTTTTTTGAACGCTGTGCCAGAAACTCGTACAGGAGAAACAGGAGAGGCGAGAGAAGCATCGAAAGCGCGATAATCAGGAGGATCTTCTCGCTTAAGTCGCGCGGAATGATGTTTTGGGTGAGCGAAAAGGACGCCAGCACAAAACCGAACTCACCCGCTTGAGCGAGGCCCAGTGAAAACAACCATTGGTCAGGGCCTTTCAATCTGAACGCAAAACCAATGACAAAAAGAACCAAGAATTTAAAGGCCAGCAGCATTATGGCAAAGCCGAGGATTTGTATGGGGTTCCCGATCAACAGCGCAAAGTTGATGCCCGCACCGACGGTGATAAAAAAGAGGCCAAGGAGCAATCCTTTGAAGGGCGCGATATCGCTTTCGAGCTGATGACGGAATTCGGAGTTTGCCAATACCATTCCCGCCAAAAAGGTCCCAAGAGCCGGCGAGAGGCCGATCAACAACATAACGGCCGCGATGAACACGACAATCACAAGGGAAAGCGCGGTGTATAATTCCGGCAAATGTGCGGAATGGATAAACCGAAACAGCGGACGGGTAAGATAGGCCCCCCCAAGTATGATCAGGAGAATTACCGTGATTGTCACAAAGGTCGTGCCAAAAGGTGAGAGGGCCGAGAACCAAGTGTTGATAGGCTCAAACGGGCCGAATTTGGGGCCGTGCTCGCTCGCAATTTGCGCAGCAGCTGGCTCATTATACACTCCTGTGAGCGCGAGAAGGGGGAGAAGCGCGAGAATGGGGATTACGGCGATATCTTGGGCCAGAAGCACAGAAAAGGACGCCCGCCCCCCATTCGTTTGCATCAGGTTTTTCTCGTTTAAAGTCTGCAAAACGATGGCTGTTGAAGAGAGGGCAAGCGTAAGGCCGACGGCCAGTGCTTGCGGCCAAGGAAGTTGGAAATACAGCGCAATTGCCGTGATGCCCCCCGTCGTGAGCACCAGCTGCAAGCCACCAAGCCCAATGAGGCGGTGCCGCATAGCCCAAAGCGCGCGCGGCTCAAGCTCAAGGCCGATGAGGAACATCATCATGACGACGCCAAATTCGGCGAAATGTTGAAGGCTTTGTGTCTCGGTGCCCACGAACCCGAGCATCGGGCCGATTATGATCCCCGCCAGAAGATACCCCAACACCGAGCCTAGCCCAAATCGCATTGCAATCGGCACGGCAATCACAGCGATCCCGAGGTAAATAGTTGCTTGAAATAGGAAACTTTCCATAGGGATGACCTTAAGGGGAGTTGCACGGGAGGTGTAGTTCAATTCGCGATGAAAAGTGATTTTCGGACGTCAAAGTGGCAGGGGTGCGTCAATTTTGAATTGGTCCATAACGATTTGGCTTTGAACACGGGCGACGGAAGGGTGCGGCAGAAGCACTTCGTGGATTAAACGATTGAGCGATGGAAGGTCTTCGCAATAACACCGCAACATATAGTCAGCCGCACCGGTAAGAGTCCAAGCTGACGTGACCTCACGGCAGGTCCCGATGAGGCGCATGAAGCTGGTTGCGTTTTCGATTCCATGCGTTGCCATGGAAACCTCAATGAATGCCTGAACAGTTAGGCCAAGCGCGACAGGATCAAGGCGCGCCGTATAATGGTGAACATATCCTTCGGTTTCGAGGCGCTGGCGGCGACGCCCGACTTGGCTGGCACTCAGGCCGAGTCTTTGTGCCAACTCTTGGGCCGTGAGGCGTGCGTCCTGTTGCAAGGCGCCGAGAATATTTAGATCCATTCGATCTAGCGAGGTGCGTGATTTCTTCATAAATAGACTCTATTCTGCAATATATGTGTGAATCAATCCCCATTGATTGCCATTTCGCGCACATTACGCGCGATACTGCAGATAGCCTGTTTTTAGCGCACACAGGAGATAAAAAATGGGACCCTTCCCACACAATGCACCCCGCCCAAAAATAACAGCAGAAAATCCCGCTGGAACAGATGGATTCGAGTTTGTCGAATTCGCCCACGAGAACCCGCAGGAGTTACGCGATCTATTCTCTCGGATGGGGTATCTTCATACCGCCACGCATAAAATCAAAGCGATTGAACTTTGGCAGCAAGGTGACATTACCTATATTTTGAACGCCGAACCTGACTCTATGGCGATGGAATTCGTGAGTGAACATGGCCCCTGCGCCGCTTCTATGGGGTGGCGGGTTGTTGATGCTCAGAAGGCCTACGATCACGCCATTTCCGCCGGTGCAACACCGTTTGATGCAGACACAAAAACGCTCGACGTGCCTGCGATTGTGGGGATTGGCGGCTCACTCATCTATTTCATCGACGCCTATGGCGACTATGGCTCCGCCTACGGAGATTTTACTTTCCATCGTACAGAACCTGTTGAAGGCGTTGGGTTCTATTACCTCGATCACCTCACCCATAACGTCCACAAGGGCAATATGGATACGTGGTTTAATTTCTACAGCGGCATCTTCGGCTTCAAACAAATTCGCTTCTTTGACATCGCGGGGAAATACACGGGCCTGCTAAGCCGCGCTCTCACGTCGCCTTGTGGTCGTATCCGCATTCCAATCAATGAGGACCGAGGAGAAACTGGGCAAATTGTGGCCTATCTTAAGAAGTACAAAGGCGAAGGCATTCAGCATATTGCCGTCGGTTCGAATGATATTTACGCTTCCACTGATGCGATTGCAGAGCGTGGGCTTAAATTCATGCCCGGACCACCGGACACATATTACACCCTCTCCAAGGATCGTGTTATCGGGCATGACGAGCCGATTGAGCGCATGAAAAAACACGGCATTCTTATTGATGGCGAAGGCGTTGTAGATGGTGGTGAAACGAAAATTCTGCTTCAGATTTTCTCAAAAACAGTGATCGGTCCTATTTTCTTTGAATTCATTCAACGTAAAGGGGACGACGGGTTTGGCGAGGGCAATTTCAAAGCGCTGTTTGAATCCATCGAGCAAGAGCAAATCGATAACGGCGAACTTGATACCGAAAAAGATGCTAAAAACGGTGCGGGAGTTGCCGCAGAATAATCTTCGGTCTTGCCGCTACGCGTGTTAACCGCGTGGCGGCATTTTTAATGATATATTGCGCCCACCTTTGACATAACGGATTTCGTCCGCGCCGATGGCCGCTACTTTTCCGCCGTCCACACGGTCGCCTACGCTGACTTCGATTATTTTGCCATTGCCCATACGCACAAGGGCGGAGCGTTTTGACGGGGTGCCGTAAACGCCAATTAGCGCGATTTTTCTCAGAGATATCATGTTCTTTTGTGTTGCCTCTTTTGCGACGGATGCGCGGGTTGGAATTTTTGGCCCCGTCGCCGCGGCGCTTGGTTTTGCGGCCACTGCTGCCACAACGGTATCTTTTTCAGCAACGTTCTTGGGGTTGGCGCGAGCCTTCTCTACAAGGGCGGCAAAGTTGTTCGGTCGCGTCTTTGGGATACGTGAGGTGCTGACGGCAAACTCTGTTGCTGTTGTGCTTAGGGCGACGCCTTCGGGGGAGGTTTGTGCCGCGATTTGTTCGGACACTGGGCGCGGTGCCGGACGAAGGCGGGCCAACTGCTCTCGTGTGCGGCCCCCCAAGAGGGCGATTTCGCGCAGATCAGCTAGGTTTTCTGGGCGTGCCAAAGGGCGCTTATTGCCAATTTCGGTCTGGGCCAAATCTGTAGTCTGGGGGACGTCGCCGGTATCGGGGCGCGGCGTGGCGCGTTTAGGAGGCGGACCGGAAAAAACCAAAATTCCGTCGGGATTGATCGTCCCATCCGCTGAAGGAACAACGAGACCATTGTCGCCAAGCGCAAAAGTGCTTCCGGCAGGGGCGGGCGACGGTTGCTGTGGAATGGGGGAGTCATCTGGAAGGGCGTCCGCTGTCGGAAGCGCCACAGGGTCAGACAAATCAACTTCCGGATCAAGAGACGGAACATAGAGATGGTCGGTATCTTCAATCTCTGGCGCTGGTTTGAGGACTGGCGACCGTTGCCAAATCCCAGAGTCGCTATAGGTTTTTTCGGCTTCGGCCACAGTCAGCGGGGCAGGGCGACTCGGCTCTACTGCATTCAGCGTCTGATCCGATGGGATTTCCAGCTCGAGATCAAAATTGTCGGCCTCAGCTTCAATTTCAGCCTCAGCATCTGCGTTAAAGGCTGCAAAAACAGAGTCTTCTGGCAGTGCCGCTTCTTGAGTTGATGTTTGCGCTTGGGCGTTGAATTCCGTGAAGGTTCCCACATCGGAGTCGATATCGATGCGCGCGTCTTTAATCGGTCCCATAACAGACCAAAGAACGGCAATGCCCATGACCAAAAGAAGCGTCAAAAGTAGAAAAAGGCCCAGGAAGCGTGGCGTTTTCGATGAGGATGCTTTGTTCTTTCGTGCCCCAAATACAGTGACGTCCAATGGGGGCTGGACTGTGGCGGGTTTGAAGTCGTTGTCACGCGCGAGTTGTGCCTCATGTCCAAGGCTTGCGCTTAAATGCTCGCTGTCGGGCAATTCCATATCCGCTGAGGTGACATGGGCGTGCGCCAAGCGTTCCTCAAAACTTGGAATTGGATCCGAGCTCGCGCTTTCGCTGACAACAGGCGTGGGAATGATGGGCGCAAGAAGGGGGAGAGGCTCTGATTTTGTGACGACGACGGGATCAGGAGAAAGGACCGCGTCCGAAGGCTTTTGACGGGTTTCGCTGGCCTCGATATCGGTCGGCTCGCGTGTCGAGGCAAAGGGGGGTGTTTGTATATCTTCCGACTGTGACTTTCGGCGCCACGACGTAAGTCCCCTTGCGGTTTGCGTTAGGGATTTGCTTGCGGGCTTTTCGTTTTGTTTCGCCCCGCCGTTTTTTAAGCGTGCGGCGATCCCGTCGGGAATCTTTGGCGCAGCAACAGGACGGTGCACAAATTCGCCCGCGCCCACTGTATCATTGCGCTCGGCTGTGAGTGCTTTGCGTGACACGGCGATTGAGGGTGGCACAGAGGATGTGCCCTTCACCTTGGATAAATGCGCAGGAATTGGGGGGGTCTGTTGGTTTAAAACAGGTTTTTTCGCGTCAATGCTCGAAAAGAAAGCCTCAAGGTCGGGGACGCTGGTGGTTTCAGGGGCTTCCTCTTTTTGAAATTCAAGGTCATCAGAGGGGCCTTCGTCGCTTTCAGTCGCTTCTGAGGTTTCCAATTGCGGTTCAACTTGTGTGCTGATGCTCGCGTCTTCCTCACTTTCAGGCTGCGTTCCTAGCGCAATCGATAAACGCCTTTTACTGCTCGAAATTTTGTCCTCTTTCGAGGCTTCTGGATCGGAAGTTTCTGGCTCAACTACAGGTATGTCGTCGCTTGGGCATGTGTCTTCGGCAACTGTCTGCTGAGTAACTTCTGGTGCGGAAATCTCCGTCGGTATCTCGCTCATCAGCTCTTCGGTGGGCTTGACTTTGTCTTCGGCCGCAGGTGTCAACAGGACTGATTTCTGTAGCTTTCCTGAGAAAATTTTGTTTTTACCGTTGGGCATTTTGTCTAAAATAACAAAGGCTTCAACGTCTTTTTCAACGGCATCTTCTTGGTCAAGAAATGCGGATGAAAAGGCTGTAGCCCCAAAGAAAGGTTCCCCTTCGAAATTGGCATCCGTCGTATCCCCAACAAAGGAAACAGGGTTGAAACGATGCTCTACGGCAAAGGCTTCGGCTTCTTGCAATGTTTCTTTGGCCACGGCGGCCACATTCACCATATCACCTGCTACACGCCAATCAAACACGAGTTCCGATGGATCATAGGGCGTCAAATCGCGCAAGGCTTCACGGATTTGTGCCTCTCGGCTTGCGTCATCTGGCCCTTGTGCGGTGAGGCTTGTGAATAGGATTTGGGAGTTTGGCAGAATGAGTTTGCTGCTCAAACCACTGCCAGAAAGCTTGGTTGCTTTGTTGCGCAAATAGGCGAGCGTTTCTGCGAGGTCGGGCGTGTCGAGATCCGTCTCACCAACGAGTCGCCATCCCCCAGTTGCGCGGGAGAACAGGCGAATGCCTTCGTGAGAAAGGTTTAGGGCAAAACTTGGCTTCATCCTCTTGATCTACCACATATTAGAGTCATCTTGGCACCCCCAATTGCGCCAAATTTTACCGAGGAGGCGTATTCTTGCCCATAGCAAAATACGGCATATTGCGAAGCGGTTTTTGGGGGATGAGGGGGGCGAACCCCCCTCGATTTTGTTAAGCCGTTGCTTTGGTAAGGGCTTGGTCCAAGTCAACTTTCAAATCTGCGACGTCCTCAATTCCGATCGAGAGGCGCACGACATTTGGAGCAGCGCCCGCAGCTTCTTGCTGCTCTAGCGACAATTGGCGGTGGGTTGTCGAGGCAGAGTGGATAACCAAGCTGCGCGTGTCTCCAAGATTGGCGACGTGGCTAAAGATTTCGAGGCTGTCCACAAACTTGAGGCACGCGTCATAGCCGCCTTTAAGCGCGATGGTAAAGAGCCCTCCCGCACCTTTGGGGCAGACTGTTTCAATGCGGCCATAGTAGGGCGACGACGGCAGGCCCGCATAGGTCACATAGTCAACTCTGGGGTCTTTTTCGAGCCATGTCGCCAGTTCAAGCGCGTTCTCGACGTGGCGTTGCATGCGCAGCGAAAGTGTCTCGGTACCCATCAAAGTATAGTGGGCGGCTTGCGGGTTCATGGTCATGCCAAGGTCGCGTAAACCAATGGCAATACCGTGGAATGTATAGGCCATTGGGCCAAATGTGTCTTTGAACACGAGGCCGTGGTACGCGGGTTCTGGCTGGGACAGCGACGGGAATTTATCGTTGGCACCCCAATCAAAATTGCCCGAATCCACAACGCAACCGCCCGTGACCGTGCCATTGCCAGTGAGGTATTTCGTGGTGGAATGCACAACCAATGTGGCCCCAAGGGCGATTGGATTGCAGAGATATGGCGTAGCGGATGTATTGTCGACGATCAACGGAATACCCGCCGCGTCGGCGATTTTCGCAATGGCCGGAATATCGGTGATATAGCCGCCCGGATTTGCGATGCTCTCACAGAAAATGGCGCGGGTGTTTTCGTCGATTGCCGCCGCAACCGCCGCCTCATCGTCAAAATCAACAAATGTGGCTGACCATCCAAAACGTTTGATCGTGTGGCTGAATTGCGTGATTGTGCCACCGTAAAGACGGGTGCTGACGACCACATTCAAGCCCGGTTGCATCAGGGGAAAGAGCGCCATGATCTGGGCTGCGTGACCTGAGGAGCAGCAAACACCGCCAATGCCACCCTCAAGGGTTGCGATGCGTTCTTGCAGAACTGCGACGGTGGGGTTGGTTAGGCGGGAGTAAATATACCCGACTTCTTGCAGGTTAAACAACGCGGCGGCGTGATCCGCATCGCGAAAAACGTAAGCTGTTGTTTGATAAATCGGTGTTTGGCGCGCGCCTGTCGCGGGGTCGGGGTGTGCGCCGGCGTGAATTTGTTGGGTGTCAAAACCGAGGGGTTTTACGTCACTCATTGGAACCTCCTGATGAAAATCTCCAGAAGGTTAAGCAATACTCTGGGTCGCCTCAATGCCTTAATTGGCCTTGAGGGAAACTTCGCCCCTAGCGCATCCAAAATCCCTCGCGCCGAAGGGTATTGCGGATCACTTTTTCACGGCGCGGAAGGTTGTCTTGATCAAAAAGCGCACGGGCTTTGCGTCCGCGCCCCTGATAGATCATGCGCTTGATCGGGTCATAGAGTTTTAGACGTTTTTTAAGTTTATTGGGGGCTGCGACGGCCTCAAGAATTTCAAGGGTCCGTTCAGGTTCGCGTGCATAAAGGAGGGGGAGAAACCTGTAGTGGCAACTCGTTTCACCATCCAGTTTGCTGACCGACGGAGAGGGGCGACCGCCACCAAAGGAGTGAATGACCAAGGGGAGCGCGACTTGATCGAGCCACGGGGTGAGTGGCTGACAAACCAGCTCCTCTGGGGCGTTGTCGCGAATTTCGAGGGCATATTCGAGGAAGCGGGTGCCGAATTCATGCGGGCAGCGAAAGTAGAACCATCCAGCGTTAAAATAGAGGTAGCGCTCCCAGTATTCATCGGGTTGGGAGAGGTCGAGGGTGCTTTCAAATTCAAGACCAAAGCAATCATAGAGGGATTTCCACGTCTGGGTATATCCGGGGCCGTAGAGCTCTTGTTCGGGCCACGTTCCTTCACGCTTCATCGAAGCGGACGGGCGATCAAAGTCAAACTCGATCTCGTCCAACGGTCCGGTCACCAAAGTATCGGTGTCGAAAAAGACGAAGTTCTCGCCCTTGGGCATCGCAAGCAGCGCTTCGATTTTATTGCCATTGGGATAAGCTTTGCCAAAATATTGATTCTCAAACGGCAGGATTTCCGCCCCCATATCCGTAAGCGCGTCGTGGATATCGGAGGGCATGCGGGGGTCTTGTCCGCGCCAAAGCTCCGATGGCTGGGGTTCGGCGACAAAAACGCGGCCGTTGAAGTTCGGCGAACTCGCGCGCAGGCTGGCTACAAAAAGCAAGGCTTCATAGGCGAGACGTCCATTTTGTCCGATGATCAAAATGTTGAATTTTTGGCCGACGTCAGATTTCTTTGCCATAATGTACGCGCTCTAACAATTTTTTGCTCTGTGGGAACTATAGCCGCTAATCGGTTCTGTCAAAAGGACAATTAGAACGTGGCCCGCGTTCCAAAGTTTACCTAGGGAAGAACTGCGAGCCATAACCAAATCGTCCCAATAGAAAGGGCGGTCGCAATGAGCACAGTCGAGGCCGCGACACGCTTCGCGACACCGTACATATTTGCAAAAACATAGGCATTCACACCCGGCGCCATAGATGCCGTCAGGACTGCGGAGCGCAGGCTTTGTGTCGACAAATCGAGTTGAGTTCCCATCGCAAAGGTGATCATCGGATGCACGAGTAGTGAAAGGGTGACCGCAAAGAAAATCGTGCGTAAATCCCCTTCGGGGCGATAGCGAAAGAGCACGCCTCCGAGAGCAAAAAGCGCGACGGGCAGTGCGGTTCTTGCCACGAGGTCAATAGCGTCAGACAAGGGCGTCGGGATGTTGAGGCCCGTCAGATTAACTACGAACCCCAGTGCGATGCCGATGACCAAAGCGTTTCGGAACATCGCGCGCAAGACGGCGCGCCCCGTTGCAAGGGGGCTTCCGCCGCGATTGCGAACGACTTCCATGACGGTGATGCCAAGTCCGTAACAGAAGGGCGAGTGCACCGCGATGATCGCGTAATTTGCCTGAAGAGCGTCGGGGCCAAATGCCCGTTCTGTGATGGGCAGACCAAGCAAAAGCGAGTTTGAAAACAGCCCGCAAAACCCAATGGCCACACAATCTTCCCATGGGCGATTGAACAAAAAACGCGCTCCAAACATACCGAGGATAAAGCAAATTGTGGCCCCTGCATAAAAGCTGAGGAGAAGGCGCGGGTCGAGGTTTTCGCCTAAATCCAGCGTCGAAATGGCTCGAAAAAGCAGGCAAGGAATCGCGAAATACTGGGTGAACCTCATCAGGGCATCGACACCATCGTCGGAAAATAGCTTTTTCCAAACAACAAGATAGCCCGCACCGATAACCAAAAAAACCGGCAAGATGACATCAATGAGCGCTTGCATGGTTAGCCTTTGGTTTCGATCACCATACCATCAAAGGCAGGGGTCACGTGTGCAGGCAATTCGCTGGCGAGGGTCTGGAAATCTAAATCGATGTGCATGTTTGTAATGACCGCGCGCTCTGGGGCGGTTTGAGCGATCCAGTCCAAAGAGGTCTCAAGATTTATGTGGCTTGGATGGGGCTTGTAGCGAAGAGCGTCGAGCACGAAAACTTCAAGTCCGTTGAGGCGACTAAACGTGTTTTCACTCATCGCCGAAACATCGGGGAGATATGCCAAGCCCCCCATGCGAAACCCCAACGCCGTGATGCGTCCATGCTGAACGGGAAGGGGGGTAAAGGTGATGTCGCCACCCGGTCCCTCAACCACAAAATCCTCGTCATCAATCGAGTTGAGATCGCAAATGGGCGGGTAGTCGCTGCCTTTTGGTTGCACAAAAGCATAGCCAAATCGCGAGATCAGATCGTTGGTTGTGTCGCTGTCAGCCCAAACGGGCATGCGTGTGCGGGTGTTGAAAACGATTTGGCGAATGTCGTCGAGTCCGTGCATGTGGTCGGCATGGGCGTGGGTCATCACCACGGCGTCCAACGTGCCGACCTCGGCGGCCAAAAGTTGGGCGCGCATGTCGGGGGATGTATCTATCAACACGCGGGTTACCCCGTCTGGGCCGATTTTTTCAACCAGCATGGAGCAGCGCTGGCGGCGGTTTTTTGGGTTCTGCGGATCGCACGCGCCCCAAAGCCCACCCAATCGAGGGACGCCACCTGAAGAGCCGCAGCCCAATATAGTGAAACGCATCACGATGGCTTCCAAGCCGCGGCTTTTGCAAACAGCCGATCAAAATTTAACTGGGTTTGGGCGGCGAATTCCGCGAAGGGCATGTCAAAGACCTCAGCGCCAACGGCGGCCGTTAGAGCACTAAACGCAGGTTCATTGCGCTTGCCACGGTGGGGCGGTGGCGCAAGATACGGCGCGTCCGTTTCGACCAGAATCCGGTCCATGGGGGCCGAGGCAAAGATTTCGCGAAGCTCGGTAGAACGTGGAAAACTGGCGATGCCCGACATCGAAAGGTAGAACCCAAGATCAAGGGCCGCGCGCCCCAATTCTGCGCTGCTTGAGAAGCAATGCATGACGCAGGAGTAAGCTCCGGCGGCGTGTTCCTCGGCCAAAATGCGAGCCATGTCGTCGTCGGCGGCGCGGGCGTGAATGATCAGGGGAAGTCCCGTTTGACGGGCGGCCTCGATGTGAATGCGCAGGCTTTCCTGTTGAATATCAAGGCTTTCTCGGGTGTAATGGTAATCAAGTCCCGTTTCGCCAATGGCGACGAATTTTGGGTGTTTCGCAAGGTCGACAAGCTCTTGAACTGTCGCCATCGGCTCTTCGGCGGCACTCATAGGATGCGTCGCCGCGGCCCAGAAAACGGGAGCATAGGCGTCCGCGATCGCGCGAACGTTCGCGGCGTTTTTAAGGCGCGTACAGATGGTCACCATGCGGCTTACACCTGCGGCTTGAGCGCGAGCAATGACGTCAGGAAGTTCGTCGGCGAAATCCGGAAAATCAAGGTGACAGTGGCTATCGGTAATTTGGGGCAGCATCTGGAATCCCTTGAAGTCTATCGATTTTGGGCAAGTGTGCCCGCAGTTTGGTCCATCTTCAAAAGCATATCAAGGATGAGCGCGGCGGGGTCAAGGTTCACGGCGCGCCCATGGCGCACGCGTGTACTTAACGATTGTTGAAGATTGGCCCATTCCCGCGCGTGCGGCGGGCAATTGGACAGGCGGGAAAATAAACCCACCTCGCCCTTGGCGGCTTCAATAACAGGTGGCCCCGACACGCCCGCACGCGCCATGCGCGACAGCAGAAGGTCTAGCAAATCGAGCAATAGATCGTATCTGGGCACATTTTTTGCCCCAACAGCCGTTTCCGCAAGAGCGAGGGCGCGTTGGCGATCAAGCCCGGGTGCTGCCTGCATCAAATCAATGATGTATTGGTAGGTTTTGAGCCCATCTAGCGTGGTGAGGCGCATGGCTTCTCCGACGCTTCCGGCCGCGAGTGCGGCAAGAATAACGGGGTTGGCGTCGTTTTGCGCCCCGGCTGCCGCGAGCGCCAGAGCCATTTCCTCGGGGGGAAGAGGGTGGCATCGCAATTCGCGACACCGCGACCGGATCGTCGGCAAAAGGCGGCTGGGTTGGTGACTTATCAGGAGGAGCGTTACGTTTTCTGGCGGCTCTTCTAGAAGCTTCAGAAGCGCGTTCGCCGCCTGAACATTCATCTCATCAGCTGCGTCCACGATCACCACGCGACGTCCCCCATCGGTGGCCGAAAGGGAGAAGAAATTCTTGAGTCGACGCACTTCATCAACGGAAATGACGGTTTTAAGTTTGCCCGTTTTCTCATCCGTTGGCCGCCGCAACAAAAATAGACGTGGCTCCGACATCGCCGCAATGCGGTGCGAGACCGGATTGTCAGGAGAAATCGCGAGCGTTTTTGCAGGGGCGGGTTCGTCGCCGAAAAGGCTTGGCCCGCTGTGCGCAGGCTGTGAGATAAGGAAGCGCGCAATTTGCCACGCGAGGGTTGCTTTGCCGACACCGCGTGGGCCGGTCATTAGCCAGCCGTGATGCAGACGGCCGGTGTTGAACGCCTCAAGAAACGCAGCCTGAGCGCGGTTCTGCCCCAAGATTTCGTGGGTTTCACGCGGGTGGGGCGCGCCTTCGATGCGGTCAGGTTCTAGCGCTTCAGCCATTCTGTTGCGCCATGTTCTGAGATATCTTCGCCATCGCACGCGCTAGGATATCGGCGGCAACATTTTTCATATCTCGGTTTCCGTCAATTAACTGACAGCGTGTCGGGAACTCCTGCGCGAGTTTCAAAAATCCTGCGCGCATTTTGCTCTGAAGGTCTTCGCCAAAGTCCTCAAACCGTTCTTCCGTTGTTTGACGCGACTTGGCGCGAGAGAGGCCCGTTTTCGGATCCATATCAATGATGAAGGTCAAATCGGGTTCACGGCCAATCATCAAGCTGTGCAATTGATCTACTACGGCGCGTAAATCGCCACGGCTTATGCCTTGATACATGCGGGTGGAATCGGCGAAACGGTCGCAGAGAACGATTTTTCCGGCTTCGATGGCGGGAAAAATCGTTTTTTCGAGGTGGTCGCGACGGGCGGCTGTAAAGAGCAAAATTTCACTTTCCGCCGACCAGCGATCCGGATCGCCTTCAAGGACCAGCGACCGTATTTCTTCGGCCCCCTTGGAGCCACCAGGTTCACGCGTCAAAACAACATCATACCCATCAGCTCGCAATGCATCGCTTAAGAGCTTGATCTGAGTCGATTTTCCCGAGCCATCAATCCCCTCAAAACTAATGAAAAGCCCCCCAATGTTGGAGGGATTACATTTGGGGGATGAAAATTTAGTGTTAGTCATTTGCGGAACCTAGCCCTCTAGGCTCAGATGGACAAGCCCAGCGTGTCGCCCGTGAAGCGATTAAACAGGATTGAAAAACTCGAGCGCAACCGAGGGAGAAAACCGCCCTCAAGGACGTCCTGTTTGGCGACGAGGGGCAAGCGGGTTTGGGGCATGTCGGGAAGCGTCAAAACGAGTTCGGCGAGGGCGTCCCCCGCCGTGACGGGCGCTTGAATCGGACTATTAAACACAACTTCTGCCTGAATTTCGCCCTGTGCAAGAGCTGGAAATAATATCTGCAGGTCTTCTGGTGCAATCAAATCCACAGTTTGTGTGCTGCCCATCCACACAGGGGCGGTTGCCATGATCTCGTCTTTTTTGGCCAATGTCTTTAGAACAAATTGCCGAAAGGCCCAGTTCACCACTTGCTCCGCCTCTTCTGCGCGCTCTTTTTCACTGTTAAGGCCAGAAATGACAAATACAACCCGTCGATCGCCTTGCAGGGCAGAGCCAATAAGCCCATAGCCCGCCTCGCTTGTGTGCCCCGTTTTTAGGCCGTCCGCACCGATATTGAGTTTGAGCAATGGGTTGCGATTGAAGCGGTTGTCTGGTGCTCGCCCGTCATAGCCGAACTCTGTCTGAGCGAAGAAATGATAGTATTCAGGGAACTCCGTGATCAACCGTTGCCCCAATGAGCCAAGATCCCGCATACTCATACGTTGATTGGGCGCAGGCCAGCCGGAGGCGTTCTCAAAAGTGGAATTATTCATCCCGAGTGCCTTGGCGCGGTCATTCATCAGGCGCGCGAAGGCCTCTTCTGTGCCTGCAAGCCCTTCAGCTACAACGACACAAGCGTCGTTTCCAGACAGCACAATGATGCCTTGAATTAATTCGCCAACGGTGGGGCGATCAGTTTCATTAAGAAACATTGTCGAGCCGCCCATGTTTTTCGCCCGCGTCGATACGGAAAAAACCGTGTCCATGGTCACGCGCCCGTCCTGTAGGGCCTCAAACAACATATTAATCGTCATTAGTTTTGACATCGAAGCTGGAGGCAATGGGATGTCGGCATTTTTTTCAAGAAGCACTGTACCTGTCGTAAGGTCCAATACATACGCGCTTTGGGCGCGCGTATCGTAGTTCTGCGCCTGTGCCGGAAAAGCGGCGGGTAGCGCGAGGAAAAGCGTCAAAAATCCGGTTATTACGGATCGGCGCCCAATTTCGGATCGCAGGTTATTGAACAAACGCATGACGCTCCCCCTTTTTAGATTTAGTTTGATACGTAGTAGGCGTCGCTATAGCCCAGTGCTGTTACCGATTTTTGTAACGCATCTTTTTCGGATTTTCCGCCCACAGGTCCAACAACCACGCGCCAGAAAGTTTTCCCTTTGGAGGTTTGTTTCTTGATCGTTGGGATCATGCCCGCGCCGCGCATTTTTTCTGCTGTTGAGTTTGCGTTGGCTTCGATGCTGTAAATCCCAAGTTGTAGGAAGGATTGCTTGGTGGTATTTTTCGTCGACGATACAGCAGGTTTTGGTGTCGCTGCTGGCATTGCCGCGATCACTGGTGCCACTTCGCTGTCTACCGCATCAAGCGCCGCAGAAGCGGATGCAATTGGATCGAGCGCGGTTTCCGTAACTTCAGCGGCGATCACAACCTCTCCATCCGAAACCTCAACCATTTCTATGCTCTCGTCGGGGTCTTCAATCGTAATTTCTTCACGCCGTAAAGCGGTAACGCTCATCTGGACGGGAGCACCGGCGATCATCCCAATGGCGTCTGCCGCGTCCGAGGAAACCTGAAGTTTGGGGCCAGGTGTTTCACGCTCTTTTCGGAAAAGAGCGCCAATGACAAACTTGCCGTTTGCCTCATTCCGGATCAAAACCCGCTCAGGGTCTTTTGCGGTTGGATGTGCAACCCAAACCCCACCCAGTGACGGGCGGCCATCCCAAAGCCCCTCTTCGGTGACTTGAAAAACCTCCGGTGCTTCGACATCATTTTCAACGGTTCTTGTTGATCCTGATGTTGATTTTCCGGGGTTATTTTTTGTACCCGTATTTTCGACGCAACCCGCAAGCCCAAGGCTCAAGGCCGTGATTACGGCAAATTTGATATACGATTGTCCCAACATGCTTCGCCCTCTATCGTCCGCGTTTGCACGCGTAACCGCCAGTTTCTGGCTATTTTTATATTTCTTTCCCAATGCCTTGGTCCATTTTTCGTAAAATGCACTGGTGGCAATTCGCCTGATTTTATTACACCTATAGTGTCTTTTGCCGCCACTCTAACCAAGCCTTGGGCACATGAAAAGCCTGTCCTACACCAATGCGCGATTTTCTGCGCTCAACTGAGGGCTTTTCGAATCACAAAACCCTCGTTAACACGTGCGAAGTCGGAGGAGTGGCAGAGTGGTCGAATGCACCGGTCTTGAAAACCGACGGGCCTTAACGGGTCCCCAGGGTTCGAATCCCTGCTCCTCCGCCACTGAGCTCGTTTTTACTGTTTTAATTTAGATACTTGAGTGAGGTTGCGTTGATTTCATCCCCCATTATATCCCCCAGATTGATTTGCTCGTTTGCTTGCCCGTACCCCTGTTGAGCGCCTACATTTATTGCAAACGCATAACCTAGCACGGTCCCTTTGTGCCCATGCGCTGCGTTTAAAACCCCCCTCCGTTAAAAGCCGCTATCTTCAAACCTGAATACCCGCGCAGTTTCCGCGTGCGCTATGTTTACGTTGTGCAAAAAAGGGGGGGGTGGGGGCGCTCCGAAGTTCTAGAAGTCAAATTCAGGGACCGTCATGGGAAGCCCGCCGTGAGTGCTAACACAGCTTTCTCGCGCACGCGCACGCGCGAGGGGGCAGTGAAAAGCTTATAGCGGCGTAATCTAGGGACCGATATGGGCTGGTATTTAGAGCTGACCACAATTCAGAGAATCTCCCCCAACTGCACGAAAGGCGGAAACTGACTTTTTACCTTTCAACTGCCTGTGCGTGAATTTTCCTATCCCATGCGGTCCGTCAGCGCAGTGCTTAGAGATATGACCACCCCCTTGGGGTGCGCCTCTAAACTTTACCTGTTGCGGTTTAAGGCATGCGAGATTCGTAGCGCTGACTACTAGTTCTCACAACTCTACCCCTGCCTATGGCTTAGATGTATATATGTCCTGATATTTGTGACGCGACAAAGGCCAATATTGCCCAGCGCGTCACAGATTTTATGCCAGTTTGAAGTTCTGTCAGGGTGCTCGATCAGCAACTGTCACGCCAGTTATGCCACCTTGTCCTGATTTTTATGCGGGGGTTTTGTTTTGTTCCAGCGTGCAAAGCTCATTGGTGCGGGTTGGCCTTCGCGTAGAGGAACCTCTTCGAGCGCCCAAACAGATGCGCGGCCAATGCCTGATGGGCCAAGGTGTGGCGCTTGAGTCATGCGGATGAAGCCGCGCTCCTGCAGGGTGTCGAACAATCCACCGATGGTGTTGCGATGCACGTTCAAAGCCTTTGCCGCGTCCCTGTGGCTTAGAATAATTGCGCTGTTATTCACGCCATTGAAACGGCGTTTGAGCTCGATGTAGAGCGCCCTCGGCGCGGGTTTCATTGTAGACCAGGCCTCTGTGGCTTGGACCCATTCGGGAAGCTGGACGTGACGCCCAGCCCCCTTTCCCCTTTTTTGCCATTTATAGGATTTAGTCGCCATAGATTGCACCTGTGAACAGATCCGCTTTGACTTGTGCCAAGGCAGTGCCTACGCGGGAACGCCGCTTGATTTCCTTTGCCAAGGCGCTGGGCGGTGCGGGGTTGTAAATGTGGCACTTCATGCGGCTTCTCCCTTGGCGGAAGGGGTAATGGTGGCAAGCAACTTATAGCGTGCGTGCGTCCCCTTGAATGGGCCTTCGTGTGCCTCTGTGTGGGTGATGATAGGGACGCCCATGCCGCGCAGGTTGAAGATGTAGGCGCTCCAACGTGGCGCGGGATTGTTTATCGGAGTGCATCCCTTGATGCCTGCTTGTGCCAGTTGTTCGAGCGCCCAGCGGTCACGGCCTTTGACTGTGATGGTGAACGGGTGTCCCTCTGTGGGGGTGATGATGAAGGTGGCGTCAGGCCAGCCGATATTGTTTTGAGCCATGCTCAATTCCTCTCTTCTAAGAGTTGTATTTTGAAGGGAGAGGACGTAGGGTTTGGCTGTCGAGACCGTATGCCCGTGTCCCCTTAGTTGGCGGCGCGGGTTTACTTTATGCCGCGTCCGCCTGCTTGGATGCGACCCAAGCGGCCAAGCTGGATTCAGTCCAGCCAACGGCGCGTTTGCCGATGCGGATTGGCTTGGGGAATGTTCCCTCTGCAATCATGACATAAAGCGTCGAGCGCGAAAGTCCGATGCGCTTTTCGACCTGTGTGCGTCTTAGGATATTGTCTGCCATATCTGTTCCCTATCTGTTTCTACAGGAACAACCTAAATGAGCTGATTTTTAAGTTCACCAACAAGGATGGAGACACCAAGCATGTTCTTTCATGCCTTGGTGTTCCCTTCAAATCTCTTTAGCGCATTCATTGCACTGTGGGGGCTTCCCTCTATCTCGAAGTATGACCAAATATCATTCACAAATTGCCCAAATTTGGTTTCAAGCTTTGGGTGGCCGAAGCGCCTATCGACTGCCTTCGTTTCATTCCAGTAAGAAAGGCATCCGCGAATGGCGTCGACGCTCTTCCAGTTGGTGGCGTTTGTCTTTGATCTGGGGTCATGCTCTGATATTATGTAGCTGCGAGTATTCTCTATCGGCTTGCTCAAAAGCTTGTGCATATCAAATAGGCAATAATAAGCGTCATATGGGGTCGCGGTTTGGGTTGCAGACCAACCAAGCGGCCGCTCTCTCTTTGAGAAGTCGGTGTACGATGAAGACCAAATGCTAAGTCTGTCACGCACAAACTCAGAAATTTCTAGTGTTTCAATTTCATGTAAGAGTTCAGCTAGCCTTTCCAGTGCCTTCAAATCTCGCGCACCTGCATGGGGTTTGTGGGCAAATAAGAATATTTTCGACCAAAATTTTTCAGCCTCTTCAACAAGGTCTGCGTCTGCCAGCTCGGTCAAAAAGTGACTATAAAGGATTTCGCCAATTTCGCCAAAGACCGTTTCCCAATATTCGTCAGATGGTCCATTGTCGCCAATGTCATGGTCGCTGTATCTTTTACCCATTCAGCGGCACCACTTTCGCAGATCCATCCAACGCCAAGAAACCCGCCCATGCATCCATCATCATGCGCCGCTTCTCAAATAGATCAGACCGCGCATATGCGGCCTCTGCTTTGTCTTTGAGGCTATGGGCCAAAGCTGACTCTGCGACTTCTCGGGGGAAGTTGGTTTGTTCTTGGGTCCATGTGCGGAATGATGTTCGGAACCCATGAATATCCACGTCATAACCCAACTCTTTGACTAGCTTGGACATGGTGGCGTCACTTAAGGCTTTACCGCGCTTGGTGCCTTCAAAAACCAGACCCGATTCGCCAAGCGCTTTGGCTTGTTCAAGCAATTCGAGGGCGCGCCAACAAAGAGGGATGCGATGCTCTTTCTTCGCCTTCATCCGTGACGCGGGAATAATCCATTCACCTTTTTCCAGATCAAACTCTGACCAGACCGCATTGCGCACTTCGCCAGAACGGGTCGCGGTCAGGACTAGCAATTCAAATGCCAACTTCGTGGCGATGCCAGCGTTAGAGAGTTGGACGGTAGCAATGCAATTTGCAACGTCTTGATAGGGTAACGCCTTGCGCTGGGCGCTAGTGCGGTCGTGTTTGGGAAGGGCTTGGTTGATTGCCTCTGCGGGGTTGTCTTGTCGCCAGCCTTGCGCCACGGCCCATTTCAGGACCATCCCAAGGCGCTGCTTAACCCGCCGCGCAGTTTCAGGTTTTGTTGTCCAGATAGGAGACAAGACCGCCAGCACATCGGCGGTGCTAACATCTGCGACCTTGATTTTGCCGATACGGGGGAAGGCGTAGGTTTCGAGTGTGCTGATGAATTGCTTTGAATGTTTTTCATTACGCCATGTCGGGCGGTGCAACTCGTAGACCCGCTGTGAAGCCTCCGCGAACGTCAGAGCTGCTTGTGCCTCTCTCTTGGCTTGCATGGGGTCACCACCGCTGCGGGCCAGCCTGCGGTTGTCTATGGCGTGCTGTCGCGCTTCCGAGAGGGGAACCAGTGACGGGTTGCCAAGTCCCAACTCACAACGCTTACCTCGTATGGTGATGCGTTGTACCCATTGCTTAGAACCATTCGATTGCACGCGTAGGAATAAGCCTTGACCGTCGAAATACTTGCCAGCGTCTTTTACGGTTTTGACGAATTGGGCTGTGAGTGCCTTCTCTGGCCTGCGTAGTGATGCCTCCGCCATTATCTTATCCCCCAATTTGTCCCCCAGAAGGTGGGGGATTGGATAGGATTATGTCGGAACTTGTCGGAAAGTAAATACACTTTAATCCACTGTGAAATATGGAGTATTTGTAGTTTACTGGATCTATCTGGAACACCTATCGGCGGACTGCTCCTCCGCCATTATATTTCGTGCGTAAATTTTTTTTTGCATGAAATCAGTGGCTTAAATGCGATTTGACTGCCTTTGCTATCTCACCTCCCTTGATTTGCTACCCATTTTGCACCACATTTTGCATTACAAATGCGAACTGTGGGGGTATCAGTATGTCAAAACCTGTCTTGCGTGGAACGACTTGGTATCTAAAGCGGCGGGTCCCTAAAAGGTATGCGTCTGTTGAGCTGCGGCCCGTTGTTTGGGGCAGTCTCAAAACCGATTCCTATAGTGTTGCCGTGCAAAAAACTGCTGGGGTGTGGTTGTCGTATATCGAAGGCTGGGAAGCGCTTCTCGCAGGGCGGGATGGCGATGCGGCAGAGAAGTTTCGCGCCGCGCAACAGTTGGCGGCTCTGAGGGGATTTCAATTTTTATCGATCGATAAGGTCTCACAGGCGCCGTTGAATGAGGTTTTACAGCGCGTTGAGGCGACGCAGGCTGCCGATGGAGCGCCTGACGAGGTGGCCGCATCGGCTCTTTTAGGGGCGGTCGAAGCGCCGCAATTACGACTGTCTGGCATCGTAGAACTTGTCGAAACGCTTGCGGCTCATGACAATCGTTTTAAAAACAGCGAACAATTGCGCTTGTGGCGCTCGCCGCGTCTGCGGGCGGTAAACAATTTGATATCGGCCCTTGGAGAAGACCTAAACGTTGCCACTGTTGGAACGGCGCAAGCGCGTAAACATAAGCGATGGTGGCTGGCCCGCATCGCCAAAGAGGGCCAGTCTGCAACGACGGCGAACAAGGACTTCAACTATATATCTGGTATGCTGACGCGCTTTTATGATGAGCTTGAACATGACGACCCGCCGCGCCCCTATGCAGGCGTCTCGATTCAAGATCGCCACGCAAAGCCGTCGCAGAAACGCGAAGTGCCTGTGGATTGGATTGTCGACAAATGGTTCGCGCCAGATGCGTTGGATGGCCTGAATGATGAGGCGCGGGACATTTTGTTAATGTCGATCGAAACAGGATGCCGTCAGAATGAGATTTATAATCTGCCGGCGTCAGCAATGCGCCTGACAAGCCCTATTCCTCATTTGCGTATCGCGCATGAGCTTTCGGACGATCCTGCAGAGCGCCGCGAAGTTAAAAACTTGCCGTCGCATAGGGAAATACCTCTGGTCGGCGTGGCTTTGGCTGCGGCCAAGAGGCATCCAGCGGGCTTTCCGAAATACCGCAATAAGAGCAACTACAGCGCAGCGGTAAACAAGTATTTGCGCAGCAATAGTTTGTTGCCTGAAGGCGTCACGATTGGCGGTACACGGCACAGTTGGGAAGGCCGCATGAAGCGTGCGGGCTATGAAATGGATGACCGAGGGGAGCTGATGGGACACTCGCTCAAAGCGCGCCGCGGTCGTGAGGTTTACGGCGATGAAATGGGGTTATCTGAGCGACTTCGCATCGCGCAAGAAGTCATGTTGCCGGTTCCCGGGCACCTCGCCTAGGGGCCGAACTCGGCTGATTTACAAGTCGTCTATAGTGCTAATGTGGCAGGCGGGGCAGATAGCGCCGCGCGCGCTCAATCGTGTCGCGCTTCGCTTTCTCGATCTCGAGCTCCTTTTCCAGCCGAAGAAAAATCGGCAAATAGGCATCGTTTTTCTCAAGAAGCATGGCGATGACTTGAAGGCAGGACATTATGCGCAGTTGTGTTTGCGATAGCGTTTGATCGACTTCGTAAGGCGAGCCGCCAGAAGACACAGCGGCAGCGACGGGCGGCACTCCTGCCACCTCCTTGTCGCTTGCATGTCTCTTCTGGTCCCGTGCCATTGGCCGAGGTCTCCCGCCCGTTCCGGCGCAGCGCCGGACGGTCTATATTGATGAGTTTGATGCTGAAGTGTTCTCCAGCCGTCTGATCAAGAATATAGGGCATGGGCGGACCTCATAGGTGGAGATAAAGAGGCGGGATGTTTCTTTTTTGGGGATAAACAAGGTGTTGGAAAAAGTTTTTCAAAAGGAAAGAAGCAGTGGGAAAGCAAAAAAATCACTATAAAAACTCCAAAACCAAGAATCTAAAAAAGCCGTTACCTTTCTTCTTTTCAAAAACAGAAAAAAATTCACCTCTCTTCCTTTGAAGAAACAGAAAAACGCACCTCCTTTAAAAAACCGAAAACAAAAAAATACAAAAACTGCCAATCATTTCCTAAGACAGTGCTGCCCTATTTAAAGATGAAATTCGATTTTCCGCGACTTTGATGGTCATTGGGTCCGGATCGAAAACCTAAGTGATTAACGCAGGCTTGCTGACGTTGGATGAAGGACGCTGGTTCTGACGGTGTGCGAAGTTGACCACGGTGCGCGTCGTTTCCGTCCTGCGTCAGAGTGGTTATCGTCGCCGATACTGTGGACGTACGAACACCGCGCCGCTTTCCAATTGGTTCATGTACCAACAATCAAAACTACAAGGACAACCATTTTCTAGACTCAGAACAGCAGACTCTTTTGACGGTTATCTCTTACCGTTTTTTTGTGCAGCGTTTTGATGTGGACGTTTATCAATAGGATTGGCGGCGAACTCCGACCTCTTTGTTTATGGTGGGCTGGGTGGTTTTAGCGGCGTCTGAGCTGGTGATCCATCGCCTTCAGTTAATGTGGCGAGAAACACCTCGCGCAGCCAAGGTTCGATCTCAGCCGCGCCCATCGAGCGTTTCTGCAGAAGATCGCGCGCCAGTGCTTCCAGTCTGTCGCGGTGCTGCGTCAGGATCGTACCAGCTCGCTTCTCTGCGCGAACAATGCGTTGGCGAACACGATCCCGAATGTTTGGGGTGGAACGGTAGGCTTCCTCTGGTTCTGCGTGCCAAACAGGGCCCTCAACACCAAGGCCGAGCGTCGTTTCTATCTGGATTGCATAGTTTGTGGCAATGGCCAGATCTGAGTTGGTCGGACCGCCTGCGCCTGCGGACACCGCGCCCAACACAAGGCGTTCCGCAGCGCGTCCCCCGAGCGAATAAGCAATCTCGGCTTCAAAGTTCCAGAGTAAACCTTCGTGCGGCGGCGACTGTCGCACAATCTTTCCACCCCCATTGGAAATCTGAATGCTGTCGATCGGGCCCAGCCCGAGCGCGGCGGCCATGATTGCATGTCCGGCCTCGTGAACCGCAATCCGCCACAAGAGGTCGCCATTCTCAGAAGCTGCGTCGATGTTGAGATGATCTTGCAGCATCGCAAGGGTGAGCCGCTTGCCGCTGTGACGGGCATCAGAACGCGCCGCACGGATCGCAGCATCAATATCTGCAGCGCTTTTGCCAAGAGCAAGACGGGCGAGTGTCTGCAGGTCTGCGTCTGCAAGGTCTTCGCTCAAGTGATGGCGCAGGATCGCCAAGAGCGCGCCTGCATCGGGCAGGGGCACCGCCACCTTCAGATCCATACGTCCGGCGCGCAATACCGCAGGGTCCATCTTGTCCGCATGATTAGAGGTGCCAATAAGAATGACGCCCGCGTCGCGCGAGATCGCGTCTAACTCTGCCAGAAATGCATTGATGACTTGCAAACGATAGCCTGATCCATGGCGATCATCACTGTCGCGCGAGCCCACGGCGTCGATCTCATCGATGATCAAAACGCAGGGCGCATTGCGTCGTGCTTCAGCAAAACTGGCCCGCATCTCGCGCAGCATATCGCCCAGATGTCCCGCCGATTGCCATGCGCCAAAGCTGGCGTTGACAGTGGAGAGCCCCGCGCTGTTGCCGACGGCACGGGCCAAATAGGTTTTTCCGGTGCCGGGGGGCCGTAGAGCAAGAGCGAGCGGCTGATCTCATCCCAGCCCGCTTTGCCGGCCTTCCAGAGTTTGAGGTCATCGACAATCCGGCGCGCCGCCGAAAGGGCGAGAGTGTCGCCCGTCATGTCTTCCAAGCGTGGCCCTGTGGAATGGACATCGCGTTTGGTGATGGCGTTCAGCTTTATCAGGGCGTCCTGCAGGGTCGGTGCGCGCAGGGCGGCGCAGGCCGTGACCGTCTCAAGGCCCGACAAGACATCATCGTGCGGCAGGGCAGCCCGCAACGCGACAGGATCGGTGATTTGATCCGACAGATGGCCAGAGTGCAACAGCGTGGCAAGGACATCGCCACAGATCGGCGCCATTGGGAAGACTGGCGGGACCATGGCGGTCAGATGTTTGGGCAGCGAGAGGCCATGCGTCTGCATGATCAGCACGGGTTCGATCAGATCGAAGCTGTCTGTGATGGCTGAAGCTAAGCGCGCTTGTGCATTCTTACTCAATGCTCCATCGACGATGTCAGGCGCGAGGATCTGCCACGGTGCCCGAGGAAAACAGATACTCAAAACATCTTTGAGTATTGTGAGATCTACGACGCCAATGTCCCGCACCACAGTCAGCGCGCCGCACTGCAGGGCAATGTCTATGGCGGTAGGCGACTTGAACGTTGCAGCAAGACGAATTGCGATCAGAACCTGGCGGGCGGGAACGTAGCGCAATGGCGATCGGGTGACCTGCCCGAAGCGCTCGACATCTTTGCCGGACTCGAACTTTGTGAATAGTTCGTCGAGATCTGAAGGCGTATGACTGGCATCTGATGGTGCGCCGTGATGGTGCCGCAGGCGCTCAATGAGCGTGCTGGCGAAGTCATTCCAAGCGGGAGTGTTGATTTTAGAATTGGGCATAGGGAAGCCCTCCCTGTAAGAGAGTGAGGGGAAAAGCCCCGCGAGCAGTACGCTCGCGGGATCTGTCCTAAATTTGCAGTCTGACGGGGCCGTTTACGCGGCCTGCACCTCGATCTTGTCGAGATGACCGAGAATGGTCTTGGTCAGCCGCGCGTCGTAAATCTCCGATTTGACGCGGATCTGGGTGCGATAGCTCGCGGGATCGACGACGCAATCTGCGTGCTCGCGAAGCAGTTTTGCGTGCAGGCGCTTTTCTAGGCGAATGGCGTCTTGCCCTGTGGCCATGGGAATTTGACGCAGAATGGCGCAGGGCATATCCATATCGCGCTGCAGTTGATACCGCAGACGGCTGCCAGGATCGCGGGAAAACCCGAGCTTCACAAGCTCACGCCCGTTTGAGAGCGTGAAGGACATTGCGTAGAGAAAGCTTGGCGCAGCAACCCAGTCTTCGCTGCAGCCCCCGCAACCGAAGCGGCCTGTTTGCATATTGACGCGCGCCACACGCTGCTCGTGACCACAATCCATATGTTTGTAGAGGCGATAGTTCTGATCGCCCTCGGGATCGGGGCAAAGCAGATGCCAACCCCGCGCTTGCGCCACACCGATCTCGCTGGCGGCATGGCATGTCTCGCAGCGAACGCCTGTTTGCAAGGCGGCAACGCGTTTGATTAATTCGAATTGGCGACGGAGCTGATGCCCACAGGCTGCACGATAGAGGCCGTAGTGACGGTTTTTGGGATCACGGCTCAGAAACTCCAGCCCAGCGGCCGCAGCATCTGAGGCCCAGACCTGTTCAATGCACGCGGAACAATTGGGCTGGCTGTTCATCAAAGTAAAGAGACGCACCTTATTGAGCGCGCCGCACTGATGGCAGCGCAAGGCGAGGTGCAGCCGATCAACAACGCGGGCCACAATATCGAAGCCTTTCGATTTTGCCGTCGCGATCCAATGCGGCTGCAAACTGCCTTTGTGGATGGGCAGCAGAGTGTTTTGAATGGTCATCATGTTTTGGGAATGGGAAATCGTGTTCATGGGATGCTCTCCAGATAAGAAAATAAGATATGCAATATGAGGGGGCCGCAGCCGCAGGGCTGCAGACGCAGGTGTGCGCGTTGCCAAAAGGAAGATGGCAATCCGTTAGATAGAAAATGGGGATCGATTAATTAGAAGGCTGGCGCAGGAGGCTCGTCTTGATCGCGCTTGTCATCCAGAACCTCTGGCGCAGAGTCAAACAACGGCAATGCAACCAGCGCCGTCATCAAGTGACGCGCTTGGATCAACATCGCATTGCGCTGCATGGCGATGGCGCCAATGCCAGCAATTTGAAACTGCGAAAAGAATGCAAAGTGCATCTCCTGGTGCAGGCGACGGGCCCCGCCAAGCTCTTCACAACCAAGCATGGCATCAATGAGCAGCGCCGTGCGAAACAGCGGTTGATCGAAAAGGGTCGCATTCGGCAGAGCGTGAAAATGACGCAAACCATCCGTGAGGCGGGTTTGGGCGCGTTCAGCATCGCGGAGCCACAGGCGGTAAGCCGGATCTTGGCTGTGCCCAACACCTTCAAGATCGCGTTCGGCGCCAATGAAATCTGCGACACGCGCGAGAAGAAGAGGGAAGGTAAGGGGCGCCGGTGTTTGACGCGGGTCTTTATGCGCCGAAAAAGGCGTGATAGGGCTGTGTTTAGTCATCTGAGATCTCCTAAGGATTGATGATGGTTAGGAATCGTTGGGTGCTCGTAACACCCTGCGGTTCCGTCTATTGCAATTGTTAGTAAGTGTTAGTATGTTGTGTTGATAGCAACAAGTCAATAGCGGATTACTAACATTGTCTAACAAACGCGAGCTTAAGTCGGCCCCTTTGGGATTGCGCATAACACCAAGCTTAAAAGAGGCGCTGGAAAAAGCAGCTCAAAAAGATAGCAGATCGGTTGCCTCGATGGCTGAGGTCATTCTGACACAATGGCTTGAAGAACATGGGCACCTGACACCAGATGAACTCTGATCGCGGCACTGGCTGTTTGAGTGTCCTAAAGGCTAAACGGTGCGCTGGCTCTGTGGAGCGTTCTTGTGCCCCAAAGTTGTAGATTGGAGGTCATGGTTTATTTTTATCGATTTCCTTCCTACAAGCTCGGCATCTCATTTTCTGCATCATAACGCGCCTTCAGCGTGTCGAGGCTTTCATTGGCATCGATGCCCATCTCCTTGCGGATTTCGTCCAGCGTTTGAATGTCTTGTGCAATGACAGCACGCTCTCGTGCCAGAAGCTCATGCACCGTGTCGAAAATGAGACGGCCAATGTCGACAAGGATTGTCATGGCAGGCCGTATGCGAGAATAAATGCTTTGGTGCGTCGTAGGATCGGTGGGGGTTGATTTTGTGAAGACCAGACGTTCGTCTTTGTCCTCTGTTGCCGAGCTATAAGTGAGCAGGCCGTTAGCAACATACTCAAGCCCATATTCCAATGCATCGGTTTTGACAGCAATCGTGTCCGCGCGCTCTTCAGTTAAACGCATTGCGGCTTCAGCCTCCTTCAGAGATTTCTTTGCGTCCTCGGCCTCAGCCAGTTGTGCATTTCGGGAGCCCGTCGCTGCGATGGTGGCCTTTTGAGCCACTTCAGTGTCGTGAATTGCGGCGTCACGCAGTGTCTCGGCTTGTTTCAATTCTGCCGTTACCGTTGTCAGATTGTCGCGTTCCCGGACGACTATTTTAGCCGCAGTTTCGGCTTGTTCGACGCAGCGGCCCACTTGTTCGACTGCCGAAAGAAATGAGGTTTGCGCACCCAAAGCGTTTTTGCGGGCATCCTGCACCGCGCATTCTTCAACCTTACGCTTTGCTTCAGACGCATTGAACAACCGTTCAGCTTCTACCTTGCGTGCATTGGCATCTCGGATCGCGCGCGCCCTCGATTTACGAACAGTTTTGGTGGCGGTGTCACGAGCACCCTCAAGAGTCAGCTTTGCGGTATCTATCGCCGCGTCCCGAGCTGTTTCGGCTTTTTTACAAGCTGTGCTGGTGGCGCTCAATGTAGTCTTTGCATCTGTAATTAGGGATCGAAAAGTGTCGAGCTTTGCTTCTTGTTGACGTGTTTTGCGCCGAGCCGCCCGTTCAGACCGTGAGGCCCGTTGCCGGGTTTTCTTCCTTGCGACAATACAATCTTCTGCGGTCCTCTTTTTGATGGCTTCAGCCTCGACCCACCCTTCCCGACACTCCTCCTCTCGATATTCTGATGGAGGGACATGGCGCCGTTTGTCTGGAACTGGCATCCCAGCCTCTTTCGCTTGCCGCCTCGCTTCAGCGCTCCGTGCCCCGCGAGTGATACCGATCTTTTCAAAATGAGCGCCCACCAAATCCTGTGCCAGTTCGTAGCTTTGCAAAATAGGGTTGGCTGCGGCGCGCAATTGAATTTGATCTCCGCGATTACCCGTGGTCTTTCTGTCCCAGGCTGCTATGACGAAATGGATATGAAATGCCTCTTCATCGCTGTGAGATGCGGAGTATTGCAATTGGCTGCCGGGAAAAGATAAGTGGAGAAAATCCATTGCGTATGCGCGAAAGGTCTCAACTTTTAGCGGGTCCCATTTATCCACGCCAATTCCACCAAACCAAGACTTGTTAACTGTCAGAATACCTTCCCGCAACGGCGCGTCTGTATTGGCATGCCAGGGTGACTTTGCCCCTTCAGCTTGCCTCCGTTTTGCTTCAGAAATCCGTCCCTTTGCTTTAAGGGCGCGCACTTCATTTTTACAGTTCCGCTTTGCCATACGAGCGATGCGGCGCTTGAGTTTGGGGATCCAATTCATGCAGCCATGTTCGATTTTGTTGAGGGTCTTCTTCGTCAAATCAATGTGGCTGAGATCCCCACCTGAGCGCCGATCATGCATCTTGAACCGCGAGAGTTGTTTTGGCTTGAAAGGTGCAAAACGCAAAACTGCAGGCGGCATGGCGACAGGTATGTTTACGGGAATGGCATTGTCAAAGCTTGGCTGGATGGACATGGTGGCCTCATAGATCGGATTACGGTGTTTTTCCGATTCTACGACAGAATAAAGAAAATCCCGCCTGCGAAATTTGCAGACTGCATGGCTTCCATACTCACTAGCGAAGTTGCGGTCCCCACAACTTCACAGCTCGCAAGGGGGATACCCCCTTGACCCCTTCTCGTCTGCAAAATGGGCAAAGCCCGATATTGCAGGCTGCGACCAGCGACCACGCTGGATCCGGTGCCGGTGAAAGGGCAGGGCTCTTTCACCGGCATTTAAAGCCCATGGCTTCCAGTATGCACAGCCATTTATTTCTGATGTTCTGTGCCTTATAAGATTAGTAATACAATGGGGATATGTCGATCATTGCCCGATTCACTGCCCGTTTGATATGTATCGATTGGTCTATTCACGATCAAAGAAACCTAAGCGCCGGCATCGGCAAAGGCCTGTGCGCACCCAGTGGCGATGGAGTGGCTATTCGCGCCCCCCACCACCAAGGTAATTTTGCCTGCCAACGGTTTCATTTTTGCATTACATAGGTCCCGGGGGCGTCGGCCTGCGCCGCATATTTGCCCGAAGCTGCGCCAGTTGGGGGTGGGGCCACGCGTTTTCTGGACCGCGCGGCAAGCCATGCTGCAAAATCCGTCCACCAAGAACCGTCTTTTTGAGTGGTTTCTTCAAGCCATTCTTCAGGGTCACGATAGGCGGCATCCGCCGCCGTGTCGGCAATCCTGAAATGCCGATGCACATGGCCCGGTTCAGAGACAATGCCTGCGTTATGCCCGCCATTTGTCAGCACGAAGGTCATATCCGTATCGGTAAATATGTGCAGTTTATAGACGGATTTCCAAGGCGCGACATGGTCATCCTCGGTGCCAACGGCAAAGATAGGCGCGCGGATATCCGCAATTGCAATCGCTTTGTTACCCGCGTGATAACGCCCCTCGGCCAGATCATTGTTGAGGTACAGATGGCGCAGATATTCCGAATGCATGCGGGCGGGCATCCGCGTAGCGTCGGCATTCCATGCCATAAGGTCAAACGCATCGCCGCGTTGCCCAAGCAGATAGTCGCGAATTACTGGCGCCCAGACCAGATCACGGGCCCGCAAAAGCGCGAAGGCCCCCGCCATTTGGTCGGAGGTCAAAAACCCCTTTTCCGCCATCATGTCCTCAATCAGCGTGACTTCGGCATCGCTGATAAACAGACGCAACGGCCCTGCTTCGGTGAAATCAACCTGTGCGGCGAGGAAGGTGACCGAAGCAAGGCGATCATCCTTGTCGCGCCCCATGGCCGCCGTCGCAATCGACAAAAGCGTCCCACCAAGGCAATAGCCGACCGCGTGGATTTTCGGAGCTTTCGTGATCGCTTGGACGGCGTCTATGGCCTCCATAATGCCAAGTTTCCGGTAATCCTCCATACCGAGATTACGATCTTCGGCGTCAGGGTTTTTCCAAGAGACCATGAACACGGTGAAGCCTTGGGCGACGAGGAACCGGACAAGCGAGTTTTGGGCCGAGAGATCGAGAATATAGTATTTCATGATCCAAGCGGGCACGATCAGAATTGGCTCTGGGTGCGTGGTTTCTGTGGTCGGGGAGTATTGGATAAGTTCGATCAGGTTGTTGCGGAAAACGACTTTGCCAGAGGTGGCCGCCAGATTACGTCCAACTTCAAAGTGTTGCGGAACCTCGCTGTGCAGCTTTCCGGCCTTGCGACCGATATCTTCGGCAAAATTCTTGGCGCCCCGAACGAGGTTTTGACCGTTTTCATCCAGCGACGCGGCGATCACATCCGGATTGGTGAGGGGCGAATTCGACGGAGAGGTTGTATCGACAATCGTGCCAGCAACGAAGGCCATCAGATTTTCATGCTCGGGCGAAACACTATGAACCCCTGTCATCGCGTCCTGCCACCATTGCCAATTTTGCAAGTGGGCTTGCGACCAGACATTGTAGGGAAACTTCTGCCAACCGTCTCCAGAAAACCGTCGATCAGGCGCGGCTTCAGGTGGAGTGCCGCCAAGACAAGTGCCCCAAAGCGCCTGCATGTTTTGCGTCGCTTTTTCAATCAACTGAAGTTGTTTGCCCGGCGAAGATGAGAAATGAACCATCCAGTCCATCCAAGCTTCCGCCAGCACGGACGGGGCAAGCCCCGCCGTGGCCTTAGCAACGCTCGCATGTGCCATACGATCAAGCGCTTCATAGGGTGTCGGCGGAGCGGTTTTCACTGGATCCGAAGGGGGCACTTCGGTGATTTTTTTCGGGGAAGGCGTGACGGTTCGCGCCGTTTTATCTGTGATGAGCTTGGGGCCTGCCACTGTAGAATCTCCTTCACGGGATGGCGTGAAAAACCCACCCTTCGCCGTGACGTTAGGCGCGTTGCTGCCGTGCAGCATTGATTTGAGTCAGTGTCGGACGTTCTAGTCGCAATCCTTTTTGCTCGCGTCTTTGTTAATGTACGCTCAAACTCATTTTTTATCTTGCGCGGACGCTGCGCCGGTGCCCATTTCTATGATTTCACTGTGATGACCTCTTGTAGCACACGGCGTAATTTTGCTTGAAACTCTTCCAACTCACGCCCGATTTGGCCGCCCACAGAGGATATGGCCTCCATACGCGCTTCGTTTGCAGCGGCAAAGGCGTGCAGGGCGGCCTTGCAAACCTATGCATGAAAATAGTCCTGCCCAAGACTGAAGAGGTCCTGCTTTTTCGGACAGTTTTGCGGCTTGGCTAAGATGCGTCTTGTTTCAGTTTATGCCGCTTTTCGTGTTTCCGCTTGGCCGAATTATGCGATGTCCAGAGTGCGCTTGTGAGCGCTACGTGAACTGGTGTCCATTATATGACTGTCCATATTCATTATCTCTGGCTTGCCGCATCGAGGGATAGCCTCCTCCAACGCATCAACACCAAAGCTGGCATCCAGCGTATTGGAAAGCCGTCAGGTCAAGACCTTACACGCATAATTCACCTCGCCGTCCTTTGTTCGATCAAACTAAACTGCTAGAGTTTCTGCGAGGAATTAGACTGTCTTTCAACTCTGGGACAGAGTGCATCGAGACCTATTCGGCGGTTCAGTCTGACATTGTCTTCAACGCGATTTTCAACGACGGGAGTAAGTATGCGCGCTATTTTGATTGTAATCACAATACTTTTCGGTGCGAGCGCTGTTTCTGCACAATTTGTGCAGACAAGCGCAGGCAAAGTGGAACTCACACCGATGGTGACGGGGCTTGATGAGCCTTGGTCGATCGGGTTTTTGCCGGATGGAGGGTATCTCGTCACGGAGCGCGAGGGTAATTTACTCTTTGTGAACGACGGTGCTTCCAAGAACGTCAGAGGGGTGCCGCGGGTCGTTGCATCGGGGCAGGGCGGTTTACTTGACGTTATGATACCGCGTAATTTCTCTCAAACGCGAGACGTTTTTCTGAGTTATTCCAAGGCAATGTCCGGCGGTGCGGGAACTGCGGTTGCTGTTGGGCAACTTAGTTTAGACGGGGGAACGCTCTCCAATATTCGTGATCTATTCCAGATGAATCGAGGATCAAATAGTGGCCGTCATTTCGGGAGCCGAATAGTTGAGGCCGAAGATGGCACATTATTCGTTATGCTTGGTGAAAGAGGTGATGCGTCAGCTGCCCAAGACCTGACTCTGCATCATGGTTCACTTATTCGGATTAATAGAGATGGGTCGATACCTCGGGACAATCCGTTTGTCGGGCAGGCGGGAGCGCTCCCCGAGATTTATTCATATGGACATCGAAATATACAAGGCGGCGCCCTTGATTTGCACGGAACGCTATGGACGGCCGAGCATGGCGCGCAAGGCGGAGACGAAATCAATTCCATTCGGAAAGGCGCGAACTATGGCTGGCCCGTGATTTCTTTTGGTGTTCATTATTCGGGCGAGAAGATTGGGAAAGGCACTGCACAGGCTGGCATGGAGCAACCCGCGCATTATTGGGATCCGTCAATCGCTCCAAGTGGGTTGATGATTTATTCGGGGAAACTATGGCCACAATGGCGGGGCGATTTGTTCGTTGGCAGCTTGAAGTTTGATTACATTTCCCGCCTAGCAGGAGATAATTTACGCGAAGTAGAGCAGTTGAAAAGCACTGAAACCGAAAGGGTTCGCGATATTGTGGAGGCTCCAGATGGGGCGATCTGGTTCATTTCTGTCGGCCGCAAGGCGATCTATCGCATGGCGCCTATCTGACGTAACATTGCAGTTTTAGCGGCTTTAGAGCTGTGGTGATGGGTGCGGGCGCGACAAGAACTGTGACTTTTAAGGGTGTTGTCATGTCTGGATGGCGCCCTTTTAGCAAGGTGAATTTAACAGATGCTTTGGCTTGGCGGTTTGAGTGCCGTCATGTCTTCGGCCTTTGAACGCGGCGCTTTATAATCGCTGGCCCTGATGTTTTCCACTGGAACTGATCCCTATCACATTATCGCGCTTTGATTGCGCAAGAGAATACCAAAATACTGGCTCATCATAACCACTGAGGAGTGGAACATGAAACAAACAACAGGAACACGTCAGAGCGCTGGCGAGAATATCGTCAAAGATCTAGTGCATGGCTATTTTTTAACCAAGGATACCGTCGCGCCATTTTTCATTTGACCAGAGGCTTGGCCGTAAAAACAAAGCTTATATTCTGTCAAATTGGGGGTGCTTACGGTGTGTTCACCCGCCGCAACAATTTTAATTCCACTGTGATCATGGGTCCAAAACAGGCTGACACTTGCGCCAGCCCCCGTTTTACCCGCCGAGGCATGCTTGATTTTTTGACCATTGTGAACGTAATGACCGGTTGCCTTGCCCTTGTCGTCAAAAACATCATTCAACGACTGCGTTAGATTGGATTTTAAACTGATGTCATTGATGACATTCAACATATAGCTTTCGGCTTGAGGTTGTTTCATGGGCCCTGCTACGGTGCCGTCGCTTTTGGTGATGCTAATTTCGTTTGGCATGTTTCTTCCCCCTTACTGGTTAAGTGATAACGTTGGACGTCAGAGCAGTTTGAGCTTTGGTTCGTTTGTGTGATTAATTATGCTGCTTATTTTTGATGTTGCATGCGACGTTGTTGGATAGTCTGCTTTTTGATCTTCTTTCTTTCTCCCAGAATGGCTTTGTCGCTCCCGAAGTGTATGACGTCAGCGATTTGACGTCATAGAGATTCTACTCAGACCGTATCATCATTGGACCAGCAAGGATCAACGCAATCAAGTCTATTTGGCGATTTGTGCCGGTTTTCTGAAACAGGTTTCGAAGATGGAATGACATAGTCGTCTGCGTCACACCTAATTCCTTTGCTACATCGGAAGCGCGGTTTCCGCGGGCTAAGGAACCGGCGACTCGCGCTTCGGTTGGTGTTAGATCGAAAATTTCCATTAGCAATGCTTCCGGAATTGTCCTTTCCTGATCTGGCGTAGAAATGAAAAGCGCGACATGCGGGTAGCCTTTGCCAGCCTTGCCAGATTGGGGGAGGGCGCAAACGAGGACCAAAATCGCGCTGGCTTCCCCTGATTGCTGTAAATTAATACCAACAACATTTTCTTCTCCGGCTTTTGCCAACTCCACAGCATTGCCAATAGCGCGCTTTAAGTCTCTGTTTGATATCGGATCAGTCGAGAAAAAGCCGTCTTGGTCGAGTTCAATAATATCTGTGCTGGTGACTATGCGCTTAGCCGCGCGATTGCTGTGGACGGGTTTCGACGTCTCGTCTAGAAACACCGTTCCGAGCGCGATGAGATTAAGTGCCGCCTCCGCACCGGTGCTGGACAGACCAACAAGCGCTTCACGCAAAGTGGTCATTTCGCTCTCATGTTTATTCCTAATACGGTCGACCTGACGCACCCGTGCCGCGATGGTCGCCAGCATTAGGTCATAATCGACGGGCTTGACCAGATAATCGTCGGCGCCCCGAAGCTTTCCTTTGATCACCTCATAGGGTTCCGACATCGCGGTCAGGAAGACGAAAGGTACCGCGGACAGTTCGGGCCGCATGTTCCGTATCTCTTGCAGCACACCGTAGCCGTCCAGGCCGGGCATCGTTATATCGCAGAGCAACAGATCAGGTGTCAAATCCGACAAGAGTTCCACCGCCTCGTCACCCGAGTGCGCAGCGAGGGTGCGATACCCGGCTTCCTGTAATTCCTCGACTATGTCGTCTAGCAGTGCCTTTTCGTCCTCGATGACGAGGATCAGCGCTCCGTCTGTTGCGCGGTTCATGTCAGGCCTCCCTTGAAGCGGAGCAGTTTCATGCGAAATGTCACGCCTACGACGTCCGACTGCAATGTAATATCGCCCCCCTGCATCCGCGCCAGTGCGCGAGCCATGAACAGGCCAATTCCGGTTCCGGTGATTCCGACACTATTCGCTCCGCGATAGTTGCGATCGAAAATATGGGCACGTTCTTTATCAGGAATAGTCTGGCCAGTATTACACACATCGCAATACAGCCACTGCTCATCCGCGTGCAAAACTACTGATACAGACGTTCGCGGTGCTGCATATTTGATTCCGTTCGACAGAAGGTTTTCCAAAATCTGTTCGACATGGGCCGGGTCGTAGAAAGCCGCACTCGATCCGGACGCCTCACACTGGATCTCAATCCTATATGTCGGGTTCGTTTCACGTTGGCGGGCGCAGACAGTCCTGACAATTTCGCTGAGATCGCATTCTACCCTGCGAGCGCCAATCTGGCCCGCGTCAAGACGCGCAGCATCCAGAGTGCTTTCTACCAGCCGCGTGAGACCGGCAATGGCGCCTCTGGCGCGGTCCGCTCGTTCGGCAATCTCATCCGGTTTCGCATGTGGGCCCCTCCGGATGAGGCGTTGAAGGGCGGAATCCGCCACTGCCAGAGGTGTCCGGAACTGATGCGAGATCATGGCGGCAAAGTTCCGGTAAATTTCGCCCGCCGACCGTTCCCGAAGCAAGGCATCGTCCAATTCGCGGGTGCGCTCAGCCACCAGCTCTTCCAGACGGTCGCGGTCCTGCGTGTTTTTCTGTTGGACGGCATGTCGATCAGATGCATCATTTATAAACAGGATCGCGCCGAGGATATCTTTTTCGTTGCGCAGTGGGAAAAAGCGTAAATCCACATAAAGCGGCTCGTTCGCACCCTTGCGAAAAAGCGGCTGAAGCATCTGTCGTGAGGTTTCACCGTGCAGCGCGCGCTCGATTCCTCGACGTACCACGGTCGTATCAAAAAAGCCGGCGATCCTGTCTAACGGACGGTTGACGGCCTCTTCATCTGTCGTACCCAGTATTTTTGTCATTGCGCCATTCCACATGGTGCATCGCGTGGACCGATCCACAGCTAGGATGCCTTCGCCGCTGGAGGAAACAAGAAGTGCCGAAAAATCCCTTTCGCGCCTCAACATCCGGTTGCGCTGACGCGTTTGTCGTAGCGCCAGAACTAGCGTCACCGCCAGAATTCCGCCGGCGACCATCATGCCGATGAGCGACGCAATAATCTGGCGCAACTGGTCGCGATAGATCTCCAGCCGCCCACCCTGTTCGTCCCATTCAGCAATCATCGCAGCATTTGCGGCCCGCCCGAAAAGGCGGGAAAACGGCGCCAGCGATACGCGCAGCGGCCCGCCGTCACCGGGCGTGAACCCTGCGATCAACGACGCAATTGAAGCGAGCGCCTCGGACAGGTGATCCAGATCGTCGCTAAACCCAATTTTTTCAAGAAACCGGCGCTGTGGCCCAGCATTGAGCAGGGTAAACCGACTGACTAGAATATCGAAGCGCAGTGAAAGATCATCCGACGTGGCTTCTCCAAGGTCTGCCAGCGCTGCTGTCTCTGTCAGACGAAGCGCCGCCACTTCGCTTTGATGCAGCACCCAAAGCATGTTCTGCTCTGCCTCGACGCGCATGGCGTTCTCGATCTCGAACATCCGGATCAATGAAAAGGTCAAAAGTATCGCAAAGGCTACGACCGCTGCGAGCGGTAGGATCAGCCTGAGTGTGGAATTTTGAAAGTGCTTCATTGCACGTTGAGCTGATAAAGCTGCCATACCCAGCGGTAGTCATAGCGGATATCCTGCAAGGCGGGGTGATTATCGCGCGGGTATACAATCCAGAAAGGCCCCTTATCTGCGCGGTTCAGTGCTTGGCCGTCCATGTGCGTGGCGACGATCACGTCATAATCATAGAAATCTATCATCGGGATTTCCACAGCGTAGTCGTTCAGCGCGATAGCGGTGACACTATCGCCCGTTGCGCCGAGGTGGTCGAGCAAGTCGCGCATCAAAAAACCAGTGAAGCTGTGTGTGCCATCGGTGACAACGGTTGAGGTCTCGATTGTGGTTACCGGAAGGGCCTCCAGCATTGCGCGGTCCAAGGCAGCGGGCGCGTCGAGGGTTTGCCCGGTTACTTGCAACAAAATGTCGGGGTTATCCGCGATCACCGCTTTTCCCGCCAACATCAGTCCGCACGCTAAAGCAGTTGCTTTGATGAACATTGCGCCATTCTCCCTTTGTGCTGTCGGCAGATCAACAGTCATCGTGTGCCGATGCAAACACTTTAGGCCAGAATTTATTTCGCGTCCCCCTCTGAACGAAGGGGGCGCTATCTGGAAAAGTTGTGCAGAATTAAAGTCAAAACGCACCCTGCGAGAGCGCAAAACATCATCGGAGTAAAACTATGCTAAACTTTTCTCGACACTCCGTGATTCTTGGTGTCGTCGGGCTTGTTCTTCTTTCGAGTTGCGGAACGCCAGAATACCGAACCGAAAAAAGTCATTGTGAAGCGGAGTGGATGCTTAAAATGCCACCGGTTTATCGGCAAGAGATCGTCACCAAATACCGCACCGAAGAACGACCTACGGGCGAAATGATCTGCGAGACGACGGGGGCAACGACCAATTGTAAGCCCGTAAAGGAAACTGTGTCGGTTCCCTACACGGCGTTAGAAACCGTCGACATCAAGAAAGCGCAACGCGACCCGCAGATCGCGTCCTGCACCGCACGAGCGTGCGTCGCGCGATACGGTAACAGCGCCTGTGAAACGTGATGCTTCGCGGCAATCATCTTTCTCAACGGGCAACGGCATTTCATATAGGAGAGAAGAATGTGGGATTTTAGCATTGGCGGTGCGTTGGGAATGATGGTGCGCACGATGCCATTTATCCTGTTGCGTATGGTCGTCTATTTCGGGATTTCGCTGGGATATATTCTGGTCACGGGCATCGGGGCTGGTGTCGGTTATGGTGTAGGCGGGTTTGGCGACGACGAATTTCGCGCTGGAGCCACCATGTGGGGCGGTTTTGCGGGCTTTGGTATTTTTGGCGCAGTCATGTATTGGGTCCGCGAATACATCCTTTATATCGTCAAGGCTGGGCATATTGCCGTGCTCATTGAGTTGATTGATGGCAAGCCGATGCCGCAGGGCCGCAGTCAAATCAACTATGCAACAGCGGTGGTCAAAGAGCGGTTTCCGCAGGCCAGTGTGTTGTTCGCGGTCGACCAGCTGATCAAAGGCGTTGTGCGCGCAATTTCCGGACTGGTGCGCGGCATCCTGACGATTCTGCCGATCCCCGGTGCGCAACAGTTGGGGGGATCATATCTGCCTTTTTGCGCGTGGCCGTTGGGTTTGTTGACGAAGTGATCCTTGCCTACGCCATCCGCACGAATTCTACAAATGCATGGGGGTCCGCGAAAGTGGCGCTTGTGCTCTATGCGCAAAACTACAAACCTATGCTTAAGAATGCCGCATGGCTGGCAATTATCGTCTATGGCCTCAGCTTTGTGGTGTTCATCCTTATGCTCGCGCCGGCGGCGCTGGTGGTTTACCTCATGCCCGGCGCATGGGCGGCAGGCAGCGTGGTGTTTGCCCTGTTGTTCGCGTGGAGCGTTAAGGCAGCACTGCTCGAACCTTTTGCCATCACCTGTATGATGCAGGTCTATTTCCAGACAATCGAGGGCCAGCAACCGAACCCGGAATGGGAAGCCAAGCTGGAGCAGATGTCGGGCAAATTCCGTAAGCTAAAGGATCGCGCATTTGGCGCAGATGCGGCGTCAACATGAGAAACATGACAGGGTTTGACTGCTACAGAACGGTAATGGAGGCTTTGAATGATTGATTTCACACGGATATCACTGACGCTCGCGTTTGCTGCGATGTCACCACAGTTAGCCTTGGCGAACATCGTTTGTGCGGGCACATATGAATTCTTCAGCGGCAAAAACACGGTTCAGGCCATTCCGGGGGAGGCACCGGAAAACGGTGCGCGGGCGGCGGAATTGTATAACAGTCGGGCGGGCTGGGTTGGCCAACTCATTCCCAAGCCCCAGAGCGAAGGACTGCATGAGGTCGAGGTAAGCCAGTGCGGCCGTCAATTCGTTTTAACGCAGGGATCGAAAACCATGCTGTTCCTCCAGTCGATCATGGATGAAACTCTATACGTTGCGCAGGATATCGGCACGGCGGAGGTTGATCTGACTCTGCGCGTGGTCGATCACAAGATAATGGTTGGTACAATAGCAGGGAAATCCCATGGTTTTGAAATCAATTATCCAGTGGCGATGGATCCGCGCGATGTCTCGATGCCCGCCATGCGGGGGTGTGCCGAAGCCACGGTCCAAGAAGAGCAGGTTGATGAGGACCGCTTGATCATCGACCCCGCGCTGCGGCTCGAAGCGATTAACATCGTCGCCGACCAATTGGGTGTGCCACGCGACAGGGCCGAAACATACATTTACGCACAAAGGACTGTCGCGAAGACCGAAAGCAGGAACGACGAGCCAATTATCCTGTCCCCCGGCGAAGGTGATTGCCCCTTGGTGTTCGCAGGCATCCGCGATTGCGTCAGGTATCCATCCGACACGACGACAATTGTCGAAACCAACGTGCTGCTAGACGAAGGTGGCAGGTTGTTGCCTGTCACAACGGACGGATCAGCCACGAACCGGATCAGGGTCGATGATCCCGGTCTTGCAGATATTTGTGCGCCCGAAGAATCCTTACCGCCGGCCTCGCAACGCCTCCGTATGACGTTTTTCGCAATTGACGAAGACGGCATCAACGATGTGCAGGCGAGTTTGGTGGATGCGGATACAGATATTGCAACAGACGCGCATTACGCCAACGGCTACAATGCAGGGCGTCAGCAACGCGTTCAAGGGGCAGATGAGGCTTATCAAGGTGTAGGTGCGCCAGTTACGGGAATGCATTAAACACGTGGCTTTCGACTGAAACAGCGGTGGCCACGAATAGATGAACACGTTCAGCAAGGAATGAACCCATGAAACAGATTGTATCAAGAATTGCGGTTTTGGCTATGACGGCGTGGATTGCTGGTGCGATCCCGGCGATGGCGCAGGACGACGTGGTGATCGTCTATGACGGATCGGGGTCCATGTGGGGTCAGATTGATGGCACCAGCAAGGTCGAAATCGCGCGCGAGGTTCTGGGTGATTTGGTGACGAATTGGGATGACGATACCAATCTGGGTCTTGTCGCTTATGGCCATCGTGCTGAAGGCGACTGCACAGATATCGAGACGATGATCGCTCCCGGTCCACTGGACCGCGCGGCTTTCATCGCTACCGTCAACGCGATCAATCCCGTTGGCAAAACTCCAATTTCCGCCTCCGTCAGCCATGCAGCCGACCTTTTGTCCTACCGCGACAACCCGGCGACGGTGGTGCTAATTTCTGACGGGGTGGAAACATGCAACGCCGATCCTTGCGCGCTGTCGGCGCAGCTTGCACGACAAGGAATCGCCTTCACCGTTCATGTGGTCGGTTTTGATTTGGATGATGCGGCCAATGCCAGCTTGTCCTGCATCGCCGAGAATACTGGAGGCGTGTTTGTGCCTGCCAGCAACGCGTCCGAGTTGACCGATGCCTTAGCGCAAGTCAAAAGCGCGATGGATCTAAAGCAAATGCCCCCAGAGCCAGAACCCGTCGTTGACGAGCCCGCGTCGCCTGAAGTTACCGTGAGCGGCCCCGCGCAAGTCACGGTTGGAGCGGATTTCGACGTGACTTGGAGTAAAACAGTCAATCCGCGCGACTACATCACCATCGTGCCACTGGGAGCGGATCGCGACACCTCCACGGTTTACATCCGCGCCAAGGAGGAGACCGAAGGCAGGTTGACCGCGCCGGGAGAGGCTGGCCTTTATGAGCTGCGGTACGTTCTTGCCGCAGGGGGTGACACTCTTGCCAGCACACCCATCGAAGTTGTCGAAGCAGACGTCACCGTGAGCGGCCCCGCGCAGGTCACGGTTGGAGAGGATTTCGACGTGACTTGGAGTAAAACGATCAACCCGCGCGACTACATCACCATCGTGCCACTGGGAGCGGATCGCGACACCTCCACGGTTTACATCCGCGCCAAGGAGGAGACCGAAGGCAGGTTGACCGCGCCGGGAGAGGCTGGCCTTTATGAGCTGCGGTACGTTCTTGCCGCAGGGGGTGACACTCTTGCCAGCACACCCATCGAAGTTGTCGAAGCAGACGTCACCGTGAGCGGCCCCGCGCAGGTCACGGTTGGAGAGGATTTCGACGTGACTTGGAGTAAAACAATCAACCCGCGCGATTACATCACCATCGTGCCGCTGGGAGCGGATCGCGATACCTCCACGGTTTACATCCGCGCCAAGGACGTGATCGAAGGCAGACTGACTGCGCCGGGAGAGGCTGGCCTTTATGAGCTGCGGTACGTTCTTGCCACAGGGGGGGGCACTCTTGCCAACACACCCATCGAAGTTGTCGAAGCAGAAGTCACCGTGAGCGGCCCCGCGCAGGTCACGGTTGGAGCGGAGTTCGACGTCGCTTGGAGTAAAACGATCAACCCGCGCGACTACATCACCATCGTGCCACTGGGAGCGGATCGCGACACCTCCACGGTTTACATCCGCGCCAAGGACGTGACCGAAGGCAGACTGACTGCGCCGGGAGAGGCTGGCCTTTATGAGCTGCGGTACGTTCTTGCCACAGGAGGTAGCACTCTTGCCAGCGCACCGATCGAGGTTGTCGAAGCCGAAATTGGCATTTCCGGACCAGGGATAGTGCGCGCCGGAACTGAAGTAGATATCGCATGGTCGAGTAATATCAACCCGCGCGATTTCATCACCATTGTCGCAATGGGCGCGGATGAAGGAAGTTATACCGATTATATTCGCGTGGGTTCCGTGACGCAGGGCAGATTGACCGCACCTGATACGACCGGTCTGTATGAATTGCGCTATGTGCTTGAAAAAGGTGGTCGCACCTTGGCCAATGCGCCACTGGAAGTCGTGGGTGCCGACGCGCCACTGGACGATGGTGCGGGACTAACGGTGCCAGCCACTGCCACGCCAAGTGAAACGATCACGGTGACGTGGACGCTTCAAAATGACAGCACCGATCAGCGGATCGCAGTCGCACGCAAGGATCAACCGGATTTCAGTTGGATTTCGGTGCAATCCATCGGCGATGCAACGTCCATGCAGGTCAAAATGCCTGATGAAACGGGTCTTTATGAAATTCGCTTTCTGGATGTCGCAGGGAGCGCGCTTATGGGGCGGTCCGTTGTGGAGGTGAAATGATGACGCGCAATATTTTGAGAGGCGTCACTTTCGTGGTTGGTTTCATGGCGACCGCCGCATTTGCGCAGATCGACGGCCACGGCCCGGATAGTTGGCGGGTGACCGGCGTCGCAGCGAATGACGTGTTGAACGTCCGGATGGGGCCGGGAACCGCATATCCTGTGATCGAGACATTCGCACCGGACACGCGCGGATTGGAACAGATCACCTGCGTGCCTTATTATGCCCTGCGCCATTACAGCGAGATGACCGAGGCACAGATCAACGCGTTACCACCGCGCTGGTGCCTGATGCGCGGCAGGGATATGATGCGCGCGGGGTGGGTTGCAGGACAATTCATCAGACCGGATGATGAGGACACGACGATACCCTCGCAGGAATCCCTAATTTCGACCGGCGATCCGCTACTTGATCAAGCACAGGCACTGGTACGCGAATTGTATGTCGTTTTTGAAATGGGCGGCGAGCAGGGCGACAACCCGTTTTACCCGCCAACGGCCGAGCGATATTTCTTTGCCGGACTGGCGCCAAAACTGGCAGGCCACGGCAGCGATGTGATGTACGATGCGCAAGACTTTCAGGGACAGGTAACGCGCATCGCACCCGATGCGGATCGGCCGATGCTTCGGGGTATGATTACAATCAATGTCGATTTCATCAATTTCGGACAGCAGGATCGTGCGGTATTCAGTCTGCGCGCGGATACATCACAACAAGGCGCACCGTTCCGGATTTTTCGGATCGAGCATGGTGACTGGAGCTTCCCGCAGTGACGGGTTCGACGATAGAACTAATATTCGGTCAGGCGAAGTAAATTAATTTCTGATGCCTGCCGGTCGGTGGATTAAAATAAAAAGACCGGTCGTTGGTGGAGCCGACAGGCTTCAGTGCCTTGGGAATTAACTCGTGCGATTGATGTGAGGAAAGTGATGAAAAATCCGCTTATTGTTTGTGCGTTCATAGTTGCCAGTCCCAGTCCGCTTTATGCGGAATGGGACAATACGGAATGGGCGCTGAACGAGCTCAAATCAGTTTATAAATGTGGGTTCTGCCTTGTCGCTGACGAAGAGTATCGTGACATATACGCTATCCGGCTTCCGAAAATGGAGGCCATCGTTACGCTCGAACTGAATGAAATCAGCGAATGGATGTCATCCATACCCTTCAGGCAGGCAGACCTTCCAAACAACCCAGGACCCGCACCCTATTATGTCATCTCACCACGCGGGCGAGACGACCGGGTGCAGGAGATACTTGCCAGTCGCGCTGCCTCATACCATCCCAGCGATGGCATAGAACTGAATTTTTCAAATTTTATCTCGCCGCTTTGGGATGGTGGCGCTTATGATCGCGACATAATGATTGATAACAGCACCACGCTGGCGCATGAAATATATCATGGCGTGCAGTCTGCCATGGTCCCCGGAGAGGAGGAACATCCGCCGACATGGTTTACTGAAAGCACACCTGAAGCAGTGGGGCGCGCCTGGGCCGAGTCGAAACATGGCGAACTGTTCTTCAATGACAAGGATTATGCGCAGCCCCTGCATAACCCGGACAATATTTATAACCGCGACCATTTCTTCTATTACCTTGGCGATATTCTACAGTCGGAGCCAACGATTGCATATCTTGGCGATTTGGATGCCAAATCTGGCCACGATGGTCACGACGGGCTGCTATGGCTTGATACTTTCCTGAAGGGCCGCGATGAATTGAAGACTGGCGCCGCCGGGGTGGGTCTGGCGGAGGTTTATCCCCGCTTCATCGCGGCACACGCACCGGATAATACCTATTTTGGTAGTTCCGACGGTGAAAAGCAGCTCTCGACCTCTATTGCGGCAGGTGCATCCAGCGCTAACGACGCCGATGTGCCTCCCCGGCACATCGAAGCGGTGGCGACGACCTATGCAAAGATGAGCGGCGTTTTTACCGGCACTTGGTCCGGCATGGACGGTCAGGACCGGATTTATGTGAACATCGTCAGCATCGATCAGGCCGAGCGCAAAGATGAGACCCGCCTTATTGTCGGATCAATACTCGTCCCGAAGGGAGAGCGATACCTTACACCTGTATACGCTGAGGCCGGCGAGCCCAAGAATCCGATGCACGTCCGTGTCACCAATGTGGCAGAAACCCCGTACGAGAGCACATCACAGAAGGTCAACCTCAAGCTTGAGACTGCTCAGATCGCTATCCCGCTCCCTACCTGCATGTCGCAGGGCAGGGAATTTGAGCTGACGATTATAAGCCCTCTCGCCGGTGCCGAACTGCAAGGCCTGCTTGGTCCCGGCTTGTCCGAGTTAAGGGTCAGCGCCGGGACACTCAGCGCCGATCTCAGCACATATACCGCACCTGACAGGGAGCAGGATGTGTATTTCTCCATCACTTTACCGACGATTGACGGAACTACTAAAGAGGTACTGTTCAAACCTGTCGAGGTGAGTGACAGTTGCACTCCGCCGTTGGTCGGCAACATGGTCGCGTCGTTCAATGGTGACCTTCGTGATTTCTGGCATTCGTTCGGACTGAACTCACACGGGTCAACGCATTGGAGGGCCGTCCTGAATATCCAGACAGGCACTCCAAAGGCGCACCCATTTGAAATGGATGTTCTCATTTACCCCGACGACGGGTCGACTTTTCAGCTCAGCGGTAGTTCCGAGTTCATTTCTTGTAATCGCTCTGACCCAGCCACATGCAATCATTCGACCAAGGAGACCTATCGTGGTTCCGGCTCGATAGTTGTCGGTCGCGGCAATCTGGAAATCGTCTCTGACGGCGAAAATATTTGGTTGGAGGCATCGTTGCCCGTCAGCACTGACATGGTCAATCGCGGTCCATTTTCATATACGCAGACAATCCCGACCCGCTGGAACATCGCCTGCGTATCCGCCGATCCGTGGTGGCATTTTGCAGGAGACCAACATGCCATATTCATACATGGCGGTAGAACTGCGAAACTTGACGGGTCGTGGATCGACGGTTCCCGCAAGGAAATTGAATTTGATTGCAACGAGACATGGGGCGGAGACATCACTGATACAGGAGAATATAGCGCTTCAATGCACCTACAGGGTCTCGTAAGGGTGAAGCCACAGTGAATTTCGTGTCATACACTTTGGCCAAATGAACGATCAAAAGTCATAAAATCTTGGTTTTAGTCTGTGGCGATGTGTTTTAAGTATCCTGATGGTATCGCGCCAAAGCGTCACCACTAGGTGGAAGCTCCCACATGGCCGCCAGTGCTGGACCGTCTACGGCAAGTCGCTTTTGGCAATAAACCTCTCACCTCTTTTCACCAATGCTGTTCTCATCCTCCGCGATCATCCCTGAAAGTAGACTGGTTGGTGTGGCCGCGCTATGAAGGCTTTGTCACCGCTGATCGACGCCAATCTCATCGACAGCGATCTGCTCCACGCGGAAGATACGCCAGCCTGAGTGCTAGATCGCACCTTGCGCGGACGCGCCAATTCTCTATGTGAGCCATTCGACGTCGGAAGTCGCGCGGCTTGCCACCACGGTCATTGCCCTTGACGCGCGCGAGGCCGGCGCCGTTCTGACAGGGCGGTTGGTGCGGCACCACGAAGATGGATTGCCAGAACGGCGTGGCCCTGTTCTTGCGCCGCGTGGGGCAAGTGTAAGGCAAGCCGATCCGCCTGCGCATCGCGGCCCATAACGTAATCTTGGCAAAGACACGGCCCACGGCCCTTTAGCGCTTAACATCCTGCCTGGCAACCGTGGGTGAGTTTCGCCTCTGCGACTACGATGATCGCGCTTGATACCGCAGCGGGCGGTATCCTTGCGCGCATCACTCGCCGCGCGGCCGAAGTAATTGGGCACGGGCCAAAAACGGAAAAGTATTTCATCGTCAAGGCCATAGCGCCAGAGGGTGTCGGGCGATTGTGGATTCATGGCGAAGTGGAGCTTTCAATTTGTTGCTTTTCTCATACGGTTTTGTGTTTCCAATCGGCGGCTTTCTAATATCTCGGAAGGAAACTAAAACCGTTTTTTCAGTGCCAACTTTGACGGTTGGATAGGCCGAGAATTAATCATCATTGGACCCACCCGTTCTCGCGTTTTTAAGATGATGCGCGATGCCCATTTCAGAAGAGCGTAGCTAATCCCGCTCGCAGGAAAAGGACAAGAGACGGGCGGAGACAATTTTGCCTCTTTCCGAGTGAACCGGAAAGCTCACTTGCACCGATTGCCCCAGTCGGTCGTTGCGCGCGATACTGTGCCTTTCAAGCGCGATCGGGCGTTGTGAACCACGTCCCTTATCCGTGCGGTAGGAAATTTCTCCGCGACAGGCAATGAATACGTGGTCGCTGCGGTCCGGTTCGAATTCCGCCTGAGCCAGTTGCACGCGAGCGCTAGCGATACATTTTTGATGCCGCTGTTGCCGAACAACGCCGGGCGACAGTCGAAATCCAACTTGCTTACCCGTAGTGGCGCAACGGATTTATGGGTTTGGTTTTGGTGCCCCGGTCTGATCCCATGGCCGCCCCTAAATATCGGGCGTCTTCTTTCGGTGCCAGCCCTCGCACCTTGCCCAAGAAATCGTGCCGCGACCCAACCTTCCATAGCGCTGCCTTCAGCGCCCTGAACGAAAACTCTGGCCCAACCCTCGTGACGATCAAGGATGCTGACAGACGCGCCATAGGGCAGGGCGCGAAGTACGGACGACCTCGAATCCGGCGCCGCACGCAAATTCAGCGCGCCGGTCTGAACGTGGGCGTAACTGCCGACCTCTTGCGCAGAGGCCGCGCCACCGCCAAAGGTCAGACACGCCTGTATCGCAAACAGCGCCAAGAGGGCACTTGCCGTGGTGAGTTTCCCTGTCATTTTTCGCCCCTGCACTTTATGATCTGAACATCAGGCCGCCAGCGGCAACTGTGGCCACTCTGACATGGTAGCAAGTGATCTGGCATATATCCTCATGCCGACACTGAGGCAGTTGGCATCTCGTCTGCGTCCAGATCAAGGTATCCTTCAAGGTCCGCGCGCATCTCGGGAGCTAGGTCCTCGGGATGCATGATACGGGTATAGAACAGTGTAAAATAAATGACCTTGATCGCAGTGACGGCGCGCGCGAACAATGCGTGAATCAGGACACTGACAAAGACCACGACAAAGACCGGCAGCCAATTAAATACGGTGTCCGGACCGATCGGGCCTAGTTGCGGTATGTCGCCGGAAATCTCGGAAAGCGCTCCAGCCGAGAAGGCATCGGGCATACCGCCACCAAAGAGAAGGCCAAGAGCGCCCCCCGCAAGACCGCCGAAGAGATAGAACGGTTTCATCAGCGAGCCGATCACGCCGCCCATGATGTCGATCCCGAAAACGCCTGCTAGCGTTTCGGGAACATGATCCTTCAGCCGTTTCATTTCGGCGATTCCGCCGCTTAGGCTAAGTCGGTCGATCGCGAAGGCCGGCAGCAGGAAATGGTTTACCAGATCCCAGACTTCGACGATGCCGCCCAGCAACATTGCCATCAGGCCGCCTTCCTTGTTTTTGCGGCTGGCCACCCAGACGGCGGCCATGTCCAGCAGGCCAAGGGTTCGGATCTGAGATTTGAGACCGGCAATTTCGTTTCGTGCCTCACGCTGGGTCGGCGTCCCACCGGTGGCGGTGCCATATGTCAGGCGGCTGAGCGTCAGTTCGGCACGGTTGTAGAAAAAGAATTTGTAAATAAACATCACCGCCGCTCCGAGCAGGAACCAGGTGCTGTTGCCGTTTTCGTAGACGGCGAGGACAAGTCCGATAAAGGACAGGCAGATCATCACCGCAGCATAAATCCACATGACGATCAGCGGTCCTAGAAGAGCGCGATTTCGTCCGACAATGGTGAAGGTGTGACGGACGAGAAATCCCAGTTGCGTAAAGCGGGTTTTGAAGGCTGGTTTTGTGAAGTCCATGGTTTGCTATCTCCTGATTTGGTTATTTTTTATGGCCCCTAGTGTAATACTGGGGTCAGAGTGCTTTGCCGTCGCTCAGCGGGCCGACCGTCACGCCGTCTTCGGCTAGTTGCGCCGCGCCGTCCTGCATGGCCGCCGCAAGTGCTGTATCATCGGTTCCTTCGACCTCAGAGATCTTAAAATCGAGCATACGGCGGGGTGGATCGAGTGTGCCTTCTTCCGCCCGACAGACCTCGCGGAACAGCGTAGCGGCGCGGGTGGCTGGCAGGATTGCATTGCCGATGCCCTGCAGAAAACGAAGATGCAAAGAATTGGTATTGTGCGTTTCGTCGATGAAATTGTTATCGAGCTTGGCGGCGCGGAAATAGCCGCTCGGCGTGAATTCTGGCGTTGGCGGGGTCGGGCCGGGCGACGCAAGAAATGCTTGCGCCGTCGCATTCTCGCGCGCTAAATACTGCCGTTCGCAATCGACGGGCTGATGTTCGGTTGCTGCCACAAGGGTCAGCTTAATTCCGCGCTGCACGGTCATGCCGCTGCCACCCTTCAGCGTGCTGCTCCAGCCAGATGTGGCGGTGCGGACGATGGGCATCCGCACGCCTTGGCCCGCAATGACGATCCGGTCGCAGCCGTCATAGGGCAGATCGACCGTGCCTTCGTTGCGATTGCATGGATCGATCTGGATGATGCCGCTTGCTGACATGATCACGTCACCGGATATAGCCTGATACTGGCCCTGACAGGGGAGCGGCTCTGCCGTCGCCGTCGAGATGGACAGCGCGAGTGCGGCAACCCCACGTATCGCCGTTTTGCCGTAAGTCATTTAGGAAAGCTCCAATTCTCATGGTCAATGCGAGACGCCGCGACGAGCCGCGAGCTGTCGGCACGCAGGCGGAAGGTAGCGCGCCTGTCGGACCTATCGGCGTTCATCGCCGACAATACCACTCTGCAGGGTTGCTCCAGCAAGGGGCATCAGAAACCTCCGCTTCCACAAGGCCGGCGTGTGATGCCGCATCAGATGTTTTGTTGGAGAGCATTGTCGACCTCGTACCGATGATTCGATCAAAGGTTGGCAAAGTCGGGCTGGCTACGCCCCGTCTGTTTGAAGGGGAAGAGGCAAATATCTCAAATTTATAAGGTTTGCCGTTCAGTTGCGGGCTCGATTAGCTCAATCCCCAGAAAGTGTGGCATCATGGGAGCCTGGCGGGAGAATATTGAACTTTGTCCCTGCTCCCGGACATTGGGGTACTTTACCCCCAGTCCATGAAAGGGCACCAAATGGGACAACCTCGAAGAACGTACACTGACGATTTTAAGGCAGGCGCGGTTGATCGGCTTTATGAGCCCGGAGCGACACAGGGCAGCGTAGCCAAAGAGCTTGGCATAACAGGCACGCAGCTAAAAACGTGGCGGCTTGAGATAGAAGCGTTTGGGTTAACTGAAGCGAAGCGTCGTCAAAAGTCAGATGCGGCAGAATTGGATCGTTTGCGCAAAGAGAATAAGCGTCTGGCCCAGAAAGTGGAGATTTTGCACAAAGCATCCGCTTTTTTCGCGACGCGGGCGGTGAAACCATGACGAACAAGCGCGCTTTTGTCACCGCTCATAAAACCAAATATGCGGTTGTCATTCTCTGCAGGTCATTGAAAATGTCCAGGGGTTGGTTCTACGGCTTTGTTGCAGACCAACCGGCTAGGCTCAGGACTCATAACCAAAACAAAACCGTAGCTGCGAGAGCAATTGCGGACATGAATACGTTTGGGCAGCGATCATACCGAGTTGAGACCCGCCGCCAATCTTTTAGCTTTCCGAACATACGCTCGATGCGATTGCGTCTCTTGTAACGTCGCTTGTCGTATTTGATGGTTTTCTTACGCGACTTTCGTCCAGGTATGCAGGGTTGTATGCCACAGTCTATGAGAGATTTCCTAAACCAATCAGCATAATAGCCCCTGTCTGCCAGCAACCATTGCGCACGTGGTAAACGTTCCAATAGTGCAGCCGCACCAGTATAATCACTGTACCATTGCCCGGCAGGCGATGCTTGCATCGCTGAGAGGGTTGACCAGCCGTTAATATAAACCTAATAGGCCGACCCAGCGTATCCGTGACGGCATGAAGTTTTGTATTCATCCCGCCCTTGGTAAGCCCAATCAGTCGACCACACCCCTTTTTTTTAACCTCAGACTTGAAGCTGTGCGATGTGCTTTTAGATAAGTTGCGTCGATTGAGAGCGTCTTATTGTCAGGAATTTCAGCACTCAATCCCGCGAGTATTTGAGCAAACACACCCAAATCGCTCCAACGTTTCCATCGGTTGTATAACGTCTTAGCCGGACCATATTCGGTAGGGGCATCACACCACCGTAGCCCATTGCGGTTAATGAAAATTATGCCGTTCAATACACGCCGATCATCCACTCGGGCGCGGCCACGCACTCTCGGAAAATAGGGCCGAAGCCGCACCATTTGCTCTTCGGTTAACCAGAAAAGATTGCTCATATCACCTCCGTTATGGATGGGTAAAATGAATCACAACCTACTTATACCGCTTCTACTCCAAAACCCGAAATTTCTCGTGGGTCATGACACGGAAGTTGTCTGACACCCGGTCGCGGAATTTTTTCCAGTCCTGCGGGATGGTTTCGCGCATGAATGCGAGGATTGCTTCGGCGAACTGTTTCTGACTTCGGTAGTAGCGATTGTGGGTGACGTATTGATGCAAAACCGCCCAAAGCCTCTCAATTGGATTGAGATGGGGGCAGTATGGTGGCAGCTGGATCAGATGGATACGACAGGCCGCCCTCGCGAGGAAGGCTCTGACGTCGGGCCCTTTGTGGTAGGCGGCGTTGTCCCAGATGACATGGATAATGCGCTTGTGAGGATTACGCGCCTCAATCTTGGACAGAAGCTGCACCGCACTGACACCATCAACCGTCGTGGGCTCAACAAACGGCGTATCAAAAGTCTCAAGGTTTACAGCGCCATGTATGTTCACGCGCCCCCGCCCTGCCGTGCTGAGAACTGCCGGGTTTGAGCCAACTTTCACCCAACCAAATGCAGGCTTGGTCTGGTATTCCGGATGCGCCGCATCGGCGAAGTAGACGGCTTCATCTGCAGGTAACTCGCGCATCAGGCGTTCGTATAATGCTATGAAAGCTGCCTGCTTTTGTGCCGATGCCACGCGGGGCAGAGGCTTGGGTTTGCGGTATTCAAAGCCCAAGCGGGCCAGAAGTTTGATGCAGCCGGAATTTGAGTAGTCCAAATCATACTCAGCACGGATATGGGCCCGGATCTCGACGGTCGAGCGGCAAAAGCGTTGTTCCAGCCAAGTGCATAACGCGGCCTCTTGAACCTGCGACATCCGGGACTGACCGCCCTTCCAGCCGTCAAAGGCAAGCGCATCCCAGCCATCTTGCCGGTAAGACCTATACCAGCCCCGGATGGTGTCGTCGTCCAGATACAGGAACTTTGCGATCCGAGAGCAGTTCTCCCCATCGTCCAACAGCAGGATGGCGTTCGCGCGACGGGCAACACCGTGGTCCTCGCGCTGACGACGCACGCACGCCTCAAGCTCAATGCGCTCTGCAACGGAAAGAAAACCGGGACGGATCATGGGGATAACTGAATCGTTCCGACACCAGCAGTCAAGCCATCAAATTCGGCTTTCGCAGGACTCGGAGTATAAATAAGAAACAAGTTTAATAGGTCCTGATCCTAAGGTTGTAAGCGTTGAATACTAATGCCTTGAGGCCCCTCTCAAGGCATCTATTACAAATGGTCGAAGGACTTCATGGACGCTAGCAAACGGCGGCGTCTCGAGGAATTAAAAATTAGAATCGCGATGCAATAGACTTCACAAGTTTAGATATGCAATATTTCACCAAATGGAGGTGAGAAATATGAAAGTTACGGCAAGAGATGTAGCAAAAAGCGCGGAAACTTCGGTATCGGCTATATCACGTGCGTTTCGCTCGGATTCCTCGCTGTCTGACGACGTGCGGCAACGTGTTCTGCGTATTGCAGCCGAGATGGGCTATGTTATCCCATCACAACGGATGGCCGCACAAGGTAAGACAAGAACGATTTCACTGGTTGTCGGCGATGTGGTGAATCCATTTTATCCGTCTATTTTGGAGGCTTTTTCAAGTGCTGCAATGGATGAAGGAATTTTGCTTAACCTACATGTGGTTCCGCAGGGCAAAAGCGTTGATAGTGTGATTGCTCACGTACTTGGTCAACGCTCAAGCGCGGTCATTGTGACGTCTGCAACGTTGTCATCAGACCTAGCAGTTCAATGTTTGCAAAAAGGGCTGCCCGTAGTGTTGTTTAATCGAGTGCAGATTAATACGGGTCTTAGCGCTGTATGTTGCGACAATTACGCGGGTGCGCAGCAAGTTGTGGATTTTCTATTAACTAAGGGATATCAAAGAATTGCCTTTGTTGGTGGCCTGCGAAACACATCAACTCATCTAGAGCGTTGGCGTGGTTTCGAAGATCGAATGAATGATGCTGGCAGGCCAGTATTCAGGTCTGTGTCAGGCAGTTTTGACTATGACGTCTCATTTGCGGCAGTTGTGGATTTGTTGAATGACAGCCAGCCACCTGACGCGATTTTTTGTGCAAATGACATTATGGCCATGGCCGCTATTGATGCCGCCAAATCCCAAGGGCGAAGTATTCCGCATGATGTTGCGGTCGTCGGATTCGACGACGTTCCAATGGCTGCTTGGCAGTCCTATCGTCTTACGACTGTTCGTCAACGTGTTCGGTTGATGGTGCAAGATACTTTCAAACTAATTTCGCAATTGATTGAAGATCCAGCTGCAAGGGGAACCATCAGAATAACACCGAGTGTTCTCATTGAGAGGGATAGCGCTTGAAGTGAAATATTTCACAAGGAAGTATAATTCTTGCGGGAAGTTGTGGGAGGCTTTATCGACATTGAAACAATGTCTCAAAGTTACGCGGGAGGTTCTTGATGACTATTACCTATCTCAAATCTGGTAAACTGGCTGCAGTTCGCGCGGAGGATGATGCACGAACGGCGGCCACCGTAGCGGAGATTTTGAAAGATATCGAAACGCGAGGGGACGCTGCCGTTCACGATCTGGCTGTTAAGTTCGACGCTTTCGATCGCGAAAGCTACCGGCTTGACGAAGACGAGATTGCAGCAATTATCGCGCGTGTAGATCTGGCAGATTTGGCGGATATCAAGTTCGCTCAGGAGAATGTGCGCAAGTTCGCTCAGGCACAGCGGGACTCGATGCTCGACATTGAAACGGAACCCATGCCGGGCGTGATATTGGGCCATAAAAACATACCGGTCCAATCGGTTGGTTGCTATGTGCCAGGCGGAAAATTCCCGATGGTCGCGTCCGCACATATGTCGGTTGCAACCGCGTCCGTTGCGGGTGTTCCACGCATTATCGCCTGCACACCGCCGTTCAAGGGCGAACCCAATCCAGCGGTGATTGCAGCGATACATCTTGGCGGGGCGCATGAAATTTACGTCTTGGGGGGAATTCAGGCTGTTGGCGCGATGGCGCTTGGGACGGAAACGATTGACCCTGTTCATCTTTTGGTAGGTCCCGGAAACGCCTTTGTCGCCGAAGCCAAACGGCAGCTTTTCGGTCGTGTCGGTATTGATCTGTTTGCTGGACCCACGGAGACGATGATCATTGCGGATGAAACGGTAGACGCGGAAATTTGCGCGACCGATTTACTGGGCCAGGCCGAACATGGCTATAATAGTCCTTGCGTCCTGTTGACCAACTCGGCGAAATTGGCAACAGATAGTATGGCGGAAATTGACCGACTGTTGGACATCTTGCCAACGGCTGACACGGCCCGTGTCTCGTGGGAGGACTACGGGGAGGTGATCGTGTGTGATACATACGACGAGATGCTGCACGTTGCGGACGATATTGCGTCGGAGCATGTTCAGGTGATGACGGATCGTGACGATTGGTTCCTTGAGAACATGACCTGCTATGGCGCATTGTTTTTGGGCGCACGCACCAATGTTGCTAACGGTGACAAGGTGATCGGCACGAACCATACGCTGCCGACCAAGAAGGCTGGCCGCTACACTGGCGGGCTTTGGGTCGGGAAATATCTTAAAACGCATTCCTACCAGAAGATTACAACTGATGCGGCGGCGGCGTCGATTGGCGCTTACGGTTCGCGGCTATGTCTGCTTGAAGGGTTTGTTGGTCATGCAGAACAGTGCAATGTCAGGGTGCGCCGCTATGGCGGTATAAACGTGCCTTATGGAGCGCCAGCCCCCGCGGCGGCTGCCCCAAAACCGTAGGAATACAGAGACAGGATGGTGACGTTATGAAGCTTGGTATTAACTTGTTATGTATTGGCGGACATATTGATGAGGCCGCGATGCCGTATCTCGAGTTGATCGCCGAATGTGGGTTTGATCACGTCGAAGTGCCTGTGATGCATGGATCTCCGGACCACTATGAATGGTTGGGTCAGAAATTGTCCGCACTTGGCCTTGGGGCTGCGCAAACGTCGATTGTGCCTGATCTTGATGCAAACCCGCTTTCAGCAGGTGACGCCATCCGCAAACGGGGGCGCGCGCATTTGGACTGGATTCAGGATTGCGCCGAGGCACTTGGCTCCCAGACCGTTGGTGGCCCATTTCACGCGCCAATGGGGCATTTTACCGGACAAGGGCCAACTGCGGAGGAAATTTCATATGGTGCCGAGGCGCATCATGCGATGGCAACACGTGCGGCGCGTCATGGCTATATCTTGGCGCTCGAGCCACTGTCGCGGTTTGAGACCTACTTCCTGAACACTGTGGCGCAGGCGAACGCCTATATTCAGGCCGTGGATCACCCTACATTTGGCATCATGTATGATACGTTTCACGCGAATATCGAAGAAAAATCCCAGACCGCAGCGATCAACGCTTTGGGGAAAAAGATGCATGTTTTACATGTCTCCGAGAATGATCGCGGTGTGCCCGGAACGGGGCAAATTGATTTTTCATCAGTCTTCTCCGCTGTGAAAGCACAAGGATTTGACGGGCACGTTGTGGTCGAGGCGTTTGGCGCAGGGGTTCCAGAATTGGCTGCGGCCACACGTGTCTGGCGTCCACTGTTCCCCGACTTGGAAACGCTGATCCGTCAATCGCATAGCTTTGTGCGCGACGCATGGAATGCCGCATGACAGCGCCGGTGATCGAGATGAAGAACATCACCAAGACCTTTCCGGGGGTTAAGGCGCTATCTGACGTCAGTTTTGACGTTTGCGCGGGTGAGGTTCAGGCGCTTGTCGGCGAAAATGGCGCGGGTAAATCCACGCTGATTAAGATCATGTCTGGTGTGTATCAAGCAGACGCGGGTCAGGTGCATTTGGGCGGCACGCCTGTGCATTTCACCCACCCTGTGCAGTCGTTGCACGCGGGCATCTCGGTTATTTATCAAGAGTTTTCGTTACTGCCAGAGCGCACGGTTGCGCAAAACCTATTCTTGGGGCGTGAACCGCGTGGGCGGTTTGGTCTGATTGATGAGGCAGCGATGCGCACTGAGACGCGCCGTGTGCTGGACCTATTTGCATCGGGCACGCGCATCGATCCCGATCAGGCGGTTGGCACATTGGATGTGGCGACCCAGCAGATGGTCGAAATCGCAAAAGCGGTGTCCTTGGACGCCCGCGTGATTGTGATGGACGAGCCGACGGCCGCGCTAAACGATACTGAATGTGCAGAACTGTTTGAGACCGTTGATAAGCTTCGCGCGCGTGGCGTGGCGATCATCTACATCACCCACCGCATGCGCGAAATCACCCGATTGGCAGACCGTGTGACGGTGTTAAAGGACGGCGAGATTGCCAAGTGCTTCGACCATGTGCCCGCGCCCGATGCGATTGTGCGCGCGATGGTTGGCCGCGACATTGCCGATTTCTACCCGCCGCCTGCCTCTGGCGTCGAGATTGGTGCGCCAATCTTAACTGTGGCAAATGCGGGCAACGCACATCTGACTGACATTAATCTGACTGTGCACGCTGGCGAAATTGTTGGCCTTGCAGGCATCCAAGGGGCAGGGCGCGTGGCGCTTGCCATGGCGCTCTTTGGCGGAAAACCGTTCACGTCGGGCGAGGTCACGCTTGACGGAAACCCCGCGCGGTTCCGCTCTGCGCGTGAAGCAATTGCAGGCGGGATCGGCCTGCTACCTGGCGACCGCAAGAAAGAGGGCTTGGTGTTAATGCAATCGGTGCGCGACAACGGCATGTTGACGCCGCGTGCTTTTGCAAAGCTTGGTGGGAGCCACAAGGCAAACGGGTTTGCGGACATCTCGCGGATCGATGATCTGTTGGACCGCATGGATATTCGCGCGGCGTCCTATGATCAGGATATTCGCGGTCTTTCGGGAGGCAATCAGCAAAAAGCGATTGTCGCGCGTTGGTTAGCAATGAGCCCTAAATTGTTGATTTTTATAGAGCCTACACGTGGTATTGATGTGAATGCCAAGGCTGGCATCTATCACCTGATGCGCGAATTGGCGCGGCAAGGGGCGGGGATTTTAATGATCTCTTCTGACCTGCCCGAAGTGATCGGTGCCGCCGACCGTGTGGTTGTCATGCAGGCGGGGCGCATCTTTGGCGAATTCCCGCATGGGGCGTCCGAGCAAGACATTATGCACGCAGCCACCGCAGACATGAGAGAGGCCGTGAAATGAGTTCTTCCCCGGAAAAATCAGGTTTCCGCTTTGAGAAATGGGCACCGCTGATTTTATTGGGCGCAGCATTCGCGATCTATATCGGCATCGTGATCGCCACGGGCCAGTCGCAATATCTGTCGCTCGACAACCTGATTGCGATCCTTGGACGCTCTATTGCGTTGGGGATTACCGCGATTGGGCAGACCTTTGTGATCCTTGTCGCCTCGATTGATTTGAGTGTGGCGAGCCTCATTTCCGCTAGCTCCGTTTTGGCCTCCGTCGTGATGGACGGCGCGCCAAGCATGATCATCCCCGCAATCATCGCGGCCTTGGCTATTGGCGTTTTGGTGGGCCTTATCAATGGGTTGATCATCACATCGCTCATGGTGAACCCATTGATTGCAACGTTGGGTACGAGCCTGATCATTCAAGGGTGCCTGTCGGCATTTGTCTCCAACTTCGCAGGATCGGTGCCTGAGGAGTTTCAAATCTTCGCGTATGGCGAGTTTTTGGGCGTGCCTGCGGCGCTGATCTTTTTGGTTCTCCTCGCACTGGCCGCGTGGTGGATGTTGCGGTTTACCAAATTGGGATCGGATATCTACGCGGTTGGTGGCAATGAAGAAGCGGCGCGTTTTGCGGGGATCAAGACCAAGCGGGTAATCGTTTGGGCGCACGTGATCTGCTCGGTTTGCGCGACGATTGCCGGATTGTATTTGGCCAGCCGTTTGCGGTCTGGCGCGCCTTGGATCGGTGCGGACGGCGTTTATGATTTAGAAAGCATCGCGGTCGTGGTCATTGGGGGCACTGTACTTGCAGGCGGGCGCGGCGGCATTTTAGGCACAATGGCGGGCATGATGATCTTCTCACTGATCGATTCCATTTTCAACATCGCGGGCGTTGATAGCTTTGCCAAACAAGTCATGCGCGGCATCATTATTATCGCGGCGGTTGCGTTTTATGCGCTGCGTTCAAAAAGGATTGTGGCATGAGTGACACTGCAAATTCCGTCCCTGCAAGAGAGCGTCGCCAAAAGCGGACCATCAACCCTGTCTGGTTTTTGCTGGGCGTTCTGATCATTGCGATCATCGTTATGAATCCAAGTTTTGTGCAGCCCCCAGGTTACATGAACTTCCTGAAACGTGCTGCGCCTCTGGCAATTTTAGCGGCGGGGCAGGTCTATGTGATTGTCTCGGGTGGCTTCGATCTATCGGTGGGAGCGATCATCAGTTTGGTTGTAGTGGGTGCATCAATGCTAACCAACAACGATCCTGCCACGACCTATTGGGTCATCCCTTTGATGTTGGCTTTGGGCACGAGCATCGGTGCGATCAACGGCATGGTGGTTTGCTTTTTGCGGGTGCCATCGTTGATCGCGACGCTGGGCATGATGATCACGCTGAACGGCTTAACGTTCATGTGGTCGGGCGGCGCGCCGCGTGGTTATTTGCCCGATACGTTCCGCTTCTTCGGGCGCGAATTGATCCGTGATGTTCCGTTTGTGCGGTTCATTCCTGTGTCGGTGATTGTCCTGATTGTCGTGGGCGGATTGCTCGCGTGGGGAATGCACCGCACCAATCTGGGCCGGCTTATTCATGCGATTGGTGACAACCCTCATGCGGCCCGTTTGGGCGGTGTGGCGGTGAACCGCGTGCGCATAACCGCGTTTATGATCTCGGGCCTGTCGGCCGCCATCGTAGGTATCCTGCTTGGCGGATTTGCGGGCGTTTCCACAGATGTAGGCACCGGTTACGAGCTACAAGCGATCACGGCGGCCGTTTTAGGTGGCGCGCAATTACTGGGCGGGCGTGGGTCAGTGCCTGCCGCAATCGGCGGCGCTTTGGCGCTGACCGCAATCTTTACGCTTTTGAACTTCCTCGGCCTGCCACAACCCGTCCGGCAGGTGGTGCAAGGCGCGATTCTTATCGCAGCCGTTGCCTTGGCAATGCACCGAAGGGAACGGACGGGAACGTAAGCGACACGCCTTTATTGGGCGCAATTGATGATCATATCCAATGGGAGGATTTACTATGAAACATGTCATGATGACCACAACCGCAGTCGCCGCTTTGGCGTTAAGTCTGACGTCTGCAGCAGCGCAAAACTTCAACGATCCTGCGGAGTTTGCTAAGCAACTCGAGCAGCTTGGAGCAACTGCAAACGGGCCTGCGGATCAGCCTTGGATGCAATATATCGGCGACGGTATGGTCGAAAATGCGGGCTTGAGCACGGATGCACCAGCGACGGTTTGCTTTTCGAATGCTGGCGTGAACAACCCATGGCGCGTTGTTGGCTACACCAATATGCTTGAAGAACTGAAGGACCAAGCGTCGATTGGCGAGTTTATTCACGTAGACGCAGAAGGCTCTGACGACAAGCAAATCGCAGACATTAACGACCTGTTGGCGGGCGGCGATTGCGATGTGATGATCGTATCACCAAACACAACCGCCGCTTTGACGCCAGCGGTTGAGAAGGCTTGCGAAGCGATGCCCGTCATCGTGTTTGACCGCGGCGTGAACACAAGTTGCCCAGTTACGTTTGTGCATCCAGTTGGCGGCTACGGCTTCGGTATTCAGGGCGCGAACTTCATCAAGGACAACGTGGACGAGGGCGCAAACGTGTTGATGCTGCGCATCTTGCCGGGCGTTGACGTGCTGGAAACCCGCTATTCTGGTGGCCGCAAAGTGCTGGACGATGCAGGTCTGAACGTGGTCGGCGTTGAATTCACTGACGGCGATAATGCGAAAACTAAGTCCATTGTCGAGGACTATCTGATGCGCGATCAAATCGACGCGGTCTGGATGGACGCGGGTGCGACGGCTGTTGCCGCGATCGAAGCGTTTGAGGATTCTGGCTATGATTTGCCAGTGTTCGTTGGTGAAGATCAGCAAGATTTCCTGCTGAAATGGCAAACCGAAGGCATGACCGCAATCGCACCGACCTACCCGACATACCAGTGGCGCACAGCGATTATCGCAGCGGCGCGGGTCATCGAGGGCGAGGCGGTTCCGGGTCCAGAGTGGGTCCTGCCACAGCCAACCATCACGCAAGAGACCTTGGCTGATTTCGCAAACCCAGACATGCCACCACTGCACTATGCGATGTGTGGATGCGACGGCATGGCGAACTACCCACAAGCTTGGGGCGCCAAGTAAAGCCGTTATCGTCGTTAAACAAATCTCAGGGCGGGAGTCGAATGCCGCCCTGTTGAGGTAAACCATCACTTGCCGTGAAACCCATACTTCTGGGATGGCGAAGTTCTACGTGACTGGACACTGGCATCGGAAATCCGGCACGACCCCAACTGCAAAACACCCCAAGGTGACCAGCGGGTCGGTGGGGACCGACGAGGTAGACTACTTATGGCGTTGAGTTATTGGAACCAGCAATTTCAGTTCAAACAAGTGCTTCCTGACTTTCAGGCATGCATAGACAGGATGCAGCGACGAAGTGGCGAAGTGTCCCTTTCGTTCGAGCGAATGGCCTATGGCAAAGGTCCCCGCCAGTTCGTCGAAATAAGCGGGCGGCCCAGCCGCGAGGAAATTTTACCTGTCTTTATTCACGGCGGTTACTGGCGCGCTTTGGAGGCGGAAAGCCACCGGTTTGTGCTGCCAGCCTTGCATGCGCGGACCGGGGCTGTTGCCAATCTTGAATACCGACTGCTTCCGCACGTTTCCCTGCCCGAAATTGTCGCGGATGTCGCGGCAGGGCTTCGGCTGATATCGAACCATTTCGGGTGTCGTGTTGCGGTGATCGGGCACTCCGCAGGTGGGCATTTGGCCGTGATGAGTGCGCGGCAATTGCCCGATACCGTCGTGGCAGCTGTTGCGATCAGCGGTTTTTTCGATCTGACGCCCTTGGCATGGTCGTTTCTGCGAGAGGAAGTCGGTTTGACGTCCGCCGATTTGAATGACCAAAGCCCGCAAGAGATTTGGGTGGGGCATACAGCACGCCAAGTTTTGCTTGCCGTAGGTCAAAACGAAACGCCGGAGTTCCACCGCCAAGCACAGATGTTTGCCAGTAGTCATGGTGCAACGTTTGTCGAAATTCCGGCTACTCACCACATGACCGTTCTGGACGACCTCGCAAAAGAAAACGGCACTCTCATTCCAGAAATAAATGCGCTTATTGACAGCCTGAACCCAGAATAACGCCCCAAAAGGCGGAAACAAAAACAGTTAAAATCGGAGGAAACACATGACAGTTATAACAGAAAGCTTCCCATCTAAACCGGATGGCATGATACCAAACAGCCGTTTTCCGCTTCTGGTGCATCGGGGGGCCGCACCCAAAGGCGACGCAACTACAATCAAGGAACAGTTCCGTGCGAACGGTTGGTCAAACAACTGGGACTACCCCGGCGTTTACGAATATGCGCATTTCCATTCAACGACCCATGAATGCCTTGGCTGCGTAATCGGCTGGATGGAATTCAATATTTCGGTCGGTGAAGGTGGCTGGACAAAGGTGCGGATCGAAGCGGGCGACATCATTGTGATGCCTGCGGGCGTGAGCCATGAAATGATAGGCCAGTCTGACGATATTCACATGTGTGGCGGCTACCCTGATGGTCGTGACTGGGACGATATTCAGGAAAAGTTCCTGTCCGAAGAAGATTATAAAAGGGCGTGCAAACGTATCATGATGCTACCGATCCCTGATAAGGATCCCGCAACGGGCAAAGCCATGTCTGAATGGCATGCGGCCCCGTCATCGGTGGATGGCGGATGGAACGACTGGCGCCACGCACTGGACAAACGGGTTTGATAAGACCCTAGGGTATTGCCAAGTTGTTGGCTGGGTTTGAAGCAACTATGTCAGCCTTACGAGCATTCCGACCCATATGCCGCGCTGGGAGTAATTGTCAGCCGAGAAACGATCCGACTGTGGGTCAATTGCTTTGGTCAACACTTTGCAGATTACATCTGCTGGGATCGTCCGCGACCGAACGACAAGTGGCACCATGACGAGGTCGTGATCACAATCCGTTGCAAGAAATGCTGGCTGTGGCGCGCGATCGACGCAAGGGGCGACGTGGTCGATATTGCTCGTGCAAACACGCCGAAATGCTAAGGCTGCAAATCGCTTTTTCAAAAGGCTGGTTATCAAGTTTGGCGTGCCTAGGGTCGTCATCGCCGACAAGTTTCGCAGCTATAGCAAGCTGATCAAATCACTGGCACCGGACGCTGATCATCGCGCCAACGAGTGTTTTGAACAAGCCATCGTGCCATCAACGAACGCCACGGAGTAATACCAAAGTATTCACACGTCTAGTGGCTGCCATTCTTGAGCTTTGAAATGACCCACTTTCAAAGCTGATAGCAAAGTAATCAATAAAAAAGATCCAGTTTCTGTCTGTGATACTTAGTAGAATTAGCGCCGGACGAATTTCTCTTGGCAACAAAAATGATGGATGCTGTCTGTGTCGCGAAAGTTTGGAAGGTCCGCTCTCCGCCCTAACTGATTATGTCCACAACCCTTCCTTATTGCCATAATCCATTTTTCGGCTAGTCGGTAAAAAGAATGGACTTTAGTAGGTTCAGGCTAGTCAGTGTGCGGAAACCTTATACAAAGGCAAGTATTTATCAAGTCGAGCTCCCGCAACCAAAATAATCGAATAAATATTGTGCATTTCAAGGCTGTTTTTTCAAGGCTGTTTTGCACCAAAGTAGGACATCGTCCCTAAGCACCGCTACAACGCAATCATCCCAGCTGACCGAAATGACGCCTGATTTCTTATTAAAGACCCGGACCCAAAGCTCGGTTTCAATGTTGTGATATTCGGCCAGCCAGTTTTCCAACAAGGCGATGTTGGCAAAATTTTTGCTCTTGCCGCCATCGCTAACAACATCATTCGTCATAGGATAGCCCAATTTTGTGCGCCTGCTTCATGGCCCGCGAAGAGTGCGTTTTTGTGTTGTAGGGCGAAGGGTCGGATTCTGCGTTCGACGGGATTGCTGTCCATCTATTCCCTACCATTCTTCAGCGAAGGCTGAGTTCCCGCCCTTTTTTACGTTCTATTTTTCCAACAGGTCGTTGACTGGTATTTGTAATTATTGCCAGGAAGCATTTGTTAATGTTTAATCGAGTTCGGTCCATGGCCAAGGCTTAACTTCGCTTGCTGCGGTTTGAAAACGGGCGGCTTTCGCCATCCAAACCCCTAAATCGGTCCCAAATTCAGCCAGACGCTCATTCGGCTGTTTGTTGTTAATTAACATTATAACAAACTGCACGACTGTCGCCGCGCCCAGAATTGTTTGCGCGATGCTCGTGTAAAACGCGGAGCAATAATGGGCCACAGAAGCGGCTGCGTATCGCAGTTGTAGCGGAGTAAAAATCCGCCAGTTTGTGTCCTTCGTTTATTCGGAGGGCGGGAGATGTATTCTGTGGATATTTATAATCGTGTGCGCCGTGCTTGTTTGAAGGACGGGATGTCTACTCGAGAAGCGGCGCGTTATTTCAACAAGGATCGCAAAACGATAGCCAAGATGTTGCGGCATGAGCTCCCTCCTGGTTATCGGCGTTCAGAAGCCCCGCGTCGCCCAACGCTTGATGATTATGTTGGTGTCATCGATAATATACTGCGTACAGATAAGGCCCTGATCAAAAAGCAGCGCCACACCGCCAAGCGTATTTTTGAGCGTTTGAGGGATGAACACGGGTACGCGGGAAGCTTGACGACAGTGACCTATTACGTTCGCGAACAAAAGCGACGCACTAAAGAGGTGTTTGTACCGTTGTCGCATCGGCCAGGCCACGCGCAGGTTGATTTTGGTGAGACACTTGGCGTGATTGGTGGCGTGGAATGCAAGATCCATTTTTTTGTAATGAGCTTACCGCATTCTGATGCGGTGTTCGTTAAGGGATACCCTGCCGAGACGACGGAAGCATTCTGCGATGGCCATGTGTCCGCCTTTGCGTTCTTTGATGGTATTCCGCAGTCCATTCTCTACGACAACACCAAGATCGCCGTTGCGCGGATACTCGGGGACAGAACGCGTATTCGCACACGTCGGTTCACTGAGCTGCAATCCCATTACCTGTTCGATGACAAGTTCGGGCGACCAGCGCGAGGAAACGATAAAGGCAACGTTGAGGGCATGGTTGGATATACGCGTCGCAACTTCATGGTCCCTGCGCCGCGTTGTGACAGCTTTGATGATTTGAACGCCCATCTGGAAGCGAAGTGTTTAGCACGTCAGGACGATACTTTGCGCGGCCACACCCAAACCATAGGTCAACGTTTGGTATCCGATTTTGATGCGCTGATGGGGTTGCCCGTGGCGGAATATGAAGCCTGCGACCATGTCAACACACGGGCCACTTCGATCTCGATGGTGCGCTATCGCAGCAATGACTACTCGGTGCCGGTGGCTTATGCACACCACGATGTTCATGTGCGTGGGTTTGTACATGAGGTTATCATCGGCTGCGGTAACGAGATCGTTGCACGGCACAAACGATCCTACCTATCCGCGGATATGATCTTTGACCCGCTCCACTTCCTGCCCTTGATTGAGCAGAAGGTGGGGGCTTTGGATCAGGCAGCCCCTTTGCAGGGCTGGAATCTACCGGATGCCTTCGCCACCCTGCACCGACTGCTCGAAGCCAGAATGGGCAAACCGGGCAAGCGAGAATACGTTCAAGTTCTGCGCCTTTTGGAAACATTCGAGATGGACGTTGTGCAAGGCGCAATCCAGCATGCCATTGATCTGGGCGCTATTGGCTATGATGCCGTAAAACACCTTGTGCTATGCCGTATTGAGAAGCGGCCACCGCGATTGGATTTGGACTTCTACCCGTATTTGCCTAAGGCCAATGTCGGCACGACACGCCCATCCAGTTACATGAGCCTGCTGGGAGCCACGGCATGACAGATGCTCCCCAAATCCTTCTGCACCACCACCTCAAGAAGTTGCGCTTGCCAACGTTCCAAGGAGAGTACGCAAAACAAGCCCAAATCTGTGCTGCTGAGAATAAGGACCACATCCAATATCTGGCGCGTCTGTGCGAGATGGAGTTAATTGACCGCGAACGGCGGATGATCGAAAGGCGGATCAAAGCGGCGAAGTTCCCCAGCACCAAAAGCCTGGATAGTTTTGACTTCAAGATCATGCCCAGCTTGAACAAGCCACTGACGATGGACTTGGCTCGATGTGACTACGTGGATCGCAGAGAAAACATTATTGCCCTCGGCCCATCGGGAACGGGCAAGACCCACATAGCTTTAGGACTTGGATTAGCCGCGTGCCAAAGAGGGTTGAAAGTACGGTTCACGACGGCGGCAGCCTTGGTTCATGATCTGATAGAAGCCCAAGATGAGCTCCGATTGCAGCGCATGCAAAAGCAACTGACGAGCCAGAATCTGTTGATCATTGATGAATTAGGCTTCGTTCCTCTGAGTAAATCCGGCGCAGAATTGCTCTTTGAGGTGATCTCGCAGTGCTACGAACGTGGTTCCATCATCATAACCTCAAACCTGCCCTTTGATGAATGGACCGAAGTCTTTGGCTCAGAGCGGCTCACGGGAGCCTTGCTGGATCGTTTGACACATCACGTCCACATCCTTGAGATGAACGGCGAAAGCTATAGGCTCAAACACAGTCGTAAGAACCGCCAGTAGTCAAAACACATCAAGATCAGAACAATGTTGGCCCATGGGCCAACATGCGCTTTGGCACGCGTTAGCTATTTGGGGGCACGCGCACCAAAGCGCAGAACATCCGAGAACTCAGTGGACCAATTTTACGCCGCGATCTGGTCCCTTTTTACTCTGCGATTGACATTACTGCGATGTCATTATACAGCGTTGGCAGAATTTTACACATGAGGAAGCCATTTTACATAATGATGGCCGCAGCTTCGAAGAAATAGTCAGTGACAGGACACGTGAGTGAATGCACCCCCCCGGGGGGTAAATCTTTGGAAATCGTCAAATACATGACCGGCGGGGAATAAAACTTTTGTGTACCGCGAAATTGGATAGGGGGTATCCTCTGCTGCTTGAATGAGGAGGCGTTTGAATTCAGCAAGTTACGATACAGTTTCTGACTTCGGCACCGGCAAAACGGTCGACCGACTGTATCCAGCTTATCGCACCATTAATTTTAGTCATGAAGGAAGCCCGTCGCAATGAGAGGACGCAAACCCAAGCCCACTGCACTTAAGCTCATACAAGGTAACCCAGGAAAGAGGTCGATCAACAAAAGTGAGCCTAAGCCACCTGCAACAATGCCGACATGCCCTTCCCATCTTTCTCCAACAGCTAAAGCAGAATGGAAGCGTCTCGCTCGTGTTCTTAATGATATTGGATTGCTAACAATTGCGGATCGCACAGTCTTTGCAGCGTATTGTCAGTCATATGGACGTTGGGTGGAAGCAGAACGAAAACTGCAGGATTCTCCAACCCTTTTGAAAATGCCTTCTGGCTATATTCAAACATCCCCCTGGCTAACAATTTCCAACAAACAATCCGAACTGATGCTTAAATATATGGCCGAACTTGGGCTGACGCCGTCTTCAAGGACGCGACTATCAACCGGAACGCCAAATGAGGAAATGCTCAAAATTGCTGCTATTGAGGAAAGATTTTTCCAATAAGTGCTATGTCATGCAATCCATTTAACTTGACTCGTTTTGCGGCGGCTGGAATTTTCCGCCTTCAAGTGACAACGGGGTAAAAGGGTTGCCCCCAATCTTCGTTCGGATGGTCCATCATGATCTCCACAAACACCGGCATTAGAAAAGCTAGGATCGCTGCGCCGTCGCGCACCTGATCTCGGTTGACGCTACTGTTCCAGGTGGCGCCTCCATGTACCAATTGATTGCGCAGTACATATAACCGATCAAATACGAAACTCAGAGTTCGAACCGTATCCTGTGCCTGAAGTGCTTGGGCAAAATTCTTGGCCGAGGTGGTAAAACGGTGCTCCCAATCATCAAATCCGTCGATGCCATTATGGTGTTGCCAGAACGGGCTGAAAACATAACGGTTTTGCATAAGCAATCGGATCGGACCAGAGAAGCTTTGCCAAATAGCTTTATCGATCCGTTGCTCCGTGTCCAAAGACACAATCTTTCCAAAGAAATCCGTGAAGGACGCACGCTCCCCTATGTTAATGCTCTGAAATTCGCTCTCGCCCGCATATGCGGCATTAAATGAAATCCAGAGAAAAATAAAACGAGAGTCGTGGTCAACGGTGGCGATTTCTGATCGCCCAATCCAGCTAATTGCACGATGCACGCGTAAGCCCATTGTCTCGGGAAAACAGTCCCTAATTTTCCGCTGTTTCTCTTTTAATTCGGCGTGGGTTATTGTTTCAGACATAATTTCCTCACTAGTTACTTGGAAGGGATACTACTCGTAAATCTGGACGAATTATGGCGACACTGGGATAATTGTATTTCTGAAAAAAGCTAGCGTGCTGGCGACTTAAATTCTCGGCGCTTGATTTAGTGGTGAATTCTTAGTTCTTGCACAAAATCGCCTCTTTTTGCGGGTTGTATATTTTCTGTTAGCCGTTGAATTTATTTGTACAAAAACGTTCGCATTCAGAGCAGGATTAGCAATGAGAAAATTAGAAGGACAGATTTTACTTTCCGCCTCTGATCTCATGCGTTTCATGGGATGTGCCCATGCAACCACACTTGATATTGAAAGAATGAACGGCAGGGGTCCGTCGCCCCGAGCCGACAGCGAAGACGCCGCGTTGCTGCAAAAACAGGGGAACGCTCATGAAGAGGGCTATCTTAAAAAGCTTAAATCATCTGGTGCCAACGTCGTTGAGATCGCTAGCGGCAATCTTACTGCTAACGCGTTAGAAACTCGTCATATCTTGAGCACGGGACCCGACGTTGTCTTTCAGGGTGCTTTTTATTCTGGGAATTGGGGCGGTTGGTCGGATTTCCTAGAACGAGTAGATCGACCGTCGTCACTTGGTGATTTTAGCTTTGAAGTAACCGACACTAAACTTAAACGCACACCGCACCCAAAACATTTGCTCCAACTTAGTCTCTATTCCGATCTTTTGTCAGAAATTCAAGGTGTTGAACCTGAGTTTGCTTCCGTGGAACTGGGCACAGGGGATCGGGCGACCTTTCGTATGAAAGATTTTTCAGCTTATGCACGAGCTGCGCGTCATAGGCTTGAAGAGTTTGTGGCCACTCAAACGCCAACGCGCCCTATGCCGTGTAGTGATTGTGGATTGTGCCGATGGGAGGATCACTGCAAGTCTGTTTGGATCAAAGAAGACAGCTTATTTAATGTCGCGAACGTCAGTCGAGCTCAAGTTAAGAAACTGGAAGCTGCGGATGTGAATACTTTACAAGAGTTATCAGAACTTGATCATCCAGTACGCGGTATTCGCGTTGGGACAGTGGATAAATTTCAGGGACAGGAAGCGCCCGTTTGTCTTGTATCAATGACCGCTTCTTCCGCTGATGAAACACCTCGCGGTATGGAGTTTCTGTTTTCACTCAATCGAATAAATGTTGCGGTTTCCCGAGCAAAGGGTCTTTCGCTTGTATTCGGCGCACCACAGCTGCGAGAAGCTAAATGCAATACGGTTGAACAAATGATGTTGGTCGACACTCTGTGTGCGCTTCCAGATTTTAATAATTTGAGTAAACTATGACAAACCTTACAACACCCCCTCGATCAATTTTTCGCCAAATTCAAGCTAATCTGAAGGATCGTTACGCAACGGGCTTCCCCGTTCTGAAAGAGTTGATTCAAAATGCTGAGGATGCGCGTGCGAGTCGCATCCGCTTTGTTGCTCATGATGGCTGGAAGGACGCGACGAACCCACTACTACGTGTTCCCGGGCTTCTAATCGTAAACGATGGCCGGTTTGAGGCAAAGGATAAACGGGGAGTTCTTTCCTTTGCCGACAGTGCTAAGGGCGACGAAACCGAGGCCATCGGTCGCTTTGGATTTGGGCAAAAGGCAGTTTTTCATCTCTGCGATGCCTTTGTAGCCCACGCTTTTGGCCATTCAGAAGAGTTTTCAGAAGTAATCAATCCCTGTCTTGGCGTGATAGACAATACTCAAGCCGAATCTTGGGATGTCATTGGGCAGGAAGATTTGGCGCGGCTGTCGGCTGAAGCGTCCGGCGTTTCGAAGGGTTTTTTGCTTTGGTTGCCGCTCCGGCGTGATGAAATCATGCCGGCACCAAAACTTTCATTTACTAACTACCAGCCTAGTCTTGAAGAACTCGTGAATGAATTTATTGATCATACAGACGAACTGCAGCTGATATTGTCTAGCTTGCGTCATCTGGACCGCATATCTGTACAGGTGCATGGGGAGGACCGGATCGTCCTTTCTCGTGGCCCTGATAGTCGCCGGATGCAAGGTCCAGGGAAAAACGCACTCTATGAAAACCAGTCATTCCAGGGCACGATTGAGTCTTTAGACGGTAACTTATCAACCTATATTGGTCGAGAGGCATGTGGAGCCAGTCCGCGACTTGAAAAGCTACAGAAATCCGATACCTGGCCGCAGGTGCCCGTTTTCACCGAAAAAGGCGAGGAGGTTCGTCCCGAAAAGGCGGTTGCTCACGGCGCAGTCATCATAACGGACCGAGTTGTTGACGCGCAGGACGCTATCGATATCAATTGGGGCGTTTTCTTACCGGTTACTAGAGCTACACGCCTCGAGCCAAGTGTGCCTAGTTTGCTGATTTTGCTTCATGGCTACTTTTTTGTCGATTCTGGGCGGCGTTATATAGAAGGCTTTGATAACGATAACGATGAGGTGGATGGGAGCTCAATCTACCGGAATTGGAATAAGACGCTTCGGAACGAGGTAGTGCTGCCACTTCTCCCGAGTGCACTTAACGATGCCTTCCAAGCACAGATGATGAGTTCAAACCAGCTGGCCGAGATACTGGCTTCTCTCCGGAACAACCGGTTCGGTCGAGTCCACGCTGGCGCGATCGCACGCCGCGATTGTCTGATCCGGGCGGTTGAACCTTCCAACAGTGGCGCGATAGCGCGCTGGGTCCTGAAGCAAAGCGATGCATCTCTGCGCCCGCTTCCTCACCCAGATGAGCATGGTCGAATCAAAGCAGCTGAAATTTTTCCGGATCTCTGTGGTTGGGCCGAGAAGTGTGGACTAACACTCTTTGCAGGTGCCGAAGCGGCATTAATCCGGGATAAAGCCGAGTGGCAATCTGACGAACTAACCGATCTGTTGACAGGGCTTTCTGCCGATGTCTTCCAGCAAGGTGGACGTGTTGACGTGCTTGCTTCGTTTCTCAAGGTTGCTGTCGGTGAGGACAAGGAACGGCGCGAGGCGGCAGCGGAGCCTCTTTTAACAGCACTGCGGCGGAGCCTAATCGGGACAGAAGCGCTTGGGTCAGTACAACAGATTCGTGACGTTCTGGCACATCTACCTGAAAAGACGGCCGTGGCTCTGCCAAAATCCGCTGGTGCGCCCCGCGATGTAATGCGCGCCTTAGCCGAGGTTTACAGCGCTCCCCTTTGCCTGAGATCGGAGTGGTTGTCAGAAGGCACAGCCCAGCATGCGCTTTCAACTGGAGAGGCAGGACCTCTAATTGCCGCTCTTCAGCCACTGCTTAGTGATCATCGTAATGCTGAGGCTGCTGGCACCGCCGCTTTAACACTTGTGAAGTTGCTCGGCCTTCAGTTGCTCGAAGCAGCAAAAGATCCACAGATTGCATCTCTCTCAATTCTTCGGGCGGGTAACGGTAGTGGTAAGCCACAGTTGGTTAGTCTTGCGGAACTGATAGAGGCCTCCCAAGAAAGGCGTCTGTTCAAGGATAGCCCTGATGTTCAGCGGGCGCTTAAAGCTATGGACCAAGCTGTTTTAGGCTCTGGAGTTCTTGTATTGCGCGGCGAAGCTGCACGGTTGCTTGAGGAGATAGGTGAACCATTTAAATTTGGCGATCCTAAGCGCGAGAACTTTGTGCAGCTTGTTATGTCTGCTAAGAACTTCGGTCCTGCAGATGCACGCGCTCGGGCCATAGTCCAAGTCTACAATGAAGTGCCTGGTGCCCGCCGGGCACTTCGTTCACTTGCCGCTGGGAACACTCGCGCGAGCGGGGATACGGTCCAACTTTTTGCTTTACCACATGATCAGGGCTGCCTCGACGATTTAGCACTTCGACTTATCGAGGGATCGGATAGGAATTTTCTGGTCCCTAACGTTATTGCGGAAACTCTGACGATCCCGCAGCAGCGCTATCTTGGTATTAAATTGATGGACGGGCCCGCGTTGGGGCAGCTACTTAACGAAAATGTCGAGGAGATTCCCGAGATCGCATTGGACGATAGTACCATCGTCTCATTGCTTGAAACCGACATTCCTGATGAAGATCTGCGCCGACTTCCAATCTTTCCAGCGACAGATGGCCGAAGGTGGTTGAGCAGTGAGATTTGGCAGCCATCGGCGGATTGGCCAGTGCCCTATGGACTCGTACAAACAGTACCGATTTTGAAGCCGCTTTCTGGACGCAAGGTTGCGGAGCGACTCAAACGTTTGGTGGCGACTTGGTCACCCGAGACTCAACTCCTGGTGGCGCTAGCAAAAACCGAGCCGCATATTTTCTGGCGAGAGGTTCTCGCGACGCTCGATCAACTAAAATCGGCACCGCCCGTGGGGTTGAGCCAGGTCAAATGGTTGGTTGATCGGCAAGGAAGAGCCTGGGCGCCTTCTGACTTGCTAGACTTGCCTGAAGAGGTGCTGATAGAAGCGCGCCAATTGTTCGATGCGATATCTGATCTACCCTTTCTGCCTTTGTCCGAACTTGCGCATGATCTACGCGATGATCCGGGCTTCAAAGCGTTGCGTTCGACCGGCGTTATTCCAGACAAGGACGGCTCTATTGATGCGCTGCTTCTCATGGTGGAGGAGGTTGCACCGCGCGCCAGGCTTTGCGCGACCGAAGGCGAAATCTTTGGTTCGCTAGTGGGGCTTGCAAAGGAAGGTGCCGATCTGCGCCTGCCAGGATGGCCGTTGCTCGCAACCCTTCTGCGGCTATCAGATCCGGATCTAGAAAAACTACTGCCCCCATTCGGAATCGTTTCGAAAAATCATGTGCCGGACGCGGTCGCTCATATGAACGCCTTGGCTGAACTCGACGAAAATGGAAGTAAGGACGCTCGTAGGATCTATTTGGCGGCTTTCCAAACCGTCTGCACATGGCCAGCCGACGAGCTGCGAAATGTGATGAAGGGGATCCGAGTTCCGGTGGAGGCTGGGGACTGGAAAACGGCTGATGCTGTGGCTGCGCATATTCAAGGAATCTCTGCGGGTTATCGGTTGGCTAAAGATCTGGAAAAGCTGTGGCCGGGGTCGCTAATTGACTGTTCGACCGCAGTAACAACAATCACGCGCTCTGGATCCGAACCGAAGCTACAAAATGGCTCGATTGCAATACAGGAGAAAGAATGCGCCCAATCTCTTGAAAAGATCATTAAACTCGCTCAGGCGAATGTGCCACCTGATTTACTTGCGTTGCTTGTTGGAATTGTTCGCCAGACAAATCCATTCCGCTCGATCTTGCTGGCTGACATTGGACTTTCCGAATCTGTTATCGATCGGATTTGGGGGCGTATCCGCGGAGAGGTGGATGAGGCGACCACAATGATTGGACCCGGCCAAAGCCTTAGAAATATACGACAAAAAACGTTCGTATCTTACCGAATAGAGACGCCAAAAACTATAGAAGTAACGACTCTCGCCTCCACTCGGGCACATCTTGCGACCGGAGCATTTGAGCCGCTTTTGGTTATAGGAGACGGTCATCGACGCCGAAATCCGATCAAACTGGATGAAGGTGACCACTGGCTACGGCAAGTTACTGTCTCTGATACTCTTAGCGAAGTTAAGGCCAGCGATATTAGCCGTCTCATTCTGACACTGGCCAAGGAATGCTTTGGGCATAAAGCAGAAAACCTTGAATCGCTCGAATCGTTGATCAATGATTGCTCAAATGTCGACCAATCCACCGTCGCGGATGCTCAGGCGAGGCTAGAAGACAGGTTGCCTCAGATCATTGCGGAGTTGAAGCCTCCGCCCAATACAAAATTGCGGTTGGCATTCAATGATTATGAACGTGAGGAAGATCGGATGCCTCCGGGTAAACAGCGTATATTGCGCCTTCCCGACCTCAAGCGTACTCTTTGGGAGGAAATGGAAACACCCGAAGCCCGAAGGGAAATCTTGTTAGCCATCCGCAATCGTATTGAGGACTATGGTTATTCCCCTGACCGTGTGCTGTTTGAATTATTCCAGAATGCGGATGACGCCTCTTTGCAACACCCGCCGCCAGGCAAAGCGTGCTTTCGGCTTGAAGTAACGAAGGAGCAAGTGCGGGCCTTGCATTGGGGGCGGTTGATTAACCATCCGGGGCCGGACCCGCGGCAAGGCGACCGAGAAGGTTGGCTGCGCGATCTGTTCAACATGCTGCTAATGAACCTATCTGAAAAACGCGAAGGCGTGACAGGGCGTTTCGGGTTGGGTTTTAAAAGTGTGCATCTGATTGCTGCCGACGTTGGCATTGCGAGTGGTTTTGTCGCTTGCCGAGTGAATGGGGGGATGTTGCCAGAGGTGTGGGAGAGAGGTCAGCAGATTTCCCTAGATAACTCTGTCAATGGGCGTCGCGCGACGGTCATCGAACTAGTTCTGGATCAGAACAGCAGCGATCAAGCAGATAATGCGGTGCAATCCTTTCGGACTGCGGCGCGCTGGTTGCCGGCAATGAGCCATACCATACGTAGAATAGAGCTCTCAGGTTCTGAGCGAGGGACTTGGGAAGCAAATCATCGTGAATTAGCTAAAGGTATTGGACTTGTGACGCTCTCGGGGGCCTCGCCGGGCCGAGCGCTCTCCCTCGAGCTTGGAGAGGAGACCACTCTCTTCCTTGTTCTTTCTAGCGATGGTCCAGTACCCGCGGAGGAAGGCTTACCCCGACTTTGGCTTCTTGCACCACTTGCCGAAACGCTAAAATCAGGCTGGTTAATGAACGGGCGAAGTTTTCGGGTCGATCCTGGACGCGGTTCACTGAAACGCGGCGAAAGTGAGCCACAGGACACTTTCGCGGGCCTCGGGGTGGCGCTTGGGGAGAGGTTGATCGCCCTAGCAGACTTGGTCCACGACAATTGGGCGGATTTCGCGGTGCAATCGGGTCTCGTTGATGAATCGCCAGAGACTGGCCCAGCAACGTTTTGGTCGAAGCTCTCCGATCTTTTTGCGCTTGACCTTGACGATCCGCTTGCTTGTCATCTTCACTCGGCAGGCCGAGGTTACGGTCGATTGATCTCGGAGCGCGTCGTTTTGCCAACCGGTCTTTCATATCCCTTTGCAGCGCTTATTCGCGCTGAAAATGTCCAATACTATCTGGAAGGGGTGATGTCCGAGCCTGCACTTCAGGCCGATCTACGCGAATGGAAAGTCCTCGAGGCGTTAGGAACGACTTGCGTGAAAGAAGAAACTGCCCTGCGCCTCGAACGCCTCGGGTTTTCTAGACCGTTTCCAATCTCTTTATCGGAGGCGATAAAAATAGAGATCGGCGCAGAGAAACGGGTAGAGCCAGCTCTCGCGAAAAGGTTGGGCAGCGTGCTTACAGACGAACGGCTGGAGCGACTCAACAAGAGTGAAGAACAAAAACTGCTTCAGGTAATTTCATCCGCACAGTATCGCATGCTCGACGACACTTGGCGTGAGGCGAGACTGCCCCCGCGCGAGGCAGCGGATGCTGACGAAGAGGAATACCGGATTGTGTCTTTTGCGCCGGATGAGGCGGTGGCCCATTCAGATTATAGTGGGGCAGCGTTGGTTTTGTATAGGCTCGCGATGAGGCAAAGTGGTTTCCAACGAACCCCAACCACCTTTGTCAGATGGGCGCAAGAGATGACTGACGTTGCGCTACAGCGCGCGATTTTGCAGTATATTCTTGAAGGGCGGCAAGGTAGTGAACTTGGCGGAAAATTAGCTCAAAATCGCCCTTCCTGGCTGCCCGAGATATCTGATGATTTCCGTACGAGCCCACAGGTTGACGACATCGCTGACACAGATTTGCCGCAACTTCTTGGGTTGCTTTATCCTGTGGAGCAGAGACGACGATGGGGTCAAGATTTCGGCGTCGATCCCAGTGCGAGGGATTTCCCTGAAGCTACACCGCGAGTGGATTCCGTGGTGTTTCTTAAAGCGTTGCATGAATGGTGGTCGGTCAACGCCAATGAACAAAGGGCAAAGGCGGACACCAAAACCTATCCAGACGGATTTTCCCCGAGCTCCCTGATTGACAAAACGGGAAATGAGGACCGTGAAGGCTGGTTTACATTCTTTGCTCTAGCTGTATTTCGGACCATCGGATGGAACAACGAAAGTGCGCACGGCAATTTCATTGCGAAAGCGCGACAGGCGGGATGGTGGCGCGAAATCGCAACGGCAAGATTGCCCGATGATCCCAGCGCATGGATTGCGCGCCTAGAGGATTTTGCAAAGCCAGATGTTGGGCGGATCGATTTCCCACAGTGGCGACGTGCTTTGGTGGATCTCTACCTACTCGCGAGGTGGTTGCCGGAGTATGTAGAGGCCCTTCAAGCGCTCCCAGCGAAGGTCGAGGATAATGGCCATTTGTCTCTTTCCGACGCATTTAGGTTGAGTTCTTCGCCGCTTTGGCAGCGGCTTGGTCTTGAAGGCGCGCCTCTGTCTCAGAGTCTGGGCATTGGTGCAAATTGGCTCATCCGCGAAGGTGTAAGGCATGGTGTCTGGCAAGATGGGGATGCTCGGATGGTTCACCCATACGCTTGGGCTTCAACCCGAAGTGTTCGTGAACGCATTCTCGAGCGCTTGGATTTAAATCTCGGAGAGAAAGCAAATATGGACTTCAGTCGCGATATCCACGAATTCATCGAAGGTCATATTGGAGACAAAGTATCCTTTTTAGGTGATCTTGACCTCCCGCTTCAGATTGCGAGTAAAAATGAATCACTTCTTCAGGGTTTGTTCGATGGCGCTGAGCTAGCTAGCACAAAAATCCTTGCTGATGAAGATAAGGAAACGTACTCATGACAATACTTGTTCCAGACCAACCTGTTCGCCACCTACGTCACGGTGTAGGTCGTGTCGTAAAGGATCTTGGTGCCACTGTAGTGGTGTTGTTCGAAGGTCGGGCGGAGATTGTCGAAGCTAGCGAGCTTGAGGTTCTGCGTTCAGTTGATGCCGCTCTCTCAGAAGGCGTTTTAGATGACTCGCTTGCATCTTTAGTCCGCGCGCAGGCGCTTGCTATCCGATCAATCAATGATCAATGGGGCGTATTCTCGAGATCCCGTGTACAGCTTTTACCGCATCAGTTGTGGGTTTGCCGTCAAGTTACCAAACAATGGCCTAGTCGATGGCTAGTCGCTGATGATGTTGGGCTGGGTAAAACGATTGAAGCAGGCTTGATTTTGACACCTCTCCTCGCCTCAGGTCGTGTGCGACGTCTCCTTGTACTCACACCCGCACGGCTAGCACCACAATGGCGAAGTCGTCTAAAGTCAATGTTTGACATTAGGTTGCAAGAATTTTCTGCCGACCTTGATCGAGGAAAACTATCGTTTTGGGATACAGCTAGCCAGGTCGTGGCTTCGTTCCACACATTGAGAAATGAGAAAGCGCTCGATCGCTTATTAAGTGCTGAGCCTTGGGATCTTGTGATTGTTGACGAAGCACACCACTTTCAGGCTAAACAACGCGCCAGTACAATCACGTATCAGCTACTCGAAAAGCTTGAAAGTGCCAACCGAATACAATCTCTAATTCTATTTACGGGCACTCCGCATCGGGGAAAGGACTATGGCTTCTTTGCTTTGATGCAGCTGGTAAGACCGGATCTTTTCGATCCAAAAAAATCGGTCGAAATACAACTGCCTAAGCTCCGAGAAGCCATGATCCGAAACAACAAAGAGCTTGCAACCGATTTGCGGGGTGAAAAGCTGTTCTATCCGGTAGCCACGAAATCGGTCGACTTTCGCTACAGTGAAGGAGAGCAAACGTTTTATGATACAATGAGCGAATTCATCATGGATGGGCGAGCATACGCTCTCAGCCTTTCTGGCCGCGAACAAACCGCTAGAATGTTGTTGCTCATTGCCCTTCAAAAACTCGCCGCAAGTTCAATCGCAGCCATACGCTCTGCGCTTGAAAAAAGACGCGCCACGCTGGCGGGGCTTATTCAAGAGACACTAGGGCAGTATCCCGACAACGAAGACTTAACATTAGACGAAATTGCGGAGCAGGAGGAGTCCCGCCCCGAAAAGATGACTGCGCTGCTCCTCAAGGACGAAATCGCGCGTTTGGACGATTTGATAACGCTTGCCAGAAATGTAGATACAGAAACGAAAGTTGAACGACTTACGGACATGCTTAGGGAGGATTTCCCTGTAGGAGAACCGGTGCTGTTCTTCACTGAATACAAGGCTACGCAAGCCCTTCTCTATAATGCTTTAGAAACTATGTTTGGGATCGAGTGCGTAGGCTTTATTAATGGTGAGGACCGACTAACTATCCAAGATCACGAGGGCAACGGTTCGCGCATTCTCAACTTAGAACGTGACGCGGCAGCCGATGATTTTAATTCTGGAAAGACCCGATTTCTGATTTCAACGGAGGCAGGCGGTGAAGGTATCGACCTTCAAGAGCGTTGTGCTGTCCTAATCCATGTAGATTTACCATGGAATCCAATGCGTCTCCATCAAAGGGTTGGAAGGCTCAATCGATATGGCCAGAAACGACCGGTAAGTGTATTCCTGATGAAAAACCCAGAGACTGTTGAGGCCCGTATTTGGGGCCTACTCCAGGAGAAATTATCAAAAATACAGGCTGCAATATCGTCCGTCATGGAGGATGATGAAGATATTTCGCAAATTGTAATAGGGATGACCCCGCCAGGATTCTTCGATGAAGTTTTCAGCGAAAGCCCTCAACGAAGCAACGAGGAACTGAAGGACTGGTTCGATGCCAAGACTTCAAGTTTTGGTGGCCGCGATGCTGTTGCCACCGTCCGGGATTTGTTGGGCAACGTTTCTCGCTACGACTTCCAGGCCGTCGGTAGCGAACTTCCAAAAGTCGATCTTCCGGACCTTGAGAATTTTTTCCGGAACGCTATGCATGTTTATGGTCGTCGTATAACTCGCGATGAGAATGGCCTTGTGGTGAAAACACCAGAAGATTGGCGCAGGGATCCAGATCTCCGTGCTCGATATGAAGGACTGCATTTAGATCGTAATCGTGGAGCTGGTGAGCATGTTTCAACAGTTATGGGAGTTGGGCATGCGCTGTTCGATCGGACTTTAAAGGAGACCGCGATATTTGACTCACATGTTGCGCGAACCCGAGGCTTGTCTGCACCGCTTATCTTAGTCCGGATCGAAGATGAAGTGACTGGAACAGGTGCAACCACACACAGTATCGTCTTGGGCCTGAAATGCGACGAATTGGAACCAGTGATACTGCGAGACTGGCAGTTATTGATAGAACTGAACAAACTTAAACCGGAGACTGAGAAAGGGCATCCCGCTACAGGTTTTGAACAGAATGCAATTGATAACGCTTGGCAATCCTTCGTTACCAATATCGACGATATGCCGCTTGATTTTAGACGTCCTAAGGCGACCTTGAGTCTCGTTTTACTACCATCTCACCCGGAGCAAGATACTGATTCTAAATGAGGCTTCAGCTAAACCGCCGATCGGACATAAGATGTTGAACAAATTATTTTGGCGCTCCAGGAGCCAACCATCCGACGAGACGGGCGAAATAGCCCTTCCTGTCGTCTGGCTTCTCGGCAAAACCGGGGCGGGAAAGTCATCCCTCGTTCGCGCTCTGACCGAGCAATCCGATGTACAGGTCGGCAATGGATTCCAACCCTGCACACGCTCTGCGCATAGCTACGACTACCCCCCTGAGCAGCCTCTCGTGCGTTTTCTAGATACACGCGGCTTGGGCGAGGCTGGCTACGACCCAGCCCAAGATCTGGAAGTTTGCCGCGATAGAAGTCATGCCCTGATCGTTGTGTGCCAACTAAATGACCCTGTGCAAGGCACGGTCTCAGATGCCCTTTCTGATATCGTGCGCCAGGAAAAGAGGATGCGCGCCATTCTCGTACTGACCGGCAAGGACCTTATCATCGACTTGGATGCTCGGGGGCGAGCTGAGCGCATAATTACCGCTCAGATGAGTCAGGCCGCAAAGTACGACCTTCCCGTAGTCACTTTGTCACTAGCACCGAGTTTACCTAAGGATGTAGAGGGGCTCGATGCACTCAATCAGCACTTGTTGGGTATTTTGCCTGCTGCCGGGCTTCTGCTCGAGAAGAACCACTCCAGAGATGCTGAACAGATCGAGTTTCAGAACCATAAACGCTTTGTTCTGTCCTATGCGGGCGTTGCCGCTACGAGCGATTTTGCTCCGATCGTAGGTATTGCCGCGGTGCCGGCAACACAGTTAAAGATGTTGCATGAGCTCGGGCGCCGCTACGGAGTGAAGTGGGACCGTAAGGTTGGTGCGGCGTTCCTAAGCACCATGGGGCTCAGCATCGGAGCTAGATACGCGACGAGCTTTGCCCTTCGCGAGTTCGCGAAGCTTGTTCCAGTCTTCGGTCAGACCGTTGGTGCGGCGACTGCCAGTGCGATCAGCTTCGCTTCCACTTACGCTCTAGGTCGCGCCGCTGCCTACTTCTTGTTTCGAAAAGCTAACGGCAGCTCGCCTAACGAAGACGAACTACGCAAAGTCTACCAACGCGCATTCAATAGGTCCTCAGATGAAGCTGATTGAGCGCATTCGTCCTGCCTTGCTGCGCTGGGATAGACTTCTGGCATTCGCAGCTCTAGCGGTGCCGTTGGTGGTAGTTATGGTCGCTGGCTTCGCATGGATGATTGAACATGGCTGGGTCGTCGAATTCATCGTTGCTTCGATCTCGCTTGGCGGGGTGGTCGCACTCATCCGTTCTCCAAGATTATGGTTGCGCACCAAAGACACTGAAAACACACCCCGTCCCAATCAGATGCACGCCCGGATCGATTCATCTTGGAGTGCCCGCGAAATTGAGGCATTCAAGGCCGCGCAGACATTTATCGAAGAGAAAACAAGGGGCCCCTTGCCGTGGGAAGACCTTCAGCCGATTGCCCAGGAAGTGATTCACATGGTCGCGTCGGCCTCTGGCAAGGGCGACCAAGGGGTTCTCAATTTTACGCTGCCCGAAGCCTTGCTTCTCTTTGATCGTGTCACAATCCGCCTACGATCTGAAATTCGGGACAAAGTTCCGTTCTCAGACAGCATCTCGGTTGGCACTCTCCTGTGGCTGTGGGAACGTCGCGACATTGCCTGGAAGGTCAAGAAGCACGGCCGGAACGCATGGCGAGTGCTCCGAGCGATCAAGTCGCTCCCCACTGCCATCCTGCGCGAGATCGAGGGCGTAATCGCGGAAGGTCACTCATCGTTTATAACGAGCGAAGGCGCATCCATTATTCAGGCTCTTCTCCTTGAGGAGGTGGCTGCGGCGGCGGTCGAGCTCTACTCGGGGAGATTGAGGTTCTCCGATTCTGAACTGCTTGATCTAAGCCTTGCTTCAAGTAACCTCGATCGGGAGCGACTTGCTGCAAGCGACATGCCTCTCCGCATCGCTGTTGCCGGACAGCTCAGCGTCGGTAAGTCGAGCTTGATCAACGCGCTTCTTGGAAGTGATCTCGCCGAAGTTGACGTAATAGCAACTACTTCTGAGGCAAAGACTTATCCCATCAACTTCGAAGGGGTGGACTCAATGCTTCTCGATACGCCGGGACTTGATGGGTCGCTCAAGCCTACCAAAATGGTTTTTGATGAGCTGTCGCAAGCGGACCTAATCGTCTGGGTAGTCCGTGCTAGCAGGCCCTCGCGCGAAATCGATAGGTCGGCGATCGCCGCACTACGAGAAATCGTCTCTAAAGATCCGCGGCGAAGGATGCCACCGTTCGTTGTTGTTGTCTCTTGTGTAGATGAACTGCAGAAGTCTTGGCCCTTTCCCGAAGGTTGCCTGACCGAAGATGCCATGGAAAGCGTGTCTCAGGTCGTGTTGGCCGTACAGCAGGACATTGCAGACCCCAGCGCAACAGCCAATACGATACCCATTGTGCTCACCGAGCCTGATTGGAACGTTGACCGGTTGCGCGCCCGTATCGTTAGCCTCATCGGACCCGCACTCAATACGCAAAGAAACCGCCTGCGTATCGAAACAAAGACTACAGGGGGATTGAAAGAAGCGGGACGCGCTGGGCGAGGGCTGCGCAGAGCCCTCACTGCAATCGGGAGAAAGCATTCGGCATCGGACGATCAGATTGATGGCAACGCATAGTCTTGTAAATCCTGTTTACTGGCGCTTTTCTGTACGTATATCGTACTCTGAATTTCCTTAGCCAACTGCTGTGCGCCCGATCACACGTTTAAAGCTTTAGTTGCGTTCCATCAGGCTTTTTAATTGCGGGAGGGTTAGCCAGTCTTTCTTTCTATGAACCATCCTGTGGCAGTTGGAACAAAGTAAAGTCAGGTCTGAAGTCTTTGTCTGGGTTTCGCCCAGTATTGAATGCAAAGGTACGTTATGGTGGCATTCGATAAATGCATCACCACGTGCTCCATACGTCTTTTTGAAATCAAAGCCGCATGCTTCGCAAAAAACACGACCGTGTTCTTTCTGAAATTCATCCTTTTTTGCCTTTACGACCGCAGGGTCGCGTTCTCTAGTTTTGTGGCGAACGTATTTCTCTTTGCCTTCCTTGGTGTCAGGAGGTTCCGCTTCAAATGAGGCGTCAAAGTTGTTTATCCATGCGGGATGAATGGAATTGTCACCCAAATCGAATTCTAGTTCGAGGCAGAATGTCTGCGTTCCGTCCTTGTTAAATACCTCGGTGAAATTATCGCGATAGTTGACTAGTTTTCCGGTTCCTAAGAAAGTGAAGTTCGGATCATCATTCCACCGTGCGAAGCAATAAAAAGTAATAGCTCCATCTATGAGCCGTTTCATCAATGGCTGTTTGGAATGTGTTTCTTTTTTTCCATACCAAAGTAGCCTTTCGGTATCAGTGTCGTATTGATTGGGAAATGCTTGCCCTGCGTGGCCCTGGTAGCCAATGTTCACGAATGCGAAAAGATTGTCATCGATCCTTTCGTATCCGGACTGCTGAAAGTTGCGGCTAATTTTTTCTTCTTTTCCTTTGACAAGTTCCCAGATCTCTTGCCGGCGATATTGTTCTTTTTTTTGAAATTGCAAAACTGTATTTCCTCGCTCATAAAATCGCCGCGCCGTTTCACCCTAGAATGTAGCATTTGTATTTCAAGCGGCAATGACGTCTGTTTGAATCCCAGAAAACACATCCTCTTTGATTGTTTGGAACGGTCACGATTTGATACCACTTCACCAAAGTTGCCGAACGCCAGTTCAGATGATAGTCAATCGATCTTAGAAAGTTAGCCTTGTCGTCGTGCTTTTGATAGTTGCCAGTACGTCGGCTTCACAGCTTTTCGCTTCCAAAGGCCAAGAATACTCTCATATCAAATGCTCCTATCAAGCTTCTTAGGCGCTGCTATTTTGACTACTAGAACTCAATTTAGAGACAACTTTACGATTGAAACGCATGAGGACAGAGATGGTTCGATGGGGGTCGCATCTCCTCCGCCAAAAGTCCCCTTGTTTTTCAATTCGCGGATCGAAGGCGTTCCTTGCAAGGTTTTGTTTTTAAACAAATAAACCAGTTCTAGGTTCAGAATGATCAGTTTTGACGCGACTTGAATCAAGAAGTCGGCTCCGTTTTGGCCTACAATTTGGCCTACAATTTGGCCTACAATCTGGCCTACATTTGGGCCTGCCTGTAAAGTATCACTGTAGCTTGCCACGAATAGCGACATTGACGGGTAAGGTATTTGGCCCAATTTCTGCACCATGTATATTTCGACTTAAATGGCGGTGGCCTCAACTGGTCGACGCAACACTTTAATCTTTAGGAAGAGATGGAGTGTTTGCCATGAAATATCGTCGTAGGATTTATTATTCAACTGAACCGCGTGCTGAGATTTGGGATTGGTGGCAGCGAGGCGAGTCGATGAGGTCGATTGGGCGCGTTTTTGATCGCCAATCATCCTCAGTCTTTTCCGTGATCTCACCAACGGGTGGGATACGCCCACCAGATCGCAGACGCGGGCACGTTGCATTGAGCCTTTCTGAGCGCGAGGAAATATCCCGCGGGCTGAGCACCGAGCAGTCCTTGCGTGCGATTGCGCATCAGTTGCGACGTGCGCCCTCGACGATCAGCCGAGAGGTGCGGCGCAATGGTGGCCTTGCAGGTTATCGTGCAATCGCGTCTGATCAAGCGGCGTGGGATCGCGCGCGGCGTCCCAAGATTTGCAAGCTGGCTTGTCACCCGAAGTTGGCCTGCGCAGTATCAGCAAAGCTGCGGCGCAAGTGGTCTCCCGAGCAGGTTGCGGGCTGGCTCAAACGCGCTTTCCCAGGAGAGGCACACAAACAGGTGTCACACGAAACGATCTACAGAATCCTTTATATACAGGCGCGAGGCGTCCTTAAAAAGGAACTCCTGGAGCATCTGCGCGCAAGACGGACTGTCAGGCGCTCCAAACACGCCAGCCAGAAGCGCAACGGGAATGGCCAGATTAAGAATGCTGTATCTATCAGCGAAAGGCCTGCGTCCGTCGAAGATCGGGCCGTTCCGGGCCACTGGGAAGGCGACTTGATTGGCGGATCCAAGAACAGCTATATCGCAACCCTCGTTGAGCGGCATTCACGGTACGTGATGCTGGTTAAAGTCGCCAACAAAGACACCGAGAGTGTCGTCACGGCGCTGATCAAGTCGGCTCAGAAGCTGCCCCGTGAGCTTTACAAATCTCTGACATGGGATCGCGGAAAAGAGCTGGCAGATCATCCGCGCTTTACGTTGGCCACGGATGTTGATGTCTACTTTTGCGACCCACAGTCGCCTTGGCAACGCGGATCAAACGAAAACACCAACCGGCTTTTGAGGCAGTATTTGCCGCGCGGTACCGACTTATCGGTCCATTCCCAAGCAAAGCTCAGTGCAATCGCAAGGCAACTCAACGAACGCCCTCGCAAGACCTTGCAATATCAAACGCCAGCAGAGAAGTTCGCAGAGTGTGTTGCGTCGACCGGTTGAGATCGCCGCGGATTGCGGACATTCGCTGCGCTCTGCGCCGAGGTCTGCTGCGCGGACATTGCTGCCGTTCTGCATCATAGCATGAATGGCTGCTTTGCGCGTTCCATGCAAGATTGAGGTGGCGTCGGTTATCAAGCTGCCACAATCTGTGGCAGTTGCACATCTGCATCTTTGAGCTGCTGGGCGATTATCTCGGTGAAAGATAAAGTCGGATTGGCCTCGGCCAGCATTCCTACTTTCATCCAGAACTCAGCCTGGGCATTGATCGACCTGCACATAACGCCACTGCACTTGCGCAGTTCTTCATGCAGTTCATCTCCAATTTTTACGATCCCCATCGACGCGCCTCCTATTGGGCCATATAAAACATATACGATTCGTATACAGTTAAGACAGGGGCCAGTCAAACGTCTCCCAGTTGTAAAACGCAGAATACTTGGAAAGAAAAATGGATGGCCACTTATATCAACGTGCCTGTTGCGCCGCCGGCAAAAAACGCGTGCAGAACCGATAGTATAAAGCTTTACGGGCCGGATGCTTTCGAGGGAATGCGCCGTGCTGGAGCTTTGACTGCTAAATGTCTGGATGACGTGGCAGATCTTGTCAGTGACGGTATGCCTCTGTCTGCCATCAACACCTTCGTTCTCGATTTTGCCGCGACACATGGCGCGACACCTGCGACCCTCGGCTACCAAGGGTATGAATATGCCTGCTGCACGTCGGTCAATCACGTGGTCTGTCACGGTTTTCCAAACAAGAAAAAGATGCGCGACGGCGATATTGTGAACATCGACGTGACGCTAATCCTTGATGGTTGGTTTGGTGACACCAGCCGAATGTATGCTGTCGGAAAACCGAAGCGAGCGTCTGAACGACTTGTCCAGATTGCCCACGAGGCGATGGTGCAGGGGATAAAGGCCGTGCGTCCTGGTGCGCGGTTGGGCGATATTGGCCATGCAATACAGAACTATGCACATTCGGAACGTTGCTCAGTCGTGCGCGATTTCTGTGGCCACGGCATTGGCCAAGTCTTTCACGACTCCCCAAATATTCTGAACTTCGGCAAAGAAGGCACAGGTCTGGAGTTGCGTGAGGGCATGATCTTCACAGTTGAGCCGATGATTAACCTTGGGCGAGGCGACGTGAAAATGCTTGCGGATGACTGGACCGCCGTGACGCGGGACAAGTCTCTATCGGCACAATTCGAACACTCAATTGGGGTGACCGCCGATGGGTTCGAGATTTTTACGCTTTCATCCACCGATCTCCATGCGCCGGGTTTCACGATTGAAGAAATTCCAGCATAGCCGACATTCGTTGCGATTGCGGCAATCTGCAAAGCGGGCTCTTTCCGGCCGTTCGCTGCTCAGGCCATCAAGGTCCGGTAATGGGATGTACCGGCTACGCCCCCATCGGGTTAAACTGTGCTTGTTTCACCCGTTAACAGAGGAGAAGTAGCCATGAATTCGAAGAAGGGAATCAAGATCGAGGCGTTGATGTCAGTTGGTATAGATATCGGGAAGGACGTGTTCCATTTGGTTGGATTTGATCCTGATGGAAATGTTGTTGTGCGCAAAAAGATCAAACGGATGGCGTTGGAAAAGACATTTGAGGAACTGCCATCCTGCATCGTTGGGATGGAAGCCTGTCTTAGCGCTCATTTTGTTAGTCGGGCGCTGCGCAAGATGGGGTTTGAGCCACGGATCATTCCCGCCATCTACGTTAAGCCGTTCAATAAGGGTCAGAAAAACGATTACAACGATGCGGAAGCCATCGCAGAAGCGGCGCTTCGTCCGAATTTGAAAAGCGTTCCAGAGAAGAGCCAAGATCAGCTTGACCTGCAAGCCCTGCATCGGGTTAGATCGCGCTTGGTGTCGCGGCGCACGGCGACGATTAATCAGATCCGGGCGTTTCTGATTGAACAAGGGATCACGGTTCGCAAGGGTCTGCGGGCCCTGAAGAATTCGTTTCTGACAATCCTTGAAGAACGCAAAGATGAGATATCGCCTCGGATGCGCAAGATCCTGATCGGCCTCTACGGTGACTGGATGTGGATGGATGACCGGATCGACGCAGTTTCCACCGAGATCGAGCAGATCAGCCGCGCCGAAGAGAACTGTGTGAACGTCATGACGATCCCGGGCATCGGCCCGATGATTTCCACGGCCATGGTTGCGGCCATCGGTACAGGGGATGCGTTTGATAGAGGACGTGATTTTGCCGCCTGGGTTGGTTTGGTGCCACGACAATACAGTACGGGTGGACGAACCGTGCTGGGCCGGATCTCAAAACCTGGCAGTCGATATTTACGGATGCTGTTTGTGCAGGCCGCCAAAGTGATCCTAATGCGCCCGCATCGCTGGCCGGACTTCAGCTTTGGTGAATGGCTGATCAGAGCCGAGCCCCGCATGCATCGCAACAAACTCGCTGTTGCGCTTGCCAATAAACTTGCTCGAACCGCCTGGAGCGTCCTGCACCACGGCACCACATTCGATGCACCAAGAGACGAGGTTGCTGTCGGAGTTTAACACCCTGCCACGACCCTAAGGAGTTCGCGAAAGATAAAAGCATGGAACGGAAATATTACGCCCCCAGAATCTGACGGCCCAAATGGTCATCATAGGCCTTTCCGCTAATGAGATCACGGTGCGAGCGTAACCCCAATGTGGCCACGACCCGCGTGTCGATCAACAGGCCGGATACATATGAGCGACTTCCGAGAACATGTGAAAAAATCATTTGCAAACAGTAGCCGGTACATACATTTGGGCCGAAAGCGACAACTGCACTAAGAGTTGTCTCGGAATTTTTATGCAAACGCAGCATTCGTTACTAAGGGCGGAAAGCGGTGACTTCCAACCCTATGGAAGAAACCCAACCGCGCACAATCTGGGCATATTGGCGTGTTGAGATGTGAAGCCGTTCTTGGAAACGCCCAGGCCAAAGAAATTCGGATCCGACCATCAGCGGATCTTCCATCCACTTGGCGACCGATGCGCGGGTGCCCTCCGAAATCTCAAACCGAACCGGTTTTTGAGTTTTGCTTTGCAGAACGGACGCCCGCGCCTGGATCTGCGCCGATGCCATTACATCCACGACTTTCATCCGGACAAGATCACAGCCGCGCAGTTTGCTATCGATGGCCAAGTTGAACAGGGCAAGATCACGACGGTTTTCAGCCAGTTCCAGCCTGACACGGATGGCCCAAACATGTTTAGGTTTTAGGGGAAGCTTCTGACCGACGATGCGACCTTTGTTCCAAGCGGGCCGAAGCGCACGAGTGGCAGGTAAATTTAGTGTTTGCATGAGAGATCCTCCGATCCGCCATACCCTCCCACAGCGACAACCCGACGTTGACAGAACCGTATATCACAAGTTGTGCAAAAGCAGCTAAAGTCCGCCAAGAGCCCAAACTGACCATTGCTTTTTCATAGTGAAGAAAGGTTTCTTCTACGCAGCCATAACAAAAGCAATCAACCCGCGGTTTGGCAGACCTTGGTGGCGCGCACACGGTTAGCAATACAAAGGAACATTATTCGCTTGATGTCTCTGAACTAACTTTTTCATACGCATGCCCTTTTCAGGTATGTGACGGGCCGAATTCGGCTTGAAATTTGGTTTGCGGGTCTCAGGAAACAAGGTGTGTACTTCTTCACGCCCTTCAGGAGACAGAGCGTTCAGTGCTTCTGGCCCTGTAAACAGGCTTTCTGTTGGGGCTCCGTTGGACCAGACGACCTGATGATCATCAAACAAAAAATGCCAATACTCCACGCCCTCCGTCGTGTTGTTCAAGACATCAATTCCGGCCAATGGAAGCAATTTGTGCGCAGGGATCAAGACGTCTTTGGACCCAAACATCCGCATAGCAATCCTTGAAGACACGAGAACACGGTGTTGTGGCGATACACTTAAATCCTGAATGGGGTATCCTACTCCCAATGCCCCCGAACGTATCAGTATAGGTTTGAGCTTTGGGTGGGCTTGAAGTTGGGCAGCACTTAAGCTACGAGCGCCGATCCAACGAATTGGCTCATAGTCACCTTCATATGTGAGAACCATATCGCCCAGTTTTAAACCTTCAACGGGTTTAGGGCCTTGCAACGTCTCAATCAATGTTCCTGATGAAAAGCATGGGACATCCGTGAATTCGCCGCTTGCGTTCGTGGGGCCGGTTACAATCTGGTCTAAAACGATTGAATTTGTACCACTATCGTTCCAAGCAGCATCAATCGCCGCTGTGTTTGCCGTTAACCCGTTGAAAAGCTCTAGGGGTTCGAGTGATCCATCATCCGCCTTTACGCCAAATATTGCTATCGTCCCGTCTGGACTTATCTCTAGTCGGAATACGGGTTCAGGACCAGTATTACCAAGCTGCCAAATTTCAGGTGTATCGGTTCCATATTGATCTCCATCAGCAAATCGAACTGTCTGACCTGAAGTGCTGCCTGTCTGGAACTGGAGTTCATTTGGTGCGCCTCCCGGGCCACCGACAAATAGATCGACGCCATTGATTTGGACACTGAGACTGTTGTCGAGTCCAACAAAGTCAATCACCAAGCCACCGCCCGGCGTCGTATCGATGAATGTCGTAGAATCACCGCCGTCTATCGAAAAGGTCGTCATTTATCACATTCCTGCAGCACAAAAAGGACCCTCACGGCTGTCTTCCTTAAAATGGGTACTGTCATTGCAAATTTCCAAATCATACCGAAGCGGTAATACTGTTCATAAATTTCAATAGCTCTTGAATGCGGCGAGATATGGGCGATTTGATGAGGAGATTAGTGCATTTGCAGCGAAAGCTAACTTTGTCCACATTGCCGTCATCGGCCTCGCCAAAATGCTGCGCTCCATTACCAATGGATCGAAAGCGAAATCAGAAAAGATAGTTGAAATGGGCGAAGCCCAGCTGGTTCTTAATCTGGCCGTAAAGGGAAACCCCAGGGAACAAGGCAACACTGAGATTTGTTGCTTGCTCGCCAGCTCCTTCGAAGCGGCACACGCTAGAGGGTGAGCTTTCTCGACCCCGTCGATGAGGTGGGGTTGCCTGGATTTGCAATGCTTATCGGTTTTGGTACGGCAGCTGGCAGCCGCACTGGTGGTTAACAAATAGCTGCTATGAGCGGCCTTCATCTAACTAAGGGGCACTTGCGTGATCGCAGCGGACTGATCCAGCAGGAAGATTAACCAACGAACCTGTTGGTTCGCAGTCGGAATTGGTTTGTGTGACGCAGTGATTGGCAGAGCGCGCCCGATGGAATAGTGGTATTGGATAACTTGAAAGGTGCTTTCCATGGATATCCTGCTATTCTTCCTGTTTCTTGCTGCGACAATTGGCGCTGGGGCGACTGGTGCGTTGTTTCCAACGGGGGCTTGGTACATAGGGTTGAATAAGCCTTTGTGGGTGCCTCCAAACTGGTTATTTCCGGTGGCTTGGACGACCATCTATCTGCTGATCGCATTCGCAGGCGCTCGGGTGGCTGGTGTGGAAGGCAACGCATACGCGATGGCATTCTGGGCCATTCAGATCGTGCTCAACACTCTTTGGACGCCGGTATTCTTTGGGCTGCGACATCTACGAGCCTCGATCCTAATCATGGCCTGCCTGTGGTTTGCGGTTCTGGGTGCGACAATAACCCATTGGCAATTGGACACATGGGCCGGGCTGGCGTTCATGCCGTATTTAGTTTGGGTCACTGTGGCAGCAGCATTAAACCTGTCCATGGTGCGCCTAAATCCCGATCAGAAACCGCTGGATATGGCGAAGTTATGAGTTTTGCCGATTCCACTTAAAATAACCAAGTTTACGGCTCATTCACCGGTCGTAAATTCGTTTGCCCACTTTGAAACGCAGCACCTCGTATTTGGATCACCAGAACAGATATAAATGAGAATGTGGAATTTTCACATATTTCACATAAAGGAATAGCAAATGGTAGTATGCGGCTGTGAAATATCGGCAAAGGAAGTTCGGCTAGCTGTCGTCCGCCAAAATGATGAAGGCGTCGTCGAGATGCTTCGTCTCAATACCACACGGATAGAGCTCGAGAACGATACATCTGAGACCGATTTGCGGTTATTCATGGCGCCTGGATTCAGTGGATCTCTTGCGGGCGACGCTTAGGCGGCACCATGCAGGGCGAAGGCTGACCTCGCGTATCGGAAGGCCGAATGCTGTCGTGTCGGAAAGGGCGAGTGTGGCGAAAAGCACTGTCTGAGGCAGAGGTCTGAAACCCTTGCCCGCAACCTAGCCTGCTTACCTGACCTGCAACAATGAGCTTTCGGTTATGGAATAAAGACCGTTCGATACATCGGCACCGTACCGCACGGTTCCAAAGTCGAATGCCCTAAAGGAAGTGCGCGTAGCGTCGCCGCGCGACAGAAGCGTTTCGGCATGGTCGTTCCTTAAGTACATGAAATTATTTCGGAAGATTATCGGCGTGAAGTTCTCTTGAAAATATCGACTGTCATACATTCCCGTCACGAGTGACCAAACTTCATGTGTTTGGATGAGATCGGGAGCAACTTTGGAAAGGTATTCGTCGAACCCGGCATACCCTTGTTTTGCGAGAACTGGGTTGGTCAGCAAAGCAATATCGATGACCGCGACGGTGTCGCAGCAAAGACCGAGACCGCCGACATCGGGGACGACAAACTTGATGACAGGCAGATCAAGGCGCTCTGCCATAGCCTCCACCGCTTCGCCCGTGATCCGGTAATTGTCGGGTGTTACGCCATAAAACCCATGAGAATAGGGCTGGGTCGGGTCGAGGTTGGACACATCCATTTCTGAAAACTCGGAATAACTTGCACCGGTGGCCAGCGCGCTGAGAAATTGCCTGACTGACCCAATGCTTCCTACGGAATGCCCGGCGATTGTAAGAAGGATCAACGCTGCCGGCAGCAAGGACAGGGTCGCTGATTTGCCCTTTTCAGCGAGGGCATCGCTTGCAGCGGCCACACCGACAATGGCCGGTGCAAGCAAGCTGAGCGTCATGCGGGCGTCGTACCCCCAATTGCGGCCCGACAATATCGCAAACAGGCCAAAGGCGATGATGAGGAGGTGCTCAGGCCGAACCCGTCTCTTCGGGCCTGTCAGAAAAAATAGAACGGGAATCGTAATGACTGGCACGGCGTAGTGTTTCAAGAAATCCATTAATCCCAGGAATTTGAGCTCGATTCCACGAAGGCCCGAAGCGCTATATGGCGGATGCATCTTCGCCAGAATGGTGTTGGGAACAAACGAGTCGAAATAAAGAGTTCGGAACAGCTGCAACGCCAGGAGCATCAGAACTGTCGCACCGAAGTGCTGGAGAAAACGGGCCCGGTCGAGGGGCTGGGCTTTCCAAATTGCAAGGGCCAGAACGACAAGCAGATAGAAGCCAGCCTCGATGCGGATGAGGAGCACGCATGGAAGTACCACGAGCGCGACAAGGTGGCGTTTGTTCAGAAAATGGAAATACACGAGGAGGAAGAACGCAAAGGCGGTCATCTCCATGCCATTGAAGACCTCGGCATAGTGAACCGGCAGCAGGCAATAGAGGGCGCTGATCAGCGCTGCATGAGGAACGGAAAGATACCGTCGCAGGATATGGAAAAGCAGGCAGGAAGTCGCGCCGAGAAATATTGCGGAAATCACCCTTGAGGAGATCACTGCTTCGTTGAAGTCGAGCGCCAGGCCTTGAACCACCCCGCCACTCAATATCGCGAACAGGAGGCTGGATGAGCCTTCGACACGCGGACTGGATGCATTGAGTGCAAATTCGCCTGTTGCGAAAAGTGTCTGACCGAATGCAAGTGTGATCGCACCGTCGTCCCAAGAATACGGCCCGCCGACGTGTGAGATGACAAGCGCAGCCAGCACCGGAAGCGTCATCAGGAACGTGTACACCACGAAAAGGCCATATCTGGTTAGAATTGCATTCGACACGTGCGGCCCGGCAGAATCGTCGCGGGAGGTATCCGGGTTCGGTTTATCCACGGTCATAAAGCCACATGCGGGTAGATCCCAAAGCTCTTATCTACGCATACTGGCCAGAGCCTGTCGAGACTGAGCGCGGTTCAAGAATCCATTTTATCACATATCGGCACCATCGCCAGCTTTGCTTGGCGGTTTTTTGGTGCGGCTGACCGGGTCTGCCCTCGTTTCCGTGGGCAGGCTGGTAATCACGCGTTACGCTTACTCAGGGCGAGGTCTGGCAGACCCGTTCCGATCATAGTGCATTTCACTTCACTTACAGCCTAGTGAAAGCGGCCATTGGTTGACTACGGCCCAAGGGGCGCTTTGTCCGGTGATTTCAATCGGTCGACGCAACACTTTAATCTTTTTGGAAAGATGGAGTGTTTATGATGAAGTATCGCACACGGACGTTTTATACCGAGACGCAGAAGTCGGAGATGTGGGATCGATGGCAGCGCGGAGAGTCTTTGAGCTCGATTGGGCGCAGGTTTAATCGTGCATCGTCTTCGATCTATCCGCTTCTGGCTCGTACGGGAGGCATCCGCCCACCGGAGCGGGTGAGATCGCGGTTGGCGCTGACCCTTACTGAACGTGAGGAGATATCGAGGGGTCTGCGTGGTGAGATGTCTTTGCGATCAATTGCGAGATTCCTGAAGCGACCAACCTCGACGATCAGCCGTGAAGTCAGGCGCAATGGCGGAGCCAAGGATTATCGTGCGGCACGATCAGATGCAGCCGCTTGGGATCGTGCTCACCGCCCAAAGTCCTGCAAGCTGGCAGGGAATTCCTATCTCTGCCGCGCCATATCGGCCAAGCTGACCCGCAAGTGGTCCCCACAACAAATTGCAGGTTGGTTGATGCGCAAACATCCGGATGAAGAAGGCAAACGGGTGTCGCATGAGACTATTTACCGAAGCCTATTTATCCAAACACGTGGCGTACTTAAGAAGGAATTACTGGAGCACCTGCGAGCGACCCGATCCATTCGAAGGTCTCGTCACGCCACATTAAAACGCACTGGAATAGGTAAGTTCAACGACGCGGTATCAATCCGTGACAGACCAGCCGAGGTGGAAGATCGGGCCGTGCCGGGTCATTGGGAGGGAGACCTCATCGCTGGTTCCGGCAACAGTTTCATTGCTACTCTTGTCGAGCGAAAAACGCGCTATGTGATGCTGGCCAAGGTTGGCAACAAAGACAGCAACAGCGTTATCCAGGCCTTGATCAAACAGTCACGCAAGTTGCCAAAAGAACTGTATCGCTCTCTGACATGGGACCGTGGGTGTGAGATGGCCGGGCATAAGAAGTTCACCTTAGCCACGAAGATCGATGTCTTCTTGTGCGATCCACACAGTCCTTGGCAACGCGGCTCAAACGAAAATACCAACCGCCTGCTACGACAGTACCTTCCAAAGGGCACAGATTTGTCGATACATAGTCAAGCAAAGCTGAGCGCAGTCGCAAGACAGCTCAACGAACGACCACGTATGACGCTCGGATACGAAACCCCCGCAGAGCGTTTCAATGCATGTGTTGCGTCCACCGGTTGAAACCACCGCCCTTTGTGACGAATGCTGCGGTTGCGGAAAAATCTCGAGCCAACTTCCAGCGAAGATATCGCGAACGGCCCAGAGCCGACATTGACACTCATCGCAGCGAACGGCGGCTCTGAGCCCTCTTTACCGAATTTCTGCGGCGCAGCTAATGTCTGCAATCATGGTAGCACCAAAAACCTTCAACAACTGCTTTGGTTTTGAACGGCGTTTGTGACAGCGTAAATCGGGGTGGTTTGGGCACGTGCCAAAAACGAGCGTTTTTGAACGCCCCCGATGATTGCTTAACGAAGTTTCGGGCTGGCTAACAACTTCCTGAAACAGGCACACTCATATCGATTATAAATCAACTCAAAATTGAGCTTGTAACAAGACTGTGTTTGCGTCCATGCTTTCGTAAATTACGAAGACTGGGACGCCATGATACTCAAAGCTATTGATAATTTAAACGAAGCCGTTGGCAGAATTGTGTCCGTTGTGGCGGTCGTTTTTGCTGCTATTATCATTTATGATGTGGTCATGCGGTACGTTTTCAATGATCCGACCCGTTGGGCGTTTGACGTGACCAAGCAGCTCTATGGCTTTTATTTCGTGATGCTGGGCGGTTATGCATTACGGCATCAAGCGCATGTGCGCGTTGATCTTGTGACCGAACGGTTAAGTTTGTCGACGCGCCGCTGGGTCGAAGTGGCCGGATACCTCATCTTTTTCTTCCCGTTTGCGTGGGTTTTCATGATCCGTTCGTGGGATTTCGGAATGACCTCGTGGAACCAAGGTGAGACAACTTACGGGTCTGTCCAGCTGCCGGTCTATCCGCTGAAAATGGCTATGGCTGTGGCTGCGGGGCTTTTGTTCTTACAGGGTATAGCCGAAGTGCTGAAGCTTGTTCTTGGCCGCGAGGTTCCGCATCATGACGCCTGAAATCATTGCTCTATGTATGTTCGGCTTGCTGCTGTTGGGGCTTTTCATGGGGCACCCGCTGGCCTTTGTCTTGGGCGGTACGGCCGTCCTAGGGGCACTGATCGCGGGCAAACCAATGGTGCTGGGCATCGTGATCAACCGTATTTACGGTGAGGTTCTGGAAAACTTTATCCTGATCGCCATTCCGCTGTTCATTCTGATGGCCCGGTTCCTATCCGACAGCGGCGTCACGGACCGAATGTTCGAGGCTCTGCGCCTGCTGCTGTCCAATGTGCGTGGCGGTCTGGCACTGGCAGTGGTGTTCATCTCTATCTTGCTGGCTGCGACGACCGGTATTGTGGGCGCTTCCATCACTGTGATGGGCGTGATGGCACTTCGTCCGATGCTGCAATACGGCTATTCCCCTACACTGACGACTGGCGTTATCGCTGCTTCGGGTTGTCTTGGCATTATCATTCCCCGTCTATCATGCTGATCCTCATGGCGTCCTATTCGCCGCTGTCCGTGGGTGAATTATTCGCCGGTGCGATGATCCCCGGCATCCTTCTAGGCTTGCTCTATGCAGCTTGGGTTGTTGTTGTGGCAATTTTCGATCCCAAATCCGCACCTGCTGTAGAGCCGGATGAAAAAATCGCGCGCGGTGCCCTTATGAAGATGCTTGCATTCGAGGCCGTACCTCCGCTGCTCCTGATCCTCGGTATTCTGGGTTCACTGCTGGCGGGTATCGCTACAGCTACCGAAGCCTCCGCCATTGGCGCGGCGCTGGCCTTGGTTATTGTTATTATGCGCGGAAGGTTCACGCTGACAAATTTCTATTCGGCGATGCTGGAAACCGGACGCACCTCTGCGATGATCCTGTTTATCGTGGTCGGGGCCACCGCCTTTACCGGCGTGTTCAACATCACCGGCGGTTTGCGAGCCACGCAGGAAATCATTCGCAACTTTGACATGGCCCCATGGCTGCTGATCGCAACAATGCTGTTTATCGTCTTTATCCTTGGCGCATTCCTTGATTGGACCGGTATCGTGCTGCTGTCCTTCCCGATCTTCCTGCCGATCATTCAGGAAATGCCGGATGTATCGCTGTTGTGGTTCGTCGTTCTGGTGGCGCTGGTTTTGCAGACGTCATTCCTTACACCGCCCTTTGGATATGCCCTGTTCTACCTGCGCGCCATCGCGCCGAAAGAGGTGCGCACAGGTCAGATCATCAGAGGCGTTATGCCGTTTATCGGGCTGATCCTTGTCATGTGCTTGGCTGTGGCGCTTATCCCGCAGCTGGTACTCTGGCTCCCTGACACTCTTTATTCTAAATAACCAAGAAAGGAGTTTCTTATGAAACTGACCCACTTTATCGCAACCGCCGCTGCGGCACTCACCGTATCCGGTGCTGCCATGGCGCAGGAAAAATGGACCATGACCACTACATGGCCCACTTCGCTCGAACTGATCGAAATCGACAAGCATTTTGTCGAGTTGGCAAACAAGCTGACAGGCAATGACCTCACAATCGAATTTTTCGAGGGCGGCGCATTGGTTCCTGCTGGCGAAGTTTTCGGCGCGGTTGAATCTGGCACCATTCAGGCTGGCGCCGACTGGCCCGGTTACTGGGCTGGCCGGAATTCCGCCTTCTCGCCACTCGCAACCACGGCATCCCTGTTTAACGCAGTTGATTACGTCAACTGGATTCAGCAGTGGGGCGGTCAGGAACTCTATAACGAGATCTATGGCAAGTTTGGCATGGTCTATCTGCCCTACGGCGTGACCAACAACGAATCCGGCTTCCGCACCAACAAAAAAATCGAAACACTGGAAGACCTGCAAGGCATGCGTCTGCGGCTGTCCGGGTTGGAGCAGGGCCGTCTGCTGGAAAAACTCGGCGGCAGCCAGGTCTCCATGGCAGGTGGCGAGATCTATCAGTCGCTTGAGCGTGGCGTGATCGACGGTGCCGAATTCTCCACACCAAACGTGGATTTCTCCGGTGGCTTCCAGCAGGTCACAACCCACTGGGCAACACCTGGCTGGCACCAGTCTGCATCTATTTTTGGCGTGATGATCAACAAGGCGTCATGGGATGCCCTGTCGGACGAAACACGCGAAACACTGACAATTGCTGCCGAAGCCAACTTGATCTGGTCGCTGGCCTTCACCGAAAAGCGTGCAACAGAAGCCTACCAGAAGTTCAAAGATGCAGGCATCGAAATCACACGTTACGATGACGAAGCACTTGCGAAAATTCAGGAGATGGCAAACATTGTCATTATCGAAACGGCCTGTGAAAACCCTGACAGCGCGAAGGTTTACCTGAGCCAAGTCGAGTATCTGAACGACTATGCCAAATGGCGCGATGCGTCGGCACCATTCAACCTTGGCCGCACACCAAACGGTCCTGATGTTGAAAAACTGCGCGAGTGTGCATCGAAGTAAACCGATCTTTTAGCGTTATACTGAAAGGCCCGCCCACAGCAGGCCTTTCTTCATTTTTGATCGATCATCTCAAACACCGCGCTCGGCCATGCGCATTAGCGCGTCAGAAATTTTCAACTCCGGTCCGGCTGCCGCTCTCAATCTGGCTTTCCCGCATGGCTAATACCCACAACCTCGCGCTAGCACCCTCGAAAAAAAAGCGTGGACGTCGTCTAAGGCCTAAATCAAAACCTTTTTGGGTTTACGCTGTCGCACTCTGGATGATTTCAACAGCAGCAGTCGCGCAAGACGCGATCTACCCTGCGCCCGGAACGGTTTTCATTTATGACATAACCGAAACAATCGGCAACGAAGACGAAGGTCTAATGGTCAACTCTTGGCGGGAGAGTACCAAAATTCTACTGGTGGAAAACGGTGTTATCCTGCACCAAAGATGCCGTGAAGGCAGGCCTTCATGCAATAATTTCGTAAGCGATGGTTCTGCTGTCAAATATCTTGGGTCTCAAGAAAATGGTGCCGCTTCATCAGATACCATTTCATCGCAAGACGTTGCATATCTCGCCGATGTTACAACTGACGACCAACCTGCCTTCTATCCGTTGGAAGATGGCAAAAGGATTGCATGGGTCGATCCAGAATATGGTTTTGAGGTCAATCTGCGCATGACCTGTTGTGAAGCAGATGAAAGCGGTGACAGCCGTCTATGGGCGTTTTATCTTACAAGACCTTCAGATGAGGCCAATGGCACCGAGGTAATACAGTTTTTTGATCCGGACTTGGGATGGTACGTCGGGAGCCGAAGTTTGAGCGCGATGCCTCGGTTTCCAAAGCGTGTCACAATCGAGTCCCTGATAGAAATTGAAAGGCCATAGTTAGCCACGTAGCACTAACGACCCTGCAGTACTTCAGGTATTTCGGCATAGCAACGTGGCCTACGAAATAGGCTGCGATGAGTACGTAGACCTGTACTGGGCGGACCGTCTGAGAAATTTGAACTTCGTCCCTGTTCCCGGACATTGGGGTACTTTACCCCCAGTCCATGAAAGGGCCCCAAATGGGACAACCTCGAAGAACGTACACTGACGATTTTAAGGCCGGCGCTGCAGACGAAAGGGCGAGAAAGGGTAACAGGAGGGCCAAAATAAAACGCGTCATTCTTCTAAGGCGCCGTCTTGAACGGAAGCAGAGACAGTAGCCTGATGAATAGCACTAACAATCCTACACCCGTATTTCGGAAAGTGACAATGCTCTACGTTCGCGCAAGAATGTGAATAACCCTGTGCCAATGACGATAGCAGCTCCGAGTAAGGTCAGTGCGTCGGGGCGCTCGTTGAAAACCAACACGCCGATAACAAGTGAAAACAGCAGGCGTGTGTAGCGAAACGGAGTGACGGTGGAGGCGTCGCCTATGCGCATGGCGACAACAATGCCGTAGTAGCCGGCACCGCCAAAAAAAACACCGCCGACAAAATAGGCGGCTTCTAGTTTTGAGACGGCAACCAGCGTATCCGGGCTCAAAAATAGCAGTATTGTGCCCGCAACAATCAGCGATGCGAAGGCTTGGAATGAGATTACTGTTGAAGCGATATTTTTAGGGATTCTGCGGGTGATCAGATCACGCGTTGCAACGCCAACAATTGAGATGAGTACTAAAAGCACCGCAGGATCAAAGCCGCTGAGGCCTGGCCTGATGATGATTAAAACTCCGATAAAACCGACCGTAATCGCAGTCCAACGCCGCCAACCTACCTGTTCCCCCAAAAATAGCGCGGCGCCCATTGTGATGACCAAAGGTGTCACCTGAAACACGGCGGCAACTGTGGAAATGGGGACCAATGATAGGGAAGTTACAAAAGCAACGGCTGCGATGGCGTCGGCCGATGCGCGCGCGATGGTTGCACGCGTCCAGACGTGTGCTGCGAATATGTTGTGCCCCTTGGTGTATGCCATGAGCGCGAAACCGATGGAGCTAGAGGCGCCAAGCACGATCAAAATCTGACCTGTGGAGATTGTGCTGGACAGAAGTTTGACAAACAAATCTTCTAACGCGAATCCAGCCATAGCGGCGATCATCAGCAATATGCCGTTGAGGTTGTTCATATTGTCTTTCCAAAGAGATACCGTGCTTTGGGCAATATCGCCTTTGGCATGTTTAACTTTGGTTTATGTGAAACTTAGAATTGGACTGGGTGCAAGGCATATATTGGCCCTCGCGGGCTCAACCCAAGAAATCAACAAACCTGGTTTCTCGCTGCGCTGCGGGCGGCACCGATGAGGTGACCTGAGCGTAGGAAAGCAGTCATCAGTGGCATTGCAACATTTCAGTAAAATGGGCTTAAATCTGCCATTAGCGGCGTGATGTGGCAAGCTCGGCGTGAGCCTGATCTTTTTGCAGTAGTCCGGGGTGGGCTTATTGGCTCAGAGCCAAATCATTCAATCAAATCTATGGAGGCTTTCTATGATTTGGTGCGAGATGGTGAAGTCAAAACCGCCGGTGGGTCCGTTGATGTTGCACGGCAGTTCACGCGTTACGCGGTCAATCCATCAAGACTAGCATGCCAGTTTGATGATCTCTCTGTTGATACTGCGTTAAACCAGATCATCAAGGCGGCCGTGATGCATTTGGCTAAGCTGTCCAGGAGCTCATCAAATCAACAAAGGCTGCGTGAACTGGCATTCGTTTATGCGAGTGTCTCCGAAATCCAACCTTCAGCTTTGCCTTGGGCGGACGAGACAATCGACCGGTCCAATCGACAGTGGTTTGATCCTTTCGAAATGGCTGGCCTCTTTTTACAGAACCGCTACCAGACAACGACCGGAGGTACAGGACGAGGAACAGCACTACTTTTCGAAATGAATACTTTATTCGAAGAATATGTCGGCCGCCAGATTTCGCGGGCATTGGCCGGGACCGAGCTGACGGTATCTTTGCAGGGTGGTCGTCGCTACTGTCTCACATCTGTGGATACGGAGAGGGGGCATTTCCAAACTAAGCCAGACATTCTGATCCGTCGTGCAGGCACAGTGACCCATGTGATAGACGCAAAGTGGAAACGGATATCATCACAGATTGATGACCCGAAACTGGGCGTGTCTCAGAGCGACGTCTACCAGATGATGGCCTATGCTCAGCTATATGGCGCACCACGTCTCACTCTTCTTTATCCTCATCACCCCGGGCTGGGCAGCGAAGAACTAGTTCATGCTCGCCACCGGATAACCGGCTGCGAAACCATACTGGAGACTGCAAGCATCGATGTAGCGAATGGTAGCAATATTCTTGAACGTCTGCTTGGACTTATCGTTGCAGGCGAAGTGTTGACTTGAATGGATAACGCTTTGGACATTCCCATAGTTTACCCAAGACTGCATTAGGTACCGTGCGAATAATCTGCTTACCTCAGCCGACCAGCAACTAGTACGACATACCCCCACCCGCGATCCGCAACTAGTTTTCCCACCTTCTCCGTGTGCAAATCATTCGGTTAGAAACGAATAACCGTGTATACCAGTCGGCGCTCAATCGCTTGTTCAGATTGGAAATCGACCGCTTGCGTAGTATTTCCGTTCGCAGGATATCGAGTGAAGACTGAACCTTCGGAGGTATAACGTCTTTCCAGTCAAGATCGCCGACCAACGCCCATTGAACCGTGCTCGTCTGTCCCGGTTTCCGCGGATTGCTGCCAAGTTGGCACAACAAAAGGTCGCCTTCCTTCATACCGCTGAAATCTCGCCGTCCGGTTACATTGGCCGTGACGTGCATGAACTGTCGGCTTGCATCAGACGAACATATAACGAAACCAAAGCCCCGGTCTTCAACGAGAGCATCAACCGTTGTCAGAATTTGCAGCTTGACAAGCTCAGACTCCAGAGAAGGGGGAGTGGGTGCCTGTTCTTGCCTCTTTCGGGCAGGATTTCTTTAAGTATACCGAATTGATTCATGAGGTTAGTTAAGCTGAACAGGACTTGATTGCGCAAGGATGCGCATGCGAAAGGGCAGGATTTATAGTATTCGTGACTAATGCCCCACAGACAAAAATAATGACGGCTCGATCTTGTATAAGGCGGAACATGTTTTCCCTGTTGCAGGCAACTGCTTGACACTAATTCTACCGGCTAAATGGACAGGCTTAGGCTTTCAAAGCCCTGCAGGGGTGAGAAGATTAGCAATCCATAAACTAGGCTAATTGAGTTAAATTCAAACTTTCATAGTTTTGTTTTAAATGATGGCAGGCGAGGGAGAACTCCTTTCCTGTAGATCGAGGCTGAAACGTTATTTTTCGGCGGAAAAAATTTGCCCAAGAAATGATTGCCATATGTTCATTTACTGGTAAGTAAGATCTGAAAAACAGAGACGGTTCGATGCGAGTACCAACACCTCCTAGGCGCGTACGGCCTATTCCAAGGTGAGATTCTACAATTTGCGAGAGAAATCGCCACCAGAGAGGATGCGATTAATTAGGCTTGCCACAGCTTTGTGCGTTTCAAGGTCAGCCTCTGAGCCGTCAGCATTTTCATGTGTAGCAGACGCGTCCTTGAGAACCCCTAAAATTTCGCTTTCGGGCAGGACTCTTGCGTCGTTTAGCGCAAGAAGTAGTGCTTCGCAGATCGACAAGGCCGCCATTCCTGAATAGGCTTCATGGTCAGGCATGTTTTACTGCCTCTGATAAAGAAGGTACCCGATATTCAGGGTGTTTGAATTGCTCTCTGAACAGGTATACAGATAATCCCTAAGTTGCACTGATCCACATCAGCAAATAGTGCCCTTTTTTCGGAAGAGTTCGCTGTGACTCGAAATGAGGACGACATTGATGAATAATGCCTATTTGGTTCGTAAGTTGGGGGCCTTTGTCGCCCTATCCGAAACCGAACTTGCATCCCTTGAAGCCCTGCACAAGCGGCGACGGGTTTTTACCGTCGGGCGCGATCTGGTGCACCAAGGGCAATCGGAGCATACGGCCTATGTTCTCGCGTCGGGCTGGGCTTGCTCGTATAAAATTCTGCACGATGGCCAACGCCAGATTATCGACTTTCAGATTCCGGGTGATTTTTTGGGTCTGCGCAGCGTTTTACTACATATGTCGGATCACAGCATTGAGCCGATCACCGACATTGAAGTCTCCGAATTTTTGGTCTCGGATTTAATGGAGGCCTTCACCCAAACGCCTCGCTTGGCCATGGCGATCCTGTGGGCCGCGTCCCGTGATGAAGCGATGGTGGTTGAGCATCTGGCGGATATCGGACGGCGGAGCGCGGCGGAACGGATGGCGCATTTCCTGCTGGAACTCGGTGCCAGACTTGCGTTGGTCGGGTTGGGCAGTAAAAAAGGTTATGCCTGCCCCCTCACACAATACCTTTTGGCGGATGCCCTTGGCTTGACCGCAATTCACGTCAATCGCGTCCTACGACAGTTGCGCGAAAGCGGTTTAGTCACGTTTCGGGATGGGTACGTGACCTTCGATGCGTATGACCGCCTAACCGAATTCGCGGAGTTTGACCCAACCTATCTGGACCAGGTTGGGCCGATGTTGAGTTAAAGGTTGTACGGCAATTTTTAGTGCAGCCTTTAATCCAGCGCCCCGCCTTCGTTGTCCCAGACTTTTAGCGGTTTGGCTGCGTCCGAAAGGACGTTGGTTCCGGCGCGCTGCTCCAGAATTGCGCGGGCGTCCGACAATTGGCCGATTCCGGCAAATGCGCCGCCACCTTGCACAAAGGCTACCGCAGCACTGACCTTGGGTCCCATTGAGCCGGGGGCAAGATCGAGTTTGGCCAAGGCTTTGGGGGTGGTCATTCCGATCACGTGCTGGTTGTCTTGGCCGAAATTCTCAAAGACGGCTTCTACATCTGTAAGCAGCAAAAGCGCGTCCGCCTTAAGCTCCATCGCAAGAAGCGCTGCCGTTCGATCCTTGTCGATCACGGCTTCCACTCCCTCCATCGCACCGTCCGCATTGCGCAGGACGGGAATGCCACCACCACCCGCACAAATTACGCAGTGACCCGCGTTGAGCAAAGCATTGATTGCCTCGATGCCCAGAATCCGCAGGGGCAGGGGCGAGGGCACCACGCGGCGCTGCCCGCCAGTGGCCTCGGTTACCATGGTCCACCCATGATCCGTCGTCGCGCGCCTTGCCTCGGACGCGGTATAAACAGGCCCGATGGGCTTGCTTGGTTTCTCAAAAGCGGGGTCTTTTGCGTCGATTTCAACGCGGCTTAACAATGTGGCACAGCGGGAGCCCGCAGGCAGGGCGTTCATCAATTCTTGTTCGATTAAATAGCCGATCATACCATCCGTTTCCGCCCCTAGCACATCCAACGGCCAAAGCTTTTCGGGATCATAGGCGGCCGCCTGAAGCGCGAGTAGGCCAACTTGTGGGCCGTTTCCATGGGCGACAATGATCTGATGTTCGCGAGCTAGATCCGCAAGGGCCGTGGCCGCAATTCGCACATTCGCAAGTTGCGCCGCCGCCGTCATCGGCTGACCCCGTTGCAACAACGCATTCCCGCCAAGGGCAATAACTATGCGCATCCTATGCCCCCATCGTGGCGACGAGAACCGCCTTGATTGTGTGCATCCGGTTTTCGGCCTGATCAAACACAACCGAGGCAGCGGATTCAAACACCTCGTCCGTTACTTCCATGCAATCGATGCCGTATTTTTCAAAGGTTGCGGCGCCAACTTCTGTATCTCGGTTGTGGAAGGCAGGTAGGCAATGCAGGAACTTCGCGTAGGGGTTTTCGGTCTTTTCCATAACGTCGGCCGTGACGCGATAAGGCGATAGAAGGGCGATCCGCTCTTCCCAAACCTCTTCTGGTTCCCCCATTGAAACCCAAACGTCGGTGTAAACAAAATCGGCGCCTTTTAGCCCCTCGGCGTGTTTTTCCGTCAGGGTAATCCGCGCACCGGAGGTTTCGGCAATCGTCCTGCATTGGGCGACGAGGTCAGGATTAGGCCAACAGCTTTTCGGTCCGCAGAGGCGAATATCCATACCTATCAAGGCAGCACCAATCATAAGTGAGGAGCCCATGTTATTGCCCGCGTCGCCCATAAAGCAAAAGGCAGTATCAGACAGATGTTTGTGCGTGAACTCTCGCATGGTCATCAGATCCGCGAGGATTTGTGTCGGGTGAAATTCATCGGTTAGCCCGTTGAATACGGGCACGCCGGAGAATTCAGCCAAGACTTCTGCGTCCTTCTGGCCAAAGCCACGATACTCGATCCCGTCATAAAACCGTCCCAGCACGCGAGCGGTGTCTTTCATCGATTCCTTATGGCCAATATGGCTTCCCGTGGGGCCTAAATAGGTGACATGCGCCCCCTGATCAAAGGCCGCCACTTCAAAACCGCTGCGTGTTCGGGTGCTGTCTTTTTCAAAGATCAGGGCGATATTCTTGCCCTGCAGTTTTTGCACCTCAAAGCCACCATTCTTGGCGGTTTTAAGGCTCGATGCCAGTTGCAGCAGGTGTCTGATTTCATCGGGAGTAAAGTCGAGAAGGGTTAAAAAGCTTCTGCCGTGTAGGTTCTGTGGCATAATAATATCCTTAAATTTCGTCGCGAATGAGGGGGCAAGACATACAGTGTGAACCACCGCGCCCGCGCCCAAGTTCAGATCCGGGGATGGTGATTACTTCCACGCCTGCTTTGCGCAGCAAGGTGTTGGAATAGACGTTGCGCTCGTATCCGACGACCACACCGGGTTCCAGACACAGGAGGTTGTTGGCATCATCCCATTGTTCACGCGCGGATTCGTAAGCGTCGCCACCCGTTGGAACGGTTCGTAGTTTTTTGATCCCTAGGGCCTCTGCGACGACCGCCAAAAATGGCTTGGCCTCCACTTCGACGGCAATGGTGTTGCCGTCACCGGGGCGCAGGCTTGTGCAGCGAATTGCGTCCGTAACTTCGGCAAAAACGGTGACAAGATCACGGTCACAGAAGGTAAAAACGGTGTCGAGATGCATGGACCCACGGGCGCGTGGGAACTGGCAGGCAATCACGCGGGTTGCGCCGCCACTGGCAAAGAGGTTGCGCGCGATCTGGCTGACGGCTTGCGGCGTGGTGCGCTCACCCATGCCAATCAGGACTGTGCCGTTGCCGATTGGCATGACATCGCCGCCTTCGACGGTCGCGGGGCCATGATCCTGTTTTGGGTCGCCCCACCATATCGGAAAGCCAGCGTCCTTGAAGTCGGGATGAAACCGATAAATCGCGGCAAGGTTCAGCGTTTCAAGGCGGCGTGCGGGCCAATGCATGGGGTTCAGGGTGACGCCGCCATAAATCCAGCACGTGGTGTCACGGGTGAATATATGATTGGGCAGCGGCGGTAAAATGAAGTCGGCAGGTTCCAGCATAGGGGCAAGAACACCGTTGGATTTGATGGGAAGTTCGCCGCGGCTCATGCCGCCGATCAGAATGGTGGACAGAAGATTTGCATCGACCTCCATCAGATGCGCCAACAGATCGTCGGCAAGGCCCACACCGACGGTATTGTCGTTGACCCGCGCCTCCAGCAACCAGCGGCGGGCCTCCATATCGGCAAGGGTTTCGGTCAGCAGTTGCCGCAAGTACACGACCTCAACCCCGCGGTTGCGCATCGCATCGACGAAAGTCATATGCTCAATCCGCGCCTGCTTAACCCAAATCACATCGTCAAACAGCAGTTCGGCACAGTTTGACGGCGTCAGGCGGGCCATCGCAGCACCGGGTTTGTGAACAAGAACGCGGCGCAGTTTGCCGGCCTCAGAGTGAACGCCATAGGTCAGGGTCATGCGGTTGTTCCTTGCAGAAGGACGCCAAGACTGAGGGCGACCATGATGATAATTGAGAGCCCGAGAAGCACAGGCCAGACGAAACGGAGCCAACGTTCATAGGGGACACGGGCAATCGCAAGACCGCCCATGACGACAGCGGATGTCGGGGTAACGAGGTTAACGACGCCCTCGGCCGATTGGAACGCAGTCACAACGAGGCTGCGCGCAACGCCCGCAAAATCGGCGACAGGGGCAAGGATCGGCATCGACAGCACCGCAAGGCCAGACGTGGACGGCACGAAGAACGACAGTGCGACTTCGATCCAGTACATGACATTGATAAAGACAATCCGGTTCAGGCCAGTGACGGCGCCTTCGGCCCAATGCAGGATGGTGTCGGTGATGTGACCTGCGTCCATGACAACGACAATGCCGCGTGCAAGGCCGATAATAAGCGCCACGCCAAGTAGATCGCGCGCGCCGCCGACGAAGGCCTCAACCAAGCCTTTTTCGCCCAACCGCCCAACGATGCCGATACCGATGCCCGCAAAAAGGAATAGCCCGCTCATTTCGGCCATCCACCATTCGTTGAGGGAAACGCCCCAGATCATCACAGCAAAGGTCGCCCCGAACAGCAGCAAAACGATTTTGTGCAGAGGGGTGAATTCGGTGGTGACGCCTGCTTCGCTGCGAAAGTGCGCCTCGTTTTCGGCTTTGCGATCAAAGACCAGCGAGCGTGACGGGTCGGCCTTGACCCGCGCCGCATAGCGCATGACATAGGCAACGGTTGCCACAAAAGTGACCGCCAGAATGCCAAGTCGCAGCGTTAACCCGTCGGTAAAGGGAACACCCGCAGCATCGGAGGCAATTACGGTCGAAAACGCGTTGACAGTTGAGCCAAGGACGCCAACCCCTGCGCCGAGCATAATCACTGCCACAGCCGTCAGTGAGTCATAGCCCGCCGCGATCATGATTGGCGTTAGTAGCACATAAAAAGCCAGCGTTTCTTCGGCCATGCCTTCGGTTGTGCCGCCTAATGCAAATAACCCCATTAAAATCGGGATCATCCATTTTTCCCGCCCCTTCATACGCGTCATGGCCTGTTTGATCCCCGCGTCAATGGAACCCGTGGCCGTAACAACACCAATAAACCCGCCGATCATCAGAACGAACAGAGCCACGTCAATGGCGTTTGCGGTATAGCTAACAGGGTCGTAAAAACCGGCAATCGGGGCGAGGAGGATGTCAAAAATGCCCTGAGGGTTCGCCTCTGTGAGGGCGTAGGAGCCCGCGACGGGGACGTCTTTGCCCAGCACCTCCGAGGCTTCGCGCATGTATTCACCAGCTGGGATCACCCAAGTCAGCGCCGCGATGATCACGATCAGTAAAAAGAGGATGGTATAGGCCGACGGAAAGCTAAATCGGGAGGGGTTTTCGGATTGTTTGGAGTTGGGGGAAGCCATGGATGTGTCCTTTGCAAGCCAGCCATAAATGGACGTTGGCGCATGTGGAAAATCTTGGTGAGGAGAATTTAGAGACGTGGTTTGAGGTTACGGAGTGGCCGTGGTTCGGCCCCTCATGGTAGGGGAGTTTGCTGGTGTGAAAGTCGCAGCCAAGTAGCGTCGTCTTTCATGTAGGTCGAAGTGCAGAGTGCTGTGTAGAGCGGCACGCCCTCTCGCTCAGCAGAGACTCGATAGGCCACAACCGCGATACCGCCTTTGCGCGTAATATAGCGCTCGCTCATCACAACCGAGCGCCAGCGCTGCGACACGTCCGAGGATTGTCCAATCGCATCGCCCTGTAAAAATCCGGCAGGATATGGATAGACAAAGATCGCATTCTCGGCCGTCATTTGACGCGCACTTTCGGCACCCTGTGTCCAAAACCGTTCTTCGAGGTCCCAAAGGGTGATCTCGGTCTTGATCGGGGTCGCGGGCGTTGTGGTGGTGTTCATCTCAATATCCCTGTGCCAGTAGTGCAATCCAACCAAACAACAGGACCGTCGCGATGATTTTGTAAATCGGTGCTCCAAAGGGTGGCATCATAGTTCCGGTGGAGTCCGTGGGTGCGGAGGCGGCCGGTTGGGGCATACGAGCCAGCAACGTTGCGACGGTTTTGTCGTAATCCGGTGCGCCTGCGGGAACGTCTGTGAAGCCTGCAATCAACGTCTCAAGCCGTTTTCGCGCTGCGCCTACGGGCAATGTGGCCAAATCCGAGGCTTCGGCCCATGGATCGACGTCAAGCCGCGCCAGCATAGACAGGAGGGAGACATGCGCCCCTTTTTTGTCTTGGCCGACAGGGGTGCTGAGAAACGCCGCGAAGGCTGGGTCTCGCTCTAGCGTTTCGGTTGTACATGCCATTGTGCGAAATTCCTTGCTTGTGTCGGGGGGAATCCGATATGTCCCGTGAGTCGGAACACGCGGCATTCACCTCCGTGTTTATGCGTATCCTAAGAGAGGAAGTTCGGCCTTGGGCTGACTCAAATCAGTGTGCGGCCATTAGGGTGCATCAGGGAGCGTTGCTTCCCCTGTTAGACGCGATGTCTGTAGCTGACATGGATTTTTCCTGCGGCAGATATAGCATCACTTCGGGGGCGAGCGCCCCACGACGACGGCCCATCATCAGACTGTCCTGCGGGGTGAACCTCATGCTGGTTGCACCGCTGCCAGGATGGGCGACGATCACCCGCCGTTTGGCCTTTCTGCCAAGATGTTGGGGCAGGGCGCAGGCTATATACTCATAGGACAGGCCGTGGAACCCATAGCGCAGGATAAAGCCCATCGCGTAAATCTAGGGCATTATCTGCGGCGCAACCATGATGTGGGTCAGTGGCCGGTCCTGTAGTGCGTCTTATCTTTCTAAGCTTCCTGATGTGCCGTCACCAAGCCTATTTTCGGGCTTGGGCCGCACCTGTGCCCAGTTCGATGATTTCAGCGGTTATTGCTTCTTGTCGCACGCGGCGTAATTTGGCTTGAAACGCTTCCAACTCACGCCCGATTTGGCTGCCCGCAGAAGACATGGCCTCCATACGCGCTTCATTTTCGGCGGCAAAGGCGTGCAGCGCGGCCTTGCAAACCTGTGCATGAAAATAATCCTGTCCGAGGCTGTCGAGCAGGGCTGTCTCGGAAATCTGGGTTAGGGGACGGTCGGTTTTGGTTGCGGTAAGATTAGAGAGATCAAGCGGAAACAGCCGTTGTCGCAGGAGCGCGGGTCGCCCTGAGGTCCACCCCGTATAGACAACGTCGAGTTGGGTAATCCGCCCCGATCCCACCGCGTGATAGATCGCTTTCGTTGCGTCATCGGCCAGTTTCGGGATGCCATTCGTATGCGACGGCAGTGGCCCTGCCCAATGCGGTGTGATCCCACGGGCGGCTATAATCGAAAGGCCGCGGGTGCCGATCAGGAACAGGGTTTCTGGGGTGAGGTCTTTGGGCAAACTGTCAAGCACACGTTCGCTAAAGGCTCCCGCGAACCCTTGCTCGGCGCAAAACACAAGCAGGCCAGTCCTGTCTGAATCCGCGTCCAAATTTTCGCGCGGATCGGTGCGGGGGCCGATGGCGTTTGCCATTGCCGCCGCAATCGTCGCTGCATAGCTATCGACGACATCAACTTGGCTGCGCGCCATATGGGCGCGGGCGGCGGCGATGCCCTTCATGGCATTCACTACGGCACCGAGTTGGCGAATACCCGTGATGCGGGCACTGATATCGGCCAGACGTTCGGTCATGGACTTGCTGGGTCTTCGCTCGCCTCGGTCTTGTCCTCGGCCAGCGACGCGGCAAAGTGGGACAGCGCCGTCATCAAACTCTCGCGCGATTTCGGGTCAAGTTTTCCCGTCTCGGCAAGGGTACTGACGACACTTGCGGCAGTATTGTCCAACGCGGCGGGCAAACCTGCGCGGAACGCTGTCACTGCCTCCAGCGGCAAACTGTCGAGCAATCCCGATTGCACGGCCAGCATCAGGGCGACCTCGTCGGCCAGTCGGAACGGTTCATGTTGTGCTTGGCGCAGCGCTTCGCGAATGCGCGCTCCTCGCGTCAATTGTTGGCGCACGCGGTCATCGGGCATGCCACCAAAACGGGTAAAGACCTCCAACTCCAAGAACTGCGCATAGTCCAGCCGAAGCGTGCCTGCCGAAGTGCGCAGGATCGGGGCTTGGGTTTTCCCCCCCACGCGACTGACGCTCAGGCCGACATCCACGGCGGGTTTTTGGCCCTGATGGAACAAGGCCGCATCCAGCACGATCTGCCCGTCGGTGATCGAAATCAGGTTCGTCGGAATATAGGCCGATAAGTTTCCAGAATCCGTTTCTGCAATGGGCAAGGCCGTCAGCGATCCGCCTCCGCGCTCTGGCGACAGTTTGGCCGCCCGTTCGAGGAGCCGCGCATGGATATAAAACACGTCCCCTGGATAGGCCTCGCGCCCTGGTGATTGGCGAGTCAGCAGCGCGATCTCGCGGTGTGTGGCGGCATGTTTCGACAGATCATCAATCACAATCAGCGCATGTTGCCCTTTGTCGCGGAAATGCTCAGCCATGGTCATCCCGGCGTAGGGCGCGATCCATTGCAAGCCGGGAGGGGAGGCCGATCCGGCAACCAATACGATACAGCGCTCGAATGCGCCCCGCGCCTGTAGCGCATCAATGGCGCGGCGCACGCTGGATGTTTTTTGCCCCACGGCGACATAGATACAGATCATATCGCTCTGCGCTTGGGCGATAAGAGCGTCAACCGCGAGCGTCGTTTTGCCGGTAGAATGGTCGCCGACGATCAACTCGCGCTGTCCTCGGCCAAGGGCGAAAAGCGTGTCCACCACGACAATTCCAGTCTGCACCGGTTCGGTCACAAGATCGCGCTCAATGATCGACGGCGCCGGGCGCTCAATCGGCAGAACCGCATCGGCCTCGATAGCGCCTTTGCCATCAAGGGGGCGACCAAGGGGATCAACGATACGCCCCAAAAGCGCTTCGCCCACAGGCACATTGACCACTTCGCCCGTGCCAAAGACGGCATCACCGGCCTCAACATTCGTGGCACTGTCAAGCAGGACACAGCCGATCAAGTCGGGGTCCAGCACTCGCGCAAACCCCACCTGGCCACCTTCAAATCGTAACACTTCGTCAAGCCGCACATCGCGTAACCCCGAGATCATCGCGACGCCGTCGCTTATTTCTTCGACCCGTCCACGGTGTTCGGCGCGCGGCCCCAACGGGGCGCTTTGCACCGCATTCTGCGCAGTGGTGAACCACTTAGATGTGTCATGCGGCATCCTTCACCGCCTTTCGAATACGCGCCAAATCTGCTTGCCAACTGTTGTGCAGCACAAAATGTGCGCTGCGCAGTTCCAGCCCTGCAATAAGGTCGGGATCGGTGACGAAATGCAGCGAAGGCGTGCCGCCAAGGGCGTCGCATATCGCCGTTTCGAGTGCTTCGCGTTCCGTGCCAAGATCGGTCGCGGAGACGATCTCAATGCCCGAAGGGTTGGCAACCAGCGCGGCGCGATCGGTGGCGGAAATCTTCTCGATAGCTTCAATCAGCAGCGTCAGAAACGCGGTCTGCACCGTGGGGCTGGTCAACCGCTCCAATAGTTTGGCCGCGATGTCTAGCGAAAGATCAGAGGCCTGCGTTGCGTTGGCTTTGCGGGCAACTTCGGTGTTTCGTTCGATGGTGGCCTGTGCGGCGGCTATCGTCTCCTCGGCCTTGGTGCGCGCAGCACCGCGGGCGGCCTTCGCGGCGGTTTCTGCTTCGACGGAGGCTTTGGCAAGGACGGTATCTCGTTCGGCGTCGATATCGGCCCGCGCTCGCGTCACCTCTTCTAGAGCGGTATCCGCTTTGGCCTGCGCAGCATGAGCCGCATCCATTATCGCTTGGCTTTCGTCCTGACGTCGGGCAATTGCACCCGCCACCGGACGCCAAAAAAGGCGCGAGAGCAGCCAAATAAGGATCAGGACGTTTACCGCCTGCAAGCCAAGGCCCCAGAAGTCGATTGTCATGGGTTTATCCTAGCAACGGGTTGGCGAATAATAACAAAAGCGCGATAACCAAGCAATAAATCGCCGTGGTCTCGATCATCGCGAGGCCGACAAAAAGGGTGCGCGAAATCGTATTCGCGGCCTCTGGTTGGCGCGCAATAGCGTCCATGGCCGCGGCGACAGCGCGCCCTTCGGCCAGCGCGGGTCCAATGGCGCCAAACGATACGGCAAAAGCTGCGCAGACGATGCTTGCTAGGCTGAGATAATCCATCATATGTCCTTTTGTTTTGGGGGAAGGGCCTGCTTGGTGTCAGGCTCTGAACTTTGGCCGTCCTCGACCGTTGCGGTGATGAAAACCAATGCGAGAACGGCAAATATATAGGCCTGTACCAGCCCCGTCAGCAGATCGAGCGCCATCAGGGGAATCGGCACAAGAAGCCCCGCCAGCGAAGCAACAATGCCAACGATAAACACGCCGCTCATCACGTTGCCAAAGAGGCGGACGAACATTGAGAAGACGCGGGTAACGCTTTCCAACATGTTCAACGGAATCATAACGGGATTGGGCGCGGCGAAGGATTTGAGATAGCCCCCCAACCCGTTGCTGCGCATCCCAAACCAGATCACCGAAAGGAACACAAGGACGGCAAGGGCCGCGTCGGTTTCAAGCTGTGCGGTCGGCGGGTCCAATCCGGGCACAAGGGAGGTCCAGTTGGCAACGAGGATGAACAGGAAGAGTGAGCCGATAAAGGCGCGATACGGGGCCGGTTTTGCGCCAGTTGTTTCACGGATCTGGGTATCGATTGTGTCGACAATCAGTTCCAGCGCGGCCTGTCGTTTGCTGGGAATTAAAGTGAGGCGCCGCGTCAAAAGCACAGCTCCCAGCACCAGCACCGCCATGATCGCCCATGTGGTCAGAACCGCCTGTGTGATTGGCACGGGGCCGATATAAAACAGGACGACGGAAGATAGCGGCGAATTCATGCGTCAGCCTTTCGGGCCCAGCGGAACATCAACGCTTTGGCGCATAAAACGCCAGCAAGGGCCGCAATCAGCGCGAAACCATCCGCGCGCACCGCGATATAGAAGCCCACGCCAAGGCCCGCCAACCGTCCAAAGGTCAAGAGCAGGGCAAGCAATGGATGGCCGTGCCCGATAATGAGATCTGCGGTCACGCGCAGAGCGTAAAAATACGCATATCCGAGTACCAGACCGCCCAGAAAACTGGCAGGAAGGAGGAGGGAGAGGAGCAAGTTCGCGAGATAGTTCATCGTGCATTCATCCATTTCCATGCGGTCCAGCCGCCAAGGCAAATTCCCAGCACCATAAACGGGGCTGTCCAGAAAATACCGCTCTCAAGGCGCGCATCAAGCCACCGCCCAAAGAACATTCCGCCAAGCGTTGGCACCACAAATATCCACCCCAGCACCCCGATTTGGGCGAGGCGGCGCCCCACAGAAAGGTCGCCTTCGCGCAACCAACGGTCGCGCCGTTCGCGCCGCAGACGGGCTTGGGTGATGAGCGGGTCATCTTCTGGCTCAGGTTTCACCGGAACGCTCCCTTATCCGCGCCAGAGTGGAGCCGACTAACCATGCGCCGGATCGCATTTAACTGAAGCGCAACGGTTTCGGTTCGCTCAACACGTTCGGCTTCTGCGTCGGATTGAAATCGCGCCAAGATCTCCCGGTCGAGGGTGGCAAGGTCATTTCCCGCCACGGCCTCGCGGGTGGCAATGGCGACCGTGGTGCCGTCCGTCACAGTCAGCACGCCGCCGCGCACCGCGCAGAAATACTCCTGTTTTTCCCGTCGCCAACTGACGATTGAGATGGCGAGCGCCGTCAGGAATGGCGCGTGGCCCGTCATTATACCAAAACTGCCGCTGGGGTCTTCGGCGCGCAGGCTGTCAATGTCCTCGTCCACGATGACCGACAATGGCGTCACAATCCTGAGTTTCATGCGACGGCCTCTTTATCCGAAGAATCAGATTTCTTTGCGGTGGCTTCTTTTTTGCGGGCATCCTCTAGGGTGCCGACCATATAAAGCGAGCTTTCGGACCAATCATCGGTGGTCCCGTCGAGAATAGCGCGGCAACCCGCAAGGGTGTCAGCAAGGGGAACACTCGCGCCCGATATGCCGGTAAAGGCCTCGGTCACCATGAATGGTTGGGTCAGAAACCGTTGCAAACGCCGTGCGCGCTTTACGACCAAACGGTCAGCGGCCCCGAGTTCCTCAACGCCAAGCAGAGAGATAATATCGGTCAACTCTCGGAAACGCGCCAGCGCTTGACGGACGGCTTCGGCGGTCTGGTAATGCGCCTCGCCCACAACAAGCGGATCGAGCAACATCGAGGAGGAGGCTAGCGGATCAATTGCGGGATAAAAACCTTCGGCTGCTTGCGCGCGGGACAGGACAATGACGCAGTCCATATGGCTGGAAATTGTGGTGACGGCGGGGTCGGTGAAATCGTCGGCAGGCACATAGACCGCCTGAATCGCCGTCACAGCAGACCCCGCAACCGAGGCAATTCGTTCCTGTAGCCCCGCAACTTCGGTTGCCAATGTCGGCTGATAACCCACGCGAGAGGGCAGGCGGCCCAAAAGGCTCGACACCTCCGCACCAGCCTGAACAAAGCGAAAAACATTGTCCATCAAGAGCAGCACGTTTTGGTGTTTCTGGTCGCGGAAATACTCCGAAACAGTGAGGGCCGTGAGCGCCGCGCGCCACCGCGCCCCTGGAGGTTCGTTCATTTGACCATAGACCAGCACTGTGCGCTCAAGAACGCCGGAGTCGCGCATTTCTGTGAGAAGTTCATGACCCTCGCGAGACCGCTCGCCAATGCCTGCGAAAACCGAAATCCCTTCGTATTTCTCGACCATGGCGCGGATTAATTCCATGACCAGCACCGTCTTGCCAACCCCCGCGCCGCCAAACATCGCCGCCTTGCCACCTTGCGCCAATGGCGTCAGAAGGTCGATGATTTTGATGCCGGTTTCGAAGACATCGGTGGTGCGGGTTTGGGCGCTTAAAGGCGGCGGTTGGGCATGGATAGATCGGCGCGGTGTATCCTCAGGCAGGGCAGGCCCGTTGTCTTGTGGATTGCCTACGACGTCTAAAAGTCGCCCGAGGACAGCCTCGCCAACGGGCACGGCGACAGGGCCGTCCATGGATCGCACGGTCACCCCGCGCGCAAGTCCCGCCGTGGATTGAAACGCAACGGCGCGCACGGTTGTGAGGTCTAAATGGCTGTGGACTTCGAGGATAAGGGGCGTTGGCACATCCCACTCAACGGTGAGGGCAGTATTGATCGGCGGCAACTCGGTCCCCGCAAAAACCACATCAACAACAGCGCCTCTTACGGCATGTACAATACCCTCGGGTAGGGTTGGCGGCTTCGGCTTCGCGTCGTGCTTTCGCATGAAAAATCGGTCTTTCGGTCGTGGGATTCTGCATTCTCAACAAGTGTAAAAGGTCGCTCAGGCGGCTGTGCTAATCGATGTTAGCAATATGGGAGAGAGTTTTTGGAGGTTTTCGAGCCCCATCTGAACGCACCCGAAACACAGGGTTCCTATTTGAGAGCCTTGTCCTCTAGCATCCCCGCAGAATAATCTTTCAACTGGCCTTGCCAGGCGAAATTGACGCGAGCGGGGCAGCAGAGCAACAACTAGTGATTTGTCATCGGACGTGCATTGATGTCAGCCACAAAATGGTGCGGTTTTGATTGCGCCGTCTCGGTCCCATTTGCGCGTCGGATAACCGACGACGGCGCGTTCACCAATTAAGCTCCTTTTCAAGTTAGCCGTAGCAACTGAACGCAGTTTTGTGTAAACTTACAGCGTGCAGCACAATTCAACAGGAGTTCTTCGACAAAATTAGCCCTTTGTTGCTGAAATCCATTATTTTTGTTGTAGCTGGTCAGGGTGTCGGTGCTTTAGGCCTTGTAGCGTGTCAGCGCCTTATACAAAGGCAAGTATTTATCAATTCGAGCTCCCGCAACCAAAAACTTCGACTTTACAGTCGCTTAGAAGCCACCCTAACGGGTGACTTTTTGCGTTCAAACATTTCGGAAGCACTGCGGAAGCAAGAGGGCGCGCAACGCAGCGAAAGAATGCGCAGTGGCAATCCACGCACCCGGACCATTTCCGTTAGGTACTCAGCGCTGTCTCGTAGTTTTACCGACGCTTCTTTTTCAACATGCGGCAGCATCTGTCCTCGTTTCGATCTGCCCCTAGGAGATATGTTGATCGAATATTGTCCGATAGGGGTGACAATTTAACGGAAGGACCTCCTAACTTCATGTTCACTTTTGTTCCAATTGTCGAACAATCTCTGCACGAGCAGCGGACGATTCGTGCGAAGCCTCCGGAAGGCAGGAACCACGGCAGCCCTCTATAGGTCCTTCAATCTTGATCTGAGAAATCAGCCGTTTGCAACGAGCACATGGCGCGTAGAAATTGCGCTCGTCTAACTGTCGTGGCGAGGCGGCATTACTTCTCGTGTCGAAGTAGCTTGGCTTCCATCTGTCAACCAAGTCGCCTGGCACGTATTTCCAAAGGTCACCGGTATTTGCATTGCGGTCGTCTAATCGGGCGACGTTAGTTCTCTGATAGAGATTGCTGTTTTCTAATTGCCCAACTTCGCCAATGGGGCCAGTTGACCCGCGACGGCCGGGTTCGACTTGCGGACCGTCCGATGGGGCGACGTTTGGCAGCGACAGCCCAAACTCCAGATCATGAAATTCTTCAGAGGACTCTGCCCCGCGTCCGGTCGACCTCAAGGTAACGCGTGCAATATAATCGTGGTCGATTTGCAAATTACATTCGATTCGTTCAAGCAGTGGGGCTGCATTCGCATCGAGTTTGGCTTTAACAACACAGAGAGAGTGTCGTGGATCACTTGGCGAGACCTTTCCAAGTTTTGCAGGTTTGGCCACTTCGACAACCGCGTAACCCTCTCGCGGGTCCACGCAGAAAAGGCGGGTATTTGCGACGTTCTGTGTCTCGTTCTCTATCGGCGGGGCGTTTCATTTGGAAACTTTCTTATTAAACAAGTGGTTGAAGAGCTTAGACGCGAGTTTGAAGCTCTCGAGACCTTCGTTACTCTCTCACCCATTCCGGGGTTGCGGCGCTGTGTGAAAAAGGCCGCTGAAGGCGGAGCAGAAATTGAATTAACTGAGGATGAACTATCGCTGATTACCGTGCTAGAGGAGTCCGATACCCTGCCTTCCGAACCAGACATGCAGGCTGAATTCAATCAGTTAGCCGCGAAGTACTTCGTATATGGCAAGTCATCTCGAGGAGGACCCGCTGATCCGGTAGCGAGATTTCACCTGGGCAACGGGGCCTGTCTGGAACGTATAAATCCAGTGGCTGACCTCAGTACACGCGGCGTATCGACCTCTTGGGGTGGCATGGTGAACTACCTCTACGATCTTAAAAACATTGAACGAAATCACGAAGCCTTTGCGAATGGTGGAGATGTTATTTGTTCCGCCGCTGTAAAGCGCGCGGCTAACGGAAACTAAGGAACATTCAGATGTACAATTCGAACCACCTTGCATGCAGACTGCGTGTCTCGTCTCTTGATAAAACAGATTTGGTTTTTGCAAAGCGCTCTGGTGCGGCTGACGTCACCTATCAAGATTTGTGGCAACTCGCAGAGAAATATGCAGCGGTACTCGTGGGCTTGGGTCTCACATCCGGAGATCGGGTTGCAGTGCAGGTCGAAAAATCTGTCGAAATGATAGGGCTATATCTTGGAACAATATTGGCTGGCGGTGTGTTTTTGCCACTAAATTCAGATTATACTCCCACCGAGATCGAATACTTTGTTGCTGATAGTGAACCAGTTCTGTTCGTTTGCACCCCTGATGCCTTTGATGTCTTGTATGAGGTTGCGACGAAAAAAGGTGTGCAGTCAGTCCTCTCGCTTGGGGCCGACGGAACAGGAACCTTGGTTGAGAAAGCCCTAGCCCAAGAGGCGGGTTTTGAAGCGGTTAAGCGGGGAACCGACGATTTGGCCGCAATCCTGTATACCTCCGGCACTACAGGCCGCTCCAAAGGGGCGATGTTAACGCATGGAAATCTGGCTTCAAACGCTGCAACATTATGCGCGTATTGGCGGTTTTCCAGCGACGATGTCCTGATACATGCTTTGCCGATCTTTCATACGCATGGATTATTTGTCTGCACGAATGTGATGCTTATGGCGGGGGCATCATCGTTTTTCTTGACCAGATTCGATCCAGAACAGGTCATTGGATTGATGGAGCAGGCAACGGTTTTGATGGGGGTGCCGACGTTCTACACCCGCCTGTTGAAGCAACCCGATCTATCTCCCGAAACCGTAAAAAGCATGCGCCTGTTTGTGTCAGGCTCCGCACCGCTGCTGGCGGAGACCAATGAGCTTTGGTTGGAGAAAACAGGTCACACAATACTTGAGCGTTATGGAATGACGGAAACCAACATGAACACTTCAAACCCGTATGAGGGCATTCGCAAGGCCGGAACTGTCGGCTTAGCTTTGCCAGCAGTGGACGTTCGGGTGACTGATCCAAGCTCTGGAGAGCCGCTAGGGCAAGGAGAAGTCGGAAGTATCGAGGTTAAAGGACCAAACGTATTCCAAGGCTATTGGCGGATGCCAGAGAAGACCCGTGAAGAGCTTCGCCCGAATGGTTACTTTATCACGGGAGACATCGGGATGATCGACGAGGATGGATATGTTTCCATCGTCGGAAGGTCAAAAGATCTCGTTATAACAGGCGGGTACAATGTATACCCAAAAGAAATCGAAACCTTGCTTGATGCAATCACGGGCATTAGGGAGTCTGCGGTGGTAGGTTTGCCTCATGCCGATTTCGGGGAAGGGGTTGCCGCCGTCATAGTGACTGAGGGCGGCGCTGTCCTCTCCGAACAGGACGTTCTCGCGGCTATTGCCTCAAAGGTGGCCCGTTACAAACAACCTAAAATTCTTTTTTTCGTTGATGACTTACCACGCAACACAATGGGAAAAGTTCAAAAAAATATACTTCGTAAGAGATTCCAAACGGCCTTTCACCCGTGAAAGAAAAGGGAATGAGGGGACCTTAGCAGGTGTGGCATCGCGAATGCGGTAATCTTTGGACGCATAAAGACGGTCGGTCGCGACGATACATCGGAAATTCGATGGGATATCAAAGTCAAATACTCCAGCAGTTCACTTGCCCCTCCCTGAGCTTCGGTCTTTAACGGGTTGTGCAACGACACCCGTGCGGCTCCCTGTCTGCGCAGGTCTGGGTCAAAGGGATATCACATTGCTTTTCTCCACCATCTGGCCCCTTTTCGCGCTGATCTGCCTTGGATATATCCTTGTCCGGCGTGGCTTTCCTGATCCCAGCTTCTGGCCCGCCGCCGAACGGATTAACTATTTTCTGCTCTTCCCGGCCCTTCTGGTCAGCAGTTTGGCAGATGCCCCCGTCCGCGACCCACAGTTGCTGCGTCTGGGCGGTTCGGCCGTTGTAATCATTCTGTTCGCCGCACTCGCCCTGGCCCTGGCCCGACGCGCCCACCCCATGCCCGCCACCCGCTTCGGCCCACTGCTGCAAGGCACGGTGCGCTTCAACACCTATCTGGGGCTGGCCATCGTTGCCACCTTGGCCGGACCCGTGGGGATCGAACGGGCGGCGCTTTACCTTGCCATCGCCGTGCCCTTGGTCAACGTCCTGTCGATCATGGGCCTGACCGAGTCCGGTCATGCCCGCCGCCCCCTTGCCATGCTCCGCACCATGACGCGCAATCCGCTGATCCTGGCATGTCTGGGGGGCATCGCGCTGGCGCTGACTGGATGGGGCTTACCCTTCGGCACTGGGCGCTTCCTTGACCTTCTAGCGCAAGCCAGCCTGCCGCTTGGCCTGCTCTGCGTGGGGGCCGCCCTGCAACCCGCCGCCCTGCGTCGCGACGGGCTAACCCTAGCTACAGCCGGCGCCCTTCGCCTCCTGCTGATGCCTCTGCTCGCAGCGCTCATCGCGCGCGCCGTCGGCCTTAGTGGGGTCGAGGCGCTGGTGTTGGTCGTTTTTTCAGCTATCCCCACGGCCCCCACTTCCTATGTGTTGACCCGGCAACTGAACGGCGACGGCACGTTGATGGCGGGTATAGTCACCTCCCAGACCATTGCCGCCATCGCCACAATTCCACTGGTCCTGTGGGTCCTCGCCCCTTGACACCACCCGATGTTTTAGAACTCCCGCTGACAGGCACTCCACCTCATACAATCACGCCACCTTCGGGTGTCTCGCGGAGGCTACGCCGCGGAATGCAGCGGTCGATGAATGACCGGTAGCGGCCGTTCTTACCATTGCCCGAAAAGTGCAACTACGTCACCGTTCAATTCGAACTTCGCTCAAGCCTGTAAAATAGCATCCAAGCCGAACTCTCTAATTGAAATTACACATATAAATCAAAGATTTACCTGTAGATAGCGGGGAAATTTGCATTGCGCGTAACCTAGATCTAAATGCCTGGGCAGAAGGCCATAGAAAGTGCGAACAATAACCCATCTCCCACCGATCGAAACCGAGAATTAGGACGGTTTAGTTATCGGGATTCAGGAAAAATGTGTGCCTGGCTAGGATCGAAGTCCAGATTTACAGCTGTCCCTGGTGTCTGGATGCTGTCCTCAGACAGGGCCGCGATAATCTTACTGCCATCGGCGAGTGCGATGTCGATCACCGTTTCACTTCCCAACCGTTCTGTCAGGATGACCTTGCCATGTAGCCTACCTGCTTCATCACCGGCTGGGTGCAAATACTGAGGGCGAATTCCCATTGTCGCGGTCTGGCCTATTGTAAAACTGCGCCCTTTGTGGGGTACCTCGATTTGATCAAGTGACGCATTGCTGACCGACACTGTGGTTTCGTTTGCCGCGTCCACGGTCACACTAAGAAAATTCATCGAGGGCGCGCCCAGAAAACCTGCAACGAACAGATTGGCTGGTTCGTGATACAACTCCATCGGGGCACCAGTCTGCATGACCTTTCCGTCTTTTAAAACCACGATTTTGTCGGCCAATGTCATCGCTTCGACCTGATCGTGGGTGACGTAGATCATTGTGGCACCAAGGTCTTGGTGCAGCTTGCCGATCTCCATCCGCATGTCCATGCGAAGGGCTGCGTCGAGGTTGGATAGCGGTTCGTCAAACAAGAAAACCTTGGGGTCGCGCACAATTGCGCGGCCAATGGCGACACGCTGGCGTTGCCCACCCGACAATTCCGAAGGGCGGCGGTCCAGCAAGTGTTCCATTTGCAAGATTCGGGCAGCCTCGGCGACCTTTTCTGCTTTCTCGGCCTTGCCCACTTTGTTGATCGTCAGACCAAAAGCCACGTTTTCGCGCACAGTCATGTGCGGGAATATCGCGTAGGACTGGAACACCATAGCGATACCTCGTTTAGACGGTTCCAGATCATTGGCCCGCTGTCCGTCGATTTCAAGCGTACCATCGGTGATGTCTTCAAGGCCTGCGATCATCCGCAGCAGGGTGGATTTGCCGCAGCCCGACGGGCCCACGAAGACGACGAATTCGCCATCATCGATGTCGATATCGACTCCTTTGATGACCTCGACTGGGCCGTAGTTTTTACGAAGGCCGCGCAGTTTGACTTTGGCCATGATTTACTCCGTCGCTTTGAGGTGAGGGACAATTTTGAGCAACCCGTCCGAGGTCACGATGACGGGTTCCGGGTCCATAATATGGCCGATGAAATCGACGCCATCTGGGCGGTCTGCGAAGCCAAGAATGACGAGACCATCACCGCTGTCCACGATCCGAGCCGCATAGCGGCGGCAGGGCAGATCGCCGTCGAGAAAATCCGGTGCGATGCGCCATGATCCACGGGGGCCGTCGCCGATCAGATAGTGGTTGCCCGTCACGGGGCCACCTTTTGTAATTCGCGCCTGTTCTTTGGAGAAGTGTTCGGCTGCTGTGCAGAACAGACAATACCACCGACCGCCCACTTCAAACACCTGTGGGACTTCAAGCTGGCCATAACCCCCAGTGAACACGGGCGGTTGCAAGTTCCAGTCAAAGCCGTCCGGCGAGGTCGCAAAACCGATGCAGCCGCCGGCATTTGGCTCCAACACATCCTCGGCACGCGCGGTAAAATACATCAGCCATCCGTCTCCTTCAGGGTCTTTCATGACCCAAGGGTCGCGCATGGCGCGGTCGTGCCATTTGCCCGTGTGCTCGACCTCGTAATGGTGCGCATTCGGCCCTTCAAAATCGAGGGTCAGGCCATCTTTGCCCACCCGGGCCCAGTTGTGCATATCGGTCGAGGTCGCATGTCCGATCCGCTGGATCTTGCCTTGCTCAGCTTTGCTGGTGCCCGTGTAGTAAAGGTGCCACAGCCCGTCGTCGCCCTTGACTGTCGATCCCGTCCAAGTCGTGTAATCGTCCCAAGCGGGGCTTTCGCTGGGGAGAAACGTTTCGCCCAAATGGGTCCAGTTGATGAGGTCCGTCGATGTCGCATGGCCGTAGCTGACATTGAAGTGGCGCAATTCAGGGTCACCGATAGAGCGAGGTGCCTTGAGAAAATAGCCGTGCCAGACGTCCCCGTCATGCACATACCAACTGTCCCAGACAAAATGATCTTTTAGAGCGAGTACCATAGATCAGCCTTTCACGCCGGTTGAGGCAATCGACGCGATAAACGCGCGTTGCAAGACAAGATAAAAGGCCAGAACCGGCACCGTGATGACGGTCAGATAGGCCATGATTTCCCCCCATGCGGGGTTGAGTTGGAAGTAGTAGCCAAGGCCCACCATGACGGGACGATAGGTTTCCTGCTGCACCACGATCAGCGGCCAGAGGTATTGGTTATACATCACTAGAAATTTCAGGATCGCGGCGGTGGCGATCACAGGCCCCGCGAGCGGCATGACTACGCGGCGGTAAATCTGCCACCATGATGCGCCCTCTACGCGGCTCGCTTCGATCAGATCGCTCGGTAGGTCTTTAAAAAACTGCACGAACAGGAAGATCGTCAAACCGTCCGCAATCCAAGGGATAACCTGCACGCGGTAGGTGTTTAGCCAGCCAATCTCGAACCCTTCAAATCCGATCCATGGCAGTTTGCTGACCAGCAACAAAAGCGGGATGGCGATGGTTTCAAACGGGACGATGAGTGTCGCCAGAACGATGGACAGCAACACGTCACGACCCTTCCAGTTCATGAACACGAAGGAGAACGCGGCGAGCGAGCAAAATAGCAGCGACAACAGCACTGTCACCCCAGTCACCAGCACGGAATTGAAGATGAACGTGGCCACCGGAGCTCGGTTGAACGCGGCGGTATAATTGTCGAAACTCACATCGCCCACAGGCAGGAAAGCCCGAATGCTCGACGTGTCGCGCAACAATTGCAGATCGGGCTTGAGGCTCGACATGACCATGAACACCAACGGAAAGATAAAGATGATCGCGATGAGCGTCAGGACCACATACCGCATGATCAGGCGCAGACCGTGGTTGTCGGAAGCAATGGCCGCCATGTTATTTCTCCCGCGTGAGGTAGCGTTGGGTGATGCTGATGGTCAGCACGAGGAGGAACAGGATCACCGAAATCGTGGAGCCTCCCGAGATGTCCTGTTTGCCGTACCCCCGTTCAACCGCCTGAAACACGACCGTCGAGGTACTGTCGAGAGGTCCGCCGTTTGTCATCACGTCGATCTGCGCGAACAGGGCGAACGCCTGCATGGTGATGACGATCAGCACAAGGACGGCAGTATTGCGTAGTCCCGGCCAAGTGACATAGCGGAAGGTCTGAAATTTGGACGCGCCTTCGATCGAGGACGCTTCATAGAGTGTGGGCGAGATTGTTTGCAGCCCTGACAACCAGATCACCATGTGAAACCCCACGGCTTGCCATATCGACATGGCCATGATCGCGCCAAGAGCGGTGTCTTTGTTGCCGAGCCAGTCGCGCCCTTCAAACATGCCGAAACTGAAGGTGCCGAGAATCGAGTTCAGCAGGCCGTCCTCCGCATACAGAAACCGCCACAGCAGCGAGACCACGACGATGGAGACCACAACCGGCATGAAATAGATCGCACGATAGACGTTGATCCCCCTCAGACGCTGGTTGATTAGCAACGCCAGTCCCAATGCGATCGCGCCCTGCACGGGGGCGACCACCAGTACGAACATTAATGTGTTGCGCAGGGATTTCCAGAACACCAAGTCTGTTGCCACGACGACCTTTGCCGTGTCGCCGGAATGCCAGCGGAACCACTCGCGCATACCTGCGTATTGCTGGAAGTCAGGGTTGTTGCGGGTGAATGTGCGCACACGTGGGTATTCTGGAGTGCCGTCCGCATCGCGGATCACCGCGCCGGCGTCATCCGTTTCGGGCTCGATCGACAGCACCGAAATGCTCAGCAAGTTGCGGTAGTTGTCCAGCCCTACGAATTCGGTCGGGTTGGGCGAAATCAGGCGCTGGTTGGTCAGCGACAAAAAAAAGGCGAAAAAGAAGGGCACCACGATAAACAGCGTCAGCAGGCCAAAGCCCGGCAGGGCAAACGCCCAACCTGCACGGTTCGATGTTGTTAATTTAGATGCCATTGTCTTGATCCTCCTGAGAGTGTTCGGGGGTGGCGGGATCGCCGCCCCCGAACAGTCAGGTTTTAGTGGCCGTAGCCGCTGTTGCGCTCGATGTCGGTGTCTATCTCGTCAACAGCTGCGTCGAGCGTGTCGGCCACGTCTGCACCATTGGCGATGTCTGCCAGTGCCTTTTCAAACACCTTCGCAGCGACCACGTAGCCCGGAGACACAGGGCGCACGAGAGCCTGTTCAGCGCTCAGGGCAAAGTAGATATTCAACGGGCCCCCTTGGGCGTAGTTCTCAGTCATATCGGCCGCCGATGTGGTCGACGGGATCAGGCCGATACCGTCAGAGAACGCGGCCATATACTTATCTTGCAAGGCGAATTCGATGAACGCATTGGCACCCTCGGCATTCTCGGATGTGGCCGAAATACCAAATTGCCAAGACCCAGCCCCAATCACAGACCCGTTGCCAAAGTCAGGAGCGGGCAGGAACACGATATCGTCGACACCACCGTCGATAGCGGCGACTGATGCCCAGTTGCCATTCCAACTAAAGCAATATTTGCCATCGATAAAACCGGTGTCACGATCAGCAGGGTCTTGTGATGTGCCTGGTGTATAGCCTTCGGTGAACAGGGACTGCCACCATTCGCCAAACTCTATTGCCGCATCGCCGTTCAAAGCACCTTCGGCTGTTTGGTAAGTGGAGCGATCAACGATATCGCCACCGAATGATTGAAGGAACGGGCTAAACGCATACGGATACCACTCGCCCGTCCATGCCATGCCAACGTCAAACGCATATTCGCATTTGCCCGAGGCTTTGGCGGCTTCAAGGGCTCCCATGAACTCATCTTTGGTCCATGGTGAAGCTAGCGTCGGTGCGCGCAGGCTGAGTTCGTCCAGTGTGGATTGGCGTGCATAAAGCGATACGGCGGCGTCCCATAGGCCGACGGAATACAGCTCACCGTCCCAGCGGCCGATGGTGCCCGGAAGGAAGTCGGCGATGATGCTTTCATCGATGGACAGCGGCTGCATGTAGTTCGCCCAAGCCCAGTTCGGCATCACGGGACCGTCCACGTCGATGATGTCAGGCAGGTTGCCGGCAAGGGCCGCCGCCACAACGGAATCATTGTAGCTCCCTTGCGGAAAGCTTTCGAGGCTGACGTCATAATCCGCGTTGGCTGCGTTGAAGTCGGATACGATCTGATTGATCAGCGCGCTTTCCACTTCGTTGCCGCCGCCATGATACCACATGGTAATATCGGTTTGCGCAGCCGCCATTCCGGCGAGACATGTCGATGCGATAAGCGCACCAACAAGAGTTGTTTTTAGTTTCATTGAGTTATCCTCCCTATTGACAAAAGTTTGGTGGTCGAGGTCGGCAGGTCTTTCACGGAATTGCCGAGAGTTACGGGGCCACTGACCAAAATCGGGGTTGTGGGTTCGTCGGTGGTGCCGTCGATCATGCCCAGCAACAGATCCGTCGCGCGGATCCCAATTGCGGCGTACGGCAATTCTGCCGAGGTCAGTGTCGGGTAGAGCGTCTGGGTGATCAGCTTGTGATTGTCGTAGCCTGCAACCGACAGATCATCAGGCAGGGATAAACCGCGACTGCGCAAGATACCGTAAGCGCGCATCGCCATGCGATCATTACCGAAGCAGATGACGGTGGGCGGTTCGGGCAGCGTCAATACGCGGTCGATGGCGTCCCACAAAAGCTGCACTTCGGTGACACTGTCGGTCGTATCGACATCTGCGGCGACGATCAGCTTTGGCTCGAAAGGCAAATCGGCTTGTTCTAGCGCGTCGCGATATCCTTCGGTCCGCAGTTTGGTCGCATCCTGCCACGGGCTAAGCGTCAGATAGGCAATCCGGCGATGACCTTTCGCGATCAGACTTTTCACAAGGCTCATCTGTCCGCGGTAATCATCTGGCAGGACCGATGGCGTGCCGATGTCGTCATAGCAGTTGGCCAGCACCAGTTTGGTGGACGGCGATACTGGCGGCAATTCAATGCGTCGGTGGTGATCGGCTACATAGATGATACCTTCAACACGATGTTCTTCGAACGTGCGGATCAGTTGCGGGACACGGTCCATTTTGCCGCCCGTATCGGCGATCAACAGTGTCTTACCGCTTTCCTCCATCGCCTTCTGGATGCCCTGTACGATGAACAAATCCGGCAGGCCGGATACATCCGTGCGACTGGGGGATAGCGAAATGGCCCCCGTGATAAGCCCCACCAGCCCCGACTTGTTTGATCGCATCGCGCGGGCCGCAGTTGATGGAACATAGCCCAGTTCTGCAATGGCTCGTTCGACTAACTCCTTGGTTGTTATCTTGACGGCACCGTCGCGGTTGATCACGCGGCTGACGGTCTTGGGCGATACGCCTGAAACCCGTGCGACATCATAAATGGTTGCCATGTGATACCCTCCCAAATCTCAGCGGGCGGCACCTTAGAATCGGTGTTGCCCTAAATGACACCGATGTCATGACACCGATGTCATCAGTGTGTCAATGTAATCTTTTGTTGGGGACCCGATGCGCCAGCACCGTGAACCTTGCGCTGAGAAAATTGAAATGCCTCCGAGTGTCAGTGAATCGAGCTATCATTTTGCGGTTTGCCGCTCGACAATTTACAACTTGCCTAGCTGTGGCAGAAACCTACCGCTATTTGGCTCCATGGGCGCTGACGTCAGGCACTAACCGTCGCCCATTATTTTTGAAAAATCTTATTTATCTCAGTTGGTTAATTTGGAATTGGCTGGCCCGCGTGTCGAATTTAATACGTAGCACAGCATTTCAAACCTCACTATGCACTCGCCACCTTCGCAGCCCCCGAAATTGCCATTTTCAGCAACCGTGTCATTGCGCTGCGCGTTTTAAACCCTGTGTGAGCGGTCAAAGTAACTTTCGGAAGTCGAGTGAGGACATTGTTGACCGCTAGGGGTTCATAATCAAAGACATCAAGAGCAGCATGGCCGAGCGTTCCCGCGCTTAGATGGCGCACAAGGGCAGTAGTCTCCACAAGTTCCGCACGGGCCGTATTGACAAAAATTGAGTCTCTTTTCATCAATTTCAACCGTTTGTCGTCAAGAAATCCTGCCGTGTTCTTATTGAATCCAAGGTGCAGAGACACGACATCCGAACGCAGGAGCAATTCTTCCAGTTCGACGTCTTCAATATTTCCCATGTTTTCGATGGGGCTTCTGTTCCAGCCAACGACCTTGAATCTGACGTCGGCGGCGAAAGATCCGAAATGACGTCCGATTCCGCCCAAACCAATCACTCCAACTGTCATTTCGGAATATTCCCTTGCCACTTGTGGCTCCCAGATTTAGGTGCGCACATTGCGGTCCATTTGGTACACACGCCGAACGGCGCACAGAGTCAACACCAAAACGCCCGCCAAGACGCCCGCCAAGTTGCCTGCGACATCGCTAAGACTAAGCAATATGCGGTCTCAATGCGGTTGAGGAAAAAGGTCGAGATGCTCTTCGCTCATCTCAAACGCATCCTGGGGTTGAGACGGCTCCGATTGCGCGGCCGTAACGGTGCGAAAGACGAATTCTTACTCGCTGCAACCGCCCAAAACCTCCGCAAACTCGCCAAGATCCTTCCTGCACCGCAGCAAATGCAAAAAGCCTGATAAGAAAGGCGCTCGCGCCGAATTGAAAGCCCAACTTGTTGCGCGCGCAATACGGTGTTTTTCCACAAAATCGGCTTGAAGCCGACATTCGCCGCGTAAATGCCCGCTAAGCAATGGGCCGTTCGCGACATCGATGGATTAATGATTTGGCCCAATTCCTGCACCATGCACATTTCGGATTAAAGGGCGGTTTGCAGACCTTCGCTGCGCTTTGCACTAAGGGCAGCTATGCGGCCTTTTCTGCCATTGGACGAAGGTCTTTGAATGTGCGTTTTCGCTGCGCTTGCTCCTGATTCGTCTATCTGGAAGACGGGGATCTCGATAGCATAAATCTTTGGGGACCGTTGCCTTAAACTGCCCGGTTTACAACCAATCCGCGCGATAGATGCACGCGCATCGCTTTAGAAGCGGCCACCGGATCTTTGGCCGCGATCGCGTCGTAAATCGCAACATGATGTGCAATCAGTTCTTCAAAGAATGCGTCACGCTCTGTGCCGAATTCCAGTCGAAGGACCACGCGCGGGATGATTTGAGTGCCAAGAAAATGCATGAAATCTACAAGATAACTGTTGTGTGTGGCCTCTGCGATTTTGACATGAAAATTAAAATCTTCCTCAGCGCCGCCGACGCTTTCAGCGTTAAGCTGGTTAATAATATCCAACGCTTGTTTTATCGTCGCAAGCTCGTCGTCGGTACGGCGCGTTGCTGCAAGTGCGGCCGCTTCCGTTTCGATCCCGAGCCGCAGCTCCATGCTCTGGCGGATGTGGTCAATTTCACTGATGCTGTTATCGCCAAAACGAAATGGGCGTGTGGGTAGATGTTCCGCCACAAACACACCGCGGCCATGTTGAGATTCCACAAGTCCCTCGGCACCCAAGGCTGAAATTGCCTCGCGGATGACGGTCCGGCTCACGCCAAACATATCTATCAACTTAAGCTCGGTCGGGAGCTGTTGCCCAGCGATCCATTGGCGGTCGTCGATCATCTTTCGCAGCCGGTTGGCCACATCCACGCTTAGGCGGGGCCGTTTTGCCGATACTGGCGAAGGATTAACTTGCAACGATCAAATCTCCTGTTGTGCAATCAAGGTGTAAGGGGCGACCCAAGGCTGAACGCATAAAGGTTTTTTTACATACTGCCAATCAAATCACAACCTCACCACAAAATAATATATGACGTGTGACGTATGACATCATATAACTATTGACTTAGGTTTACACTTCGCTTTATTTGATCCTCAACAATTCACGTCATCGCAAATGCGAAGGCATTCGACCAAATGAGGAACCGCAGATCATGAACGGACAATCAAAACCTGTCGTCGGGGCGCCAATGCCCACAATCTCCGTTCCGCAATTGGGAGGTGGTACGATGACGATCGGTGGCGCGACTAAGGATTGGACGCTTTTCGTTGTGTATCGCGGCCGCCATTGCGGGCGCTGCAAAAACTACCTGAACACACTTGAGGCCATGAATGCTGACTGGGAAAAGGCCGGTTTCACCATCAAGATCGTATCTGCCGACACCAAGGAACGCGCGTCTTTGGATATTGCCGAATACAAGTGGAGCGTGGATGTCGGGTATGGTCTGAGTGTTGCACAAATGGCCACTCTCGGTCTTTACGTCACTGAGCCAACAAACAACGGCGACGCCATTGCACGGTTTGCGGAACCCGGTATTTTCTGCATCGATCCAGACGGAAATATCGTCGTTGCGGCGATTTCAAACGCCCCATCGGCGCGTCCTGATCTCGCGCAGTTATTGGACGGCATGCAATTCACCATCTCAAATAACCTGCCATTTCGAGGGACTGTGACGGCATAGACTTCTAACGCGGGGCCACTTCGCCCGGTGTGAATACAGCCCCAGGAATGCGGAGAGGAGATGTCCGCAGATTGGGAGCTAGGAAAATTGTACCAACAGCAGGGAGGCTTCTGTGTACGACTTTAACTTTGCACCGGTATTCGACTCGTTCGGATCACTCCTTGTGGGCGCGTGGCTAACTGTACAAATGTCGTGTATCGCGATGGTCGTCGGATTGATCCTTTCGATCTTTGGCGCGGTCGGAAAGACCTCCGGTCCCAAACCTGTCCGTATTGCGATCAATGTCTACATTGAGGTCATCAGAAACACGCCGTTTCTCATCCAATTATATTTCTTTTTCTTTGCGTTGCCAGCATTGGGCCTGCGTCTTGGTCCAAATCAGGCGGCACTGCTGGCGCTTGTTGTAAACTTTGGCGCCTACGGGACCGAAATCATGCGGGCCGGTGTTGCTTCAGTAGGTCACGGAAACATCGAAGCCGCGAAAACGGTCGGCTTGAACTTCTTTCAGACCCTGCGCTACGTGATCCTCAAGCCTGCAATGAGGGCGGTCTACCCGGCACTCACGAGCCAATTCATCTATCTAATGCTGGCCAGCAGCGTTGTGTCGGTTATTTCAGCGACCGACCTAGCCGCAGCGGGCAATGACCTGCAGTCCCAAACCTTTGCGAGCTTCGAAGTCTACATCGTTATCACGGCGATGTACTTTGCGATGTCGCTCGCGTTTTCAGGCGTCTTCGCCCTTATCGGCAAATACGCGTTCTCCTATCCAGTGAATAGGTAGCTCAAGATGATCCGAGAATTTGGTCCAAACGAAATCATCTACATTACGCTGGCAATCAGATATACAATCCTGCTGTCGCTTATCGCCTTTGCTGGCGGTGCAGTGGGCGGGTTGATAATTGCCTTGATGCGGGTGTCCCAGAACAAATACCGGCGTTGGTTTGCGGTGGCGTTCATTCGGGTGTTTCAGGGCACGCCGCTGTTGATGCAATTGTTTCTCGCTTATTTCGGTATGGCGATCTTGGGCTTTCCAATCGACCCTTGGACGGCGGCCAGCTTTGCGTTGATCTTGCACGCAGCGGCATTTCTCGGCGAGATCTGGCGCGGGTGCATTGAGGCCGTGCCGTCGGGCCAGCACGAAGCCGCCCGCGTCGTCGGGCTCGGATATGTCAATCGTATGCGACATGTTGTGTTGCCGCAGGCAATGCGTATCGCCCTCGGCCCGACCACAGGGTTTCTCGTCCAGCTGATAAAGGCGACCTCGCTTGCGTCCATTATCGGGTTCACTGAGTTGACCCGAGCCGGCCAGATCATCAGCAACGCCACTTTCCAGCCGTTCATGGTGATCAGCCTTGTCGCCGCGTTGTATTTCGTCCTGTGCTGGCCGCTTTCAAAATTGGCCTCCAACATGGAGCACAAATTCAATCAAGCCACGACACGTTAACCCTTCATGCGAGACAAACGCCTGAAGCCCAAAAGGAAAGAGTCATACAAATGAAACTTTTGAATATTCTAAAAACCATGTTGGGCGCCGCTGTCCTGAGCAGCGCTTTAACCCAGCCAGCTGCGGCGGCTGAACTTGCCAACATCAAAGATGCAGGCGTGATCAACATTGGCGTTCTGATCGACTTCCCACCTTACGGCATCATGAATGAAAATAATGAACCCGACGGCTATGATGCGACGGTCGCAAAGATGTTCGCGGACGATATCGGTGTAGAACTTAACTTAATTCCGGTCACCGGCCCGAACCGGATCCCTTACCTGCTGAGCGGGCAGGTGGATGTTCTGGTATCGTCACTTGCAATCACGCCAGCACGCGCCGAACAGGTGGATTTCTCAAACCCCTACGCTGCTATCCGCATTGGTATCATGGCAGAGGCCGACCTAGATATCTCGTCGGCGGATGATCTTGACGGGGTCAGCGTTGCCGTTGCCCGCGCCAGTGGTCAGGACGCAACGATCACCGAAATCGCGCCGGAAGGGACAGTTATCCGACGGTTCGATGATGACGTCAGCGCGGTCCAAGCCCTGCTGTCGGGTCAGGTACAGGCGATTGGCGCCTCTAATACGGTGATGGCGCAAATCCGCCATGTCGCCCCGGGTCAGTTCGATGAAAAATTCACCCTGAACCAATTCCGACTGGCAATCGCGGTCACACCCGACGCGCCAGAACTTCTTGCCTACGCAAATGCCTTCCTCGCACGTGTCACCGAGTCGGGTGCCTTGAACGAAGTTCACATGCAGTGGCTCGACGAACCGCTTCCAGACTTCACTGAATAATTAGAAAAAGGAAAGCAATCCAATGTCCTCCCAGCCCGTTCCAACTGTGCAATTGGCACCAGAACTCGCAATCGAAATGACCCAAATCGAAAAATGGTATGGCGCATTTCAGGTCCTTCACGGTGTTGATCTGACAGTTGCGGCGGGTGAACGCATTGTGATTTGCGGCCCTTCCGGATCCGGAAAGTCGACCCTCATCCGCTGTATCAACCAGCTTGAGGCGATTCAAAAGGGATCCATTAAGGTGAACGGCACCGTTTTGGATAAAAACGCCAAGACGGTGCCGCTCGACATAGGTATGGTGTTCCAGCAGTTCAACCTGTTTCCGCATATGACGGTTCTGGAGAACTGCGTCCTTGGCCCCGTTAAGGCCCTAAAAGTGAGCAAGGAAGAGGCAACGCAGACGGCGCGGGAATACCTCAAGCGGGTTCGCATTCCCGAACAAGCCGACAAATATCCTGCCCAACTGTCCGGTGGGCAGCAGCAACGCGTCGCCATCGCGCGGGCGCTGTGCATGAGGCCGCGCATTATGTTGTTCGACGAGCCAACATCGGCGCTGGATCCCGAGATGGTGAAGGAAGTCTTGGATACGATGATCGACCTCGCGCAGGATGGGATGACCATGATCTGCGTGACACACGAAATGGGGTTCGCGCGGGCCGTCGCGGATCGCGTTATTTTCATGGACCACGGCCAGATCGTCGAAGAGAATTCGCCGGAGCTGTTCTTTGGCAATCCGCAACATGAGCGGACAAAGAATTTCCTTGGCCAGATAGCTTAATACAGGACCTGCACGAACTCCTGCCCCACCTCACCTGATTGATAATGAAGGACCTATCGAATGATTGATTTCTACACTTGGCCCACGCCTAATTGCCGCAAGGTTTCAATCCTTCTGGAAGAGCTCGGATTGCCCTATGAGGTGCATCCTGTCGACATCAACGACGGCGCACAGCACGCACTGGACTTTCTCGCGATCAGCCCCAACAATAAAGTTCCGGCGATTGTGGATCGCGACACTGGTATCGCCTTGTTCGAATCCGGAGCAATCCTGCTATATCTTGCCGAGAAACACGGGAAATTTCTGCCCAAAGAACCGCAAGCCAAGGCTGAAGTGACGCAATGGCTGATGTGGCAAATGGGGGGCCTTGGGCCAATGGCCGGGCAAGCGCATCATTTCCTGAAGAACAACCCCGGCAAGGCACCCTATGCCGAAGATCGCTTCAAGACAGAAGTCGCACGGCTCTATAGAGTTCTTAATCAACAACTTGACGGGCGTGAGTACATTTGCGGTGATTATTCTATCGCCGATATGGCCAGCTGGCCGTGGGTGTCGCGCCACGAGTGGCACCAGATTGATTTGGCCGACTACCCGAACGTACGCGCCTGGTATCGTCGTCTTCGATTGCGCGATGCGGTTCAAAACGGCTACCATGTGCCGGTCTTCGCCAATGAAATTCCAACAGGTTAAACGCCTCGATACTTGATTCACCTGATACAAAAGATTGGACGAAATTATGATTAAGGTTCTCGGACGCGCCAACTCCGTTAATGTACAAAAGGTTATGTGGTGCGCCGCAGAGCTTGATGTCGATGTGGAGAGGGTCGACATTGGTGGGGCGTTCGGAGGAAATAATACCTACGAATTTCGCGCCCTGAACCCGAACGGAAGTGTTCCCGTCCTCATTGATGGCGACTTTGTACTTTGGGAATCCAATGCCATTGTGCGTTATCTGTGTGACCACTACGGGACCGGCGAATGGAAGTTCTCGTCAGCGCAGGAAGTAGCCTTGGCTGGTCAGTGGATGGACTGGTATCTCACGACGATGCATGCGCCAATGACGGTCTTGTTCTGGCAACTTATTCGGACCGAAGCTGGCGTGCGCAACGCGGCGCAGATTAATACGGCAATCGCAGAAGCCACAAAGCATTGGGCAATCTTGGATCAACACCTCGCCGCCTGCGATTTTATCATGGGCGACGAACCGAGCATGGCCGACATTCCGCTTGGGAGTTCAGCATATCGCTGGCATTCGATGGGCTTTGAGCGACCCGATTTGCCAAATGTTAAGGCGTGGTGGGACAGACTGGTGGAACGCGGTGCATATTGCGATAACGTGATGATCCCGTTAACTTGAACGTCACCCGCGCCACTTTCATCCGGGCTACGTCCGGGTGGGCGTTACGATGGAGCACTTGGCGTCGTGGCGGCTCTCGTTGCAATCGCCGCTTTGAAAGCTGAGTTTGGTTCACCTCGAAAGCCACTGGAATTCGTGTCGTTTTGCGAAGAAGAAGGCAGCCGGTTTCCAACCGCTGGGTTTTGGGGATCGCGGGCAATCGTCGGACGAGTGACGCCGCAAGATTGCGACACCGTTTTAGAAGCGACAGGCGATAGTATTGGCAGCACCATGGCTGCAATCGGCTTTAATCCGGCGCGTATCGATGAGGCTGCGCGCAATGATATCGAGGCTTTTGTCGAACTCCATATCGAGCAAGGCCCCATCCTAGAGGATGCGAATTTGCCAGTGGCAATTGTGGATGCAATTACTCACATTCGACAAACTAAGGTCACGCTGACAGGGCAGTCCAATCATGCCGGTGCTTTTCCCATGGATATACGCTACGATCCTATGGCGGGGTTCGCTGAAGTCGTCACATCGGTGATCGATCACGCTCATACTCTTGGGCGCCCCGCGGTCACGACCATCGGGCAATGCATACCTGGCCCGAATAGTGCCGCGATCATTCCACGTTCGGTGACATTTACCATTGATGCCCGTCATCCGGATCCAGAAGCGGCTGCCCTTCTCTATCAGACGCACGATAGAATGTTGTCTGAGATTGCGACGAGACGAGGCCTAACTTTGGAGACGCAAATCCTAATTGATCATCCCGCGTGCCCAAGCGATCCAGACCTTCTTTCCGCGCTTGGTCGGGCAGCAGACTCCGCCGGTGTTGCAACCATGCACATGGCTAGCGGGGCAGGTCACGATGCGCAACAAATGGCTAAAATCTGTCCGATTGCAATGATCTTCGTGCGTAGCAAAGACGGGCGTAGCCACACGCCGGAAGAGTTTTCGACCATAGAAGACATCGTGGCGGGCATCAAAGTTCTCGCTGGTGCCTTATACGAGCTCGCCTATTAAGCGAAGCGTGGGAAAAGAAACCAGCTCTGTAGGGCGGGCATTTTTAGTGGTCTATCCGAAAGATATTCCACTTCGCCTGCCAGACATCCTGCGGCACCATTAGCAGCTGGTTTTGAATCCATTGACCTGCTTGACCAAGAACTTGCTGCTCGGTCCAAACAAGGTCTAAGCCATCCAAGGCATCGCTTTGCTGGAAAGCGTATTCCATTTGGACCAATCCGTCCGATGCCACCAAGCTCCTGACTGCCGACAGCGGAAGTTCTGCCCAACCTAAACCGTGCAACACCAGATCGAGGATCATCCCCGAACTTTCCGCATACCAAATCGAGGCGCTTTTGACCTCTCTGACGTGCCCCGGCACACTCCGTGAACGGCTTTTCAGAACCAATTGTCGATGCTGCCGAAAATCTCGGTGGGTGACGCTATCAATCTTTGCCAAGGGATGGGATTTACTGCAGATTGGGATCAGAGCTGAATGCCCTACGCCACGAAATTGAAAACCGGTCGGATAGCTTTCCTGTTCGGTCATAAGGCCTAGAACAGCGCGCCCTTCCTTGAGCGAAGTAGCGGTGTCGTTGGGGCCCGTCGTCAGAATTTCTAGCGTCACATGTGGGAATTCATGCGAGAACGCTGCCAGAAGATCCATGACTGGAGCCAGATTGATGCTTTGTTCAACAGCGATGCAAAGATTGTCTTCGATCCCCTCTGACATTGACGAAGCTTTGGCCGCGAACTCGTGGTTTCCGAGCAGGATATGCATCATGGCAGCCAATACTGTTCGCATGATTGTCAGAAGATCCTGCGTCAGCACGGGTTCCAAGCGTCCCCCTCTCATGCATGTAATCATTCACTGCTGGGGCTGTTCATGAGCGGCAAAGGAAATTGCTACGACTGTGAGTATAGTATTGCGGCTTGATGGTCTGACCCATGCTACGATTGAGATGGCGATCTTCAAATAGATCAACGGCTTTTACAATCCACGACAGCGGCACTCAGCATTGGCTGGAGAGGCCCTGTCGCTTTCGAGCGAAAGGCAACTTAAATGAGTTGAGAGCCCCGAACGTATGCGCGACAAGGCCGAACAATAGAGCGCAGCGAAAACCGCCGCGCTCTATGTCAATTGAGGGTTCAAAAGGCTTGCTACTCGGCAGTCATTTTAATTGTCTCATCGAGAAAATCGTTGGTGTAAACCGTTTCTATGTCAAACGGTTCTTTGAGGTCAAAATAAGTCTCAACCATACTGTAATCGGCGGCCATCCGTTCCGGACTAAAGGCTCCGAGGGCAACTGTCTGCGTTGTCTCATCACGCATCAGTTCTTTAATTCGGCTCCATTGATTTTTTTGGTTTTCGGCATCCAAACCAGACACGTCGGACATCAACGCATCCAAACACGGTTGGAAATCGGCGACGCAGGCTGCAAAGGCCTTTTGGCTTACAGCCGCGAATTTCCCAACGGTATCGCGGTGCTCTGCTAGGAATGTTTCATTGACGATGATCGAATTGCCATAGGGGTTCACGCCAATGTCGCGCCAAGCGACAAACCCAAGGTCGTCGCCAAATTCGCGCACTTTTAGATCATGCTCGTTGTAGAAATCGCTGGTCACGTCAATCGCGCCGCTCTTTAGAGAGGCCAACTTTGCCTGTGGTGAAACATTTACGAATTTAACAGAGTCAGGTTCGATACCAACGGTTTTTGCAAACAGGGGCCACATGATACGTGACGCATCCGCAGGTGGATTCCCGATAGAGCGGCCAGAAAAGTCCTTGGGTGTTTCAATTCCACTACTTTTGAGCCAATAAAAACCTTGGGGTGTGTTGGCATAGACGGTCATCACTGCAGTGGCGTTGGCTCCTTCGCCACGTGCAAGTAGGACCGTTGCAAGATCTGCCACGCCTATTTCTGCAATGCCCGCAGCAACGCGCTGAACAGCGGCACCTGATCCACGTCCGGCTTCAATTTCCAAATCAATGCCTTCCGCCTCATACCAGCCTTGCTGTTTTGCATAGAAATAGGGCGCATGATCGGCGGTCGGTACCCAATTTAGTACCATGCTGATGTCTTCGGCTTGCGCAGCAAGCGGAGAAAGAAGTGCTGAAAGCGCAGTCGAAAGAACGAGATAATTTCTAGACATCTTTGGTTAACTCCTAGATTATAAATAGAAAAATGGAACCCGACAGGTGATAGTGTCGCGTACCCAGACGATCTTGGTGGTCAACAATAGGCATGGATGCTATTATTGATCAACAACCAATCAACTAGTTGGTTACATAAAGGGTGTGGCGAGGACGTGTGATGGAAAAACCTATGATTGTTAATAACAGCGCGAAAGCCGAAGGCTCGACTCCTAAAAGGCGTCCGCAAAAACGGGATACTGCCGCAAGTCGAAAGGCACTTCTCGACGCGGCGGTCACTGAATTTTCCGAATTCGGCTTTGAAGGGGGGCGCGTTGATCGTATCGCGCGCCTTGCGGGCGTTAATAAACAATTGGTTTATCATCACTTCGGCAGCAAAGCCGATCTCTACCGCGCCACGCTGGAAGAGGTCTATCGCGAGATTCGTGCGCGCGAACAGCAGCTTCATCTTGAAGAGCATGAGCCAGAGGCCGCCATGCGGGTTCTCGTCGAGTTCTCGTTTGATTATCTTGCAGAACACCCTGAGTTCGTCACTTTAATCAATGATGAAAACCGGATGGAGGCGGTTCATTTGAAGAAGTCCGATAAGGTCACGGACATGCATTCTCCGCTCATCAACTTGGTCGAAGAAACGCTAGATCGTGGTGTGGCTGCAGGTGTTTTTAACAATCGATTTGACCCGATTGATCTATACCTCTCGATCGCAGGGCTTACCTATTTCTACTTTTCCAATCGCCATACAGCCTCGGTTATTTTTAATCGAGACATAACCACAGCCAAACAGATGCAGCAACGGCGCGCCCATATTGTAGATTTCGTGCTATCGTCTTTGCGGCATAAATAAATCAACCAACTGGTTGGTTGACATTTGAGGTCATCCTGTCTAGCCTTTTTTAAAACAGGGGATGAAATATGAGTTCAGAAACGGACACAGGTCTAGACGAGCGCGCGCGACTGGAACGTCGCCTGCGCAACCGCAGCAGACTGGTTGCATTCATGTCTCACGTGGCGGTTCTCGTCGTTTGGGAATTGGCAGTTAAACTCTTTGACGTGCCACGCTTTATCCTTCCCGCGCCAAGCGAGATTATTATGACCCTTGGTTCCAGTCGCTATGATTGGCTCGGCAATACTTGGGTCACTGCGCTGGAAATCTGCGGTGGCTATTTCTTTGCTATAGTATTGGGCGTTGCTGCTGCGTTGATTTTCTCGTGGTCCAAAACACTATCCATGATGTTTTTCCCCCTGCTAATCACACTCAACATGATCCCAAAGGTGGCACTTGGCCCGTTGGTGATTGTTTGGTTTAGCTATGGTATCTCGACCAACATTCTGATCACATTTTCACTTTGCTTTTTCCCCATCCTACTGACAACTGTCAGGGGGTTGCGCGAAGTGGAGCCTGACCTGCTTGATTTGGTGAAATCGTTGCGTGGATCGCGTTGGCAAACCTTTTTTTACATCCAGCTACCCGGTGCGCTTCCGTACATATTTTCTGGCATGAAAGTTTCGGCAATCCTTGCTGTTGCTGGTGCTGTTGTTGGTGAATTCATTGCCTCTGACCGCGGGCTTGGCTACCTGATGATCCAAGTGCAGGCATCCCTTGATACCCCCGCCATGTTTATGGCTGTAACCTTGATCACGCTGATCGGCATCGCGCTTTACATGGCAGTGCTTCTTGTCGAACACATTGTGCTCCCTAAAGATGCGAGGATGTCATGAGCGATATCAATAAAACTCCCGTTAAATTGCTAGATGGGGCATGTCTGCCCGAACGTTTTAATAGTGTTGAGGCTTTAGATGCCTTCATTGCGCAACCGTCTCAGGCGCTGATCGATGATCTTGCTGCCATCGATGGCGATATTATGATCCTCGGCGCGAGTGGCAAGATGGGTCCATCTCTTGCGCGCCTTGCACGCAATGCGGCCCCTAACAAAAAAATCATTGCCGTGGCGCGGTTTTCCGATCCAGCCTCAAAAGTGGAACTGGAAGCGAACGGCATCGAAACTATTACCTGCGATCTTTTCGACGCTACCGCGATTGAAGCCCTGCCTAAGGTCAAAAATATTATCTTTATGGCAGGTCGCAAGTTCGGGTCGGACGGCAATCAGCCTCTGACATGGGCGGCGAATACTCATATTCCTGCGCTCGTTGCTCAGGCATTTTCCTCGTCACGTATCGTCGCTTTTTCCACGGGTTGCGTTTATGCATTTTCCCAAGTTGAAGGCATGGGCTCTGACGAGGGGGATCAGCTTGATCCGCCCGGAGAATATGCGCAATCGTGTATTGGGCGTGAGCGGATGTTTGAATATTTCTCTGCTGTCCATGACACTCCTGGTAAAATCTATCGCCTCAACTACGCAATCGATCTGCGCTACGGTGTGCTTCACGATATCGCTGTGAAGGTACGTGATGGTCTCCCGATTGATGTCACTATGGGGCATGTCAACGTGATCTGGCAGGGCGATGCAAATTCAATTGCTTTGCGCTGCCTCAAGCAGGCGACGACTCCGACAAGTCCGATCAATGTCACTGGTCCCGAAGTGGTTTCCGTGCGTTGGCTGGCTGAAAAGTTGGGTGAAAAGTTGGGCCGCGCCCCTGTCATCACGGGAGAAGAAGCCCCAGAAGCATGGTTGTCAAACACGCGCGTGTCTAACGGCATCTTCGGCTACCCAATTGTGCCGCTCGATCGGATGATGGATTGGACTGCCAACTGGGTTTCTGACAACTTGCCATCACACAACAAACCAACTCATTTTGAGGCGCGTGATGGTGCCTACTGAGGCGGTTCCTCCCCAACACATCGGCCCGCGCCTCATCTCCTTGTCGCAAGACAATATCGATGAAGCGATGGAGCTTTCAACGGAAGCGGCTTGGAACCAAACCGCAGATGATTGGCAGCTCTTTCTAAGCCACGGTGCGGTGTTTGGTATCGTGGAGGATGGCGTGTTGTCTGCCAGTGCGGCAATCATGCCTTATGGGATTGAGGTCGCTTGGATAAGCATGGTCCTTACACGCAAAAGCAGGCGTGGATGCGGCTTTGGCACCAGATTGCTAAGGCATTGCCTGTCAGAGATCGACGCCCAAAACCGAACGGCTGTGTTAGATGCCACACCCGCAGGGGAAGTCATCTATCGCAAGCTCGGCTTTGAAGGCTATGACACCTTTACCCGTTGGGCAGGAACTGGTGGTGGCAAGCTGTGCTGTGCTGCCGTGGCACCTGATCTTGCCCCTGCGATTTTAACTGCAAACCAAGCCTTTGGCGCGGATAGAACAGAGTTGCTCTCGAACTTTGCACGCCGTCGCTCGGATCTGTGCCGCTATGAACCTGACACAACGCTGTGTGCCTTTGGTCGAGATGGTCGTCTGGCCACTCAGATTGGTCCTATTGCTTCGGCTTCGTCACTCTCGGATGGCTCAGAGATCGCGGCCCTCGTCACTGACCTCATAGACTCCATCGCCGGACCCGTTTTTATGGATGTGGCTGATCACTGTACCCAACTTGTAGCACGTCTTGAAACGCTGGGGTTTGAAAAACAGCGCCCGTTTTTACGCATGAAACGCGGCCCGTGGCTGCCCCCTGAAAATGGATCGACGATTGCCGCAATCGCCGGACCTGAATTTGGATAGGAACAAACAAATGGGTCTTCACCACTCCGATCTTCCCGAAGAAGTTATTGCGCTTTTGCGCAAAGGGGCTGTCATTCCCGCGCATCCGCTGGCGCTTGACGAAAATCGTGAATTTGATCGCACCCGCCAACGCGCACTGACCCGTTACTACGTTGATGCTGGGTCAGGAGGGCTGGCTGTAGGGGTTCACACAACTCAATTTGCCATTCGCGACATCGGGCTCTACGAACCTGTTTTAAAAGCTGCGGCCGAGGATGCTCGCGCATGGACCGATCGTCCAATGGTGATGATCGCAGGCGTTGCAGGGCCAACGAAGCAGGCTGTCGCGGAGGCAAAAATTGCCTGCTCACACGGCTATCACGCGGTCCTTGTGTCTATGGGAGCTTTGCGCGGCCAATCTCCAGAGCAATTGATCGCGCATTGCCGTGCCGTTGCCGAAGAAATGCCAATCATTGGCTTCTATATGCAGTCTGCAGTGGGCGGAATTGATTTAGATGCCAACTTCTGGCGTGAATTTTCCTGCATAGACAACGCGGTTGCGATTAAGATGGCGCCGTTCAATCGATACAAAACTTTAGACGTCATGAAGGGTGTTGTGGCAGCCAACGCAGAAGATCGTATCACGTTGTACACTGGCAATGACGACCACATCGTGGCCGACTTGATTACCCCCTTTGATATTCCGCGCGATAATAAAATTGTGCGATTGCGCATTCGCGGTGGCCTTTTAGGCCACTGGTCGGTCTGGACGCGCAAGGCGGTTGAACTGCTAGATCGGGTTCATACTGTCGTCGAAAGCGGCGCAGACTTGCCTCTTGATCTTGCCGCGCTCGATGCTCGCGTCACCGATTGTAATGCGGCATTTTTTGATGTCGCCAACAATTTTCACGGGTGTATCGCTGGGTGTCATGAAGTGTTGCGTCGTCAGAATTTGCTTGAAACGATCAATTGTCTTGATCCCGACGAAGGGCTTTCTTCGGGACAAGCAGAAGAAATCGACCGGGTCTACGCGGCCCATCCTGATCTCGCCGATGATGACTTCATCGCTGACAACCTCGAAAGGTGGCTTGCATGACCGTCATTACTCAACCCGCTCCTCTGAGCGAAGAACCGTTCATTCAAATGCAAAATGTGCGCAAGGTTTACCGGACTGGCACGAAGGAGCATGTGGCGCTGTCCGATGTGACCCTTGATGTTAATGATGGAGAACTGCTCTCTGTGGTCGGGCCGTCAGGCTGCGGCAAGACGACAATGCTTAAAATTCTCGCGGGATTGCACGAGGCTGATGGCGGCACGGTAAAGATTGGTTCAAGTGTGGCCAATTTTGAAGAGGGGCGTGATGTCGGTATGGTGTTTCAGCAACCCATGCTTCTCAAGTGGCGCACCATTACCGAAAATGTATTGCTGCCAGCTCAAATCCTTGGTCTGCCAATGAAGTCAGCGCGGGAACGCGCACAAGATTTGTTGCAGATGGTTGGGTTGGGCCATGCGGGTAAAAAATATCCGTTTGAACTTTCGGGCGGCATGCAGCAACGCGCCGCAATTGCACGTGCGCTGATCCATGATCCGAAACTGGTTCTAATGGATGAACCCTTTGGGGCGCTTGATGCGATGACGCGTGAAAAGATGAACCTCGAAATGCTGCGGATTTGGCAAGAAAGTCAGAAAACCATCGTCTTCATTACGCATGGTATTCAAGAAGCGATTTTCCTTGGATCTCATTGCGCAGTGCTCTCGGCTGGTCCCGCACGTATGGCGGATCATTTCAAGATCGACCTTCCTCATCCCCGAACACTCGATATCAAAACTACTGATGCGTTCGGCGAATATGTTAAGCGGGTCTACCGCCAGCTTGGAATGGACTAAAGCGCAGCAAATTGTTCGGGTTGAGCGTGTGACCGTGAATGAAGGCGGCCAAGCTATCGTCGGCAATGTCAGCCACGCAGGGGGCGGTAGTATTGAAAAGCGACCATAACCCCATAGACCCTGTTGAAAAGCTCAGAAACGCGCCCAGATGCGCTGCTAAGACGAAGTCCACTGGCAAAAGGTGCTGCGCCCTTCTAAGCAAGGCTCAACTGTTTGCCGATTGCACGGCGCTGGTGGTGACGCGCCGCGCGGTGCTGCACATCCAAACTTTAAGCACGGCCTCAGAACTGTTGAGATGGCGGAAATAGGAAAACTCGTATCACTCCTAAGTATAGGCTAGAATTATACAATTTGGTGGTTTGGAGTTTGAATTTAGAGTGTAATGAATTTTCCACATAGGTTTACACCTCCCCCAAGGTCTGTAGTTTGACGCAAAGTAAAAGTGGCCAGAAATGGAGTGATTTATGACAAGTATTGGTTTGTCGCACGCTAAGTCGAGGAATTTCTCAACAGACGCGTCAGATGCTGAATGTGTCACACTTCGCGGGTCTCTTCTTTGTTCTGCTCTGTGGGGCGTTGCGAGAGGAATTGGCACCTCAAGTTTTCGCTTATTTGCCGCCATGTTCTTCGCCACGGTAATTTTTTTATTTACGGCTGGAGTCGCTTTGTCAGATTGTGTCGAGGACAGAGAAGCAACCCTTGTTGACAGAGATGCACTTCGCGAAATAACGCCGTGTAATCTTCTTGTAGAGGCTTATAGGGGTGGGTTCGGAATTGGCCCAGGTTCTTTCAAGAAATATAGCGGGACGTCTTTGGAAAGTTTTCGTTACTACCTGCCAATTCGGATGTTCCTCTTCCGCGACGCTACCAATTCATCGGGAACTTTTAAAAAAGAGTTCGGTTATCTGTTGTCGGCATTAACTTATCTTTCGGGCGACGATCTAGAGAGGATATCGCTCTACAAAACCTTTATTTTAGGAGAGTTTTGGGAGCACAACTATTATCCGGAAGGCGATCCTGGATTCTGGGTTACTCAAGCTATTCAGGAGCATATCAGCGCCACAAGTATAACTGACTGGAAGTCAGTGAAATGTTTTGTGTTGGCTGACATGCCGACACTTAGTGTATCAGATGTCATACAGACATCGGCCTTTAAAGAGTGCGCTAAATAATGGATTAATCAGGAGCTTACATAGCCTTTGGACGATATTGGTTCTGTCAATATTGAAGCATCAATCCAAATATATTGCTGACAAGCGAAGAGGCAATCGCGCGGCTGCATCAATCTAAAGAAAACAGGGGAGGGGTATGCACCCTCCGGATCAAACTTAGAGGAGTTGCCAGTATTTAGATTGCTATTCTAGCGCGTCAAATAGCCATTTGCAAAAATCGGTAAAGCAGATGCAACAGTAATGATTGAACTTGTTGCAAATTCACCAATTGTGAAACGGTATCTGATTTCAAACCAGTCGGTAAAGGGGATGGAAACGTAGACCATTGCAAGAGTTGTTGTGAGAAGCCATAACGCAAACAGAATAACTCGGAGCACGTTAAGCCGGATGAAAAAGGCCGGTTATCAGACGGACGATCGAGGAGAGTTGATGGGGCATTCCCTCAAGGCGCGTCGCGGTCGCGGGCTTATGGCGATAGTCTGAGCCTCTCCGACCGTCTCCTCATCGCCGAAGAAGTCATGCTTGCAATTCCCGATCATCTTAAGTGAAGCAGACGTAACGGGCCGTTTTTTTTCGGGGTCTGCTGCGTCGATCAAGGCCAGCTCGGAAGATACTTTTTTGAGCGGGCAATGGTTTCGCGTTTCGCTGCTCAGCCTCAAGCTCCCGTTCAAAGTGCAGGAAAATAAGTAAATACTCGTCATTTGTTTCGAGAAAATTGGCGACGGTTTGAAGGCATAATTGAATACGTTGGAATTTCGTGTCGAGTGGCCCGCATCTCGCGCAGCATATCGCCCAGATGTCCCGCCGATTGCCATGCGCCAAAGCTGGCGTTGACAACGGAGAGCCCCGCGCCGTTGCCGACGGCACGGGCCAAATAGGTTTTGCCGGTGCCGGGTGGGCCGTAGAGCAAAAGCGAGCGGCTGATCTCATCCCAGCCTGCTTTGCCGGTCTTCCATAGTTTGAGACCATCGACAATCCGGCGCGCCGCCGAAAGGGCGAACCCTGTCTGATAATCTATTTCAACTACATGAATGACGTTTCTGCTCAATTGTGTTGGTCTGTATTTCGGTCCGGGGGATTCGCCAGCTCTGCAGCGTATCTGCGCTCTCCATAGCGATTTTGGAACACGTCCCTCGGCGTCCGTTTTTTCGAGTATTCCGAGATTTAACAATAGATTCGTCAATTCGTAAATGGAGAATTTAGGCTCTACGGGATGCCGCCGGAAAAGTAATTAGCTGATATGTCTATGACATGTGGTGTGCCTAACTCTTCCCTTTGAGCGAAACTGTATAGCGTTTGCGGGCTCCCTCAGGGGGTGATGGGAACGGGGCCGCTGATTTGATTTGGCTTACCGCAGCACGATCTAAGGCCTCGGAACCCGAACTTCTTGCCAAAGAAACAGAAACGAGGCCTCCGTTGCTTGCGATTTCGAAAGAGACTAATGCTTCGCCTTTTACGTTCACCTTTTTGCGGGGGGCACGTTTGATTTTGTTAAAAACTTTCCCGGGGTAGTTAGAGGTCGCAGCATTTCCTCCTGAGGAATTTTTCTTGCTGGACGTGACACCTTTAGTTGCAGATTTGGCCTCTTTTTGGCCATCCAGTGTGCCTGCTGCCGCATTTTCTTTTGTGTTATTGCCCTTGGGACCAGCTTTAGGAGGAACCGGTTTGTTGGGAATCCTTTTCGGTTCCTTTTGTTGTTTGGCTTCAGGAGGTTCGTTCGTAGGTTTGATTGTTTTTGTTGTGAGCGGCTTGGCCGGTGTCTCTGCCTGTGGGTGCGCGACGGCTGTCGGTTGAGCCTGTAGGGCGCTCACCCTAGAGATATGTGGCATAGTTTTTTGCAAAACAGCGGTCTCATTTAAAGCCTGCTGTTTTGGTTTGAGTGCAGCAGTTCGAATGGGCATTGTTGCTGCTGCGGTTTTGGGTTGCTGCGCTGGGTTGACCGAAATGACTTCGCCGCTTTCGACGCCGATTGCCAAATTCGCAAAGGCCGTGCCGAAAGTTGTGACTGGGGCTCCGATGCCTGTTTCGATTTCAACGGTGGTTTTTTGCGACGTACCGACCATCACCGCACCATGGGCTGCGATCGCGCCAAGGAAACAGAAAATCCCGATTGTGTTTGAGCTTCGGATCATGGCGCCTGCCTTTCTGAAATAAGGTGAATGACCTCGGCACCCGCTGTCTTGAGGGTCGCCACGCGTCGAAGGAGGAGGGTGGCCGGTAGGTCCTGAGCTGGTGCAATTCGCAACGCGCCTTCATCTGAAATTGCAGCTCTCAAGTTGTCCAAGCTGAATGGGGCCTCAATGGGTGCGCCATGCAAAGACATCGCGCCCTGAACGTCGATCAGGATGGCATCAGGTGGAGGAATATTGGCGCTGTTATTGGTTTGAACAAGTTGATGATCAGGGGCCAATGCAGGCGCAATTGTTCCTGCGATGAGGAAAAATATAAGCATGAGAAAAACCACGTTGATGAGCGCAATGGTGGGTTCGGGTTTGCGGCGGCGAAGCGGTTGCGACAACATAGTTACTCCAACACTGATAATTGAAGGTTGGAAAACGCGTGAAATGTGGTGAGGACTTCGACCAGCCGTTGCGAGGACACATCTGGGGAAAGATGTAGTAGAACTGTTGTGCTTTTGTCCTTTGGAAGGTCTCCCAATACGCCTTCCAATGTGGCCACGCTTTCGGATTGACCGTTCCAAAGCAGGCGCTCTTTTTCGAGTTTTAGGAAGCGCGTTTCTTCTGCGATGCCAACAGCGCCCCCGCTGGCGCGAGAGGTCAGGGGGACAGTTCCGTATTTGGAAAACGTTGAACTCAGCATGAAGAACAAAAGCAATAGAAAGATAACATCGATTAAGGATGTCATTGAAAGCCCACTGCGTTGAGTTCGGGAGACGTTAAGCGGCATGGGCCAAGTCTCGTTCGTTCGCGGGTGATTTAGGAGCATAGATCGTGCAAAGGGCACAGTTAGCAAAAACGCGTTCGGCGGCGAGGCGCGAGTCAAGCCAGCTTAAAATCGCGGAACTGGGCATAGCGACCGCAAGGCCAACAGCCGTGGTCAATAGCGCGACCCAAATACCGCCCGCCAGAACCGATGGATCGACCGAAGAACCCGCGCCCTGCAGGGCTTTGAAGGCTTCGATCATTCCCAAAACGGTGCCGAAAAGGCCGAGGAGGGGGGCAAGTTGTGCCACAAGATCCAAGAATCTAAGGCCGCGTTCGAGTTTTGAAAAACTGGCTTCAATTTCGCCTTCGATGCGGACTGTATTTAACGGGGTCTTAGGTGCGGAGAGTGCCGCGAGAAAGTGATGCGCGAGGAACGATTGGCTGTTCTGAAGTTTGGCGCGGGCATTTGCAATATCCCCATTGTCCAGATCATTGAGGGCTTGATGTAAGGCTGCATGGCGCCCCACAAAAGTGGCGCTGAATTGCCAGATTTTGTAGAGGACAACGGCCAATGCACAGGCCGACGCAAATGAGAGGATAACGACAACAAAGCCGCCTGTTTCGTAAATTGAGGCGATGGGGGCGAGAGTGAAATTCATCTTGTTCACCCAACCAATTCTATGTTTAAGCGTGTTGAAGTCGTAAGATTTGCGGCACAGATCTCAGGTGTGGTATCCACCCCTTCACATGCCTCAACGCCGTTCACCAAGATGCGTCCGAGGTTTTCACAAAGCACATCTTGCACCTGAAATTGACGTAGGCGCGCGCGCGCTTTTGGCAGGGCTTGGAAGTCAAACAAACTGAGTTGAACCACCTGACCCTCTGTATCAAACAGGACGGTTTCAAAGACAGCTTGATCCACACCCGTCTCCATTTGATTTTCCGCTAAAAACGACAACAAACAATGGCCCTCCCTTGTTTGCGCCGCGTTTAGTTCGATAGAGATGCCAGCCTGTTTTGCCTCTTGGGCTTGAGTTGGAAGGCCTTGTGTTAAGGCGGCAGAAAGGGCCAAGCACAGAGCCCAAGGTTGAGTAGATAGACGTGGCATAACTGGCATCTCCGATGTTTTAGAAGGTTTTCGCAAGTGTGAGTTTAAAGTTTCGACCAGCAGCATTTCGGGTCGAAAGGTGGGTTCTGTATTCTTTGTCGAAAACATTTTCCAAACCAAAGCGAACCTCTGTGCCCTCAAGAATTCCGTCTTGTGGGCGGTAGGTTGCCCGCAGGTTGTTCACCCCATAACCTGGGGTTGGATCATCAACGTCATCGACACTCGCCGCGGCAACAAGTTCCCAGCTGACGTCAAGTTTTTCGTCAAATCGTTTCCCTACAGTGATGCCAACCGAATCTGCTGCCAGACGTGACCAACGTTCCGATGTGCCGTCTAAAGCAATCTGCTCACCGTTTACGATGTTGGCATTCATGTCCACGTAAACACCGGACTGGTGGGTATACGACCCCTCGAGTTCTAGGCCTTCGGTGTCGATTTGGCCGATATCGGTATAGGATGTAACGTCCCAAAGGCTGGTGACGTAGAGGTTGGCCTTTAGCGCGAGGGAGTCACCGCCAAAGAAGGCATCCCCGCGCACATAGGAGGCCCCAACTTCATAGGTCCGGGCTTTTTCACTTTGCGTCATATATAGTGGATTTTCTAGGTCATCCAAGATTGGCAGACCTTCGGTATATGCACCGCTGGCAAACACAGCGAAGCCGCTATCAAACGCATACCGAACAGAAAGCCCCCCGACCAAAGCATCATTCTGATAGGATGCAATCACGCTTGAATCATTGGAGTCAGTCGTTGAGGTTTCATACCGCAAAGCAGGCGTATAGGTCAGATGGTCACCGTATTGGATATCGTCCACCATGAAAACGGCGACCCGATTATCAACGCCGCCGGGGGCGGAATAGGCATCCAAGCGTTCGCGCCGAATAAACTCAATGCCGGACCGTAGATTGTGCTCCGCATTGCCCGTTTGGAACAAGGATGTGTTTTTAAGCGAAAGAGTTGTGGTTTCGTAGCGTTGGTCTGCATCTAGAAGAGGCGACAGAAACGGACTATAGGGCTCCAAGGATGTGCTGTCGATTTGCTCATCTGAGTAGGTCAGCAGTGCGGTAAGATCGATAAGGTCGTTGCCGACCGGATTGTAGTTATAGGCCAGAATGGCCGTGATATTGTGTGTTTCGCGATCAACATTACCAAAGTCTAGGTTCGAAAGAGAGTCATAGGGCACGTCCTGTTGATCAGAGTTCGTGTCTGAATAGCTAAGCGTCACGCTCTGGTCGTTACTTTCACCAAAACTGAACTTCCCCTTCACGAGGTAGGAGGGGTCATCAATGCCACCAGAAGCTGGATTGATCTCGTTTCCGTCGCCATCCGTCTGCACACCCAATTGGCGGCGCGTATAGTTAAACAGGTACTCAGCGTTTTCGCTGGGTTGCCATGCCAGAATAGTGGAGCTGGTGAAGCCATTGCCATTGCTGACAAATTCAAGCGTTTCACGTAATTTAAATCCGATTTCACCATAGGTGAACTCCGAGGCGTCTTTGGTTTCAAACTTTACAACACCACCAACGATGCCCGTTCCATATTCAAAGGAACCGACCGTTCCACGAATAACCTCAACCTGTCTGTACAACATTGGGTCGGTATAAAGCTGGGTGCCAATACGATAGAGTTCTTCGCTGCCCTTGGTTGCCCCATCAACGATGATCGCGACTTTTTGGTCCGTTCCGTAAGAGGCATTGGCGCCATACCCACGAATATTGATCCCCGATCCGGCGGCGGTGCCACCGTTCACAAGCGTCACTCCGGGAACTGAATCAATGAGCTCGGCAACGGTGCTCGCTTGGCGGTCCTCTATTTCAGATTGATCTACGATAGTGACAGCAACCGCTGTATCGACTTGAACTGCGCGCTTACTTTCGCCCAGTTCCAAGCTTCCGAGGTATCCGTTTTCTTCTGTGATTTCTTGTGCCGTTGCTTGCGGCGCTGCCATTAGGCCAGCCCACGAGGCTGTGCATAATAGCACGCCCATTCTTCCAAACGTATTCATCATGTTCCCTTTAAAGATGCTGCATATTCCGGTTTGCTTGCATCAGGGCTGGCGCGACGTAATAAATTTTGTGAAGTTTTCATTTCTCACTTGAGTGTGCATAGTAAATCATACTAAAACTGTCAAGAATTAATGGAGCAATAAAACTCCTACAGCCAGGGTGGGCCTTTTGAGGTCTGAACTTAGCCATTTTCCTAACATTTTAGATCAAGGATACCACGCATGGCTCAGCCTAACGTATTGCGACCCGATGAGATTCGCGACGCATTGACAGAACACAACAAACTCCGCGCACGCGATTTGGCGAAAAACCTAGGAATCAGTGAAGCACAGATTTTGGCCGCCCAGACTGGCGCAGGCGTCACGCGGATCAATGCAAATCCCGACATGATTATGACCCAAGTTCCGAGCTTCGGGGAGGTCATGGCCCTTACGCGCAATGAATGGTGTGTACACGAACGGGTCGGTGCATACGGCAATTATCATTCCGGTGCCCATGCATCGATGATCCTCGCGGATGAAATTGATCTCCGGATTTTCCGCTCGCATTGGATGCATGCTTTTGCCGTAGAAAAGGAATCCGAGGCCGGCACAAAACGCAGCTTGCAGGTGTTTGACGCCGCGGGAGATTCCATCCACAAAATCCACCTCCGCGCCGAGTCAGATATCCAAGGGTGGGATGCGGCTGTCACCGCCTTGGCGACAGGGGAAGTCTCACAAACTTTGGAAGTGACCGACCGCCTCGTTGCTGAGCCCGCTAAAACTAATCCAGAAAAACGCGATATTTTGCTGAAGGAATGGGATCTGATGACGGATACCCATCAATTTATGCGCCTGACCGCAAAGCTTAAAATGAACCGATTGGGTGCATATAGAATTGCGGGCAAGCCGTATGCCCGTGCGCTTGCGCCTTCCTCCGTTCAAGACATGCTGACACAGGTTCAAACGTCAGGAGCCGAAGTAATGGTTTTTGTTGGCAATCGAGGGTGCATCCAAATTCATTCTGGACCGATTGAAAAGCTGGTGACTATGGGGCAATGGGAAAATGTGATGGACCCACGATTTAACCTGCACCTCCGTGCCGACCATGTTGCCGAGGTTTGGGCGGTCGAGAAACCAACCCAACGCGGACCCGCACGTTCATTCGAAGCGTTTGATGCGGAAGGCAGTTTGGTTTTCCAAGTATTCCCCCTCGCAAAAGAAGGCCGTGACAATAGAGATGTTTGGCGCAGCATCCTCGAAAGTCTCCCCGAAGCAGACGTGATGGAACCAGCAGAATGAGGCGCTCTGAATTGTTGAAAACGCTTAAAATCAGTTGTGCTACGGTAATTTTTGCGGCGGCGGGTGGGGCGAACGCGCATGAATTAGACGCCCCTCGTTTGGTTTCCGTTGGTGGCGCGGTCACCGAAATAATCTATGCTCTTGGGGCCGAAGATATGTTGATCGCGCGCGATACGACTTCAAGTTTTCCAGAGCCTGCGACCGAACTCCCCGATGTTGGCTACATGCGCGCCCTATCTCCTGAGGGCCTTCTGTCGGTGAGACCCGACCTTATTTTGGCAGAGGAGGGGTCTGGGCCTCCAGAAATGATTGAGGTGATGAAGGCTGCCGAAATTGGGTTTGTCATCATTCCCAACGGCCTCGATAGTGGCGGAGTCGTCCAAAAAATCCTCGCCGTTGGGGAGGCTCTTCATAAGGAAGCGGAGGCAGAGGCGCTTGCGCAATCTGTCGGAGAGGATTTAGAGCGCATCGCAAAAGTCGCAGCGGGAATTCCGCTGGAGGACCGTAAAAAAGTTCTGTTCATTCTGAGTACGCAAGGCGGACGAATTATGGCGGCGGGTGCTAACTCATCCGCTTCGGCGATTATTGAAATGGCGGGCGGGGTGAACGCGATTTCCTCGTTTGAAGGGTACAAGCCGGTGACCGATGAAGCCCTTTTGGCCGCCGCACCCGACATCATCCTGATGATGGATCGAGGTGGCGATCATGCGCTCTCTGATGAAAAGCTCTTTGCAATGCCCGCCCTCTCTTTGACGCCTGCTGCGGCAAATCAACAGGTGATCCGTATGGATGGCTTGTACTTGTTGGGCTTTGGGCCACGCACGGCCCAAGCGGCGACAGAGTTATCGCATGCGCTTTATGGACCTGAAAAATGACCTTCATCCTAAGCCTGCCTGAGCGCGTGAAATGGGGTGTCGATCGACAGGCCCGCGCGCGGTTTGTGACTTTTGTTCTCTTTATCCTGCTCATTGTATTGTCGATCTTTAGCTTAGGGTATGGGGCCGCAGGAACGCCGTTTATTTCCAGCTTGATTGACCTTGTGACGGGCAAACCTCTGTCAACGGTCGACACCGTAATTCTACGCGATATTCGGTTGCCGCGCATGATTATGGCGATCAGTGTCGGGGCATCTTTGGCGGTTTCGGGTGTTGTCATGCAGGGGTTGTTTCGCAATCCTCTCGCCGACCCTGGTTTGGTCGGTGTTGGAAGTGGCGCGGCCCTCGGTGCGATTTTGGCCATTGTTCTGGGCGGGATGTTACCCTTGGTCCTGCGCGAAATCGTGGGATACTATCTTGTGCCCATCGCGGCGTTTCTTGGTGGATGGGCCACGACTCTGTTGTTATACAAAGTCGCGACACAAGGCGGGCGAACCTCAGTTGCTATGATGCTCTTGGCGGGCATTGCTCTGGGCGCGCTCGCCGGCGCGATCTCTGGCGTGTTGGTTTATATGGCCGATGACGGCCAACTGCGGGATCTTACATTTTGGGGGATGGGATCATTGGCGGGGGCGACTTGGTCAAAGGCTTTGGTCGCGTGTCCCCTCATGTTTCTGTCCATAGCGCTGTCCTTAAAACTTGGGCGTGGCCTAAATAGCTTGGCCCTTGGGGAAGCGGCGGCGTCGCATATGGGTGTGCCGGTGCAACGGCTCAAAAACGGGGCGATTATGCTGGTCGCCGCAGGCACGGGCGCGGCGGTTGCCGTGTCTGGGGGTATCGGATTTATCGGTATTGTCGTGCCGCATCTGTTGCGCATTTCCACAGGACCGGACCATCGCTTGCTCCTGCCAAATGCCGCACTTCTGGGGGCGAGCTTCCTCGTGGCGGCGGATATGATCAGCCGAACAGTGATTGCACCAGCGGAATTACCCATTGGTATTATAACCGCTATTCTAGGTGGGCCGGTCTTCTTATGGATACTCTTTCGCCAGAAAGGCATGGTTGGATTATAATGTTACAGGCACAAAATGTAAGCGCCGGATATGGGCGTAAATCCATCTTGAAAAACATTTATTTTCATGCGGCTTCTGGCGGGATCACTGCCATCGTTGGGCCAAATGGTTCTGGAAAATCCACACTTTTGAAGGCCCTTACCGAAGAAATTCCGTCAACCGGTGAGATACGAATTAACGGCCAAAACCTTCGCACGCTGAACGGATATCAACTCGCGAAAATGCGGGGGGTTTTGCCGCAGTCCACACAGGTTGCGTTTCCATTTACCGTGTTGGAAATTGTTCGTCTTGGCTTACAAGCGGGAATTTACGCGGCGCAAGATACGATCGCCTTTCAGGCCCTCTCCTTGGTGGGGCTTGAGAGCTTTCAGCATCGAAATTATTCCGAACTATCGGGGGGCGAGCAGCAACGTGTGCAGCTGGCGCGGGTTTTGGCCCAAGTTTGGGAGCCAAAGCTGGACGGCATTCCGTCCTGGTTGTTTTTGGACGAACCCGTTTCGAGTCTTGATATTGGCCATCAACTTGAAATCATGGCGCTTGCTAAAGGGTATGCCGAACGCGGTGGCGGCGTCATTATGGTGATGCATGACCTTAATTTGACGGCGATGATTGCCGATCAAATGTGGATGATGCGGGATGGGGAAGTCGTTGCAAAGGGCGCGCCCAAAACGGTGATGACGGATGCAATTCTAACAGAAACATACTCCACGCCGCTTGTCGTTCATCAAGGGCGCGAAGACGGTCCCCCGTATATTTTACCAACTTTGTGATGTCGACTTCAGCCGCGCTCACCTATTCTGGGGTAGCACCTCGGCTCGTAATCGCCGGCGTCATATTTTCTATAGCTGCACGCTTCCACGTGCCTATTTGGGTCGGATGAACTCCATACTTCTTGGACAACTCTGACGAACAGTTCCAAGAGCTGCGCGTCCAACTCACGCGATTTCAGGATTCATGTCTTGAGATTTGTTACTTTATAAAATAATAAATTCCTAAAAGAAGGAGTTCAGTAAATGAGAAAGCGCGCGGCGGCCCGACAAACGGATGTTTTGAGTGTGTTGAAAGAATGCGACAGACCGATGACTGCGTACCAAATCCTTGAACGACTTCAGGTCAGTGAGCCGGATATTGCGCCGCCTACGGTCTATCGCACGCTCTCGGCTTTGACTGATCAAGGACGCGCGCACCGTCTCGAATCCATCAAGGCCTTTGTGCCATGTCGCTGTAGCCACGTCGAAAGTTTGCCTGTCTTGGCTATCTGCGAAGACTGCGGGTCAGTTGATGAACATGACGGGAGCGATCTGCTGCCGAAACTCACAGCATTGACCGATCAAAACGCCTTCCATGCGGTGCGGCACATCGTTGAAATTCACGGGCTGTGCGGCACCTGCGCAGCCTGATCCATTTTTACCAAACCATAATGGAAGTATCATGAAACAAGCATTCCCCCTTATTGCACTTGTCGCTGCTTTCCCTGTCTTTGCAGAGGACGCACGCCAACTTGACGCCCATGAACATGGCGTCGGGACGCTTAATATCGCGATAGAAGGCACGACCGTCGCGATGGCGTTCGAAGCGCCCGGTGCTGATATTGTTGGGTTCGAGTATGCGGCGACAAGTGATGCCGATCAATCCGCGATTGATGCGGCAGTAGCTACACTCGCTTCACCTCTTAATTTGTTCGTTATGAGCGCAGCGGCAGGTTGCACTGTTGTCGAGGCGCTTGCTGAACTCGAAAGTGAAGACGGGCATGGGGAGCACGGTGACGAGCATCAAGATGATCACGCCGACGAGGAGCATGAAGATCATGCAGAAGAGCATCACCAGGATGAGGCCCATGAAGATCACGCAAACCATGCTAACGAAGCGGGACACACAGAATTCCATGCAGAATATGCGCTGAACTGCGAAAGTCCTGATGCGTTGACCGAGATCACTTTCGCCTATTTTGGAGCCTTCCCAAATGCACAAGAAGTTGAGGTGCAGATAATCACCGCATCCGGTGCGCAAGCATTCGAAGTAGAACGTGACGTACCCGTTTTGGATTTGGGGCGTTGAATGCAAGAAGTTGACCCGATACTCGAAATCACTGACGTTGCCTATCGCTGGCCCGGGCGCGCAGGGTTTTCTCTAACGGTCCCGCACGTCGCGGTCGCGGTGGGCGAGTCTGTGTTGCTGCTCGGCGAGAGTGGGTCTGGAAAATCAACGTTTTTGTCGTTGATCTGTGGCACAATTCTGCCGGAGCGTGGCAAGGTTGATATTGCGGGGACGGACATCACCACATTATCTGGCGGGGCGCGCGATAAAGTCCGGGCCGAACAAATTGGTGTGATTTTCCAGCAGTTTAATTTGCTGCCTTTTGGGTGTGTGATGGACAACATTCTGCTCCCGCTCCGTTTCGCTCCCGCGCGACGCAAGCGTGCTGGTAACGCGACGGCCGAGGCTTCACATCTGTGTTCTGCGCTTGGTTTGCCTGCCGGCGTTACCAGTGCGAAAGCCGCCGCGCTAAGTGTTGGCCAACAACAACGCGTGGCAGTTGCACGTGCCTTGATTGGGCAACCGCCGCTGATCATCGCGGATGAACCCACCTCGGCCCTCGACGCAAATAGTCAGATCGCCTTTCTTGACCTGCTGTTTGAACAAACGACAACGCACAACACGTCGCTCCTGATGGTCAGCCATGATCCGCGTCTGGGCGAACGCTTTGATCGGGTGATCCGCATGGAAGACATCGCGCAGATCGAAAGGGTGGCGGCATGATCTTGCGCCTTGCTATTGCCTCGCTCTTCGCACGTGCGCTGACCGTCGCCATGACCATCCTTGCCATCGCCTTATCGGTGGCGCTATTTCTTGGTGTCGAAAAGGTGCGGACGGGGGCCAAGGCCAGCTTTTCCGACACAATATCCGGCACCGATTTAATTGTCGGAGCACGCTCAGGGTCTGTGCAATTGCTCCTTTATTCCGTTTTTCGTATCGGCAATGCGACCAACAACGTGACATGGGAAAGTTATCAGGACATCGCGGCGCGACCAGATGTTGACTGGATTGTGCCGATTTCACTGGGAGACAGCCATCGCCAGTTTCGCGTGATGGGCACGACCCAGGCCTTTTTCGAACATTACAAATATCGCCAAGGCAGATCATTGGCGGTGTCCGACGGCGCCATCATGGATGACCTGTTTGATGCGGTAATCGGTACCGACGTTGCTGCCACACTGGGATATCACGTTGGTGATCCGATTATCGTCGCCCACGGCCTCGCGTCCTTCACCGAACATAAGGATCAGCCGTTCCGCGTGTCGGGTATTTTGGAAAAGACGGGCACGCCCGTTGACCGCACCGTCATCGTCAGTATGGAAGCGATTGAGGCGATCCATGTGGATTGGCAAAGCGGCGCACAGGCCCCCGGCAAGTCGACACCAGCGGATGTGATCCGCGAAATGGAACTCACGCCCACGGCGATAACTGCCGCCCTTGTCGGCGTCGAAAGCCCCCTACAGACCTTTGCTTTGCAACGCGCCATTAATGAATACAAGGAAGAGCCTCTCCTCGCGATATTGCCTGGCGTTGCCTTGCAAGAACTCTGGGGTATTGTTGGCATTGCGGAAACGGCGCTCCTCGCGGTGTCCGCAATGGTGGTTGTCACGGCCCTCATCGGCATGATGGCCACCATTTTTTCCAGCCTGAACGAACGCCGCCGCGAGATGGCGATTTTTCGGGCCATGGGCGCGCGGCCTTTCACCATTCTGAGCATGCTTGTCTTGGAGGCCATGGTGATGGCGGCGGTTGGTGCATTGCTTGGGCTGGTGCTTTTGTATGTTGGGTTGATCATCACACAGCCGATCCTCGACAGCGCCTTTGGCCTTTGGCTGCCGATTGATGCGCCCACGATGCAGGAATTTTGGGTTATCATTGGAGTGATTTGTGCTGGCGCAATCGTGAGCCTCGTGCCAGCATTACGGGCTTACAGGATGTCTGTAGCTGATGGTATGATGGTAAACACGTGATGCTCAGAATGAGGTGGATACAGTGTTGAATCGCAGAAAAACTCTGATGCTACTGTCGGGTGCGGCCGCTACACCCAAGATAGCATTTGCGGCAACACCACGGGAAATCACGTGGGAAGACCTTCTTCCGCCAGGGCTGCCGTATCCAGAAATCGTTGAGATGGGCGAAATGGACGAGGAAAACGACGTCTGGAATCCAATCTACGATGCCAATGCGATCAAACTGAACGAAGAGCTTAACGGGGCTTATATCAAGATGCCGGGGTTCATCATTCCCTTTGAAACGAGCGCGGAAGGTGTGACCAATTTCATGCTCGTGCCCTACCTCGGCGCATGCATCCACACACCACCTCCCCCGCAAACCAGCTTGTGATGGTCGACACCGCACAGCCATGGCCGGGAGATCAACTTTGGGATCCTGTCTGGGTCACGGGCACGATGAGTACGCAATTGCAATCCACAAGCCTTGGCCAGACAGGATATTCCATCGAGGCCGATGATATGGAAGTCTACGAATGGTGAACCGTCATTTGCAGCGCCGTGCGCTTCTCGCAGGCATGGCTGCGGCAACACTTGTACCCAGTATGGCAAGCGCTGAGGAGTACATCGACCTTGATTGGGAAGACTTGCTGCCAGAAGATCAACCAACCATCCCAAGCGCGTTGCTCAGCTCGCGGGCCCATGACGAAAGGGCGCCGCTAACAAGCAAACAGCCTGAGTCAAACGGCGTTAGAACCGAGTGGAATGGCCAAATTGTCCGCCTCCCGGGATTCATCGTCCCTATAGATTATACGGGTACGGGCGTTACTGCATTTATCTTGGTGCCTTACGTGGGTGCCTGCGTCCACGTCCCGCCGCCGCCAGCAAACCAACTTGTCTTTGTCACGACACCGACACCTTATGAGAGCAGTGACTTGTTCGAACCAGTTAATGTCATTGGCATGTTTGGTGTGTCATCCTTGAGCACGCATCTTGCAGAAATCGGGTACGCATTGTCGGCGGACAAGATTGAGCCGTATCGCTAATAGCGATGGTGACGCGCGCTATTAAGAAGCGACGCGTTTTAGATATTGTTCGCCAAAATTGATAGAAATCAGATCTGCGAAGCGGGCTCACAGCCGTCTTCCGCACGGCAGCAAGAACCATAAATCCACGAATGCAAATGAAGTCCGAAAAACTGCACTGGACCGCTTGCGCGCAACGCAATATTTGGGCAAATTGGCTCGCTAAACTAAAATTTAATTCGACAGTTTCATTCGTGGGCCTGTTTTTGAGAAATTGTAAGTTCTTAAGGAAAACCCATGACAAACATCTGGAAAGTTCTATTTTTTATTTTACTCGCGGTATCAACAATCACCTTTGCGGAGCCGTCCATAGCTCATACAGGGGAGGGATATGGCGGAGGTTTCATTAGTGGTTTTGCGCATCCTGTGCTCGGCTGGGATCACGTTGCCGCAATGGTTGCCGTTGGACTCTGGGGAGCATTTCTTGGAACGCCCGCCATTTGGATACTTCCCGTTGTTTTTCCTCTCATCATGGCACTTGGAGCGGTGGTGGGAATTCTCGGAATCCCAATCCCTGCTGTTGAAGTTGGAATCGCCCTATCGGCCGTCGTGTTGGGCCTAATGATCGCGTTTGCCGTGAAGCCCCCCATCTGGATTTCAGCAATTCTTGTCGGATTATTTGCCATATTCCATGGCTATGCGCACGGGACTGAATTGCCGGAATCTGCCAACGCCTTTGCCTTCGCAGTAGGATTCGTCCTTGCCACGGGCTTGCTTCACCTGATCGGCATTGCTTTTGGCCTGCTCGCAAAATGGCCGGCCGGTCGGGTTGCCGTTCGGAGTGCGGGTGGGTTTATTTCACTCGCCGGCGTGGCGTTTTTGACTGGTTTGGCCTGATTGTGATTGCAAGATGGCTCGGCCGAGTGGCGCTTACGATTACGCCATATCCTGCCTACGCTCATAGTCCCATTCCGGGAATTGAAGGATTCTATACAGGGTTAGTGCATCCATTCTCTACTCCGGCACAGGCGCTTCTCATGCTAGGGCTTGGCCTATTGGTCGGAAGCTTCCCTCCCCTGCGGGCGCGCTGGCCGCTGGGTGTTTTTTTGGTTTCCATGATTGTTGGAATGCTGGTCAGTAGTTTGATCGGGGAATCGAATTTAGCAATGTTCGCGACTACTTTCGCGGCCTGTGCGCTCGCAGCACTTGCCCCAGGGCATCTCTTGCCACTTGCTATCGCATTTACGGCTATCGGCGGTATCTGGATGGGGAGCATTTCGCTTGCCGATCCGGGGCCATTGCGCGATAGGACCATAACAACACTCGGGGCATTCATAGGTGCAAACTTGGGTCTGCTCTTTATCTTTGGCATCTCAGACTTTGTAAGAAACAGATATACTTGGCCCAGCGTTCCAACTGCATTCCGGATAGTTGCCGCTTGGGTTGGTGCGATTTCACTCTTAATGCTTGCATTGCTTTTCGCTCCAGAGCGGACTTTTGTGTATTTTGTGGCGAAAGTCCTGTTTCCGCGGTGGTCTCAACTGGTGGACGCAACACTTTAATCTTTAGGAAGAGATGGAGTGTTTTGAATGAAGTATCGTCGCAGGATTTATTATTCAGCTGAACAGCGTGCCGAGATCTGGGATCGATGGCAACGTGGAGAGTCGATGAGGTCGATTGGACGGGTGTTTGATCGCCAATCATCCTCCGTCTTTTCCGTGATCTCACCAACCGGTGGGATACGCCCACCGGACCGCAGACGCGGTAGGTCTGCATTGAGCCTTTCGGAGCGCGAAGAGATATCCCGTGGGCTCAGCACCAAACAGTCCTTGCGCGCGATTGCGCGTCAGTTGGAGCGTGCGCCTTCAACGATCAGCCGAGAGGTTCCGCGCAATCTGCGTGGGATCGGGCTTTGCGTCCCAAGATGTGCAAGTTGGCTTGCCACCCGACATTGGCCCACGCAGTATCGGCAAAGCTACGGCGTAAATGGTCGCCAGAACAAGTTGCTGATTGGCTCAAACGCGCATTTCCTGAAGAGGCGCATAAGCAGGTGTCACACGAAACTATTTACAGAAGCCTTTATATACGGGCACGTGGCGTCCTGAAGAAGGAACGTCTGGAGCACTTGCGCGCCAGACGTACAGTCAGGCGATCCAAGCACGCGCGTCAGAAGCGCAAGGGAAATGGCCAGATTAAGCATGCTGTGTCCATCAGCGAAAGGCCTGCATCGGTCGAAGATCACGCTGTTCCAGGGCACTGGGCCTCTCGGTGATGCAAGCATCACCTGCCAGCTAATAGAGAGCGACTTGATCGGGGGCTCAAAAAACAGTTATGTCGCGACTCTCGTGGAACCGACCTGACCGTCCATTCCCAAGCAAAAATCGGCGCTATCGCACGGCAACTCAACGAACGGCCTCGCAAGACCTTGCAATATCAAACGCCAGCAGAGAAGTTCGCACAGTGTGTTGCATCGACCGGTTGAGATCGCCGCCCTTTTTGACGAAACGTGCATGGCGCAGACATTAGGCCAGATTATTCACCCATTTGTGTAGTTCGTGGCCCGAAGCCGCCGTTCACATCCACCTCAGGATGCTGCGGTGCGGCCCGTCATTGCAGATGGGGTGGATGGCTCTTGCTCCAACCGGCGTCGTTTTACGCCATACTGCAGTTGTCATGAACCGCTCAGGAAAGGAGCCATCCAATGCAAGTTACAACAGTTGGCCTTGATCATTGACGGGCAGTTGGTTGCGCAGCAATCAATGAGAGGGATGAAGGCAATCAAAGAACTGCCCCTTGTCGCGCGCAGATCCATTACTTTTGATCGCGGCACGGAGTTTGTTTCCTGGCCACATTTGCACCTCGATGAAGGGCATGTGCATGTCCATATTCTGGCTATGAATACGGCTGACCGCAAATTGGACGCGAACAAGTTGCATGCGGGGAAGGTTGCAGCGGCAGTGCATCGGGATGAAAGTGTTTCGGGTGCAATCCCGTCATTGCCAAACCAAAGTTGACCAACCGGCCGAGAAAGCCAAAGAAACCGCGCCCGTCTAAGAACCGTGTCACCCAGAAGAAGAATGACGCCCGCCATGCGGATGCAGTGTCAGATTGGGGGGCGGAAGGCGCTGTAATTGATGCTAGGAACACGGAGGTCATGTCCGAGTGGGAGGTTGTGAATAAAGCGCATTTGAAAGAAGCACGTAAGGCGCGTGGGGGCCCGTCAATCCAGAAGGCCTATACCACTGCGATGAAAAAAATGCAGGACGACTATTATGAAGCCGTAGGGAAACCTTTTGGATTGCTGCGTGTTGGCCCGCGTCTGGCGCGTAAGTCGACAAAGGAATATGCGGCTGAGAAACGGCAGGCCAAGCGTATGGCAGAGGACGCGGTGCGGCTAGAAGAACAACGCAAAGAACAGACGGCGCGAGAAGCTGAACTTGAGGCGCAGGCCTGTGAGCTGGCATCAGTTGAGGCCGCGTTGTCCGAGCGGGAGGTGTCTCATGAGGTCGAGGTGGCCGCCGCCGCCAAAGCGCTTGAGCAAGAACGCGCATCTCTCCATCGGGCCAAACTTGAGGACCAAAAGGCCTAGACCGAAAGGGAAAAAGGACTTATCGAAAAAGAAAATGAACTCCTGCATCGTGAAGCAGAATTGACCGAGGCGGTTGAGGCTATGGGGGAAATGTTTGAGGCCGCTGAAGCTGGGGAAGTCGAAATTTTAAACGGCAAGCTGCATATGCCTCGATGGCCGGAAAATGTTTCCCGCATGCAAGGCGCAGAACCCCCTTCAGGGCCGTCCGTATCCTGTCACTGAACACACATGTATATTATCGATTAATCCGAATTTTGTTCATGCCCGTGAAATAGTGTCCAAGTCGAGCTCCCGCAACCAAAATAATCAAATAAGTATTGTGCATTAAATGCTCTTTTTTCAAGACCGTTTTGCACCAAAGTAGAACATCATCCCTATCTCATCCCGAAAACGAAAGAAGGCGGCAATGCGTTAGCGTGCCACCCTCAGATCAGTTAAGGCACGTGCAGGTACATACTGATGAACCATCTAGTAGATAAATCCGCATAAACATACAATAATAGCTTTGAACTCTGTTTCCGCAGCGTATCATTTCTACACCTAATTGCGGCGATCCAATCTTCCAAACAAACCACCAGCGGGCGTATACAGACTCGGCACGCGAGGGAAATGCGTTTGAAGCTGGAGACCACACTACGGCTTCTCAACACTTCCGAAGTCTGTAAATTCTGCATTCTTGGCAAGCATCAACGCAGTGACACGATTGTCGCAAGTAAAAATGTATTGGAAACAGTCGTCCATCCCTTGAGGGCAACTGGCGAGATGGCATCCAGACTGGTTGACCCACAAGAGGATAGCTTCACAGCTCAGTTACAAGGGTTTTTGACAATCTCGATGCTCAAAGCACGTTGGTGATCTATAGTCAGGGGCCTTCAACTAAAGCTGCGAAGTAGGATGCGCCATAGGGCACTGTCATTGCCGCTAACGGCCCATTCCGGAACTTGATATTCAACGCGGCTAACCGCAGATTCTAGCCCGGGCAGCACAATGTGAAGTGGTCCGGCAAATTCGGACAGCGTGCTAAGATGTACCCAACCCGAGCGAATGGATACGAGAATGACAAAACGACGGAACTTTTCAGACCAGTTTAAGGCTGCTGTGGCGCTTGAAACGCTACGTGGTGACAAGACGGTGCAAGAGATTGCAGCCAAGCGGCAGCTCCACCTAACGCAGTTGAGCACGTGGAAAGCGCACTCCGGACATCGCATACTTCGGCCACGCAGAGAAACAAAAAGCGGCATGAACGCACACCAGATGCATCTTAGCCAAGCTGTAAAACTGTCCTAAAAAGCCGGACCACTTCAGTGGTACGCCTACAGCATTTCCAGTGGTCTACAATTTGGTTCCGACGACTCTATAGATTACCTTGGTACCATTATTATTCGAAAATAGTTATCTGAAGGAAAGTATTTATGTCTGACTTACGTTTATGCTGCCTCAGATTGCGGCCATTCGGTCTTTTGACACACAATTACAGCCGCCAGTTTTTTTACTCTAGAGATGTTCTATTCCAAAGTGTCTGGCTTCATTCCTTCACAAAAGGTCACTCAGCCAGCGATATGCTGTTTTTCCGACGAGGATGGGATGGATGCCAGCCATGCGTGCGGCCAATTCGTCGGTTTGCGGATTGTCTCCGATCATTACGGCTTGGCGCGCATCCACATTCCCCAAGGCTCTTAGCAATAAGCCCGGTTCTGGTTTGCCGATTCGGATGATCTGAGATGGTGGGTGGCAGGTTTCCAAAAGGTGTAGCAGGGCACCGCTTTCAATTGCTGGACCGGTTTCACCGGGATGGGTGATATCGCCATTGGCCAAAATGACTGGGCAGCCTTTGGCAATGTGCAAAAGCGCAGCCTCGAGCCGTTCAAATGTGAGCTCAGTATCTCGGCAAATCACCACAGCTCGAGGCTTATCCATGCGATGAACCAATCCTTTCTCAGCCGCTGCGGCACGCATCCGAGAATTGGCCAGAAAGAACATCGGTCCGGGGCCGAAATGCTTTAGGGCCCAAGCTAAAGTTTCCTCTCCTGCGAGGAAAAGTTGATCGAGGCGCAGGTGTAAACCTAGGGTTTCCAAACGCGTTTGCAGGCTGTTTCGCGTATCTGTGGAGTTGTTGGAAACGAGCACCAATTTGTCCGAAAAATGGTCTACAAATTCATGTGCCCCCGTTAGAACGCGGGAGCCTGAAATCAGGCATCCGTCAATGTCGCATAGAATCCGCCGCGCTGATTGCACGCGCAGCCTTTCGTGCTGGTGCCCGTCAACCAGTTGCAGTGCAGTCCTTTTCATAGGTCTGTGAAGCCTTCGTGGCGCATGTCCAATTGGTAGGCCGTGTTGTCCTCGCCTTCAGGTGCGCCAAGCAAGAAACGCGGCGATGTGGCCGCGAATTCACACATGTGCGCAACGACAAAGTCTTCTGACAGTAAGACCACCCCGTAGGCAGGTTGGGCCAAGTCGCCGGGGACATTCGTGGTTTCTGGGTTGAGGTTCAGTGCCACCTGATGGTTCAATCCGCGCATGCACGAGAACGAAACGCCGCGCCAATTGCCAAATATTGCCCGATGCACATGGCCGAAAAACAGATGTTGGATTCGGTGTTTATGAGGGGCGATGACGTCGTGAAACGCCTCGGCGTCTTGCATCATGATATTATCCATCGCTTTGATCCCAACGGCAAACGGAGGGTGATGCATGAACAACAGAACCGGCTCTTGCGATTGTTCAAGCTGCTGCTTGAGCCACGCTAGACGCGTTTCGCAATACCCGCCCGCGTGCGTGCCGGGCATTTTGGTGTCTAGGCAAATTGCCCGGTGGTGAGGTGTGTTGAAAGTGAACTGCACAAAGCCCGCTGTATCACGCGCGGCGTCAGGGAAGGTCTGCGTGAAAGGGGCGCTGTCGTCGTGGTTCCCAACCATCAGATGCACAGACATCGGGAGGCGACGGATTTCATGCGCAAACGCGGCATAGGCATCTGCATCCCCCCAGTGGGTCATGTCCCCTGTCACAATAACAAACGCCGCATCTCCATGGTCTGCAATAATGCTATCTACTGCGCGTGCAAGGCGTCGTGCAGGGTTGGCTCCATACAAGAGGCGGTCGCCGCCGATAACATGAGTGTCGGTTAAGTGAATGAATTTCATTGCATGCGTCATAATTAGAACCTTTTTTGAGCGAGACGCCGAGCCCATTGGGGGGCTCAGCGAAAAGTTGAATTAGTTTGCAGGCAAGAGATCGTTAACTTGTTCAACCAGTTCTTGTTGCAGCTCTTCCATGTCGTCTGCCTCGCCAGTAGCGATCATTTCAAGGCCTTCGTAGATCACTTGCGTTATCGCCAAACCATTCGCGCCTGGGTACGCCTGCCAATCTCTCAACAGGGGCAGTTGATCGACAGCGGTGCGTTTGTTGGGGTTTTGGTCGTAGAAGTCAGCCAAAATGACATCATTGGCCGCTTGGTTCGGAGGCATGTAGCCGGTTGTCTTGGCCACCTCAGCGGCACCCTCGCCCGACGTAATAAAGGTGAGCCATGCCCATGCCGCATCCAAAACTTCGGGGTCGTCAGATGTCGAGGTTAGCATCGCGGCATTGCCGCCAGCAGGAAGTCCTTGTGGTGCGCCGTCGAGGCCAGGAAAGGCCGCTGTGGCGAAGTTGAAATCGCTTTTGGTGCGTTCGATCTGACCCACCGAGGATGTCGAGGTGAAGAACATCGGCAACTCGCCTGCAGCAAAAGAAGACACTGCTTGGCTTGGCGTTAGGTTTTTCATCTCACAGGCGTCAACGATTGACTTCATAGTTTCGAGGGCAATGAGTGCCTCAGGGCTATCAAGCGTCAGGCGGCCGTCTTCAACGGTCGGTTTGCCCTGGGTCCACATCAGCGATTGCAGGAACCAGTTACCGGTGATCGCCCAGTTCCAGTAGACAGGGTTGTTTGAGCCATTTTCGATCAATGTCTTACAAACACCAATCATTTCATCCCATGTTTTTGGCGTTTCGGTCACACCAGCTGTCGCCAGCGCGTCCATGTTGTAGTAGCCAACGGGCAATGACACAGCGAAGGGCAGACCATAGACATCGCCGTCAAATGTCGACAGCTTGAGCATCGCGGCGTGGTAGCCGTCTGTTTCGAAGTTGTCTTCGGCGTTGATGAAAGGCGTCAGGGACTTGGCGATGCCTTTCTCCACGAGGATTTGCTGGCGATTGAGGCCCTGCATGGTGACGTCAGGCAAATTGTTTGAGACGGCCTCGCGCAGCATCGTATTGGTGCCGTCCTCGTATTGCTCGTAAGCCGAGCGGAACTTTACGTCGATGTCAGGATGTTGTTCGTTGAATTTTGGCAAAATGGCATCGAACGTCACATCAAAAGTAGACGCATACGGGTATGCAAATTCAATAGTGACAGTCTCTTGGGCCAATGCGATTTGCGACGAGGCAGCAACCAGTGCAGCAGCGCTTAGGGTGGTACGGATCATTTCTATCTCCAGTTTGCAGAATGCTCTGGCGGAGGTGGGTGGGCACCAGAGCTGTTGGTCCGACGTGGCCGGATAGGGGAAAGGCTGCGGGCTATTTCATGCCGCTTAAGGTAATGCCTTCGATGAATCTTCGCTGGGCCAGTAGGAAGGCGACGATCAGCGGGGTGACGATGACAGTGGCGGTGGCCATCATTGGGCCGTAGAGACTGCCATCGATGTCAGCTTTGAATTCGCGCAATCCGAGCGGCGGGGTGAACAGGCTGCGATCACCAGTGATAACCATGCGCGGCCAGAAATAATCGTTCCAATGGGCCACAACACTGAAGATGGCAAAAGCCAACAAGGCTGGCACCGCCGTGGGCAGCATGACGCGCCAGACGATGCTAAGCTCGCCCATGCCGTCCATGCGCGCCGCGTCAATCAGCTCGTCAGGGACGGTCATGAAGAATTGGCGCATCAAGAAAATGCCGAACACCGAGATCGTCCATGGCACGACGAGCGCCGCGTATGTGTTGATCAATCCGAGCTTTGCGAGGCCGATATAAAGGGGCAGTGCTATGGCATGAACGGGGATCAGCAAGCAAAAAAGCACGAGGCCAAAGACCGTTTCACGTCCCCAGAACTTCAGCTTCGAGAGGGCATAGGCGGCGGGTAGAGCCACGATGACCTGCAACAAAAATATCGAGCCTGTCACGATCATCCCATTGAGCAAGTAGCGCATCAGCGGCGCCTCTTTAAAGGCGCTCGTGTAGTTGAAAACGGCAGGGCGGACCATGCAGCTGGCGCGCAGTTTTTCCACGAGCGCGCCAAGGATATCCGTATCGGTCAGGTTGGGGTAGTCGCCACGGGCGGCCTCGACATCGGCGCGATCTGGCATGCTGCTTCCAACGCAACGTTCATCGACCATCAGCTCTTGTGCCCCCATGAACCCACCAATTCCGCGTTCGATTTCGGCAGGTGATTTGAGGGAGTAACTGACCATTTGATAGAACGGAACAATCACGATCAACGCCCCAACAAGAAGTAAAGCGTGTTTGAAAAATTCGCTGATACGTTTCATGAGTAATGGACCTTACGCTCTGTGAGGCGGCGTTGAATGATGGTGATGATCATCACGAAGATGAGGAAAAGCATGGTGATGGCCGAGCCAATCCCGATCAGGTTTTGCTTGATGCCTTTTTCATAAATCGCGTACATCATCATGTAGGCAGATTTTGACGGACCGCCGCCTTGTGGGAACAGTGCCTCGACTGTGTCAAACACTTGGAACGCACGGATGCAGGTGATAGTGACGACAAAGACCGTCGTTGGCCCTAGCGCAGGCCACGTGACCAAGCGAAAACGCTCCCATCCGCTACGCGCCCCATCCATTTCTGCGGCGTTGTATAAATCGCGTGGGACACCGGTCAGTCCCGCGAGGTAGAGAACCATATTGAACCCAAAGCCTTGCCAGATGCCGAGAAAGCAGATGACCCAAAGCGCATAGTCCTTGTCGCCCAACCACAGCGGCATCCCGTTTGCACAACCATCCCCAAGCCACGGCCATAGGCGCTCGATCACGGTGCCGCAGCCCATTTGTAACGTGCGATTAACTGTGCCGATGGTCGGGTGAAGCATCAGCTCCCATACGATTGCCATGGCCAGAAGCGTTGCCATCACGGGCAGGAAGTAGATGGTTTTGTAGATCTCTTTTCCACGCGCCAGCGAGTTGATGAGCAGTGCCGCCCCCAACCCGAGGCCTACGGAAATCGGGACGACAACGACAACATAAGTGAACGTCGCCCAGAGCATTTTTTCATAGGAGGATCGCGTAAAAATCTTTTCGTAGTTATCGAAGCCCACCCACTTCACCTCGGGGGCAGCCAGTGAATAATCGGTGAAACTCAAGACCAGCGCGCTTAGGATAGGTACAAGCAGAATCAATACCATGAGCGTCAGCGCAGGGGCAATTAAAAGCCACGCGGTCCCTCGTTGGGATCGCGCTCGGCGGCGGGGGATATCTCGGGGCGAAGTGCCAAGAACGGCCATCTTAAACTGCCTCAACGAGATGCATGGCAGGAAATATGTGACGTTCACGTTTACCGTCCGCGTCAAAAAATAGCGCCGCGTTCGGGTCAAAACTCATGCCGACGACCTGATTGGGTTGCAGCACATCGTATTTCTCAGGCTCCGCCTTCATGATAATACGCGTCCCAAGGTCCTCGATAATAATCTGGGCAAAAAGCTCTGAGCCGAGGTGTTCCAGATGCACGACACGACCAGTCAGCATCGAATCCGCGCCTGTCATGCGCAGCATCTCGGGGCGCAGACCCATCTGAAGGGGGCCGCGACGTTTCGTTGTTGTGAGCGGCAGCACGCGCCCCATCAGCGACAGCTTCCCATTATGATCAGCTTCAACAGGTAGAACGTTAATTTTGGGCGAGCCAATGAACTCGGCCACGCGTAAGTCGTCGGGGTCAGCGTAGACAATTTGCGGGGGCGCACATTGCAGTATCTCACCACCCATCATGACTGCAATGCGGTCAGACATGGTCATGGCCTCAACTTGGTCATGCGTCACGTAGATAAATGTGGCGCCTAATTTACGGTGAAGCTCGGCAATCTCGGTACGTGTATGAACACGCAATTTGGCATCAAGGTTCGAGAGAGGCTCATCCAAAAGAAAGGCTGCAGGCTGGCGAACAAGGGCGCGGCCAAGGGCAACACGTTGGCGCTGACCACCGGACAATTCACTGGGCTTGCGATCGAGAAGTGCTTCAATCTCGAGCGTCTGAGCGGCCTCAAGAACCGCCGTGGCGATCTCTTGAATGCGGGCTTTGGCTTCAGGCATAAAACGACCCGCCAAGGGCAAACGCTGCCACGTGTTCAGGTTGCGCATTTGTAGCGGCACGGCGATGTTTTCTGCGACGCTGAGGTGCGGATAAAGCGCGTAAGATTGGAAAACCATCGACAAGTTTCGATCCGATGCGCGGATCCCCGTAACGGGTTCGTTGCCGATGCAAATGCTGCCTTCGCTTTCTTTCTCGAGCCCCGCGATGATGCGCAGCAATGTCGACTTGCCACAACCAGACGGGCCAACTAGGGAGACAAATTCTCCATCAGAGATTGTTAAGTCGATGCCTTGAAGAATTTGAACATCGCCAAATGCTTTGCGCAGCCCTTTGATAGAAACCTCGGCCATACGGCACCTCCGGAATTATGATTCGAGGGATGTATAGTGAGGGAATATGCGATATAGGTGACACAATATAAGTTTTAGTTATGGGTATGATAGCGAGATCATCAAATGAAACGACTTAGTTCTTCCCAAATTAGGGTCTTCAATGAAGTTGCCAGCCAAGGCAGCTTTTCAGATGCAGCACGTGCGCTCAGCGTCTCGCAGCCGGCTATCACGGCGCATATTCGAACCGTGGAAAAAGCATATGACGTTAGGCTGTTTGAGCGCTCCGGGACGGGCGCGCGCCTGACACAAATAGGTCGACGTCTTTTCCAGCGCACAGCGTCAATGCGCGATACCGAAAGAGAAGCTGCCGAAATTTTGGAACGCGCCCACATGCTCGAGGTTGGCGAGCTTTCTATCGCTTGCGGCGCCCCTGGACCTGCGATGCAGCTCGTGTCACGATTTCAAAAATCCTATCCAGGTGTCCGGTTGCAACTGTTGTTTGGCAATTGGCAAGAAGTCGTAAATGCCGTCAGGGATCGCAAGGCCGATCTTGGCCTGTTGACCGATGCGCCTGAAGCGGATGACATTGTGAAGCAAGCTTTTGCGAGTCAAAAAATTGTCGCTTTGGTGCCTCAGGGCCATCCCCTGGCGCAGCGTCGAAAATTGTCTCTCAATGAGTTGGAACACGAACCAGTCTTGTTTCGAACCGGAAACTCCCAAACCCAACGTGCCGTGAATGCGGTACTGGAGCAAAATGGACTAGAGATCAAACCCCTGTTGGTTCTGGAAGCGCGCGAGGCGATATACGAAGCCTGCGCGCAGGGCGTTGGCATTGGCTTCATGTTTGATGGGGCATCAACTCGTCGCGATGGCGTGGTTCGGCTTCCGGTGTCCCAACTCCCAGAAACACATTCCGAAGAAGCGTTTTGCTTGGCCTCTAAGCGGAATCTCCGCGCCATAGATGCATTCTTCTCGATGATAAGTTGCGAGGCGTCGTCGATTTGATCCGGCAACGTCATCAGTGTGCAGCTCGCACGTTGTTGCTTTTAATAATTGCATGCTGCCGAATAGCTTTGGCCCTCAAAATGCACTTTTAGTGCATAGACAGCCCTGATGCACCGCGCAGCAAAGCAGAAGTTGAATGAGCGCCCGCTGAACCCGCCCTAACGGCGCATTTGATTGTGCGCTATGGCTGTTTACCTATGAATTTGGATGTGAACGGTCAGTGATTTTTTTGGCAATGCGGGCGCAGGTATAAATTCAGCCTTTTGTCTAGGCTGCAAAAAATCGGATTTTCAGGCGAGTATAAATTATGGGAACAGCAATTTTACTTGATATCTTATCCGTGGTCCTGATCGACCAGATGCAACGGTTCGAGACGATGAAGAAAGACGGTGCTCGCTCGCTAGGCTCAGCCGCTCATGTTCATTCCCTGCCGGCATTTGCTCTAATGCTTTCTTTACATCGTGACGCTTCTTTTGAAGTGAGTTAGGCATCAGCATCTTCGTTTCATGCAAGATCACCCCCGTGACTTTTACTGGTGTGCCTCGGCTAGCCTCTTCTTTCTTCTCCTTTGTTTGATGCCCATGTTTGCGCAGAATCTGCTTGATCGACCAGAGATCGCCCGTGATTATACCAATGTGGAAGGGGCTAGTTTTTCGGGTTTAGAAATGCCGAGCGTGTCCTCGTTTACGGGAAACCACCATTTAGCCGCCAAGTTTTTCAATCATGCCGCCGTCAACGGCACGCGATTTTTTCATTTAATTCTACCCCAAACGCAGTATTCAAAACCGCCAGAACAGATACTTTCATTTGGCATTTGAGCACGACATTCCATCCCATAAAAACAATCGTCACAGTTAGTTGCTCGCAGTTGACATAATCCCACCACATCGCCCAACAGTCAAAATTTGTTACAAAATCCTTTCAATGCCCCCCAACCCGAATTAGCATTTTTAATGTTTCTGGGTTGGCTTCAAGACACTCGAACGCACCCTGGATTTCTTCAGGATTGACAATATCTGTGATAATGGCTGTGGCATCAATTGCACCTGTCGCTAGGATCAGGACCTATTAAACTTGTTTCTTATTTAAGTAGGTTGTGATTCATTTTACCCATCCATAACGGAGGTGATATGAGCAATCTTTTCTGGTTAACCGAAGAGCAAATGGTGCGGCTTCGGCCCTATTTTCCGAGAGTGCGTGGCCGCGCCCGAGTGGATGATCGGCGTGTATTGAGCGGCATAATTTTCATTAACCGCAATGGGTTACGGTGGTGTGATGTCCCTACCGAATATGGTCCGGCTAAGACGTTATACAACCGATGGAAACGTTGGAGCGATTTGGGTGTGTTTGCTCAAATACTCGCGGGATTGAGTGCTGAAAGTCCTGACAATAAGACGCTCTCAATCGACGCAACTTATCTAAAAGCACATCGCACAGCTTCAAGTCTGAGGTTAAAAAAAAGGGGTGTGGTCGACTGATTGGGCTTACCAAGGGCGGGATGAATACAAAACTTCATGCCGTCACGGATACGCTGGGTCGGCCTATTAGGTTTATATTAACGGCTGGTCAACCCTCTCAGCGATGCAAGCATCGCCTGCCGGGCAATGGTACAGTGATTATACTGGTGCGGCTGCACTATTGGAACGCTTACCAAGTGCGCAATGGTTGCTGGCAGACAGGGGCTATGATGCTGATTGGTTTAGGAAATCTCTCATAGACTGTGGCATACAACCCTGCATACCTGGACGAAAGTCGCGTAAGAAGACCATCAAATACGACAAGCGACGTTACAAGAGACGCAATCGCATCGAGCGTATGTTCGGAAAGCTAAAAGATTGGCGGCGGGTCTCAACTCGGTATGATCGCTGCCCAAACGTATTCATGTCCGCAATTGCTCTCGCAGCTACGGTTTTGTTTTGGTTATGAGTCCTGAGCCTAATCCGCTGACAGATTTTCTAGACCGTTATGTAATCGATAGTGTGTGCGAGCCTAGGAATGTAATAACGAGAGAAATTCAGGCTGCAGAATGACTGCAATGGTCTTCCCTTACTTGGACTTGCTGAAGCTTGAATTCGGAAAGTAAGGCTGAAGCCGCGCCATCCGCGCGTCGGTCAACCAGAATAAACTGTTCATCTTGCCCCCCCCTGAACTTCGGGGGCTTGAAACACGCAGCTGGGATGGCCGCAACCAAATTAATGGGTCCAGAGCCTAGCTGAACAATCAATCAAAATACTCGACTTGAATATTATACTTGGTGGCGAAATTACGAATATTTTCGGCTACCTTCTGTCCGCCGTTTTTTTCTGTGTTGCAGATGCGGATCTTCTTGATGTCCCTTCTGAAATGCAACTCCGCGTGAATGTGCCCCTCGACATAGGAAGTCGGGGATAGATTGTATTTTTTCTTGATGATCGCGCATTTTTCACGGGGCGCGGTATCTCCAAGAGATGTATCCATCAGCAGTTCAAAAAGGTTGTTGGACATGTTCACAATCAGCCGTTGCATGTGGTGGTAATTGGCCATCTTAGTCGACTGGACGTGTTCAGCGGTGTTTTTTGTCTTGGCAATAGGATCGTATTTTGAGGAAACGTCATCGAAAGAATCCGTGTGAATGAAAGTCATGTTGGGTTTTAGGTGATCCGCCAGCACAAAATGCGAACGGCCCCATTGCGCCCCCATGCCGTCGATCACGCTGGGAAAATTGACTGAGCAGTAACGCGGGCGGATTACGCCCGCGAATTTCGGGCTGGTCGATACGGCAAAACTCGCCAACCGCGCACCGGCAGCTTTCTCGCCTGTCGTCGCGGTTGAGCTGTCGACGCCTACTCGTTCGCCATAGCGGAACATCTTCATCTCGACTTCATTGCGGGTATCACCCATCGGTGCGCCAGCCTGGCGATGTTTCTCGAATTTGGTCATGTATTTTGAATCGGATTTGGAAGAAGCAAAAAATTCCTGAGCCCTAAAATTGATGTTGAGATCGGCATCGCGCATGAGTTTGACCATCACTTGGACAAGCTCTTTGCTGTACTTATCGAGCAATGGATTGCCTTGGACATCTGCCCGGGTCTGGTCGAAGTGCTTTAGCACGCGTTCCTGTGCCGCTTTCGCATCCCGATCAAGCGTCAGTTCAATAGCTTTGTTCATCAGGCTTGCGGTTTCCTGCATGGCTAACCTTGCCAGTACTTCGTCCCTAATTCTGGCCTTTTTTTTCGACGGTGACATGGCGTACTCCCAGTAATTCCCACTAACTTCAATAGAGCCAAAAAAGCCTTTGGCCAGCAGCCTCGGCGTCAACGATAATGACGAGTAACTTAATCCCTCGAATTTTTTTATCCGACATTCCCCAAGTTGAATGCCCTTCGTTCCATGTTGCAGCCATTTTGCGCCCCGATCAAGCTTCTCGGGCAATTTGTGCCGAGGTCTGGGCATCTAACGCACAAATTGAGCGTGATTTATAGTCTCGGCGGCGGGGGAGATCCGGATTCTGGCCTGCTCGACGCCGTTTCGAACAGACCGGTCTAGCCGCCTTCAGTGCTGCGTAAGTTTCTTTAGAGGCGGTCGCGGGAAGGCTTGTGTTGTCGCAATAATTTGCGAGATTTATTACATCAAAGACCATTTCGGGCAACATTTCCAGCTTCAGACGGCCTCAGTAAATTCTTATCTCAGCTAAATTCGGCATAGTTGACCATTTTCTGCTCCATGGGAGTTGTTTTGCGGAATTTGAAGCAGTCAAAATGCGTAGAAAAATCCCAAGTGATTTATGGGGCCGCGATCTTCCCTAGCATACTGTATCGTTGCACCGTATCTTCTAGTTTTTGCGGGGAGCTTATTGCCCCGTTGAAAAATGTCTTCACCGTGTTTGTAACCGCGATTCTAACGTCAATTTCAACGGGTTCGCCGTAAATGTATTTCCGAATTGCGATATAAAACACGGCGCCGTGCAGCCCCCAAAAAAGCTCGAGTTCTGCTTCGCTCAGAGGGGCGGTGTTCGCACCTTGATCAAGCTCGCAACGGAGTTCCATCGCGGCAGGGCGAATGATTTTAGTGCGGATGATGTCGAGGTAACGTTCTGTCAGACCATAAGATTTCAGCCCAGAGGATACAAAAATCCGGACCCAGTCATAGTCAAACACACGCGCAGCGTATTCAATATAGAACTGGGTCAGTCGGTCTTGCAGACTGAGGCTGCGGTCCAACACCAATGGCTCCCAATCGGGGTTCCACCGCTTCACATAAATATGGTCATAGACCCGTTCAATTAGCGCGTCTTTGCTCTCGAAATGTCGGTAGATCACAGCGTGCGAAATCCCCATTCGTTTTGCAAGTTCGCGGGTCTGCCCTTCAAACCCACATTCAGCAAAGAACCGTACCGCTTCCGAGATTATCAATTTCTCGCGGTCCTCGCGGCGCATGTTTTTACGGCGCGGTTGCGCGGCGATTGTTGGGTTGTCTGAACCTGCCATAAATTTCTCACTTTAGTTTCTTTCAGTATAGCCCGACTTAATGAAATAACCAAGTGGTCACTTTTTTCTTGACGGACCATCTTCCTCTCGCTTATCAAAAGTGACCAGATGGTTACAACTTCGGCTGGAGGGCTGAAATTGAGGGGGAACATGAAATCACCAGCATTTGAATATATGCGGGCCGAAAGCGTTTTAGACGCAATGGCGGCCTATGCAGGTATGGACGGTGACGCGGTTTACCTTGCGGGAGGGCACAGTGTAATGCCAGCGATGGCGTTGCGCTTGCAGGCTCCATCGTTGATGATTGACCTTGCCAATATCGAAGCACTGACTGGCGTTTCGCTTCAGGATGGGTGGCTTCGTATTGGCGCTATGACGCGCCACGTTCAGGCGATGACCAACCCGTTGATCGCAACACACGCTCCCCTTTTCGCCGCCGCCGCACCGTTTGTCGCACATCCCGCCATCCGCAATCGCGGTACTCTCGGCGGGAGTCTGGCGCATGCAGATCCGGCTTCCGAGTTTCCCGCAGCAGCTGTCGCTATGCGGGCCGAGCTTGAAATAGCGTCGCAAACAGGCACGCGACGCGTGCCAGCGGATGCGTTTTTCCGCGACATCTATGAAACAGCAATCGAGCCCGGAGAAATCCTGCAGGCAATATACGTGCCCAACCCTGTGGCGGGGCAAATGATTGGGTTTGATGAGATCGCCCGAAGACGTGGAGATTACGCAATGGTGGGAGTTGCGGTTCAGGTCGTGTCCGTAGAAAACACAATGACAGACGTCAGTATCGCGTTGTTCTCCGTTGGAAATAAACCAACGCGCGCTGTTGGAGCGCAGGCGGCTTTGATCGGGCGGGCGTTGGATGGCGCATCGATTTCCGCGGCACAGGCCGCGCTTGGTGATGATCTCGATCCATCTGATGATCCACAGTTTCCCGCCAGCATGCGCGTCCACTTGGCACGCGTATTACTGGGCCGAGTTCTGGCAAATCTAAAGGCGGTAGCATGAAAACCGATATCAATTTTACCGTGAACGGAGAGGCCGTCCGCGAAGCGATTGAGCCGCGCACCAGTCTCGCGGACGTGTTGCGCGATAACTTGTCTTTGACGGGCACGCATTTGGGATGTGAAATGGGCGCTTGCGGGGCCTGTTTGGTGTTGCTGGACGGCGCTCCGGTGCACGCCTGCTTGGTTCTTGCGGTGCAGGTTGCAGGGCAAAAGATAGAGACGATCGAAGGTTTAAACAACAGCGGGCTGGTCGCAGACCTGCAAGAACAATTCCATGATCGCAATGCGCTGCAATGTGGGTTTTGCACGAGCGGCATGTTGATGTCAGCGCATGCTTTGTTGTCACAAAACTCCATGCCGTCACGCCCGGAAATACGGGATGCCTTGTCGGGGAATTACTGTCGCTGCACTGGCTATGAGGCGATTGTCGATGCGATCTCGGCCACGGCTGAGCGACGGTCAAAAATCGTGGAGGGCGTGCAATGACAACCTCCAAGGGTCATATTGGCCAATCACATCGGCGGGAAAATGCCCTGCGCCATTTGGCGGGACGTGGGCGTTTTGTGACCGATCTGGTACTGCCGCGCATGCTTCATGCCGCCTTTGTGCGCAGTCCGATGGCCAAGGGCAAAATCGTTGAACTCGACGTTTCGGATGCCGCTGCGGCCTCCGGTGTCGTGCGCGTGTTCACGGCCGAAACGTTAAACGATATGTGCGCGCCGTGGACCGGTGTTCTTGATCATTTCGCAGGCATGCAAAGCGGGGCGCAAAACCTGCTTGCCGAGAAAGAAGTGCTTTGGGCGGGGCATCCGGTTGTAATGATTTTGGCGCACAGCCGTGCCGAGGCCGAAGACGCCTGCGAGCTGGTCATGTTGGACATCGAAGATGAAGACGCGGTTGTCGATGGTGAGGCGGCGCTGGCCGGCGGGTCGCCTCTGGCGGCCGAAGGGCTCGACAGCAATCTGTGTTTTCAAACGGTGCTGAAAACACCCGGTTTGGACGAAGCGTTCTCAAGTGCTGCGCATGTCGTCGAAGGCAACTTCACCTTTGGACGCCACACGGCTGTCTCACTGGAACCCCGAGCGATTGTCGCAGATTTTGATCCTTCAACAGGACAGTTGAATGTGCATCAAGGCACCCAAACGCCTTATCAGTTTCAGGATGTCTATTCCCGCCATTTTGGCCTGCCCGAAGGTAAAGTTCGCGTAATTGCGCCCGATGTTGGCGGCTCGTTCGGGATGAAATTGCATGTCTATCACGAGGAAATGGCAACGGTTGCTGCCAGCCTGAAACTGGGGCGACCGGTACGGTTTGTGGCGGATCGGCTGGAAAGTTTTCTGTCAGACATCCATGCCCGCGACCACCGCGTTAAGGCCCGCATGGCGCTCGATTCGAACGGAGGCATTCTGGCGATGGATGTCGATGATATGACGCAAATAGGCGCGTTCTCAAGCTATCCGCGCACCAGTGTGGCCGAGGGCAATCAGGTGATCCGCCTAATGGGCGCTCCCTACCAGATGCCGGACTATCGCGGACGATTGTCAGTCGTTTTTCAAAACAAGGTGCAGACCAGTCAATACCGAGCTGTTGGCCATCCGATTGCCTGTGCCGTCACCGAAGCGTTGGTTGATCTGGCCGCTGAAGAATTGGGGCTGGACCCGTTTGAAATGCGCCAGCGCAACTTGGTGGCTGATGACGCGTATCCCTATGTGTCTGCGACCGGATATCAGTTTGAAAAACTGTCACATCAGGCCAGCTTGGCAAAACTACGTGATTTGATGGGCTATGACGCGCTGCGCCAAGAGCAAGCTACGTTGCGCACACAGGGTATTTATCGCGGCATTGGCATCGCGCCTTTCGTGGAAATTACCAACCCGGGCGCGACGTTCTATGGCGTCGGCGGCGCGCGTATTTCGGCTCAAGACGGTGCGGTGGTGCGTTTGACACCCGCAGGAGACGTGTATTGTGCGATCTCGGTGACCGAACAAGGGCAGGGCACCGAAACCATCATCGCCCAAGTGATCGCAGACCAATTGGGCGTGACGCCTGATCAGGTGAAAGTCTCCACCGGAGACACAGACACAACGCCAAGCGGCGGGGCAACATGGGCCTGTCGCGGCGCGGGCATCGGCGGGGAAACTGCCTTGCGGGCTGGGCGCAAATTACAGGAACAGATCCTGACCTTGGCTGCGGCCATCCTGCAAACGGATCCAACCCTGCTGTCCCTTGCTAATGGGGCGGTGGTCGACACGGCAACGCAACATGAGCGGATCACGCTGGCAGAAATTGGCCGCATTGCAACCTATCGTCCGGATACTCTGCCAAAGGGCTGCGACCATTCGCTGACCGTTGCACAGCATTATGCGCCGACGGGCTATCCGTTTGATTTCACAAACGGTATTCAGGCCAGCTATGTCGAAGTCGACATAGAAACCGGTGTCACGCGCCTGCTGAAACACTGGGTCGTTGAGGATTGTGGCCGCATTATCAACCCGCTTTTGGTCGACGAGCAAATTCGGGGCGGCGTGGTCCAAGGGCTTGGGCCCGCGTTTTTCGAGGAGTGCCTGTATGACGACATGGGCCAGATGGTAAATGCGTCTTTGGCTGATTATCTGGTGCCGATGGCGGGCGAAATGCCCGACATCGAAATTGCCCATATCGAAACACCGACGCTGGATACAATCCTTGGCGCGAAGGGCGTGGGGGAGGCGGGAACCGCGGCTGCTGGCGCTGCTGCGATGAACGCCGTGAATGACGCGCTGCGCCCGACGGGGGCACGTGTTTCCCAAACCCCAATGACGCCGATGCGTATTCTGACCGCCCTAGGGCATTTGTAAAACGGGTCAACTAAAGGACAATAACGATGGAACTTCAAGGCACCCAACCCCTTAGCGCAACCCCCGATCAGGTGTGGACGGCGCTATTTGATCGCGATGTATTGGAACGGGCGATCCCTGGCTGTGAAAGCTTGGAGCAGACCAGCGACACAAGCTTCTCCGCCGTGGTTAAGCTAAAGATCGGGCCAGTCTCCGCGCGCTTCAAAGGCGATGTTGAGTTGAGTGACATTGACCCCGGCAAGTCCTGCACGCTGTCTGGCAAGGGCTCTGGCGGGATCGCAGGCTTTGCCAAGGGCGCGGCGCGTATGACGCTGACGCCAGAGGGCGGTGGCACCGTGCTGGATTATACCGCAGACGTTGCAATTGGGGGAAACTCGCCGCCTTGGGGAACCGATTGATCAAGGCCACGGCCCAGAAACTTACCGGCGAATTCTTCGCCAACTTTACCACCGCTCTGACTGGCGAGGCCAAAGAACCCGCCGCCTGAGTGTTTAACACGACCAATACTGACCGCGCAGGACGCGGGATTTCTAAGGGAGGAAACCATGAAATCAACTCGCCGAGCCTTTTTGGCTGCATCTTCGGCTACGCTTGCGTTGCCATTCTTGAACACCCGTCTGATCGCGGCGGAAACCATCAACATCCAGATCGGCTCTAGCCATCCGACGAACAACATCTGGGTCTATGCGATGCAAAACGCATTGCAGCCTGAACTGGAACGTTTGCTGGCCGACGCTGGGGGCAATTACACAGTCAACTGGAATGAAAATTATGGTGGCACACTTTACAAATTCAAAGATACCCGCTCCGCTGTGCGCGATGGGATCGTTGACATCGGCATGGTCGGTACGGTTTGGGAAGGATCGGCAATGCCTTTGCAGAACGTCACCTATTTCACACCCTTCGCAAACGCCGACCACAATGTTGTCATCGATATTTTTGACAAGCTGACGGATGAGCTTCCGGAGCTTCGGGCTGGCTGGACCGACCAGAACATGGTGCATCTGTCGTCGCTGGTAACCGATAGCTATGACATCTATTCGAACTTCCCGATCGCGTCTGTTGATGACGTGAAAAATCGCCGCCTAAACGCGCCTGGAACGTCTGCCAATTGGCTGGCAAACACGGGCTGCACACCAGTTAACGGCGCACTAACAACTTATTACACGGATATCCAAACAGGCGTGTCCGAAGGGACGTTGTCCTTTGCCAGCGGCATTCAGCCAACCCGCGTGTATGAAGTGGCTCCGCATTTGACACGCGTCGGATTTGGGTCGATGTACTTTGGCGGGATCGCGGTAAATAAGCAGTTCCATGATGGTTTGCCTGCCGAAGTGCAAACCGCACTCCGCGAAGCTGGCCGCATTACTTCCCGCAGTCACGGTGACTATGTGACCGAGCGTTCGACCAGTGCGATGACAGAAATGGTCGCCGCGGGCCTTCAGGTTTCGGAAATGGAACAGGTCGAGCGTGAGAAATGGGCTGCAACGTTGCCTAATGTTGCCAAACCTTGGCTGGATGCAAACGGTCCGGCGGCTGCCGTCGTGATGAAAGCATATTTCGACGAACTCAAGGCGCGCGGGATCACCCCAGCGCGTGATTGGTCCGCCGAGATCTAGGCCAAGACAAGCAACGCAAAACCATACGATTTTAAGCCGCTGAATGGGGAACGACATGCAACAAGACGGGGTTATAGACCTAAAATCAAACCCGTATAAACGGGGGCTGCAGGTTGCTCTAAACGCTGTTGCGGCGATTGGAACCGTATGGATATTTGCCATTATGCTCATGATTGTGGCCGACGTGTTCGGCCGCAATTTTCTGGGATTGCCGATTACCGGTGTCCCAGAAATCGCTGCACGTAGCGTGGTTGCGATTGTTTTTCTGATGTTACCCGCCGCCGCCTTGAACGGGACATTGATCCGCGCCGACTTCCTGTTGCGCGGTTTGCGACGCTACTCCCGCCGTTCGGTGTATTTTTTGGATACGGTTTTTGCATTGGTCGGGGCCGTGCTCTTTGCGCTGGTGGCGATCGCGGCTTGGCCGGACACCCATGAAGCTTGGGCAACCTCCGAGTTCTTTGGCGTGCGCGGTGTCTGGACCCTGCCAACTCTGCCGTTCCACCTGCTTGTGGTGCTGGGGTCAGGCGCGACAAGCTTTGCCTTTGTTACCGTCGCCATCGAAAGCGCGATGCAAATAAAATCCGAAAAGGGTCACTGAGATGAGTAGTATTTCCATAGGCCTGATCCTGATCGGCGTTTTGTTTACACTGGTCCTGATGGGAATGCGGATTGCCGTCGCCCTGATGGCTGTTGCGTTTGCGGGGGTCTGGATTATCCGCGGTAATTTCGATCTGTCGATGCGCTTGATGTCGATGGCCGCGTATAATGGTGTGGCGAATTACCTGTTTGCCACGATCCCCCTCTTTGTCCTGATGGGGCACCTTGTCAGCATCTCGAACGTGGGAAAAGACACGTTTGACGTGGCCGAGACCTTGTTGCGGCGCCTTCTGGGCGGTTTGGGCATTGCCACGGTTGCCGCCAATACGATTTTTGCAGCTGTCACGGGGGTTTCCATCGCGTCAGCCGCTGTGTTCACCAAAGTTGCCGTACCCGAAATGACGCGCCACGGCTATCGCCCTTCGTTTTCGGCGGGCACCGTCGCAGGAAGCTCGGTTTTGGGCATGTTGATCCCGCCCAGCCTGCTGTTGATTATCTATGGTGTGCTGGCCGAACAATCCATTGGCCGTATGTTCATCGCAGGGTTGCTTCCCGGTGCGCTTCTGGCTGGGGGCTTTGTTTTGTGGATTTTGCTGGTGTCCAAATTCGCGCCCAGCTTAGTATTTACGCAAGAGTATCTTACGCACAAAAAGAAAGCTCTCCCATTCCCTCCTGCGATGCCCGTGCCCGAAATTTTACGAAAGCTGGCGCCGATCTGTGTGTTGGTCTTGTTCGTACTGGGCGGGCTATATAGCGGATTTTTCACCCCGACCGAAGCTGGGGGCGTGGGTGCTTTCGCGGCGCTGATTGTCGCTTTGATGCGCCGCAGCCTCAACCTGCGTAAATGGTGGGACGTGTTGACCCAGACCGGATCGATTTCGGTCGGCATTCTAGCGCTGCTTGTCGCGGCAAGCTTCTATAGTCAAATGCTAGCGGTTGCGGGAATTCCGTCTGCCATCGGAAATTTCGTGCAAACCAGTGGGTTTGGTTCCGTCGGTTTTTTGATCGTCTATGTGGTCATTGTTTTGCTACTGGGGATGATCTTGGACAGCAGTTCGATCCTGTTGATCGTTGTGCCAATCGCTGCTCCTATTGCGCAAAATCTCGGCTTTGATCTGATCCAATTTGGTATCATCACTGTCATCGCGGTTGAGGTGGGCCTGTTAACACCTCCGTTTGGGATTTCCATTTTCACGGTGCATTCGACCCTCGCCGACGACAGTACAACGCTGGAATCAATCTTTGCAGGCGCGCTTCCCTACGTAGGGGTGATGCTGATTGTCCTTACGCTTGTCGCGGTATTTCCCGGGCTTGTGATCGGATGAGGGATGAGGCTGGATATGAGGCTCAGGTGGTGTTCAATACCCACCAACCGACGCGTCGGTTGGTGGGATGGTTTATAGAGGGCATCCAAAATACTTTAGAAAAGAGAGCCAGGTTGTCGTAGGCTTGACCATATCAAGCTGATATTTGTTTCGACCTATGGGGTAGATATAGGAACGGTACATTATTCTTTCCCGTCATAGTTGAACTCATTGGATAGACACGATTAGCTGATGCCGATTTCGACTCCGTGCGCGGAAAGCGACCGCATCGTCTCAAGTGAAGCAGCTCTCTACTTCACGAGGGGTGATAACTGCACCTGCTCAAATAGGCTGCGCATAAATCCTTCGGACAGGTTTTCACGAAAAAGGATCATCGGATAATGGACCAGTTCGTCTAGTGGCCCGTGAAGCGGATGCCGCGCTGACAACTTTAGCGAACGAATCTACGCATAGCTGTCGTCGCTTCTGACCGCAGCGAATGTCCACAAACCCGCCCTTGTTGCTATAATCCAATTTTCGCCGTAGTAGGTAAAAATTAGGACTTTAGCAGGTTCAGACTGGTCAGCGTGTCGGCGCCTTATACAAAGGCAAGTATTTATCAATTCGAGCTCCCGCAACCATTGTAATCGACCCCAAACCCGCACACGCTGCGGGTTTGGTCGTTTTTGCATCCCCCAATGCCAAAATACCCGCCAATTCTCCTGCGAGTTCAATGCGATGCCCGTTCGGCGCATCCTCGTCCGGTAGCATCCTTATCTCTGAAATCAATTCCCGCAGCGCCTCAGTGGCTTCAGTCATTAGGGCAGGGTCTTGCAGGGCTGACGACAGGTTGCGGATTTTTGTCTGGTAGACTGTCGACAGGCTCGGGTGCAGACGCAGAGTTGGTGGCTCAAGGCTTTGCTCCAGTATACTTGACAGAGATAGCTTCTCGTTCTCCTGCTCCGCAATCCGTTCCTTCATGCTGGGTTGATACATATCGCCCCAGATCAGCAGGTTGAAAACTGATCACCATGATTATGGAAAGCAGTCATTCATGCTCGAACGGCGTATTGGTACTTTGTCCGCAAAACCGCCAGAAAGTCTCAATTTTGATATCAATTAGCAATTCAAACGGCGATTTCCCCCGTCTGAACAAGCGGTAGTCTCACTGGCTCAGTAGAGACAAGTTCGAATCTGTCTGACACCACCTGTCTGGACGCGTGAGGGTTGGCTTTGTCTGGCTGTGATCCTGGACTACATTCTCGGGGTGTGATCGGCTGGGCCCCCTCTCATCGATAAGTGAGAATTGGGGCGGCACAAAAACGGGACAGGTCCACATGGGCGCGCTTTTGCTTGCGGAAGCATTGCGTAAAGGAACCTTGGGTCTCAGGCTTGGGGTTGCAAATTAATGTTTAATTCTAAATCTTATTGATTGCAGTCACGTACTTCATAAGAAGTTCCCCATCTCAATTTATCGGCTGTATTTGCGGTTATTGGACTGATGTCGGCCCAATTAGCGGCATTTTTTTGCCCGTCTGCCTATTCTTTGAGCGCCAATTAGGGCGTACGCGCGGTTTTCTACAGTATTTCTTGCAATTAATTACTTTAAGATTGAAGGTATACCAAGATGGATGACAAAGGTGTAACTCCAATGACTCAGCGAAACATGACCATTTCCCTCGTTCAGAGTGTCTATAATGAATTGCTTTCCGATCTTGCGGCAAACCGTCGTCAAGCTGGCGATCGTCTTGTGGAAGCGGTTATTGCACGTCAGAGAGAGGTTTCAAGAACGCCAGTTCGAGAAGCTCTTGGACGGCTTGAGAATGATGGGCTGATTGAGAGCGTACCGCCGAATGGATACGTCATTATCACGCCGACGATTGAGGATATTCGTGAAATTTTTGCGATCCGCCGTGCGCTTGAGCCCTTGGCCTTCTCTGGTCTGATAGAGGTTGCGAGCGCGAATGATGATACGGAGTTGCGCTCGCTTCTCTCTAATGTTCAGGCCGCGCACACACCCGAAGATGCCGCTACTGCAAATATTTTCTTCCGTAACTTCTGGATGTCCCGAATTCAAAATCGCCGCCTGAAAGAAACGCTCTCTCGCTTCCATATGCAGGTCCATTTGGTACGTGCAGCGACCCTGAAGCTCTCGAGCGGGCGTGAAACTGCGCGCATTGGCGCTGGCAAATTAGCCGAGAGCTATTGGGCGCGTGATACCGATGCCGCGCAAGATGCGATGACGCAGTTTGTTGATGCTGCTCTTGCCACTTTTGAAGCTGTCGCAGCGGAAAAGGAGATGGCCCAAGAACCATTGCCAAAATTAACTGGATAACAAAACAGGCCCGAACAAGTCGATTAAACGATGGGGCTTTTCAACCAACAATGAGGGAATTATGACTAAGTTTTTACTCCTAAAGGGCGTTGCCGCCGCTGCAGTTTTTGGATTGTCATCCGTTGCTGCTCAGGCCGAGGATATTATCCGCGCTGTGACATTCACACCCGCACAGGTGTCGTTTTCGCGAAACTTTCAAGGCTTCGTTGACCTCGTAAATGAGCGCGGCGAAGGCGTTGTTCAAGTACAGATAATTGGTGGACCAGAAACCATTCCACAGGAGCGGATGGGCGAGGCACAAAAGAACGGTATCGCCGACATGTTCCTCCTGCCGGCGGGTCTATATCTTAACCTCGTTCCAGAAGGCGAAGCGTTTGCCGGTTCCAACCTTGACCCAATGGCACTCAGAGCTGCGGGCGGCATGGAATTGGTGAACAAACCATTTCACGAAAAAGGCAACTCCCATGTGTTGGCGCATGTTGACGGTGGCGCCAGCTTCTTTTTGTGGACCACTGAAAAACCGGGCGTCGATGAGAATGGCCAGATCGATCTAGAGGGTATTCGGATGCGCTCGTCGCCATTGTTCCGCTCCTTTCTAGAAGAACTTGGTGCGACAAATGTCGTCCAAAGTGCGAGTGAAGTTTACACATCGCTCGAACGTGGCGTTGTGGAGGGCACAGCCTATCCTGTGACGGGACTTCGTGATTTCGGTTGGGACAAGTTTTTGAAATATCGCGTTAATCCAGGATTTTTCCAAACGGATGTGTTGGTTTCAATGAATCTGGATAGCTGGAATGCTCTTTCTGACGAGGCCAAGGAAATCGTCAATCAAGCCGCGATTGATCACGAGGCGTCTTCGTATGAGGCGAGTATTGCGTTGAACGAGGAAGAGAGCCAGATCCTTTTGGAGGGCGGCATTGAGAATATCGAATTGACTGGCGAGCAGCGTCAAATCTTCCTTGAGAAAGCATATGACATTTCTTGGCAGCGCCTAAAGGATCGTGATCCGACAATGCACGACGAACTGAAAGCGGTGTTCTTTACCGATTTCTAAAAACGCTGTTTCGGCGGGGCTCCTGCTTGGTCAGAAGGCCCGCCGCTCCCAAATTTGCGCTTTGCTTGCAGATATTTTCCCCCTCGAAAGGACATACATATGTCTTCGGTGTTTCGACTCCTTGATGCGGTGTCGCATCTATTGTTTCGTATTGCATGCTTATTGGTTGTGGCGATCGTTTTGATCGTCACCTATGACGTGTTGTCCCGAAATCTTGGCCTACCAATGTTTATTTGGGCGGTGAATTCGGTTGAATACGCAATGCTCCACGTTACATTTCTGTGCCTCCCATATCTCGTGATGACACGCGGTCATGTCAGTGTCGAAGTTGTATTGACCTACCTCCCAGTTCACGTGCGCAAAGCATGGGAGTTTGTACTGCACATCATTGCGGCGCTGATCTGCTTTTACCTCGCATGGCATAGCGGAAAGAGTTTTTTCACCGCGTTGATTGAAGGCACCTACGAAGTCCGCAGTTTCGATGCGCCCATGTGGACACTCTATGCGTCGATGCCTCTCGGCTTTGGGTTTGGGGGCGCTCAGTTCCTTTCCTTTATCGCGCGCGGCGAAAGCTTTTACGGTGCGGCGCCCGAAGCGCACGCAGGAATGTAAGGAAGATTTGATATGATGGACTGGACCACTTCCATTGCGATCCTAATTGGCGGCCTGATCTTTTCGATGGGGATCGGTTTGCCCGTGGCGCTTGGATTCTTTTTGATTAACGTGATCGGCGTGTTTTTATTTATGGGCGGCGCGCGCGGGATTGATCAGATGATCTCCAACGCGACCATGGCGGTGTCGACGTATGCATTGGCACCTGTGCCGCTCTTTCTGGTTATGGGATCGCTGTTTTTCCACTCTGGCCTCGCGCGCCGTGTTCTAGATGCGATCGACGTTTTGATAGGCCGCCTTCCGGCGCGTCTGTCCTATCTTACCATCACGTCAGGGACTGTGTTTGCTGCGCTGTCTGGATCGTCGCTGGCCAACACAGGTATGCTCGGCACATTGATGGTGCCCGAGATGATGAAGCGCGGGTACAAGAAACATATGGCGATTGGGCCCATCCTTGGCTCGGGTGGTTTGGCCGTGATTATTCCGCCGTCTACACTGGCGGTTCTCTTTGGGTCGCTGGCGGGGATTGATATTGGCGGCCTTCTTGTTGCGGGCCTGCTTCCAGGTTTAATTCTTGCGATATTCTACTCAATTTTGATTTTTGTTCAGGCAAAAATTGATCCCGAAGCCGCCCCGTCTTACGACTTTGAGCCTGTTAGTCGGTCCAAACGCATCAAGATATTTTGCAGAGATATTCTGCCGATGGTTGTGATCATGATGGCGGTTGTGGGATCGATTCTGACCGGATTTGCAACGCCCACAGAAAGTGGCGCACTTGGGATCGTTGCCGTTACAGCCCTTGCTTTGCTCTTTAAGGCCCTTGATTTCAAAGCTGTCAACACAGCAATCACGGATGCTGCCCGTGTGACGGGGATGACGTTCCTTTTGATCACGGCCTCGTCGACATTTGCGCAGCTTTTGGCGTTTTCCGGCGCATCCTCGGGATGGTCCGCTGGGCAACTTCGCTTGAAATGGGGCCGACCGAAACGCTCTTGGTGATGGCCTTGATCCTGCTTGTCCTCGGGATGTTTATGGATCAGGTGTCGATGATGCTCATCACGCTTCCGCTCTTTGTTCCGCTGGCGCTGTCGTTGGATTTCGACATGATCTGGTGGGGATTAATCATGCTTTTGATGCTTGAAGTTTCCTTCACAACACCGCCTTTTGGGCTGCTGCTCTTTGTGATGCACGGTGTGAGCCCGCCAGGAACGACATTGCCCGAAGTGGCAAAAGCGGCCCTGCCGTACATTCTATGTGTCTTCTTGCTGATCGGGTTGGTAATTATGTTCCCCCCTTTGGCTACCTTTATTCCCTCGCTGATGTAGGCACTTTGCCCGCTCTACAAAAAGGACAGATCAATGAGTTTTCGCGACAGACTTTCTTATGATGCCAAGGCTGGTACGTATTACGACGGCGATATGCGCTATATGTTCATTAAGCCAGAAGCGGTCATGGGGATCGTGTTAGAAATGCCGCCAGAGCAACGCCCTGCGGTGTTTGACGCGATGATCCGCTCGGTTTTTACAAACGGTGGAAAATCGGCACAAAGCTATAAAGATGCGGGGGCAGGGGCATCAGAATCCCTTCTTGCCGTGATCCGCGAAACCTCGGGCCAGTTGGGGTGGGGGGATTGGGATACGGTTTTGACAGAAAAGAGCCTCCGTGTGACGGTTCGGAATTCCCCCTTCGCCGCTGGATATGGCGATTCAGATGTGCCGGTTTGTGCGCTTATTGTTGGGATGTTGACGGCAGTTTCAGAAATGATTTTTGGGGCGGCGACACGCGTTACTGAAACAACATGCGCCGCGATGGGGGCTGATGAGTGTCGGTTTGAGGCGCGGGTCGCAAACGGATTTACGGAGTGATGCAGGCTTATCTGTCTTCTCTGCGCCCGGCGGGCATCTCAAAACGCATTCTCAATCCACACAAAAGTTTTCACACAAAAGGTACAACATGACATATTTGCGTAATGCTGTTGCGAAACGCGTTCCTTTGCGCGGGCCATTTGTGGCCCTTCCCACGCCGATGTCAGTTGAAATCGTAGCAGGGGCAAAGCCCGATTTTATCTGCATCGATACGGAGCATAGTCCAATTTCAGATGGGCTTTTGACAAATATGGTGCGCGCTGCTGATCTTGCCCGAATTCCGGCGCTTGTCCGTGTGCGCAGCAATCTACCACAGAATATTTCGGCCGCACTAGATGCGGGTGCTTGTGGTGTTCTTGTGCCGCATGTCTCGAACGCGAGTGAGGCAAAGGCGGCTGTGAGCGCTGCTCGATTTGCTCCGCATGGCACACGTGGAGCGGGGCCGGGGCGGGCTGCCTCGTATCTACGGGACATAGGGGGGTCGATTGAGCGTGCGCGCAAAGAAACCTTGGTGGCCGTTCAGCTTGAAACTCTTCAGGCGGTCAAAAATGTAGACGAAATTCTGGCTGTTGAAGGGATTGATTTGGTTTTTATCGGGCCGGGGGATCTTGGTGTCGATGCGGCAGCCCAAGCCTGCATCGAGAGCCTCGATGATTTGATCGAGCGCTTGGTATCCGCGGCACAAGCGGCGGATGTACCTGTCGGTATTTTTACTGCGGATCGCGCCGCGAGCAAGCGCTGGCTTGCGCGCCTGTCCTTTGTGATCGAAGGGTCGGACGCACAGTTTCTTACGCTGGCCAGTGATGCGGCGGCGGCGGCTTTAGATTAAGTCGCGCCCGCTTCGCTGCGGATTTTAAACCGTTGCCTGTGCGCGCCCAAACTGTGCCCTCGCATAAATCAAGGCATCTCCAACTTCGAGGGCAGAGTTTTTAATTTCTCCGATGAAGACCCTGTGACTTCCTATATCGCTGTAAGAACTCAGTTCACAACACACTGAAGCAACGGCGGTGGTGAGCTGCGGCAATCCTCGATCCGTTTCTTCCCACACCCCAACGGAAAATTTTTGCGCACCCTTTAGCCCTCCTGCACCCGCAAAGGCTAGGGCGATATCGTCAGAGGTATGGTCAAGCAGTTGCACACTAAAACTTTTTAAGCGGGTGATTTCTGCGCAGGTGTCGGTCGCGCGGTTGACGCAGACCAAAAGACTTGGCGGGGTGTCAGTTACAGAGCAAACAGCCGTCGCCGTGATACCACGCCGGTTGTCGCCTTGCCCCACAGTAACAAGCGTTACAGCCCCAGGAAAAAGAGACATGGTTTGGCGGAATAAGTCGGTACTAATTGTCATGTGAAGCGATCTCCGGTGAAGGAAGGGCTGCGTGGATGAGCTCTCGGAGCCAAAGCAAGGCTGGGTCTTCGGAAAAACTGGAATGCACCCAAAGCTTGATGTCATAGGATGGCAATTCGAAAGGTAAATCGCGCGCAGAAAAGCCACCTCGCCCTTCGAGACGAAGAAAGATGGAATGCGGGAAAATCGCGACAAAATCGGTTTGTCGCACGACTTCCGGCACAACGGTAAAGTGATCTAGACGGGCTTTGGCTTTTATGCTCAAACCGCGCTGCTTGAGGCTGTCTTGTGCCATTTGATATCCGGTCGCTGCACGGCTCACATCCACGAAGGATAAGCGCGAAAAACTATCTTCGGACCACTCTTGCGTTAGCGCGGGATGACCTTCGCGCATCAGGCAAACCAAATGATCCTTGAGCAGAACACGCCCTTGGCATTGTGCCGTGTCAATTCCAGGAAGATAGCCGATGGCCAAATCTACATGGCCACTGCGCAATGCGCTCGCCGTTTCCGAAGGGTCAATGCGGACGGAGGTGATGCCGGCCTCCGGTGCGGCTTTTTCCAAGGCTGCCAAAATGCGTGGCATTGAGAAAAACTCGCCGGTGTCTGTCATCGCGATGCGAAAGCGGCGTGTCGTCGTTTCTGGTACAAAACGATGCGTGTCCTGAACCGTTTGTTCCAGTAAGGCAAACGCAGTCTCAAATGGGCCACGCAACCGAGTAGCCGTTTCTGTGGGTATCATTTGATTTCCAACGCGTTGAAATAGGGGGTCGGAAAATTGATCTCGCAATCGACGCAAGGAATGGCTAACTGCGGGCTGGGTCAGGCCAAGGCGTTCTCCGGCGCCCGTCAGGCTTTGCATGTCCCAAATCGCCAAAAAGACTTTGATGAGATTGAGATCGAAGTGGCTAGAGTTGAAGTTTCTCATGAAGGATTTCCAACCCATAAAGAATGTAGCAAAGAATCAATCGTTGCTCTTTGACCTCAGGGGTAACCGCGAGGGGCGTCTAAACCGGCTAAAACCCGCCCTGCGTTTTCAATCGTCATATCGGTCACAGCGGCATGTTGGGTCACAACCATTGCATCGCGCAGATAGCGTTGCATGGGGTTCCCCGAAGCAATCACGCCCATCCCAGAAATAGTATAGCATTTTTGCACAATTTGCGCGCCAACCTTGGCAGCGTTCGAGGCACTCAATCGCAACAAGTTGATGTGTTCAAGTGGCACAGGGTCTCCTTGAAGAAGATAGTCCCACGCTTCTTCGGCAGCTTCGTAAAAAAACGCGCGCGCACCGCGCAGGGCTGCTTCTGTCTCCGCGACGCCAGTTAAATAATATCCGCGGTCACAAAGGCGGGAATGTCCGGCCATGAGCTTTGCTGCGTTAGACACGGATTTTGCATGCTCAATTGCGGCACGTGCCAAACCAAGGTTACAGGCTGCGTGAACTTGCGCTTGGTACGCCATTGCAGGATATCGGTAGAGCGGTTCGTCAAATAGGCCAGGGGCGCCACGTTCACAAATCCAAGTGTCAGAATAGTATTTGTCCGTTACTGTGGTGTCGTGGCTGCCTGTGCCTTGCATGCCGGAAACGTCCCAACATTCAATGATCTCTACCTCGTCGGCAGGCGCAACAGCCATCATTACGATGGGCGGAGCGTTCGGCTCGTCGCCCTGCGGAACGCCTTCGATCCCGACGCCAATCCAGTCAGCCCCCATGCAACCAGATGCGAATTTCCAACGGCCAGACACATTCCAGCCGCCTTCAACACGTGTGGCCTTTTGGACGGGATGTAACCCGCCAGCAAAAACTTGATCGGGTCCGTTCGCATACATAATTTCTTGGGCTTCGATGGGCAATGCGGCGGTATATGTGTTTGCTGAGCCAAATGCCGAGACCCACGCCGCAGAGCCATCGACTGTGCCGATTTTATCAACCATTTTCAGAAAGTGATGGGGCGCCATCGCGTCGCCACCAAACCGCGTAGGTGTGGCAGACCGGAAAATCCGTGCTTTTTTCATGAGCGCGATAATGTCTTTTGGCACATGCCGTTTTTGCTCGATCTCGCCGCGTCTCTCTGCAATCGTCTTGAGTAGATGCTTGAATTCTAAAGTTTCCGTGAGTTTCGAAAAATCCTGTTCCAACGACTGGGCGCTTGAAATTTCTGTTGTTTTTACATCAAGTACTGTTGTCATTGGAGCATTCCTTTTCGCTGTTTAAATGTATTAGCGCCGAAATTACTTCATAAATCAAATTCATTTTACTAACTGTGCGCATGAACTAAATTCATTCATTCATTCATTCATTCATTCACTTGCTCGTGACCGCCCTCACGGTCCTTGGGTAGATGCAATGTGAACTCAAGTTAGTTCGCGACATTTGTTCTATCCCTGTTTTCTTAGTTCCTCAGTGAAGGTTTCGGTCGGAGTGAAGTGGCCCGGCAAAGCTGGACCGCGTGCTTAAGTGTATCCAACACGAATGAATGGATACGAGAATGACGCGCCAGTGTAGGTTGCTCAAGATCAGCCTTTCGTCGATCTATTACACACCAGTTGGGGTGAATGCTGAGACACTTAAGCTGATGCATGAGATTGATAGGGTGTTCACCAAATAAGCATGCCGTCATCCGCCGCACTAAACTTGCAGACAGGAAGGCACGTGAGGACAAAGCTGCAGAGCTCGCTGACAAAGAAGCCAGCATTGCCCACCGCGAGGCCGAGTTGACCGAAGCGGTTGAGGCCATGAGTGAGGTTTTTGAAGCCGTTGAAATCGGCGAGGCCGTGGTTGAAAACGGCCAATTCTTTCTGTCGCGCTGGCCCGATATCATCGCCCGCATGCGGGGCGATGGCCGCGATGACGTCTCCGCCCCAGTCCGCAAGCTGATCAACGGCTTTGTCGGTCTTGTGGTGCGCTTGACTAAATGGGGGCAGGACAGTGATGGGCCCGAAGTGCAAGAGGATGATGGGCCGAGTTTTGGTAGGTATCCCCTGATCCGAACACCCCTCCGTCCTGTGCTTGACGAAACTCATTTCCAATTAGAAGGCCTGACAAATAGCTTACCATGTCACGAACCGCGAGTTCGCCTGAGCGTGTCATGGTTGAAAACAGACCCATCAACACCTAGGGGGCGGAGCATCAGCGTAGCAGACGACTTTGAGCACGGCATTTTAGCAAGCTGAACGCGATAGGGCGTTCTAGTCGAATAAGACGTTGATACAATTTTGGCACCGATCTTGCGACCGCACATTTCCATGTGGCACCAAAGAAGTTCTATGGCGCGGTAAAACCACTTCTGCCAAAATTATGTGTCTCCGACTTTGCGACATTGAGGGAGACTAAAAACATTGAGATGTCATCTTGGTTAGTGAGGAGTAAAATTGGCATAATATAATTCATGGGTGGCTTGGCTCACCGACTCGTGTTTTTATCGGCGAATAAAACTGAATATTTTTCAATTGCCGTGAGGGCCTCATCCGAAAATAGTTCGGGTTTTCCGTTGACGAGAGCTTTGACTGTTTCTACGACTCTATTGAGGTGCCGATCAATGGCTTGTTCAGCGGAGGTGCTATCGCCCGCTACGATTGCGGCGACAATTGTTTCGTGTTCCTCGAGCACTGTTTCCATATGATTTGGCAAGGGGAATGCAAGGCGACGCACGCGATCAAGTTGTGCTTTTGCCGAATGAATAATCCGCCAAACACGGTCGGACGTTCCAATTCGACAAATTAGCTTATGAAATTCCTCATCCGCCTCGTAAAAGGCAGCCAAGTCGCGATCTTGCGCAAGGCGTCGTTGGCTGAACATGCTGATATCTAGTTGTGATCTGCTTTCCTGTGTCATCCTGAGCGCGGCGATACGCACGGTTTCACGTTCTAAAGCACGGCGCACAAGCTGTCCCTCAAACACGGAATCGAGATCAATTTTTGAAACGTAAGTCCCTGAATTTGGGATTATATGGACCAAACCTTCGTCCGAAAGCCGCAAGAGTGCTTCTCGAATCGGTGTGCGAGAAACGTCCAGAAGGTCACAGACGTCGCGCTCAGGTATCAGTTTTCCAGGTTCGATGGACATCTCGATAATTGAGTATCTCAAGACGCCATAAACTTGCGAAGCGAGCGGCTTACTTTTGTCAATTAAGTCCAAAGCCCTTTCAGGCAAAACGAGGTTCGTTTTGCTCAAGGGTTTGCCGTCTAAGGTTTTTTTTCTTGGACGAGCCATGACGTCTCTTTCGGTTTTGGGCCAGTTACACGTGCTGAAGCCGCCTGATATGTTGGTTTATACGGGATAAATCAATAAAAATCAAAGGTTAAAAAATGTGTTGATAAACTGGTATACCAGTACTACGGTTGGCGAGAACTGGAGATTCGTCACGCCTTCGAGGCGGGCAGGGGGAAATAAGAATGACCGACATGGCTGAAATCGAGTCTCGGAGGGGGCTGTCTCTTTGTTGCTTTCGAGCCGCCAATTTTGGCTGGCCGCCCTTAATCTAGGTGTGATCGCTGTAATTGGATTCCTGCGGCCGGATACTTTTCTGAGTTGGATTAACTTCAAAGCCATTTTGACGCTGATGTCTTATGATGTGCTCTTGGCGATGGCTATGACTGTTGTTTTGATTGTGCGCGGATTGGATTTGTCCGTAGGGTCGGTCCTTGCGCTTACGTCTGTGGTTCTGGCGATGTTGTTGCGCGACGGTGTTCCTATTCCTATTGCTCTGGCAATCAGCCTAGTGTCCGCCCTACTTTGTGGCGCAGTGAATGGTTTCCTTGTCGTAAAGGGTCGGCTTTTACCATTCTTGGTGACTCTCGGAACTATGACAATCGCGCGGGGAATTGCGACGGTCCTGACCACCGGACAATACGTCTCTTTCCCCCATGCCACGCGTTGGTTTTCAAAGTTTGCACGTTACGAAATCGATATCCCGATTGGTGGCTCGGCTTACGGCGTGCCTGTCACGCTTCTCGTCACGCTTATTACCGCCATTTCCTTCGGGTTCCTGTTGTGGCGATGGGCTCCGATGCGCTCTTTCTTTTTCATCGGAGAAAGCCCCGATGCGGCGGCACTCTCTGGTATTCGGGTCGAGCGCGTTACTTTTACGGCTTACCTTTTGTCAGCGTTTTTCGTCTGGATCGCGGCGGTTCTGATGACATCGGCCAATAAGATTGGATACGCCAACTATGGTATCGGTTCCGAACTTCGTGCTCTTGCAGCGGCGGTCATTGGTGGTGCGAGCCTTTCTGGTGGGACGGGTTCAATCCTTGGTACTTTCCTTGGTGTCCTCTTGCTTGCCTTGATCGGGAATGGCTTCATTTTGCTCAACGGCGACCCGAACTGGCAACAGGCCACCGTCGGCGCGGTGTTGATTATCGCCGTGGCCGTTGACGCAATTCGTCGAATTCGGGGAGGGAGCGAATAATGCTCAGCGCAACAGGCATTTATAAGTCCTTTAATGGCAATGTCGTATTGACAAATGTCGACTTCAATCTGCGACCCGGAGAAGTGCATGCCCTTATTGGTGAGAATGGGGCAGGGAAGTCGACACTGGTGAACATCCTCTCTGGAAATCACCGCGCGGACAGTGGCGTAATTGAAGTTGACGAAGTCGAGAAATCTTTTGGGCATCCGTTGGAAGCAATGCGATCGGGAATCGCGGTCGTGCATCAGGAACTGAGTTTAGTACCCAATGCAACAGTTGCGGAAAATATGTTTTTGCGGCGTGAGATTACGAACAAATTCGGCCTAAACGACTGGCGCGCAATGACCGAGGCGGCGCAAAAAATTTTCGCGCAAATGGGCGTGGATATTAATCCAAATGACCTGGCGGGCTCACTTTCAACTGGAATGCAGCAATTGGTTGAGGTGGCCAAGGCGGTTTCTTTGAATGCCAAATATGTCTTTATGGACGAACCAACATCTTCGCTTTCGGAAAAGGAAATTCAGGAGCTTTTCCAAGTTGTGCGCGACTTAAGGGATCAAGGGCTTGGGATCGTTTTCATATCGCATAAGTTGACAGAGCTGTTTGAAATTTCGGATCGCATCACGGTTCTCAGGGATGGTCAATTTATAGGTACACGCGAGATTATTGCGACGGACGCCGAAGAAATCATCTCGATGATGGTCGGTCGCCACCTTGGCGATTTGTTCCCTCCAAAAGCGTCGAAACCAGGCGATGTGCTGTTTAAATGCTGTGGTTTAGCGGCCTTTGGGACAGTGGCAGATGTAAGTTTTGAAGTGCGTCGCGGCGAAATATTGGGCGTTGCAGGGCTTGTGGGCTCTGGCCGGACCGAAGCAATGCGCGCGTTGATCAATGCCGATCCCCGACTGGCGGGGACCTTCGAATTGAATGGTCAAGAGATTGAGATCAAAGACCCCGCCGACGCAATGCGGCAAGGGATTGTCTATGTTACCGAAGATCGGAAGCAATCGGGTTTGTTCCTAAATTTCGCCATTGATCAAAATATTTCGGTTTCAACTCTGTCAAAGAAGTCAGGAAGATTTGGCCTGACTAACCGCACAGAAATTGCGCAATCCGCAGAAACCTTCATTGAGAAAATGGATATCAGGCCGCGGCGGCCAGATGCGCGTGTTCTTGATCTGTCTGGGGGCAATCAGCAAAAGGTTCTTCTCTCGAAATACTTCGAGGTCGATCCAGTCCTAATGATTGTGGACGAACCCACACGCGGGGTCGATGTAGGGGCTAAAGCCCTGATTCACCAAAGACTTAGAGATCTTGCTGAAACAGGTGCCGCCATAATCGTGGTATCTTCGGAGATGCCTGAAGTCTTGGGTATGGCAGACCGTGTGCTTGTTTTTCGCGCTGGCCGTGTTTCCACAATTCTTGACAACCATAACAGCTCACTTCGCCAAGAAGAAGTTATGGCTGCAGCAATCGAATGAGGCTTGAATAATGTCCCACGAAAGAAAAAAACTGCGGCCAGTGACCGTGCAGTACATTGGTCTTATCTCTGTTACGCTGCTCATCGCGGTTGGGTTCCACTTCAGTTTCGGTAACCTGCTGACCGGCGCAAATTTGCGTGTTTTGGCGATGAATATGGTGTTTGAGGGGATAATGGCCCTTGGCATGACCTTTGTGATTATCATGGGTGGTATTGATCTCTCCGTGGCCTCTGTCTTTGCTTTTGCTGAAATTCTGGTCGGAAAATTGATGGTTCAGGCAGGATTGCCGGTGATCCCATCAGTTATCCTGACGGTAATGGCATGCGGCATGGTTGGTCTGATCAACGGGGTTCTTATTGTTACTCTGCGTGTGCATCCCTTGATTATTACGCTGGGAACCCTTTTGACGCTGCGTGGTGTGAATTTGGCTATTACCGATGGCCGTTCCATTTCGGGTTTTTCGGAAGAGTTTCTTTATCTCGGCCAAGGGCGTGTGTTTGGGGTTGATATTCCGATTTGGTTCTTTGGAATTGCAGCCCTCATCCTTGGGCTGGCCTTGGCGCACCACAGATACTTCCGTCAAATCTATTTCATCGGCGGCTCCGAACGTTCTGCACGTTTTTCTGGTGTGAATGTAGATCGGGTAAAAATCTCAATGTATATGCTTTGCTCCACTTTGGCCGGCTGTGCGGGCGTTATGGCCGCCGCTAAATATGGCGCGGCGCATTGGGGGCACGGGAATTTGTCGGAATTAAAAGCCATCGCAGCAGTTGCTGTTGGCGGCGCGGATATCATGGGCGGATCGGGCACTATCGTCGGAACAGTCCTTGGTGTGATCTTTCTAGCTGTTGTTCACAATGCTTTCGTGACCTCAGCTATCAACCCATTTTGGTATGACGTTGTAAACGGCGTCATGCTCTTGTTGGCGGTCCTTCTTAGTCGGTTCATTTCGGCGAGAAACCAACGAGAATTGCAATCAGCAAAACAAAAGAAATTGGATCTGAATATTCCCAAAACCAACGCATCGGAGGATTAAATATGCGTCTTAGAAAGAAAATTGCCATTGCGGCATTAGCTATTAGCGCGGCCTGTGGCTCAGCTGCAAGCGCACAGGACAACGAACATTACGGAATGGTTGTTTTCCTAAAAGGGTCGGAGTTCTTTAACTGGTCATATGCAGGTTTTCAGGATGCCGCCGCCACAGTTGGTGCGACAACCGAATTGCAAGGCCCAGCTGATTGGGACGCCTCCGCCGAAGCGCGTGCTGTTGACCAGCTCGTTGCCAAGGGTGTTAAAGGTATCGCTGTTACGGCTGGGGATGCGGACACTTTGACTGGCGCAATTAATGCTGCGATGGCTGCAGGTGTTCCAACCCTCACTTTTGATAGCGACAGCCCCAACTCTGATCGTCTGTTGTTTGTGGGAACCAACAACTACAACGCGGGTTTTGCAGCGGGTAAAGCCATTGGGGAAACTTACGGCGATGACGCGCGTGTCGGCGTTTCTTTGATCCCAGGCTTGGACTCAATCAACCACCGTTTGCAGGGCTTTATCGATGGTATGGCCTCCGTTGCTCCCGGCGCTAAAGTTGTTACCGAAGTGAACGACGAGGGTGATTTGCAAAAAGCCGAATCTGTAAACACAGCGATGCTTCAAGCAAATCCAGAAATCAACGTGATCTTCTGTGCGCACGGCAACCCAGCAACTGGCGCACTTGCGGCGACACGCAATGTTGGCCGTGACTCTGGCGACAACAAAGTCGGCGTTTTGGCTTGGTCCATCGACGCACCAATCTTGCTTGGTGTTGACGAAGGCGAATATGCAGCAACTGTAGCTCAGAATCCTTACATGATGGGCGTTCAGTCCTTCTGGGCTCTGTGGTCTGCGGCGCATCCAACTCAGTTTGATAGCCTTTCCAATCCTGGAATGGGCCACGTTCCTACTGCGGATCTCGATACTGGTGTCGCAATCTTGCAGCAAGGGAACCCAGCGATTCAAGCGCTGATGTCGCCTCCAAAACTCTAAAACCCAAATGGCCCCGGAGTTTTCTCTCGACTCTGGGGCCGCCTTAAATACATAGGATCCCTTCATGGAAATTACAGGAAAACGAGCCCTCGTCACTGGTGCGGGTGGTTCAATTGGTGTCGCAATTTGTCAACGGCTTGCAGCAGATGGCGTTGAGATAATTGCGCTGGATATTGCCAAAGGGCCGTTGGAGCAGCTTAAAGATAAATTCGGCGCCCAAACGATTTGCGCGGATCTGGAAAACCTTGAGACCCTCGCATCTCAAGTAGAGAGTGTTGGACCTGTTGATATCCTCGTCAATAACGCGGGTATTCTGAATAATCAAAAACTGATGGCTCAAAACTTGCAAGAGTGGCATAGAACGCAACGGATTAACGTGGGCTCAGCGCTCGTTTTGATGCAAACTTTGTTGCCTGGAATGGTGGATCGTGGCTGGGGTCGTATAATTAATATGTCCTCTTATGCGGCGAAATGCGGTGGCCTCACAGCAGGGACGGCCTATACCACATCCAAGGCCGCTCTCACTGGTTTGACGTTTTCGATTGCGCGTGAATTCGCTGGAAAAGGCATCACTGCAAATGCAATTGCGCCCGCCTATGTCATGTCGCCGATGGTATCAGAGCAACTCACGGATGAGCAACGTGCCGACCTTTTGAAAGCTATTCCCGTTGGTCGTTTCTGTGCGCCGGAAGAAGTGGCGCATGCTGTTGCCTTCCTTGCGTCTCCGTTAGCTGGTTTTATCACGGGTGAAGTCATTGATATCAATGGCGGCTTGCAATTCGACTAGCAGGTTAAACCCATACATTTACATCCTATTTTGGAGCCTCGAATGCTTGCGATTGATAGCCATCATCATATTTGGAATCCCTCTGTGGGAGATTTTTCGTGGATGACGAAAGCGCACGATCCTATCAATCGCGAATTTACAGCGGGTGATCTAGAACCTCTGTTGGAAGAAGCTCGCGTAAGCAACACTGTGCTTGTCCAAACGTGGTCGAGTTTGGAAGAAACAGAAGCTTTTCTAACCTTGGCTGGCACCTGTGAATTCATAGCAGGAGTTGTGGGGTGGGTGGACTTGACGGGCGACGTATCAATGCAACTTGCCCGCCTCAACGCGCATCCAGAAGTGTCGCTCCTCAAAGGAATTCGCCACCAAGTTCATGATGAAGATGACGCAAATTGGCTGATGCGCCCCGACGTGCAACACGGTTTACACGCGCTATCCAAGAGTGGTTTGGTTTACGATCTACTTATTCGGGCCCGAGAAATTCCAGCGGCGGTCTCTTGCGTAAAAGCATTGCCTGACATGAAATTTATTGTGGATCATATTGCTAAACCCCGCATTTGTGACGGTTGGGATGCAGAATGGGATGCTCAGATTACGCAGCTCGCAACGCAGAAAACGAATGTTTGGATTAAGCTTTCTGGCCTCGTAACCGAGTCTAATTGGCAGGCGTGGCGTCCCCAAGATATTGAACCCTACGTGCAGCGCGTGCTGACATTGTTTGGAACCAAACGCGTCATGGTTGGTTCCGATTGGCCCGTATGCACACTCGCATCTACCTATGGGAACACCATGGAGTTAGTGCGGGATTGCATTTCTAATTTTTCTGTCGATGAGCAGGAGGATATCTTGCGCAACAACGCTATTCGGGCCTATGGGCTGGATGTCGCTTGAACTTGCGACGCATTTTTGACGGCAATAAACACAACTTTCGGGGCATATAACGATGCAAGAAACATGGCGGTGGTTTGGTCCACAAGACAATATTTCGTTGCAAGAAATTCGCCAAACAGGCGCCACGGGCATCGTCACTGCTCTTCATGATGAAGCGCCTGGAATCGCTTGGACTCAAGCTGCCATCGCAGAACGACAAGGCATGATTCAATCGGCGGACATGGAGTGGTCGGTGTGTGAATCGATCCCAGTTCCCGATAGTATCAAACGCGACGGGGCGACGGCAGTCGCAGAAATTGAGGCATGGAAAATGTCTCTGGCACGTCTTGGACGGTCAGGGGTGCGCACGGTTTGCTACAACTTTATGCCAGTTGTCGATTGGACCAGAACAGATCTGATGTTTAAATTGCCAAGCGGCGGGTTCGCACTTTGGTATGATCACATCGATTTCGTTGCATATGATGTTTTCATTTTGGCCCGAAAAAGCGCCTGTGACGATTACGCAGCAAGTGATGTTGCCGCGGCCCAAGTGCGATTTGAAAACCTCAACGAGGCTGCACAACTTGCTCTTGAAGATAATATCATAGCCGGACTTCCCGGAGGCGCGGATGGTCTTTCGCGTCCCACAATTTCCAACTTGATCGCCTCCTTTAACGGCATGACAAAAAACGATATGCGCAGCAATCTTTTGCATTTCCTAAGCGAGGTCATTCCCGTGGCACAAGAATTCGGAGTCAAACTCGCTATCCACCCTGATGATCCACCGCTTGCGTTATTCGGCTTGCCGCGAATTGTGTCGAGTGCTGCAGACGCTCGGTTTATACTTCGGAGTTACGACGTTCCTGAAAATGGTTTAGCGTTTTGTACAGGCTCATATGGCGCGCGACAAGGGAACGACCTTACCGCAATGGCTCAAGAGTTCGCTCATAGAGTGAATTTTGCCCATTTACGCATGGTCAATTTGGAAGGAAATAACTGTTTTCATGAGGCCGAACATTTACATCGTTTGGACGAAATGGTTGCTGTCGTGCGCGCGTTGAGAAATGCTGAGCGGCAAACAGGTGTGACAATCCCAATGCGCCCAGATCACGGCCATCTGTTGGCAACGGATGCCACGCGGGCTTCCAATCCGGGCTACTCCTATATTGGGCGACTTAAAGGGTTGGCCGAGATACGGGGGCTCATTGCAGGGCTTGATACGACAGAGGATGAAGTATGAAGCGGAGAATATTAGGGAAAACTGGACTAGAACTCACGGAGTTAAGCTTTGGAGCTGGAGCAATCGGGAATTTATATGCTCCGGTGACGCAGCAAGCGGCCCATGACGTGATGGAAGTGTCTTGGGCATCAGGCATACGCTACTTTGATACTGCTCCATTTTATGGGCATGGGCGGTCCGAGCGGCGGGTCGGAGATTTTCTGCGAGGGCGCTCCGAGTATGTGCTTTCGACGAAAGTGGGTAAGCTACTTACCCCCGTGTCTAACGAAAATATTCCCGATTATGGCTTTGTTGATCCTCTACCTTTTGCGGTGCATTTCGACTATTCCTATGATGGTATTATGAAATCGTTCGAGATGTCGCTCGCGCGGCTTGGTCTTAATCGTATCGACATCCTCTATGTCCATGACCTTGAGCCAAGTGGATTCAGCGAAGCGGAATATAATCATCATCTTACGGACTTTCTTGACGGCGGCATTCGGGCGCTTAATGAATTAAAAGATCGGGGGTATATTCGTGCTTTTGGGCTGGGGATCAATCAGGTATCTGCCTGTCTGAACGTCCTTTCTCGGGCAGATATTGATGTTATTTTACTTGCTGGCCGATACACGCTCTTGGATCGAAGCGCCGAATTGGCTCTCTTGGCAGAGTGTCGGAAACGCAATGTTGCGCTTGTTATTGGAGGCGTTTTCAATAGTGGAATATTGGCAGTTGGCCCCAAAGAGGGCGCCTGCTTCGACTATCAGCCTGCCAGTTCAGATATCCTACAAAAAGTTGGGTCTATCCAGGAGACCTTGAAAGTTTCCGATGTAGATTTGGCTCAGGCCGCGCTTCAATTTCCTTTGCAATCTGATCTTGTTGCCACTGTGCTTATTGGTTCGGCAAAAGCGAGTAGCATGCTGCGCAATGTTAAGCTTCTTTCTCCATCGGTGCCCTCATCTGTATTTGAGACAGTTGAAAAATTCACCCTCCATCAATGATCTATAATCGTGGAAAGGGGTTATAATGCAAAAAACCACTGTTCAAAGATTCGGGCAAGTTATTGGCCTGAAATCAACCTGTATTCAGGCGTATAGGGATTTACACGATGGCTCGGGTGTGCGGGATTTATTGACTGCAGCCAATATCCGAAATTTCAATATATTTCTGACTGAGATGCCGGACGGTAAAACCTACGAGTTCGCTTTTTATGAATATGTCGGCGATAATTACGATGAGGATATGGCCCGACTTGCTGTTGACCCCCGCAACCAAGAATGGTTGAAAATATGTGATCCGATGCAATTTCCGTTACCTGGTGAAGACAGTTGGCGCCAAATGGAAAACGTATTTTACAACCCCTGAACGTGCCGTGAGAATTATAGGAGGAACAATTTAATATGGAAACCGGCAAGCCATATTCTCTAGAAAGTTCTTTACTAAACCCAAGCAACTGGACGGCCGTCGCTATACATTGTATGCGTCTGTACCGCCGTTTAGTGGTCGTGTCGCGCAAATATTCCAGCCTTCCAACTTATTGATATACTGGAATATGTCTCCTTCACGGTAGATATTGCTCGAAATAGGTAGGAACTAAACTGCGGCAGGTTCAATTAAAGACGGCTTTAGCTTTAAGAATAAACGCTTAGGTCCCACATACTATTTAGCAAACGAAATGGCTGTAAACTGGGACGGCGCACTTATTGCGAATTGGTCGAAAACACCCTTTTGCCTAACTCGAGTATTACAGTGACGTCACCGTTCAATCTGAGTTCCCGCAAGCAACGCAAACTATGTTGACTTTGCCAAAGATTGATCATGATAATAGAGGGGCACGCGATCAAGTTTCTGTAAATAATAAGGCTACACATTTTGCTACACATAGGTCTTGAGGTGATCCTTTTAACCTATTGTTTTGTATGGAGTAATATAGATTTTAGTGACGTAAGCGGCTGACTGCTCCTCCGCCAGAAATCTTCCTTTAATTTTCAACTAACTATATGAAAAAAAGGGATTTTTGCATTTTTGCATACACGAAAACCTATTTGAAGCGCCAATTGCTGCACAAATTCTTGTAGAAACCGGGCGGCCCTGATAGTCACGTGCAATGAAGCTGATCCTGCGCAACACCACCTATTATATCCGAAAACGCGTTCCGCAGCGGTTCTCGTCCGTAGAGCCTCGCCAAACAGTCTGGGTGAGCTTGCACACAGATTCAGAAAAAATTGCCTCGACAAAGGCTTCGGCCGCGTGGGCGGAGATGATCGAAGCTTGGGAAGTAAGGTTGGCTGGGCATTCGGAGGATGCCGAGCGGCGATTTGAGTCCGCGAGTGAACTCGCTCAAGCCCGAACCCCTTCCTTTGGTGTTATCACTTATTGCGCAACGAAAATCGCCGAGCGCCTCATTAATCGAGACCAAATGTCAAAATCATCAAGGCAACTTGTCTACGCCCATGAGAACGACGTTCCGGCAGAGTATCTGATCGGCTTTATCCTACAGATCGGGGGAGATCCAATTCTTGATCTAAATAACAAAGAGGATTATGATGGCCGGAAAACAGCCAAACGCGTCATCAAGGAAAAGAAGGATATCGCGGCTTAATACTCATTTTCCAGAAACACTGTCATTACCCGTGTCGCTGCGTCAGGGCCAACAGGGTTGCTTGAGCTTTCAGTCAAATCCCTATTGTAATAGCCTGTCTTTCAAATAATGCGTTGTCGGTCCTAAGTGACGATGTGAAAGTCACACTCGCCGTAGGGATCGTTGTCTGGAGTGGCGACGTCAAAAGCAGCGACATCGCTAATGATCTCGTGGACCGCATGCGGCCCCAGGTCCATAACGCTCGGCGCGGCCACAATCGTGCCGCCTGATTGAAGTTTTCGAAAGCGTTCGCTCAAGTCGCATATAGTTTGTTATTGGGATTTGACCAACAATTCAATTGAAGAGCTAATGCAGTTCATACCAATGAACGTCGCTGTGAGCGGCTAAGTATTTTTCCGACTTAGCCGGTGTCACCGCAGCAACTCGTGACAAAAGTATAGAAATGTCATAAGTGAGGGCCGATTGTGCTTCGATCCACACGGTCTAAGATTTTGTTTAAGCGTGAGAAACTCTGTTTTAAAGACTCTCTGGAGTAGCTTTGGCCGACGTTTTTGAATTCTCGACTTTAGCAACGATGGCTTCACTTACTTCGGTAAAAGCTTCGGTCAATTGCGTCAGGTGATCCCGTATGTTTGACTCTAGGGGGGTAAACAGGCCCCAGCTATATTTGATTTGAATGGCAAGAGGGCGGATAGAAATGCCTTGAACTGGTACGCCAAATGCAGTGACCGGGTCGCAGATCGCGATCCCGATGCCCGCGCTGGCCGCCATTACCGCATTCAGCGAAGAATTGGTCAAAATCTCTGCCTTCACGCGTATATTATGATCCTGAAATGCGCGGTCGATCTGGTTGCGAACCCTGAAGCTATTGCCGACGGTTGCAAGGCGCGCGTCATTGAATGCTGAAAGTGGTAAGGGTTCACCAGTGTCATACACACTCCCCTTTTGAACGACGGCGACGAGTGATGATTCGAATTGCGCAAGACACTTGAGGCGCTCATGATCAACGGGAAATGCGGAAAACCCTAGGTCAGCCGTGCGTTGACGCATGGCATGGACGACCCGTTCGGCACTTGTGGTTTCGATATGCACCAGATCGGGCAGAACGTCGCTGAGACGCGCCAAAATCGGAGACACAAGCCCCGCAGCCATCGTTGGAGTGGCAACAATATCGACGGCCGCAATGCGGTCATCACGTATCGCTTGGGCGCGGTCTTTCAGCTGATCAAGATTGGCCATAACCCGTCGGGATTCATCATAAAACTTCATACCCTGCTCGGTCGGGGAAATGACCGGCCCGTTACGTTGGAAAAGGTCGAATCCGACATACGCTTCTAAATCGCGCACCATGCGTGTTACCGCGGGTTGGCTGATGCCTAGAATTTTTGCAGCAGCCGTCATTGAACCGCTACTTACGACGGCCACGAAAGCTTCCATCGCGCGAATATCGCGGAATTTACTATTCGATATTGACATAATGAAAATCCCATTATTACACTGATGTATGCTTTGGCGCTTACCATGCGCTCCTTGTATAGGTCTCGAACGGTTGCTTTGTCAGTCAGAAAGCGAATTGATGTCACTTGAATCTCAATCTAACGAGTGGGCGCCGATTGATCGTCCTGAGTCAGATCAGGATGCCGTCCGGGTTGAGTTTTTAACCGGCGTCGAAAAATGTCGTGCCTCTGTTTTGAGCGCAGAGCAGGATTTGGGATTGGACGCGGCATTGCGGGCCGCATTGGCACAACGGATATGGCGCAAGACCGCCCCAAGTTTTGAGGGTTTCCCAAGCGATCAAGATGACGGTGACCTTGGGCGGATTTCTAAAGGCGACATGCCTGTGGATCAAAAACTCGCGGCCATTGTGGCCTTCACCGACCTGATCGCGATCAATCCTGGACAGGCCGGAAAAATTAACCTGAAAACCCTGCGCAATGCGGGCCTGACAGAGCCTCAAATCGTGGCGCTTTGTGAACTTGTCGGGTTTGTTAGTCTCGACGTGCGCATCTCCTTTGGCCTGTCGCTCGTGAAAGACCTCACATGATGGCACCGCCTCGGATCAAGGCGCGACCGTTGGACTGGACCCCTCATCTCCAGCCCGTCGTGATCGCAAGTGCCACGCCCGAGCAACTCATTGCCATGCAGGTGACCCCTTCGGCGACCAAGGTTTCGAACTATGTGCGCACTTTGGTGCATGACCCTGAAAGCTATGTCGCGCGGACGACATTGTTTAATACGATCATGTATATTCAGGGTGGCCTGTCGCGGGCAGACCGTGAACTTGGCGCCCTTGGTGCGTCCCTTGTAAACGGGTGCAAATACTGTACCTTTATTCATGCAGGTCGGCATGCGTCAGAATGTAAATCCTCTGATGTGATCTATTGGATTTGGACCGGAAACCGTGACAAGCTCTCACAACGGGATGCCGCAATACTAGCCTTTGCTGAAGCGCTTTCGACCACCCCAATTTCGGCAACGGCGGATCATATAGAAGCTTTGCGCGCGGCGGGATTGTCAGCGAGTGAGATAAGCGACCTGATCCACGCGATTGCGATTTTTTGCTGGGCAAATCGCCTTATGCATCCGCTCGGATCAGCCACGTTGCAAAGCAAACAAAAATGAAGTGTCGTTGAAACTAGGAATGGGCTGAAAGGCCTTGCCTCAAAAGGAGAAACACAATGAAGTTTTTACAGTTCAAAATGGGGGTCAGCGCGCTTGCCGTCAGCATGGCTCTTGCAAGCGGCGCTCTGGCGCAAGATCAGATTAATATCGGCGCCTTTGGGGCCGACGCAAACCAGCTTGACCCGCATCTTTCCGGCGGTGGGCAGGATCGCGCGCTGTTTGGCTATGTCTTCAACAGCCTAACACGCTTCCCTCCGGGTTCCATGGACCCCACAAAAATTGAACTCGACCTCGCGACCTCGATTGAAGGTGATGACAGTGGCCTCGTCTGGACTGTGAAGTTGCGGGATGATGTGGATTTCCACGGTGGTTTTGGCAAGTTGACCGCAGATGATGTGATCTTCTCGCTTGATCGGGCGCGTAATCCAGAAACATCAGCCTTCGCTTCGTCCTTTGCGGCGATTGAGAAAATCGACAGGGTTGACGACCACACTATCACCATCACCCTGAGCGAACGCGTCCCAACATTTGTCGGTATGCTGGCCAACCCTGCGGGCGGGTTTATCATTTCAAAGAAGGCTGTCGAAGAGCTTGGCGACGATCTGAAAGCGCCGATGGTTGGCACGGGTCCGTTCCAGTTTGAAAGCTATACGCCGAAGGTTCGCACCACTTTGATCGCGAATACAGACTATTTCCGTGGCGCTCCAAAAATTCAGAAAATCGACTATCGGTATATCCCGTCAGACAATGCGCGAGAACTCGCGTTTGCCGCAGGTGAGATCGATCTTTTCTACGGGCGACGAGAGCAAGATTGGGTCGAGCGGGTATCAGAACAATATAGTGATGATCTAGATGTGCTGATTTTTAGCCCCAGCCAGTCTCGGATGCTCCACCTCAACAAAACCGTCGCCCCCCTTGACGACATTCGTGTGCGCCAAGCGATTGCCCATGCCATCAACCGCGACGAGTTTCAGGCGTTGATCGGCCAAGACATCACGAAACAATTGTTCTCTCCCGTCCCAAGCGGATTTTTGGGTCAGAGTGTTGACGTCGAACAATACGAATTCGATCTGGATAAGGCAAAACAGCTGCTAACGGATGCGGGATACCCAGACGGCTTGACGTTAACGGTTCCAACAACCCAGATCGCCTCATTGAAGCTACCGTTTGAGTTGATCATGGAGCAGATGCGCCGTGCTGGCATTAATCTGGAGGTCGATTTTGTGGACCACCGTGCATGGCACGCGTTGATCCGTCAGGACGAAAGCCCGATGGTTATTTATGGCGCGGCACCTTTCCCCGAGGCGGATTCTTTCCTTTCGCCGTTTTATGCATCCACTTCAATCGTCGGCACGCCGACTGGGCAGACCAACTTCTCGCACTGCGATGTCGCCGATGAAGAAATCGCGGCCGCCCGTGTTGCCGCGGACTCCGAGGTGCAGCTAAAAGCATGGGAAGAAGCACAGCAAAAGATCATGAAAGAGCTTTGCGTGGTGCCCCTGTTTGAGTTGGAACAAGTTTGGGCCAAACGAAAATCGTTGAACCTTGGCTATGAGTTGACAGGGACGCTAAACTTAGGCCCCCCTATCACAGAAGCGACTTACTTCAGTGAGTAAAAGCACCGCATTGACAGAGTGGGCGGGGCGTTATCGCGCCCCGCTCTACATCCTAAAGCGGATATTGTCGGCAATCCCAACTTTGCTGGCGGTCCTAACCGTTATTTTCTTTGCAATCCGCACCTTGCCGGGCGACCCCGCCTTGGCCATTCTTGGGGATACCGCGACGGATGCATCCATCGCGGCGCTGCGGGAAAAGCTGGGATTGAACATGCCGATCTGGCGTCAATATCTGGACTTTCTGGGGGGCTATTGCATGGCGACCTCGGCTCTTCGCTGGTGTATGGTCGAAGCGTCCTTTCCGAATTACTCCGCGTGCTGCCGTACACACTTTCGCTGACTGTGTCATCGATCGTCATCGGGACGGTGATTGGTATTCCATTGGGCATCGCCTCGGCCTTGCATCGCAACCGGTTCATCGATTACGCGACCCGCGTCTTTTCGTTGATCGGGTTCTCCTTTCCCGTATTTTATGCTGGGATCATGCTCATCCTAATCTTTGCCGTCTGGCTGCCGTGGTTTCCTGTGATGAGTTCCTCCTTGGACGGATCATTCCTTGAGAAACTGCGCGGCCTTGTCCTCCCCGCGACGGCAGGTTCACTCGGGCTGATCGCGATGATTACGCGCGCCAGCCGCTCGTCTTTGCTGGATGTGATGGGCGACGATTATATCCGCACGGCCCGTGCAAAAGGCCTGACCGAACGCACGGTCCTGTATCGCCACGCGTTGCGCAATGCGCTGATCCCCGTGGTGACCGTGATTGGCCTGTATTTTGCGCTGATTATCGGCAATTCGGTCCTTATCGAAACGGTTTTCACGCGCCCTGGCCTTGGGTCTTTGATCATCGGGTCGTTGGACAACAGGGACTATCCCATGGTTCAGGGGTTACTCGTGGCCTATGCCGCAATCGTTATCGTGACCAATATTCTGACGGATTTGACCTATTCGATTATCGATCCCCGTATTGGCCGAGCGTAAAGGGAGCAATGTCATGAGCACTTTAAGCACCGCAACAGCCGATTTAACCCGCAGTTTCAGCCGCAACAAACTGTCTTGGGTCGGAGGCATTCTCTTTGTGACGCTCTGCCTTTTGGCGATTTTCGCACCGATCATCGCGCCATATGGTCCGATTGATCAAAGCATCATGAACCGCAAGCTGCCACCCTCAATGGAGCATCTTTTCGGAACCGATACCTTCGGGCGCGATATGTTTTCGCGGGCCCTGTATGGGGCGCGTATCTCTTTGACTGTGGGCGTGGTCTCGGTGTTTTTCGGGATGACAATCGGCAGCGTTCTGGGGGTGCTGGCGGGATATTACGGGCGTTGGGTTGATGCGCTAGTTATGCGCTCGATGGACGTTTTACTATCCTTCCCGACCCTTATCACGGGCATCGTTATTGTGGCGCTTCTTGGCCCGTCACTGACCAATGTTATTATTGCGATCACCTTCACCCTCATCCCGAAATTCGCGCGGATTGCACGGGCACCGACACTTGCGGTTAAGGAGCGCGCTTATATCGAGGCCTGTCGCGCCATGGGGTTCTCGGACCTTAGGATCATCGTGTGTCACATAATCCCTAACATTCTGACGGAAGTTCTGGTGATGGCGTCGCTCTGGACGGCCAATGCCATCATGATCGAGGCGGGATTTGCCTTTTTGGGTCTTGGCGTGCGGCCGCCGACACCGACATGGGGCGGTATGATCCGTGAAGGGTTTGAGCAAATTTTCCAAGCGCCATGGATGTCGATCTTTCCGGGTCTGTGTATCTTGCTGGCGGTGTTGTCTCTCAATCTGATCGGCGACGGGTTGCGCGATGCGCTTGATCCTCGCCTCAAGCAAATGAAGGATATGGAATGAGCGACGCGGCCCTCTCTGTACGCAATCTGACCACCAGTTTTTACATCAATGGGGAATGGCATCCCGCGGTGCGCAACCTCTCGTTTGATTTGGCCCGCGACGAAACTTTGGCCATCGTTGGCGAAAGCGGGTCAGGTAAATCTGTGACGGTCATGTCGATCATGCGGTTATTGCCTGAGGTTGGTTCGCGCATTGAGGGCGACGTCGTGTTAGATGGGAAAACCCTCACCGCAGACGCCACCGAAATGCAGAAACTGCGCGGCGATCGCATGGCAATGATTTTTCAAGAGCCTATGACCGCGCTTAACCCCGTTTTGCAAGTTGGTTTTCAGGTTGCAGAACCCCTGATTCAACACCGCGGTATGGCCCGTGCAGAGGCGATGGCCGAAGCTGTGCGCCTGCTTGAGCAGGTGGGCATCCCCTCGGCAAAGAGCCGTGCATTGGAATACCCGCATCAGTTTTCGGGGGGAATGCGGCAACGGGTGATGATTGCCATGGCCCTTGCGTGCGAGCCCGCTGTGCTTTTTGCGGACGAGCCGACCACGGCGCTCGATGTGACTATCCAAGCCCAAGTCCTGGGGCTTCTGGAAGACCTGCGCCATCAAAAAGGCATGGGGCTGTTGCTGATCACGCATTCCATGGGGGTTGTTGCCGCTATCGCGGATCGCGTGGCGGTCATGTATGCGGGGGCCATCGTCGAAACGGGGCCGGTCGAGAAGATATTCGCGAACCCGATCCACCCCTATACAGAGGGCCTCCTCAAATCTATTCCGCGCCCTGATCGAGATATAGGCGAGATTTATTCCATCCCGGGAGCTGTTCCCGCATTGGATAAAATGCCCGCCGGATGCAGGTTTGCGCCGAGATGCGCCTTAAGTACGGAGCGCTGCAAAGTGGAAGACCCAGAATTGCAGATGGTGACAGAAGGCCATGCCGCAGCTTGCTGGGTGCGAGCGGGGGGCACATCATGAGTATTCTAACCGTCACCAATCTGGTGAAACATTTTCATACCCGCGTCGGCGCTTTTGGCGGCAAACCTGTCACTGTGCGCGCGGTGGATGGGGTGTCGTTTCACGTGAATGCGGGCGAGGCTTTTGGCGTTGTCGGCGAATCTGGCTGCGGAAAATCTACGGTCGGGCGGGCGGTGTTGCATCTGATAAAACCCGATGCGGGCACGATCACGATGGACGGAGTTGATCTGGCGGATCTTCGGCCCTCGCAATTGCGCGCGTTGCGGCCACGCATGCAGATGATCTTTCAAGATCCCTATTCCTCGCTGAATCCCAAGCAAAAAGTTGGCGCGGCGTTGGCCGAACCTATTCGGGTGCATGGCCGTGCAACGGGCGAGGCTGTGGATCAAGTGGTGGCCGCCCTTCTCGAAGAAGTGGGCTTGCCAACCGAAACTGCAGATCGCTACCCGCATGAGTTTTCCGGTGGCCAGCGGCAAAGGATCGCGATTGCCCGTGCGTTGGCGCTTGATCCTGATTTGATCGTTGCGGATGAGGCCGTCAGTGCGCTTGATGTATCCATTCAAGCGCAAGTTCTCAAACTGATGAAGGAGTTGATGGAACGTCGCGGCGTAGCGTTTTTGTTCATCTCACATGATCTGGGTGTTGTGCGCACGTTTTGCAAACGGTTGGCTGTGATGTATCTGGGACGGGTCGTGGAAAGCGGCCCAGTTGGGGAAGCGTTTGATCTGCCTCTCCATCCCTATACGCATTCTCTGCGGGCGGCGTCGCCCATTCCCGATCCTTCGGCGCGCAAAGCCCTTGTCCGCCTGAGTGGAGAAATTCCTTCAGCGGCGTCCCCCCCACTGGATGCCATTTTCACCCGAGATGCCCCTTCGCAACCGACCTTTGCAAAACTCAAGCTCCAGAAACGGTGGAACCTGTGCCGGGCCGGACCGTCGCGTGCCATCTCCATGACTCAAAACAACAGGACGCAATGCGTGCGACCAAGATCAATGCAACTCAGGAGCTATTTTTCCCATGACCAAAGAAATCGTCTATTTCCATTCGCTATCCTCGCCTTGGGCGTATTTGGGTGGTCCAGAGTTACACAGACTTATTAAAAAACATGATCTTAAGGTGCATTTGCGTCCTACGACTATTTTGGAGGAAAACGGCGGGATTCCTCTGCGGAGCCGCCCTGATGCACGTCAGGAATATCACGAACTAGAGCTTGATCGCTGGCGCAAACGTTTGAATATTCCGCTGGCTCTGCGACCCGCGCATTATCCCGCCAACCCAGAATTCTCGGCCCGCATGGTCATCGCCGCAGATACGCTCGGGTGGAACGCTCTACGCTTGAGCCATGCGCTGCTGCGCGCGCTTTGGTCGGAGGAACGCGATATCCTCGATGCAGCAGTGCGCGTAGATGTGGCCAATACAGAGGGCATGAACGGCGCGCGTTTGCTTGAGATGCAAGAAAGCGATGAGGTACAGGCCCTTTGGGAGCAAAGCCACGCCGAAGCTAGTGCCGCTGGCGTATTCGGCACACCAACCTATGTGTTCGAGGGCGAGCGTTTTTGGGGCCAAGATCGATTGACGTTTCTTGATGAAAGATTGTCAGAGCGGAGTTAATGGTCTTGTCCCAGTTTAGTTCCAGTCTCTTTCTGGCAATGTTTGCCATGAAGGAGACAAGGAATGGCTACGAGATGCACAGACGAGTTTCGCCGAGATGCTGTGCGCATCACAACGACCAGCGGCTTAACGCGCCCTCAGGTTTCATTGGCTGGTCCCTGCGGGGAAACTCATGACAAAATGTCACTTTTCTCATGAGTGAGGGCGCTGACAGCGGCTAAGTTAATCCTTACTTTGTCCTGCCCGCCCTTGCTGAGCCATCGGATAAACATTGAGTACAATAATCCCTTGAGGGCTAGCAGGGGAAGCGTGAACTGAGTTTCTGTTTTGTATTTTCTGCGTACCAGATTCTTATGCTGAAATTTCGAACTTTTCTTTCAATCGGTCGACTGTTGAGCGCCACTTCGGTGTCTTCGGTCTACAGGCTGTATTTTGGTTTCCAAACATGCCCACTTCTTGAATCGCTTGCTCCTCGGGTACCGTGTGCGTCCATTCCACAGGTACGAAATACTCAGATCGTTCCTGATCGTCTGCCAGATGACGGTGGTCGCCACCTTTTAACTTTTCAAGGGCCGGTATGCCGTCGATTTTAAACTCGTTCGCGGCAATTCGTGGCCCCGACACACGCCCAACTCCGACGAAACCTTTTGGACCCGCCTTGCGGTAATGCTGAGCAATGCTCCGATCTGACCCAACGGAAGTCCGCGCAGTGTATCAATTCAAGTTGGTATTCTTTGACGTATGTTGAGTTAGTAGTTTTGACATCGGAATATCCTGCTTCCTGGGCATTGGGCGCTTGCAAAAATGAACCCGGGTTCACGGATGCTTCCTCAATGCCAACGGGCTGACATAGGGTTACACAATGTCCAAAATGTCGAACTTTTAACGACAATCACATGAGGGTCTCCACCGCGATCTTTTGTGAAATTCCGTTTCAATATACTTTGATTGCAGTCGCAGTTGGGACGTCTTCAACATAGGCGAGCTTGACGCTCACACAAGCTTTGACCGTTACAGAACGCTGGAGTGTTTTTGCGGACTTGTCGGCCTTTAAGGGCAACAGTCGAACATGGTCTGCAAGCGTACCCATTGTGAACACAGATACGATAAAGTTAGCACCGGGATTCACTGTTGTGTACAACGGTGATCGAGGTACCTCCCGCGGGCAAATTCAGGCGGTTTTCGCGGACAGTACTAATAATATCTTTGATTTCGAAAGGGATATTAATCTTATTACCGGTAGTTTTTACGGAGATTACACCTTAGGATCAAATCGATCTCTTGTCGCATCCGCTGCGTTTCAATCGACAGATCAGCAACTCCTACCAGGTGATTTGCTCTTTCAAATCGGTGGACCACTCACTGTGCGCGGGTATCCGTCCGATGGTATCGCAGGAGACAAAGGTTACTACGGAAGTTTAGAGTTTCATCAAAAGAATTTCCTAAACATAAGTTTCCTAGATGGCTACGTATTCACCGACTTGGGCGCCGTGTATTCAACGTTCCCAGAAAAAACGACACTTGCTTCTGTGGGAGCAGGTGTGAACTACGACTTTAAGAACAATAATAGATTTGAGATGACAGCTGCCTTTCCACTTCTAGACTCTTTGAACAACCAAAGTTCGTTTGTTTTTTATGCGGGGTTGACGTTTAAAGGTTTATAAGATGGCCCCAAGGGGCACTGTCATGTGTGGACGTATATGGACCCCGCCTCTTTGCAACGCCTTAGGTGTTAGGTCCCAGCATTTGGTGGATCGGATTTAGTATGCATCTATCTGGCTCTGCAGTCCAGATTTTGCAGATGTATTCGTAGGGCGTGAGACCGCTGAGTGTCTTGAGCCTGCGAGCGAAGTTGTATGCGTGCATGAAGTCGGCGAGGTGCGTGCGCAGCGGATCATGGCTGTCGTAATGGTATCCCTTTACTGTCGTGTCCTTAATCGTTCGGTTCATCCGCTCGACTTGGCCATTGGTCCACGGATGGTTTGGCTTGGTCAGGCGGTGTTCGATCCCATTTGCTTCGAAGCGCATTTGCCGCGAATATGCTTTGTTACGGTTGCGAGGCTGCTCAGCGAACTGGATGCCGTAACACCTTCGGAATGATGCTGGTTGAGAGGCTATGACCGCCTGCGCAGCCCCCAAATGGCGCAGGAGGTGGTCATAGCCTCGCCTCAGGTCCCTACAGTAGTTTTTGCAACAAACCACACTGCAAAGGAGACCGACTATGACCGAGATTGTTATTGCACAAGATGCAGCAGTTTTAGTGGCCATCAACATCGCCAAAGCACGGCATGAAGTTTTGATAGCCATTCTAGGCAAAAAGCGCCGCCGCCGTTTGACTGTCCTCAACCAAATGGAGGACTTCCAGCGGTTGATCACATCATTGGCCAGTTATGGCCGTCCAGTGCGCGCAGCTTTTGAGGCGACTGGTAATTACCACCGCGCCTTTGCTTATCACCTCGCAACCGCAGGCTTTGAGGTGAAGTTGGTATCGTCATGGGCTTTGGCGCGTACCCGGGAAGCTCTGCATAACAGCTGGGACAAGAACGACCCCAAGGACGCTCAGGCCATCCTTCACATGATGGAGATCGGGAATGAGCAGTTTTATCACGACCCACTGGTGTGTGGAACGAACGACATCCAAGAGCTGTCTAAAACCCATGACACGTGTCCAAGTCAAAGACAGAACTGTGGCACCGAGTGCTGACACATTACCTGCCGCTGTATTTACCCGAAGCCGACCGCTTTCACCGCAGCTCGCGCAGCGACTGGTTCTTTGCATTCCTTGAGCGCTATCCATCACCACACTTTATCTCAGCCATGAGCAAGGACGCATTTACCGCTGACGCCTGGGACGTTGTGGGCCGTAAGGTTGCAAAAGAACGTTTGCTTGCTGACATTTATGTCCGTTGCCCACCGCAAAGCAAACGGTAGTTTGGAGCGCAACAGCCTCAAGCTTAAACCTCATTCTGTGTCTATTTGATACTGTCCTGCCTGAATCGCTACATACCGGGGGTCTTCAAATTTTAGGTCTAAATGCCTGAAAACTTTCGGAAAGATGCATAACTAAATATACTCTTGTTCTAGAAAATCACGAATACTGAAAATGAGAGAAGCTTTCTGCTCATTTTTACGGCAGACTTTCTCTTAAGAGGGCAATCAGATCCTCATACTGGTAAAAACAGCAAAAACGGAGGATGGAATGAAATCGAAGATTGTTATTGGACTTGACGGTGCAGAGACGGGAGACCGCGCTTTAGCATTTGCCAAAGACTTGGCATCCAGAATGGATGACTGCGAACTGCTCGCCATTTACGTTATCGAATGGTCGCCGTTCACCTTTCAAACTGCGGAAGAAAACGCGCAACGGCACAATCGCCGTGAGGAAGAAATTGCGCTCGCTACATCGCGGATTGTTGACCCTGCGGTCAAGGCCCTAAAAGAGGCTGGCTTTAATGCCAGCGGTCTCGTGCGACATGGGGATGTTGCCGAAACCTTGAACAAACTCACCGTTCAAAACGGCGGTACGCAGATCATTGTTGGTCGCGCTTCATCACACGGGTTCGCGAAGCGTATTTTTGGTAGCTCAACACAAAACCTTGTGATGCACGCCGATGTGCCTGTCACAGTTGTAGGATAGGGGACACTATGAAAATCACATCAAAAATCTCGCTGGCCTCAATAGCCTTGACCATCGCTGCCAGTCCTATAATGGCACAAGAATCTATGGGGATCGACGAAAAGGTCAACCAAATCTTCGCAAAAGTAACCGGCCCATTCGTGAGCCTAATTTTCGCACCCTTCCCCGGAACAAGCTTTCCGTGGATCGTGATGTGGCTGGTGATCGCCGCCTCTATTTTTACCGTCTACTTCGGTTTTGTTCAATTTCGATTTCTTCAGCATTCTATCGAACTGGTTAAAGGCGATTATTCCGATCCCAATGACGCGGGCGAGGTTAGCCATTTCCAAGCGCTTGCCACGGCTCTGTCGGGAACGGTCGGCTTAGGAAATATCGCGGGAGTTGCTGTTGCCGTTGGGATTGGTGGGCCGGGGGCTACGTTCTGGATGATCCTTGCGGGTCTACTTGGCATGGCGTCCAAATTCACCGAATGTACGCTGGGCGTGAAATATCGCAACGAATACCCCGATGGCACTGTTTCGGGGGCCCAATGTACTACATCTCGAAGGGCTTCAAAGAATTGGGTTTGCCGGGGGGTAAATTCCTCGCGGTTCTCTTCTCGGTCTTTTGTATTCTTGGTGCTCTTGGTGGCGGTAATATGTTCCAAGCCAATCAGGCGCATGCACAGATTTCTGGTATTGTCGGTGAATATCCAGGCTGGATCACAGGGATCATTTTCGCAGTTGTTGTATTCTCGGTCATCGTGGGCGGGATCAAATCCATCGCCAACGTAACAGAAAAAGTCGTACCATTTATGGGAATCCTGTATGTCGGTGCGGCGTTGATCATCCTGCTGGTAAACTACGACAAAATAGGCTGGGCTTTTGGCCAAATTTTCGACGGAGCCTTTACAGGGCTCGGCGTTGCTGGCGGTTTTGTCGGGGCTTTGATCCAAGGATTCAAACGGGCCGCATTTTCGAATGAGGCTGGTGTTGGGTCTGCGGCGATTGCCCACTCTGCGGTGAAAACCAAGGAGCCAATCACAGAGGGCTTCGTTTCATTGCTTGAGCCCCTGATCGATACCGTGGTGATCTGCACAATGACCGCATTGGTGATCGTGATTTCACAGCAGCTGATTGTCGATCCGGCAACTGGTAACTATCTGTTGAACGAAGCAGGGTCTGCAATTGCCACGGTCGACGGCAACACAGGCGTTGCGCTCACATCCGCGGCCTTCGGGTCCAGCATCAGTTGGTTCCCGTATGTTTTGGCTATCGCGGTTGTGCTGTTTGCCTTCTCGACGATGATCTCTTGGTCCTACTACGGCTTGAAAAGCTGGACCTATTTGTTTGGGGAAAGCAAAGCATCGGAACTGACATTTAAAGTCATCTTCTGTGTGTTCATCGTAATCGGGGCTGCGGCGTCGCTGGGTCCTGTCATCGACTTCTCCGATGCTGCGATCTTTGCCATGGCAGTTGTGAACATCTTCTGCCTCTACTTCTTGATGAAGTTGGTTCGTACTGAACTTGCGTCCTATTCTTCGCGCCTCAAAAGCGGCGAAATCAAAAAGTTCACGCATTAAGAAAATATCTCTGGTGGGTAGAAATGTGCGCCAGAGACCGTTTTACTAGGCGTTTAGTCGTCTAGGACTGCGGTAAGCATCACGTAAACAGCCGTTGGTTAAATGCTACTGAACGGCAGAAAAGTCCGTCGACCGGAAGTTGGGACCAAGCGCAGCGAATGTCCGGTTTCCGCGGTGGCCTCAACTGGTCGACGCAACACTTTAATCTTTAGGAAGAGATGGAGTGTTTGCCATGAAATATCGTCGTAGGATTTATTATTCAACTGAACCGCGTGCTGAGATTTGGGATTGGTGGCAGCGAGGCGAGTCGATGAGGTCGATTGGGCGCGTTTTTGATCGCCAATCATCCTCAGTCTTTTCCGTGATCTCACCAACGGGTGGGATACGCCCACCAGATCGCAGACGCGGGCACGTTGCATTGAGCCTTTCTGAGCGCGAGGAAATATCCCGCGGGCTGAGCACCGAGCAGTCCTTGCGTGCGATTGCGCATCAGTTGCGACGTGCGCCCTCGACGATCAGCCGAGAGGTGCGGCGCAATGGTGGCCTTGCAGGTTATCGTGCAATCGCGTCTGATCAAGCGGCGTGGGATCGCGCGCGGCGTCCCAAGATTTGCAAGCTGGCTTGTCACCCGAAGTTGGCCTGCGCAGTATCAGCAAAGCTGCGGCGCAAGTGGTCTCCCGAGCAGGTTGCGGGCTGGCTCAAACGCGCTTTCCCAGGAGAGGCACACAAACAGGTGTCACACGAAACGATCTACAGAAGCCTTTATATACAGGCGCGAGGCGTCCTTAAAAAGGAACTCCTGGAGCATCTGCGCGCAAGACGGACTGTCAGGCGCTCCAAACACGCCAGCCAGAAGCGCAACGGGAATGGCCAGATTAAGAATGCTGTATCTATCAGCGAAAGGCCTGCGTCCGTCGAAGATCGGGCCGTTCCGGGCCACTGGGAAGGCGACTTGATTGGCGGATCCAAGAACAGCTATATCGCAACCCTCGTTGAGCGGCATTCACGGTACGTGATGCTGGTTAAAGTCGCCAACAAAGACACCGAGAGTGTCGTCACGGCGCTGATCAAGTCGGCTCAGAAGCTGCCCCGTGAGCTTTACAAATCTCTGACATGGGATCGCGGAAAAGAGCTGGCAGATCATCCGCGCTTTACGTTGGCCACGGATGTTGATGTCTACTTTTGCGACCCACAGTCGCCTTGGCAACGCGGATCAAACGAAAACACCAACCGGCTTTTGAGGCAGTATTTGCCGCGCGGTACCGACTTATCGGTCCATTCCCAAGCAAAGCTCAGTGCAATCGCAAGGCAACTCAACGAACGCCCTCGCAAGACCTTGCAATATCAAACGCCAGCAGAGAAGTTCGCAGAGTGTGTTGCGTCGACCGGTTGAGATCGCCCCCGATTCTGTGGAAAAACCCCATGTTGCTGTCGCAGAAAGCATTGTCGAATTCATCGCGCAAGCGCCTTTCCTATCAGGCTTTTTGCATTTGCTGCGGTGCAGGAAGGATCTTGGCGAGTTTGCGGAGGTTTTGGGCGGTTGCAGCGAGTAAGAATTCGTCTTTAGCACCGTTCGGGCCGCGTAATCGGAGTCTGCCCAATCCGAGAATACGTTTGAGATGGGCGAAGAGCATTTCCACCTTCTTTCTGAGCCGCATCGAGATCACATATTGTTTGGTCTTGGCAAAATCGCGTGCCACTTGACGGGCGTCTTCGCGCTCTTCTCGGGTGATGGCGCGGAAGTCGGTGTTTGGGCAGCACTTGGCTTTGGATGGGCAGGCCTGGCAGGTCAGTTTTAGACCGCGGTATTTGGCGACACCTGTGTTGGTTGGGCCACTGTTGGGATCGGAATAGTTGCGGCGGAACTGCTTGAGTGATTGGCCTTCTGGACAAGCATATTGATCGTTTTCCGGAACCCATTCGAAGTCTGCGCGGCTCAAGGTCCCGTCCGTGCGGCCCGCTTTATCAATGACAGGGATATGCGGGGCGATTTTGCGATCCACCAGCCATCCCAGCATTGGGCCGGAGCCGTAAGCGGTGTCCGCGATGATGCGTTCGGGGTGCAAGTCGAATTTGACTTTGACGCGGTCCAGCATGGTACGCACGGACCCTACCTCTGCCTGTCGGATCGACCTTGTGGCTTCGACATCAACGATAATGCTGTGGTCAGTGTCGATCAGGTAATTGGTCGAATAGGCAAAGAAAGCGGGCCCTTTACGGGCTGCAGTCCACTGACTGGCGGGATCGGAATGGGATGTGAACTTGGGCTCGACCTCAGAGGCCGCGCCGAAAGCGGCATCGTCCAGAACATCGAGATACTCACGCACAGCGCGCGGAGCATCCTGCGGCGTAATTGCTGATGTGTCCCAATCTTCCTTCGGCGTTGAGTTTTGTTTGTTGGCGTCAGCTTCGATCAAACTGGCATCTGCCGCAAAGCGCTGGCCGCTCACGAGACCGTCCGCAATGCAGCGCGCCACAGCCGTTTTAAACAAGTGGCGCAAAAGATCACTGTCACGGAAACGCCCATGTCGGTTTTTGGATAATGTCGAGTGGTTGGGCACAAGATCAGTAAGATCAAACCGGCAGAACCAGCGGTAAGCAAGGTTCAGATGAACCTCCTCACAAAGCCGCCGCTCTAATCGGATACCAAGGCAATACCCAACCAACAGCATGCGGATCAGCAGTTCTGGATCAATGGATGGTCGGCCCGTGTGGCTGTAGAATTCTGCAAGATGTGGACGGATACTGCTCAGATCCACAAACCGATCAATCGAACGTAGCAGATGATCTTGAGGCACATGATCGTCAACCGAGAACTCATAAAACAACGCGCCTTGCGCCTCTTGCTTTGGTCCCAACATCGTCAATCCCCCTGTATTTACAGGTAAATTGAATCAGTAACGGCTCCTCAAATCAACAAGAGTTTTTCAACAAAATTAGCCCATATTGAACAATGCTGCAACATCAACTAATGTCCGCTTCACAGAACAACTAGACACCAAATAAAGCACATTTATTCATGATCATACTCGGAAGCTTTTTTCTGATCGGTGTATGCGGCTTTACTTATCTCATTTTGGCATTGCAGGTGAATGGCAGTTTCCCCCCTTTCTATGAAAAGGGAAACATGGAGAAGGAAATCGAGCTCGTCATACCCTTCATGTTTGCCATTTTGGCAATCTTAGTCGCGGCCGCCTTTATCCATTCTAACCTGTTTATTCTGTTTGGTCTGGTCTCAGCGTGGTGCGGGTAAGAGGCATGGTCCAGAAGCGGACGAACAGCCCTCTCCCTTGGCTGCTCAACCCTCTAACTATCGGGGTCATGAACCGGTGGCCAATGTTTCTATTTGATGCTTGGACTATCGGGTTAGCCGCGCTAATGGGTCTCGTCATGTTTTTGTGATTAGGCCTATTCAACCAGTGTTTTGTTTTGCGTATGATGGCCAAAGCAGCCATTGGAGCAGCCGCATCGAACGGTAACAAAGTCCTGCACAGCTGAATTTAGACCGGCCTTTGATCATGCACGGGCAGCGAATTTCCGGTTCGACGGGCTGCGCCGCAACATTGTAGGTGTATGGCGACGGCAGGTCTGGGCCGTTCTTGCCGTTTCCGAAAAGGTGCTGTAACGTCAGCGTTCAATTCGGGCCTCTGTTAACCTTGTGAAACAGTATCCAAGTTGAGCTCCCGCAACCAAAATAATCAAATAAATATAACGCATTAAATACTCCGCGTGCTGGGCCGTTTTGCGTCAGTTCATACATATCTGAGATATGGCCGTCCGAGGCAAGGCCAGCGGTCGGAATCTATTATGGTTTTAAGGTCGGGGAGGGGACCTTAGCAGGTGTGGCATCGCGAATGCGGTAATCTTTGGACGCATAAAGACGGTCGGTCGCGACGATACATCGGAAATTCGATGGGATATCAAAGTCAAATACTCCAGCAATTCACTTGCTCCTCCCTGAGCTTCGGTCTTTAACGGGTGGTGCAACGACACCCGTGCGGCTCCCTGTCTGCGCAGGTCTGGGTTAAAGGGATATCACATTGCTTTTCTCCACCATCTGGCCCCTTTTCGCGCTGATCTGCCTTGGCTATATCCTTGTCCGGCGTGGCTTTCCTGATCCCAGCTTCTGGCCCGCCGCCGAACGGATTAACTATTTCCTGCTCTTCCCAGCCCTTCTTGTCAGCAGTTTGGCAGATGCCCCCGTCCGCGACCCACAGTTGCTACGTCTGGGCGGTTCGGCCGTCGTAATCATTCTGTTCGCTGCACTCGCCCTGGCCCTGACCCGACGCGCCCACCCCATGCCCGCCGCCCGCTTCGGCCCACTGCTGCAAGGCACGGTGCGCTTTAACACCTATCTGGGGCTGGCCATCGTTGCCACCTTGGCCGGACCCGTAGGAATCGAACGGGCGGCGCTTTACCTTGCCATCGCCGTGCCTTTGGTCAACGTCCTGTCGATTATGGCCCTGACCGAGGCCGGTCAGGCCCGCACCCCCCTTGCCATGCTCCGCACCATGACGCGCAATCCGCTGATCCTGGCATGTCTGGGGGGCATCGCGCTGGCGCTGACTGGATGGGGCTTACCCTTCGGCACTGGGCGCTTTCTTGACCTTCTAGCGCAAGCCAGCCTGCCGCTTGGCCTGCTCTGCGTGGGGGCCGCCCTGCAACCCGCCGCCCTGCGTCGCGACGGGCTAACCCTAGCTGCAACCGGCGCCCTTCGCCTCCTGCTGATGCCTCTGCTCGCAGCGTTCATCGCGCGCGCCGTCGGCCTTAGTGGGGTCGAGGCGCTGGTGTTGGTCGTTTTCTCAGCTATCCCCACGGCCCCCACTTCCTATGTGTTGACCCAGCAACTGAACGGCGACAGCACGTTGATGGCGGGTATCGTCACCTCTCAGACCATTGCCGCCATCGCCACAATTCCACTGGTCCTGTGGGTCCTCACCCCTTGACACCACCCGATGTTTTAGAACTCCCTCTGACATGCGCTCCACCCTCGGCTTGGCGCAGCCCCTTGTTTTTAAGGGAGATTTCCGGGGTGCGTACCGTACCGGCGTTGCAATAACAGACTATTGGAGGCATGCGCAAAGAGCCGAATGGAATTCCCGCACACAGCTACAACCGTGCTCCCCGTAGAAACGGGATGTTCGTAAAACGGTGTCAGGATTGCTTGGCGTGGTATCTTTTTGTGTTTCACCTTCCTGCAAGTCTGCCGAAAGGTCCTCGGTCGATGCGTCCGCCTCACGTTGGATTGTGCGCAAATATGTGCCCAACGTTGTGTCCGAAATGTGAATGCCGTTTTGGACCAAGGTCTTGTTGATGAGTTCCAAAGTGTGTCCGTTCGTCAGAGCCTTATTAATAGACGGAAGTGATTGACGCAGGGACTCTTTCACAGAAAAATTGTCTGGAGGTGTTGTTGCCAACCTCTCCAGGTCTGCTTTTACTTTGTCGAGCGTGCTTTTGGTGATGCGGTTTTTCTTAGGTGCTTGTTTCATTGTCGTTCCTCAAATCTATTGGTGACGACCTTTTTAATAGGAGGCTTTTTGCGAAAAGCCACAACGGGCTTTCCCTAATCCACAGGATTCGACAATCCATCGGCTTGAGGCCTGGATCCCCCGCCGCTTTGAAAATGAATTCTCTCAAGGGGGCGTATGAAATTCTCGGAATGATGGTGTGTGCGTCTGGGTTTTATCTGGAAGCTGTGTGCCAAGACCTTATCGATGAGCGTAAAAAGTTAACCAGCCTCCAAAGTGAGGTGTTCAGCCTACTTTCCTGAAATACATGCGAGGGAGTTGGGGGTTGCTTCTTTTTGTGTTGTGAAGACCTCATTTTTCTTTTGTTAGGCTATATTGTCGGACGTTAACGTCTGGTGATTCCATTTTACGGACAATTCTGTTCAGGTGTTGAGGCGGATGGATGCACCGCTTTTTGCAGACAGAAACACAGACAAAACTGTCATAAAATGATGGCTGCTACCGCAGCAGCTGTTTAGGCGCCGCATCGTTACGAAGCTGGATACGGATCTTGGGTTTGGCTGATCTTGGATTTGGGCCGGCATTTAGGGCGAGTGAATGGCGGATTGAAGTGAGAGCGGAGTGGGGCGTTGCATCGTAGCTCAGGCAAATAGATTGCATCTGCCTGCAGATGATAGGTGGACGCAAAACGGTTTGATTGCCGATGCTGGTAGCGCCCATCTACGACTAATACGTGGTTAATAAACCAGTGCGGAGTTATCCCGTCGGATAGACCGAGCGCTAAATAACGACACTTTTCAAATCTCAGCGGGACATAGTCCACGCCTGAACTCCAACCGAAATAGGATAAAGGTTCGCAGCTTTGTCATTCAATCCCCACAAAATTGCGAGTCTGAAGAACCCTGTCTGATAATCTATTTCAATTACATGAATGACGTTTCTGCTCGATTGTGTTGGGCTGTATTTCGGTCTGGGAAATTCGTCAGCTCCGCAGCGTAGGGCACTAATCGCGCGGCAATGTGTGCTGTTAGTAGGGGAACGCGCGCCAAGACCGACAAGATTACCGTCCACAATGCAAAGCGCACAGGATCGCAACGACACATCTAATCCAACATAATATTCCATCACCTATCTCCCTTGTTCACAGCTATTCTGTGATCTTAGTGGGAGCTTGGCCAAAAAGCGAAAGGCTGCCCAATTACGCATGCTCTCCGCCCTTAGTGTTTAATGACACGAACGGCCTTTAGCTGCCGTTCGCTACATTCTCAAATACTGCGGCGCAGCCCGTCTATAGCGGACATTGGTGCCTTGCCGCAGCAATATTGAGGCCCTAAGGTCTTGCTATGCGGGACAAAACAGACCTTAGGCTTCTAATCCTTGTTGAGCCTAAGACCTGTAGGTAGGCCATCCATACTACTAAGGTTTTTCTCCTCCCAGTATGACTGAATACCGTCTGGCCCTTTGTCGTCGTGCCAGTTTTCTATCGCCGCACGTTCTCCCTTATGGTCAAATAGCGGAACACCGTAGCCACATGATGTTTGTACAAGATCAAATTCTAACTTCATGATCTGTCTTGTACCAAGAGGTGTCCGACCACCGTAATATTGTAAAATCAGTTCCTCAAACTCAGCGCTTTCCCAACCAACCGAGGTGCCTCTGCCATACAACCGCATGATTTGCGGAGGGCCAGAAAAGGCGCAAAACATGATCGTTAAGCGACCGTCAGCAAGCATATGTGCGGCGGTTTCATTGCCAAGATGACAGAATGGTCGTCTACAATGCGTAGTGCCGAGATCTCGCATGGGGAAACATTCACTCTGCTGTCAGCGGTTGCTGATGAAACAAAGAAAATGTTCTGCTTTTGGATGAAATCCCGCCGGTCTGAATTGAGTGCTTCGAACTGTTTCGCCATCTTGATCGCTTCCATCGACTGTCGTTACGTGCATCAATAAATTATATCGACGGCTGATGACAGTTTGGCAAAAGTTTTTTGCGACTGTGGTGTGGCGAACCCGCCCCGGATGAAGGAGTTCATCGGGCCGAACTTTCAACGCTACCATCAGGCTTTGGGCTCATGATAGGTAAGTCTGCTACGCCCCAAGGCCAACGACACGAAGCCGGGTTTCCAGCATTTCGACGTCCTTCACGTCTGCGAACGGCAACGATCTGAAATGCGTAAAAGGCAGGTCTATTTCATATATCATTTTTTTGAACTCTTCGGTCTTGGTGATAGAAGAATTAACAGAGGCTGCGGCAGCATAGACCATTGCGTGCCATGAGGAATCCGGCAAACGTTCATAGGCGTCGCTTGCAAATTGAATTGCGGCAACATCGTCGCCCGCCAAGATCCACGCCAATCCGATCAACGACTGAAAGTATGCATATTGACGATCGATCTTTGTCAGGGAAACGAAAGATCTTATGCGGTCAATTCCAGCGATATGCGCCCCTGTTAATATTTCACTGGTTGCGAGCGTCAGATGAGTCAAATAAAAGTTCGGGTTAATCGCCAGCGTCCGTGCGCAATCGGTGCGGCACCCCTTATGATCCCCCAACAACCAAAGTCTCAGGTTGGCACGGGTGCGGAATGCAAAAGCTGATGTTGCGCCGAGTGCGACGGCCCTATCCGCCAGTGACAACGCCCAAATTTTTTCGGCTTCATTGTCCTCAATGCGAATGTATGGGCGCATCTGCGTGGTTGAATGTGCCAACATCGCGAGTGCTTTCGGGTCGTCAGGCGATCTTTCGACGGCGACCTGCAATGTTGTTCGAGCGATCGCGGTCGCAGGGACTGTAATGCGACCGTAAAAGTAGTGCGCCTTGGCCATCAGTTGTTGGAAATCAAGTTGTCCGTCTGGCTTATTACCATATTTCTCGCCATCATGATTAAAGACGCTAATACGCAAAACACTTGAAATCTTTCGCGCGACATCTTCTGCCAGCTGATCTATTTCCGATACGTCTCTCTCGAAAGATTCGGCATAGAAATGGCCGTGCAACGTCACCTCGGAAAGAGATAAAAAAAGCTTGACGCAGTCGCCGCTGACATTCGCTCGGCCCTGCACGATGTAGTCTGTCGCTGTTTGGTTTCCGGTGCTGGTGAAGACCCTCACTTCGGTGCGCGGCGCCATGACCAAAACGAGTTTGTCCCGAAGATTCGTAGCAAAAACCTTGGATATTTTTCGATTTCCGGAGGACTGAATGTTTTCGATAAAGATACTGGGTTTCTGGTTCGTAGTGAATGAAGCGACCGGTTGGTACGTATCCAGACGATAGCCTATCCTGGCGATCGTTCGCACAAGTTTACGATCATTGTCGCACAGCGCTTTTCGGATGTCCTTGATACACTGCACAAGACTGTCGTCGCTTACAAATGTCCCGCCCCAAACGGCACTTACGAGCCTATCCTTCGAGACAGTTTTGCCCGGTGACTTTGCAAGCTCGCTTAAAACTAATGCCGACTGATGGCGTAAAAACACTGGCTGCCATTCAATATCGAAAAGGGTCAAGCTTCTGACATCAAATCGAAAGTCCCCAATGATCGCAATTTCAGAATTTTTCGGTTCTTTTTCGTTTGGATTTCCTGACATCTCTTCGTCTCCGCGAAATACTCTTCCTTACTAACATAGTTCAAGAGTGCCCTGAGGCACATTTTTCAAGGAGCGAACCATGAAACGACCTATCGTCACGGCTTTCACCGCATTCGCGATTCACTTGGCCCTAACTCTGGCGCCAGTATCGGCGGAGACGGTAATCACACCGGTGCTGACAACCCCCATCGAGGGCATGCCAGATACAGAGGTAAAAGTTCTACTGTTCGACGTCGACCCGGGTTGGAAAACCGACCATCATATCCATCCAGGACAATTATTCGTCTACATACTTGAGGGTGGGTTGCGTCTGGAGGTTGATGGCGCAGAACCTGTTGACTATGCGGCCGGTGAAGCGTTTTACGAACTGCCGGACCTCGGAATGACCGGTGCGAATCTGAGCGCTACCGAGCGCGCCAAATTTGTTGTTTTCCAATTTGGCGAGGCTGGAAGTCCACTTATTGTAAAACGCGGAGCAATAATGGGCCACAGAAGCGGCTGCGTATCGCAGTTGTAGCGGAGTAAAAATCCGCCAGTTTGTGTCCTTCGTTTATTCGGAGGGCGGGAGATGTATTCTGTGGATATTTATAATCGTGTGCGCCGTGCTTGTTTGAAGGACGGGATGTCTACTCGAGAAGCGGCGCGTTATTTCAACAAGGATCGCAAAACGATAGCCAAGATGTTGCGGCATGAGCTCCCTCCTGGTTATCGGCGTTCAGAAGCCCCGCGTCGCCCAACGCTTGATGATTATGTTGGTGTCATCGATAATATACTGCGTACAGATAAGGCCCTGATCAAAAAGCAGCGCCACACCGCCAAGCGTATTTTTGAGCGTTTGAGGGATGAACACGGGTACGCGGGAAGCTTGACGACAGTGACCTATTACGTTCGCGAACAAAAGCGACGCACTAAAGAGGTGTTTGTACCGTTGTCGCATCGGCCAGGCCACGCGCAGGTTGATTTTGGTGAGACACTTGGCGTGATTGGTGGCGTGGAATGCAAGATCCATTTTTTTGTAATGAGCTTACCGCATTCTGATGCGGTGTTCGTTAAGGGATACCCTGCCGAGACGACGGAAGCATTCTGCGACGGCCATGTGTCCGCCTTTGCGTTCTTTGATGGTATTCCGCAGTCCATTCTCTACGACAACACCAAGATCGCCGTTGCGCGGATACTCGGGGACAGAACGCGTATTCGCACACGTCGGTTCACTGAGCTGCAATCCCATTACCTGTTCGATGACAAGTTCGGGCGACCAGCGCGAGGAAACGATAAAGGCAACGTTGAGGGCATGGTTGGATATACGCGTCGCAACTTCATGGTCCCTGCGCCGCGTTGTGACAGCTTTGATGATTTGAACGCCCATCTGGAAGCGAAGTGTTTAGCACGTCAGGACGATACTTTGCGCGGCCACACCCAAACCATAGGTCAACGTTTGGTATCCGATTTTGATGCGCTGATGGGGTTGCCCGTGGCGGAATATGAAGCCTGCGACCATGTCAACACACGGGCCACTTCGATCTCGATGGTGCGCTATCGCAGCAATGACTACTCGGTGCCGGTGGCTTATGCACACCACGATGTTCATGTGCGTGGGTTTGTACATGAGGTTATCATCGGCTGCGGTAACGAGATCGTTGCACGGCACAAACGATCCTACCTATCCGCGGATATGATCTTTGACCCGCTCCACTTCCTGCCCTTGATTGAGCAGAAGGTGGGGGCTTTGGATCAGGCAGCCCCTTTGCAGGGCTGGAATCTACCGGATGCCTTCGCCACCCTGCACCGACTGCTCGAAGCCAGAATGGGCAAACCGGGCAAGCGAGAATACGTTCAAGTTCTGCGCCTTTTGGAAACATTCGAGATGGACGTTGTGCAAGGCGCAATCCAGCATGCCATTGATCTGGGCGCTATTGGCTATGATGCCGTAAAACACCTTGTGCTATGCCGTATTGAGAAGCGGCCACCGCGATTGGATTTGGACTTCTACCCGTATTTGCCTAAGGCCAATGTCGGCACGACACGCCCATCCAGTTACATGAGCCTGCTGGGAGCCACGGCATGACAGATGCTCCCCAAATCCTTCTGCACCACCACCTCAAGAAGTTGCGCTTGCCAACGTTCCAAGGAGAGTACGCAAAACAAGCCCAAATCTGTGCTGCTGAGAATAAGGACCACATCCAATATCTGGCGCGTCTGTGCGAGATGGAGTTAATTGACCGCGAACGGCGGATGATCGAAAGGCGGATCAAAGCGGCGAAGTTCCCCAGCACCAAAAGCCTGGATAGTTTTGACTTCAAGATCATGCCCAGCTTGAACAAGCCACTGACGATGGACTTGGCTCGATGTGACTACGTGGATCGCAGAGAAAACATTATTGCCCTCGGCCCATCGGGAACGGGCAAGACCCACATAGCTTTAGGACTTGGATTAGCCGCGTGCCAAAGAGGGTTGAAAGTACGGTTCACGACGGCGGCAGCCTTGGTTCATGATCTGATAGAAGCCCAAGATGAGCTCCGATTGCAGCGCATGCAAAAGCAACTGACGAGCCAGAATCTGTTGATCATTGATGAATTAGGCTTCGTTCCTCTGAGTAAATCCGGCGCAGAATTGCTCTTTGAGGTGATCTCGCAGTGCTACGAACGTGGTTCCATCATCATAACCTCAAACCTGCCCTTTGATGAATGGACCGAAGTCTTTGGCTCAGAGCGGCTCACGGGAGCCTTGCTGGATCGTTTGACACATCACGTCCACATCCTTGAGATGAACGGCGAAAGCTATAGGCTCAAACACAGTCGTAAGAACCGCCAGTAGTCAAAACACATCAAGATCAGAACAATGTTGGCCCATGGGCCAACATGCGCTTTGGCACGCGTTAGCTATTTGGGGGCACGCGCACCAAAGCGCAGAATATCCGAGAACTCAGTGGACCAATTTTACGCCGCGATCTGGTCCCTTTTTACTCTGCGATTGACACTTATGGTGGCGCAATAGAGTGTGATAGCGGCCCGCAAACATGATCATCGTTTTCAGCCCATAAGTCAGGATGCGGATCGCAAGTCATGATTATATCATAAAACATGCTTAATCCAATTTTTGCATTGGTTGGATACATCTTAGCACGCTGTCCGAATTTGCCGGACCACTTCAGTCTCTAACGGGCGCATTCTTGGTTCAACTGTGGACAGTAAACCCGTCGATGGTACCTTGACGGTCAAGGAACCCTTTGGCCTCGCCATTGATCAGCAAGACCAGATTTGGGTCACCAATAGCGGCACGAACACCGTAACCCGCTTTCCGGCTAGCGACCCCGCCAATGCCGTGGAATTTGAGGTTGGATACAGCTCGCATGGCATCGCAATCGATAGTCAAGGCAATGCTTGGGTCGCCAATAGCATTGGTCACCTCGGTGCAATGGAAAAGCTTACAGAGAAAATTGAGGGCTTAGAAGGCTCAATGTCCGACGATGACCGCGCAGCCAAAGGTTCGATCGATCTTTGGGACATCGCCGACAAGTATCCCGGCGGCGATGTGTCGATGATCCGACCTGACGGCACGGTTCTTGGTCCCTTTGACGCTGGAAAGAGCATGAACGGGGCTTGGGGCATTTCCGTAGATGGCAATGACAATATATGGGTCTCGAATTCTATGAGCCAATCCATCACCCAGTTGTGTGGTGTGCGCACAGAGACCTGCCCATTAGGTGTTGCCACGGGAGAACCGATTTCACCCCAAAACGGCTATATTGGTGGTTTGCAAACCATCACGGGTAGCGCGCTCGATCCCGCTGGCAATGCTTGGATAGCCAACAGTTGGGGCCAGACCGATGTTGGCTTTAAAGCATCGAGCTTTTAACTTGATCCGTATCCCGCCTCACAAAAGAAGTTCCAGCATTCGTCTGGCGTGAAGAGATTGCAAATTTTGGCGAGGGCATCGAACATCTGGTCAAATGTTCTGGCTCCGATCCTTCGAAGGTGGGCTTTGAGTTTTGAGAAGGCCATTTCAATGGGGTTGAGATCGGGTGAGTACGGCGGCAGGTAGAGGAACCAGCACCCGACTTCCCGCAAGGCTTCTGCAGCCGCCTTGTTGTAATGGGTGGCAAGGTTGTCGCAAATGACGACAGTGCCTGGTCGCAGTTCCGGGGCAAGGACATTGCGGACGTAGACTTCAAACGCCTCACCATCCATCGCCCCCTTGATGACCCATGGTGCAATCAGGTTATCTTGCGTCAGGCCTGCAATGAACGTCTGAGTGCCCCACGCCCCAAACGGTGCGTCCATTTCCAGACGCTTTCCGCATAGACTGCGCCCACGTAGTCGGGTCAGATTGGTTTTTACTGACGTCTCGTCTATGAAGACGAGCCGTTCAGGATGCGCTTGCATTGCCGGAATACGGTACCGGAACCAGTCCCGACGACGCAGCTTCACATGGGCGCGGAGCCGCTCGGTGGCCACCAGTGACTTTTTTTGTACGTGTAACCAAGTTTGCGCAGGAACCGTCCGATAGATGCAGAATGGGCAACAACACCCGTGGCGGCCTTCAGCGCTCCGGCCAGTTCTGGCAGTGTGATGTCACCATCCTGCGCGACCAACTCTACAAGAAACTCACGGTGGAGCGCGAGCTTTCCGTGTCCTTTTGGTCGCCCTTGGACATCCGGTGTGGCATTGCCTCGCTCACGGATTCTGCGAAGCCAGCGAACGCCCGTGGCCGCCGAAACCTTCAAACGCGCCGCCGCCGCACGACCGCTCAACCCTTCCTCAATGTACTCTTGAAACCGCGCCCGAAGCGCCATCGGTAATGCTGCTGACATGATCCATCCTCCCAACCAGAGTGAATCACAAAACTGAACTCAACGGAATCCTATCGATTCAATATTTAAGCTCGACGCTTTAGTGAAACGCCAACGAGGCGCTGTCCACTCGATTTGCCGCCGACAGCACGGTGGTTTTCTTCGGAATGGCCAAACCCGTCCGCACACCTTTGATCGGGCCCCATGAAGCGCAATAGTGCGTCACAATGCGAGCAAAACTACACCAGATCGAAGGCTGGTTTGTACCATTCTACAATGCTGCGCAGTACGCGAACGGCAGTAATGCGAATGCTGCAATGCAGCATTTAGTTAGGTCATGGAAGTCAGCAATGGACCGTTAGTGTCATACGACACTATGGGCGGAAAGATCGCATGCGTTGCATTTCGCACCAAGGTCCGCAGTGCGTGACTTCTCAGCTATTCGCCGCTAGATTGTAAGCTGTACGAACGACTTAGTGCCGCCATACATACACAAAACAGCCCCAACGCACCGAGGTTAATGGAATGCCCCATCTCTTCGTCAATAGGCCTCGCCTGACTGACCCAACTTCAAGTAAAGCGGACCTGCGCAGGAATTTCTTGTGGGAGACAATTAATACTACCGTATATCTTGTTGGCGGCATCGTCTTTGTCATTGGCAGCATCCTGTTTTTTCCCGCACTGGCCGCCTACGCAGATCTGGGGGCGTGGATCTTCTTTGGCGGCTCCCTGCTCTACCTGTTGGTAACGGGGCACGACCTGTTCGAGGTGCGGCGTCATCTCCAGAAAATTGTTGGGGTCAAAACAGTATGGGACAAACTAGAGTTCTGGGCTGCGCTCAGCTACACCGCCGGAAGCGTGCTGTTCGCCATAGGCAGCTTGCTCTTCCTGTCGCCGGGTGCGTTATTCATTGCGGGGGCGTGGTGTTTCGTTATTGGTAGTCTACTATTCGTGCTGGGTGCCGTCATCAACGTGTTAGAGATCGTGCTGGCGAAAGATCTGATAACGTTGCAGTTGATGAATTTGACAGCCTTGACCTTCGTAACCGGCTCGACACTCTTTGCGGTGGCGTCAATTCCTTACCTTATGGCACTGAATGACCCAGCGGACCGGACAACAATCGACGCGTTCCTAGCATGGCAGTACATCGTCGGAAGTGTGCTGTTCTTGGCGGGAGGCGTGTTCAATTACTGGCGTGCCTGCGTGATTATGAGGCAGGAGATTGGCGCGGCGCTGGACGTAAACGCCACCGGATAGAGACCAAGCCAACACCGCTTTCCTGAAAGACTCTGTATTGATCATGCGCGCACGCAGTACCCTATTGAATTGGAACTCCGGTTGTGTGTCCGAGACAACTTCGCCCCAGAGCCCTGGGCTCTTCGTTTCATCGGTAAAAAGTTGGATTACTCCAATTACGTAATCTTCGACCTCAGCGTCGGTCCCATCGGGGCGTGGGTACTTTAGGAATGCGGTCCTTCGGTCAAATTTTGCCTGCCGGTCGGCTGATATGGTGCTAATCTCTTCATTTTCGGTAGAATCCATCATTGACTGCACCACTTGTTGACGGATGAAACGGGCCTGTTCTTGCTCTCCCCACTCTTTTTTTCGCTCGCTCGCTCGCGTTCTGCGCTGCCAGCACTGCAATACTGTCAGTTAGGGTGGGGTAGGGCCCTTTTTTTATATTCCAAAGAAGTGTGGTGCGCTCTGTTTTTTCTATCATTTCCCAAAGGCGTAAAACGGCTTCGCGTTCAGATGCTTCGGTTCCACGAACAAAAACCTCTAAACTCTGATCACGCATAATATGCTTCAGATCAAAGTTTGTAATTAGATCTGGCTGGCGTCAGTAAGACTATATGACCGGAATGCCGCTTGTGCCGGAATACGGTTTCGTGGTGTTGGCAAGCATCCTTGAGAAACGTATTCACTGCATCGATGTGAGGGAGGTCGAAAGTCGCGGGCTCAAGAGCAAAACACACCCATGAAACCCGAGGCCCCATTGCCTCAGATACCATTGTTACGGCTCCGACCAATGTCATTGGTCTCATTATTAGAAAATATTACCATCCCAAGAAAGCAAGGTCGCCTTCTGGTGGCAACCGTTTGACCGCTATCTGACGTCAGGCAGCGACCTTTCTGCGCAAACGCGCGAAGATGCGGCGAACGGGCGGCAATTGTGACAGGATCAGCGCGATGATCATTGCCAGCAAAATAGCAGCACCGGGACGGCTGACAAAGACCGAAAGATCGCCTTCGGAGATTAGTAACGAACGGCGGAAGGTTTCATCAAACATTCCGCCCAAGATGACACCGATAACCAATGGCGCAATCGGATAGCGCAGCATGTTCATGAAATACGCCACAAAACCTACCCCCAGCATCAGATAAAGATCGTTTATCCCGCCCCCGACGCTGAACGAACCGATGGTGGTTAGCACCATCACGATGGGGAGGAAAACAGTCTGCGGAATGCGCAAAATCTTGATGAAAATACGTGCTGTGAATAGCCCCATCAAGGCCATAGTAAACGACGCCATGACGAGGATCGCCACAACTCGCAGGATGATGTTGGGGTCAATCGTCGGACCCGGGATGATATTGTTGATGGTGAACGCGCCCATCAAGGCCGCGGCGGGGGGCGATCCGGGGATTCCAAGCACTAAAAGCGGGATCAATGCACCCCCGATACAGGCATTGTTCGCGGTTTCCGAGGACAGAAGTCCGTCGATCGACCCCTTGCCGAAATTTTTTCCATCGGGGCTAACTGATTTACCGACGCCGTAACTAACCCAGCCGGCAACATCTTCGCCGACACCGGGTAGGGCCCCGACGCAAGTGCCAATCACACCCGAGCGCGCAATTGTCGGCATATGTTTGCGGATGGTTTTCACGTTGGGCAGGATGCGTCCTTCGAGTTGGACCATTTTGCCCATTTCCATCGCCCGCAGACCCTCGATGATCTGGGGCACGGCGAAGGCACCCATCAACACGGGCACAACCTGAAATCCCGATAAGAGGTAGGACCACCCGAAGGTATAGCGCGGTTCGGACAGAAGGGGGTCAAGCCCGACCATGGCCATAGCCAAGCCGATCAGCCCCGCGATCCAGCCCTTTATGATCAGATCCTCGGACATCAGGGTGCCGGACAATAAGATACCAAACAGCGCCAGTAGTGCCTTTTCCGGGCTTGCGATGTTTTTGGATACCAACAGCAGCACCCATACGAAGATCAACAGGGCAACGGTGCCGATTAATGTGCCAATGAGACTTGCGGTGGTCGTGAGGCCCAATGCCTCGCCTCCGCGCCCTTGTTTAGCCAGCGGGTAGCCGTCCATCGCCGTGGCCGCAGAGGCTGCCGTGCCGGGGATGTTCAACAAGATTGTAGGGTAAGACCCTCCATAAATCGCGCCAACATAGGCCCCGAGCAGGGCGATCAACGAATAATCCAACGGGATTTTGTTGCCGAAGAAACCGGTCAGGATGGTGATAGCAAGGGTCGCCGTCAGGCCAGGCAGGGCGCCGAAAACAATGCCGAGAAAGACCGAACTAATGAGGTAAATATATGTGACCGGATCGCTGGCAAGGTTATAAAACGCGCCCCCGAAACCAGATAATTGTGTCAGGACAAATTCCATCATTTTCTCCAGATCGGACGAATGTTAACGTAATACTGGTATTGAATCTGACTAAAGATTAAACCACTGCGGTTTGGCACGTTTTGGCGGAACCCGAAGGCCATGGCGCAAACCAGGATGATGGGTGTGATTATTGCGATGATCGGGATTGCGCGGGCCACGGCATCGCGCGGACCCAGCCATGCGAGTCCGCTCAGGATGATCCAGACCGCAAGCGTCAGCCAGTCATCATCATGGGGTGCGGCCCATTCTGATTGCGGAAGGTGCACTGCCAAGGCGTAGGCCGCGGGGGTGAATACGGCAATTGCGGATGTTATCATCCGGCGTGGATTGCCCGTGTGGAACCCATAAATCAGAGCGGTAATCAAAAGGCCGCTGCATAAGATGAAGTCGACGCGCGGAACAAGGCCAACGATGTAAAAACCGATGATGATCGCGATGGTGCTAAATCGGATCGCCTCAAACCGGTTCCAGCCAATGCCGACTGCCGTTAGGGCTGTTTTGGCTCCGCCCGCGCGGATCGCAGTGATGAGCAGGACAAGTCCGAGGATGAAAAGGGCGCCAAATACGCCCAAGGGTACGATAGCGGCGGAGTTATACCAACTGGCGCCGCTGACGCCGGCTCGGTTGCTGCCAAATAAGGGGATGAAACTTGTGCGCCATAAAAAGAACGCTGAGATCGCGATCAGGACCAATGCGGCCCAGAAGTCACGGGCGCGTAGCACGGAGATGTCGTTATTGTTGTCCACGTCGTTGTCCAATGGTAGGCCCCTTAGCCGATAGCGATATTCTTAAAACGGGGCGCAGAATTCGCCCCGTTTCATTTCATTCAGATGCGGGTTATTCGCAGATGATGCCCAGCGTGGCAGGGTCAATTTCTGCGGCACCCAGCTCTTGCAGGGTACAGGCAAACGTCTCCTCCAGGTTGGTGAACAGAGCAGTTGCTTCTGCGCCGGATTGACCGCCGATGTCGTAGTTGTTAGCCAAAGCCCACTCGGCAACCGTGTCACCCGCCATTGCCTGATCGAAGGCCGCAACGAGCGTTGCTTTTACTTCGTCAGACGCGGAGTTGTGGATGGCAAAGCCAATCGCCTGCTTGAGCGGAAGGTATTCGTCCAAACCATCATACAGATCAAATGCGGATGGAACAGTGACGCCGCCGATTGTGGCTTCTTCCGGTGTCAGCATAGCCAACGGGCGCAGCAAACCGCCTTCGATCAGCGGGGCTTGCTCGGCCAGTGAGGTCACAACCAGTGCAACTTCGCCTGCAAGAGCAGCTTCTTGACTGGGGGCTGACCCGCTGTATGGAATGAAGTTAAACGTCGCGTCTGTACCGTTCTGGATCGCAAGCAGGTTCAGGTGGTGAATACCACCGGCACCGGATGCCGCTGCTGGAATGGAACCTGGGGTCGCTTTGGCCGCATCCACGAGTTCTTGAAGTGTAGTGTAAGGGCTGTCTGCGGGAACCGAAATAAGGTCAGGTGATCCGCCGACGATGAACGGGAACCAGAAGTCAAAACGTTGATCCCAGCCACCCTGCACGGCGGCTGTAACGTTGGATTCGGACAAGCCGACCAATGTGTAACCGTCATCGGCCTGATTCTGCACGTAGACCATACCGTTAGACCCAGCAACACCGCCCGTTTGGTTAATAACGTTGATGCTGACGGGTAGGTGCTTTTCCATTTCCGCCATGATCATACGGTTAATGTTGTCTGTACCGCCACCGGCGCCCCATACAACGGCGGTGGTGATGTCACGGAACGGATATTCCTGCGCCATCGACGCACTGCCCATTCCCGTCACAAGTGCAGCGACCACTGCAATCTGTCCAAAAGTCGTTTTCATTTTACTTCCTCCCTGAAGGTTTAAAAACTCTGTTCGTTTATTGTTGCATTTATTTATGTATTCATTAAGTAATGCGTTGTCAACTTTAGATGCACCACAAAACCTATAAAGCCCAAACGGGCAGACCGGAACGAGGGATCATTTGAAAGATAGCTTTGATATAGCAGTCTTCGATGGCGACGGGATCGGACCCGAGATTACACGCCCCACCGTTGATATCCTGCGCAAGTTGGCCGCCCAAAGCACATATGAGTTGTCGTTCGTCGATTGCCCAGCGGGTGCGGCCCATTATGCGCAAACGGGTGAATCGCTCCCCAAGGCATCGATGGATGTCGCACGTCAATCGGATGCGATCTTGCTGTCGGCGATGGGTTTGCCCACAGTGCGCTATGAAGATGGCACCGAAATTTCGCCACAGATTGAGCTTCGCAAGGCGCTGACGTTGTTTGCAGGCGTGCGCCCTGTGCGTATTTTTCCCGGCCAGCGCACACCTTTGAAGATGCCCGAGGGGCGCGAAGTTGATTTCGTTTTAATCCGCGAAAGCACCGAAGGTCTATTTTATTCACAAGGACGCGGCGAGGTCACCAAAGACGAGGCCCGCGAAACTCTTCTGATCACCCGCGACATTTCTGAAAAACTGTTCCGGTTTGCCTTTAAATTGGCTGCTGAGCGCAAGGCCAAAGGGCAAGGCGTTGGTCGGGTAACCTGCGTCGACAAGGCGAACGTTTTTCGGGCGTTCGCGTTTTTCCGAGACATTTTTGATGGTATTGCGAAGGATTTCCCCGAACTGGTGGTCGATCACGCCTACGTGGATGCCACCGCCCTTTGGATGGTACAAAAGCCATGGGATTTTGATGTTCTGGTGACCGAAAACATGTTTGGCGACATTTTGTCTGATTTGGGGGCTGGTCTGATGGGCGGGCTTGGTGTGGCTCCTTCCGCTGATATCGGTCTGGACAACGCAGTGTTCCAGCCATGCCACGGGTCCGCGCCTGATATTGCGGGCATGGGTAAGGCAAACCCTATGGCCATGATCCTGTCTGGAGCGATGATGCTGGATTGGCTGGGTACGAAACACGACAATACCGCGATGATGACTGATGGCGAGCGTTTGCGAAAAGCGGTCGAAGATGTGATCGCGCGCGGTGACGGCCTGACGCCTGATTTGGGCGGCACGGGAACAACAACTTCCATTGGTTTGGCTATTATCAAGGAGCTATCAGTATGAACCTCCGAGTTGCATGTGTCGGCGCGGGCTATTTCAGCCAGTTACATTATGGCAGTTGGGCGCGCATGGACCGTGCCACGCTGGTGGGGTCTTGCAATCGTGATATCAAGAAAGCTCAGGCAACAGGTTTGCCTGCGTACGACGACCTTGGTCAGATGTTGACGGAGACGACTCCCGATCTGCTCGACATCATCCTGCCGCCGGTCGCACATGCCGAGACGATCAAGACGGCGCTGGCGGCGGGGATCAAGACGATGATTTGCCAGAAACCTTTTTGCAACGATCTGGCCGAGGCAGAAAGCATCACTGCGTTGGCCGAGGCCGCAGGCGCGCGCATCATCGTCCATGAAAATTTCCGGTTCCAGCCGTGGTTTCGCACGATTAAGGCCGCGATTGATGACGGCGCGATTGGCACTGTGCAGCAGGTATCGTTCCGCCTTCGTCCTGGCGACGGGCAGGGGCAACGCGCATACCTTGATCGCCAGCCGTATTTCCAACAGATGGAAAAGTTTTTGATCCACGAAACGGGTGTCCATTATGTCGATACATTCCGGTATTTACTGGGTGATCCCACAGCGGTGTATGCTGATCTACGCAAGATAAACCCTGTGATTGCGGGCGAAGATGCAGGGTATGTTTTGTTCGATCACTCTAATGGGGCGCGTGCCATGCTTGATGGGAACCGCCATCTTGATCATGCAGCGGATAATCTGCGTTGCACGATGGGCGAGGGGCTGATTGAGGGCACCGAAGGCACCCTGACCCTGACCGGAGATGGCGCGGTGCATCTGCGTAAACATTCTAAAACTACCGTGACAACCGTGCTTGGTCCGAATACGAGGGAAGGGTTCGGTGGTGATTGCGTGCATCACTTGCAATCCCATGTTATTTGCGGAATTTTGGACGGGACAAAGCTAGAGAATGAAGCCCGTGACTATTTGACGGTCATTCGTATTGAAGAAGCGATATATGCTTCGGCAAATAAGGCACAGAAACTAAAGGTTTAAACCGATGAAAAACAGTGCTGTAAAAATACTCTCTAGTAGCCATCGGGCTATGGAAGAATTGCGCCGGCTGATCTTTAGCGGAGAACTTGCAGGCGGATCAAACCATCTAGAGAGTGAACTTGCGCTGCGGCTGAACATGTCACGTACCCCCATTCGCGAAGCCGCGCTAGCGCTTGAAGCGCAGGGGTTGCTTGAAATGCGCCCGCGCAAGGGTGTTCGTATTCTTGTAATTTCGCCGGATGACATGCGTGAGGTCTACGAAGTCCTTACCGCACTCGAAAGCGTCGCAGCGCGCAATGCAGCTCAGGCGGGATACCGCGACGCTGAGCTTGCAGAGCTCGCGCGCGCGATCGACAACATGGACAACGCCCTCGAAGCAGATGATATGCGCGCTTGGGCGGATGCTGATGATCAATTTCACTCAGAACTTGTGCGCCTCGGTGGCAATACCCGTATCCGAAATGTTGTGTCTATGATGGCTGATCAAGTGCGCCGCGCCCGTGCGATGACCCTGTTCATGCGTGAAAAACCGCATAAATCAAACGAAGATCATCGCCAAGTTCTGGACGCAATTCGGGACGGTCAAGCAGATGTGGCATATCGCATCCACCACGCACATCGCACACAAGCACAGTCGACCCTATTGGATCTGTTGGTTAGGCATCACTTGCACAGTATCTAGCGTATCTCGTCGTTACCCCCGCGCCGACTGCAACGGGAGCCAAGATCGCTTCACGTGTTCAAATTGTTCGCTGGGAGGACTGGGGGTGACCACGTTATTTCTTGCCGCACCAAACCTGTCATGGGCCAGATCATTAACGCGATCAAAGACCTGCCCTATGTCGCACGACTTTCCATCACCTTTGACCGCGGCACGGAGTTCGCCAGCTGGCCGCATCTGCAAGCCGAGATTGGCATGCAAACTTGGTTCTGTGATCCAGCCTCGCCGTGGCAAAAAGGCACTGTTGAAAACACCAGCCGCCGTACTCGGCGCTGGCTTCCGCGCAACGAGACATCCGTTCAATGTCCGATCTGGACATGAAAGAGATCTGTGACTGGCTCAACCTCACGCCCTGAAAACGCCTGGGATGCCCCCCCCGCGCAGAGGCATTTTGCGAAAAGATGATGGACGAGGTGGGCCGATCCCTCTAGTGAAAGGCCATGTCCAATGCTCGGGAAGTCAGATCCTGCTTCATGCGGTTGCAGTCGACAGCCGATACACTGTATCGATGAGTATCCGCACTGGTTGCTGGGTTTTCGGTCCATTTTCGCTGATCCCAAAGAAGGGCATTTTCCATGGAAATTGCGGTAATTGGCGGTTGCAATGCGCACAGCATCACGGCGAAACTCGTCTGTGTTTCTCGCGGCCTATCCTTGACGCCTTCATCGCAAACATTGCTCGAAAGAGACCGGAACTAAAACACGAAATGACAAGACCATAACTACCGGTCACGGTTCTGAAATGGACGGGGCTGCCGATACGCCTGAGCAGCCCCGGTTTTTTGCTTGCAGAGATTTACACCGCCAGTTTCCGGCTCTCTTCTGCAGAGCGGTATATTGTGCTCTCGATCTCGATCACTCGGAGATATTCCCGCGCCTCGTTCTCAAGCGCCGTACCATGTAAAAGTGCCGAGACAACGTGTTCTTGTAGTGCCTTGGCGCAATCGCCGCCAAAGCCCTCGTGCCCGTCAGGCCCCATGAGCTCTTTCTGTTCAATCTCTCCGAATGCGCGGAACCAGATGGCGCCGTCACCATAAAGGGTGAGCGTGCCTGCGGTTCCTTCTATCAATGCTTCGCCCATCGTTCTTCGGGTATTGTCGGCAGCGTGATCAAGGCTGCGGTTCGCATCAAAAACGGCCCTGACGCCACCGGGATGATCGAATGTGACAAAACCCGCGTCTTCCCCTGCAATCACTGGGTTCACGCGGCGCAGGTCGGCATAGACGTGGCTGGGGTCACCAAAGAGATAGCGAAAGGTATCCACCCAGTGAACGCCGGTTTCGTGGATCAAAAAGCGTTCCATCTTCTGGAAATAGGGCTGGCGTCCGAGATAGGCATCGGGGCCTTGGCCATCACCCGGCCGCAGGCGGAAGGTGGCCTGAAGCACTGTCCCGATCCGGCCCGCGTCAAGTTCCGCCTTGATCTTGCGATACCAGGGTTGAAAGCGAAAATTCTCATGCACGACAAGCGGCACCCCGGCTTCTTCGGCCAGTTGCGTGATTTCCTTCGCCTCTTGCAGCGACGTGCAGAAGGGTTTTTGGCAAATAATGGCTTTCACCCCGCTGGCCAGCGCCGCGCGGATGGCTTCCGCATGACCCGTAGGCGGCAAGACGATATCTAGGATGTCGGGATGAGTGCTAAGCAATGCGTCGATGCTGTCGAACGCGGGCGCGCCCGTCGCCTGTGCTTTGTCCAACGAGTGATCAGCCACCCCGACAAGGGTCACGCCCTCCATCCGTTGCCATCCGCCAATATGAAATTGGCTGAAATAACCAGCGCCCAGACAAGCAATCCGTAAATTCATATCATCAATACCTTTTCCATTGTGCGCCGCTTTGGCGCTTAAGTTTTCGCGGGTTTGTCCCGTGCTGTGTATTTTGCAGCCAATTATTAGCAAAACTGTGTTCGAGGAGATTCGTTTGGCGGCGATCGAGGAAGCACGTTCCGCAGTGATGTGTGAGTTGACAATGCATACATTAATGAATACTCAATAAAATACAATAGGCATTGTATCCATTGGGAGGGTGAGATGAAAATCAAGTTTACACTGCTCGTGGATACCGCCAAAGCCAAGCCAAGATCGATTCCTACTGCTATATCTGGGGCATGATCCATTGATGATGCCGACTTTCCCACGCGTCAAAGCGGATCACATCGTGCGACTGGACCGAGGCCTAAGTTTGCCGTCGCCTAATTGAGTAAGAAGAATCCCGACACCGTCCACTAGTAAAGAAAGCCAATCTATGAAGCACCTTGAGACGAAAAACGGAACGCCAATTTCCCGCTTGGGATTTGGGGCCATGCAATTTGGCCGAACCGCGGATGAACAGAGCGCACGCGAGATGTTCGAAACGTGTATTGGAGCCGGTATCAATCTCTTCGACACGGCCTTCAGCTATACTGGCGGTGCATCCGAACGTATCCTAGGCAAGTTGGTCGCCCCCATGGCCGATGACATTCTCATAGCGACAAAGGCACCGAATGATCGTCCCTCGTCGTCTGACAACCTGCGCGCTTCCTATGAGGAAAGCCGCAAAAGGCTGGGGATCGACTCGATAGATATGTATTATCTGCATCGGTTTGACTCCGAAACGCCATTGGAAGAGACCTTTGGCACCTTGGCCGAGATGCAATCCGAGGGGATGATCCGCCATATCGGCGTGTCAAATTTCGCGGCATGGCAGATCATGAAGGCACAGGCAGTCTGTGCGAAATTCGACACGCAGATCGACGTTTGCCAGCCGATGTACAACCTCGTGAAACGGCAGGTGGAGGTGGAAATTTTACCGGCCTGCGAAGATCAGGGCATCTCCGTCTGCCCCTTTTCACCCTTGGGCGGCGGGTTGCTAACCGGCAAATACGCGGATGGGGCGGCTGGACGGCTTAAAGATGATCGCACCTATGCGGCGCGCTATGGACAACCGTGGATGCACGAAACCGCCCGCGGCCTGAGCGCTCTATCGGCAAGTCTGGCGATCCCTGCGACGACACTCGCCGTGGCATGGGTGGCACGGCACCCGGCGGTCACATCGACATTGATATCCGCACGCAATGCATCCCAATTGCAGCCATCGCTGGATGCATTGGATCTAGAATTGTCGGACGACCTTTTTGCGGAGGTTACGAGGCTCAGCCCCAATCCGGCGTCTGCAACCGACCGGTCGGAAGAAACCTAACCAATATTAAACCATTGGGGCAAGTGAAGGCGAGATCGAAGCTAGGAGGGTTCTCGCAATCAAAAAGGGGTGGATTGCGGACCTTCGCTGCAACAGTCAAAAAGGCTCGCAATCCGGACAAGGACGAAGCCGCTCGAGCGGCAATGGCGTTTGTTGCAGGTGCATGACCCATCGTCCAGGCAGAACCGTCCCCTTTTGGATTGTTTCTTGGGCGTATCAAGTACGCTTTGAAACTGGCAGTTATCAGTGAATAGGACCTTACGTTTGCTTATACCGCCTTTCATATCCGATGCACCGCGTCCAAACAGTCGTCCCCCGCTAATTTCTCCACCGTGGGGCGGAAAAGTCCAGGGTGCTGAGCCAAGGGGAACGGTGTCCAGGTGTGATGATGTCGCAATAAAAAAACAGGCACGCGGCGCGTGCCCGTCAGTGTTTACGGGGTGACTGATTAGTTTGTCGCAAAACAATAAAAGAGGCCATCACCGCCCGTGCCCTGCAGCGCTTCCATGCCACATCCGCGTGAGGGGTACTGACGGCCAGACCGGATTGCAGCGCTTTACTTTTGGCGTCCCTGAACTTGCCGACGGGCTGAATGTGGCGGCCATCGCGATGGGGCTGTTTGGATTGGGTGAAATCATCCGCAATCTCGAAGGGCCAATGGGTGGTTCCATGCAGGTGTCAAAAGTGACCAGCCTGATGCCGACCCGCGATGACCTGAAATCCATCTTCGCCCCCATGGTGCGCGGCACGCTCTTGGGATCACTGCTGGGTGTCTTGCCGGGAGGCGGTGCGCTCCTGGCGTCGTTCTCGGCCTATGCGCTGGAAAAGAAGCTGTCATCAACACCCGAAAAATTCGGCAAGGGCGCCATCGAGGGCGTCGCCGCCCCCGAAGCGGCAAACAACGCCGGTGCGCAGACATCATTCATTCCCATGCTCACCCTTGGCATTCCATCCAATCCGGTTATGGCTCTGATGATCAGCGCGCTGGTCATTCAGGGTATCGAACCCGGTCCTGCCGTCATCACCCAACACCCCGAACTGTTCTGGGGCGTTATTGCGTCCATGTGGGTCGGCAACCTGATGCTGCTGGTGCTGAACCTGCCGCTTGTCGGGCTTTGGGTGAAACTGGTTTCTATTCCTTACAAGTACCTATTCCCAACCGTCATCATTTTTGCCTGTATTGGTGTCTACAGCATCAGCAACAGCCCCATAGCGGTGGTGACAATGGCTGGTTTCGGGATGTTCGGCTACGTCCTGCGCAAACTGGAATGTGAGGCCGCTCCAATGATCCTCGGTTTCATTCTGGGGCCGATGATGGAGGGCCACATGCAGCGCGCCTTATTGATCGGGCGCGGCGATCCCACCGTGTTTCTGCGCGAACCGATTAGTGCAGGGCTCCTTATTTTGGCGGCCATTGCCCTTGCCTTGGTCCTACTACCCTCATTCCGTAAAACCCGTGAACTGGCGATGGTCGACGACGACTAAACCCGCCGATCTCATCGCCCAAGGAGACCCAAATGCGTAACGTGACCAAAGACAATATCACCGATGTTTTCAAAAGTTATATGGCGGCCGACATGCCGCCCCGCACGCGCGAATTGCTGGAAGGGTTGGTTGAACACATGCACGACTTTGCCCGCGAGAAGAACCTGACACATGAAGAATGGCGTCAGGGCATTGCCTTCCTTGAAGGCTGCGCAGCCATCGAAACCGAAGACCGACACGAATTCGTTCTGGCTTCCGATGTGCTGGGCCTATCGTCGCTTGTTGATATGTTGCACTCTGATCCGGCATCAACATCATCGTCGGTACTGGGGCCGTTTCACGTCTCCGGTGCGCCCCCTTTGGCCGTCGGTGGCGATATGAAACACGATTTCGGGGGGCCGATCCTGCTCGCTGAGGGTGTCATTCGCGACACGGACGGTAACCCGATCCCGAACGCAGAGATCGATATTTGGCAAACCGCACCCAATGGGCTTTACGCCAGTCAGGACGACGATCAGGATACCTTCTCGTTTCATGGGGTAATGAAAGTCGGTGCTGATGGGCGCTATGCGTTCACGACGGCAAAACCGGCTGAATACACGGTGCCATCCGACGGCCCCGTCGGGGCGATATTGAACGCATGCGGCAGGCACCCTTGGCGGCCCTCACACCTGCATTACATCGTAAAAGCCGAAGGGTTTCGAACTCTCGTGACAGAGGTTTTCCCAGAGGATGATCCATACCTGGACCAAGACACCGTCTTTGGCGTGCGCGACGATCTGGTGATGCGATATGTGGAAAAACGTGCTGATGAATTCCCCGATGGCATGGCCCTTTCCGGTAAAGTGCAGGAGCGGTTCCTACACGTCAATTTTGATGTCACCCTCGCACAGGATTAAGCAATCTGTATGACCTCCAGCGTTCAACGATCGACCTTGTCTTATCTGTTCTGGCCCTTTGTCATCACGGCCTTGGGGCTTTTGGTGGGGGCACTCTTGGGGTGGCGGGCAGAGGGCACGCTGTCCGGGCTTGTGAGCTATTTTCTGGTATGCGCCATCCTTGCGGTGCTGGAAATTTCGCTGTCCTTCGACAACGCCATCGTGAACGCCAACAAACTAAGAACCATGACGCCGATCTGGCGCAAGCGGTTTCTGACCTGGGGCATTGTGATCGCGGTCTTTGGGATGCGTATCGTCTTCCCGCTTCTGATCGTAGTAGTTGCGGCCAAGATCGGACCGCTGGCCGCTGTCCGGCTCGCCGCCACCCAACCCGAAGAATACGCCCTCATCATGCAAGGGGCGCATGTGTCTATCGCGGCCTTCGGAGGCACCTTTCTGATGATGGTCGCCCTCGGATTTTTTTGCGATTCAGAGAAAGACCTCCACTGGATTAACTGGATCGAAAAGCGGATGGCATCCTCCGCCGCCATCAAGGGCGTCGAAGTGGCACTGGTTCTGGTTCTCTTGATCGGCTTTGCTTCGTTCCTCCCAACCGAGGAGACCAACACCTTCTTACGTTCGGGTCTCTACGGGCTGCTGACATTTCTGCTGGTCGATACCATTGGTGCTATTATGGACCGTACAAGTGCTGCGGCCAAAACCGCGGCGCAAGGCGGTCTTGGCGCGTTTCTCTATCTCGAAGTCCTCGATGCATCGTTCTCGTTTGATGGTGTCATCGGGGCCTTTGCACTCAGCCAGAACCTGTTCATCATTGCAATCGGGCTCGGGATCGGGGCGATGTACGTACGCGCTATGACGATCATGCTGGTCGAACGCGGCACCCTTTCGCAATATCGCTATCTGGAGCATGGGGCGTTCTATTCCATCCTAATTCTGGCGGTCATCATGTACACGCAGACCCTGATTCACATTCCGGAAACGATCACCGGATTGGGCGGGGCAACCCTGATTGGAATAGCACTTTTGTCCTCCCGCAGGTGGAACAGAGCAAATGCGTGACCGTTCATCGACCGTGTCCTTTGAGTTCAACCAATGAAACCCTTTACGCCCCACAGGAATGGTCGGTTTTCCCGCCGCATGGCGGCAAAGGTTTCTTCGCTGCTGCAGTATTCTGAACTCTATGAGAGCACGCAGCGAAAATATAAGACTTTTGCATAGGGCTGGCCCTTTGGCGATATGCCTGCTGTTGACGGGATTACACGTGCTAATGTGATCATGATCGTTGCCTACATTCGTGAATTACAACGCGCAAACGGCATCAACTGATGGCCATAATCCTCCTGCCTTCTACAACACATAGGACCGCAATTTCGTCATTTTTCGGAGTATTCTCCGGCTAATAGCGGTAATTCAGAACAATACTCCGATTTACGCTGATGTATTTGACTCTTTGGCCTAAAAATCTATATATTACGGAGTAATTTCCGAAATGCAGGGTGTAAATCGGAGTATAGTCCGGTTTTTAGTGTGAAATATGAGCTCGATTCAAGTCAATTCAACCTTACGCCAACTTGGCGAAGACATCAGGACCGCGCGCAAGAAGCGTCGCTTATCTGTAGCAGACTTCTGCAAACGGATCGATGTTTCTGACAAAACGCTCAAAAAACTTGAGAGCGGAGACGGCGGCGTGCGCCTTGAAACATTTGCAATGGCCCTCCTTGCTCTTGGCGAGCTTGATCGTCTCGAAAACATTCTTGACCCCGCGCAAGATCAGCTTGGTCTCAGCCTTGATCACATGCGCCTGCCCGAGCGCATAAAAAACAAATACAAAAACTCTGGCTCTCACTTGAGAAAAATAGTGGCCGGGCGAGCGGCTACCTCCATAAAAATAACTCCCGGACGCTCAAACTCTGGAGGCGCGCACCGGGGCCCAAAGGCAGCCTCGCGAGCGTCTTCCGAGACGGACGATGAAGGAACCGGCTTCTGATGCCCGAGGCAAGAGTTGTATTGGGGAGCAGCATGATCCCCGTCGGCCGCCTCATCTTTGAGAGCGACGGCCGAAGATCTCATTCCACATTCATCTATGATCAGGAATGGCTGGTTAATCCTATTGGATTTGACCTCTGCCCCAGCATGCCCAGACATATGATTGAATTTCACCACTCAGCCCAAGGTCGCGAAAGTCGTAAGCTCGACATTCTTGCGGGCCCCTTTGCGGATACCGCCCCGGATAGTTGGGGGCGCAAACTGCTCAGAAAGATCCTGGGCGAAGGCGCCACAGAGTTTGATTTCCTCGTCGCCTCTGATGATACCGCCCGGCAAGGCGCGCTGCGCTTCCTTGATCACAACGGGGACCCCTTCCTATCCGACCTGCCGCCCGTTCCACACCTGACTAAAATCGATGATCTGCGGCGCGTTACCGCCAGGTTCGAAAGAGACCCGCACGGCGCCGAACAAGAAGTGCGCGAGCTGGCCGGCGCTGCGGGATCCCTTGGAGGCGCGCGCCCAAAAGCCAACGTCATTGACGGGAACGATCTCTGGATCGTAAAATTCACATCCGTCGACGACACATGGCCGGTCGAGCGCATGGAGGTCGCAACGCTAAAGCTTGCGTCCCGCGTCGGTATTCGCGTCCCAGAAGTTCAGCTGGCTCTTCCCGCAAGCGATCACCCTGTCGCGCTGATCAAACGATTTGATCGCAGAAACTCCGGCCGCGTGCCCTACATCTCCGCGCGCACCGCACTTGGGGTCACCGGCACCACATCAGGATTTTACACCGAAATCGCTGACGCGCTGCGCACAATATCCGTCAATCCAGAAGAAGACATGCGAGAGCTATGGACCCGCATGCTGTTTGGGATCCTGATCACCAACACCGATGACCATCTCAAAAACCATGGTCTCCTCTACGTCAGAAATAACCAATGGCGTCTTTCTCCCATGTTCGACGTAAATCCACAGCCAAAGCGACACCCAAAGCTCGAAACAGGCATCAGTCCCATCCACGGCTTCGATCCCTCCGTAGAGAACGCCATAGATGCCGCACCATTTTTCGGGCTGAACGATGAAGCCGAAGTCCTCCAAATTGTAAGGGAAATGTCCAAGACCCTCTCGAACGAATGGAGAGAAGCTCTAAGGAAACATGGGATTACTGGCACCAAGCTTAACGCCTGTGCCCAAGCTTTCGAGCATGATCGTATGGAGTATGCCCTTTCCCTTTAGTGAGACGCCAAGAGCAAAGGTCTCCAATCTCCATAGGGGGACGTAAGCGCCCACATCACTTCTTCCGACTTCCCCTGACCTGCGCCCCTAAGGAACGATACCGGGTTTCTGCCTTACCAATAGGACGAGATACAAGATAATGAGCCTCCCCCTTTGAATTGGTCCGCTCTTAATAGTTAGGAAGACGAACGGCCGCTGCGCGGACCTTCTCACAGACGTGACTAACGCCGATTTTCTAAACGCAGCGCAAGTAGCCCACTTGCCTTTTGGGTCAGGACTTCCTAAAATTGTGACCTGAAACCGAAAACTGTTCTGGAGTGTGATCCTTTTCACAGAGTAGAAATTTTACCTGTCGGATAATGAAACAGCTCAGTTTGAGCCTTATCGGAGAAATTTCTTTGCCTATCGAATACTTGATCTCTACGGATCTCAATCTTGCTTATGCGCAATGGTCTGGACGAGTGCGATTGGTAGAGTTCCGAAAGATGTTCCCTGCATATCTGGCGGATCAAAACTACCTGCAGGGCCGCCCCGAACTTTGCGATTTCTCGAATTTCACCGACATGGACGCCGATTTCAAACAGATATGGTCAGCTCTGCACATGGTTAACGCACCAGAAATGCATTCCGACTGCAAGACCAAATGTGTCGTATATGCTCCGAGTGATTTAGCATTTGGATTCGCGCGAATGTATCAATCTCTTGCCGAGCAACAGGCGGGAGTGCAGGTCGCGGTCTGCAGTACTCAAAAAGAGGTCTTTGCTGCTTTGAATTTGGAGTTCTCGACGATAAGCGACTTGCTTGGTTTCGGACGGTTTCACCAACCTTCACCAAGTTTAGAGACCGTCTGCCAGCCTTCGTTGGCTCAAACCACTCTGGCCCGTTTGCAATAGGCTGGATTTTCTGCTCATCCGAAATGCTGCGGGATGGCATTTGTCAAAGGCTCGTTCCTGCCGTTCGCTGCATTTGGACATCGAAAAAACGGGGTCGCAGCCCCGAGCGTCCGTTTTCTTCAAATTGCCCTTTCTATTTCGCGTTTGCAGCGAAAGTCCGGTTCCCACCGATTCTGTGGAAAAACTCTTTGCTGCGTCTGCAAACTTTTAAAAATCAGAAAGCTGTTCTTCGTTGATTAGGATATGCCAAGAAATATTGGAAGAATTTGAGAGAACCAGAATACAATTCTGTCAAATTTGACCCGAACGCCCGATATCGGAGTTTTTCAACAAAATACGCCCTTACAAAACCGCCTAATTTGCTATTTAGGCTGCAATACGACAGGTTGCTCGAACGAACTCTCGTAATTGTCGAGACGCCGTTCCAAACATAGAATATTTATCCGGTTCCGTTCAACTTCGAGGTAAAGGTAATGGCTTTGATGATCCGGTTTGCAGCGAGTGTACCATAAATGATCAAGTTGGCATGGGTTTTGCCCACAGTTCTCGCCGTGCTTTCGGTCGAGGTCTCCTTTCGCACAGGGTTGGCAATTCCTATTCCGTTTCTCATCATCGTAGTCTGCGTGGTGATCGCTGGATCGATGGGCGGACAACGTTCCGGGTTGATTTCCGGACTGATTGCGTCACTTTTTGTCTTTAATTCATACCTCGTTGGATATGGACCTGCTTCCTTGACAGGAAGCTTGTTGCAAGTTGCCCTGGGGTCGGTGTTATTCACTCTCCTGGGCACATTGCTTGGGCGACTACGAGAACAACGCGATACCGGCATGCAAGCGCTGCGTCACAGAGAGAAGACCCTTGAAACTTCTCTGACCGAAGAGATAGTGGAAAAGAACAGACAGGTCACCATGGTGGCTGAAAGTGAAGCGCGGCTAAAAACAGCGATCCGCATTGCGCGTATCGGCCTCTTTTCTTACGAAAAATCAACTGGAACTTGTACGTTCTGCTCGGATCAATACGCTGCACACTTTGGTTTGATGCCGGACGAATATATCATCAAAACTTCGGGGCACAGCCCAGATCTTAGCCACATACATGCCGATGATCGCCACATCATCGAAAGCGCAATAGCTCGACTAAATGACGGCGAGGACCAAGTTTATGAATACCGCGCTCTGCATCCGGATCATGGGATTAGGTATATCTCCGAAATAGTAGAGCCAGTTATTGATGAAAGCGGCAAGGTAATTGCAAATATCGGCACAAGCATTGACCTGACCGAGCTGCGCCTTGCCGAAACACGCTTGCGCCAGTCGCAGAGAATCGAAGCCGTTGGCACTCTAACGGGCGGTGTGGCGCATGATTTCAACAACCTACTTGCCATCATTCTTGGAAATCTGGAGTTGTGCCTTGAAATAGATCGCAAAGAAGATTGGAAAGACCTTATCGAAACAGCTATTGATGCGACCAATCGTGGCGCGGGCCTGACCAGAAACCTGCTTAGTTTTTCGCGCCGTGCACATCTGGAACCAAAGCGACTTAACCTGAATCACAACGTGCAAAACACGATGTCCTGGTGCGCCCGCGTCTTGCCCAAAACGATAAACATCGAGACGTCTTTGCAGGCTGGACTATGGGATGTTGAAGTTGATGAAACATCTATAGAGACCTCGATTATCAACATCCTCTTAAATGCCCGAGATGCGATGCCTGAAGGTGGCAAGGTGACAATCGAAACCGCAAACATGCGGATTGGCGAAGAATATTTGTTAGAGTGGGGTGAGGATATTGATCCGGGCCGTTATGTCATGTTGGCAATTAGCGATACCGGCCACGGCATCCCTGCCGAAAAGTTAGAACATGTTTTTGAGCCTTTCGTCACCGACAAAGGTGTTGGCCGTGGATCTGGCTTAGGACTTTCGATGGTACATGGTTTTATTAAACAATCCGGAGGTGCTATCCGCATTTATTCAGAGGTTGGTGTCGGAACAACATTCAAACTTTACTTTAAGGCTTCAACTCAGGCTTTAGTTCCCAGCAAAAGAGAGCCGCACAAGCAGTTTCATAGCCCCAGCGAACAAACTGAAATTCTCCTTGCTGAGGATGAAATAGAAGTTCTGCTCATTCTGAAACGCATTTTGGTGAATGCAGGTTACTCAGTCACGACCGCAGCCACAGGCGACAAAGCTTTAGAAATTTTCAATGCGGACCCTCGGTTTGACCTTCTTTTGACAGACATCGTGATGCCAGGGAGCCTTCAAGGACCGGCATTGGCTAAGGCCATTCGGTTGATTGATCCCAATTTTCCCTGTATCTTCTTGTCAGGTTATGCATCTGAGGCGACGGTGCACGGCAATGGGCTTAAGCCCACTGATATCCGCTTAATGAAACCAGTAAGCCGTCAAGAACTCCTCACTGCGGTGTCCAAAACGCTAAGCTCTGTCAACCAGAGAAATTGACTTGAATTTTTTGACATCTTTCCGACAAGACCCATCGCTTACGATAATCAACCTGAAGAACCTTGGATCATTGCAACTAACTATCGCGAGCTATCCCGAGAGCATGATGCGATTGTTGTCGGGAACTTGGAGTGCCCCCATCGGCCACAATAGACTAAGATATTCTTGCACTCATCCTGCTCACGCAGGGGTTCAATGCGGGCTTGATGAAATCCAAGGCACAGCTCGTTAACTATGAATAATTCGTTGAGCTATGCCCGAAAGTTGGTGACGGCGTGATCATAAGCTTGGATTTGTATAGAAACAATGGTGCCTGAAGTGGCGTATCAAGTACGCTTTGAAACTGGCAGTTATCAGTGAATAGGACCTTACGTTTGCTTATACCGCCTTTCATATCCGATGCACCGCGTCCAAACAGTCGTCCCCCGCTAATTTCTCCACCGTGGGGCGGAAAAGTCCAGGGTGCTGAGCCAAGGGGAACGGTGTCCAGGTGTGATGATGTCGCAATAAAAAAACAGGCACGCGGCGCGTGCCCGTCAGTGTTTACGGGGTGACTGATTAGTTTGTCGCAAAACAATAAAAGAGGCCATCACCGCCCGTGCCCTGCAGCGCTTCCATGCCACATCCGCGTGAGGGGTGCGCGGCGTTCCATGCTGTCGGATTATCGCCGCCACCCGTGCGATCGTGGTGCCCGACCATAGCGGAGCCTTCGCCATTTGTGGTCCAGTTTTCGCAGGCATTGCCAACCAGATTGCCGTCCATATCCGAACCAGTCAGAATATCATGGCGGTTCGGAGTATCGCCACGCCCATTGATAACGGTGCCCGCCTCGGTGATTGAGGTGTCCTTAGTCAGGTTGTTGCTATCGCTGTGCAGATCATCGACGCTTTGCGCCACAACGACGCCTTTAGCGTTGCTCCATGGGCCGGTTCCGATCCGGTCTCGCGCGTTTACTGCGCTTGAGGACAAATAGGCAGCCCATGTCTTGCCAGTAACGCCGGCCGCTTCGGCAAGGGTGCCGCAATAGGCATCCGCACCTTCCAAACCGCCGAGATCAGCGCCGTTGCCGGGGTTCGCGCTGGTGATGAAAAAGCTCATATCGGCGTCTTGCGCCGTTGCTATTGTAGCGCCAGTCAGAGACAGGGCGGTGGCGAGAATTATCTTGGTAATCATGGTTCTTCCTTTTACGTTAGTTGCTTGCGGATTAAAGTTGTAGTGGTCGGGCAGTCGCATCGCAGAATGCGGCTGGAACATCTGAGGCACCGCAGCATTCCGCGCTCATACATCCAAGGATTGCGTTCGACACTACAGCATTTTTCGCCATCTCGAACTCCAAATTGATAAGATGAAGCAGAAATCCTCTGTTATTAAAATACTCAAATCTGTCCATCAGGTCCTGACTTCAGAAACTTTACCGAAAAACGCGTCACAGCCGCAACATTTACTGATAGGGTAGGGCCTGGGTCGCCCGCTCATGAAATGCCTCTTCGGATTTTGAGGGTTTCCCCATTTTTGCATCAAAGGCGCCAAGCCATGAAGATTCTGCGTCGTTATCTGGATGGTCACCGAACATTTTAATTCTTTCACAAAATAAAACATCACTTTTCACTATGAACGAAAGTGTTCACAACAAATGCCTTTTTCTGGTGTCCGCCACCGTTTTGCGCACCTGGGCTTTCTGGCTTGGCTGGGTGAGAAGGCATATCTCAAATATTTATTACAGAAGATCGAAGTATCGCATATGTCGACCCAATTGGCGCTGGCCAAGCTGGTGGCGTAAGCAAGGTGCAACTTTGGTGTGCTTTAGCAGGCGCGCGTGGCCACTGACCATTGGAAGTCATTGCCAAATCTGTGCTTTCTTGTCCCAACCCAATTCTCAAGAATATATGCAAAATTATCCAACTGATATTCTCTCCTGTTCCTACTTCTTTCCGCCAGCATTCTGACACACAGTCAGCTTGCATAGCACGGTCTGTAGCCCCAAGTTTCTGGGTCGCTTCTCTGTTGCACATGCCCTGTTGAAATTAGTGCTCAAATTTTGAAAAAATGAAACTGCCTTTAGGGGCTACTCTTCTATTCTGGCAAATTGAAATGAATTGGAGTGCGCTGCCATTTGTCTGCGGCCCGTCGAGGATCCCCGTGCTTTCGGTATTCAATGATAGCTAAGAAGCTCTGAGACCAGTGTGGCATTTACTTCAGGTAGCGTACCATTCCGCATAAGCAGTTAGCTTTATAGTTTAGTCCATTTCATTTTCTTGAATTCTTCTCTGAAAGCAAACCGTTCGAGGTGGCTGTCGATGACATCGCGAACGCGTTGCAACCCTTCTGGGCTTTCAGCGTTCAGTGTGACGACCAATTCGTCAACTGTTGCAGTCAAGGTTGCAGGGCCCGCTGGCAACGCAGCTTTCCCAGAATTCTCATCAAATTGTACATCGATCTTGTGAGCGAAGTGTTTGCACAGTTGTTGGAGATACTTGCTTGCATTTTTAGTTTGAAAGCGGCCTTCATCGGAAAATTGTGTTTGCATCTTTTTTATTCCTGAGTATTTCTGTCTGAGATATTATCTGACAAATTGAGTCGCCTTTGTCGAGTCATTCATAACTCACCAAGAAAATGAGAAGGAATACCATGAAAACCACTCTCGCTACGCTGGCTTTGGCTGTTATACCTACCTTTGCGCTTGCACAAACCGTTGAGGTTGAAACCGCGACGGGTCGCATGGCCGTTCCAGCCGCGCCTAAAATCATTGTCGCGCTTGACCTTGCTGCGATCGACGATCTTTCCGCGCTTGGTCTTAAGGTTGCGGGCGTTCCTGATATTACGCCTCCAGCATATTTGGCCGAGGCCTTCGCAAACACAAAGATCGTCGGCACATTGTTTGAGCCAGATTTTGAAGCTTTGGCCGTTATGGCTCCAGATTTAATCGTCGCGGGTGGGCGTTCGCAAACGCAAGTTGCCCCGCTATCGCAAATCGCCCCCACCATCGACATGACAATCTCGGGTGATGAATTCTTTACTCAAGCCGAAGCGCGTGTCGTTGCTTATGGCGAAATATTTGGACTTGAAGGGAAAGCGACGACCTTGCTTGCGGATTTGGATGCGGCCGTTGCCAAGTCGAAACTTGCAGCGGAAGGCAAGGGGGACGTGCTCATCCTACTCACAAATGGCGGCAAAGTTTCCGCCTATGGCGACGATTCACGGTTTGGCTGGTTGCACACTGCACTTGGTTTACCCGAGGCATATCCAGATCTAACTGCCGAGACACACGGCGAAGCGGTCTCGTTTGAGTTTGTCGCAGATGTAAATCCTGACTGGATTTTCGTCGTAGATCGTGGTGCGGCCATCGGACAAGATGGTGAAGCTGCGGCTGTGACTCTCGACAATCCACTCGTAGCGGGAACCAACGCTGGCAAAGCAGGGCAGATCGTTTATCTGGATTCAGCGCGTCTTTACCTCTCAGGCGGAGGCATTCAATCGATGATGGGCACAATCGCAGAGGTCACATCAGCCTTTGCGCCTGACGCCAGCTAATACAAGCCTGTGAAACTCTGGATTATTGCAATACTGACGCTCGCCCTCCTTGTGGGGGCGAGTTGCCTTGTGGGGGTGGTTGATCTCTTTGCAGGCAACCTCGACGCGACGATGGTGTTGGCCGTGAGCCGACTGCCGCGCACATTCGCGGCTCTTCTTGCGGGGGCTGGCTTGGCGCTCGCAGGGGTTGTCGTGCAAATGAGCGTGCAGAACCGATTGGTTGAACCAGGCCTCGTCGGCACACCAGAATCCGCTATGTTGGGGTTGCTCGCCGTTACCTTATTGGCTCCGGGGGCCACCTTAATGGTCAAAATGTCGGTGGCCGCGATGTCGGCGCTAATCGGCACACTCGGGTTTTTGTGGCTTGCCCGCAATGTGCCACGCCGAGACCCGGTACTTTTGCCACTGGTCGGGTTGATCTATGGCGGAATTATTGGGGCCGCGGTGCTGTGGCTCGCGTGGACAACTGATTTGGTTCAATACATTGGCATATGGCAGAGTGGCGAGTTTTCTGGCGCTTTGCGTGGGCGTTACGAATTGCTTTGGGTGGTCGCGGGCATTGCGGGGCTTTTGTGGCTATCGGCTGACCGCATCACGATACTCGGTCTGGGCGAGGATACCGCACGTAGCCTTGGGTTGGATTACCGTCAAACATTGCTGACGGGGTTGGTGCTGGTTTCGGTGATCGTCTCGGTTGTGGTTGTGAGCGTCGGATCAATTCCGTTCGTCGGCTTGGTTGTGCCAAACGTGGTCTCCCGCTGGCGCGGCGACAATTTGCGGCGAAACCTACCGTTGGTGGCGTGGCTTGGTGGCTGTATGGTGCTTGCTTGTGACATCATTGGACGGTTGATCAGATACCCGTATGAAGTGCCCGCAGGAACAATATTTGCAGTGCTTGGCGCGGGGATTTTCCTTTGGCTCCTTTACGCCGCTCCAAGGCGCGCTCATGGCTGATCGCAGATTAATTTCTCTCGGGCTTGTCCTCGTTATGGCCTCTGCACTTTTCCTGTTTTGGAACTTGCGCGAACCTGCGGGGTTTATCCTGTCTTTACGGTTTACCAAGCTTGCAGCCCTCTGTGTGGTCGGGGTTGCCATAGGCACGGCAACTGTGTTGTTCCAAACCATCGCCGCCAACCGCATGCTGACACCGGGTATTGTTGGCTTTGATGCGCTCTTTGTGTTTATCCAAACGGGGCTTGTCTTGATGCTTGGCGGTGCGGGCTTCGCTGCACTCCCGACGCTCGCCCAATTTGGCGTGGAAACGCTTGTGCTGGTCGCTGCGGCGCTGACGCTCTTTGGCGTGCTCCTACGAAATGGCGCAGACGATATTTTGCGTCTCGTGCTTACGGGGGTCATCATTGGCGTATTGTTGCGGGGCCTCGCAGGTTTGGCGCAGCGCTTGCTTGACCCTTCCGAATTCGCAATCGTCCAGCAGGCCAGTTTCGCGACCTTCGGGTCGGTCGACAAAACTCAACTCATCATCGCTTCAGGTGTTTTGATCCTAAGCTTTATAGCTGCAATGCGCCTTGCGCGTCTGCTCGACCTTGCCGCCTTGGGGCGCGGCACGGCGTTGCCCCTTGGCCTCGATTACGATCGCGTTGTGTTTGCTGCCCTCGCGGTTGTGGCGCTCTTGGTCGCGACCTCAACCGCATTGGTGGGGCCTATCAGTTTTCTGGGTTTGCTCGCTTCGAGTTTGGCTCACGCTGTCCTACCAACATGGCGTCACGCACGCCTTTTACCAGGGGCGGCGATTATTGGGGCGACGATCCTCGTTCTTGGCCAATTTGTCTTTGAGCGCCTCCTCGGGCTACAGTCCACTCTCTCAGTTATCGTTGAGTTCGCGGGTGGTTTACTCTTTCTGTTCCTTGTGCTTCGGAGGCCACGGCATGATTAAAATTGAAAACCTCACTGTCCAAAAAGGTGGCAGCACGATTTTAACGGACGTGTCGCTTAAATTTGGCCAAGGCGGCATTACCGCTTTGATCGGCCCGAACGGCGCGGGAAAATCAACGCTTCTGAATGCCATTGCAGGGCTGATTGCGCCAAAAATGGGAACCGTCGAGGTAGAAGGCCTCAACATGGCACGCGCCCGTGCGCCAGAACGCGCCCACCGCGTGGCGCTGCTGGCACAAAATGAACATGTCACCGCGCGCCTTACGGTGCGCGACTTGGTTGGGTTTGGTCGCTGGGCGCATCATCAAGGTCGTCCCAGCGAGAAAGATCACCACAAAATTGCCGAAGCCATCGCATCGTTTGATCTTGGGGAATTGGCTGAACGACGCCTTGATTCGCTATCAGGTGGGCAGCGACAACGAGCGTTTGTTGCGATGGCTTGGGCGCAAGAAACGCCGTGGATGCTGTTGGATGAACCCCTCTCAGCCCTCGATCCACGTCATGTTCGCGACATAATGGATCGGCTTTATATTTTGACCCGCCCAAGTATAGGCCAGCGCAGCGTTGTTATTGTCTTGCACGACCTTGGCATCGCTGCGCGTTACGCGGATCGCATCGTCGCTTTAAAGGATGGGCAGCTTATCACCTCAGGCCCACGCGGACTTACAATGACGGGGCGCATGTTGAGTGATCTGTTCGGAACAAACTTGTCCATTGAGCGGGTCGCAGGGCGCGATGTCGTCGTCCCCGTCTAAGGTGCCACCTTCTAATTATTCCCGTAAGATAATTTGAGAAGGCTGCGCATTCTTTCAATGCCGGAGATTCTAAGCGGCACAAGCTCTGGAAAACGCATTTTGGACGGTCCGCCAATCCGAATAGACCAGTCTTTAGAGCGGCCGGTTATTAACTTCATCTCTGGGCGAACCAATGATGAGCGTACACCTGCTATTACAAAAATATCCGCAAATAGGTAACCACCCGGCATTCGCGGCCAATTGCCAATTATTTCGCAAAATGCAGCTAGCGGGAGCTTCGAGCCCATATTGAAGGAATCTGGCCCCGTCAAGTTTGCGCCATATTGTTTGTGCTGACATCATCAACTTGAACGCCACTGCGAGACCTGTCTTCCGGCTCAGACACCCCTTGGTTTTTACAGTGCGATGCCTAACCGTTGCAAACGTGCTTTCAATTGGGTTCGTGGTGCGAATGTGTTTCCAATGCTCGGCAGGGAAAGGGTCGCTAGCGCACTTTCAGCTAAGCTTGGCGCTGCTGGTGCGTTGCATTTACCACCAAGTTCCGCTTTTGGAGGGAAGCAGAAGCCATATTCAAGCGCAGCAATCTTCACTAAGGGAGGAGAACTGCCGTTCGCTGTGGTCAGCACCGATGATCGCCAGGCGGGACCTTGCCGCCGTTCGCTGCTCGCTTTGCCGAAATAAACTGCTGCATTTCGGAGAGAATGGCCATGAGCCGATGGTCTTGCGAACAAGTCTGACCCATCACAATCTTCGATTGTATGTTTTTTCAGTTGGGAACTTCCACAACTCCAACAATGTGAGTCCGCCTCAATGGCAGAGCTTGGTACGCCGAAACAATATCCGTTGTGGCAATGCCCTTGCCAGTCATACCATTATAGCGCCCCGTGCCAGTGACGATTTCCCAGTTGTTTGCCGCGCCTTTCTCTCCAGCCTTCCAACGCATTGTGAACGTGTCTTCACCTTCTCCGAAAACGCATATCCCAGTTATAGAGTTGGTTCCATCTTGGTATCCGAAGCCTGAACCAACGCATCGGGTGACTCCGTCTTCCAAAGGACCTTCAATAACTTCAAAACCGCCCTTGTTGTCCGTAAGGTGAAAGATATGATCGCCAAGGTCAAAATTCTCTTGAGAAAGCGGGTAGACGTTATTGATTTCGATGCGTTGTTCTTCTGCATTGGCAGCAAAACCAATTGCGGCCAGAATTGAGACTAAGATTAGGATTTTCACAAACGCCTCCCTGAATTCCGTTCATTTTAGATTCTTTGCGGAAATACACAAATGAAAAGCGGGGTATCGTGTTGCAAGCCTTCGCATGCGAGGAAAAAGCAAAGAAGCAACGGTGACTATGGGCTCTTTCCTGCCGTTAGCTGCGCGGCGCATAGAGGTCCGGATTGGGCCGAAAGCAGATATCAATATATTCGGAATGCCAAAATAGAAGATGAAGCTCTACAAATACATCTTGACAAGGATTTGCACGAAAGCGGCAAAATTTGCACGCTTATGCTCCATTGGCAATATGAAAGTATTGGCTGTGGAGCCAGTCCTGAGCGAACCAGTCTCGCCACAAATTCCCTGGTAACAGGGAAATTAACAGGGAAAATGCGCGAAAATGGGCCAATCCGCGTGAAATTCAGGCTGATTGCGACGAAATATCAATATGTTAAGAATAAATTCCCTAAAAAGTTAACAGGGAAAATTTTGCCTCGAACAGCGAGAGGTCTTGCCGTTATCAGGGAAAAAATGCGCATTTCTATTTAATTTCAGTTTTCGCCGATGTTTGATTGCGCGCTCATAACTGCCCTTAATCTCACCATGTATTTTGCTACGAGAGCACTACATGTCGCCCTGAGGCGCGTCTGTCAACCATATGTGGTATTTTTACCTTGACGGCCGTCTGTAGATTTGCGACTAGATGGTCATCGTTCATCCACTTAGATGGACCGACGTGACAGGAGGTCATCGTCGCTTAAGCAAATTCCGCTTGGCCACGAAAGACGCTTGTCTGCTCCCAATCGCCCCTGCGGAAATGTTAATCAGAAAAGGGGTCCAGAATGGGCATTAAATTTCTAAATCATCCTAAAATAGAACCTACTGAAAAACCGAAGAACCTCTTGTGTGATACTGAGGTGACTTCCGAGTTCACGGCAACATCGGGTGGGCTTCAGGCAAAACGCAACGATCTTTTGCCCAACTTGAAGATCGAATATGTGCGTGTTTCCGACATCAAAAAATCCGATCATCGGGTTCGCAATGTAAGCAAAAATAAAACCCGGAAACTAAAATCCACGATTGCGAAATTTGGTGTCAGAAAGCCTGTTCTTTTGACCGCTGAATTCGAGCTTATCGACGGGCATGCTTTGATTGAGGCTGCAGTACAACTCGGTATCAAAACCATCCCTTGCATCATCGCCTCCGATTTGACCGAAGTAGAAATCCGTGCCCTGCGGCTCGCGCTCAACAAAACACAAGAACTTGGCGAATGGGATGACAATGCTTTGCGAGCAGAATTTTCGTACTTGCTCGAATTCGAGAATGACCTTTCCTACACTGGTTTTGAAGTCGGCGAAATTGATCAGATTATCGTTCTGAATGACACTTCTGCTGATGGCGTGGCCGGACATCCTGCTGATCAACCCGGCGAGCTACCCGCAATTGATGCGGATGCTGTGACCCGACCTGGTGATCTCTGGCGGTTGAACGGGCATCGCATTCTATGTGGCAATGCGCGGCATCCCGAGGGGCTGGCCAATTTGGGTTCGGGGGAAAACGTCTCGGCAATTTTTACAGACCCTCCATACAATGTGGCAGTGAATGGCCATGTGTGCATCGGGTCAGGTAAGTTTGAGGAGTTTGCCGAAGCCTCCGGAGAGATGTCGAAGAAGGAGTTTGGTATCTTCTTAAACCAGACCATTGGAGCCATGGCAACCACGCTGAAGAAAGGTGGCGTTCTATTTATTTGTATGGACTGGAGGCATTTAGCTGACCTGACATCCGTGATCGACGATCTTGGTCTTGAGCTGTTGAATATTTGCGTTTGGGCAAAAGACAAGCCTGGAATGGGGTCCTTCTATCGCAGCCAGCATGAGTTTGTCCTTGTTGTCCGAAAAGCTGGGGCTGGCCATATGAACAACATTCAACTGGGCAAGTTCGGTCGCAACAGGAGCAATGTTTGGCGGTATGCAGGTGCTACTGGCGGTAAGACGTCGGGTATCGACGACTTCAAGCTTCATCCGACAGTAAAGCCTATCAACCTGGTCAGAGATGCCATTCTGGATGTGACGGCCATCGGTGACATCATTCTTGATCCTTTCTTGGGCTCTGGGACAACGGTGTTGGCCGCAGAAGTCGCACACCGGATATGCTTTGGTGTGGAGATTTCGCCAATCTATGTCGATGTCGCCATCGGGCGCTGGGAAGCCCTGACTGGGCTGGATGCCGTCCACGACAAGACTGGACTGACGTTTGCCGAAATGAAAGCCGAGCGGTCGAAGGGAACAGATCCACTTTACGATGAACTCGGCGGGACGTCGGCATCTCTCTCTATGGAATCAAAGGAGGACTTCTGATGAAAAAAGAACCTAAGACCGCAGGCGCATATGAGGTTGGGTACGGAAAACCACCTCAAAAGCACCAGTTCCAACCTGGAAATTCTGGCAACCCAAAAGGGCGCTCAAAGGGCCCGGGCAACCTCCACAAGATGATCGCAAAACACGCCAGCAAGAAGGTAACGGTCATTGAAAACGGTTCCGAGAAAAAGATGGCTAAAATGGATGTTGTGGTCTCGGCCATGTTCAATAGTGCATCTAAAGGTGATGTTGGTGCGGCACGACTGCTGACCTCAATGCTTCAGGCTGCAAGCGAATTGGCAGGAAACACTGACGCTCCAGAATTCACCGATGCAGATATCGCCGTCATGATTGATGCCGGAAACTGGCAGGCTGAGCTCGTTGCCCTCAAGGTGGAGGTGTCAGATGGAAATGAATAGTGATCTCATGCGAAGGGTCTACGCCAACAATCTCCATGCGTTCGTGCAGCGAGGCTTTACGGAGTTAAACCCCGGCGACACATTTGTTGCGGGGTACTACATCCGGGCGCTCTGCCATGTTCTGGAGCGAGTGGCTGCTGGTGAGTTGCGGCGGGTAATCATTACGTTGCCGCCGCGCCATTTGAAGTCTCAGATCGCAAGTGTCGCCTTTCCAGCCTGGTTGCTTGGCCGCGAGCCCACAAAGAAGATTGTTTGTGCCAGTTACAGCGCGGGACTTGCTGAGGACTTCGGTAGACAAACCCGACAACTCATGAGGGCTCAATTCTATCGTGCGACATTCCCCTGGACGCAGTTGGATCCTTCAAAGAGTGCTGTTGACGAGTTCCACACCCTCAAGAAGGGCCGCCGGATAGCCACATCAGTTGGCGGGACGTTGACAGGGAAGGGGGGCAACATTCTCATCGTCGACGATCCGATGAAAGCGGAGGATGCGCATTCCCAAGTCAAACGAGACAGCTGCCACAACTGGTTTAACAACACGCTAGCCAGTCGTCTGAATGACCCAAAGTCAGGTGCTATAATAGTCGTCGCCCAGCGTTTACATGTGGATGACCTCGTCGGCCGCCTGTCTGCGACAGGTAATTGGGAGGTCTTCAATCTGCCAGCTTTTGCCGTTGAACCGCAGGCTTTACCGTTAGGCGACAATGCCACATGGCACCGGGGGATTGGCGAATTGCTACATCCCGAGCGTATTGGCGAAGCCGAGATGGATCGAATCCGATATGAGATCGGTTCAGCATCCTTTGAAGCTCAGTACCAGCAGTCTCCCACGCTACCCGGTGGCAATCTAATTAAACGGGAATGGTTCGGGGATTATGACGGTGTGCCCGGGGCCATTCTGTACGAGGCGGTTGTACAAAGCTGGGATACGGCTGCCGTACCAGGCATTAACAATGATTTCGCCGTCTGTACAACATGGGGCCTGATCAACGATCATGTTGACCTTCTGGATGTGCGGCGTGCCCAGTATCATTACCCAGACATGCTGAGAGAGGCCCGCGATCTTCGGCGAAAGTGGAAACCAAATCTGATTGTGGTTGAAAAAGCCGGAGTGGGGATCGCTTTGGGAAATGATTTGCTGCGCGACGGTCTGAACGACGTCCAGGCTTTGTCCGTAAAGGACGACAAGGTAACGAGGATGTCACTGCAGAATGCAAAGATTGAGGCAGGGCAGGTGCGCCTTCCGAAATCAGCACTTTACCTTGAGGCCTTTCTGAGCGAGGTGGCCGAGTTTCCGAACGGCAAGTACGACGATCAGGTCGATACTATGTCGCAAGTGTTGGCTACACTTGATCAGAGGACAGTGCAGCTAAAGCGTCGAGCTTAAATATTGAATCGATAGGATTCCGTTGAGTTCAGTTTTGTGATTCATGTAAAACGCACTGCAATACTGGGCCACAGAAACAGCTTCGACATATCGCAGTTGTAGCGGAGTAAAATTCCGCCAGTTTGTGTCCTTCGTTTATTCGGAGGGCGGGAGATGTATTCTGTGGATATTTATAGTCGTGTGCGCCGTGCTTGTTTGAAGGACGGCATGTCTGCTCGTGAAGCGGCGCGTTATTTCAACAAGGACCGTAAGACGATAGCGAAGATGCTACGTCATGAACTCCCTCCTGGTTATCGTCGTTCAGAAGCGCCACGTCGCCCCACGCTTGATGATTATGTTGGCATCATCGACGAGATACTTCGGACTGATAAAACCCTGATCAAAAAACAACGCCATACAGCAAAGCGCATCTATGAACGCCTGAGAGCCGAGCATGGATATACTGGCAGCTTGACGACTGTGACGTATTACGTACGCGAGCAAAAGCGGCGCACGAAAGAGGTGTTTGTGCCGTTGTCGCATCGGCCCGGCCACGCGCAGGTTGATTTTGGTGAGACCCTTGGCGTGATTGGCGGCGTCGAATGTAAGATCCACTTCTTCGTGATGAGCCTACCGCATTCGGACGCAGTGTTTGTGAAGGGCTACCCTGCGGAGACGACAGAAGCGTTTTGCGACGGCCACGTGTCTGCCTTTGCGTTCTTCGGCGGCATCCCCCAATCCATTCTCTATGACAACACCAAGATCGCTGTTGCGCGTATTTTAGGGGACAGAACACGTGTTCGCACACGCCGGTTTACAGAACTGCAATCGCATTATCTGTTTGATGACAAGTTTGGTCGGCCTGCGCGGGGGAACGACAAAGGCAACGTTGAGGGCATGGTCGGATACACTCGACGCAACTTCATGGTGCCTGCGCCACGTTACGACAGTTTTGATGATCTGAATGCGCACTTGGAACAGAGGTGTTTGGAACGCCAGAGTGACAAATTGCGCGGACACAGCCAGACTATTGGCCAGCGTTTGATATCCGATCTTGATGCCCTGATGGGGTTGCCTGTCGCAGAGTATGAGGCCTGCGACCATGTCAGCACGCGGGCCACATCAATCTCAATGGTGCGCTACCGTAGCAATGATTACTCTGTGCCCGTGGCCTATGCCCATCACGACGTCCACGTGCGTGGCTTTGTGCATGAGGTCATTATTGGCTGCGGCAATGAGGTGATAGCACGGCATCAGCGGTCTTACGCCAAAGCGGACATGATCTTTGACCCGCTCCACTTCCTGCCTTTGATTGAGCAGAAGGTGGGGGCTTTGGATCAAGCCGCCCCTTTGCAGGGCTGGGATCTACCGGATGTCTTCGCTACCTTGCACCGACTGCTCGAAGCCAGAATGGGTAAGCCGGGCAAGCGGGAATATGTTCAAGTCCTGCGCCTTTTGGAAACCTTTGAGATGGATGTTGTGCAGGGTGCGATCCAGCATGCCATTGATCTGGGCGCGATTGGCTATGACGCTGTAAAACACCTTGTGTTGTGCCGAGTTGAGAAGCGCCCACCGCGCTTGGATTTGGACTTCTATCCTTATCTGCCAAAGGCAAACGTTGGAACAACACGTCCGGCCAGCTACATGAGCCTGATGGGAGGGACCGCGGCATGACCCAAGCCCCCCAAATCCTTCTGCAACATCACCTCAAGAAGTTACGCTTGCCAACGTTCCAAGGGGAGTACGCAAAACAAGCCCAGATATGTGCTGCCGAGAATAAGGATCACATTCAATATTTGGCGCGCCTGTGCGAGATGGAACTGATAGATCGGGAGCGCCGGATGATCGAACGGCGGATCAAAGCGGCGAAGTTCCCAAGCACCAAAAGCCTGGATAGCTTTGACTTCAAGATTATGCCCAGCTTGAACAAACCGCTGACAATGGACCTCGCACGATGTGATTATATAGATCGCAGAGAAAATATCATCGCCCTCGGCCCATCGGGAACCGGTAAGACGCACATTGCTTTGGGGCTTGGGTTGGCGGCATGCCAAAGAGGGTTGAAAGTGCGCTTCACGACGGCGGCAGCCCTGGTCCATGATCTGATTGAAGCGCAGGATGAGCGGAGATTGCAGCGGCTTCAAAAGCACCTGACGAGCCAGAACCTGTTGATCATTGATGAATTGGGATTTGTGCCCCTCAGCAAATCTGGTGCGGAACTCCTCTTCGAGGTGATATCCCAGTGCTACGAACGCGGCTCAATTATAATCACCTCGAACCTGCCTTTCGATGAGTGGACCGAAGTCTTTGGTTCCGAACGGCTCACAGGCGCTTTGCTGGATCGTTTGACCCATCACGTCCATATCCTGGAGATGAATGGCGAGAGTTACCGGCTCAAACATAGCCGTAAGAGCCGCCAATAACCAAAACACATCAAGATCAGAACAATGTCGGCCCAAGGGCCAACATGCGCTTTGGCACGCGTTAGCTAAATGGGGAGCACGCGCACCAAAGCGCACGACAAACGAGAAGTCAGTGGACCAGTTTTACGCCGCGATCTGGACCCTTTTTACTCTGCGATTGACAGCGTTAGGATAAGCTATGGTGCATCTTTTGATGCGAAAACGAGGCAGGTGGTGTGACGGTGCGCTTAAAGGCCTGCGCGGGGCGGGAAAAATTCGGACCTTCGCTGCGGCATGCAACAAGGGCAGCTTTGCCAGCATTCAGATCATTGCTGGACAAAACTAATTTCAGATCCAGTGATCCTACTGTGCATTCCACCAGTATTTTCAGACTATAGATTGATCTTGGTGGATGGGCAGTTTCAGCGACGCTGCGCTGTACACAATTTCTAACCTCCATCGATTTTAACGACTGCGACGAAGCGCGATCTGCGATCATCTGTACCCGATTGAATTGACGGGTATCTCCTCCGCCAACACCAGATGAAACACCAACCGATAGTCTTAAAATTGATGAAGTTGGTCTGCCACAACTTAAGCGAGTGCTAAAGCTCAAAGCCTGTGCTATCCGTCGAGAAGTTACTGTTTACAGACTCGGCATCGATATTTTTGCCGCCCAACTCTTGCACATCGTCTTTGGGCATATGAACCCAATTGAAAGCCGACCCTGTGTGTTTAGCTTTTTATCTGAGCAATTCACCACACAAACCACGGCCTTAAAACTCCCTGACAGACACATCTCGGATGGCAACCAGAAATTTGGCAATTCCGCCTGAGTTTCTGGAACTAACTTTACGTAAAAACAACGTTTTAATGTGCGAATGGCAAGAGGTGAAACACCCCTCTCATTGCCGGAGAAAAGGAGTTTCGATGACGATTCTGACAGTAGGCCCAGGTTTTTCCTATCCGACAATTGCAGCCGCGATGGTGGACGCTTCGCCCGGCGATACGATCTCCTTAGGCGCAGGCTACAGCGACGAGACGGCGACTGTCTCGAAAGAAGACATAACGATTGAAGGCGACATCAATTCATCAGGCATCGAGTTGCATCTTGCGCCCGATGTTTCCGGAGTGACACTTGGTGGCGATGCGCCAATAGATGTGATGGATAGTGACTCAAGTGGGCTGATCACGGGAAACACCGGGGATAATGTAATCACCGCCTCCGGTGGAATTGATATTGTAGACGGCGGGCTTGGCGTTGATCGGCTTATCGTCGATTATAGCGCTGGGTCAGGAACAACGATTGGCACATCGGCCACGGGTTTTATTGGGGCTGGTGTCGGATCCGTAGGGATCACAGGCGCAGGTTTTGAACACTATACGATTCTGGCGGGTACAGGGGTTAACACGATCACCACAGCCGGTGGCGATGATACTATTATCGCAAGTGGTATTGCGGCCAACACTATTGTCGCCGGAGAAGGTAACAATGAAGTTATCACTGGTGACGGTATTGATACCATCAATGTAGGGTCTGGGAACGATACAATCTTCGCGGGTGATGGGGCCAATACAATTATTGGCCTAGGTGGCGACAAGCTGATCGTGACCGGCGACGGCATCGATATTATTACGGTCACGTCTGGGAATAACATTATTAAAACCGGCGATGGTGCCAGCACGACCGTCGCCACCTCGGGCAACAATGTGATTTGCGCCGGTGACGATATTGATACAATCACGGTCTCCAGCGGTGACAACGTAATCAATGCGGGTGACGGCGCCAACACAATAACCGCAGGTTCTGGCCATAACATTATCTTTGGCGGCAAAGATATTGATACCATCACGGTGGGCAGTGGCGGTAACTATATTGATGCCGGCGATGGAGCAAATACTATCACAAGCGGTGACGGAAATGACACCATCGTCACGGGTGGAGGTATAGATACGATCACCACAACTGGCGGTAATGATTCTATTCTAATTACAGGTGGTGCAGACGTTGTTTCGGGCGGGACTGGGAGCGACACGCTGATCGCCGACTATTCAGCCGCGACAGGTGCCATAGTCACCGGCCCCCTTGCAGGCGTCTTTGGCACTGGATACGCTGGCAACCTTTCTGGGATGGGTGCAGCCACATTTTCTGGTATTGAAATCTTCGACATCACTTCCGGCAACGGTAATGACGCGATTACCACGGGGAGTGGCGATGACATTATCAACACTGGCACCGGACAAGATATCGTTCATGCGGGTGGTGGGTCTGACTTTATCTACGGAAATGCGGGCGATACTATCGATGGCGGCGAAGGCGGGTCTGACAGCGACACACTCAATTTGGAGCTGACCAGCGACCACTACAATATAACATATGACAGCTTGAATCCTGAAAACGGAACGGTTGAATTTCTGGATACACCCGGCGAAACTCTGTCTTTCACTAATATTGAGCATGTGGTGTATGGCTCAACTCTGCCTCCCACTGTGACTATTCTCGAGCCTGACGAAGACCTCTGCGATCCTGTTGTACCCTGTTTTACACCGGGCACTATGATACGCACCTCAGCGGGCATGCGTCTAGTCGAAACACTAGAGGTAGGCGACCATGTTTTGACCCGCGACAATGGTTTGAAGCCGATTGTCTGGATTGGTAGCAAGCAGGTTACGGGCTCGTTGTTAGCAGAAAATGAATCACTACAACCGATTTCAATCCCCCGAGGCAGTCTTGGTGAAGACTGTCCAGATCGCGATATGATGGTATCGCGTCAACACCGGATGTTGATGACCGGTGCCCGGGCAGAGCTTTTGTTTGGCTCGGGCGAAGTAATAGTTAAGGCCAATCACCTTGTTTCGCAGCCTGGAATTGAGGCTTTGAAATTGGAGGAAGTGACCTATGTACACATCATGTTTGATATGCACGAGATTGTGCTCGCAGACGGTGCGTGGACTGAAAGCTTTCAGCCCGGAGATGGTAGCATTCCGGGTCTTGATTTGGGTCAGCGCAATGAACTGGAAGAAATTTTTCCCGATCTGGCTAAAGCGAACCGTTTCGTGGGCTTCGACAGCGCACGATTTTCCCTAAAGTCACACGAGGCAATTGCCTTGTTAGCCTGATAATAATTGACCTGCTCCCCTGAAATGCCCTGCGTTTTGGGGGAGCCTGTTCTCCAACTGAGGAGAAATCGGTGCCTGCTGACGCCAGTTTAGCGGCCGTTATTTCGGCAAGGTTCTTCCTTGCAGCACAAACCGCAACCCATCAGGTTGTGCCAAAGCAAGGATCAGGCCCCAAGGCATGATCCGCGCAATTGCCGATAGGTGATGGAGCGCCTCCCCGGCGTTAGGGGCAGATGAGGTAGCTTTAGCTACCTACAGTCTGTCATTATAGGTAGCTCTCCCGCTACCAGTTTTTAGGTTGAGGCGCAGAAAGTTGCGCCCACTTGCCCTTATAAATCTGATCCCAGATTACCTTAAAATGCCACATTTGACCAACGCTTTTACCGTGCTAAAAACACGATTTTGGCGTGTTGTTTCAAAACTATTTGGACTACTCATCGTCGTCTGTCGTAAACTGCACTCGCAACCGCATTTCCATTCAAAGAGACTTCGGCGGCTTCCCTGCGGTTCGCGGCGTAGGCCGCCAAAAAAACACCCTCGGGCCATCTGCTCCGCCAGCAGCTTCTTCAGTTTGCCGTTCTCATCTTCAAGCGCCCGAATAGTACATTCGCTGCGGAATGTACCTAGGTCTGCTCTGCCGGCCAAACTTGTCGTTTTTTCTGAAACTCCATTCAGAGCTCCGTTTAAAGTTTCCTAGAAAATCCAAAAAGAAAGCCGGGCACACCGACGGCAAAAGACAAGTATTCGCCAATCTAAGCCCTCGGTTTCCTTAAGGCCCCGACCTCATCATAACCTTGTATGGCACCTTGCGGATTGTCTGCAAAGAATTCGAAAGCATAACGTAACTGCGTCGGCATGAGGCGCTCAAGTTTCCCTCGAACATCCGCCCATTGGTCACGAGTTGTGCGGTAGCATTGCAACTCAATTTTCTCACCAGAGGAACGAACCACCAAACTCCTATTCACCAATTCAATGCCTACAAATGCGTTGAGCTTTTGTGGTGGTACGTTTGAAGAAACAACTTCACTTCGCAACTCAGTTGCATTCAACCATTTGAAAGCAATAACGCTAGAGATGCCCAACATCATGGGGAAAATACCGGGCCTCGGAGCTCTATTTCCGGCGAGATAGCATCCCCAAAGAGACACCCCAGCACCCAATTCATTTACATTTATCACTCCCTGCGGTTCGTCCCCCAGCCGAAGTATGAAAAAGTTCCTACGTTTTTCCAGAAGACTCTTTGTAAAAGCAACATGGTCTTCCAGCCTTATGGGATCATCGCTAATAGAGTTTGCACGGACATGTTTAGCATTTCTCCAGGACAATACTAGTTCTGCATTTGCTTCTGAAAAACGTTCTAGCGTTATACTTTTTTGGCCATTTTTATCATTAGTTGTCATGCAGTAGCTCCACCATCAACAGTAATAATAGTACCTGTTGTTTTTTCAGCGGAGGGCTCCAGAAGGTAGCGAACAGCGTGCGCGGCATGTTGCGTTTCGGGCAGCCCCAAAGGAGCGCGCCGAATTATTGATTCCAGCTTAGAACCCGATAATCCCTTCGTCATGTCGGTCAGCATGTACCCAGGTGCGACACAGTTTACAGTGATACCAGCGCGTCCAACTTCGCGAGAAAGAGATCTAGTAAATCCTTCTATCCCAGCTTTTGATGCTCCGTAAACTGCCAACCCACTAAATCCGGTCCTTGCTATTATTGAAGAAATATTTACGATCCGCCCACGTCGCGCCTTCAACATGTGGCGAACCACATATTTTGTAAGCGTCATTGGCGCTTCGAGGTTCAACGTCAGCACCCGCGAAATATCAGTAGAATGCTGGGTGGCAAGCAATCCGTCGAGCCCGGTTCCAGCGTTGTTAACAAGACCATAGGGTGGTGCGTCAAGGGGGTCCAGAATTCTATTCACTAGGTCTTGGATCTCGTTCACCTTCATTAAATCGAATTCTATGAAACGAGACGCCCTCTTTGGGAAAGCGTCAAATTCAGGCGAAATCGTCCGACCAATACCCACTACGAGGTAGCCAGCATCAATTAAAGTTTTTGAGATTGCCAGCCCCAACCCCTTTGCCGCGCCAGTCACGATCACAGTATCTTGTTTGTCACCAATCATTTTTTATGCACCACTTTCCCAGTTTGATTTACCTCAATATCGTCGACGAAACGCAGCACACGCGGACGCTGAGCGGAACTTAGTTTTTTCTTAAGAAAAAACTCCAAGTCTCTCTTAGCGGACTCTTTGTCCGTGCCGGCCAATAGTTTCACATCTGCCACGACCAACGTGCCCGTAAAGGGGTTTTTTTTGCCGTAAACGACCGCGTCGGACACAAGATCGTGCTCTAGAAGAACGTGACGCACTTGTTCTGGGACTACTTTGTCGCCACCAACGTTCAAAACCCCGCTCTCCCGGCCAATTATGTAAAAGCGGCCGCCCTCTACTAGCACTATGTCTCCAGTATCAACCCAACCTTCATCATTTACAATTTGGCCTTCGCCAGCATAGCTGTGTGCTGCACTATTTGAACAAATAAAGAGCCGTGAATCGCGCAAGGAAATTCTAACTCCATTGAACGTCTTTTCGGAAAATTTGAATGGAAATCCCGCTTTACCATCACTGACCGACATTCCGACACCAGCTTCAGTAGATGCGTAAATATGAGTGATGCGTGCGTCCGGAAATGCCTTGCGAAGTGCGTCTAAAACAGGCTGATCTGCCGCTTCTCCACCTAGTGTTATCTGTTGAAGGGGCAGATTTTTGCTGGCAGGGCACATTAGGATCTTGCGCCAGAGAGTTGCCGTTGCAGAAATGTGAGTAACTCCTGCGTCGGCACAAAACGATACTCGTGCATTCATGGGGCCAGTCAACCCTGGAAACACAAGAGTATGACCACCAAGTAACGCCTGAAAGAATACCTGATAACCTGCGAACCGGGTTACATCGTAAAACAACGCCAAAACCTGTGGGTCATCAACTACTTCTGATGATTTAAGCGCCGTATGCGCAAGCGTAACCAATGAATGGAGGACAAGCTTTGGCGTAGAAGTCGTACCAGATGTCGGAACAAGCCAAGCAGTGGAGACTGCCTCTCGATCAAGGTTGCCGGTCTCTGATTTGAGATCATTCACATCCAGGCAGACAAGCCCTGCGTCATCAAACACTTTCCTAGAAGCAATCGGTAAATCTGTAACAACGCAAGTGAAGTCACGCTTACTTAAAATTACCTTGATGTCTCCTTGAGGCAAATCTGGATTGAGAGCACAAACAGCTTCGACAGCACCATCGAGTGCGATCATCGCCCGCGCAAAGTTTTCAATGTTTTCGCAACACACGATTACGTCACCGCGCGAACCACGCCAAAACACATCACACAGTTCACCATAATTAAACACACCATTTCGAGTTGCTAATGCGACCCGATTTGGTTGCCATGAAGCTGTGTGCCGAATTTTCTGTCTAAGGTTTGTTTTTTTCATAGAACTCGATAAATTCGCCAAATGTTTGTGGGTAAAAGGCTTCTTCCGACAAAGAAAACGGGTCAAAGCCCAGCCGTCCCTCTAATTCTACTACCAGAATAGCAAACCCGAGACTGTCCAGCCCAGAATCAAGGAGGATCATGGTCTCTGTAATATCAGGCAGCGGATCGCCATCTGCTTCCCGTTTGAAAACTTCAAGGAAGACACTCTCTATAACTTTACGCATTAACTGCCCCTTTTATCTTTTTTATTAGCCAATCGTCGAGCTTGATTGTTTGCTCTAGCAGGCACTTCAATACAAGCCCTTCTCCGTCGCGGCCCGATAAATTAAAAAATGTTCTATACTAGTCGGTCCCAATTGGGATTTATATTACTCTATTGACTGTAAATTCACAACGTCGGCTCGCTTGGTTAATTGATGACGCAGTCAGCAATATGTTTGGGAAGGATCACTGCTGACTTCAAAGTCAAGAAAATCAAAGGGCTCGGCAATTTGACTCAAATTAGAGTGTTCTATGGCGGCAGCTCGGTGATCCAAAAAAGTGTCTGAGAATAACACTTTGGTTTGTCGCTTAACTTGATAAGTGTCAGGGCGGGCTAGTTGTGGACAACAGCAATCACGGGAATTAAAACCCATTTTATTAGGTAATCAAACACCTAGTGTTCCGTACCTTAAAAGGAAATAATATGCGATCGAGTTCTACATCTAATTTCGCTGAAACAACGGGTGCATTGGGAACGCATTTCGTCCCGAAAGCACTTGGGAGAACTCCAGGAAGCGTCTTTGCGGCTTCACTCGCGACTAAATGAAGTATTGAGGAACAGCTGAAATGTATGGCTGTGCCCCCGCGCTAGATTCGTTTTTGACAGTATGTATGTTTCACTAAGTATATTGGGTGCTGTAGCTATGATCAATTTTGTCGACGTCAATCAAGTACAAGTTAACCCTAACCGAATTTGGTCTCCAAAATGACAAACAAACCAACCCTCTTGGCCTATCTCAATGGTATGCCAGATGTGGAAAGCACATATCCGGTTCTCGCGCGACTTCATAAACGGGGCAAGGTGCGCGTGCGAACGCTCGTTTATTCGAAGCTTCTACGTAAAGAAAAACGCCTCACCCGTGCGTTTCAGGCTGAAGGATTTATGCCCGAAGCGGCGTCCAAATGGCGCATGAAGGTGTTCTACAAAAAGGACATCGACGCTGCGGATGCGGTACTCACAATTGCGGATCCAAACTGGGACCCTACTAATCGCAAGCAGCGCGGCACGCATATTCGCAACACGAGCCAACAATGCATTTTTCTTCAACATGGTGCCTATCAGATGGGTGTCAACGGGCCTTTGCCTATTAGTCCCATGACATTTTATTCCCAGTGCCTATTGTTGTGGGAACCTCTCGGAAATAACAGAGATTTATTTGCTCCAGAAAGTGCAGGGCGCGTTCGTGCTGTTGGGTTTACGAAAAAAAACGTACTCCCAATAAATACGTGGGGGCCGGACGTGAGTGACTGGGTGTTAAAGCACCCCACTCGACTATTGGTTTGCCAGTCATTTCGATGGGGAGGAGGGCGTTATTCGAGCGACCAAATTGCCAATTTTTACAACTTAATGGATGAGATGCTTACCAAACATCCCAAGGTTGGTATCATTATCCGATCGCATCGTGGTAAAGTGCGTAAAAATCACCGGGGGCATGATGAAGCGTTGGCCAAAAAACACCCAAATGTTATGTTCTCTCACTACTATTCAGGCCCATTGGCCAAAGCGTCCATTCACGATGTGATTGATCTTTGCGACGCAATGATTTCACCTACATCTACAACTGTTTTGGATTGCATCTATTCGGGAAAACCCGCTGCCGTATTTGCCGAAGACGTGGACGTATTCGCCAACTTGCAACAGATTTCAAACGCAGAAACGTTCGAAAAGTTTATCGGATCGCTCGCCGACTATGATCCCGTTTACGACACAATTCGCACTCGTTTCGGGGCATTGGATCACAACCTGGATCGTGCGGCGAAAGTCATAGAAGACCATCTGTTTGTTACCTGCAAAAGCTGAACATCCCCCACCAAAGCGCGCTTCCTCGTTTTCATTGGGGATGTTTTAAGGACACTCAGATTGCTCCCCTCGTTAAATACTAATTATTGATGAAGAGAGAGTTTTTAGGGCGAACAGAAATCGCCGCATTTAACTAGTGCCTGTGGACAATTACCTTGTTGCGATCAGTGCGGCGACGAGGTTTAGGTTGGCGGTGTAACTGCTGTCTGTTTTGTCGTACCTAGTTGCAATTCCACGGAATTCCTTGATTTTGGCGAAATAGTTTTCCACCAGATGTCGCCAGCAATAAGCGGCTTCGTCATAGTCATACTGTATTTTCCGATTGGATTTCGGTGGAATGATGGCTAACGCCCCCCGATTTTCCAATTCTTCGCGCAACCAGTTTGCGTCAAACGCTTTGTCCCCAAGAAATGCACCAAAAGATACACCTTCAATCAGAGGCTTCACTCCTTGCAAATCATGCGCCTGGCCAGGGCGCAATACAAACCGCACAAGATTTCCCAGAGCATCCACCAGTGCAATGATTTTGGTTGTCAGCCGTAAGCGCTGCTTTGGTCCCACCTATGCGGCGTAGTTCCACGGTAGCAGCTGCTCGATGTGCTTCTGCTTATGTCCGTTGACTATGGCTGTGAGGACGCTGGTCAGGTAGCTGTGCGGTTCGATTTTGTTCAGTTTGCAGGTCTCGATCAGCGACGCGAGCATGGCCCAGTTTTGTGCGCCAGCGTCGTGACCCGCGAAGAGCGCGTTCTTTCTTTGCAGGGCGATGGGGCGGATTGTGCGTTCTACGGCGTTGCTGTCCATCTCGATGCGACCGTCGGTCAGGAACAAGATCAGGCCATCCCAGTATTTGGCGATGTATTTGAGCGCTGCGCCAGTTGGAGATTTGGCAGAGACCTGCGTTCTTGTGTGATCCAGCCATATTTTGAAGGTCGCTACTTTTGGCGCAGATTTTTGCTGTCGCATCGCTAAGCGTTCCTCAGCGGATTGACCTCGGACTTGGCCTTCGATCCGGTAGAGGACTGCGATCTGTTTGAGACCCTCCTCGGCGATGGGGGCCACGTTATTATGGGTCAACTCATAGAGTTTGCGTCGTGCATGAGCCCAGCAATACGCCAGTTGGATCGGGGCATTGTCCCGCAAATTAAGCACGCGGTTGTATCCGGCATAACCGTCCACTTGCAGGATGCCACCAAAGCCCTGCAAAATCTCGGTTGCGTATTTGCCGGATCGTCCTGGCGCATAAGTAAAGGCCACCCCGGGTGCTTCTGGCCCATTCCAAGCGCGATCATCGCGGGCGAGCGCCCAGAAGTAACCTTTCTTGGTTCTACCTCGCCCAGGGTCGAGCACCGGCGCCGGCGTCTCATCCATAAACAGTTTTGTGGATCTCTTGAGGTGTGCCAGCAGAGCGTCATGGACAGGCTTCAGTTCATGCGCGGCTTTCCCAACCCAGAATGCCAGTGTTGATCGGTCGATATCAACGCCTTGCCGTGCATAGATTTGTGACTGACGATACAATGGCAGATGATCGGCATATTTGGACACAATCACACTGGCAATGGTGGCCTCAGTCGGCATGCCGCCTTCGATCAGGCGTGGTTTGGCAGGTGCTTGGACAATGCCTGCCTCGCAGTCACGGCAGGCATATTTGGGGCGGCGTGTGACAATGACGCGGAACTGCGCGGGCACGATGTCTAGGCGTTCGCTGACATCTTCACCTATGATGTGGCGCTCAGCGCCGCAGCCACAGATCGTGCTGTCGGGTGCAAAAACCTCTTCAACACGCGGCAGATGTTTTGGCAGCACACCACGCCCTTTGGGTGGCTTCGTCGCGCCTGCTGTCTTTGGCGGGTCAATCGCTACGTCCTCAGCATGGACGACAGCCATGGCTGTTTCGATGTCCTCCAACGCGAGGTGATATTGATCCGGATCGCCTTTCTCGGACTTCGCCCCGTAGAGCGCCCGCTTGAAGTCAGTCAACAGCTTCTCGAGGCGAATGATGCGGTCTTCCTTGCGTTGGATGATGCCGTCACGCTCGGTAAGGGTCGTATTCTGCGCACTGATATGGGCCTCGGCGGCCGCCAAAAGTGCTTTGAGCGCATCGATATCGTCAGGAAGATCAGTGGCGGATGTCATGGGTGTTTGATACCAAAAACCGCACCAAACTACCCGCCTAAAGCACCACCCGAGTCATTCTGCCGCAGCCGGTGGGCGGGTCTCCAATGCAGTCACGCGACGCCAATCGAGCCCCGCAAACAGCGTCTCAAATTGAGCCGGATCAAGCCGCAAAACGCCATCCTTGATGGCGGGCCATTTGAACGCATTCTGCTCAAGCCGCTTGTACGCCATGACCAGGCCGGTTCCGTCCCACCAGATCATCTTGAGGCGATCCGCCCGTTTAGCACGGAAGACATAGACCGCGCCATCAAAGGGCTTCTTGTGCAAATGGCTCTGCACCAGCGCGGCCAAACCGTCATGGCCTTTACGAAAGTCGACAGGTTTGGTCGCGACAAAGATCTGCACGCCATGCGACGGATGGATCACAGCGCAGCCGCGATCTCAGCGATGCGGGCCGCAGGCGTATCGGCGGCCAAGCGGATCGTTACTCCACCTTTGAGCAACTCAACGCTGGTCAAAGTGATGGGTCGTGTTGGAAGCACTTCAAGCGCCTTAGGGTTTGCAATCTGCACGGGCACAAAATCCATCCCATCCAAGTTGGGTAAAACAAGTTTACCCGTCCGCGCCATACGTCGCCAATCTGAAACGCTGCTGGGTATCAAACCATATCGCTTGGCCACCCCATTTACAGTCGCGCCCTCAATCAACGTTTCCGCAACAATCCGCGCCTTCAGTTCAAGAGGCCAGCGTCGCTTTCCGTCTGAACTGCGTGGAATCCTTGTGAGAAACTCATTCGTAGCTTCCATAGAGAAACTCCCTCCAAATTTATGAAGGGACGGAATCGCATATTAACCACCCAAGGGGAATGTGGGGTCAAACCAACGGTTACTGTCAGCCCGCCGCGAGAGCGGCCAATCGCCTGACGCAGAGTCCCCCTTTTGCACCCGTTGCCTTCTGGTGAACCGAAACGATTGTGCCATCAATCATGGCGTATTCAAAGTCGGGGTTGCCTGATAACGATCTGAAAAGACTCTCAAATATCCCAGCGTCTGCCCATCGACGGAAGCGGCGAAAAGTGCTGTTCCAGTTCCCGAAACTGCGCGGCAGATCGCGCCATGGAGAACCCGTGCGCACGCGCCAAAGAAGGGCTTCCATAAACAAGCGGTTGTTGGCTCCGGTCACGCCCCTGTCACCCGATTTTCCAACAAGAAGCGGCTCAATCCTAAGCCAAACCTCGTCAGACAAAACAAACCGATCTCTATTCATCTCAATCTCCCTCTTTGGGGGACTGAATCAGATCAGCCGGCTAAAGGGAATCCTAAATGTCCACAGGCCCTAGGACCTTGAGGCTATCACAATCTGAAAAGTTTTGGAAGTCAGTAAGGAGTGTTGGTCTTTTAGGTTAGTAGATTCAGCCCCACTAGACGGTGCGATACTCATGAAATACCTGCCAATCTTGCATCAAGAACAGGTAAGCTCGTTCGACTTTGATTGAAAGCATACGTCAAATTCTGTAAGTGATCTGTACTGCTGGATACCCTTGGCGATCAAGTTCCGAGACTAGCTCTCTATTCGTGGGAGGTACGTTAATCGAAAAATGGTTTGCTCGAACTGACTTTAGGGGCGGCAATGGGGAAAACTCAGATTTTACTCTTTGAATGATTTCAGAAAGGTACATGCTAATCTGAGTGTCTAGAAAGTTTAACCCTATGGTATTGTCATTATTAAGATAGACAGAACCAATTCTCACATTCCCACAGGTCACTAGAAACCACGCTCGGTACGGATGGTTTTTGACAAATTCACTATGCTCTGAATAGGAAGGCATCCTCTGATGACTTATGGAATGAATGCGTGTTTCCAAAAGTTTATATAGTATATCTATTTGAGGTTCGTTTGGAACCACTCTCTCAAATTGCAATTCCATTGTCACTCACCTACTTCCCAAAGTTCTATAGTGATTTTAACCTCGTCCTGTTCCTGACGGCTGAGTTCTCGCCCTTATATTTCCGTTTTCTAAGCCATTTTGTTGTGCGCTTGTTGCTGTGCTTTTAACGATTCCAAATAGTAGTAGCTGACCTGCTCCCCATATTATCGTTTAATCTGAATTTTGTTCAAGCCTGTGAAATAGTGTCCAAACCGAGCTCCCGCAACCTATACTGCCAAACAAGCCACCTTCGGGTGGCTTTCGTTGTTTTTGGGACTTTCCAATGGGTCTCAAAGCTCGCTTGGTGCCTACATGTCAGACCCTGTCGTTCTTCGTTTTGCCTCTCTTCACCCTCGTAGTCTTGCCAAAGTGCACGTGCATTCCATCCGTGAGTTTTTGACGGCAGTCTTGGTTGAAGTCGTGATTTAACCTGCATGGTGTATTGGCTTCTTGGCGGTCTCGTTCTTTCCACTGGACTTCATCCTCACGGGAAGCGTCACTGGCACGGCGCCGACGCATTTTTAAGGTGTCGCCGTTGCCGCCCGGACGCCGGGCTCTTCTCAGTACTAGGGGCGGAATTGGCCTGCTCCGGAACCGAAGCGGAGATATTCATGGATCAAGTTGCACAAGACCTAGCGCTCAAGGGGGGTGCAAAACTGCCTGCGACGCTTGCTCAAAGGAAGCAGAATAAAACCAAAAAGGACCGACTTATTGCGCTGTTGTCCAAACCAAATGGCCCAGGGGTGTCCGTTCTGTGTAAGGCGCTGAGCTGGCAGAAACACACGGTGCGGGCCGCGCTGTCAGGGCTGCGCAAACAGGGATTGGCAATAGAGACCGCGAGATCTGTGAAGGGCGATGAGGCGGTTTACACCCTCACAGTACAGTCAAAAGTAGAGATCCATTCATGAACGCAGCGCCACAAATCGGGGCGGACATTGTTCAAGACGACCCCTTGGCCGACCGTGCAACTTGCCTTGAAGTCTGGCGGCAGGTGTTTGATGCCCCACCCCCCAAGCGCTTGTCTGTCGGGTTCTTGCGAAAGGCAATCCTCCATGAACAACAGTGCCAGAAACACGGACGGGTGCCAAAACAGACCTTGCGACGCCTGCAGGTCATAGCGAGTGGGAAAATGCCAAGCACCTGCTCGACCTCCTCTTTGAAACCCGGTGCACATCTGATGCGGGAGTGGAACGGACGAACCTATCAGGTTGAGGTGGTCACGGAGGGCTTTGTGATGGACGGCCTGACCTATAAATCCCTGTCGGCTATCGCCAAACGCATCACGGGTGCGCACTGGTCTGGCCCGCGCTTCTTCGGGCTTGCGCAATGAAGCCCAAGATCCGCTGCGCGATTTATACCCGTAAATCCTCCGAAGACGGCCTTGAGCAGGAGTTCAACTCGCTAGATGCCCAAAGGGAGGCCTGCACCGCTTACATCACAAGCCAGAAAGCTGAAGGCTGGGTGTTGCTGCCGGAAGCTTATGATGATGGCGGCATCTCGGGCGGAACCCTAAAGCGGCCCGCTTTGCAACGCCTGCTCACCGATCTTGATGAGGGGCGTGTTGATCAGATCGTTGTCTACAAGATTGACCGCCTATCTAGGTCTCTGGCGGACTTCGCAAAGATTGTGGATCGGCTGGTCGGGGTAGGGGCGTCTTTTGTCTCCGTCACCCAGTCGTTCAACACAGCTACCAGCATGGGGCGGCTGACCCTGAACATGCTGCTGTCGTTTGCCCAGTTTGAACGCGAGGTCACGGCAGAACGAATTCGGGATAAGATCGCCGCCTCCAAACGCAGAGGCCTCTGGATGGGCGGCAACGTCCCGCTCGGCTATGATCCAGACGGTCGCACCCTGATAATCAAGGAGTCGGAAGCGAAGACAGTGCGCGTGCTCTATGATCTCTACAGGGAGCACGGAAACATACGTCTGGTCAAAGAGCGGGCGGATGGTTTGAACCTGCGGTCAAAGCAGACGGTCACGGCCGCGGGCGTGACAAGAGGTGGCACAGCGTTTGATCGCGGCCACATTCACCATATCTTGACCAACCCGATTTATGCCGGCCGCATCCGGCATCACAAAAATATCTATGAGGGATTGCACGAGCCGATTATTGATCCCGAAGTGTGGGATGAGGTTCAGCGAAGATTGATGGAAAATCACGCGCGGATCCGCGGAGAAAAGAACGCGGCTCACCCGTCGCCCCTCGCAGGAAAACTGTTTGATGAAACAGGTGACCGGTTGACGCCAAGCCATTCTAGCAAAAATGGCAAAAGACTGCGGTACTATATCTCGAGGCGCTTGGTGACGGATCGCAGCGCAAACCATCCCGAAGCTTGGCGCCTTCCAGCGCCGCAACTCGAAGCAGCGATTGCCAAGGCCGTCGCGGAACATGTTTCAGCGCCAGGGTTTCTGCCGAGAACCATTCCGGGCATCATGGCAACCGATGTTGACCAGTTCCGACAGGGCATGGACACATTGGCTTCTAATCTGAATGCAAAATCCACAGTGAGCAGTTGGGCAGACTTGATTGCCAAAACCATCATTGAGCCAGGATCGCTTGCAATCGCTTTAAACGCACAGGTCATTGCAGATCATCTGGGCCTAAAAGCTGATAGGCTTGAATCGGATGCCCTTCAGATTACAGCAGCCTTCCGGCTTCGGCGCAGAGGTGTTGAAACAAAGATCATCCTTGGCAGCAGCCCTCCCGAGATCGACCAGACCCTGACCCGCAACATCGCGAGCGGGATAGAATGGTACACGGCGATCAGAAATGGCACAACATTTGAAGAAATAGCGGCGCGCGATGGAAGTTCGGTCCGCCGGATTCAAGCCGTAACAAACCTCGCGTTTCTCTCGCCGACCATAATCGATCACGCTGTTAATGGAACTCTGCCGCCTCACATTACAACAGACTATCTTCTAAAAAAGGGCTTTCCTTCTGACTGGGCCCAGCAAGACGACTTGCTCACTTAGTCTGTTGGCAAACACGTCAACACCAGAACTTGTCACAACACAAACTCACCCCAAACTCGCACCGCGGAAATGTCGAAGAGAGATATTGGCCATATGATGGCCGTATTTGCTCTCTAAAGAGCGTCTCTCCTTGAATGTCGTACAGGCAAGTCGCTGAAACCACGCCACAAAAGGGCGGGTACTTCGTACGTTCAAAAAGAGAAGAAGTGTTTGGCTGTGGAGCCAGTCCTGAGCTAGCCAGTCTCGACCGATTTTCCCTGCTAACGGGGAAATTAACAGGGAAATAAGCCTAATTCCGCGCCTTGCGCCAAATCTGTCTCGATAACTGAAAATAAATTCAATAGGTTACAGGGCGATTTCCCTAAAAATCGGAGCAGGGAAAAAATTCTACTTGCAGGGATTTTTTGCTTTCTCTTAGCGAATTTACGTATGTTGATCAGCGAAGCGCTATGAAGGGGGGCATCCAAGTTGGAAGCAACAAATCGAAACCGAAAACTCTTACTCAGCGACGCATGGAAACACTATTGGTCTGAGTTTTTACCGGGCGGTGTTGATTGGTGTGCGGACCTAGAAAATGCGATGAGAAGATGCCTCTATTTTCCAGGTGACGTAGGTGGTTTCTCGAGCGACGAACATCTGGAAAACCCTAGTCCATCATGGGGCGATAACCTCGATGTTAACTTCCAAGCCAACTCAGTCGGGATGAAGTTTCTGGATGAGGATTTTGGCAGGATCCAACTTTTCACAGATCAACTCATTCCGGTCCTTAGTAACTGGGCGAACACAAACCCTTTGGACAGAGTTGCCCGTTTAGGTGAGTGGACTGACCAAGATCGGACGGAATGTCGGGATTTTTTCATCGCGGTTGTCCGCAAATGTGGCAATGGAATTCAAAGCCGCCTGCTGCACGTACTGAAAGAGACTGAGATACCTAAATTCGAAATCTATTGTCGCCAGCATGACGCTGCCTTCTCAGAGGTCAGGAAGTTGCCAATATCCGGTATTTCCGCCTTCAGCGGCATCAACATCGAGCAAAACGAGCTGACAGGGAGGCTCAGAAATCCGGCATTCAGCCAGGTCCATCTAAAGAAGAGAAAGCTATCGAAAGCCAAGGCGGGACCACACGGATCTTTTCATGAGCAAGATGCAAATTTGATCGAAGATATGAAGACGCTCATTGACGATAGAAAAGCGCAGAACGTCCGCCAATCGGCGGAGGTCGTGCTGATAAAGGCACCACGTCGTAAAGGAGCGAATGATGAGAGCGTCCTACGTCGGTTACAGAAAGGATTTAAGGACAAGTACCCAAACGACACGAACCGACGAGGCCAAAAAGGAAGGAATTCGTCTGGGTAAGCTGTTATAGTAGTCTTGCTGATTGTAGAACTGACAAACTTCCAGTGCTGCCTACTATCATATTTTGAACTCTGTTTTTGTTGCTCTCAAAGCCGAATCCTCGGAAATTGCAGAGAGGCAGATCTATGCTGAGTATTAGTAAACCGCCGAAAAATGAAAAGAAAAACCAAAATGACGAAGCTCAAGAACGTGATGACGACGCTGGAAAACGGTCAGATATCAGGGCGGTGCCCAAACAACTAGAATGCATGGCCATTGCTGATCTCAAACCCAACCCTCGAAATGCGCGAACTCATTCAAAGAAGCAGGTTCGGCAGATAGCATCGAGCATACGGCAGTTTGGTTTCAACAACCCAATCTTGGTTGACGAAAACAACGTGGTGATTGCCGGGCATGGGCGGTTGGCCGCTGCGATACATCTGGGGCTCAGTGAAGTTCCAACCGTATGCCTCAGCCATTTAAGCGATGCCGAAAAGCGTGCGTACATTCTCGCCGACAACAAGATTGCGCTTAATGCCGGTTGGGATGGCGAACTCCTGGCCGTGGAATTGGGGGAACTCGCAGTTCTGATGCCTGAGATTGATCTGGATCTCGAAATCACAGGTTTTGATACCGGCGAAATTGACCTCATTTTGACGGACCACGAGGAATCAAACCCATCAACCAGTAAAGAGGACGAAGTTCCGATCGTGTCAGATGTTGCGATCGCCAAACGCGGAGACATTTGGCAATTGGGTGGTCATTGTGTGATGTGCGGCGATGCCCGAGATAACAGCGCTGTCGCAGAACTCTTCGCGGGCCAGTCAGCAAAGATGGCCCTGACCGACCCGCCCTACAATGTAAAAGTCCAAGGGCATGTCGGAGGCCGTGGAAAGACCAAGCATGACGAATTTGCCTTCGCGTCTGGGGAAATGTCTGATCCGGAGTTCAAAGCCTTCCTGCGAGAGAGCATGGACGTTATGCTCAAACACTCAAAAGACGGTGCACTCCTGTATCTCTTTATGGATTGGCGTCATTTCGAGATATTGTTGTCCGCCGGGAGTGAGCTTGGCTTGATACTCAAAAACGTGTGTGTCTGGAATAAAACCACACCGGGGCAGGGATCATTTTACCGCTCCGCCCATGAGTTAGTGGCTGTGTTTGCAAAGCCCGGGGAATCTTCAGCCAACAATATTCAACTGGGTCGGTTTGGGCGAAACCGGACCAATGTCTGGACCTACCCCGGCGTCAACACATTCCGAACGGGTCAAGGGGGTGATCTGGGTCTTCATCCAACAGTGAAGCCCGTCGCGATGATTGCGGAAGCGATCAAGGACGCGACAAAACGAGGAGAGATTGTTCTGGACCCGTTTCTTGGATCAGGAACAGCGGTGTTGGCCGCCGAGAAAACGGGTCGCCGGTGCTTCGGAGTTGAGTACGAACCTAAATACGTCGATATCGCCATCCGCAGGTGGCAACAACTGACGGGCAAGGATGCTGTTCTCAGCCACCGCCTGAACTCCGACGGCGAGATTGATGCCGTCATTGACAGCAGCTTTGACGAGCTTTGCGAGGCTGCCTTGGCTTCAGAGGAGGCACTCCAATGACTTATAATGATCCCAAGAACCCATCGCCAGATCAAGACTATGAGGTCGGGTACTGCCGGCCACCAAAGGAGACACAGTTCAAGTCAGGCCAAAGTGGCAATCCCAAAGGCCGCAAGGAAAAAACCAAATCTGTTCAGGCTCAAATGCTGGAGGTTCTTTCGAAGAAGGTCTCTATCACTGAGGGAGGTAAAACAAAGAAAATACCGGTTCAGGAAGTAATTCTGCGAAGTCTTGCGAACAAAGCTGCCAAAGGGGATCTGAAAGCTGCGGCATTCGTCCTAAATCTGATGAATTCCCCAGAATACGCTGATACAGACGCGATTGATCAGACCAGTCTGTCTTCTGACGATCAAGCGATGCTTGATGAGATGATGAGACAGCTCTCGGGGGCTGACAGCTCTGATTTACCGGAATGTTCACCACCAGTTGCCGCGCAGAGCGCCTTAACTGAACCCCTGGCGGAGCACAAAGACGCTCAATCCAAATCGGACAATACCATCTCCGTGGGGGATACTGATGGGGGCAGGACCGATGTTTGATGAGGCAACACGCCTATGGATGCACCAAAACCAAAAGCTGGTCATGAATGAGGTTTTAAAGTCAGACTTCAACTGGTTTATCGAAAAATGCTTCCGCACTCTCAACCCCGGTACGGAATATCTCCGCAATTGGCACATTGAGGCAATTGCTTGGCATCTGGAGCAAGTCAGGCTCGGTAAGATCAAACGTTTTATCATCAATATGCCGCCAAGGTCGGCAAAATCCATTTCTGCCTCCGTCGCTTTCCCGGCGTTTGTTCACGGGCACAACCCAACGACCAAAATAATTGCCGTTTCTTATGCACAAAACTTAGCTGCTAAGTTGCACAACGACTACCGTACGGTCATCTCATCACCTTGGTACAAAGACCTATTCCCCGGAACGCGTGTAGACCCGAGAAAAGACACCGAACACGAAGTCCGTTTGACAGAGCGAGGCAATCGCTTTGCGACCTCAGTTGGCGGTGTGATTACGGGACGCGGTGGAGATATCATCATAATTGATGATCCGCTCAAGCCCGATGAGGCGATGTCAGAGGCACGCCGAAATGCGGTCAACAGCTGGTATGGGAACACGCTTCTTTCAAGGCTCAATCAGAAAAAAGAAGGTGCAATCGTAATCGTTACGCAGCGGCTTCACATCGACGATCTCGTCGGACACGTCACCCAATTCGACGGTCATGGTTGGACGATATTGGACCTTCCTGCGATAGCCTACGAGGACCAAACTATTCAGATAGGCAACAATCACTACCACCAAAGACAGAGTGGGGATCTGTTGCATCCCGATCGAGAAGATCAAGCCATCCTTGATGAACTCAAATTCAACATTGGCTCGGAAAGCTTTGAAGCTCAATATCAACAGCAACCGGTTCCGCCGGGTGGGAACATGTTCAAGCGAGAATGGCTCTCCTACTATGACTTACTGCCCAAAATTTCCAGCGGGGATATAGTTTATCAGAGTTGGGACACTGCATCCAAGACCGGATTGGAAAACGACTGGTCTGTGGGAACAACATGGCTCTACTCAGGCGGCCACTATTACCTCATGGACGTCTGCCGAGAAAAATTGAATTACCCCGATTTGAAGATCAAAATGATCCAAATGGCCCATCTATATGATCCTTGGATTATTCTAATCGAAGATTCTGGTGTTGGTACTGGTTTGCTCGACGACTTAAGATATGAAGGTCTCAACACTGCGGAAGTAAAGCCAACCCAATCCAAAGAAACCAGAGCTCATATTCAAACACCCAAGTTTGAATCTCACAGGGTTCTGTTCCCAAGTTCAGCACCATGGCTATCAGCCCTTGAAGCCGAAGTGCTCGCGTTCCCGGGCGGCCGACATGATGATCAGGTCGATTCCATCACACAGGCGCTTGCCTATGAATATTTGTCGCCCAACGGTGGCGTGGAGTATATTTGATGTTCGCCGGAAGGCGCTTGGAATTATTTTGCTGCAAGAGCCCAGAAAACTGGCCCAAAAGATGTGCCTAAACGTGGCACATTTACTGTTTTTGAGTGCAAGGTTGTGAACGGAGCGTTTTAATACGTGCGTGGTTTCTTAATCCAAACTTTGGGTTCGAATCCCACCTCATCCTCAAAGCTCGTTCGTCTGATTTGGGACCTGGCATGCGGACTTCATCCGGGTTCCGGCAGGCGATGCTGGCATCGCTGAGAGGAAAGGCCAGCGGTTACATGCACCGCGCACAAAGGCCGGACACATGACCGCAACCTGCAACGATCAAAATCAACTCAAATTAATCCTTGCAAAACAGGGGTCGTCCACACATGACACCACCCATGCGCATGTTCCTGCGGCCTGGCACCTTCTTTTTCATATAGAAATGACGGTAGCGTCCCGTCTTTCTGGCGACCGTGTTTTAATCCAGTAACAACGCTCAGATGGTTGAGAGCCAGTAGGGGAAATAATCTGGTATCAACGTTGGCAATCTGCTGAATCGCCTTCGAAGCATTATCCAACACCATCGGATCAATGCCAAGTTCATGGCCTTTTACCTATGAGGATGGGGACCAGGCGACTGCGGCGTTAGAAAAACTCAACCAGCAAAAACGTCGCCGTGGATGACCGTGCATCCGCCGTGCCAGTTCGAATGCACACCGTTATGCGGGGCTTAAAGGATGGACGGACAAGGTTTTTATGAAAACCAATGACGAGACACACTGCTTTTAACGTGCTAGGCAACCCAACGAGTGCGGTTTTCCTGCTGTACCACGTCTAGGTTTCCGGGGCCGTAATCATAACGGTTAGACAGGTTTCCGAATACTTCTGCGGCTTCCGATCCCGGTGGGAACTGTGCATTTGCCGGATAGGTTTGCCCTAGAGAATCTTGAATTTTACTCACAAAGTCTGAGTGGGCGTTGGATGTCAGTTGGTCCAACACATTCGGCAACGCGGCCACGAGATCTGTTCTGAAGGTATCGTTCGCTTCCGATTGCAGTGTCGATCTGATCCGCGCAGTCGCCTGTGAAACCTGCGCTTGCGCGGCCTCGGGGGCGCGTCCTCATCGGCGGAGACCGAGGCGTATTCGCTGGTGATGGCCTGACGCATCGCGCTCGCGCGGGCTTCAAGTCGGGATCCGAGCGTGGCAGAGACTGCGGTGTTGACGTTGTCGGGCGATTGGCTTCCCAACAAACCGTTTGTCACCTTGAGCACCGAAATTGCATAGCCCCCCGCCTCGACGCTGCCAGACGCAAAGGCGGTTTGCGGTGTAAAGCCGTCGTTGGCCAGCAGCGTGGTCTGTTCTGCGCCGGTATCCATTCCCGCCAATGCGGGCACCCTGCTGGTGATGCTTTGCAATGCGTTTGTAGCCACTTCGCCTAGTCCGGTGCCGGGTACGGTTTGCCCCGCCACGGTTCCCCCCGATGACGTTAGTGCCGACAAAAGGTTGGCGTTGGTGAAATTGTCGCGCACAACGCCCAAAATAGACTTCTCGACAAGGTGGTGTTTGTCAAAGACGCTGCCATAGCTTGGTGCGCGTTGTGTTATCTCGCTGGCCAGTGTGCTGTAATTGCCTGTGACCAGTTCTGCGTCCACAGGATCACGCCGCATTCCGATGCCCCCGAGATGGCCTGCTGCGGCTTCGCCTTCGGGCAATGCGGGCGCTTCACCGTTGACGACAGACACGGCGCTGTCGATCATGCTGGGGCCTTTGCTGCGGATATCGGCCAGCGTTTCATCGCTGACAAAGCTGTCTTCGAACATTTTAGCATAGGCAGCATCTACTTCAGATTGGTGGGTTTGAGCGGCCGCATCGATAGGACTGCCCCACGCCGTACTAACCAAATCAGCCATTTTTCCAGGCTTTGGCACAAAGGCTTTGCGGCTTGGCAGATATTCACAAAGCGATTTGAATTTATCGACATTTGCCGTCTGTGTATTGGACAGGCCGCGGTGCGCGTCATAGCGGATGGCCATGACAAAATCCCTGTCGGATCCGCGTCTTGTGCGGCTTTCGGGCTGGGCCAAATCGGCATGCCCGTAAAGTTCGCTAATTTTGGGGAACATGCGGGTCATTGTGTTCGTCTCATCTCCGGGATTGCGCTGATCATCACTGTATTCAAGATGCCCCAGCCGCCATAGAATTTGGTATTCTGGGTTGTGATCAAGATCGACAGCATAGCGCCCTTCAAGGCCTTGTGCCTGAAGCTCGGTTTTGAAGGTTTCGCGTTTGGCTACCATGTCCGACCAAGGCCCCCATGAAGCCTCAAGCGCAGATTCTTCCGGCACGATGACATAGCGGAAATGCATGTCTTCCATGTCCGGTTCTACGTTGGTTTTCTGGTCATCGGCGACGGTCTCGCCATCTTGTACGGTGGATTGGGGCGATTGGTCGTCGACGTCTTCGTCGCCGGATCTGACGGCCTCGGTTGAGCGGATGTTGGGATCGGTGCCTGCGGACAGTTTTTCGGCCATCTGAGCCAGCGTTTCAGCGCGTTTGGTATTGTTGTCGGGCGACGCGGCGTTGCTTTCCGGGCCGCGAGCAACCCGTGCCTCGTGCTGTTCGCTTTCTTGTGCGAGTTGTGCCGCAGCATCAATATGGGGAACCGCTTCACTGGTGATAGGGTCGGTGCAATGCTCCTCCATCTTTTCTTTGTTTTCGGTCAGCTTGGCATTCGTGACTTCGGTTTTTTCCGAATTCATATAGAGTTTTCGCTCTCGTCCGACTTGTTCATAGGCCAGCGTGTGTTGCGTGCCTTGCATGTTCACGCTGCCTTCGGGTTCGCCTTCGTCTGATTTAAAGGCACCGATCAGCCGTGCAATCAGCTTTTTGACCTTTTTGATGACAAAATCGAGGACCTTGTCCACCGCCGCATGCACGCGCGCGCGCAATTGTTCGATGATATTTCGGACGGTGCCTGCGATGTCGGGGAGGCCCAGCAGGTTGGTCAGGAACGAGATCATGATGGGGATGGTAAGCGCCAGTGTATTTTCAATTGCGCGCGCCGCGTCCGCCAGTTGGCCGCGCGCGATTTTGCCAATACTCTCGAAAATCGAGCTCGCGAAGCTGAGGATTTGCTGGAACTTTTCGACAAAGAAGACGATCAGTTTGTAGATGGTCAATAGGATATCCAGCAATGCCCCTGCGGGATTGGACCACGCCACAAGCTTGCGGATGCCCGCCTGTATGACCGCGCGCACGACCCAATCGCGGATGCCGTTGATCACCGTCATTTGCAAGTTTTCGACGTATTCGAGAAACTTTCGCCAGATTCCAGCAATGCCGTCGGTGCGCAGGATGTTGATGATCTCGATCAATCGCTCAACCAGAGTGACCTTAATCTCCCCGCGCGGATTTAGGGCGCGCACGATACGGGGTCGCAGTTGCGGATAGGTCAATCCGAGGACCTGAAGCAGGACGTTGATTATGCCTTTCAGGTCAAGGGTTTCGGGCAGCTGAACCCCCATCGCGGCAAGCGGACCTAGCACCCAAGCCAGAAGCCCCTTTTTGACATGATTCAGGATGTTGTAGCCGAAGTTCTCGATGCCCAATGCCACAGATCGCAGCAGGTTCATCGCAAACCCAAGCGGGTTTTCCAGCACAAGGCCGATGACCTCGCCGATGGCTTTGATTTTTTCCCAGACCTCTTGACCAAGCGGGCCAAACCCAATGACGAAGGCTTCGGCGACCAATTCAGCAACGACCTTGAGGATCAAGATGCCAAAGTTGACCAGATCAGAAAAGAACGGCGAAAAAATTCGGCTCAGGCTGGAGATTGGAGAGGTCCATTCAAAGTCGTCATAGGCGCGGCTGAACATGTCGCGGACCCGTGGCCAATTCAGGTTATAGCGGTCAGCCCCTTCGCGGATTGTCTGGAACCCGCGTTCGAGGGACCCCGAGTCTTTCATTTGTTCAAAGGTTTCGTTGGCGCCGATGAAATTCATAAATGCGCCGACGTAGGACATCGCATCTTGTTGAACCGTGGCGCCGGTGAACAGCCGTCGGCCGATCAATACCTTGAGAAGTTGATAGCTGTCGAGGCGATCAGCCAGCCGTTCTGCACCGCGCTCCAACCAGCCGTCATCGCCTTCTTCATCAAACCGACGCAGCGTTGCGGGCGGCGCACGGGGCTGGGGTTGGATGGCCTGGCGCGTAAGCGGCCGTGCAGCACCTTGTTGGATACAATGGGCGGTTTCATGCGCCATCAAATGCGGATCAGCAATATCTCCTGGGTTACGCAGAAAAATGTCAGCACCGTAGGCAAAAGCGCGGGCTTGAACGTGCGCCGCAAGAATCTGGGCCTGTGGACCAGTGTGCACGCGGATTGCACGCAGATCGACACCAAGCATGTCTTGCATCCGTAGGGCCAGCCCCACAGGCAATCGTGACCCCTGCCCCGGTGATTGTACAAGGCGGGCCAAAGAGTCTGGCAAGTAATCCGCCCGCTGGCCTGTGGCCCCTGCGGTGGATTTCATCATGATCGCGTTTTGTCCGTCGCTGAGCACAGAAAAGTCGTTGTTCGACATGTTTTCGAACTCGGCTTCTTCGCTGGCGCTGACACCCACTTCGGCCATTTTGCCATCAATAGTAGGTACGGACGCCAAAGCATCTGTGTTCGGCTGGCTGCCGTTCTGGTCTGCGACGACCCGCCGTATCAAAGGCACAATGTCCGACTTCACAGTGGTGGAATTCAGATCAGGAGTGGGCAGCGCCGGGGGCCCCCTAATATTGGGCCGCATCGGGCCGCTTGAATCAGCTTCCTCGCCTTCAGGCTTTGGTGTGTCGTCCTTTGCTTGAGGTTTGGTGATGGCGTCGGCCACGGCATCGGCTTCTTTTTCAGCCGAGTCATTGGCGGCCCCAACCTTGATTTTTTGGCCCGCACCTTCGCCTTTTTCGGGGCGCAGCATGGCACCGATGTCAGCTTTGTCCTGTGCAACATCCGCGCCGCCCTTGGTTGGGGCGGCCTTGTCGATGACCGGGGACTTGAGCTTGGCCTTTTTGTCCAGTGCTTGTTCCATGGGTGCTCCTGTTACTGATTATTGAACGGATGCGGGGGATGATTGTCGTCAGCCGAGTTAAACGGAATGATCCGCATGTGGTCCATCAAGGCGGTGCCAAAGAGGGCCCCGCTGAAACTGACACCTGTCGAGACTTCGGTGGCGGGCAGGACGCAATTGCGCCGGAAGGTCCAGAAATTCTCGCGCAGGTTCGGGTTTTGGCTGGGCGAGCCCTGCCACTGAGGTTCGCCGTTGGCAAACACGGCGTGTCGAAAATAGAGGGCTTCGTTGCCTATAGCCTGCGTCACGGGGCCAATTGCACCGCGCATTTCGATCGCACTAAAGCCTTCGTCAGTGACGGCCATGGTTTTAGCGTTGAGATACCCGATGATATAGTTGTTGAATTGCGCGGCCGTTGTCACCAATTGTTGCACCGAGTTGTACGAGACATCGCATCGCCCGACGTTGCGTAGGGTGATCGCCGCTGGATACAGGCCGCCTTTGGCTTTGGCTTGGCTAGAGCCCTTGATCGGTGTGCGCTGGATGGAATTGCGCGTGACGGTCACGCTAGAGGTGCCGGTTAGCACCCCACTGCGTTTGGTCGGATGACTGCCGATAACTACGATGGCGGAATGCACCCATTTGAACTGGTTCCCCGAGATCTGGGTCCGCGAATGTGCGGCAGGTACGATCAACACCCCGAAATTGCGGTGGAAGCTGGCCACCTGTGCGGTCAGCACGAAATCCCCCAGCGCTTCGTGTACCTGTTTAATGTCGTGTTCAGACAGGCGGATGTTTTCCAGTTCGTCTGCGGAAATCATGTCTGTTGTAAATCCGCCGAAACTGCCACGCCCCGCGAGCGCACGGCGCGCGCCGACCGGATTGCCGATGATAGGGCCACCTGTATCGCGACCAATTGCGACTGGCTCGACTGTGTCGCGGGTGATTGCAAAAGGGTTCTCAGCCCGCCCACCACCAAGGTCGGTTGCGGGGCCAAGCGTTCCATCGGCAATCGGCGCGGCCAACGCCTTGAAGGTGATGCCTTCGATTCCGGCTGCCACAAGTTTCCATTCTTCGGCATTGCGCGGTGCATCGACACCCGCAATGACTTGCGCGTCGATGACATAACGGATCAGCGCGTCGCGGTCAGACATTGGCACATGACTGACATCATAGACGCGATCATCCACGCCGGTCACCTGATACAGGCCACTCTTTGGGCCCAGATCAACGCCGGGGGCTTTCGCGACCACGTTTGTCCCGTCAAGATATTTGCTGATGATGCCGCCAAATTTGCCACGTGTCGCCTGCGGTGTCCCTATAAACTGGCAATCGCGTACCACTTGCAGGCCGTCGGTGCTTATACGCAACCCAAGCCGATGTTCAAGGACGCCAAAAATGCATTCCTTTACCCAAACGCTGGCATCGACGCTTCCGCTTTGTCCGTCGATGCTTACCAGAGCAATCGGTTCTTCGTCAGCCTTTGCCCCTGTCGGGCCCGAGAACAGGCAACGCGACAAGGTTGTGGACTGGATGGCGGTGACAGCGAGCTGAACAGACGCAGCGTCTTCCGGAATGGTCATGGAAAGATCCTCGACCGTTAGGGCCGCGCACTTTTCGATCGACAGCGTTGCACCTGATTTTTGGACGATTTCCGTCGCCTCACGTCCTGCGCCCCGCAAAGTAATGTGATCAAGACCCGATGCGTTCACTGGACCCTCCAGAAAGAATACCCCGCGCGGAAAACAGATCACTGCGGAATTCATTTTTTCCGTGGGCAGCTCAGCGCCGAGCACTGCTAGTTTGGCAAAGATTTCGGAAAGCTGCTGGGTCAGGTTCTGATCGGGGACGATGCAAAAGGTGCAGATGCATTCATCGCCGGAATCGCGGCCCCAAAGCAGGTCAATCGCCCCTTGAACGGTATTGGTGTCGACATCCGTGTGATGATGATTGGACCATTCAATCTGGTCGGCCTGAAGGGCTGTGAGTGGGCTGAACCTGCGGCTGCGCATGTCTGATTGAGATGTCTCTGTGACGATTGCCTGCCCTGCGATCTCGGCCAGATAGGTGTAGTGGTGATCTACTTCGACGGGGTCAGGATCAAAGAACAGGGTTTCACCCAACTCATCCGCGTATTCACGGACTTCCAGCGCGTAGGCGTCACCGGGCAAGATAAACGGAACTTGTCCCGCACCGATGGCAGCGGTGAATTCGAGGTCAAAATCCAGCACTTTGATCGAAATGGTCCAAGTGCCACCCGTCTTGGTGATTTGACCCTGTATGCTGTTACCGCCGACGGGGTGGGGGCAAGGTTTGCTTGCGCCAGATCAAGCTCCACCGCGCCGTCCCAGAGCCTAATAATCTTGTCTGCCAGGCTGCCCACAGGCAGGTTGCGCAGTTGTGCCAAGGTGACCAATTCCGCCAGCCTCGGGCCGTCAGGCTGACTGCGTAGGCCAAGTTGCTGCTCACTTTCGAGGGTCGCAATTTCAAATACCTCGCTGACAAGGAACGGATCGTCTGTGATCTGCGCCACATCGGCGCCGGGCACTTCGAGGCTGCCATTGTCGCGGCTGAATTTGACGGTGATCTTGCCAGAACCAGTCGCGTTTATCGGGTCTGTACAGCTCAAAGTGCCACCACTGATACTGGCCTGAGCGAAATCACTGTCGTGGATTTCGAAGCGGAAAAGTTGATTGAGCGATTGATTGTCCGGCTCAATGGCTGTGGCGCAGGGATCGCACGCGTCGCTGGCCAAGATGTCGGCGGTGGTTGTAGCTGCGGTCAGGCGCAGCTGGCCAGTTTTGGGCAGATCAGTTTCGATCAACGGGTGTGCAAATGCGTCGATGGGGATCAATTTGATCTGCGCCAAGCGTTCCTTGGCCACCGACGTTTGCGCGCCAAGAAAGGCGGTATCGACCAGCCGCGCGTCTTCTGCGGCCCCCGCATGTCGGTCCCAAATGTCACAATACAGCGCATAGCGGTTCGCGTCCGGCACTGGCCCTGCCGCCAGAAAACCTGCCTGTTTTGCAATCAGGTCCAGCGGCGTTGTCAGGGTTTGCGCGGGTGCGAGGTGAACCTGTCCCCAAAGCCCTTGGGCCACCACACGGCCGGGTTTTAGACCGTCAACGTGGTTTACATCTGCTGGGCCGGATGTCGTGCGGTAGTCTAGAACACCGCCGTCTTCTGGCACGCCATGCCCCAGGGCCATGTCCGATTGTCTTTGACTGTTGCGTCCGACCAACTGGCCCGCGACACGTTGGTCATCATCGGTAACCATTGCGCCCTGCAAGAGATCAAGACGGGAATAATCTTTGTGTAGTTGATGGCCATAACGGCTGTGAGATCCACTCATGTCATAACTCCTTTAAATTCCGCCGGAAACGGGCAGCGGGGCCACTGTGCGCATGTCGTAATGGGCGAACACACGTTGTCCCGCGGGGGTAAAATCCTGTGCCCTCCGTGCCGCAGCGGCCAATCGGGCTAAATGAAATGCATCGTGATAACGGCCCAGTTCGCCGCCATCTTCAGCGCCGTTGGTAACAGCAACCGGATTGTTCTGGGCCAGAATGCCATAGCCCGGTTCGCCGAAATTGGCGGTTCGAGTTTGCAGTGTCGCAGGAGCGTTGGGGTCGGGCAGACAGGGCCAGTTAACGAAAGAAACCGCCCCCGTTGACGAATTGCGTTGCGAGACGCTCGCCGGAAGGGGTGGGCCGACAAACCGACTGTACCGCAGGCAACCAGCCTGCGGGTTCGGCCCAAATCTGAGGTCGGCAAAAATTGTCTCACTGGCATTTAATTGTCGGAAAACCGCAGGACCTGTGACAGTGACATATTCTAACGTGCACGAACTTCCCAATGTATTGGCGGTGATGCTAACGCAGATGCTGTGGCGCAGCGTGAGGGTGGCGTTCTTGGACATCTCGATGTCACGTATCGCGCAATTTTCAAGTGTGACATTGCAATTCGGACGGATGCGCAGGACCCCGTCCAGATTCAAGCCAGTGATCTGATACCACCCGTTGCCATCGCGCCCGTTTGGCAAGTTCAGCAGAGTCACGTTACCTGAATTGGGTCGATAAAGTGGGGTCTTGGCTGGATCTGGCGCGGCTGGCCCTGTCCAATCCCCATCCGCAAAGCTGGGCCGTGTGGGCAGGACGTGGATTGTTTCGTCAAATTGCCCCATCGGTGGCGCCACATGCAAATAGACCGCATCGGGCCGCGCAATGGTGCTGACACTGACAGGACCAACTTTTGGCGCACGGACGTCGGGCGTGCGTAGCGCCCGATCTTCGTAGGTGTTGGCAAAGCAGGGTACGCCCGCTTTGTCGACGACCTCAAACCGTAGCATTTTGCGCACTCCGGCGGCGTCCAGCACGCTTTTGGTTTCGGCATCAAGGCGCAGACCCTGACTGGCGCGCGCGCGCATGCGCAAACCGGTGTGTCGTGTGCCCAACGGGAACGCGGCGTGGCGTTGGCGCATTTGGGTCAGGGTCGGATTGGCTGGCAATGGTTCGTGCAGGATCAGCGCATCTTTGACATGGGCGTCTGCTGTCATTTCGGCCTGCGTGAGCCGTGGTGTTTTGAATGTAGGCGTGAACAGTGTCCGGTCGAGCCCCACAACAGTGATCACGTCGCGGTCCAGAATGGATTCGGCGGCCCGATCCACCGCAGCCCTGCTGCCACGCCTGCGCGCAATCCAGACCGCCTGCGACAATTCATTGCGTCGCCCTTCGGGGTCGGGCGCATACAGCGTCACCCCGATCAAATCTGCAAAATATGGGACCAGCCACGGCTGCACCTGCCGGGCATCGGGGTCATCCGCAGGTGAGGTGGCGACAAAGCCGTCAGCGTAAAACTGCGACAACGTAGCCTCGAATTGATCCATCAGATTGCCGAAGCTGGCAATGTAGGCCTGCAAATCACCCGGCAAGCGCACGTCGACAACATCAGCGGGATTGGCCGGATCGGGAAAGCTGCGCACCTGCGGGTTGTCGTAAAGTCGCATCGTCTCTGGCAAGTCTTGCCAGAGGATTTCGGCCCACCGCGAGGCAAATATAGGGTTATCGGTCATCCGTTTGCCCCCGCAATAGTGTCATCAAATTCAAGCGTCAGATCGGTTACATCAATCAAGTGCACGGACGTATCCGGCGTCGGCCGCGCCGCCTGAATAGCGCCGTCGTTGTCCAAAACGCAGGTCAGATGTGGATCTGCGCAGGGCAGGTCCAATTGGGTGATGACATGGGACACGGCGCGATGCCCTTCGATCTCGGCGCCGATCTGGGATGTATAAAGTTGCTGACCCAACGGCCGCGCGGCAATTGCAAAGCGCGCCATCAACGCGTCTTCAATTTCGGTTCGGATGGTGAACAGATCCGCATAACCGGGTTTTAGGGCGATTTGGCAAATCCCACGCAGGGCGATGCTGTGATACGTCATAATTTCAATTTGGGTTCCGGGCAGACTGGAGGCCCGCAACATAGCGTTCAGTTCGGATTGAAAGGCCGTCAATCCAGTGCCGCCAGTCGGGGCCACCCACAACCGGATACGATTTCCACCGCGACCGCGTCCCTGTCGCAACAGGGCTGCGTGGGCATGCACAACCGCCGCGTGGGATTCTGCCAGCCGCGCAAAATCATCAACACTCAGGGCCCGCCCAAACAAAGCATAGCGGCTTTTGCCACCCGAGCGGAGGGCCTCTACCCCTTCAAGATCCGCCCCTGCCTCGGGGGCGAAAGGTTGGGTAACCGCATCAACAAGGGGATTTTTGGGTTGCAAGTTGGTGACGCCGTAAGGCGGAATGTCATTACCCAAAAGGCCCGCGCCAATGCGCAAACGGCTGAGCAAGACGTTGTCATCACCCGTCGGTAATATGCGGTGGAAAGTGACGGTAAACGGCCCTTCGGGTTGTTGCACTACGCTGTAATAGGGTCCGTCACTTGGCGGCGCTACATCAGGGGCGATTTGCTGCCAAATCTGATCCTCGACGGTGATTTGGATGTCCGTTGTAATACCACCTGGAAAGTCGGAATTTTGGCGGGTCGAAACCTGCGGATCCTCAATCAGCATTATTTGACCTGCTTGCGCGCCATCACCGCTACCCAACACGCGGGGCGGCATGGACTTTCCGTGACCGAACGTCGCGACGTTGGCGAACAAATGGGCAAAGCCTTTGCGCAGGCCGGACAGATCCTGACCCCGCTCATCGACCCGAAGTGTGATCGTATCACCCGATTGCGAAACCACTTCTCGCAAGATGACCTGCACAGTTGGCGCCCCATCATCGCCAATAATCAAAACCATGCGACCTGGGCGCAGCAAATCCTGTTGGGATGCAGGGCAATTAACCTGCATGACAGTATCGCCAGATGCAAACACCGCGCCGCGCGATCGGGCATCCGCAACAACTGCGCTGGTGCCGGCGAAATTGCAATGGATTGCCACAACTTTTGCCGTATCAAACGGACTATCCGCGGGTTCGATGGCAATACCGAAACTATCGGTACTGACGACGGTGACGGAGGTTGCAAAAAGGGCGCCATTTGTGTGTTCCAAAACCACAAAAGGTTGGGTTGCGATGTCAGATTCTTTGACGTCTTCAAGGTAGATGTAGTTGTCAGACAAATCGACCAACGGCCCAAGATTAGCGCCACGGCTGTAGCAGGTGGTGCGTTGAACTTGGCTTTCGAATATAAAGTACTGGAACGGTGTGATGCAGTCGATATCGACACCTGGACCGTCCTCAATGATTGTTGCGTAGGCCTCTTGGGCGGTGTCTTCGCTTGCCGCAAATCGGGGCAGTGCTGCGCCCTCCGCAACCAATGGAACCGCTATTTCGAAGGTCCCGTCATCACCGACCGCCGTCGCGGTGCCGCTAAACTGGACTGCGCCAAGGGTTTCGAAGACCCAAGGGCTTTGCAGGTTGGCCACCCGCAAATCACGGTTCCGCACTTCTTGAACCCTGTGATAACTACGGTCGCCGCCCGATCCCCTCCCAAGTTGCACGACAGCATTCGGAAAAGTGGTAGGGGCCACGTTGAAGTGGATCCAAGTTGACCCGCGCGGACGGGTTGCCCAGCGGGTTTTGGGCGCGGTGACAACAACAGCCGATTGCAGGTGGCCCGATACACTTTGATACCCCGAGCGTGTAACCGAAAGTAACCGCGCGTCGGCATCAGCTAGGGTGACGATCACGGCCTCTCTGCTTGTTCCGTCCTGAAGAACCGCGATGTCGCCTTTTGCTGCGGTGGTGAAGGCTGATTTTCCAGACAGCTCGAACGTGTCTTGGCCTGCGGGAATAGGATCTTGCTGTGTGTCGTGGCCGGTGAATTGCATCCGGTTCAGGTCGGGGTGTGCCGCCACGGCGTTATAGGATTCAAACGTTAAGACGGGGCCGCCTTGTGGCAGGGCGTAGTCGAACGCCAAACCCGCATCAAGCGTGATACGCCCCGCATCTGCCTTGATCTGGTAGGCAATCGGCGTGAGAGCCGAGGCTGCAGGACGAGGTTGAAACCCGATCAGCGATAACAGGTGATGGGCGTGGACCGTTTGAGTTGCTGTGCGCAAGGTGCCTTCGTTGGCATAGGCGTTTATGGTCTGAGACAAGCCATGAAGCGCACGGGCAAACGCGCGCGAAATTTGGGCTGATGGGTCCGTCAGCACAGCCTGAAACTGGGCCAAAAGTCGTTCCGTGCGGTTGGCATTTTGTGCGGTGATCCCATCCATGTCGGGGCGGGCCGAATGGGATTGTAGGGCTGCTAGCGCGTCTCTTAGCGTGCCACCATCCGCAAATGCGCCAGTTTCAAACGCCTTGGCCCATGCGGCGGGGTCGTCGAAATCATCTGGATGCTGACCCTTGGCGAACAACAGCAATTGCAGAATGCGCAAGTCTTCGGTGAATTCGGCAGCTCCGGCTGAAAGATATTCGAAACGATCCAGACCGGCCCGATTCCAACGGGTGAAATCCGGTATTTCAGGATTTGCGGTGAAATTGGTCATCCGATCAATCCCCCAGACAATTTAAGGGTGTAGTAGCCGGTTTCGGGGCCGGGATTGTCGGCATCCAGCGCAAGGGCACGGTTTGCAGGGGGGATCAGAATTCCAACATTACTTGCCTCTGAACCTGGAACGCCCACCATCTGCAAATGACTTATAATAACGCCCTCGACCCCTTCGAGCGCCGAGAGAGCCTCTTGAATGTCGCTCACATAAAGCGGCTGGCCAAACCCGAATTTGGCCTGTTGAAACAGGCCGGCTGGTCCGGTTGACAACACGTCGCGTACTGCCGCTCCGACTTCGGACCGGAAATAAGTTGGCGCCACTTCGACGCACAGCCGCATATAGACACCGATCGTCTGACCTTCGATCAGGCGAAAGCGGGTGCCGATGGGCATCAGGGGCTGCAGCACATACGTCACCGCCGCACGAATGCTTGTCTGGCGTATCTCTGTATCGGTCAGGGCAGGCAGGCCTGTGGAACCGCTGGCCAACCCGTCGGCAGGCGGGGTCAGGTCGGCCTCAACATCGCGAAAATAGTCGATGAAATCTGTGGCAAACTGGCCAAGATCATCAATAGGCGAAACAAGCCGCCAATTGCTGTCTTGAAGCAATATCGCGGCCTCGTAGATTGCGATGCCGCCTTCGGTCAAATAGCGAACCTGAACCTGACTAAACAACGGTACCTCTCGCAAGTGGTCGCGCAGATCATCCAACGATATGCAACTGACAAGACGGTTTACGCCTTCAAGGGCCGCGAACTTGGCGGTTTCGGTCAGCTGTGGATGGGCTTCAAGTGCTGCAAAGAGGGCCCCGGCAGGGGCGAGTGTAGGATCGTCAAATCCGAAGCGGTCCCGTTCATCTTCGCGCATCAATCTACGCAAGGCAGAAACCGCGGGTGCGACACCGTCGATCATCGTCAGCAACCGCACGACCGAGCGGGGCCAGCGCGCGGTTTGCAGGAACCGTTCGGCAAACAATACGTCGATAGAGTGGGACATTTGATCAAGGCCCGCGGCCAACACTTCGACAATCGCAACTTCAAGGTCGGCCTCGCTCCAGCGTTGCCGGTCCGGATTATCAAGCACGAGGCTTTCGAGCATCAACTGGCGCAACCCTTCGAAATCGCGCGCGGTCAGGTCGATGTCATCGGGCACGGCCACTGCAGCGGGCGGCATGTCTGCACGGCGGCTGCCGCAATCGGGACAGTCACCGGGTGTAAACGAAAGCTGAAGCTCAGGACGCTGTGCCATCTACAAAGCCTCCGTGTAGCGGGGCAAGGGCAGCACCCCGTCGGTGATGTCAAAGCTAAGGGTTTCGGACAGATTTAACGCAGCGAGTGTATAGCTGATGGTGATGCGCAAGGTCGCCCCGTCATCCGGTGCGGGGGCTGCGCGCACGATGATGCTGTCGGGGAGGATCTCGCCACGCAGCACCTCAGCCAGACCTGCGCCAAGCGTCACTTCGATTTGCTGCCAAAGCGCATCGGTCATAGGCATAAATAGCACCCGCGCAAGACCGATGCCGAACTCGGGTAGGAACACCCGTTCGCCTGGTTCGGTGAACAGCAATTGAGTAATCTGTTCGCGGATATGCGCCTGTCGTTCCGACTGTGCCGCGCCCTGACGGCTCATTCGAAATGGAAAGCTGAGATAGTTGGTGCGCGCGCGCAGGGTCTGGGTTGTCATGGCTCAGGCTCCCTTAACTTTTTTGAGACTCATCGCGGCCAACAACGGGCCAAGCGGCGTCGGTGAAATAGCATTCGGCGGATTGACATGAGCATCAAACAGCCCTGCAAACGCTTGCGCGTCCAGCACCGGAGAGGCCGCCCCTTTGCCCAATGTGACGGAGTCGCCGTCCAATGCGACCTTGGTGCCCGTCACGGTCACACCAGCCGCAGAAAGTTCGATCTTGGTGCTGCCGTGTGACAAGGTTGTTGCGGTTTTTTCGATCTTTAGCTCCCCATCGGCATGGCCCTTGATGGAAACGACCTTGGTGTCCGGATCCAGCGTGACCTGTGCCTTGCCCTGATCTTTGATGGTGATGAGGCCATCGGTATCGATCCGCAGTTCGCCGCCTCCGGGGTGGGTGACGGCAATGACTTGTTTGTCTTCTCCGTCATCCTCAAGTCGCACCACTATACCTTTGCGGGTCCGCAACAAATGCAGCCCGCCTTGATCTCCATCAAAGGTCTCATGCGGTTTGACAGGGGTGGTACGTTGCGGAAAATACGTGGCCGTCCAAATTGGCGAGTTGAGAGCCCCTTCGATGAATTCCACTAAAACGTGGCTTCCGTTTGCGGGGATCATCATCAGGGCCTCTTTGGCATTTCCACCCAAAGGAAAGGCACCTTGTATCCAATCGCTCGTCTCTTGTTTATATACCGTTGGCACCTTAAGCCGCAATCGGCCCAAGTTGTCGGGATCGTTGTTGTCCACGACGCTGGCGCGGAATTTACCGATCAGTTTGTCCTGAAGAACGCGCGCCATATCGTTGGCCGTTGTGGATTGTTCTGTCATCCTCTAACCCCCATTTATGCCGTTTTTGAGAAGGCTGGCTTTTTGCGTATAGCCAGTCGCGTCAAATACATGTTCAACCGCATCGACATAAAAATCGCCGCCGTAGCGCTGGCCGATCCCATCCACGCCAATTGTGGCGCCCGGGCGAATGACGTGGCCGTAAAGGGTGCTGTCCACCAGCGCCTCTGCTGCAATCGAAAGAGACGCTTCGTTGACCTTAGCCTGCGCCAGCATCTGGGCCGCATCGGGGTCCGGGTCGCCTTCAGGTTTGATGTTCCACGAAAATGGCGGCAGGCCGGTTTGGCCTTCTTCGTATGCCGCATCACGCCCTAGGATTTTCAGGTCCGGCTGCATCCGCGCTTCGACCGGTTCAGGCGTTTCGCCGCCCTGCATGGTGGATAAAAAGGCCTCGGCGGGGGTGGCAGCCTCTTCGGCGATGGAAAATTCCAGCACGGTGGTATCGGGGCCAGCATAAACCAGAAGCGTCTTTTGTGGCGTGCCTGACAGATTGATCGGGCCAAAGAAAATTTCGCCGAACTGAATGCGGAATTCGTAACCCAATTGTTCGGCACGCTCGGTGATAAAGCGAAAGTCGGTTTTGTCCTGTGCCAACGGCGTAACGCTGAGCCCTACGCCATTGGACGATTTGGTTCTGAGCCCATTGGCCACCCCGATTGACGACACGATATCGCCATCTGTCATGACTGTGTCATTGCTAGGGGCGTTCCATTCGCGGGTCTTGGTTTCACGGTCCAGCGCGATGGTCTGGTCCTGAATTTCGACTGTCACTTTGGCAGCGCTGCGGTCTTGTGGAAATTCCGGCGTGACCTGAAGAACATACCCCCAAAGCACGTCTTCGCTATAGCTGCCAAAATCAGCAACAATGCGAATAGGGTTCCATCGGCTGAAATAACCACCGTCCAGCACGGGCCACGCGCCAGTTTCATCGCGCATTGATGTCAAAGCGATGCTCGCGATCCCAGCCTCTGTGCGGCTGACGTTGACGGTCACGTTTTCGAGCACTGGGTATAAATCCACAGCCTCAAGTGGGACCTGCCCAAGAAGGATTTTCAGGCCCGCGGGTTGAACAACGTCAAAGATCAGGGGCAGGGTCATTCGGCCTCCTCCGGTTTGGGCGGGATCTGGATATCAGCCCCGATGCGCAGCAATCCGTTTCCATCCGGATTTTCTGTCCGGTGCAACAGATCAGCCGGAGTCAAAAGGCCGGGATTTGCCTGTGCGATTACCCACCACAGTCGCGGGTCGCCGTAGTAATGAAGGGCCAGCTTGTCTAGTCGGTCACCAGACACCAACATATGCAAGATGTATCCGTCTTGTGTGCTGATCCGGCGTGGCATCAGCCCGCCAAACACGGGTGGTTGCCCCTGTGTGACGGTGAACCGTTCTGTCATGCTGTAGCGTTTGCGAGGGTCGCGGCGCATCTGTTAACCCCCGAACTGTTTGAATAATGCCGAGGCAGGTTCAAAGCCGGGTTTGCCCTTAAGCACCGCCGAACTGATTTGCTGGCGCAACCTGTCGCGGAAAATGAAAGGGTTATGGGCTTCGATTACTTGCATTGAAAGCTGGGCCGTGCATTTTATTGGCGCGAGCGAGGGCAAGAATTCGTCAACCGTGTAGCTGACTGTTTTCATGACAACAGGCAGCACCTCTGCGCCCCAGTAAAACAGCACAACAGACGGCGTGACGTCACGTTCGAAAGCCCGACCGCCTGTCAGCCCCAGTTCCGACATCATCCGCAATCCGCCAACTTGCTGCGACCGTGGTTCGACCAACAAACGCAGGCTGTCGAGCACCGGTTGCAGGCCCGTGGCGCCGATGCTGAACCCTTCTCGGTCCATGTAATCCCCTGCCGAGAACAGAACCTCGACGCTTAGGGTCTCGTCCTGCAGTTTTGCCGATTGCATGATCCGCGGGGTTTGCATCGGTGTAGCAAAGGCAAAAGAGCTGCCGGTGCCAGGGGTGTTATTGATCGTTACCTCGGTGCCACGGGTGCGGGCCATGGATTCCGGATTGTATTGGAACGGCAGCACAATGGCGTCCGGACTAAGGTTGTATTCAACCAGTTTTCCAATGGCGCGTTTGCTCATGATTGGCCCTGCCTTTTGGTTGCGGCCAAAAGCGCCGTTGCAGTGCGGCGGGCCAAGATTTGAGGGCCTTCGCCCGGTCGAATGGTCAATGCGGGCAGTGACAGATGCGCTAGGTGTCCGGATTGGGCTGGCAAGTTTAGCCGCTTCAGTTCGGTTTGAAGATGGCGTGCGAATTGCTGCGCCTGTGGCTTGGTGCCCTGCATCTGGATGGTCATACGATCAATTTTCAAACTGGATCCTCCGGATACCAGAAGGCGGCCAGTGGTCCCAAATCCTCGCGTGAGAACGTCATACCACCTTTAGTTTTTTCAAGCATGATCGCGCGGGCCAGATCGCTGGCGGTCAAATCGTGGCGCTGGTATTCGCTCAGCGCGACGGCCACCACTGCGGCATTAGAAATTTCTGCGGCGCTCATTTCAATCGGGGCGCTTTGCGTCACCAAATCGGAGCAGATCGCGCTGTCCAGATCGGGCGCAGCGCGGGCCAGTGCATGGCCCCAAATTTGCTGACGCACGGACTTGGTGGGACGGTGGAAATCAACCACGCAGGCAAAGCGGCGGATATAGGCGGGATCAAGGTTACCGCGCAGGTTGGACGTCAGGAACACCGGGCCGCGGTGGCGTTCCAGCAGGCTAAGAAGATGGCTCACTGTGACGTTGGCATGTTGGTCGCGGCTTTCTTTTACCTCGACCCTTTTGCCCAAAAGCGCGTCGGCCTCGTCAATTAGTATGCAGCCTGCAGTGCCACTCATCTCACCAAAAACGCGGCTTAGATTGCGTTCTGTTTCGCCGATCCATTTGCTGACGACCCGTCCGAGATCGACTTGGTACAGGGGCCGTTTCAGGCGGTGTGCCATATGCAGGACGGCCAGTGATTTACCCGTACCGGGCCCGCCAGTGAACAACGCAGAAGGCCCTGCCATGCCCGTGTCGCGGCTGGCGAGAAGCCGCACCAGCGATTCAAGCTCGGCCAGCCGTTGGCCGATCCGTGGCGATAGAAACATCTTTTGCACCGGATCACCGGGCTGAAAAACAAGGCGGACGCCATCGGGCGGAGTCAACGCGGCCTCTGATCCGGCGATGAAACGTGCCAGTGCAAAGCCGGGGCGCAATTGCCGTGTCGGACCAGCCCCTTCAGCGCGCAGCAATCCATTGCAGATCAAGTCGCCATGCGGTGCAAGCGCACGGGACAGACGGCCCTCGTGATCATCATCGGGCATCAGTAATTCGTGGATCAAGCCCTGCGTCATCGCAAAATCGGCGCTGCCGCCTGGGATCAAAGCCTGCAGGCTCCACGCTTTGGATGGGCGGATGATTGTCAGCGCCACTATCATCAAACAATCGAGAGCCAGATCAGGATCAACACAGGGAGCCTTTGCCGTCAGATCGGCAAACACACCGGATTGGCGGTGGATGGCGACTGCGGCTTGTGCTGCGGCCAGTGCGGATCGCGGCGCGGCACCCATTGATTTTCCACCCCGATGCCTGCTTACCGCCTGCATCAAGGCTTCGACGCGGTTCATCTCGGCTGTAAGGGCGGCATCAATGTCGGTATCAGGTCTGGGTCCAGAATGGCTGTTCATGGCGCGGCCTCCACCACAAGTGTGACGGGTCCGATTTCATAATCGTCGGGATCAACCGGATGCCGGACTGAAAGCTTGAACACCGCAGCCGCAGCAGGGTTCGGAATGCTGACGGGGGTGCCTGCGGGAACCGCTGCGGGGTTCAGGGCTTCGTAGGCAAACGAAACGATCTGCGCTGGTGTTCCAGCCGTAGCACCCCATATTCCCGTAGCCGTATCCAATTGTTCGATGACAAGGTCAAATGTCTCAGGGCTTTCGGTGACCAGCAGCAGCGCCAAGTCGATGTTGCCACCACCGACAAGCACCGTGGTGGTGGGCAACAATTTCGGTTGCCCCAGCGTTGTTACGCGAAACGCCAACGCGCCCATATTCACCAGTGGCGGTGCTGGATTGGGGTCATAGTCAGGGGTGGCGGATGAATTGGTCATCAACACTGGCGGACCTTCGTCACTAGGGGTCAGTGGCGTCACCAGTGCATAGTTGAATGAATAAACCAGCGACGTGCGAAATGGAGTGTCGCCTTGGGTCGTCCAGATGTGGTTGACCTCTTCCATATCAAGGCTGAGTTGTTGGGCCTGAACGGCGACGCCATTGGTGACAAATCCAGCCATGGGCCCGATGGGCAGGGTTTCGGGAACGCGAATTGGTCCAATATCGGGGGCTTCTATAAACAGGCGCATAATATGCGACAGGATGCGCATTTCCAGCGTGCCGATGCTTTCTAACACGCCATCCATCTGCCCACCGTACGCGGTAATCATCACCTTGAGGCGCACAGCCATTCCGTTTTTAGGGCTGGCCAGAAAGGCAGTATGGTCTGGTTCGATCCGGTACAGAAACAAGGTCACTAGGTGGGCGTCTGCATCTGCTGCGCGCGGGTGTTTTTGCGCGGGATTGGCAATTTCGACAGCAAGCGTGATCGGTTCAAACATGTCCCGCAGGGTCAGAATACGCTGCCGGACGGCGTTCATGACTTCGGCAATATGAGCGGCACCGGCCATGACCTAAAGCCGACCAATGCCCGCACGACGGCGGGCAGCGCTGGGACTGATCGGGATGCCCCGACGCAGTTGCGGTGCGGCGGTTGGTGCTGCAGACGAATCTGGCGGCAGCATCACAATGTTAAGTTCGCCGATGCTAAGACCTGTGGGCGGTGCTTGCACCGAAGGGGTGCGCACTTTGGTAGCATTTGCCGGGGGCGTTGCGTTAGGAACTGGATCGGTATCAGCCTGTTCAAAATTGAAAGAATGCGAGGTGTCACGAGGGAGATGTCGCGCCGACCCATCGGGCGGCGCCAGATCTGTTGTGATGTCTTGAGCCCAATCCGAACGCTGAACTTGGGGCACGGGGTCATAACCAAGAACGTCGGGCAGTTTCCTCGCCAGCGATAGGTCGGGCTGCGGCGCAGTGGCTTGCATAATCGGGTGGTTGGCCGGGGTTGACCCCGACGCCGCTTCTGCTCGGCGGTCGGGCTCGGACTGGAAAATTGTTTGGGACAGTATGTCACCTGCGTCATGTGCCGGAGAGGCCGAAGGGGATGTGACCTGTGGCTGAGAAGTCATGGGGAAAGGTCGTGGCGCAGGGTTTTCCGAGGGTGTTTGCGGCGGTAAAAGTGACGTTGGCGATTGAGAAGGATCGGCGAAGGTGGCGTCGAAACGGCCAGCCGATTGGGTTGGTGCAAACGTTTCCTCGCTGTAAATTTCAACTGGATCGGGTCCAAAAGGCGTGGTGCGCAGGGGTTTGGCCACTGGACCAGTGCCGTAATTCCCACGGGCAAGCGCGCTGAGGTGATCGCGAAAGTTCATGATCCTGCCCCGATCATTGTGAGGTAGCTGCGCCGCCGTGCCGCAGAAAGCGCGAGGATTTCCGGCTCTGACCAATGGTAGGTTTTTGCTAGAATGTGCACCTCGCGCAGCAATCCACGCAGATGACGCGCAATCCAGTCCAGCGGATCAAACCAAAACACGTTTTTGGCGCCACATTCGCAGCAAGCATAAGGCAAGGCAGCGGTAAATTTTGGCGCTCCTGTTTCCAATGTGGCGAATGTTTCGTCTAGGTCTTGCGCATCTGCGGTGCCGATCGCGAGGCTTTGCACCGCAAGATCCTGTCCATCTTCAAGCAGTGCTTCGTGATGGCCGTTGGGCTGCATAAAACCGCACCCCGCGACATCGACGCTATAGGCCGTGCCGGGTTCGTAGGCGAATTCATCGGGCCGCACACGCAGCTCGCATGGGACATCGCAGGCGGTACAGCGACAGACAAAACGGGCAGGCCAGCACCCGATGCGGCAAGCAATTGAAAAGAGCGCAGCAGTGCGGTCGATCAGGCTAAGTCTGTCGGGATCAAACCCGCCTTCTGGCAAATCATAGACCAACGCCAAAAGTCCCGAAATCCGAGCTGAGCGGGGCGTTTCGGCCATCGCAAAATCAGCTAAAGAAAGCCGTGCGGCATAATCCAGCTGTTCCCATTGACATGACAGGGTTTGCCAGCCAAATGGATAGGTAACGGCAGTATGTGTTGGGATCGAACTCTGCATCAGACCACCCCCTTAACTGGCGCGCCGCCATCCTTCGAGCTGAACGGTGAAGCTGCTTACGCCGAGCGTGTTAGTGTTGCCCGCATCAAACTCTGGCATCGCCTGATATTCACTGACCCAGCAACTGGCGAGGATGTAGGTCAGTTTGACCTCACCCGAGAGGTTCATGATGTCGACGCGCAAATCTTTGCGGAAGGCTTCCGGTTTGTGGCCCGCTTGACCATCTTTCCAGTTGTTGGCAGCCAAAGCCCAGTTTTCGAACCGGCCATCGTCCAAACCAAGCCCTTGTTCGAATGTCACCGGATCATATTCGACACCGGCGGCTATCTGGGCGGCAGAATTCCATGCGTGGCCGCCTGTGCGAAATGCCACATTTTGGGTCTTTTGTTTGAGGGCGCCCATCTTGGTCACGCCTGCGATGGGTTGATCGCCATCCTCGACAAAATAGATTTGAAATTTGAACGTGGGAAGCGGCGGTAATTGCAGAACGTCTGGCATCCTAACCTCCTGTTTTATATAGAATTAATTTAGAGAGAATCGGCAAAAAGCTGTTCCACTTGAACTTCGATAAACTCGGCGGGTTTGGCCGCCCGAAAGCGGACGGTGACGCGCAGCAGGCCCGTATCAATTTCGGCCTGCGTCATGGATTCGCCTAAGCCACAGGCAACTTCAAAGGCCTGAGATGGCGTGTTGCCCTGAAAGGCGCCTTGGCTGTAAAGGCCAGTCAAAAAACCCGAGACGCTGGCCTTGAGATTGGCCCAAAGCACTTCGGTATTTTTGGCAAACACAGCTTGTTGCAGCGCGCCGCGCAGGCTGTCGGCAATCAGGAAGGCTGTGCGCATGACCGGTTGATATTCATAAATGCCACTGACGTGGCGCGTGCGTGCACCCCAAACCGTGGGGGTTCCGTTGATATAACGGACGGCATTGACGTTGTTGGAATTGATGGCACCTTGACGGGACTGGCTGATGGACTTTGTCAGCGCAGCAATGCCACGTACGTCGGCATGGGTGCCCGCCGCCGCAGTCCACGCGCCTTTGTCGGCATCGGTGCGGGCGATAATTCCGGCAAGATGTCCAGTCAATCCGGTTGTGGCTGTCACTGATTCTCCTGCCCCGTTTTTCAGCACAACAGTGCCTTTGGGATGGTAATAAGAGGCATATTCAATTGTCGGCAGGCCTGCGTTGGCCCAGTCCGCAACGGCGTCTTCGGTTTGGGCCAGAACCATTCGGTCCTTCATGAACTGCGCATGCGCAATACCAGCCTGAATCGACGGCTTACCAGCGGTGTTCCATTCCAGATCAGGAAGCGTAATCAAGCTGATGTCATCGATGCCCTTAAGCTCTTCGAAAATCTCGGCATAGCTTGCTGCGCCTGCGGCACTGTTGGTGCCATCTTCTAGTGCCAGTGTGGCTGAAGCTGCAGCGACCGCGGTGTCCAGCTCTGTGGCGGGATCCGTGGTGATGGATGTGAAGGTCACGATAGAAGACTGCAGATCTGCAACGTCTTCTATCGCGATGCCAAGGTAGCGTTCGACCTTGGGGGCGGGTGTTGTTGCGTCCGAATGGCACGACAGTGTAATCTCGATATCAACATACCCGGCACCGCTGTCTGACGCAGAAAATGCGATGGCCGCATCATTGCCCCAAGCCCCAGCCGAAAGAGCGATGGCCGTAAAAGCAAGCTCTATTGCGCCGTTGACCAGTTTGAAATCGCCACTTGCGGCAACCGATGCGACATCCGACTTTGTGGAAACTACGTAAGCCAACCCGCCACCATTAGCGTAGAATCCGGCAATGGCCATTCCCATGTGATCGACCGCTTGATCGTTCGTGGTCGGTAGAGAAACGGGACCTGTGCTAGACCCAAGGGTGGTAAACGCGTTGGCATAGTCGCGGGCGTTGGTGATGCTTGTGGCTTTGACGCTTTTGTCCGCTGCCACGGATCCGCCAATTTTTGTAGCGCCGATAAACACCGCTACGGACGTTGATGCGGCGCGGATTGTCAGCGGGCCGTCAGTCACGTATTTGATGTAAACGCCAGGTGCTTGATAGCTCATATCGCCCCCCAAATGCCCCTAAAAACAGAGCCTGAAATTTATGATTTGAGCGCTAAAAAAATGCGCAGCCGATTTTGTTATATCAAGAACTCTAGGCCACAGATTATGGTTTTGGCAACAGATTTTATACAGCCTAAGGTGGAAGTGGCATGGTGGTCTCTAGGGATGGGTGTGAAATTGAGGATTTCAAAAAGCCTGAAATTTAGATCAATTACAATAAGTTAATGTCAGGGCTACTTGACGCTTTAGTTGCCATGGGTTGAGCGTTCTTTACACCCCGGACGTCGGCGGAAATACGCAAGTTCGAAATAGTTGTAGTGCGCCAAGTGGTAGGGACGTGCGTAAAAACTCGTCGAGAGATCGGTCAAATGGCATCCAGCTTTTTAGAATCGGCTCAACTGCGCAGCTGCATGATTTTCGCTCAAATCCCAACCACGGCAGTGTCAGAGGAAACTGACTTGAGTGGGGCAAGGCAAGTAACTAGCCTTGGGCCATGACAAAACGCTCTCCATTCCGCTATTTTAAAACGAGCCCCGAGATTATCCGTCTTGCGGTGATGTTGTACGTCAGATTTCCACTCTCACTTCGAAACGTGGAAGATTTACTCCACGAACGAGGGATCGACGTTAGCCACGAAACCGTTCGATTTTGGTGGAACCGTTTCGGCCCCATGTTCGCTTCAGAAATCCGCCGTCGGCGCGTCAAACAATTACGTTCTTATTCAAATTGGCAATGGCACTTGGACGAAGTTTTTGTGAAGATTAACGGAGAACGGCATTACCTATGGCGGGCAGTTGATCACGAAGGTGAGGTGCTTGAAAGCATTGTCACTAAGCGCCAGGATAAGGTCGCTTCCCTTAAATTTATGAAGAAATCGATGAAACGGTATGGATTACCGGATGTCATCGTGACCGACAAATTGCGTTCATATGGTGCCGCGATGAAAGTCATCGTGAATGTGGCCAAACAGGAGACGGGGCGCTGGAAAAATAATCGAGCCGAGAATTCTCACCTCCCTTTTCGACGACGAGAACGTGCCATGCATCGCTTTCGTCGAATGCGAAGTTTACAGAAATTTGTTTCCGTTCACGCGTCGGTTTTCAACCACTTCAATCAGGAGCGCAGCCTTTCCCAAAGAGATCATTTCAAGAACAACCGCACCGCTGCTCTGGCTGAGTGGCGCGGTCTTTGCGCGGCATAAAGGGCAGTTTCACTGGCCTAGCTGAGACGAGTTCGAATTTGTCTGACAGCACCGCTTGCGATGATCGGCCCTATCCAACCATTCATTGTGTGCTACGCTGCCGCATTGCAGCTTCCCCGAAGAGTTTGTTGAGCGGTCGCGCAGCATTCCAACTCATCGTGCCAGCCACCTTACTTTCGGTGTTCTTGCAGACCTAGCTCCGCCCACATCCAGCCAAAATCGTATTCTTCGATTGCGTCATTCCGATGCTTAGCGCTGTTGTTCTCCAGCTTTTTTAGCCAGTCGACCACCTTCGCACGGCCCGCTTTGCTTCGCACCGCTTGGTTGGGTGACTTACCGCCTAAAGCTGGTATCGGCGCATCAAGCGTTTCGCGATAATGCTGGTCCATGTGCTCCTGAACTATCTGACGTGCGATCTCCGGTGGAATTTCGTCAGCATCCTCCAGGTCTGACTCAACTTGCTCTTCAGCCATCATCTGTTCGACTGTGCGGATGGTGGTCAGAGGTTGCTTTAGATGTTGGCCCGCCGCGTTCATCACTAAGTTACGCACTCTGTCCGCACGAGCGGACGAGTTCACATTGATAAGAAGAGCTTTACCTTTGAGTTCCAGATGACCCAGCACAGTGCGACCGTCTGTCTGCGATTCCAACATCAGACCATCTCTCTCCCTTGGGGCCTTACTGCTGTGTGGCGCGAGCCAAGTCCAACAACGTGCGCCATCGGCGGCAAAGAAATTGGCCTCGTTCAAGCAAAGGGAAACTTCCTTCTGCGTAACGCCTGTCTCAAATGGGAATCTCAGGTCATGAAACATAATGTCTTCGCCATCCGCGTTGCTGAGTTCGGGCAATTCCTCGGAAAGCGCTCGAGGTAGGGCGGTGAAGAGCCAAGCGTTGGTGAAGATTGGCGCGCATTTCAAAAGCTGCTTTGTCGTAAGTGAAAGCTCATCATTTTTATCGACGCTCAATACGGTGGACAAACCATCAATCAAGAACGCAACGGCCTCTTGAGAAAAGGCCAGGAGCGCACCCGAAATCACATGGGCGTCGTTTTCAGCAATGACACGAACGACAATACGGTCCCATTGCTTCAATGACTGCGTTGCCGATCCTTCAAGCACCGTGACGGGCTTTGTATCTCCAAGTAAATCCCCAAGCACCATCGAGACTCCAGGCTGAACCCCACTGACTTCGTAAAGGCGAACTGGTGTATCTCGCAGAGCTCCGAAATATTCGCGATTGGCAGCTGGTTCGTTCCAGCCGCGTCGCTTGAGGTAAAGGTCGACGATGTTGTCGTCTTCGTACTGGCGGCTCAGAAAATCTTCGAAACCACATCCCCATAACACGCCTGGCCAAGGCTCCCCCAAGACTTCGGGCAGGTCATCATATTCAAGGTCAAATTCATCAAGAGCTGGCATCAAGTGCTCTGCCACGACTTCCTGCAAGCGCCCAGACCAAAGATCATCCTGACTGATGAAGGTAATTAAATCCGAGATGTCATTGCGCACACCAGCTCTCCAATTCTTAGCCGCATTTAGCGCGATTCATAGTCAAGTAGCGAACCGGTGTCAGCACTTAGGTGCCGCTGATTTGAAAAAATGACAATCGCAACCGGCCCAATGTATGTACCGGCTTCTGTTTGCAAATGACTTTTTTAACATGTTCTCGGAAGTCGCTCATATGTATCCGGCCTGTTGATCGACACGCGGGGCGTGGCCACATTGGGGTCCTGTCAGAGCAAACTAGCTTGAGCCGGGCAGGGTGGTAGTTTATCGTCTCAGGATGACCAAAGGTAGTGTCAGATTAAATTCGCTTGAGACGGGCAGGGCGCTGATCTAGCATCTACGGATGACAAAACGCTCCCCATTTCGCTATTTCAAGACCAGCCCAGAAATCATTCGCCTGGCGGTGATGATGTACGTCCGGTTTCCTCTTTCACTGCGCAATGTAGAGGATCTTTTGCACGAGAGAGGCGTCGATGTTAGCTACGAAACTGTCCGGTTTTGGTGGAACAGATTTGGTCCGATGTTCGCGCCGGAAATCCGTCGCAAACGGATTCAACAACTGCGGGCTTATTCAAACTGGCAGTGGCATCTGGATGAAGTTTTCGTAAAAATCAACGGTGAACGTCACTATTTATGGCGCGCGGTTGATCACGAAGGTGAGGTGCTTGAAAGCTACGTCACTAAGCGCCGTGATCGCAAAGCGGCATTGAATTTCCTCAGAAAAGTGATGAAGCGCTTTGGTCCACCACATGTCATCGTGACCGATCGCCTTCGGTCTTACGGCGCGGCGATGAAAGAAATTGGCAATGCGCAGAGACAGGATTTCGGGCGCTGGAAAAACAATCGAGCGGAGAATTCTCATCTACCGTTTCGACGACGAGAACGCGCCATGCACCGCTTTCGCCGAATGGGAAGTTTACAGAAATTTGTCTCCGTCCACGCATCTGTTTTCAACCACTTCAATCAGGATCGCAGCCTTTCCCAAGAGTTCATTCTAAGCGCTCACGAACCGCCGCTCTTGCCGAGTGGCGCGGCCTTTGCGCGGCATAAAGGACAGCACTACTGGCCTAGTAGAGACGAGTTCGAATTAGTCTGACACCACCACATTCAGTGCTTTCTGGCGGCGGCTCAACGTGCTGTAATCGGGCACGGGCCAGGCTTTGGCGCTCTGAAATACACGCGACACGCGTTGGCATGATTTGAGGAACGGTCTGTATGGGTAAAAATTACGCGCATTCCGTAAAAGACCGGAGCGAAGAACAATGGCAATCTCTGGTCGATCATTTAACACAAGTGGCTGAACTTACGACGTTTCGGGCATCGCCCCTCGGATTGAAACAGGCGGCTTATGCTGCGGGGCTGTATCACGATCTTGGCAAATACGACCCTGCTTTTCAGCGCAAGTTGCGGGGCGAGCAAAACCGGGTTGATCACTCTACTGCGGGCGCTTCTGTACTGATGGCGTCCACGCTCTCGCAAGAGGCGATTCCGCGCGAGATGATCGCTTATGCGATCCTTGGGCACCATGCGGGCTTGCCTGATCGCAATACGTCTGCGCCCTCGAGCATGGGCCGGCGGCTGGAGGGATATGCAGATGCGCTGCATGCGGGTTGGCGGGATGACGTTCCACAGACGCTGCCGGGACTGTCAAATGAGTTGATGAGCCTTCTTGAGAGCGGCAGAAGTAACGAAAATACTGGGGCCTTTGACATCTCTGTCGCCACGCGCATGCTTTTCTCCTGCCTCGTTGATGCCGATTATCGTGACACGGAGGCGTTTTACGCTGAGTTTGACGGAGCGAAAGACCGCGAATGGCCGTTATTGGCACAGGTCTTGCCGCAGATGATCACGCAGTTTGACACACATATGGACCAGTTTCAGCCGACAGGTGAGATCAACGCGCTGCGCCGTGATATCCTGTCGCATGTGCGTCGCGGGGCAGGGATGGCACCCGGAGTTTTCACGCTTACAGTGCCAACGGGAGGCGGTAAAACCCTCGCCTCCCTGGGATTTGCGCTTGATCACGCGAGCCTGCACGGGCACCGCCGGATTATCTACGCAATCCCTTTCACCTCGATCATTGATCAGACAGCTGCGGTCTTTCGGGACATTTTCGGACAGCAAAACATTCTGGAGCACCATTCTGCAATTGAGGCCGACAAAAATCATGAAGGCCGCGACAAGTTGCGCCTTGCGATGGAGGACTGGGCGGCGCCGGTCGTGGTCACGACGAATGTTCAGCTGTTCGAGAGCCTGTTCGCGGCGCGTCCAGGCCGGGCGCGCAAGCTGCACAATATTGCGGGCAGCGTCATTATACTCGACGAGGCGCAGACCATCCCGCGCCCGCTGCTGCTGCCCTGTCTGGCGATGCTGGACAGTCTGGCGCGGGTGTTCGGATGCTCGATCGTGTTATGTACCGCGACGCAGCCTGCCGTTGGCGAGACGTTAAAGGGCGGGCTCGCCCTTGCAGGTCGCGAGCTGGCGCCGGACCCCTCCGGTCTGGCACGGCGCCTGAAACGGGTGGAGATTGGCCACGGTGGCATCATGGACAATACGGCGCTGGTAAGCGCCCTGCGCGGTGTTGATCAGGGCCTCGTCGTTGTGAACAGCCGGGCGCATGCTCTGGACCTGTGGCGCGAAGCGACGGGCCTTGAGGGATTGTTCCATCTGTCCACCCGTCAATACGCCGCGCACCGGCGGCGCATCCTTGCGCAGATCCGGCAGCGGCTGGCGCAGGGGCTGCCCTGCCGTGTAATCTCCACCAGCCTGATCGAGGCGGGCGTGGATGTCTCCTTTCCGATGGCATGGCGGGCCGAGGCCGGTCTGGACCAGATCGTGCAGGTGGCGGGCCGCGTCAACCGGAATGGCGAACTGCTACCTGCACTGGGGCAGGTCACTGTGTTTACCCCCGATGGCTATGCGCCCCCGGCCGAGATTGCAGGGCTCATCGGGGATATGGCGCGGATGCGCGCGGAGGTTGAAGATTTGCAATCCCCCGAAGCCATCCAGCGCTATTTTGAGGAAGTCTATTGGCGCGTCGATGCAGGGCTGGACGCAAAGGGGATCTGCAAGAGTTTCAGCCTGTTAGGGAACAGCACCAATTTCAACTTCCGGACCGTCGCCGAACAGTTTCGCATGATCGAAAGCGGCATGGTTCCCGTTATCATTCCACGTGATGAGGAAGCCATCAAAGCCGTGGCGCAACTGCACGAGCCGCAGATTTCGTCCGGACAGATAGCACGCATTCTGCAAACGCATCTGGTGACGGTGCCGCCAAAGGCACGAGAGAGAATGCGAGCCTGCGGAAAGGGGGATTTCGTGAGGCCGGATTTACGGGCCGATCAGTTTTTTGTTTTGGGTCCAGAACTGGATCTCTATGCCGAGCAGACAGGTCTGCTTTGGGAAGACTCGGAATACCTCGACTTGAGCCAGAGCATTCTCTGACGGGCGCTTTTCGCTTGCTTTTAAATTTTCTCCACCCAAGATGGTATAAAAGGGTGGAGGAGCAATGACCTACGGTGTGCGATTAAAAGTCTGGGGCGATTACGGGCTGTTCACCCGTCCCGAATTGAAGGTCGAGCGGCTGACTTATGACGTGATGACCCCTTCTGCCGCGCGCGGTGTGCTGGAGGCGGTGCATTGGAAGCCTGCAATCCGCTGGGTGATTGATGCCATTCACGTCCTTGCGCCCATCCGCCACCAGTCGATCCGGCGCAACGAGGTCGGTCACAAGGCCCCCGCAGGCAGTCTCAAGCGCGCCATGAATCGCGGCGATCTCGAAGGGCTGGGGATCGTTGCGGACCTCGACCGGCAGCAGCGCGCCTCGACGGTTCTGGTCAGGCCCGCCTATCTGATCGAGGCGCATTTCGACATGACCGAAAAGGCAGGCCTGGAGGATAACGCGGGCAAGCATCTGGATATCTTCAACCGCCGTGCGCAAAAGGGACAGTGCTTTCACCAGCCCTGCCTTGGCACCCGAGAGTTTGCCGCGCATTTCGAAGGGCTGGCACTCGACGCTCCCTTGCCCCCGGCGATTTCCGAGACGCGCGATCTGGGGCTGATGCTCTGGGATATCGACCACGCGCAGACCAGTCGCCCGTCGATGTTCTTCCGGGCCAAGCTGGAGCAAGGCGTGATGCAGGTGCCCGCACCTGGCAGCGCAGGCGTGCTGCGATGAGCGTGCTTGCCTCATTGGCGCGCGCCTATGACCGCCTGCCGGACGCCCCGCCATACGGGTTTTCGACTGAGAAGATCGGATTTTGCGTATTATTAGGTCTTGATGGATCTCTAAGAGACATCATCGATCTACGTGATAGCGACAAGAAGCGCACGCCGAGAAGCATGGGGGTTCCTGCAAGTCCCAAGCGGTCGGGAAGTATGCCGCGGCCGAACTTCTTGTGGGACAACATCAATTATGCTCTTGGGGCAGGGAAGATCTCCAATCCTGATGACCGGCGGTTCGACGCCTTTCGCAATAAACATCTTGAGTATCTGGAGACCGTCAAATCCGATGAATTGGTCGCTTTCTGCCGCTTCCTCACGGTTTGGAACCCAGATCAACTGACACCTCATTTCGACATCGAAAAGTTGCCGCAAGAAGGCGTTATTTTCGGTCTGGAAACGACTTACCGAGACAGGTTCATTCACCAAGTCAACGAGGCTCGTGAGATTTGGGCAAGCCAAGGTGATCGATGGAAAGCGGTCGCAGGTAAAAATGCGGCAAATGCAATTTGTCTTGTAACAGGGCAAAGTTCTTCTATTGCGCGAACCCACCCTGCCATTAAAGGTGTTTGGAACGCGCAGCCAGCTGGCGCTGCCTTGGTTTCGTTTAACTCGGATGCCTATGAGTCTTATGGGCATAAACAGGGTGACAATGCCTCAATTTCCGAGGCGGCTGCCTTTGCCTATACTACTGTTCTCAATCATTTTCTGCCGAAGGACAGTGGCCACTCAATTCAAATCGGTGATGCCTCGACCGTGTTCTGGGCAGACGGGTCTGCTGTCGCGGCGGAGCACTTGTTCTTTGGCGCTTTCGGCGGCGGGGATACCGCAGGCAAGGACGAAAAAGCCACCCGCGAGATCAAAACACGGCTGGAGATGATCCAGCAGGGCACCGCTCTCGCTCAGGTGGTGCCCGACCTCGATCCCTCTGTCCGGTTCCATGTTCTGGGCCTCGCGCCCAACGCCGCGCGCCTGTCTGTGCGGTTTCACTATGAGGATGATTTTGGCACCCTGATCGCCAACTATCAGAACCACATCGCCAATCTGTCGTTGGACCCGCCCCCGCGCGATGGCTTCCCCCCGCTTTGGCGGTATTTGCTTGAGCTTGCGGTTCTGGGCAAACGCGAGAATGTGCCGCCCAATCTGGCGGGCGACTGGATGCGGGCCATTCTGACGGGGCAGAAATATCCTCTCACCCTGCTGACCTCGACCCTGATGCGCCTGCGCGGCGACGGCGATGTGAACGCCTTGCGTGCGAGCATCCTGAAATCCGTATTGATCCGAAATCTGAAACTGGAGGTCCCCGTGGCGCTCGATCCGACATCACAAAACAAAGGCTATGTTCTGGGGCGGCTCTTTGCCGTCTATGAGGAAGTGCAGCGCGCTGCACTTGGCGGCAAAGTCAACGCGACCATCAAGGATAAATTCTATGGCGCGGCCTCTGCCACGCCGCAAAAGGTGTTTCCGGTGCTCGACCGGGGATCCGCCAATCACTTTGCCAAGCTGCGCAAGCAAAGCCCCGGACGGGCGGTCAACCTTGAAAAGCTGCTCACCGCAATCATGGAAGTCATGGAACCGGAGCAAGAGCCTATCCCCGTCGCCCTCACCAGCGCCGAACAGGCGATGTTCGGCATCGGCTACTACCATCAGCGCGCGGAAGCTTTTCGTAAGCGCGAGACAGACAATGACACAGTGGAGATCATTCAATGACCGCAATCACCCAACGTCATGACTTCATGCTGATTTTTGAAGTGACCAACGGCAACCCCAATGGCGATCCGGACAGCGGCAACATGCCTCGGATGGATCCCGAAACCGGCCATGGCCTTGTCTCCGACGTGAGCCTCAAGCGCAAGATCCGCAACTACGTCGATCTCGCCCGTACCGGTGAAGATGGTCATCACATCTATGTTCAGGAAAGCTCGATCCTCAATGACCAACACCGCAAGGCCTACCGCGCGCTGCGCCCGGACGACCCGAAGGTGGACAAGGACGCAAAACTGAACCCCAAATCCGACGATGAAGCGATCAAGCTGCGTGACTGGATGTGCGCCAATTTTTTTGATGTGCGGACCTTCGGGGCAGTCATGTCCACCGGCGTGAACTGCGGGCAGGTCAAGGGCCCCGTCCAGATCACCTTTGCCACGTCAGTCGAGCCGATCATGCCTGCCGAGATATCGATCACCCGTATGGCCGCGACAAACGAAGCGGAAAGGAAGCAAAAAGCCGAGGGCGACGACAGCGATGACCGCAAGGAGAATCGCACAATGGGCCGCAAGCATATCGTGCCATATGGCCTCTATGTTGCGCATGGTTTCATCTCGGCCAAATTTGCGGAACGGACGGGGTTCTCCGATGCCGATCTTGCCTTGCTAACTGAGGCATTATCGTCGATGTTCGAGCATGATCATTCGGCTGCGAGGGGGCACATGTCGTCGCGCAAGCTGATCTTGTTCCGCCACGCCTCCGCCTTGGGCAATGCCCCGGCGCACAAGCTTTTTGACATTGTGAAAATCGGCCGGTCTGTGGATGGTGAATTCCGCGCCATTGACGCGCGGCTGGACAACCTGCCTCCGGCGCGGAAATTCGGCGACTATAGCGTCAAGATCGACCATGACGCCCTGCCCGCCGGGGTGGACCTCATCGAGGTTCTGTGATGCAGGCCGCAGAGCCGATCCCGATCTCGGCTTTGCAGCATGCGACCTACTGCCTGCGGCAGGCCGCCTTGATCCATCTGGAGCGGCTCTGGGCCGACAACCGCTTCACTGCCGAAGGCGACGTGTTGCACGCTGTAACGGACAAGGGCGGCAAGCGGCTGGCGCGCGGTGTGCGGCGAGTCATGGCTCTGCCCGTCTCCTCGCAGGTTCTGGGCATCGCGGGGATCTGCGATATGGTCGAGTTCAACGGCGACCTGGCCCATCCCGTCGAATACAAGCGCGGCAAGCCGAAGCTGCACCGGGCCGATGAGGTGCAGCTCTGCGCGCAGGCGCTCTGCCTTGAGGAAATGACGGGCCAGACCATCCCGCAAGGTGCCCTGTATTATGCCGAGACACACCGGCGGGTGGTCGTGCCTTTCGATGAGGATCTGCGCAGCATCACGCTGGCGGTGATCGAAGATCTGCGCGCTGCACTGGCCTCCGGTGTCACTCCGCCACCTACAACCCACAAGAGCCGCTGTCGCGCCTGTTCGCTTCATGAATTGTGCAGGCCGGCGCAGTATGGCCGTCCGGTCGTCGCGTGGCGCGCGGCCCGGTTGCGCGAAATCCTAGGTGATGCGATTTGAAAAAGCTCCTCAACACCGTCTATGTCACGACTGAAGGCAGCGCACTGCGCAAAGACGGCGAGAACCTCGTGGCAGAGTTCGAGGGGGCGGTCAAAGCCCGCGTGCCGCTGCACATGTTAGCGTCAGTTGTGGCGTTCGGGCCCATCATGGTATCACCCGCCTTAATTGGGGCCTGTGCCGGCGCAGGTATCACCATCGTCCTGCTCGAGCGCAACGGACGCTTTGCCGCGCGCATCGAGGGTCCGGTGACTGGCAATGTGCTGCTGCGTCGCGCTCAATACCGAGCGAATGAGGCACCAGATGAGATTATCCGCAGCTTGCTGCTCGGTAAGGTCGCCAACCAGCGCTCCGTTCTGATGCGGGCGTTACGCGACTACGGCAACGACTATACGCCTGCCGCACGAGAAGGGCTGAGCGGTGCTTGTAAGCGTATGGTTCAGATCCTTCGCAATATTGAATTAATGCCTGCTGATCCCGACGCTCTGCGCGGCATGGAGGGCGAGGCGGCAGCCCTTTACTTTTCCGTCTTCGACCATCTGATCCGCGCACCCGATCCTGAATTCCGCTGGTCCGGTCGGTCCCGCCGCCCCCCGCTGGACCCGATGAATGCGCTCCTGTCCTTCTTGTATACGCTGCTGACACATGACTGCCGGAGCGCAGCCGAGGCCGTCGGGCTTGACCCCGCTGTGGGCTTTTTGCACCGTGACCGTCCCGGCAGGCCCAGCCTCGCGCTCGACCTGATGGAGGAGCTGCGCCCCGTTCTGGTCGACCGCCTCGCCCTGTCGCTGGTCAACCGCCGACAGTTGCGCGCCGCAGACTTCGATACACGCGATGGCGGTGCCGTCGTCATGTCGGATGACGCACGAAAGACTGTGCTGACGGCTTGGCAGGAACGTAAGAAAGAAGAGCGGCTTCACCCGTTTCTGGCAGAGAAAATCCCCTTTGGTCTTGTCCCATTTGTCCAGGCCCAGATGCTCGCCCGGCACCTGCGCGGTGATCTTGAAGGATACCCCCATGGTTCTGGAAATAGCATGCTGGTTCTTGTGGCGTATGACGTAAACACGATCGAGGATGGCGGGAAAAAGCGCCTTCGGAAGGTTGCCCGCGCTTGTCAGGATTACGGGCAACGCGTACAGAATTCAGTGTTCGAAATTGAAGTAGACCCTGCGCAATGGGCGAAACTCAAGGCGCGTCTCGAGGCCATCATCCGCCCGGAATTCGACAGCCTCCGCTTCTATTATCTAGGCGCCAACTGGACCCGGAAAATCGAACATGTTGGCGCTAAGCCCTCTGCGGATCTGGGCGGCCCGATCATTGTCTGACCGCTCAGGGTAACAAAAGTGCGAACCCCATTCGTGCTAGGATTTTCGCCGAGGTTCGCACTTGGCTTAAGCATCTAAAATTAAACGGTATTTTACGGCCAGCATTGATCTCTCCTCGGAAACGGGCAACTCGGCAACCATGTCCGCACCCGAGCCCTCCTTTTCCTAAGCGGCAGAATGCGTTAGGTTGTAGGCGGTCGCCCCCTTCACGGGGGCGTGGATCGAAACGTAGAGTTCCGCGACACGTCAAAGCTATCACCCCGTCGCCCCCTTCACGGGGGCGTGGATCGAAACTCAGCAAATACCTCCCGACGCTCATAGTCGCGGCGTCGCCCCCTTCACGGGGGCGTGGATCGAAACCGTTGCACGGCATTGCAGTTGTCGAAAGCACGGCGTCGCCCCCTTCACGGGGGCGTGGATCGAAACAGGCCGCTTGCAGGTTGGTTCTGTGTCTGTCCGTCGCCCCCTTCACGGGGGCGTGGATCGAAACAGCCTCAGTCTTTCCTCCTCGGATGGTATGCGACGTCGCCCCCTTCACGGGGGCGTGGATCGAAACCGGCTCTACCACTAGCTACGCGTACTTGCATAAAGTCGCCCCCTTCACGGGGGCGTGGATCGAAACTCAGCAACGGCGGGCGGCTATCAAGCGTTTATGTCGCCCCCTTCACGGGGGCGTGGATCGAAACACATGCTTCAACTCGGCGTAGGTGATGCCACTATGTCGCCCCCTTCACGGGGGCGTGGATCGAAACCTGCAAGCACAGTCACACCGTCAGGGACTGGACTGTCGCCCCCTTCACGGGGGCGTGGATCGAAACTCCGGAGCATCAAGTTGTCGCTCCGGCAACGCGCGTCGCCCCCTTCACGGGGGCGTGGATCGAAACGTCACACCAGCCCGACCTGTCAGAAGGCTGTACGTCGCCCCCTTCACGGGGGCGTGGATCGAAACTGAATAACCTTGTTGTGCGAAATTCGATTGTTTCGTCGCCCCCTTCACGGGGGCGTGGATCGAAACACCCTTGGATATGATCAAGTCCATCGCCCCGCACGTCGCCCCCTTCACGGGGGCGTGGATCGAAACACGTCAATGACGGTATGCCGGAGAATGACGTCGCGTCGCCCCCTTCACGGGGGCGTGGATCGAAACTTTCCAAGGCAATCGCTGAACGACAAGCGGGGAAGTCGCCCCCTTCACGGGGGCGTGGATCGAAACACGCCATTGGCCGATACTGTTCAACTTGATGTGCGTCGCCCCCTTCACGGGGGCGTGGATCGAAACCTATTGTCGCGGGCGAGTGGCTTGAGGCGAGTTGGTCGCCCCCTTCACGGGGGCGTGGATCGAAACCTAAGCAAGACATACATCTTGGAGGTGGTCGAATGTCGCCCCCTTCACGGGGGCGTGGATCGAAACCACAGTCCAGCCTTTTAGCGCTCCGGACGTCACAGTCGCCCCCTTCACGGGGGCGTGGATCGAAACCCGCACCAACTGCGAAGAAAACATTCATCATGCGTCGCCCCCTTCACGGGGGCGTGGATCGAAACAACCAAAAGACGGCGCTTGCAACCGAACGCACGAGTCGCCCCCTTCACGGGGGCGTGGATCGAAACACGTTTGCTTGGTGTCGGTGGCGGTGCTGGTGCGTCGCCCCCTTCACGGGGGCGTGGATCGAAACTGACGATTGGCGAGGGTATCGCTTATTCCGAGGGCGTCGCCCCCTTCACGGGGGCGTGGATCGAAACAGCAGCGGCAACCCCTGTATTAGGCTGTCCAACTGTCGCCCCCTTCACGGGGGCGTGGATCGAAACCGGCACTCGCGGTCGGGCGGTGATGCGCTCGTCGTCGCCCCCTTCACGGGGGCGTGGATCGAAACAAGAGAAGAGGCTGCCCCACCATACAATTGCCCGTCGCCCCCTTCACGGGGGCGTGGATCGAAACTGAAAACCATACCAATACTACTCTATGGCGCCTTGGCCGCACACACTATGCTAATTTATTTGAGTTTGAGAAATCTCTCGCAAACAGTGTCCAAGTCGAGCTCCCGCAACCATAAATACTATACTTTGCATAACCTCCTGTTCACAGGAGGTTATTTGTTGTTCAGGCTTTCCTTTGACACCAAGGCTCAAGGCCAAAATGTTTGCCAGAGCGCCATGGAGTTCCAATTGTGGCTGCATCCGCTTGCCACCAGTTGGCAGTGGCGTGACTGTGATTTTGTCAATCAAGCCACGGATCTCATCACGGGCTTCGCTTTCACTGTTTGGCTCACCAAGCTCTGCGACAATGGTTTTGATCCGCGCATGATAGGTGTGGGCCATTTGCGGATGGATGCGCAGATTGGAGGCCGGGGCTGGGGTGCTGGCGAGGTCTTGCTCCAACTGCTTTTGCCGCGCTTCAAGCTGGCTCATGCGATCATTAATACGCGCGGCAGGTGTTCCAGCCAGCAAGGCGTTGACCAAAACATCCTGATCTTTGATCACTTTAGTCAGCTCTTTTTGCTTTGTGGCACGGGTATCTGTTTTGCTCGCAGCAAGACGATTGCGCTCCGCGATGTATTCTTTGGCAAAGGTTGCGACCAAGTCTGGCTCCATAAGGTGGCCTGATAGGAGATCAAGGATTTGGCGCTCCATATCCTTGCGCGCGACTGTCGTCCGGTTGGTGCAGACTGAGGTGCCTTTGTTACGTGATGAGCTGCAGCCAAACCTGTCTTTGGCTATGGTCGAAAAGCCTCCGCCACAACAGCCGCATTTGATCAACCCTGTAAACAAAAAACGCGGTTTACGCCGTTGCCATGCTTTGCTGTCGCTTTGTTTGAGTGCCTGACTTTTTTGACGGGCCTTCACGGCCTCCCAAAGGTCTTGGGACACGATCCGCAGGTCTGGAACCTGCACGATACGTAACTCGGAAACCTCTTTTGGCCGAGACTGTCTTTTGCCGTTGCGAGGATCGGTTTTATAGGCTTGGCGGTTCCAATGCCGCTCTCCGACATACAGCATGTTGTTGAGAATTCCCGTGCCGCGTTTGGGGTTTCCATGAATTGTGGATTTATTCCAATTGGGGGTACGCGGTCCGATAACGCCCTCGCGGTTCAAAAGGTCTGCGATTCTCCCCGGTGATTGCCCATCTCTGTATGCTTCAAAAATCCGCAGAATGACCGCTGCTTCGTCTTGATTGATTGCCAGATCTCCTCTGTTCAATTCTCCATCCTCGCGTAGGCTGCGCACAACGTCATAACCAAAGGATTTGCCACCCGCTGATTTGCCTTTTTCGACGCGACCATCCAGTCCACGCCAAGTTTTGGCCGCCAGATCCTTTAAAAACAGAGCATTCATCGTGCCTTTCAAGCCGATGTGCATCTCATTCACAGTGCCTTCAGAGAGGGTTTCTATGCCCACCCCGGTGAAGGACAGTGTTTGATAAAGCTGGGCAATATCAGCTTGATTGCGGGAGAGGCGATCAAGAGCCTCTGATACGACAATGTCAAAACCCTGCTCCTCCGCATCGCGCAACAGCTTTTGGATGCCCGGGCGCAGGATGCTGGCCCCAGAGATTGCCCGGTCTTCATAGCTACCGACGATCTCCCAGCCTTCGCGCTCGGCATGAATGCGGCATAAACGAATTTGGTCTTCGATTGAGGCGGCGTTTTGCATATCAGATGAATATCTGGCGTAGATCGCGGCGCGCAGGCGGGCTGTTGTCATAGGTTGGACTCCTTGGAGTGGTTTAAGTGCGGGGTCTGTGGTGCTGATGGTTCCTGTTCTCATCCTCTTCATGATCTACACGTGCAGCATCCCGTGCGAGCGCACGGATCAATGCTTGCATTTGATCGTGGCGTGTTTGCTCGGCGATACCGTCGGAGACAACAACGGGCGATGCCATTGGCACCTCCTTGTCGCTTGCATGTCTCTTCTGGTCCCGTGCCATTGGCCGAGGTCTCCCGCCCGTTCCGGCGCAGCGCCGGACGGTTTAAAGTGATGTGTATATTGCCGGGGATTTGTCCGGCGGTGTGGGTATCACTATACTGCATGGGAGGCCTCGTCGGATGGTGAAAAGCGTCCAGAATTGACGCCGAGTGTCAGAATTTTGTGGATAAACAATGTGTTGAAAAGTTTTTTCAATAAATTTGCTTCGTTCATGCGGCATTAAAATATCTATAAAAATTCAAATCTTAGAAAACCAAAAAATACGGATCTTACCTGTCTGCTCTAAGCCTCAAAAATATAGAAATCTTACCTCTGCCTGTTTGTAAAAACTGAACAAAGTCATCTGCCCTTTTTTAATACGAAAACCAGAAAACGAAAAAATCTTTCAAAAAATAGAAAACGAAAAACAAACAAACCAAAATGACAAGCATCATAAAAATGACTAAGATGCTGATCCTGTATTCTCTTTAAGGGCCGTCTTTTTAGATATGTTTGCCTTGCTCACCCCAGCCTTAGCGGTTCTCGCGGGGGCTGATCTGGCGCGGTGGTCTGCGGCTTGGCTGTGATGGGCATGACCTCGCGCAGCCATGGCTCGATCTCAGCGGCGCGCATTGAGCGGTGGTGCAGGAGTTCCCGTGCCAAGGCTTCCAATGGCTCAAGGTGCTGGATGAGCAGGGTTGCTGCCCGCTGTTCTGTGCGGTCCACACGCTGGCGCACAAGGTCACGAAGTCTGGGCGTCGCGCGGATAACCTCATTTGGTTGTGAGTGCCAAACAGGACCTGTCTCTCCAAGGCCCAAGGTGGTCTCAATCTGAATGGCTGCCTTTGTGGCCAAAGCAAGATCGGAGGTGTCAGAACCGCCAGCCCCAGCCGAGATGTCGCCCAAGACCAAACGTTCAGCGGCGCGGCCTGCCAAAGAATAGGCCATCTGGGCTTCGAAATCGGACAGTAAGCTCTCGTTTGTGTTGAACTGGCAGCTCACTTGTCCGCCGTCCGTTGAGATCCGCAGGCTGGTGACGGCTCCTAAGTTTAAAGCAGCTGCGATGATCGCATGGCCAGCCTCGTGGATGGCGATCCGCCAGAGCAGCGCGTGGTTCTCTGATCCCGCGCCGATGTGGAGATGATCTTGCAGCATCGCAAGGGTGAGCCGCTTGCCGCTGTGACGGGCATCAGAACGCGCCGCACGGATCGCAGCATCAATGTCGGCAGCACTTTTGCCAAGAGAAAGACGGGCGAGTGTCTGCAGGTTTGCGTCAGCAAGGTCTTCGCTCAAGTGATGGCGCAGGATCGCCAAGAGCGCGCCTGCATCGGGCAGAGGCACCGCCACCTTCAGATCCATACGTCCGGCGCGCAATACCGCTGGGTCCATCTTGTCCGCATGATTAGAGGTGCCAATAAGAATGACGCCCGCGTCGCGCGAGATCGCGTCTAACTCTGCCAGAAATGCATTGATGACTTGCAAGCGATAGCCTGATCCATGGCGATCATCACTGTCGCGCGAGCCCACGGCGTCGATCTCATCGATGATCAGCACACAGGGCGCATTGCGTCGTGCTTCAGCAAAGCTGGCCCGCATCTCGCGCAGCATATCGCCCAGATGTCCCGCCGATTGCCATGCGCCAAAGCTGGCGTTGACAGTGGAGAGCCCCGCGCTGTTGCCGACGGCACGGGCCAAATAGGTTTTTCCGGTGCCGGGGGGGCCGTAGAGCAAGAGCGAGCGGCTGATCTCATCCCAGCCCGCTTTGCCGGCCTTCCAGAGTTTGAGGTCATCGACAATCCGGCGCGCCGCCGAAAGGGCGAGAGTGTCGCCCGTCATGTCTTCCAAGCGTGGCCCTGTGGAATGGACATCGCGTTTGGTGATGGCGTTCAGCTTTATCAGGGCGTCCTGCAGGGTCGGTGCGCGCAGGGCGGCGCAGGCCGTGACCGTCTCAAGGCCCGACAAGACATCATCGTGCGGCAGGGCAGCCCGCAACGCGACAGGATCGGTGATTTGATCCGACAGATGGCCAGAGTGCAACAGCGTGGCAAGGACATCGCCACAGATCGGCGCCATTGGGAAGACTGGCGGGACCATGGCGGTCAGATGTTTGGGCAGCGAGAGGCCATGCGTCTGCATGATCAGCACGGGTTCGATCAGATCGAAGCTGTCTGTGATGGCTGAAGCTAAGCGCGCTTGTGCATTCTTACTCAATGCTCCATCGACGATGTCAGGCGCGAGGATCTGCCACGGTGCCCGAGGAAAACAGATACTCAAAACATCTTTGAGTATTGTGAGATCTACGACGCCAATGTCCCGCACCACAGTCAGCGCGCCGCACTGCAGGGCAATGTCTATGGCGGTAGGCGACTTGAACGTTGCAGCAAGACGAATTGCGATCAGAACCTGGCGGGCGGGAACGTAGCGCAATGGCGATCGGGTGACCTGCCCGAAGCGCTCGACATCTTTGCCGGACTCGAACTTTGTGAATAGTTCGTCGAGATCTGAAGGCGTATGACTGGCATCTGATGGTGCGCCGTGATGGTGCCGCAGGCGCTCAATGAGCGTGCTGGCGAAGTCATTCCAAGCGGGAGTGTTGATTTTAGAATTGGGCATAGGGAAGCCCTCCCTGTAAGAGAGTGAGGGGAAAAGCCCCGCGAGCAGTACGCTCGCGGGATCTGTCCTAAATTTGCAGTCTGACGGGGCCGTTTACGCGGCCTGCACCTCGATCTTGTCGAGATGACCGAGAATGGTCTTGGTCAGCCGCGCGTCGTAAATCTCCGATTTGACGCGGATCTGGGTGCGATAGCACTCGGGATCGACGACGCAATCTGCGTGCTCGCGAAGCAGTTTTGCGTGCAGGCGCTTTTCCAGACGAATGGCGTCTTGCCCTGTAGACATAGGAATTTGACGCAGAATGGCGCAGGGCATATCCATATCGCGCTGCAGTTGATACCGCAGACGGCTGCCGGGATCGCGGGAAAACCCGAGCTTCACAAGCTCGCGCCCGTTTGAGAGCGTGAAGGACATTGCGTAGAGAAAGCTAGGTGCAGCAACCCAGTCTTCGCTGCAGCCCCCGCAACCGAAGCGGCCTGTTTGCATATTGACGCGCGCCACACGCTGCTCGTGACCACAATCCATATGTTTGTAGAGGCGATAGTTCTGATCGCCCTCGGGATCGGGGCAAAGCAGATGCCAACCCCGCGCTTGCGCCACACCGATCTCGCTGGCGGCATGGCATGTCTCGCAGCGAACGCCTGTTTGCAAGGCGGCAACGCGTTTGATTAATTCGAATTGGCGACGGAGCTGATGCCCACAGGCTGCACGATAGAGGCCGTAGTGACGGTTTTTGGGATCACGGCTCAGAAACTCCAGCCCAGCGGCCGCAGCATCTGAGGCCCAGACCTGTTCAATGCACGCGGAACAATTGGGCTGGCTGTTCATCAAAGTAAAGAGACGCACCTTATTGAGCGCGCCGCACTGATGGCAGCGCAAGGCGAGGTGCAGCCGATCAACAACGCGGGCCACAATATCGAAGCCTTTCGATTTTGCCGTCGCGATCCAGTGAGGTTGCAAACTGCCTTTGTGGATGGGCAGCAGAGTGTTTTGAATGGTCATCATGTTTTGGGAATGGGAAATCGTGTTCATGGGATGCTCTCCAGATAAGAAAATAAGATATGCAATATGAGGGGGCCGCAGCCGCAGGGCTGCAGACGCAGGTGTGCGCGTTGCCAAAGCGAAGATGGCAATCCGTTAGATAGAAAATGGGGATCGATTTATTAGAAGGCTGGCGCAGGGGGCTCGTCTTGATCGCGCTTGTCATCCAGAACCTCTGGCGCAGAGTCAAACAGCGGCAGTGCGACAAGGGCCGTCATCAAGTGACGCGCTTGGATCAACATCGCATTGCGCTGCATGGCGATGGCGCCAATGCCAGCAATTTGAAACTGCGAAAAGAATGAAAAGTGCATCTCCTGATGCAGGCGACGGGCCCCACCGAGTTCTTCGCAACCAAGCATGGCATCAATGAGCAGTGCCGTGCGAAACAGCGGTTGATCGGAAAGGGTCGCGAAAATGACGCAAACCATCGGTGAGGCGGGTTTGGGCGCGTTCAGCGTCGCGCAGCCACAGGCGGTAAGCCGGATCTTGGCTGTGCCCAACACCTTCAAGATCGCGTTCGGCGCCAATGAAATCTGCGACATGCGCGAGAAGAAGAGGGAAGGTAAGGGACGCCGGTGTTTGAAGCGGGTCTTTATGCGCCGAAAAAGGCGTGATAGGGGTGTGTTTAGTCATGATGATCTCCTATGGATCGGATTGATTAGGGCCTTGGCGAGAGTTACAGCTCTTGCCTTGGCCTGCACAATATGGCACCATAAAACCAATTAATCAAGCATGGATTCGGGATTATGAGTGAAAAAAGCAAAAAGGGCCGCCCACGGCTCGATACGGAAGCTGTCAACTTACGCCTGCCGCGTGACATGATCGAAGCAATTGATGATAGAAGACGCGCGGAAACTGACCTGCCGACAAGGCCGGAAATGATCCGGCGTGCGCTGGCACAGTGGCTCACTATGACTGACGCGCCAAAGAGCTGAAGGCCGATTGGCTTGAGCGAGGCAACCGACATCGGGCCGTGCCTCCAATGTAACCATGACACCGGCGTCCCAGCAACTCTGCCCCATTCAACTATTCTTGTCGCGCGCCCGTGGACATCGAAGTTATCGTTTGCCTCGATGACCACTTCTGTCCGCTTACCCTTCGTTCTCGTTTGGATCCCCGTGGGTTTTATGGTGGCGCTTCTCGTGGAGTTTATCCAACAAATCGTCATCTGGAGAGCGTGGTGCTTCGTTTGCAAATTCAATCTCGGGGAAAGGCTCCTTCTCCTCGTCAAGTGATGTGAACTTAATATCTGATACAGGCCCATCATCAAGGGTGTCAGGATTGCTTGGCGTGGTATCTTTTTGTGTTTCACTTTCCTGCAAGTCTGCCGAAAGGTCCTCGGTCGATGCGTCCGCCTCACGTTGGATTGTGCGCAAATATGTGCCCAACGTTGAGTCCGAAATGTGAATGCCGTTTTGGACCAAGGTCTTGTTGATGAGTTCCAAAGTGTGTCCATTCGTCAGAGCCTTATTAATAGACGGAAGTGATTGACGCAGGGACTCTTTCACAGAAAAATTGTCGGGAGGTGTTGTCGCCAACCTCTCCAGGTCTGCTTTTACTTTGTCGAGCGTGCTTTTGGTGATGCGGTTTTTCTTAGGTGCTTGTTTCATTGCCGTTCCTCAAATTTATTGGTGACGACCTTTTTAATAGGAGGCTTTTTGCGAAAAGCCACAACGGGCTTTCCCTAATCCACAGGATTCGACATTCGATCGGCTTGAGGCCTGGATCCCCCGCCGCTTTGAAAATGAACTCTCTCAAGGGGACGTATGAAATTCTCGGAATGATGGTGAGTGCGTCTGGGTTTTATCTGGAAGCTGTGTGCAAAGACCTTATCGATGAGCGTGAAAAGTTAACCAGACTCCAAAGTGAGGTGTTCAGCCTACTTTCCTGAAATACATGGGAGGGAGTTGGGTGTTGCTTCTTTTTGTGTTGTGAAGACCTCATTATTCTTTTGTTAGGCTATATTGTCGGACGTTAACGTCTGGTGATTCCATTTTACGGACAATTCTGTTCAGGAGTTGAGGCGGATGGATGCACCACTTTTTGCAGACAGAAACACAGACAAAACTGTCATAAAATGATGGCTGCTACCGCAGCAGCTGTTTAGGCGCCGCATCGTTACGAAGCTGGATACGGATCCTGGGTTTGGCTGATCTTGGATTTGGGCCGGCATTTAGGGCGAGTGAATGGCGGATTGAAGTGAGAGCGGAGTGGGGCGTTGCATCGTAGCTCAGGCAAATACAGATTGCATCTGCCTGCAGATGATCGGTGGACGCAAAACGGTTTGATTGCCGATGCTCGTAGCGCCCATCTACGACTAATACGTGGTCAATAAACCAGTGCGGAGTTATCCCGTCGGATAGACCGAGCGCTAAATAACGACACTTTTCAAATCTCAGCGGGGCATAGTCCACGCCTGAACTCCATCCGAAATAGGATAACTCCCGCCATTAAACTGAAAATGGTACAGCGAAGAAACAGATATGGAGCCTCTTACACTCAAAGGGGCATTTATTAGGCGAAATCATTGAAAACTATATGAAAGAAGTGCAACAAATTGTCGCTGAAATTGTAGTATGCTTGCGGCGGCGTGGATGAGTGTGCCACGCATAAGATATCTCGCTCCTTTCTCCCTTAATATTCCGAGGCACTCATGACCGCACTTCCCTTGCTTTCTGTCAATCACCCCAAGTCAGGGGAGGCGTCGACGAAGATGAATGGCGCCGCTTCATTTCTGAAGTGCAGGAGGTTGCTCGTATGAGCGATATTGCTAATCGGTTGCGCACGGAACTTGGCGTCGATGTTGTTCCCTTGGATGTTCCTGAGCGCAACCATCATGATTGGTCTGGTTTGCCGCCTGTTTCACCCTTAGCGCTCGTGAGGGCATGCAGCACCGAACAGGTGGCCATCGCACTCCGTCTCTGCCATGAAACAGAGACGCCGGTGGTGCCGCAAGGCGGGCTAACCGGCATTTCTGGTGGTGCCCACCCGGTCGCTGGGGCGGTCGTGCTGTCACTGGAGCGGATGAACCGCGTGTTGGCATTTGATGCCCAAATGGCCACCCTAACTGTCGAAGCCGGTTGCGTGCTGCAAACTGCACAAGAAGCCGCCCAAGATGGGGGATTGATGCTGGCGGTTGATTTAGGCGCACGCGGTTCCTGCACCATCGGCGGCGTGATAGCCACCAATGCGGGCGGCAACCAAGTGCTGCGTTATGGCATGGCACGCGAGCATGTTCTGGGACTTGAGGTTGTTCTGGCTGATGGTACAGTCCTCAATTCGATGAATAACATGATCAAAAACAACGCGGGGCTAGACCTAAAGCAGTTATTTATCGGCACCGAGGGGCTGATGGGCATTATCACCAAGGCCGTGATGCGCTTACAACCGCGGCCAAGCCACAGTGCCACGGCCTTTTGCGGCTGCACAGACACCGCCGCTGCGGTAGCCTTTTTAAAGCGTGCTCGCGCAGATCTCGGCCCTGCGCTGATATCGTTTGAAGTGATGTGGCCCAGCTTTTACGATTTAATGCGTGCCGGTATTAACGCCAAACATCCGCTTTCCGAACCGCACGGTGTCTATGTCGTCATCGAAGCCGGCGGTTTCGACGATAACCTGCGCGGCCAGTTTGAAAACTGCCTTGGTGTAGCACTGGAAGAGGGCGCACTGAATGATGCGGTGATAGCTGCCTCGGTGCGCGAAGAACGCGAGCTTTGGGCGGTGCGCGAAGCTGTGGCTGAATACGGTCACATCCTTGGCCCACTCACCGCTTTTGATGTGGGCTTGCCATTGGAGAGTATCGCCGAAGCTGTGTCACGCTTGGAGGCGGAAATTGCCGAACGCTGGCCTGGCGCACGTGCTCTCAGCTATGGGCATATGGGCGACAGCAACCTGCATTTGGTCGTCAATGTGCCACAAGCAGGCACAGATCAGCCCGCAAGCGCACTCAAGACATTGGTTTATGGCATAGTCCGTGATTTGGGTGGGACAATTTCGGCCGAACACGGGATAGGCGCGGTCAAGCGCGACTATCTAGGTTACAGCCGCACAGAGGCGGAGATTGACACCATGCGGCGGCTCAAATTCACTTTGGACCCGCGCGGCATCCTTAACCCCGGAAAGGGGTTTGCACCATAATTACACTTCGCTAGAAAATTACTCGTGCCGCAAGGGCGAGTGCCCTACGCGGTAGAAATTTTTACGATGACGCGGCTCCGACGGAACCATCCTGACGGATGGGTTTACGTCGGCTTTTGGTAGACCCCGCTCAAACATTTATGCTTGCCCCTCCTATCGTTTGATAGACTTTCTTAACCATTTACGGCACAAATCACCTAAGACGCCAATATTTCCCCGTCAGGATTGACTATTGCGACGTCGATACATAACTATAAAGACATGTTGGAACACGCAGATCATTTTCGATTTCTACTGCTAAACCGCCCGTAACCCCGGGCGGTCAAGGTGCCTCTGCGCCTTCCATACCTTCCGGGGTCTCCTCACATTCCTAAAACGTGAACGCGGCGTAATCTCGCCCGAGGAGGCAGTATGAAAAGTTTCGTCCGAGCAGAACAATCGACCAACCAAAACCACTCTATTTTGCGGGCCCTCCGGAATATTCCGTCAACCTTGCCCAACCCGTTTTAAAAGATCCCGCACCGTGGGCGCATACTTTGGGCTTACACCGCGAAGATATCAGTCAGAAGAGCATGACAATCCAGGGCGGATGAATGGGCCCACACCGTCCGATGCTGCATGGGGTGCGAATGTCCAGACCTGCGTTTCACGCGCAAAAGACTGACGAATGTGAAGAATCTGAACGGGGTGCGCTGCTGATATGCTGGCGACAACATCATTGCCGCTAAATAAATTTAGCCCTTACCGCGATCGCCACCGCTTGGTCACGGGTTCTGGCGTTTAAGCTCAATCTTGCATTGCGGACATGCAGTTCTACTGTGCTTTCGGAAAGCCCCATCTTATAAGCCACTTCTGACGTTCTAAGACCGTCAGAAAAATAGGCCAGGCAATCAAGTTGTTTTTTGGTCAGGGTAAGCGGTTGGTTTTTTGCCGATTGAGCGTTCAATCCTGCATAAAGCAACTGGCACCAAGCCCGCCAAGTGTCTTCATGCTCGGCGCGTAACTGGGAAAAATCAGCCCGATTATAGTCGGTCATCAAATTCAGGCCAACGCCAGCCCCATTTATGTCAGGCCGGATCGTCACCGACATCCCGGTTCGGACCCCCAGCGACGCACTGCCCTGTGCGATTTGATCTAGCTCCACTTGCGTGAGGTGCTCATGGTCTTCAAAATGCCCGATGCCGGTCGTTTGCGTTGTGGTGCCTGTCAGGCAGTTTCGTGCAAACGGGTCCAATCCTGCCAATACAGCATGGCGATACCTGTTAGCCCAGGTATCACATGCATTCGTCAAAATCAAAGGCGTGTCGCGCTGTGAAAGGTCCATGAATATGACTTTGGACAAACCAAACTGCGGCAAGCATTCAATTGCGGACTTCCATATCTGCAGTGGCGTGCTGCCCGCGTCCATCGTATCCGCGAGCGATCGGATTAGTGACATAAGCTTCCCCTCATTTGAAACATAAGGATTTCCTTATCTTGTGTAAACGGGCACGGCTGATCCACTCTGTCGATAATCGCTTAAACACTGGCACATGCCGAACTTTCGATAGGATTTTTTATGCGTTTCCTTTTGTCGCTGCTTATTTTTCTTTCTGCGGCGGGTGTGGGGACCGCCCAAACCACAAACCGTGATGTCATGGTCGTGTTTGATATGTCGGGGTCCATGTGGGGTCAGGTTGATGGCGTCGCCAAAGTTGAAATCGCGCGTGATGCGTTTGATGGGCTTCTGGATGATTGGGAGGCAAACACGACCCGCGCGGGCCTTATCGCATACGGGCACCGCCGCAAGGGGGATTGTTCCGATATCGAGCTGCTGGCCCTGCCGGACGCGGGCGCGGATATCGCGTCACTGGTCGCAGGGCTTCAGCCACGCGGGAAAACGCCATTGTCAGCGGCTGTCATGCAGGCCGCGGAAGTTCTGAAATTTACAGAAGAAGCGGCAACCGTTGTTCTGCTGTCCGATGGTGTTGAAACCTGTGAGGCTGATCCATGCGCAATGGGTGCTAAACTGGAAGCGCTTGGCCTTGATTTTACGGCCCATGTCATCGGATTTGATATTGCCGAGAGAGACAAAGCGCAGCTGCAGTGTCTCGCGTCTGCAACAGGAGGTCAGTATTTCGACGCGGCTGATGCGAGTGAATTGGCGGATGCCATGAAAGGGGTCGTGCAGGCAACGGCCGTTAAAGCACCTGAAGAATTGCGCGGTCAGGATTTTCAGACCATCACGATCAGGGTCAAAATGGACTCTAGGGCGCTCTCTTTGCCGGAGGACATTACGATTTACGGCAATGACATTGAATTGGGCACACTGACTGACGACACAGCTTCCCATCCCGGATTGTTGATCGAGCTTCCATTTGGTGAAATCACCATGCGGGTCGAAGGTTTGGGTGTGTCAGATGAAACGCTGGTTGACGTAACTGACCAGACCGAATTCATCGACCTTGTGGTATCGGGTGCCGAGGCCGACTATGTGATCTGGCGCGAGGGCCAGTTCCCCGTTCTGGACAACAAGCGCTCAAATATAATCCTCATTAAAAACACGACCGGCGTTGATCGGGGCAGTTTTTATCCGCTTTATCTTTATCCATCCGGCAGCACCGATCCGGCGCAGGCTGTGAAGATTGATAATCTGTCGCCCACTGCTGGCATATATATCACCGCTGAAATTCCATCTGGTGTGGCGCTGGGTGATTACGATCTTGTTCCTACGGGAACGGACGGCACGCAATACGCTCGCATCCCGATCAGCTTTGCGTCTGCGATTGATCCGGTCTGGCAAGGTGCGCGCGAGGTCGAACCCGCTGGCGTGTTGGATGCATATTGGGCGGGGTCATCAGACACTTACGACCAGTTTCGGTTCATGCAGGGTGATGATGTCGTCAGCCGACATCGCGTTTCATCCCTTGCAACAGAAGACGGTTTCAAGCTGCCTGCGCCGACAGAGCTGGGCCTGTATGAACTGGTCTATATCTCTGAATATGTGAACAACTTTGAATTCCAGACCACTTCAATGGGGACGATCGCCGTTGGTGTGCCGTTTCCACAAACCGAAGCCGCCCCAACTGCGGCCAACCCAGACACCGACGGTCTTGCAGAGGAAGCTGAGGCCATGGGCGGCGAAGAAGGTCCACTGACCCCCGTAGGAGAACTGCACGGGAATTGGGTCTTGATGGCACGCAATGATGTTATGAACGTGCCGCTCGCCAGATTCCAAGTTGCCCATGAACAAGGGACAGATTTTGCCGAAGGCGATTTCGTGATCGAAGCGCCCGAGGAATGGAACCTTGGCCCACAAGGATCGTTCGGCACATCAGGCTTGGGTCTTGTCGACGATAACACCCGCACTTTGACCTTTGTAAGCGACACCGGAACCCAAACTGTTGAGCTCAAACGCGATGGGAACCTGTGGCGTGCGCCCACGGACATGATCGCGCAGCGTTCTGGCATTACGCTCGACGTTATGGTGATGCGGTCCGATGATCTTGCCGATATCGATACGGCCCCCGTGGTTAGTTATTTCAACGCTTATAATGAACAGGGCGCTAAGATTGCAGGGCCTGTGGAGTGGGACCTATCCCTCTATACCGCTGGGAATTTTGATCAGATGCGCACTGAAACCGGATTGAACCATGCACAACGCGTGCAGGGCACATACGAGGTCACGGCAACCGCAGGCCCATTAACTGGAACCGACATGATCACCGTCTCGCGCAGTTCACGCGCCAATAATGCTATTATCCTGCGCACCGTCGGCGAAGGCGATACGTTGCCAATCGACGCCGCCTACTATTGTTCGGCTGGTGAAGATTGCGACATGTTTGAACCCGATTATTCGGTCAACTTCACTCTACCAATTGGGTGGGGGGCGCAAAAAGCACAGCGTTCGCGGAACTGGGAAATCGCTTTTGATATGGCAACAATGACGCCTGATGGTGTGTTCTACGCGACACTTAACGATCCGAACCGCAGTGCAAATATTGGCCCCTGCTATGACGTGATTGCGGGCGCATTATGCCACGCGGCGACCAAAGATCCGAAACTTATCGCCGATATCGATATCATCCGGCGCGGATTGTCCGTGCAGTCCGTCGGCGAGCCGCTGGACCAAGAGGCTATCGACGCACTGTTAAACAAACTGACGGGAACTTCCAAATGAAACGCTTACTCCTGACAACTGCCCTATGTGCAGGCCCAGCATTCGCTGAAACCGTAGATGTTTTTGTTGTTCAAAAAGACGGCAGCGGTGTGGTCCAGCACGAAAGCAACGTCACCGTCGATGCTGCTGCAATCCTTATTGAAGGGGAGCGTCCTGCCGGAACGACAGGTGTTGTGCTGGAAGATGGCAAATCCGTAGTATGGACAACCCTGACGCCCGAAGAAATTAACAGACGCCACGGAGGGACCGGCGCCCCCTATGTCACTCATGGCGAGAACGAAGACCCCGACGAGATGGAGTTTGACGCGGACGAAGAACGAGACAACCAAGCCGACGTCGAAGAAGACCCCCGTGCAGCACAGGCCGATGATGACGACGATATGGAATTCGATGAAGAGGAAGAGCGCCGCTTCCAAGAAGGTGACTCAATGAACGCCGCGCAAATCAAGCCACTTGCAGGCAATTGGATCGGCGACATGACGGAACAAACCTTTGATGGTTGCCCGAAAGCGCTGGAAGCGCCGTTGCGTGCGCAGGCTTCAGCAATGTCAATGAGTGCGGTGCAAGGCACCATTGATCCGACCTTTACACCCCAACGCATGGCACCACAGTTTGACTGGACCAAAACCGGTGCGAACTCGTGGGTTGGCACCCTTGATCAAATGACCCAAGGCTCTGGTGTGCGTGTGCAATGGGCCATTCAAATCAAGACCCCAAGCCTGATCGAAAGTCGGCAACAATTAAATTTCGGTCTTGATGCAATGGGCAGTTGTGAAGTGTATATGGTGACTTACTTGTTGCGGGCATAACCATCTGCGCAAGAGGATCGAGAGCCGCGCCACATATCGTCATGCGCGTCGGCAAATCTGGAGTGACAGGAATACGTTTGGTGACGTCCAAAAGAGGGGCCGTGTCGAGAGTGATACCGCCGAGCTTGGCCATGTGTGCGATTTGTTTGCGCGACCCGTAGCCCATAGATGACAGCAGTTTGTCGACACGTGAAGTTGGAACCCTAGCCATAACATTGGCTCCCTAAGTAGAGGTCTGAGAGTTTGAAATACAGAATAACCGTTTGAAATGTTTTGATTATCGCTTTAGCCATCTGCATTCAATGCTAAGAAAGGACGTCGGGCACTGCGATCGCTCCGAGGGATATGTGTGCTTTCGGTTGCCGCAGCCTCAGTGACGACGAGGACGAATAACATGGAGGCCGTAGGCCTCTCGATGTGTCTCGCCGCCATCCATGCTGTGGGTATAACTACTCTCTGCGACCTCTAAAAAGCCTACACCTAATGCATCCTTTTCGCGGCGCGCTACATAAAGCTGTCCGTCAATATTTGACGTCGTATACAAAGGCCCACCGTAGAAATTGGTTGGCAATTGGAAAGAAAGCGTTTCCCCCTGATGCTTCAGGTTGAAGTAGCCGATGCCTGTCCAATCAAAGGGTATGACGGGAATAAAATAGTAAAAATATGGCCACTCACTGAACGCCGTAAATTGATATTTGACCAAATCAAGCTGCCCCTCGAGGGCGTCAAAACGATAGCTCGGAACATACATCCGCTCAGGTGTGGTGTTGAGCATAGAAAAGCGTGGATCGGCATCAAAATCAGGAAGCGGGTCAGTACTGGTCACCCGTCGGTGTTCGATGAAATGACCATCTTCGCCAACGGTGACGATGAAACGACCTGAGTATTCAACTTTCCCACCTTTTATCAGATCCGCGATGATCAGATAGTTGTTTGCCTGATGGTCAAACCAAATCTCGCTTGCCCCATGGACAAGCCTCTCGATCTCGTAATTTTGGCTTTTCACGCCTTGGGAAAGAGACGGGTATGCGCGCAGGTCCGAAGACGTGCTGAGGTTCGAATAGACAGTGAGCACTGGCACGTGCAACACAAAAGCCGCGACCAATCCTGCAATAGATAGACAGGCTAATTTGAGGCCCCTCATACGCCGTTTCCTCTACTATATCCGCATCACCAGTGTCTGCGTGTATCCCCTTTCAAAAAAGAAGGGACTTATTGTCTATGGTAGAGATAAACCGCGCCGCTTTTTACGAGGCTGTTTGTATTGCTATTTTTGGCTCCAATGAGGACGGTGCTGCCAGACATCGCGACGGAACCGCCATAAGCTCCGTCCTTCAGAGCATCGATGTCTGTAAACGTTCCAACCTGCTCGCCCGATAGGGTGTCGAAAAGATAGACCGCGCCATTTTGTGTTGTCGGGCCAAAGGTAGTAATGGCGACCGTGGTTCCAGAAATCGTAACCTTGGACGAGAGTGAGTCCGGAACTGAGGACGTCTCAGCCGTGACTTTAGCCACCTGTTTTCCCGTGATCGTGTCGTACAAATAGGCTACGCCGTGTTTTTTCTCCACGCCGCCAACGACAGCGCTGGTGCCCGAGATGGAGACAGACGACCCAAATAAATCGTCCTTAGCTGTATCTTTACCAGTTAACTTGGCTGTTTGCTTTCCAGTTACGGTATCGAACAAATATATGGCGTCGCCAGACATAATGATGGCTGTGGTCCCAGAAATTCTGACTTCACCACCGAAGAACCCCAATGTACCGCCATTGTTTGGGTCGACCGCAGTGAGTTTGGCCGTCTGCCTGCCAGTCGTCGCGTCAAATAGATAGGCCGCGCCGTTAGCGCTTAAAGGGGCTCCAACAATGGCCGTTGTGCCAGAGATCGAGACGGAAAGGCCAAAGCCATCCCCTTTGACAGAGTCAGTCGGGGTAAGCTTGACTGTCTGTTTTCCAGTGGTCGTGTCAAATAGGTAGGCGGCACCATGATCGTTTCCGGATGCCCCGACTATGGCTATAGTACCTGAAATTCCAACAGGAATTCCGTAACTGTCATTCGCGGTGATTTCCTTATTGGTGAGTTTGCCCGTCTGCTTTCCGGTTATGGTATCAAATAGGTAGACGGATTTATCAGTATTCGCCCCAGCAATGATTGCCGTTGTACCAGAAATCCCAACAGAAAGTCCGAAAAATCCATTTGCGATGGGCTTGTCGGCCGTGAGTACAGTCGCACTTAGATCCGCGGCTTGCGCCGTGGGAACAAGAATAAGTGAAGCCAAAGCCGCGAATAGAAAGTGACGCATGTAAAAATCCTTATTCGACATTCTCCAACTGGAATGCCCATTCGCGCACACTGCTCCTATCTTTCAATAAAATCAATAATTTAGGCAAGTTGTTGGCCGGTGCCATGATTTTCGACAGTGTTGTCAGAGGAAGACGCCGCGACAGGCGGCACCATTGGCACTTCCTTGTCGCTTGGCTTCGCGAGAGGCGCGGTTCCGCAAAAGGAAACTGTGCTCTTCGCGCTGCCAGCGCTCTTGTTCTTCTTTTTGCTCCCGCAGGGCCTCGGCGTGGATATCTGCTTCGGCCTGAATGCGTGCGCGCACCTCGTTCATGCGCTCAATCAGTGGCGGGTCGAACGTAAGCGTGACAAGACCAAGCTGATGCAAGTTATGTGCCTCGATGGCTAGGGTGGGAAGCTTCAAAGACCTACTGCCTTCTGTCGACGGCGCCGCGCCCGAAGTTCTGTGTTTGCAAGAAGTCGTCCATAGTCCCGCGTCAGACAAAGATTGGCTGACCTATCTACAGGCCGATCCGCTTGGGCTGGTGGATGGTGTGAAGAACGCTATGACAATGCATAAATCGCATTGGCACACTCAGTCCGCGCAGAAATCGATGTCAGAGGACTTGACTGATGCAATCAAAGTCGTGTTTAATCTCCTTGTAGCAACTGGGCTGCACAAATCAATTTGGCATTGACGCCTCTACGCACTCACAAAGGTGGGATAAAAGCGTGGGGCGTTTTTTTGTGTTTTACGACATGGTTCGCGATGCACACCCATGTCACGAGAAAAGGTGGACCGGCCATCGGACAAGCATAATTTTGAGCACATTTTCAGCCTTAAGATGGCTAACATAAAGGTGTGCATCCTCTACCCAAACTTAACTACCTCGGAGCACTGCAAGGAAAGTGCCGCCGTAGAGCCCCCCAATAGCAAAGGAATACTCAATGTCAGTAGCTCAATCTCCGAACGCACGAATTCCGGCCACCGTGATCACCGGTTTCCTTGGGTCGGGCAAGACCACCTTGGTAAACCATATTTTGCACAAGGAGCACGGCAAGAAAATCGCAGTGATCGTAAACGAATTCGGCGAGATTAATATCGACGGTCAACTCGTGGTCCAAGACGATCAGGCCGAACTCGTCGAGTTCAATAACGGTTGCCTCTGCTGTACCGTGCGCGGGGATCTTATCGAAACACTCAAGGACCTTCAGGGCCGCGCTGGCGATCTTGACGGAATCCTTATTGAGACGACAGGCCTTGCGGACCCGGCGCCGGTTGCCTCTACCTTTTTCGTCGCGGATGAAGTGAAGAGCGCCATTCAGCTTGATGCTTTTGTCACTGTCGTCGACGCCGTGAACCTGATGATAAACTTGGAACAAAGCCACGAAGCGGTCGAACAGGTCGCCTTCAGCGATGTTGTGCTAATCAACAAAGTAGACTTGGTTGAGCCTAGCGTTCTGGAACAGATCGAGGCCAAGGTTCGCGCGCTCAATCCGTTGGCGCTTATTCACTACACGACCAATGCCGAAATCGATCTTGAACACGTGATTGGTATCGGCGCCTTCGATCTTGTTCAGAAACTTGAAGTGGACCCAAAGTTTCTGGAGGATCACGATCACGAACATGACGACGAAGTAGGATCTTTCATTATCGAGGAAAGCCGACCGATCGACCTGAACCGCTTCAACCTTTGGCTCAATGACATCGCGCAGAACTTGGGCAATGACCTTTATCGTACCAAAGGGATTTTCCATGCCCGTGGTTTCCAGGAACGCATTGTCTTCCAGAGCGTACGGATGCTGACCACAATGCGCCCTGAGCGTCTTTGGGCCGAAGATGAAACCCGCTCATCCCAATTTGTCGTGATTGGTAAGAACCTCAATCGGGCAGATTTTGTTAGAGGCTTTGCCGAATGTGTTGTGAGTTAGGCGAAACAGATGTCTAATGAAACAATCAACGATGCAAAGTCTGGCAATGTTTCGGACGGTGATGAACCAGTGTACCTCGTGCACGTATTCTGCTGTGTCAACGAGCGGCCTAAAACCCATCGCCGCGGCTCGTGTGGTGCAAAATCCAGTAAGCAACTCTGTGATTATATGTGCCGCCTTGGCATGACACTGGGAGTGCAGCGCATCCGCATTAACCACGCTGGTTGCTTAAACGTGTGTGAATACGGGCCGGCCATGGTTATTTATCCCGAAGGTGTTTGGTATAAATTCGAAAACGAGGAAGATGTGGCTGAGATCCTGAGATCGCATGTCATCAAGGGCAAGAAAGTCGATAGACTTGCATTGTCCATTCCACCCGGAACTCTTCATTGAGAAATTGTTATTTCCCTAGGGTTTCAGGCTGCTCTAGGGGAATGCCGTTCAAAATAGATGCCCTCTGGCGGCGCAGTTTTACACGTTTGTAAAGATTGTGCGCCCAGAGCGCGAGGTCGTCGGGAGGTAGTCGATAAAAACACAGTCTTGTACCAAACAATCGGTCCGCTATCCAAGAACTCTGGGCCGCAAATATGCGATTACGTTTCAAATCTAAACAATGCGTGTCTTCCGCTGCAGGCGGCTATTCGCGGACCTCTAACGTAGATTTGCTTCAGGCATTTTTTAAGATCCAAAAGAAGAAACAAGGATTTACATCAGTTGTCAGAATATGAAAATCGAAGTGCCCGAATTCTGATCTGCTCCACCTGCCAAGGCGAACGGAGTCGCAAAGTTGAGGGCGATACCCTGAATGACGCCTTGAGACGAGCTGGGTTGGCCGATCAGGTTAATGTGGAATTCGCCGGCTGTATCGGATCCTGTATTGCGCCTGTCTCCATAGGTTTGCAAGGAGACGGGCGCGCATCCTATGTCTTTTCCGGTATCGACCTTCTCAAAGATGCCGATGACATCGCAGCCACATGTCGGGTGTATTTGAACACCCGCAAGGGTTGGATCGTCGATGCTCATGTCTGCGGGCGCCTACGCGAATGCCTCCAAACGAGGTTGCCAGTTTTGCGTTAAACTTCACGGGGCAGAGGATGCAACAACCGCCACGCTGATTGCTTTGCCATCAACACCGTAAGTTTGATGGTCATTTGTATTCAACGTCACCAACACTTCTGCCGCGTCGGGCAATGCAGCAATGTGCATCCAGTTTCCGTAAAGGCGGGCGATCTTGACGCCGTCGACATAAACATGCGCATGCCCTTCGTTCATTACGTGGGTCGCACCGGCGTTTTCTGGCGTAAACTGGAAGTCCTCGGTAAGGACGTGCAGGTTCCAGCCTGACATGGGATCTTCGATCAATTCGACCGAAAGTGTTGGGGCACTATCAAGAGCCACTTCAACCATTTCGTCGTGATTCTGGTGCTCCATTCCCTCGGCAGTCCCCGCGTGATCGTGGGCGCCGTAATCGTGACCAGTAAGCGCGACGCCGCTCGACGCGGCCGTAAGAAAACCAATCCCACCTCCAAGCCCCAGTCCAATGACAAATATTGCAAGTATACGGTTCATTCGTTTTCATCTCCTTGTTGGGGACCCCCACCTGGGTTTCAGCGGGGGCCGCATTTTTTCACGCGATTGCGGCTTGTCTGGCGCCTTCGGTATTCCAGAAGTAACCGGCGCAGACCCCTAGGATGATCCATGACGCCATGCCAACACCAAAGGCCCTTGCCGCAAAGAGCGACCCGATCTCGGTTGGTACAGGACCTGTAAAGGTGGACGGCATGGGGGCACCAATCACATGCGGCGCCATCAATAGAACGGCCGCAATTCCATATGCGACGCTGCTCTTTCCAAAAGCGAGGAGCCACATTGCTAAACCGGCAGAGATGACGGTCGAAAACCACCAGATCTGGCGTAGCCCCAGATCCGCAGATGCCACACCCGGAACCTCGGGAGCGAGTGATATCCCCGGCGCGAAATGAAACACAATGAAGCCAGAAAGGCCCCAGAACATCCCGTTTCTAGGGGTGATCTCATGGCCGTTCTGTTCCGCAGTCGACATCAGCCCGACCAACATCAAAGCATAACCAGTGTATACGAGCGCGGCGAATAGAATGCTCATTCCGTCGCGCAATGCGTCAAACCCAGGCAACTCAGGATTCGCCGATACCGCTGCACTTCCAAAGTGGACCAGTTCGCCAGACTCGTAGAGTTCGGCATGCAGAAGAACTGGCTGTACGAATATGAGTTGCAACAGGGCGGCAATCAGCCCTGTTGCAACTCCAGCGAACATCGCGCTGACAAGAACTCGCGTTAGCTGCATATCAGTGGCACGGGAAGCCAGTGGCGTGACGTACGTCGTGCGCCGCATCATGTAGGGCGCTGGCCTGCACGTGACCTGCGACGAAGATGGTGGCGAAGCCAAGTGCTATACAGAAAAGGGGTGCCAAAAGAGTGTTCTGCTTGGCCATTGTTTTGTTAAGAGTTTGAGTTGTCATTTTAGATTCTCCTTTTGGCCCAATATGTTAGGGCCGGGTTTCATGTTGATAGATTGGAAAGGTGTAGCCAAATTTTGTTGGCAACACCGAGTGGTCGTGAGGGGGGAGAAGCGTGTGGTTCGTCGTTTACGTTGCCTCCATTCGAATGCTTTCTTTATTCAGATCTTCCATTTTCGCTTTCCCTAAAGAATATGCGCTTAAGTCTTCCTTTTTCACGCCGGAAAAGATGAGGTTGGCATAAGCGGTAAGCTCATCGAAGAATTCGTTTTGGTATGAGGTGTAGTTATCTTTCTTTGCGCCAAGGAAGTTCGAAACCAGAAGAGATTTCAATTCTTCGTCAACTAGATCCATGTCCATGTAGCGGGCACAATATAAATGCGCATCGATACTTTCCGTGGAATATCCGTCAACCAAGCCAGAATATTGGGGTACAAAATTGACCCATTGCTGAAGAACATTATCCCAACGCGAGCGCGGCTCACCCGGGAGAACCTGAACGCCTGGATGGCTAAGCTTTGCGACGTTGAGCATCAGACACTCACCCTCGGTTTTTTTGCCAAGAGCGCTTTCCAGATGGATCGAGCCGTCCTGAAGAGCCCAACGCATGAAAGAATCTGAGACAAAGCGGTTCGTTACTAATTGTTTAAAGTGCTGCCTAACCGCCCTGACGCCAGTCGAGGTATAGGCCGAAAGACGTTGCCAGCTATGTTCACTCGAAACAATGAAACATCCATCGGGAAACGGGTTGTTGTCCGGGGAACCACTGGCAAAACCATCAATATCCTCAAGCGTCAGTGTTTGCGCCACGCTGTTTTCATATTCACCGTCGCCGCTGTGGCTCAATTGTGAAACCCCGATGATCTTGACAGAGTCACCAAGATCCATTGCTTTCAATTTCCGAGCGATATCAAATGCAATTCCGCTACCGGTGCCACCTGCAAGGCTGAAAGCCACGATAACAGTGGAATTGTTTTTACATTTTTTAGCAGTCGCGGCGAAACGCTCCAATGCGCCTGCCAAAGGCTTTTCATCCAGATATAGACCGAACGCTCCGGCAGCCTTTGCAATTGCGCGCGGAATATGCCCTTTCAATTTTGGCATCGTGAAACTGTCTGGAAAGTCGGATATCAAGCCCGATCCACCATCGGACTCATACGGTTTGCGTACCTTCTTCAATTTTTTCGTGAATTCGGTGAGCTCGGGCAATTCCAGATTTAACGACTCGTAGTGATATCTTTCGGTTGGAATCCCTCGTTCAGCCAGACGGGCTTTCAAGGACCGCGCATAATCATTCGGAATTTGCACATCGTCTTCACCGATATCGACAAGAAGACCTGACAGCGTTGCCCCCTCAAGGGCGAGGTTATCTTCAACCTCCCCAGTTCTAAGCAGCGCTTCGATGTATGCGCCTCCAGTTCGGCCAACCCCGATTATGTGTATATTGTTTATCTCTGACGGCTTGGTTATTTCGGACATCTTAATTCTACTCCTGAAGGTCAGTTTCTGGTTTTTCTACTTGCCGGATTCTCGCATGATTTATTCTTTTGAAACTCAACGTCATGGTGCGAGGACTCGCGCTAAGACCGTTCTAGCGTTATCGGAAAACGTCGAAGCTTGATCGGAAATGAAGAAACTTCTGTCTCCGAAAATCCGCTGTACATAGCCGTCTGCGCGGCGATCAAGTGTCAGGCAGAAAGTGCGAATATTCTTAGCTGAAGCCGCAACGACGGCGTTATGAGCGTCTTCAGTCAGGTAATCATCTTCAATGACATCGACGTCGGATGGCTCGCCATCGGTTAGCAGCAAGATGACCTTATTATCTGACATCTGCTGATCCAAGTGCGTCGTCGCGTGGCGCAGCGCGGCACCCATCCGCGTCGACAAATTGCTTGTCAGACGCTCAAGGCGCTGGCGACTGGCGTTGTCGAAAGCCTCGTCGATATCTTTGACACAATAGTAATTGACCTCGTGCCGTCCGTTGGAGGCAAAACCGTGAACAGCAACACGGTTACTTTCGGACTCCATTTCTTCGGCGACAGTAATCGCGGCTTGCTTTTCCAAGTCGATTACTCGGGTAAAACTTCCGGGAACGAATTTTTCCGTGGAAACAGATAGATCCATCAACACAATCGTCGCAGTTGATTTTGGCCGTCTGCCATGGCGGGTAAAAATGCGCCCGTCAGGTGCGATGCCGGCACGCTGCTCAACCGCGTTATCGATTACTGCATTTAGGTCAAGATCATCGCCCTCGGGCAGACGCTTTAATCGGACCGAACGATCAGGGGTCTGTTTTGCGCCCCGATGGACCACGCGCAAGCCACGCTTGGGATTTGCGGCAGACAGTTTCGTGCGCTCCCGATCAAAGCCGTCTTCAATGACGGTCGTCCAATCTTCGCGCAATTCCTGAAGCTTATGATCCCATTCCGGATAATGAAAACGCGCGCGAAGGTCGATACCTGAAAAGTCCTGCTCTGCCGGGACTTCTTCGGCGGGCCGGAACTCAATCTCGTCGGTCTCTGGCTCAAGGGTTTCGTCTTCGGGCAGTGCTTCGTTAGGCCCCCAAAGCAAGGCATTGTCGTCGCGGTAAATGGGTGACGGCTGGTGGTCCGGTTTCAACTGAAGGTGCATTTGGCCGACTTGAAGCGTTAGCTCTTTGGCAAGGCGATCAAACAAGGAAAAATCGGTCAGATCCTTAGTTGCGGCTTCCTCAAACAGCTCTCTTCCTTGGTTCACCCATGGGTTGGGGTCCTCATAGCTAGGGTCATGCAAAGCGCGTGCCAACCGCGCCATCAGCCCAGCCAGATCGAAGCCCGAGGTCTTCTTAGACGCATCGTAAAACTTGTCCCACAAGGCATGCAGTCCCGGATACTCTTGAACCATCAGGCGTTCGACCCGCGCATCTTCGATGACCGCGATAAGGGCAACGAGATTTGGGCGACGGTTCCCGATAGGGCGCTTGCGGGGTGAGAAACATAGATGGGCGGCGGCGTGGGCGACCATGGCTCGATACAGGAGTTCGCACGACTCCGTTTGCTTGTCCGTGATAATGCGCGGAAATTGCATCGTCGTTTCGCTGATTGTCGTTGACGGCTGCGGCCCGCCCAAATCAACAGGCTCGTGCAGGTCGATTGATAGTTCATCAAGGCCAAACCCTACAAAGTAATGTAGCAATGCTTCGATCTGTCCTCGGAAATGTGTCGAAGAATTTAGCGCTAGTTGATCTGAAAAGGCCGTTGGGTCGTTCGATTTGAAGTTTTGCAACATGCGGTCGCTGTCGCTTCGCTGTTTGAGGCCGTGGAACACCCAACGGCGCAGGCCAATCAGATCTTCCAGCATCTCAGGTTGGACACAAACACGTTCGGCAAACACAATCGCGGATTGCGGGGCTTCAAGCGCGACTTGAGCCACGATATCAGCCAGCGTAGCGGCGTCCGACTCTTTGGCAAAATAATCGGCCAACCTTGGCAGAGCATTGACGAGTATTGCATGCGCTTGATCGTTGAGACCGCGCAAAGGCTCAAACTGGTGCTCTAACTCTGGCACGTGATATGGAATGCGATCCAAATCCATTACCGAGGTCCAAACTGCGCTTCTACAAAGCCGTCGAGTGCGGCCTGAAGATTAATGTCGTCAGTCAATGGTGCTGTCATGGCAAGCAAGCACGCGTCATGGGTCGAAATCCCTTCGACAATAAGCGCCCCGGTATGGATCAGCATTCTTGTACTGATGCCCTCGTCGAGACCTCTTCCTCGCAATTTGCGCGACTGGTTCGCCACGGAGACAAGTCCACGTGCGACCTCTTCGGATACACCGCTTTCGTGCATGACGATCTCGGCCTCGGTCTCGGCTTGTGGAAACCCGAATTCAATTGCTCCGAAGCGCTGTCGCGTCGATGGTTTCAAGTCTTTCGCCGCGCTCTGATAACCAGGATTGTAAGACACAACCAATCTAAAATCGGGATGAGCCTTAACAACTTCGCCGCATTTATCTAACGGGAGAATGCGCCGATTATCGGTAAGCGGGTGGATCACGACGGTGGTGTCCTGCCGGGCCTCCACGAATTCGTCTAGATAGCACAGCCCACCGTGACGCACTGCTTGCGTCAGCGGACCATCATGCCAAACAGTGCCGTCAGCATCGAGCAACCAGCGGCCGACAAGATCCGACGCAGCCATGTCCTCATTGCAAGCCATCGTCACGAGCGGCAGCTTCAACCGCCATGCCATATGCTCGACGAACCTCGTCTTCCCGCATCCAGTTGGACCTTTGAGAAGCATCGGCAGTTTACGAGCCATTGCGGCCTCGAAAAGCTGAACTTCATTTCCAACGCTGCGGTAATATGGTTCGTCCGCAATCAAATGTGTGTCGAGGCGTTCGTTCATCACAAAAATCTCTTTCAGGAGCCCGAGCTGCGCAGCCTGCGCAACTCGGGTTAGTTTCGGTCAAATGGTGAATTTAGGCGTGCTGTTTAGCGGCCTTATTGGGTTGCCCGCCGGGAGTATTGACGAGCGTTTTCGTCATCGCAGCGATCCCTTCCTCAAGGATGATCTTGCGATTGGCAGGAGGGAGTTTGTCGCCACGAATTTCGTCATAGGAAACAACAACCCAACATGCACAACCCCAGATACATTCACCTGCCATACCCTCGAAGCGGATCGCAGGTTCCGAAAGCATCGGACCAATATCGACGAGCCAAGCATGTTCATGAAGCTTGGATTCCCAATCGAGCGTGTCGTAGTTCTTTTGGCTTGCCCAAAAGGCTTCCAGATCCGTCTTTGCGACACCCGGCATAATGATATTGGCGTAGGATGTCAGCGCATCGAAGAACTCGTGGTTATACGACTGATATGTCGAGTCCCCTTCGAGGAGGTATGTGCTGGAAATAAGTTCCTTGATACCCTTGTCGATGTTCTCGAAGCCCATGTCGCGAGACGCATGGATATGCACTTCGGCGTAGTCGGTTTGGAATCCGTCCCGAAGGCCACTGTGGTCCGGAATAAAGTCGATCCACTGCGCAAGAACAGACTGCCAACGAGATTGTGCCTCGCCAGGAAGAACCTGAACGCCTGGGTGCGTAAGTTTGGCCACGTCAAACAACGTCCAGTTCCGCGACTTTGACGAAAGCGTCTCATGTGGAGCCCCGGTGAAGCCAGCCGGACGAAGTGCCCGGAACAGCACCCGACCATAATCGAGCATTGCGAACCGCATGAACGAGTCCGCGACGAAGCGGTTGGCAACCATCTGCCGGAAGCCTTGACGAACTTCTTTTTCACCCGTCTCGGTATAGGAAGAAAGACGCTGCCAGCTGTGTTCAGGATTGACGACGAAAAAGCCTCCCGTGAACGGGCTTTTGTACAGATCGCCCCAAACGGTGATCACGCCATTGTTCTTGTCGTCATCAAGCATGCAGTCGATTTCGTTCAGTGCGCAATATTGTCCCGCGCTGTTCTGAACTGATTCATCATCTCCGCTGTGCGAAAGTTGACCGACGCCGATAACCGGAATGCGACGACCAAGTTTGATATTCGACAAATGGCGCGCCAGATCAACCACCATGCCGCTCCCCGTTCCGCCTGCAAGACTGAACGGAACCAAGATCATTGAAGGCAGCGTTGCCTTCTCGACAGTCTCAACAAAGCTGTCGAGTGCCTTTTCCATTGGCCGGTCGCCAGCATAGTAAGCGTTCGCATAAATGCCCTTCGCCACAAGGCGCGGGAAATGGCTGCCGGCAGGTGGCATTTCGTATGTGTGGGAAACATAGGACTCGAAGTTCGGGTTCCAGTAATACCGCGGATACTCCAACTTCAAAAATTCGCGGGTACGGTTCAGGCCTTCGAAGAACTCGTCGCGTTCCGGCACATCCAAGGCGATAGCCTGAAAATTGAAGCGGTCGGCTTCAACGCCGCGTGACTGAAGGCGCTTTTTAAAGGAGTTGGCATAGTCGATTGCTATTTGCATATCTTGCTGGCCGATATCCACTAACAAAATGGCGCAGGTCGCGCGGGCATCTTCTGCCAACAAGTCCTCGATTTCACCGGTACGTAGCAATGCTTCAACGTAAGCTGCTCCTGTACGGCCGATCGCGACAGTATGGACGCAGTGTGGCGACTGCATACCTGTCCCACTATTATAGAGAGATGATGATACCATTGGTTATTCTCCTTTGGTTGAATGAATGGTTGTAGTTGCCGCTTGATGCGGCAGGCTAACTGGCTTGGTGTGCTCGCAATAAGCGCGCGTTACTCGGGCTGCGCGGTTAGGCTAACAACCGCGAATGCTGAAAGTTTCTGTCTTGTCTAGAAACCCTAGATCCCGAAGGATGTGCGCGACCGAACTGGCGCGCTCATGTGCAACGTAAATCATGTAATCTTCGACAAAGAGGCCTGGATCCCGCGAGATCACGCCGGTTTCGATCAACTCGACGCCTTTTTCCAAATTTGCACGCTGCAATGTCGCCTTCCATATTGTTCCTTTCTTAATGTGGATTGCATCATTATCGACGTGTGTGATGGATACGGTCTTACCGCCTCGAATGGTTGGAACTTCAAATCCCTCACCATATTTTTCGACGACATTTTTCCAATTAAGTGGCATTTCAAGCTCCTATGATGTCATCGCGACGAAGTTCGTGGCGCGGAACAGCAATCCATTGCTCGCCCGTGCCAATATTTGCACCAGCCATGCCATCAATGACGCTTGAGGGTTCACAAAGCAGCAATCCCTGATCGAGAAGAAGGGCATGATGTTCCTTGCGGCTTTTGGCATCTTCGGCATCGTAGGCGGTACGCGCGTCAAAGAATGCCTCTAGATCCGTAAGTGCTAGACGAGGCAGCAGATATTGAACCGTATTCTCTTTTGACCCCGGTACCTGCTTGATGGGCACTTCGGGAGAGAAGGATTCATCTAACAAATCAACCCACGCATTAGTCAGCACATCGTTGGTTTCTTGAGGTGTTCTTAGTTCGAGAAACTCAGGCTGATAGTCAGCCATTAAGCCCAATTCTTCGCGCAAGCCGTGATTTGCGGGAATATCAGTGTCTGACCCAAATCCGAGCAAATGGATCCAACGGGCACCCCATGGCGTCCGGGCCGCGGAATGCTGCGTCGAGGGAGCGCCGACCCAGTTTAAAAGGCGCAGGGATTCCCAAAGGCTTGCGCCATGGCGTTCGGTAAAGAGCTCCATCAACCGCTGCTTGGTCAACTCAAATGCATGTTTAGAACCTTGGCTCTTGGGCTGTGGCACAACGATGAAACCGGCCGTGAACGGGTTTTTGTACAGATCGCCGCACGATACCTCGACACCTTTATTCTTGGTATCATCACAAAGCACATCCAGCTCTGAAAAGACTGCGTGTAACTGAGATGTCCGTTTCGGTGTAAGATCCTCGCGGTGTGGCATGATGCCAATGCCAGTCACCAACATGCGACGACCAAACATTCTAGATGACAGGTGACGAGAGAGATCCATCGCGATCCCGCTTCCGGTACTATCGCCAAGTCCGAAAACCACACAAACGATCGAGTCGCCTTCGGTCTGCTCGACGCTCTTTGCGAACCGTTTTAGCGCCGAAAACATCGACCGGTCACCGTCATAATACGCTCGACCATAGCTCGCCTTCGAAACAACTCGCGGTATGGATCCATCGTCATTTCGCATCGGAGTTTCGGGCGACAGCCAAGCTGCCGCATCTGCGTTCTCATGGTTGAGGGGGTATTCCAGATTTAGAAACTCTGGGTACCGCGCAAGAGAGTTTTGCAGCTCTTCCATCGCGGGTTCGTCAAGGGAAATCGTTTCGATCTGTGACTTATCCTTTGGAAAGTCTTCGGCTGCAGAACGAACGAGTTTCAAGGCTTTGTCGCCTATATCAACAGCGAGCCCCGTGAACCGGGACCCGGCCGCGTCAAGCAAGTCCTTCGGAGCCTCACGCAGAAACGTCTCGACAACTTGGGCACCTTCAGCGCCAACGCCAACCAAATGGATACTGAATGGAAGATCGGAAGCATCCTTGATAAGGTGAATGCCCCGGTTCAAAGCGTCAAGCTTGCGTTGCTGCAACTTGGCTTCGGTTGTCCCAATAGCAGGGAGCGGCCTTCCTTGGTTTAGATCTAGTCCAGTTTTTGACGCCATTTTATGCATTTCCAATTCAGTCGTTTGTTTTTGGCTAAACGTTTACTCACCCAATCCTCTTTGGAACGAGATAAACTGTCAGCGATATAATTGCCGAACGGATGGCAATAACTTGAAGCTCATTTGCATTTACTGTCCCCTAAAAAAATCAACTGGATGCTAGATACGAAAACGAAAAAAGCCCCAGCGCTAATCGCTCTTAAGAGCGCTTGCGGTGGGGCTTTGTTGCCGAGAATGTTGGTAAGCTCAGTTGCTTGCCTTTAACGCTGGCACAAGGCATGTCGATCCGTCAAGCGCGAAGTTAAACTTTCTTAAACATTGCTGTATTCGACTGTTTTATATTAATAATCTGCCTATTTTTTAAGATTCACCCTCGGAATGTGGTGAAAAATTAAAACTTTTTTTGGGGTAGTGACGCGCTGAACCGCTTTTTCCACTAACTTGGTTCGCGTCGGCAGAATGTAAATTGAACAAGAATCGCATGTCAGGCCAATTGGCGGCACCAGACGTTACTATCAGTAACAGCCCGTTCTGATTTGAGAGCATTGCGTTATGATGCCGTTTGAGATTTTGTTGGACAGAAGGCTTCATCCTTCGCGGTAGTTTCGGAAATTCAAAAAAAGGCCTTGCATATCTCCCACTCCTGATGAATGCTTTTAGGAAGCTCAACAGCGAGCTGAAGAATATACTGAGCAAATAGGCTCTCCAAATGTGGCGACAACGCCGCGTTGGAGGGCCTTTTTTTTGTGCATTTTGCAAGCGGACCATGACCAAACGGGATCTGAGCATCTTTTTAGACAGAGATCGTATTGCTTTGATCTGCAACTCGGAAAAGCCCAACGGCAGTCATGCCAAAGAATAACTGGCAATCCCACGAGTGCCGGTCCTAACGCCCAACACGTAACAAAACGAAGGAATTAAATATGAGACATGGTGACATTTCAAGTAGCGACACCACAGTTGGTGTTGCAGTCGTAAACTACAAGATGCCTCGCCTTCATACGAAGGCCGAAGTATTGGAAAATGCCGAAAAGATCGCCGAGATGGTCATCGGAATGAAACACGGCTTACCGGGAATGGATCTTGTCGTATTCCCTGAATACAGCACTCAGGGCATCATGTACGATCCCGATGAGATGATGGAGACTGCGGCAGTCATTCCTGGTGCCGAAACCGAAGTCTTCGCGAGGGCCTGCCGCAAAGCAAATACTTGGGGGGTCTTTTCGATTACAGGGGAGCGTCACGAGGACCACCCGAAAAAGTCACCTTACAACACTCTTATCCTGATGAATAATAAGGGAGAAATAGTTCAGAAGTATCGCAAGATCCTTCCTTGGAACCCGATCGAGGGCTGGTATCCAGGTGACCAGACCTATGTTGTTGAGGGCCCAAAAGGACTTAAGATCAGTCTGATCATTTGCGACGACGGTAACTATCCCGAAATCTGGCGCGATTGCGCGATGAAAGGTGCCGAACTAATCGTACGCTGCCAAGGTTACATGTATCCCGCAAAGGAACAGCAGGTCCTAATGTCTAAGGCAATGGCATGGGCCAACAATTGCTATGTCGCAGTGGCCAACGCGGCCGGTTTCGACGGCGTTTACAGCTACTTCGGTCACTCGGCTATCATCGGATTTGACGGGCGCACACTAGGCGAATGCGGTGAAGAAGACATGGGCATTCAATACGCCCAGCTGTCCATCCCCGAGATCCGTGATGCGCGAGCAAATGACCAGTCGCAGAACCACCTCTTCAAACTGCTGCACCGAGGTTACACTGGCATTCATGCATCGGGTGACGGTGACAAGGGCGTGGCCGAATGCCCGTTCGAGTTCTATCGCAACTGGGTCAATGATGCTGAAAAAACCCGTGAGCATGTAGAATCGTTCACGCGCACGACCATCGGCGTTGCCTGTTGCCCTGTCGGAACCTTGCCAAACACTGCGAAAGAAAAAGAGGCCGATTAACCAACCCAGAACTCGGGTGCGGCCAGTCCGGGCCGCACCGAAAATCCCATAGGCAGGAGACAAGATGCCCTTCTTGAACGACCGGATCAACCAAACTCAAAGAGAAGTTAAACTGGCTTTGGCACTTGCCTCCGAAAATGCCAGCCATTTGGATCGCTTGCCCGCCAGCGATCCCCCTAATCCACTTCTTCAATCGCGATTTTCATTCGACTTACAACACATCGAAAACGAATTGCGAACGTTGATTATTGGCCAGGAAGAACCCATCAATCAAGTGATGGAAATTCTCAAGGTTGTTCGCGCTGATATTGGAGATCCGCGAAAGCCACTCGCCTCTCTCATGTTTTGCGGGCCCACTGGGGTCGGGAAAACCGAAACGGTCCGCACAATTGCGCGTGCCATGTACGGCGACGCCGACGCATTTTGTCGGGTGGACATGAACACACTGTCGCAGGAACATTACGCAGCTGCGATCACCGGTGCGCCACCTGGCTACGTTGGTTCAAAGGAAGGCACGACAATTCTCGATCAGGAAAAAATCGAAGGGACGCATGACCTCCCCGGAATTGTTCTTTTTGACGAACTGGAAAAGGCGAGCAATGAGGTTGTGCTTGCGTTGATGAACGTCTTCGACAACGGTATTCTTACGGTTGCTTCAGGTGGGCGTACCTTCTCGTTCAGAAACAGCCTGATCTTCATATCATCAAACCTCGGCGCTCATGAATTGATGGCACTGGGCGAGACCGAAGTGTCGCAGGGCTCACTCTGGGGGCGTCTGATGAGTAAACCGAAACCGCGCAGAGAAAGCGCGCGCGACATCGTGATGAAAGCCCTCATAGAACGGTTTCCGCCAGAACTGGTAAATCGGATCGACCATATCGAAACCTTCAATTGGATCGGCAAGGAACGTTTGCCGGAGCTCGTTGGTGTCGAGCTGAAGCTTCTTAACAAACGGCTCCAAAAGCATAATTTTAGGCTCAAAATATCTGAGGAAGTAAAGAACCTCATCAGCACCGAGGGTTATGACAAGAGATTTGGGGCTCGGGATCTTCGTCGCGCAATGCGTCGAGTTCTGGAGTTTCCTCTGGCTGGGTATCTTCTGGGTGAACAAACTGGTTTTTCTTTGCCCGATGGTCATAATGTCGTCGACATCGAGGCCCGTTGCACCGATGGTATCATCTCGTTCCGGCAGCTGTGAAGGAATCCGTTCATTGGGAAATTGGAAAATTGGACTACTTTTCTCCGAAACTGGGGTGACGTCGATCATCGAGAAATCGCAACTTAATGGTGCGCTTCTTGCCATAGATCAAATAAATGAGAACGGCGGCGTCCTTGGCCATAAAATTGAACCAGTTAGATATGACCCCGGTTCGGTCGACCAGAAATATGGAGAACTTTCGGAAAAGCTAATCACTGAACACAAGGTAAAGATCATATTCGGCTGCTACACGTCCTCTTCACGCAAGGAAGTTCTTCCAATCATCGAACGCCGCAATGCTTTGTTTTTTTACCCCACTCTCTATGAGGGCTTCGAGTATTCGTCAAATGTCATCTACGGTGGTGCATGTCCTAATCAGAATAGCGTTCCGTTAGGAAATTATCTGATGGAAAATTATGGGAAGCGCTTATTCTTTGTCGGCTCCGACTACATCTATCCGCGAGAATCAAACCGAGTGATGCGCAATGTCGTGCGCCAAGCCGGAGGAGAAGTACTCGGTGAGGTATATTTTGATCTTGAAGCGAAAGAAATAGACTTCGCAGCAGTGACTAAGGAAATCAACCGGCTCAAACCGGACGCGATATTCTCAACCGTAGTTGGACAGTCATGCATCGAATTTTATAAAGCTTATTTGGCCGCCAGTGGGGACGGCACGACCTGCCCGATCGCTAGTCTCACAACTAATGAGGGGGAAATCGCAGCTATCGGTCCCGAAGCATCAGCAGGGCACATTACTGCTGCACCGTATTTCAGATCTATAGAGTCTTCGGCGAACCAGAAATTTCTTGAGGCATACGCTAAAAAATTCGGCACAACCGTGGATGTCACGAGTGGTTGTGAAACCGCCTACAGCCAAGTTCACATTTTTGCTCGGGCCTTAGAAGAAACTGGAGAAATTGACACAGACAAGCTTAGGGAAGCGTTGCTCGGCACCAGTTATGACGCACCACAAGGACAAATCAAAATTGATCCAGATAATAACCACACCTACCTTCAGTCAAGAATAGCCAAAGTCGATGCTTATGGCGAATTTATTATACAATCGCAGGTCCGCCGCGCGATAAAGCCCGATCCGTATCTTGTATTTCCAACGATTTACGACTTAAGTTTCCGATCTTTGGACGTGGCGGGAGGTGTGCGCCTAGATGAGTGATCTGATACAAGGCCTCCGAAATCTACATGTGCTAGTGGTCCTTCCTAGAGAACAAAGTGCAGACGACCTGATTCAGCAAGTGAACAGGATTGGCTGCCAGGTCGATCACTCGTGGCCGCTGCCAAAAACATTTCAAGAAAAATACGATTTGGTATTCTTAGATGTTACGGATCAAAATTCAGAGAAATTGAATCAATTCATCAACAGTAGTTCAAAAAAACAAACGATTGTAGCGGTTGTGGGATACGAGAATCCCTCAATGTTGGAATTGATATTTGACATCAAGGCTCATTCCGTCCTGAATAAACCAATACGGGCATCTGGTGTAATGACCTCAATGCTCTTAGGTCAAAAAATCCAGAGCGAGAGATTTCAGTTTCGCAAGGACTTAAAAGCTCTCAAAGATAAGTTGGAAAACGTTCAGAAAGTCAACGATGCAAAGTTCATTCTTATGCGGCACCGTAAAATTAATGACCGTGAAGCCTACGCTTTAATTCGAAAGCAGGCGATGGCGAAAAGAACCAACACAGCAGATATCTCACAAGCAATCATCAATGCTGAAAGCATTCTCAGTGATTTTGGGGATACATAGTAGCTTTGGAGGTGCTAGGTCGCGGTCAGTTTCATACTGGAAAAGATCGGAGTAGACTGTGCGTCGGCAGAGTTTTTGGGTCCAAATGCTGCGTAATTTAAGGGAGAGACTGGCTCATCTGGTTGGTTACATTATGCGGCGCGTTGTCTGTGATGCAAGCGTCGCATTTCGAGTGTCTTTCGTTTGATTCTTTCCCTTTTCTGTAGAATGGCTTTGTCGCGACCGAAGTAGACGTCAGCGGGTGTGACGTTGTTGATACTCTCGTGGAGGCGCTGATGGTTGTAATGATTCCCACACTGCCTGCTAAATCGGATGAATGGGCCAGCGGGCGCGGTTGCTGTCGTTGATTGGGGTGCAGTAGCGGATTTTCTCAAAGAAGGCCCGGTAGGCGTCGCCGATGGTGTCGCGCGGTCCTTCAAGTCTATTTCCGGTAATCCTGCTATTTGCGCGGGCTTGGTTCCAGATCGTGAGCCAGCCCATTTTGCCCTTCTGATTGACCCTCTACCCGATGTTTTCGAACTCCCGCTGACATGCGCTCTACCTTCAGGTGTCTCGCGGAAGCGACTTCGCATTCGTCGGACAGCACCGCTGTAGGTTATCTACGTGAAAATGCCCTAGGTGGATGACAATCCACGGAAATCTGCCCAAACCTGTGTGCTTTACTATGCAATAAGCGCCAAGATTCACCCTGTATTCAATATGCGGAATGCCCGCTAAGCAAAGGTGACCCAAATGAACAAGACGACCCTTCAGATGTGCTATGACTTTCGTACAATCGATGGCTGCCCTTTCAATAAAGAGATTGTCATAACGATGGCCAAGGCGCTCGGCGTATCAGTGACATTGCCCTTAGAGGAAATTGAGGCCGAGGAATACCGGGTGCCGACCGGCCATTTTGTCGAGTTTTATGATGTAGTCGGATTCGATCTTAAAATGGCCATCGGGTTCGACCAGAATACACTCCGTGCTTGCGGACGGCTTCTGACATAGTTTCAAATCAAGGATGCAGGCATTACGCATGACATCCACGTCAACGGCGAGCATTTTGATATGATGAATTTCGAATATCGCTACGGCGAACTGCTTGGTGTATTCCCTAGTCCGCGATATGATTGTCGGTCAAAAGATCATTGACCGCAAGCGAGGCCAGTTACGGGCACTGTCCGAGGAAACTGGCTTGAGCCGGGCAGGGCGCTGACCTAGGCTTGCCGAATTACAAAACGCTCCCCTTTTCCGTATTAGTAACCCGCAGCTGTCAATCGCAGTGTAAAAAGGGACCAGATCGCGGCGTAAAATTGGTCCACTGAGTTCTCGGATGTTCTGCGCTTTGGTGCGCGTGCCCCCAAATAGCTAACGCGTGCCAAAGCGCATGTTGGCCCATGGGCCAACATTGTTCTGATCTTGATGTGTTTTGATTACTGGCGGTTCTTACGACTGTGTTTGAGCCTATAGCTTTCGCCGTTCATCTCAAGGATGTGGACGTGATGTGTCAAACGATCCAGCAAGGCGCCCGTGAGCCGCTCTGAGCCAAAGACTTCGGTCCATTCATCAAAGGGCAGGTTTGAGGTTATGATGATGGAACCACGTTCGTAGCACTGCGAGATCACCTCAAAGAGCAATTCTGCGCCAGATTTACTCAGAGGAACGAAGCCTAATTCATCAATGATCAACAGATTCTGGCTCGTCAGTTGCTTTTGCATGCGCTGCAATCGGCGCTCATCTTGGGCTTCTATCAGATCATGAACCAAGGCTGCCGCCGTCGTGAACCGTACTTTCAACCCTCTTTGGCACGCGGCTAATCCAAGTCCTAAAGCTATGTGGGTCTTGCCCGTTCCCGATGGGCCGAGGGCAATAATGTTTTCTCTGCGAACCACGTAGTCACATCGAGCCAGATCCATCGTCAGTGGCTTGTTCAAGCTGGGCATGATCTTGAAGTCAAAACTATCCAGGCTTTTGGTGCTGGGGAACTTCGCCGCTTTGATCCGCCTTTCGATCATCCGCCGTTCGCGGTCAATTAACTCCATCTCGCACAGACGCGCCAGATATTGGATGTGGTCCTTATTCTCAGCAGCACAGATTTGGGCTTGTTTTGCGTACTCTCCTTGGAACGTTGGCAAGCGCAACTTCTTGAGGTGGTGGTGCAGAAGGATTTGGGGAGCATCTGTCATGCCGTGGCTCCCAGCAGGCTCATGTAACTGGATGGGCGTGTCGTGCCGACATTGGCCTTAGGCAAATACGGGTAGAAGTCCAAATCCAATCGCGGTGGCCGCTTCTCAATACGGCATAGCACAAGGTGTTTTACGGCATCATAGCCAATAGCGCCCAGATCAATGGCATGCTGGATTGCGCCTTGCACAACGTCCATCTCGAATGTTTCCAAAAGACGTAGAACCTGAACGTATTCTCGTTTGCCCGGCTTGCCCATTCTGGCTTCGAGCAGTCGGTGCAGGGTGGCGAAGGCATCCGGTAGATTCCAACCCTGCAAAGGGGCTGCCTGATCCAAAGCCCCCACCTTCTGCTCAATCAAGGGCAGGAAGTGGAGCGGGTCAAAGATCATATCCGCGGATAGGTAGGATCGTTTGTGCCGTGCAACGATCTCGTTACCGCAGCCGATGATAACCTCATGTACAAACCCACGCACATGAACATCGTGGTGTGCATAAGCCACCGGCACCGAGTAGTCATTGCTGCGATAGCGCACCATCGAGATCGAAGTGGCCCGTGTGTTGACATGGTCGCAGGCTTCATATTCCGCCACGGGCAACCCCATCAGCGCATCAAAATCGGATACCAAACGTTGACCTATGGTTTGGGTGTGGCCGCGCAAAGTATCGTCCTGACGTGCTAAACACTTCGCTTCCAGATGGGCGTTCAAATCATCAAAGCTGTCACAACGCGGCGCAGGGACCATGAAGTTGCGACGCGTATATCCAACCATGCCCTCAACGTTGCCTTTATCGTTTCCTCGCGCTGGTCGCCCGAACTTGTCATCGAACAGGTAATGGGATTGCAGCTCAGTGAACCGACGTGTGCGAATACGCGTTCTGTCCCCGAGTATCCGCGCAACGGCGATCTTGGTGTTGTCGTAGAGAATGGACTGCGGAATACCATCAAAGAACGCAAAGGCGGACACATGGCCGTCGCAGAATGCTTCCGTCGTCTCGGCAGGGTATCCCTTAACGAACACCGCATCAGAATGCGGTAAGCTCATTACAAAAAAATGGATCTTGCATTCCACGCCACCAATCACGCCAAGTGTCTCACCAAAATCAACCTGCGCGTGGCCTGGCCGATGCGACAACGGTACAAACACCTCTTTAGTGCGTCGCTTTTGTTCGCGAACGTAATAGGTCACTGTCGTCAAGCTTCCCGCGTATCCGTGTTCATCCCTCAAACGCTCAAAAATACGCTTGGCGGTGTGGCGCTGCTTTTTGATCAGGGCCTTATCTGTACGCAGTATATCATCGATGACACCGACATAATCATCAAGCGTTGGACGACGCGGGGCTTCTGAACGCCGATAACCAGGAGGGAGTTCATGCCGCAACATCTTGGCTATCGTTTTGCGATCCTTGTTGAAATAACGCGCCGCTTCTCGAGCAGACATCCCGTCCTTCAAACAAGCACGGCGCACACGATTATAAATATCCACAGAATACATCTCCCGCCCTCCGAATAAACGAAGGACACAAACTGGCGGATTTTTACTCCGCTACAACTGCGATACGCAGCCGCTTCTGTGGCCCATTATTGCTCCGCGTTTTACACAGGCCACAAATTTAACTGCTGTTCACCAGCAGCTTAAGGATCGGTCTCTTGCGTCAATATATTCTCCGGCTAGGGTCGGGGAAAGCTGCTGCATGGTGCTCTGGGCTCCCGCGATGTACTTCCGATAGATTGGCTTAGCCAAAATGAATGACGCATTATGGGCGGTATGATAGTGTTTGCTTTTAAGGCAAGGGCCACAACGGGGAGATAGGGCCGCCTGTATCCTGTCACCTTACGCACATGTAAATCATCGTTTAATCTGAATTTTGTTCAAGCCTGTGAAAGGCATCGTCAAGTTGTCGGCGATCTTCGCTACGAAAGCCCGGGTTCCGAGTCTCAAGCAGCCTTCAGTTTACGCGTGATGTCGTCCCAGAACCAATGTGCGTCGGCTCGAGTCGGACGGTAGGCAGCGGCTGAAAGTGTATGGCGGCGCGGACGGAAGATGGTTTGGACCTGATCATGAACGGAAAGAAATCGCTGGGCTTGTCTCGGCGATTTGAACCTCCCCATAATCTTTTCTCGCCGTCGTGTGGGGCGATGTGACCCTTCGGATCGATTGTTAAGCCCTTTGTGGCTGCGGTGCTCTATTCTCGAAGCAAGCTCCTTCAAGGCGGCGCCATAGCTTCGGAGTTTATCGGTGACGATCACCCGTGGCTCGCCAAATGCCTTGAATAGCTTGCGGAAAAATTGGCTTGCAGCCCGTTTACTGCGCCGGAATTGACGAGGATGTCCAGCACATCGCCTCGACTATCAACCGCTCGCCACAGCCAATATTTCTTGCTGTTTATCGGAAGGACGACTTCGTCCAAGTGCCATTTGTCCGCAGCTTTGGGTCGATCTCGGCGGATCACTCTGGTATATTGTGACCCAAACTTGGCAACCCAAGCGCGGATGGCCTCGTAGCTGACCACAACGCCCCGCGCGGCCAAAAAGTCTTCGACATCGCGCAAACTCATGGGAAATCGGTGATAGGTCCAGACGGCGTATGCGATAATCTCAGGTGGGAAACGATGGCCTAAAAAGGCGCCGGATTGCTTGGGCTTGGTCATAAGGATACCTACCGCTAAGGGTGTTGCCCCGCAACTTGACGACGCCACAGCCATTTCTCGATGCTGCGGCCCGTCATTGCGACCATTCGGGCTGAGTGCAGCATTTTAAGGTGCAAGATGTCGGTCAGCGGACAAAGTGAGCTTTTGCTGTGACTGCGCCAATGACTGGTTTGGCGATTTCAGGATTTATGTCTTGAGATTTGTTACTTTATAAAATAATAAATTCCTAAAAGAAGGAGTTCAGTATATGAGAAAGCGCGCGGCGGCCCGACAAACGGATGTTTTGAGTGTGTTGAAAGAATGCGACAGACCGATGACTGCGTACCAAATCCTTGAACGACTTCAGGTCAGTGAGCCGGATATTGCGCCGCCTACGGTCTATCGCACGCTCTCGGCTTTGACTGATCAAGGACGCGCGCACCGTCTCGAATCCATCAAGGCCTTTGTGCCATGTCGCTGTAGCCACGTCGAAAGTTTGCCTGTCTTGGCTATCTGCGAAGACTGCGGGTCAGTTGATGAACATGACGGGAGCGATCTGCTGCCGAAACTCACAGCATTGACCGATCAAAACGCCTTCCATGCGGTGCGGCACATCGTTGAAATTCACGGGCTGTGCGGCACCTGCGCAGCCTGATCCATTTTTACCAAACCATATTGGAAGTATCATGAAACAAACATTCCCCCTTATTGCACTTGTCGCTGCTTTCCCTGCCTTTGCAGAGGACGCACGCCAACTTGACGCCCATGAACATGGCGTTGGAACGCTTAATATCGCGATAGAAGGCACGACCGTCGCGATGGCGTTCGAAGCACCCGGTGCTGATATTGTTGGGTTCGAGTATGCAGCGACAAGTGATGCCGATCAGTCCGCGATTGATGCGGCAGTAGCTATACTCGGTTCGCCGCTTGATTTGTTCGTTATGAGCGCAGCGGCAGGTTGCACTGTTGTCGAGGCGCTTGCTGAACTCGAAAGTGAAGACGGGCATGGGGAGCACGGTGACGAGCATCAAGATGATCACGCCGACGAGGAGCATGAAGATCATGCAGAAGAGCATCACCAGGATGAGGCCCATGAAGATCACGCAGACCATGCTGACGAAGCGGGACACACAGAATTCCATGCAGAATATGCGCTGAACTGCGAAAGTCCTGATGCGTTGACCGAGATCACTTTCGCCTATTTTGAAACCTTCCCAAATGCACAAGAAGTTGAAGTGCAGATGATCACCGCATCCGGTGCGCAAGCATTCGAAGTAGAACGTGACGCGCCCGTTTTGGATTTGGGGCGTTGAATGCAAGACGCTGATCCGATACTCGAAATCACTGACGTTGCCTATCGTTGGCCGGGGCGGGCTGGGTTTTCTCTAACGGTCCCGCACGTCGCGGTTGCGGTGGGCGAGTCTGTGTTGCTGCTCGGCGAGAGTGGGTCTGGAAAATCGACGTTTTTGTCGTTGATCTGTGGCACAATCCTGCCGGAGCGTGGCAAGGTTGATATTGCGGGGGTGGACATCACCGCATTGTCTGGCGGCGCGCGCGATAAAGTCCGGGCCGAACAGATCGGTGTGATTTTTCAGCAGTTTAATTTGCTGCCTTTTGGGTCTGTGATGGACAACATTCTGCTCCCGCTCCGTTTCGCTCCCGCGCGACGCAAGCGTGCTGGTAACGCGACGGTAGAGGCTTCACATCTGTGTTCTGCGCTTGGTTTGCCTGCCGGCGTTACCAGTGCGAAAGCCACGGCGCTAAGTGTTGGCCAACAACAACGCGTGGCAGTTGCACGTGCATTGATCGGGCAACCGCCGCTGATCATCGCGGATGAACCCACCTCGGCCCTCGACGCAAATAGTCAGATCGCCTTTCTTGACCTGCTGTTTGAACAAACGACAACGCACAACACGTCGCTCCTGATGGTCAGCCATGATCCGCGACTGGGCGAACGCTTTGATAGGGTGATCCGCATGGAAGACATCGCGCAGATCGAAAGGGTGGCGGCATGATCTTGCGCCTTGCTATTGCCTCGCTCTTCGCACGTGCGCTGACCGTCGCCATGACCATCCTTGCCATCGCCTTATCGGTGGCGCTATTTCTTGGTGTCGAAAAGGTGCGGACGGGGGCCAAGGCCAGCTTTTCCGACACAATATCCGGCACCGATTTAATTGTCGGAGCACGATCAGGGTCTGTGCAATTACTCCTTTATTCCGTTTTTCGCATCGGCAATGCGACCAACAACGTGACATGGGAAAGTTATCAGGACATCGCGGCGCGACCAGATGTTGACTGGATTGTGCCGATTTCACTGGGAGACAGCCATCGCCAGTTTCGCGTGATGGGCACGACCCAGGCCTTTTTCGAACATTACAAATATCGCCAAGGCAGATCATTGGCGGTGTCCGACGGCGCCATCATGGATGACCTGTTTGATGCGGTAATCGGTGCCGACGTTGCTGCAACACTGGGATATCACGTTGGTGATCCGATTATCGTCGCCCACGGCCTCGCGTCCTTCACCGAACATAAGGATCAGCCGTTCCGCGTGTCGGGTATTTTGGAAAAGACGGGCACGCCCGTTGACCGCACCGTCATCGTCAGTATGGAAGCGATTGAGGCTATCCACGTGGATTGGCAAAGCGGCGCACAGGCCCCCGGCAAGTCGACACCCGCGGATGTGATCCGCGAAATGGAACTCACGCCCAAGGCGATAACTGCCGCCCTTGTCGGCGTCGAAAGCCCCCTACAGACCTTTGCTTTGCAACGCGCCATTAATGAATACAAGGAAGAGCCTCTCCTCGCGATATTGCCTGGCGTTGCCTTGCAAGAACTCTGGGGTATTGTTGGCATTGCGGAAACGGCGCTCCTCGCGGTGTCCGCAATGGTGGTTGTCACGGCCCTCATCGGCATGATGGCCACCATTTTTTCCAGCCTGAACGAACGCCGCCGCGAGATGGCGATTTTTCGGGCCATGGGCGCGCGGCCTTTCACGATTCTGAGCATGCTTGTCTTGGAGGCCATGGTGATGGCGGCGGTTGGTGCATTGCTTGGATTGGTGCTCTTGTACGTTGGGTTGATCATCACACAGCCGATCCTCGATAGCGCCTTTGGCCTTTGGCTGCCGATTGATGCGCCCATGATGCGGGAGTTTTGGGTTATCATTGGAGTGATTTTTGCTGGCGCAATCGTGAGCCTCGTGCCAGCATTACGGGCTTACAGGATGTCTGTAGCTGATGGTATGATGGTAAACACGTGATGCTAAGAATGAGGTGGATACAATGCTAAATCGCAGAAAAACTCTTATGCTACTGTCGGGTACGGCCGTTACACCCAAGATAGCATTTGCGGCAACACCAAGGGAAATCACGTGGGAAGACCTTCTTCCGCCAGGGCTGCCGTATTCAGAAATCGTTGACATGGGCGAAATGGACTGGGAAAACGATGTCTGGACCCCAATCTACGATGCAAATGCGATCAAGCTTAACGAAGAGCTTAACGGGGCATATATCAAGATGCCGGGGTTCATCATTCCCTTTGAGACGAGCGCGGAAGGTGTGACCAATTTCATGCTCGTGCCCTACCTCGGCGCATGCATCCACACACCACCGCCGCCCGCAAACCAGCTTGTGATGGTCGACACCGCACAGCCATGGCCGGGAGATCAACTTTGGGATCCTGTCTGGGTCACGGGTACGATGAGTACGCAATTGCAATCCACAAGCCTTGGCCAGACAGGATATTCCATCGAGGCCGATGATATGGAAGTCTACGAATGGTGAACCGTCATTTGCAGCGCCGTGCGCTTCTCGCAGGTATGGCAGCGGCAACACTTGTGCCCAGTATGGCACGCGCCGAGGAGTACATCGACCTTGATTGGGAAGACTTGCTGCCAGACGAGCAATCAACCATTCCAAACGCGTTGCTCAGCTCGCTGGCCCATGACGAAAGGGCGCCGCTAACAAGCCAACAGCCTGAGTCAAGCGGCGTCAGAACCGAGTGGAACGGCCAAATTGTCCGCCTTCCTGGGTTCATCGTCCCTATAGATTATACGGGTACGGGCGTTACTGCATTTATCTTGGTGCCTTACGTGGGTGCCTGCGTCCACGTCCCGCCGCCGCCAGCAAACCAACTTGTCTTTGTCACGACACCGATGCCTTATGAAAGCAGTGGCCTGTTCGAACCAGTTAATGTCATTGGCATGTTTGGCGTGTCATCCATGAGTACGCATCTTGCAGAAATCGGGTACGCATTGTCGGCGGACAAGATTGAGCCGTATCGCTAATAGCGATGGTGACGCGCGCTATTTGGAAGCGATACGTTGGGTGGGTAAGCTGGGCAGGGTGTCGGCGCTCTATACAAAGGCAAGTATTTATCAAGCCGAGCTCCCGCAACCAAAATAATCAAATAAGTATTGTGCATTAAATGCTCTTTTTTCAAAACCGTTTTGCACCAAAATAGAACATCGTCCCTATCTCATCCCGAAAACGAAAGAAGGCGGCAATGCGTTAGCGTGCCACCCTCAGATCAGTTAACGCACGTGCAGGTACATACTGATGAACCATCTATTAGATAAATCCGCATAAACATACAATAATAGCTTTGAACTCTGTTTCCGCAGCGTATCATTTCTACACCTAATTGCGGCGATCGAATCTTCCAAACAAACCACCAGAGGACGTGAACAGACTCGGCACGCGAGGGAAATGCGTTTGAAGCTGGAGACCACACTACGGCTGATTAACACTTCCTATGTCTGTAAATTCTGCATTTTTGGCAAGCATCAACGCAGTGATACGATTGTCGCAAGCGAAAATGTATTGGAAACAGCCGTCCATCCCTTGAGGGTAATCGAAGTCGCAGGGGAGGGTTGTCGGCTTGCGACTCGGTACGCAAGAGAATTAGGACTGAGAGCGAAAGGTGTGCAACAACGCAAAATAAGTCAATTTGGGCATACTCGAACAACGCGACCCTTGGTAAGACGGGTTTCAACACTAGTGAATTCAGACCCCATTGAAACACTAGTTCAGACGCAAGAGGAACGAAATGAAAGCCGTGAAAATTCCCCATATCGACACAAAAAAGGTCGAGGAAATGATTTTGGCCTTGGGCGCGATTGGCGCGCATTCTGGAACGGGTGTCTGGCGGACAGTGTATTCAAACGAATGGGTGGCAGCCCAAAACCTCGTAGCGGATTGGAGCCGGGCGGAGGGTCTTGATGTTCGATTTGATGCTGTGGGCAACCTTTGGGGACGGGTTGATGGCGTCGACGGTGGGAAAATCATCGTTTCCGGATCTCACATTGACAGTCAATGTCCGGGTGGGCGTTACGATGGAGCACTTGGCGTCGTGGCGGCTCTCGTTGCAATCGCCGCTTTGAAAGCTGAGTTTGGTTCACCTCGAAAGCCACTGGAATTCGTGTCGTTTTGCGAAGAAGAAGGCAGCCGGTTTCCAACCGCTGGGTTTTGGGGATCGCGGGCAATCGTCGGACGAGTGACGCCGCAAGATTGCGACACCGTTTTAGAAGCAACAGGCGATAGTATTGGCAGCACCATGGCTGCAATCGGCTTTAATCCGGCGCGTATCGCTGAGGCTGCGCGCAATGATATCGAGGCTTTTGTCGAACTCCATATCGAGCAAGGCCCCATCCTAGAGGATGCGAATTTGCCAGTGGCAATTGTGGATGCAATTACTCACATTCGACAAACTAAGGTCACGCTGACAGGGCAGTCCAACCATGCCGGTGCTTTTCCCATGGATATACGCTGCGATCCTATGGCGGGGTTCGCTGAAGTCGTCACATCGGTGATCGATCACGCTCATACTCTTGGGCGCCCCGCGGTCACGACCATCGGGCAATGCATACCAGGCCCGAATAGTGCCGCGATCATTCCACGTTCAGTGACCTTTACCATTGATGCCCGTCATCCGAATCCAGAAGCGGCTGCCCTTCTTTATCAGACACACGATAGAATGTTGTCTGAGATTGCGACGAGACGAGGCCTTACTTTGGAGACGCAAATCCTAATTGATCATCCCGCGTGCCCAAGCGATCCAGACCTTCTTTCCGCGCTTGGTCGGGCAGCAGACTCCGCCGGTGTTGCAACCATGCACATGGCTAGCGGGGCAGGTCACGATGCGCAACAAATGGCTAAAATCTGTCCGATTGCAATGATCTTCGTGCGTAGCAAAGACGGGCGTAGCCACACGCCGGAAGAGTTTTCGACCATTGAAGACATCGTGGCGGGCATCAAAGTTCTCGCTGGTGCCTTATACGAGCTCGCCTATTAAGCGAAGCGTGGGAAAGGAAACCAGCTCTGTAGGGCGGGCATTTTTAGTTGTTTATCCGAAAGATATTCCACTACGCTTGCCAGACATCCTGCGGGACCATTAGCAGCTATGTGTTCACATTGGTCTACGATAAGACCTTCCCGTTAAATTGTCAGCCACGGTTTGTTAAGACCTAAAGGTCTTAGCTTCAGATCTTACTTGGGCAATCAAATCAGCTTCCGTCGCTAACTTTTAAATGAGTATGGCGTATACGGCCGAATCATGAGTTTTCCTTTTGCGTGCCAACAGGCTGTTATTACTCAAAAGCCGCAAGTTAGGGTGGCGCGCACCTTGTGTGCGTCTATTTTTCAACCACCAACGGGGCGATCACAGAGGATGTTGTACTTCAGTACCTGGAAAATCACATCCGTAATCCTACCGTCGCCAGACGGTAGTCGTTTAGTCACAGGAAAATTTTGAAAATTCGGGTGTGGTTCAATGTGGTTTAGGGAGGCGGTGTCTCCATCCATGTCGGGAACCGCTATTCGAGGCATTGTTAACATCCAGGTGAGAACATTACTTAACCAGCAGGAATATGTACGGCAGGTACTCAGTGGTGGGCCGTGAAATCCACCGAAGTCCGCGTCAATTGTTTTATTTAGCATCCAACATAGAATAAATAGAAGCTCTCATGTCTCGCAAGACACCAGTCCAGTCGCCGTCTATGGATTGGCGGAACAGGCGGTGGCGAGGATACCATGGAGTTTCTGTTTGGCCGTCCCTCCACCTCGCATCCGATCGCCTTGAAAGGGCGAGCCACGCGGGACAGCCAAGTGCTCCCGCAACATGGCCCACAGCCGTGTCCGGAGTGATTATAAGATCGAATGCGACCATCAAGTCAGCACTTTCCAGAAAGCTGGCGGGGGCAGCGTCGAGTCCCGAAAAAACATGTATGCCAAGCTGAGATTGCATTTGTGTCAATTGGTCGAGGCCATCCACGGCCTGTAAGCTATATAATGCCACCCCGCTAATACCAGATATGGCTTTAAAAGCAGATAAGGGAATTGACCGCGTAGAGTCGCCCGCGAATGATTGGCTGCCTTGCCAAGCGATACCTATTCTTAGCCGTGCGGGCCGAAGCATTTTCCTATGGCGCATGACTTTGGCAAAGTCTGGGCTGAGATAGGCTTCGCCAGCCCAAAGCTCACCATCGGTGAGCTTCAATATCAGAGGGACATCCATTAATGCCGCTTGATAATCGGCATCAACATCAGCCGGCACGATGGAGTAGAGATCACCTTTAAACCCAGATTGCCGGCAAATTGCATGCAAGCCTAGGTGAAGACCTAGAATGACGCATGCGCCAAGAGCTTCGACGAACCGAACAAATCGCATGATTTGCACTGTGTCGCCCAATCCTTGTTCACCAGCGAGTACAATCCTCTTGCCTGCAATGCATTGTCCTTGCCATTCAGGCCACCCGCCAGCCTCCATCGCCAAACCCACACGTGCCGGGAATAACTTATGCCGAACCTTGTAGTCTTCGAGACCGCCTAAAAGGTTGCCCATCCGTATTTTCAGTTCTGCACGTCTCAGTATTGCAACATCAAGACTAGGCTCCAACTCAAGCGCTAAGTTTAGGTTCCTCAGCGCTTCATCGCGCTCTCCTAAAAGATCACATGCATCCGAATACATCACTAGGGCACGAATATTATCAGGCGCGCCCTCAAGGACTTCTTGCAAGCAGGTCATAGCATCGAGAGCATTGCCCATCTGCAGATAGATAATGCCCCTTTGGGTGCGACGCTCTAGGCACGGTGGAAGAGTCGCGTCTTGGCTTTCCAATTCAACCAGCGCGACGTCAAGTTCGGCAGCTTCGATCAGGAGCCAAACCTTTTCTAGCGCCTCAGTCATGCGGCGTGTTCATTGATATTGTTTTCTGGGGCTGGCCTAAGCTCATTCGCGGATATCCGGCTGAATAGATCTCAATCTTGTAGATGCTTTTTTCCCTGATTGTGGTGGCATGATCAAACTTCGAGAATTCAAACTCCTCTAACAGATCTACCTGCTGCAAAGCTGAAACTACTAGCTAAGCCAAAAATATCGAATTGGTTAAGGCTATCTGAACCCATTAGGACTGACTTCAGCCACCGTCGGGTTGTCAGACTACTTTCAGTCAGAAGAGTAGCTCTCCCGACTTTAATCAGGAACGGTGCCAGTTAAATAAGGAATAGTTCCCGCTGCTTCAGGAACGGTGCCAGTTAAATAAGGAATAGTTCCCGCTGCTTCAGGAACGGTGCCAGTTAAATAAGGAATAGTTCCCGCTGCTTCAGGAACGGTACCAGTTAAATAAGGAATAGTTCCCGCTGCTTCAGGAACGGTACCGGTTAAATAAGGAAGGGTTTCGCTACCTGGTATTTTCGCCGTGGCTGCCCTATTGCTGCCAACTGCGTCAGCTGCTGATATGGTGGGTACGCACAACCCAGTGACAAGTACGGACCCAAGGGCGAGTACGGAAACAGTCTGCCGGAACGACACTCTAGACGAAAGGCTTTCTTCTTCGACCCTTAGTTCGCGAATAGGCATGTTCTAATCCTTTATCATTTTCTGAAGACATGGCTTCAAAACAGGTAAGCCTGCAAGTCCCAGCGGTGCTTGGTTCATCTGGTCCAAGCATTACGCACAAAGCCGGACACAGGTCAAGATTGAACGATCGCACGGGAGCATCCGAAACTCTGTGTATGGGGTTTAGCCCATGCGGTTAAAGCGGATCATTTATTGAACCGCTCTGGATCGAAACGCGGCGCTTGCATCCCACACTCGGCGCGCTTCATAATATAGTCAATCAGATGAGCCTAATCCCCTTAGGTCAGTCTCCCTTTGTTTCGAAAAACGCTGACGATGGACAATATCTTGTGCAATCATAAACTTTCAAAGGATGACTATTTGGCGGTGGGTATCGGAAGATCCAAGCGTGAAAACCTAACGCCGCGTCCATCTTCGGCTCTTGAGAACACTGTCATCAGCGTTGATTATCAAAATAATGACGATTTCAGTTAGAAAATCTTTTACAAGAACGGCTTTATTTTGCTAGATTACGGGCGACGCGACGCGCTTTATGTTCACGACAAAGTAGAAGTAATAGCAGAATGACAGGCTCTTCCCCCAAATCAGTCAATGATGGGTTGACCGTGCTTATTTCAATTGGGTTCGGAGATTTTTTGGATCGTTTGACGATTCTAGAGATCAAATCTGAACGTATTCAAAATGTTGAAAAGAAAAGGACCGCTCAAGAGCAGTTGGCCTCTTATAAATGTGAGTTCCAAAGAGCGATTCAACAGTTTGATCAAGATTGCATACGTGATCTTGCCGAACTTAAGTCCAAACTAAAGGAGATCAATTGGCACCTTTGGGACGTCGAGGATGCACTCCGTCTGAAAGATGCGACCGAGTGCTTCGATGATGATTTTGTAAGACAGGCTCGCCGAGTGTATTTTCTAAACGATAGAAGGGCTGAAGTAAAAACCTCCATTGACCATGCTTGTGGCTCAGCCGTTAGTGAAGTGAAAGAGCACGCTACCGCTCCTTAATCCCAAATACCGACAGATATATGAGCCTTCTACACGAAGAGCCACCCGCAGAAGGTTCATTCAACTCATCCCGCAAACGCTCCATTTTGGAACGGGCGCAAACAGCCTTAATCGATGCTGTCAAAAACCCCGCTCAATACCCGAGAAGTTGTTGAAGGTTTTTGGCCCTCTAGGTGGTAGCAGACATTAGCTGCGTTGCAGAAAATCGGTAAAGAGGGCTCACTTCCGCCATTCGTCGCGTTTGCACAACAGAAAAACTGATCGCGACCCCGAGTGTCCGCTTTCATCATGTTGCCAATTGGGTTTGCCGGCGCAGCGAATGGCGGCTCTCCGCCCTTTAAGACATATACATGGTGCAAAAATTGGGCCAATTACCTCGCCCATCAATGTCGCGAACGGCCCTAGCGGACTTTGCTACATTCCGCAGCGAGTGGCGAAAATGAGATGGCTCACTTGTGTTTTGCTTTGTATCCAACGTCCGTGCTCTAAAGTTCCTCTATTCAAAGCCCCAAATTTTTTTGGCTTCCTTTTTGAGTTTTTTTGCCTCTAAATGGCTCATGTATAAGTGAACGGCCTCCCTGTCATCTTCGTACGTTTTCATGGCGGACAGCCACACTCGAAGTACCGAACGTGGCGACCATGGCAGTGCAGCTTGTGAAAGCCATCCCCGCAGGTCCGATGGTAGCCGATCATAGTCTGCCATCGGATTTCCAGTTCGCTTTCTACGACGCAGGCTCGTACGTGCATTGCTTTTATATCGCGCCAAGGAATCTTTCTTGTGATCCATGTGATTTACGCCGCGTCGGGCGCACGACGCCATTTGGGGAATGGATCTGCTAAATGGGTCCATGCCTCGGGGGTGAAACTGTGCGCATCGTCGACAAGGGCGGCATCCAGCGCGGCAATGATCACCTCTTTTTCCAAACCGGCACCGATAAAGACCAACTCTTGACGGCGATCCCCAAATGGTTCTTGCCAATGTTGTTCAAGATAAGCTGTTGCTTGCGGGGTGTCTGGGCGCCGATCTAGGGGAACGGTGGCCCACCATACGCCAAGTGGCTTGATGCTTGTCATCGCACCAGCCAGTGAGAACTCAGCAAGCCAATCGGGCTGCGTGGCGACCCAAAAATGCCCCTTGGCACGAAGGACACCGGGGAGGGGCCCGTTGAGCGCTGCATGTAGCTTTTGCGGATCAAATGGCTTGCGTGCGCGATAAACGAAAGATGAAATTCCATATTCTTCTGTTTCGGGAATATGATCGGCAAAGCCATAGAGTTCTTTGGCCCACAATGGATTTTCTTGTGCCTTTTCAAAATCAAACAGACCAGTGTTGAAAATGCGGTCATGGGGCACTTTGCCGTAATCTGCCTCAATAATCTGTGCATCAGGGTTCAGCGCCACAACAATCTTACGCGCGGCATCAAGTTGCTCATGACTTGCATCCGTTGCCTTATTGAGCACGACCACATCGGCAAATTCGATCTGTTCCACCAGCAAATTGACCAAAGTGCGATCATCGTTTTCGCCCATGACTTCGCCGCGGTCTTTCAAAAAGTCATGGCTGGCGTAGTCTTTGAGTAAATTCACAGTGTCGACGACGGTGACCATCGTATCAAGGCGGGCCACATCTGACAGGCTCACGTCGTTCTCATCGCGAAAGTCAAACGTGGCGGCAACAGGCAGCGGTTCTGATATGCCTGTCGATTCAATCAGCAAATAATCGAACCGACCTTCGGCGGCGAGCCGCGTCACCTCTTGCAGCAAGTCATCCCGTAAAGTGCAGCAGATACATCCGTTGGTCATCTCTACGAGTTTTTCTTCTGTGTGGCTTAAACCTGCACCGCCATCTCGAATGATGTCTGCGTCGATATTAACTTCAGACATATCGTTCACGATGACTGCAACACGACGTCCGTCTCTGTTGCATAGAACTTCGTTGAGAAGAGTGGTTTTACCCGCACCGAGAAAGCCGGAGAGGACAGTAACTGGGAGACGTGTATCTTGGAGTGTCATGGTCTGTGGCCTAGCTTTTTAAATGTTCGTTTGGATCAAAACAACGCGCCAGAGCGGCCTCGCGCGTTGTTAACTCGGAGAGCGAGGTCTCCGAGTTTTGTGCGTGACTTAATGCGCCATCATCTCGTGTGCGATGTCTTCACCACTCATTTGAGCTGGGAAATAAGTTGGCCAGTTGGTCACTTCTGTCAGCAAAGCATCACGGTCGTTGCCCCAATAAAGGTGGTAGTGGTCTGCTTTTGTTGGAACAATATTGTGGTCGCTGAATTGAATTGATGTCGGCGCTTCAGCATCGCCGCCTGATTTTCTAAACAGATAGCGCACACCTTGGTTGCCAGATTCATATGTCAGGATTTCGTAACCATCGTCTTCGTACTCGCCCTGAATAGGCGTGCCATCGCGAAAGAACGTCACAGTAGAGGCATCGATCAAAATGCGTTCTACGTCAGTTTTATACCCAGTTTGGTAATACGCTTGGTATTCTTCGACGGTTTTTTCACCACTTTCAGCCTTGTGGGCCATGACAGCATCTAAAGTACCATCCTGTAGGTAAGGATAGATCGACTGCCAATCCGCCGCCCAATCGGACAAGGCGCGTGCTTGAACTTGGGATTCATCGATAAGAGCAACCTCTTCAGCTTGATGAGCGTGGGTGTGTGCTGTCGTTGTCTGAGCCGTCGCCGGTGTTGAAAAAGCGACCAGTGCGCCAATTGCGATGATGCCAGCTCGTTTGAGTGTTGTGCGTTTCATTATATGTCTCCAGTTTTTGCGACTCTTTTGTTATGTTATATCATAACATCACCTGAGTTACATGGATCAAATACATTTTGCAAGGCGTGTTGAAAATTGCTTGTGAGATTAAGCTTGGTAGTTAATGAACGTCACAGCGAAAGTCGGCTTCCGGCCCTTTATAGCAAGGAACATATTACTTTTGGCTTGTGCAAGCTAGGTGGCAGGCGTGCCAGCCTGTGGGTGTCTTGTACAAAGGCAAGTATTTATCAAGTCGAGCTCCCGCAACCTATACTGCCAAACAAGCCACCTTCGGGTGGCTTTCGTTGTTTTTGGGACTTTCCAATGGGTCTCAAAGCTCGCTTGGTGCCTACATGTCAGACCCTGTCGTTCTTCGTTTTGCCTCTCTTCACCCTCGTAGTCTTGCCAAAGTGCACGTGCATTCCATCCGTGAGTTTTTGACGGCAGTCTTGGTTGAAGTCGTGATTTAACCTGCATGGTGTATTGGCTTCTTGGCGGTCTCGTTCTTTCCACTGGACTTCATCCTCACGGGAAGCGTCACTGGCACGGCGCCGACGCATTTTTAAGGTGTCGCCGTTGCCGCCCGGACGCCGGGCTCTTCTCAGTACTAGGGGCGGAATTGGCCTGCTCCGGAACCGAAGCGGAGATATTCATGGATCAAGTTGCACAAGACCTAGCGCTCAAGGGGGGTGCAAAACTGCCTGCGACGCTTGCTCAAAGGAAGCAGAATAAAACCAAAAAGGACCGACTTATTGCGCTGTTGTCCAAACCAAATGGCCCAGGGGTGTCCGTTCTGTGTAAGGCGCTGTGCTGGCAGAAACACACGGTGCGGGCCGCGCTGTCAGGGCTGCGCAAACAGGGATTGGCAATAGAGACCGCGAGATCTGTGAAGGGCGATGAGGCGGTTTACACCCTCACAGTACAGTCAAAAGTAGAGATCCATTCATGAACGCAGCGCCACAAATCGGGGCGGACATTGTTCAAGACGACCCCTTGGCCGACCGTGCAACTTGCCTTGAAGTCTGGCGGCGGGTGTTTGATGCCCCACCCCCAAGCGGTTGTCTGTCGGGTTCTTGCGAAAGGCAATTAGCCATGAACAACAGTGCCAGAAACACGGGCGCGTACCAAAACAAACCCTGCGACGCCTGCGGGTAATGGCAAATGGCAAGGTGCCGAACACCTGCTCGACGTCCTCTCTGAAACCCGGTGCACATCTGATGCGGGAGTGGAACGGACGAACCTATCAGGTTGAGGTGGTCACGGAGGGCTTTGTGATGGACGGCCTGACCTATAAATCCCTGTCGGCTATCGCCAAACGCATCACGGGTGCGCACTGGTCTGGCCCGCGCTTCTTCGGGCTTGCGCAATGAAGCCCAAGATCCGCTGCGCGATTTATACCCGTAAATCCTCCGAAGACGGCCTTGAGCAGGAGTTCAACTCGCTAGATGCCCAAAGGGAGGCCTGCACCGCTTACATCACAAGCCAGAAAGCTGAATGCTGGGTGTTGCTGCCGGAAGCTTATGATGATGGCGGTATCTCGGGCGGAACCCTAAAGCGGCCCGCTTTGCAACGCCTGCTCACCGATCTTGATGAGGGGCGTGTTGATCAGATCGTTGTCTACAAGATTGACCGCCTATCTAGGTCGCTGGCGGACTTCGCAAAGATTGTGGATCGGCTGGACGGGGTAGGGGCGTCTTTTGTCTCCGTCACCCAGTCGTTCAACACAGCTACCAGCATGGGGCGACTGACCCTGAACATGCTGCTGTCGTTTGCCCAGTTTGAACGCGAGGTCACGGCAGAACGAATTCGGGATAAGATCGCCGCCTCCAAACGCAGAGGCCTCTGGATGGGCGGCAACGTCCCGCTCGGCTATGATCCAGACGGTCGCTCCCTGATAATCAAGGAGTCGGAAGCGAAGACAGTGCGCGTGCTCTATGATCTCTACAGGGAGCACGGAAACATACGTCTGGTCAAAGAGCGGGCGGATGGTTTGAACCTGCGGTCAAAGCAGACGGTCACGGCCGCGGGCGTGACAAGAGGTGGCACGGTGTTCGATCGCGGCCACATTCACCATATCCTGACCAACCCGATTTATGCCGGGCGCATCCGGCATCACAAAAATATCTATGAGGGATTGCACGAGCCGATTATTGATCCCGAGATGTGGGATCAGGTTCAGCGAAGATTGATGGAAAATCACGCGCGGGTCCGCGGAGAAAAGAACGCGGCTCACCCGTCGCCCCTCGCTGGAAAACTGTTTGATGAGACAGGTGACCGGTTGACGCCAAGCCATTCAAGCAAAAATGGCAAAAGGTTGCGGTACTATATCTCGAGGCGCTTGGTCACGGATCGGAGCGTAAACCATCCTGATGCCTGGCGACTACCCGCACCGCAACTCGAAGCAGCGATTGCCAAGGCCGTCGGGGAACATGTTTCGGCGCCAGGGTTTCTGCCGAGGACCATTCCGGGCATCAAGGCAACAGATGTTGACCAGTTCCGACAGCGCATGGACACTTTGGCTTCTAATCTGAATGCAAAATCCACAGTGAGCAGTTGGGCAGACTTGATTGCCAAAACCATCATTGAGCCAGGATCGCTTGCAATCTCTTTAAACGCACAGGTCATTGCAGATCATCTGGGCCTAAAGGCGGATCGGCTTGAATCGGATGCCCTTCAGATTACAGCAGCCTTCCGGCTTCGGCGCAGAGGTGTTGAAACAAAGATCATCCTTGGCAGCAGCCCTCCCGAGATCGACCAGATCCTGACCCGCAACATCGCGAGCGGGATAGGTTGGTACACGGCAATCAGAAACGGCACTACATTTGAAGAAATAGCTGCGCGCGAAGGAAGCTCTGTCCGTCGGATCCAAGCAGTGACGAATCTCGCGTTTCTCTCGCCGACCATGATTGAGCGTGCTGTTAATGGAACTCTGCCGCATCACATTACAACAGACTATCTTCTGAAGAAGGGCTTCCCTTCTGACTGGGCCCAGCAAGGCGATTTGCTCACTTAGCCTGTCGGCAAACACGTCAACACCAGAACCTGTCACAACACAAACTCACCCCAAACTCGCACCGCGGGAATGTCGAAGAGAGATATTGGCCATATGATGGCTACGTTTGCTCTCTGAAGAGCGTCTCTCCTTGAATGTCGTACAGGCAAGTCGCTGAATACACGCTACAAAAGGGCGGGTACTTCGTACGTTCAAAAAGAGAAGAAGTGTTTGGCTGGGATGGTAGGATTCGAACCTACGATCTGCGCTACCAAAAAGCGTTGCCCTACCACTAGGCCACATCCCAACTGTTTGCGGGTTTTACGACGGGATTGCGGAGTCTTCAAGCCCTGATTTGGTAAAAAGTCGGGATTTTTATCGGAAGGGCGTTTGGTTGGCGTCTTAATGGGAATACCTTAAGCTTTCCGCAACAAAATCAGCCGAGTGAACCCATGTTGGGGCAGGAAACGGGGTGTTTCTGTTTCCTATTGATTCAGAGTGGGGTTATTGGCTGCAAGGGGTGCGGACTCAAATTTTCTGGTCATACTCCCCAACGAGTGGCTCGGTGCGGATTATGGCGTCAATATCGGCAAAAATTGCGTGCATTTCAGATTCGCTCTCTGGGCTTTCGCAGACGACGACCAGATTGGGTGTATTCGAGCTTGCGCGCACGAGGCCCCAAGCGCCGTTGTCGAGGATGATGCGGGCGCCGTTTACGGTTACGACTTGCTTGATCTTGCGGCCCGCGATTAAGCCACCTGAAGCTTCCAAAGTGACGATTCTAGCGACCAAACGCTCCAACACATGGTATTTTTCCGTATCGGAACAATAGGGTGACATCGTGGGGGTGGCCCATGTTTGAGGCAAGGCTTTTCGTAGGTCTGACATTTTCATGTCCGGATTTCGGTCCATAAGTTTGCAGATTTCAACGGCCACGCGCAAGCCGCAATCATATCCCCGTCCTATCGGTTCCGCGAGGAAATAGTGACCGGATTTTTCGAACCCTGCGAGGGCTCCCAGTTCTTTTACTCGGCGTTTCATATGACTGTGGCCGGTTTTCCAATAGTCGGCGGTGACGCCGTTTTTGATGAGCTCGGGGTCCGAGGCAAAAAGTCCAGTCGATTTGACGTCTGCAACAAAGGTGGCGTTGGGGTAAATTTTTGAGAGATCTCGCGCCATGATAACCCCGACTTTGTCAGCGAATATCTCTTCGCCTTCATCGTCGACGACGCCACATCTGTCACCGTCGCCGTCGAATCCAAGGGCGAAGTCCGCACCTGATGCGCGTACGCTATCGGCCATGTCGTGGAGCATTTCGAGGGCTTCAGGATTTGGGTTATAGTGCGGGAAAGTGTAGTCGAGATCTGTGTGGCTTGGTACGACTTCAACCCCTATGCGTTCAAAGACAGCAGGTCCAAAGGCGGCCGCCGTGCCGTTGCCCGTTGCGCACACAACTTTGAGCTTTCGCGTCATTTTGAAGTCGCCGACAAGATCGTCAATATAGGCTTCCCTTACCCCGTCGACAAATTCGTAGGCCCCACCGGGGGTGGCAATGCCTTCGCCGTTGAGGACGATGTCGCGCAGTTCGGACATCTCGTCAGGGCCATGGGTGAGGGGGCGTTCAAAGCCCATTTTGACGCCGGTCCAGCCGTTGGGATTGTGGCTTGCGGTGACCATTGCAACTGCAGGGACATCAAGATGGAATTGAGCGAAATAGGCCATTGGGGAAACCGCAGGACCGATGTCTTTGACTGTAATTCCAGCCTGCATCAGACCCAACATCAGAGCATTTTTTATAGACAACGAATAATCGCGGTAATCATTGGCTACGACGATAATCGGTGGGATGCCGCGACGCCGCATTTGTGTCCCAAGCCCAAGCCCGAGTGCCGTGATCCCAACAAGATTTATCTCTTCGGGAAACCTCCAGCGTGCGTCGTACTCGCGAAAACCAGTGGGGACAATCATGGGGTCGCGCAGAAATTCCCACGTGTTAGGGCTGACGGATTTAGCGGGAGTTGCCATGGTGAAAACGTCCTTAATAATTTCTTGTTGGTGTGTAGAAAGCACCTATGAGGTTATCTGTTCACGCAAAATGGAAGCGGTGAGGGACGCCATTAGGTAAATGCCAGAAAAGATAAAAAACGCGAGGATCGTATTCTCGAACGCGCGCGGATAACTCGGGGCATCGGGGGCATTCGGGGCGGCAACCGTCACGAGGTAGCGTGTTTGACGGCCGGCCTCGATCCGCGCAACTTCCATTTGTTGGAGTGATGTTTGAAGCATCAGAACGCGGGTGGCGAGTTCGCTTTCCGCGACTTGGAGTTCGCCTTGAATGCGTGCAAGCGAAAGCCCGTCGCTGCGCCCCTCGGTAAGTTGCGCGCGCAGATCGTGGATTACGGTTTTGCGGTTGGCAATCCCTCGCTCCAACGTCTCTACTTTGGTTTGGTTGGGCCGCTCATTGGCCATGAGTTCCTGAAGCGCAATCGAGTCTTCGGTTACCCGCAATTCAAGCGCAGAAATGCGGGTGGTCAGCAGGCTAACCTCAATTTCGGTGCTGATAACATTATATAATTCCTTGAGTTCAATAACCCGCTGCTGTGCGCCCTCCATTGCGATTTCGGCGTCACTATAGCTTTCACTCGCACCGCTCATTTGGTCATTGCGTACACGTTGACTTAAATTATCAATGGTTTCTTCGGCATAGGAAATAAGCGCCCGCGCAAAGGCCTCGGCGTTTTCAGGTTCGTAAGCAATGACCTCCATTTGAATGACGCCCTCAGTGGGATCAAACCCGATTTTGACGTTCTTTTTATAGAGTTTATAGGTCTCTTCATAGGATGCGTCACGCGGGAGCCGCTGAACGGGATCAATAAAGGAGGCACTCATGCGTTCGCGATACCCTAAGTCTCTATCGAGGCGCAGCATCGCATCGCGATTGAGGAGGTAAGTTTGGACAACGATGGAATCTGTATCGCCAAATTGTGTGCCTGCCAAGAGGCTTTTGGATCCCGCGGGCCCTTGAGATTGCTCAACCTTTAGGACGGAACTTGTGGCGTACATCGGGGTGGCCAACACGTAATAATAGTAGCCAGCCAAAAACGTTGGCAGGAAGATGAAAAACGCCAGACGCGCAAAAAGCATCGCGAGATTGCGACGACGGCGACGTACAATATCGCGCTGAATACGGCTGATTTCTGCTATGCCATCGTCGGGTGGAGCCAGCTCTGTTGTTGGAAGATTTGAGCCTGTTACCGGCATGGTCTGTGGCAACATGAAACCGTCGTTCGTCGCGGAGGACTCTTCGGCGGAAACCAACTCAAGCATATTGGCGCGCTTAAACGGGTCGATACCTTTCGCACGCAGCAGGCGGACGGCATCAAAATCCGACGTTGGCGCAAGCGCATGTTTTTGTGCGACACGACGCGCCATACGCAATTGGCGACCCGTCAGGTTTTCGCGGCGAATGTTGGCAATATCCTGATCAGGTGGGGTCGAGCCCTCGGCGCTGGACGTGTTTGCTTGCGGGGTCTCTTCGGGAGGGGGAGTCGGGCCGGAATTTCGCGCCACCGCCGGCATTGTTAGGCCCGCAGTGAGCGGAGTAGGGTTTTCGGTTGCAGCTTTGATAACACCGCGCCGAATGTTGAATCGCTTAGCTCTTGGTTTCGTAGTCATAGAGCCTCTTTGCTTCTTCTAGGGTGTCAAACATATGCAGTCGCCCACGGTGGAGGACGGCAGCGGATTTACAGAATTTTTCTAGGGTTTTGGCCTGATGGGATACGATAATGACGGTTGCTTTGCGCAGGCGATCCCGCAGTAACGTCCCCGCTTTACGATTGAATTCGACGTCCGTTGTCGACGGCATACCCTCGTCTATGAGGTAGATATCAAAATCGAGCGCCAACATAAGGGCGAAACTAAACCGCGCACGCATACCGGCACTATAGGTGCCCACGGGGCGGTCAAAATATTCCTCAAGCGCACAGAGCCATCGGCAAAAGGCCTCAATGTAATCGGGGTCCAAGCCATAGAGGCGGGCAATATAGCGTGAATTTTCCATGGCGGAATGTTTGGTAGAGATGCCGCCCATAAAGCCAAGCGGAAAGGAAATTCGGCAGTTGCGATTGATTGTGCCCTCGTCGGGTTTTTCAAGGCCAGCCATCATATTGATGAGGGTCGTTTTTCCGGTGCCGTTGGGGGCAAGGATACCCATAGAATTGCCAAGCTCGACGCGAAACGAGGCCTGCTCAAGAATGACCTTGCGCTGCGTTCCGGTCCAAAAGGACTTACTGACTTCTATAAATTCGAGCATTGCTCGCCTCAATTGTGCCTCTGGTATCCCGATACCCTTAACGGGTTCTAGTTAATGTTAGATATAGAGGATCCCTGAAGCAAAGTATGTCGCAAAAAACACCCAATTTTACAATGGGCGTTGTTTATTGACTGGAAGCAATGTGGCGAATCCAGAGAGATTTGCTTAAAATCCGCCAAAATTGGCGGAGAAGCCTAAAATTGTTTCTTTTCAACGCGGGTAATTTTCCCAGCGACAATGGCCAAGACAGCGGCCCCGAAACTCAGGAGCGCCCCCATTTTCGCGGCATCCTGCACAGGGCCGGTTTCAAAAGCGACCGAGGCGATAAAGAGGGAAACCGTAAAGCCAATCGACGCAACACAGCCGATGACGAACAGGTCCGACGTTTTCATCCCCACGGGTAGACCAAATCGCAAGACATGCGCGCCGATATAGCCAAAGATAAACACCCCCAGTGGTTTGCCGATAATCAGGCCGCCCAGCACGAGCCAAGTTGGGTTGCCAATCGCGCCAAATTCCACACCTGCGTTGAGCAAACCAAAGAAAAACAGGATGACTTCCACGGGGTGTTTGAGCAGGTGTTCGCAATGGTTGAGGAGGTCAGTTAGGTGCTTCTCGGCCTCGGCAAATATCCCGAATTCGCGGTCTGCGTGGGGGATTGTGGGGATAATTGGAAGCAAGCCAAGGGATGGGTGCAGGCCCGCTTTTTGGAAGCCATACCACGACAAACAGCCTGCGATCAGGTAGGGCCAGAAGCCAAAGACGCTGCGCATTCTCGTGGAGTTTCTACGCAACTGATCGCCCTTGTCCATGCGACGGGGCAAGTAGTTGAACAGGAGATATACGAGCACCGCAGCCCCCACGGAAAGCCCGAGCCACTGAAGGGCCACATCCCCCGTTGGGTAGAAAATGGCCAGAATTAGAAGGCCGGCCGCATCATCCGCGATAGCCAGTAAGAGAAGGAACCGCACAGCTGGGTGCCCAGCACCGAAGACCAAACGCCCAACAAGGTAGGAAAACGCGATGTCGGTTGCGGTCGGAACCGCCCAGCCATTTGCCACTGCGTCAAAGGTGGTGCTGCCCATGAAATAAGCGATCCCGAGGTATATGGAAATCGGGCCGACCATGCCGCCGAGCGTGGCAATCAGCGGGGTTGCGGCCTTTTTGCCGCGCAAACTGCCGTTTTTGAGGATCACAGCTTCCCAGACTTCCTTCGCGGCGATGGCAAAGAAGAAGGCCATCAGGACATCATTCACAAGATAGTGGAGCGTCAATGTGCGGGTGATTTCGCCATGACTCTCATGAAGTTCTCCAATGAAAAAGTCGGGAATGAGAACCAGATGAACAAAGTGGTTATAGCTCTCCGCATTGATATTTGCCCAAATCAGCGCAAGGAGGGCGCCCGCAATAAGCAAAATCGAGTAACTTGTGATGAAATTCCAGACGCGATACATTTTTGTTCCTGCGCTCTAATTGCTGCTGGAATCGAGATACTGGAAAGACATCCTGCTCGCAAGAGGGGGCGTGGCCGACAAAAGGCCGCCATGGATCGGCATTGATGGTGTCGTCTAATCGCATAGTGTTTTGCAAGTATTTTTTGCACATTCTAACGATCGCGGGACGATTTCAGGCCCCAGCGTGTTTGTCAAAGGTAGTTTTGCACTCTGATCCTGAGGTTCGAGAGCTCGTATGCCGGGTGCAGGGTCGTCTTCGCGGTCGACATATAGCCGCCGCATGATGGGTTTAGCAGGCAGAGCTTCCAATGTGGATGACGCACTCAGCAGTGAATGCCGGTGCAGCCCATCAAACGGAATTGCTCAACCCACGTCCCGGCAGGGACGTCTCGCCACGCTCAGGATATCGAGCGCAAGTGGGTGTTTAAAGGCTTATTGGGTGAGCAATCGGATTGAACACAGAGTTGGTTTTCAACATCGCATGCATTGTAACTGCCAGTTTGCGGGCCAATGCGACTGCTGCGCGCTTCGTGCCAACGCGTTCCTTAAGTTTGAGCGCCCATGTTCGCAGGTCACTTTGCGCTTTTGACCGGGTTAGGATGACGAGCGCGGCCTCGTAGAGTAGTCCTCTCAGATGACGATATCCGCGGCGTGATATCCTACCGCTGTAATCAACTTCCCCGGATTGGTATCGTCGGCTCGTCAAACCGAGCCAGGCCCCAACAGCGCGTGAGTTCTTGAAGTTACCCGGATCCTCAATGGCCGTCGCAAATGAGGTCGCTGTAATTGCGCCTACTCCTGGAATGGTCATGAGAAGCCGACAAGTATGACTTTTACGCGCCGCCACGAGCAGCAGTTTTGTGAGATCTGCGGCGCGCATCCTCATATCGCGCCAGGCATCCAGTATCGGCAACAGAATGTTAGAGAGTTCGATCTGATCCATCAGAAGTCTGCGGACATTTGCTTCAAAGTTGTGCCCTTTGCCCGAAGGCACAATCAATCCAAATGTCTTCATGAGCCCACGGATTTGGATTGACAGTTCAACTGTGATCCTCACCAGTTTGGTTCGGGCGGCGACCAGTGAGCGGGCCAGCAAACTATCAAAACCCTTCACTCGAACCTCCCGATAAAAGCCGATCTGAGCTAGGCCATCTGCATCATTTGCATCCGTTTTGTTCGCGGCCATGTCGAGCGCCGCCTTGGCGTGGCGTGCATCGATACAAATAGCAGGCAGTCCTTCTTCCTTCAGAGCATGATAAAACCACACTGAAAGAGGCCCGGTTTCAAAAACCACCCGCACGACGCCGGCTGCGCGTTTTCTAACAATTTGCGCAATTCGAACTGGATCAGAACTGCACTTCCCGCGCCAAACGCGCTCACCTTCGCGCCGAATGGAAATCGCAGTCTCTTTCATTGATATGTCGAGTCCGATATAATCGTTCATGATAATCGTTCATGGCTGTTCTCCAATGATGCTTGGGCCAGACACCGCGTCATGAGCCCGTATTTTCATCCTACCGGGGAACAGCCGCCATCAACCGTTTTTGAAGTTTCGTGGCGAATTGCCCCGCGATTACACCATGTGGATGGCCCACCTCGGAACCGGCATCAAAGTGTGCAATGTGGTGATGTTGAAAGCACCAAATTTGAGGAGGTATGTACCTCATCGCATTATTGGGGCAACGAAGTTCGCCTGTTTCCACCGATCTATGCGAAGCCATTAGTGAAACGGAAGGATAACGACGCATATGATGAAGAGGCTAACGGCGAAGCAGCTGCCCGGCCAACGATGCGATTTGTACCAGTCAAATCAGTTGAACAACAATCGAGGTCTATGATCTTTAAGGCGCGGGATTTGTTCGTTCGGCAACGTATTGCAATCATCGCCCCCCTGGCCGGAGCTTATTTAAAAAACGAGCAGAACAGATCGAAAACCCGGATTGTAACCTGCCGTCAATCGTCATCGACGTCAACCGTGTGCGTCTGGATCAGCTCAGCCCCTCGCAGACAAGATTGTCGTGATTGAGCGACGTCTGAAGGAAGTAATGAAAACTGATCCGGAAACAATCCGCTTGCAGACGGCCCTGGGTATTGACCCTGTCAGCGCAATGGCCATTAAGGCCTTCGCCCCTCCGATGGAGGGCTTCAAGCGCGGACGTGACTTTGCAGAGTGGCTCGGATTGGTTCCAGTTCAGAAATCTACCGGTGGGCGACAAATACTAGGCAGGTCATCGAAGATGGGACAGCGCGATATCAGGCGATTGCTGATCAGATGGGCGATCAAGAATGGGCCAGGTTCTTTGTTGGAATAGATGCTGGAGCGTAAACCACGCATGTTGGTGCCCATGACCACAAAATCCGGCAAGGAGAGGACCGTTCACTTTCGCACTGGTTCGAGGATAGCTTTGCTGTCAGCCAAGCCTACCACGGCTAATGTAAAAGTCTGGGGGCATTCATTTGTCCCCCGTTTATGAAGGTCGCTACTTTCCGCGCGTTCAAGGCGACGAAATTGCTGTGCAGCGGCGTTAAATATCTGCAAGTTGGAGCTACGGTAATATCATCGCTTAAATCTTTCCTGAACCATCTTTATTCCTTTTGGGCTCTCCTGAGCCTGCCTGCCATTCCGGTGATCGCGGGGTTGGCATCAGGTAACCCCGAAACGGTGGATGCGATTTTATACCCTTCGGGTGAATTTGCCGCGCGGTTCATGATCCTCTCGATGATGATCACGCCATTGATGATGCTTTTCAAAGGTTGGAGAGGCCCGCGTTGGTTGATGATGCGGCGCCGCTATATCGGATCGCGGCGTTCCTGTAGGGGGCCCTAACAGAGAAATTCCTTCCTCGGCCACAAAAACGAAATCAAGCATTTGCAGCTTCAAATGTATCTTCTTGAGTTAAATGGATTTTACTTGCCCCAAAGGCGTTTCGCGCCGCCAGAAATGAGGAGCGTAACATCGCGGAGCGCAATAATAGGTTGCAGCCCCCCTGGAACGGCCATGTAGCGAGGTTGCCATTGCGGGTGGAATTTTTTCTTAAAGCCACGCAAGCCCTCAAAACTATAAAACGCCCCGCCGTGACGATAAATGATCGAGGCAACACGGTTCCACATGCGCGTTCCGTGTCGGGCCTCAAGCCCAGAAAGCGGCGCCATTCCAAGGCTAAAGGTCTGCGCGCCTTTCTCTCGGTAATGCTCCATCAGCTTGATAAAGAGGAACTCGATCATGCCATCGGCTTCTTGTGGCAAATACCGCATCAGATCAATGCTGACCGCGCCCAAATCCCCGGGGACATGACGTTTGCGAAGGCCAAAATACGGTCCTCCCGTTTTACAATGGCGATGGGGAAATGGGCCAAATATTCAGCGGTAAACTGGCCAACTGAAAACCCCTTCTCGGTCGCATGTTTTTCACCCAGCCACGCGTCCGACACTTCTTTCAACGCAGCAATGGACGCCGCGCTATGGGGCGGGTGCAATATTTCGAGCTTCAGGCCGGTTTTGACCGCCTTATTATGGGCCGCACGCATCTTGCGAAAATCGCCACCCGCCAATGAAAATGTTGTCAAATCCACCACGGCTTCTTCGCCCATTTTATGCAACGTCAGGCCGATTTCGACCCAAAGAGGCAGATATTTCGTGCTGATTTCATAGAAAACCGGTCGGCAATTGGCACTATAGGCAGAGTCAAAGAAGTCCCAAGCCAGTTCAGGAATCGCGCCTTTCGGGCCGATTGGGTCGCCATAGGCAATCCAAGACCGTCCCTGCACGGCATACATGATAAATGCGTCCATCTCCTTGGAAAAGAACAGGGTTTTATCGCCCGTCAACGCAAGGCAGCCTTCGGGTTGCCCCGACAGGGCAATGATGCGCTCTGCATGTTTCATCGCCACCTCATCCACAACCACGCCGCGCGTCCGCGCAGGTTGAAGCAATAAATAGACCAAGATAAGCACCGAAAGCGCCGCCATAAACAGGCCCGTGCGGAGGGTTCTGGGCAAGCGCGCATCGCCAGAAAATTGCCCCAACAGCTCATGGGAATACGGAACCGCCTGATGGAGCAACAGGATGAACCCGCCGATGCTGACCAGAAGGGCGGCGAGCAGCGCAATCCAGCGCCAAGTAAACATGCCTTGCGTCAACTTGGTGGCGCGGAAAAATTCGCGGCGCAGCGGCCACAAAACTGCGGCTGAAACGACGAGCAGAAGGGTTTCCTTCCAATCCGCTCCCGTTAGCGTGGACACAATGGCCCCAGCAGTCAGAACTGCGAGCGTAAGCCAGAATGCGCCCGACATGCGGCGGAAAAGACCCTGCGCTAGGACAATCAACAAAAGCCCGAGAGCCGCTGACAAATAGGCGCCCCCTTCCAAGAAAATGATCGACAGCAGATCATCAGGGTCAATATTTTCCTTGCGTGACGCGGGCACAACAGCGGCCAGCAATAGATAAATCCCCACAGCAAAACCCGTAAACCCTGCGGCCACTGGGGCCACGGACGCGACGACCTTGAATGCAGGTTCCATTTGGCTGGAAACTGGCCCCAATCGTTTGGCCAAAAAACCAGACGCAAGCCGCCCTTCAATCGCCGAGACAAATACCACCGACAACGCGAAGGGCAGTAAATAGTAAATAACACGGAACAAAAGCAAGGCCGCAACCGCTTGATCCAACGGAACTGTATCGGGCAATCCCGCAAGGATAATACTCTCAAAAACGCCAATGCCGCCCGGAACATGGCTGGCGACCCCAATCAAAGCGGCAGCGGCAAAAAGGGCAATAAACGTGATGAAATCGGGTGTTCCCGTCGGCATCAAAATATACAGCGTTAAGGCCGCCATCGACGTATCAACGATTGAAAAGCCAAGCTGGCTGAACAGAATGCTGGGCGACGGCATCGACACGGTTATACGGCGGAACTTTGCAACTTTGCCCGTCACAGACAACCACGTCAAAACCCCCATCGGCACCAAAAACGCGAGCGTGGCAGCTATGCGAACGGTGTCCCGCGACCAAGGGAGCAAATCCCCCAAAGCGGCGGGATGGATAGCAAGGGCTGCGAGGCCAACAAGCGTAATACCAAAACTAAACGCAAGCGTGACAAACGTCGAAATAGCCGCCACATCAAAGGCGTTTAGCCCGAAGGCCGAGTAAATGCGATAGCGTACAGCGCCGCCCGATATGGCGCTGAAACCGATGGTATTGCCAAAACTATATCCCAGAAATCCGCCCATCATCACCACAGGAAAAGGCAAACGTTTGCCCAGATATCGCAGAGCCGACCAGTCATAGCCGATCAGCGCAAAATACCCCACACCTGTCGCCAAAACCGACGCCGCAATATGGGAGATGGGAACCGACGCCGCCTGCTGGCGCACGTGGCCGATATTGACCGAGGAAAGTAGGTTATAGAGGGCATAAGCGCCCATAAAAAACATGCCAAACCCCAAAATAATGGGTGCCATATGGTGTAGCTTGGAGTGGCTGGATTTAACTGATGGGGTGGTTTCTTCGGCTAAATTCATTTCGGTTTACCATATCTGGATGTCATTTTGACCGTGTTATTCCATGCTGTGCGGAAATTACCAATCATTTTAACCCACTATTCCAATAAGTTCAGAAACGTTTGTAACACACTATTTTCTGCACAGGTTATCGCAAAAAACTTTCTTCGCCCCCTCTTTGAGGGCTTATGGCGCGGGGGGACCGCATGATAAAGAGGTCAGAGGATCTAGCTTGAAGCGGGTAGGGCGCGACTTAGTTTCTTAAGACGACAAATCGCTCCCCCGACACACCTTAGAGCAGTACTGCCCGTATCATAAATGCAATGGTGCCGACGACTGCGATTCCGGCTAGGTAGAGCGCTGCGAACCACAACCATTGCCGCATCAATGATATCCGTCTTCGGGGCGAACTTTCCCTCGGAAAACCCAATAGGAATAAGCAGTATAGACCAGTATCATCGGAATTAGTATCGACGCGCCGATCAGCAGAAAGCGTAGCGACGTATCCGGTGCTGCGGCATCAATAATGCTTAGTGATGGGGGCACCAGACTTGGGTAAAAGCTGATCCCGAGGCCGATGTAGGTGAGTACGAATATCGCGACAGTTGCGAGGAACGGGCGCAGGGTGTGTCGGCCGCGCAATCCACTCCACAACATCCACGCGGCACAGGCCAATAGGATAGGCACCACTGCGCTGTAGACACCTGAGGGCCAGCCAAACCAGCGTTCAAGATATTCCGGCCGTAGGAAGGGCGTGACGATGCTGACCACCCCGATCAGAACCAGTAGAGCGATGCCAAGCGGCCATGCAAAGCGGCGCGCGCGGGTCAGTGTTTCGCCCTCTGTCTTCAGGATCAGCCAAGTCGCGCCGAGTGTCGCATACCCCACCACGAGTGCCAGTGCCGTCAACGCGGAAAACGGCGTGAGCCAGTCCCAGTTGCCACCGCCATAGGCGCGCCCGTCGATTGTGATGCCCTGTACTAAGGCTCCAAGCGCCATGCCTTGTGAGATAGCGGCGATCAGGGACCCAAGGCAAAAGCCGATTTCCCAAAACGCCTTCATCCGGTTGGTTCGGTGAATGAATTCAAACGCCACACCGCGAAAAATTAGGCCCAGAAGCATAGTGATGATCAAGGGGTAGAGGGCAGGCATCACGATGGCATAGGCTAGCGGAAACGCAGCTAATAACCCGCCGCCACCAAGCACAAGCCATGTCTCGTTACCATCCCAAACCGGCGCGATGGTGTTCATTGCCAGATGACGTTCGTCGCGATCTTTTAGAAACGGAAACAGGATGCCGATCCCCAGATCAAAACCGTCAAGCAACACATAAGCCAAGACCGCAAAGGCGATCAATCCAGCCCAGATAAAGGAGAGTTCAATGACCATGTTGCGTTCCTTTAGGATCAGATGCGGTGTGGTCGACCTGTGCTGAGATGTCGCCCTCAAAGCTACGGCCCATCAGGCGTAGCGCATAAAACGTTCCGGACCCGAAAACGAAGAAATACACCACGATAAAGGCAATGAGCGAAGCTCCAACGGCCTCCGCCTGTAAGGGGGACACGCTGTCGCTGGTCCGTAAGAGGCCATAGACGGTAAAGGGCTGGCGTCCGACTTCGGTTGTGATCCAGCCCGCAAGCACTGCCAGAAAACCCGACGGCGCCAGCAATACGGCGGAGCGTTGGAGCCAGCGTGCATCATACAATTGCCCGCGCCAGCGTGCCCATGCCGCCCAGAGGCCAATACCCAGCATCGCAAAACCTGTCGCCACCATGATACGGAACGTCCAGAAAATCAGCGCCGATTTCGGGCGATTTTCTGGAGGGAAGTCGTTTAACCCTTGAAGGGGGCCGTCGAGGTTATGTGTGAGGATCAGCGAGCCTAGAAGTGGGACTTCCACCTTGTAGCGAACCTTGCCCGTCGCATCATCAGGCAGTCCGAACAGGATCAACGGTGCGCGCCCCTCTGGATACCCTTTGTAATGGCCTTCAATGGCCGCAATCTTGGCAGGTTGATGTTTCAGCGTGTTAAGCCCGTGCTGATCACCCGCGATGATCTGGATTGGGGTCACAATCAGGGCCATCCACATCGCCATGGAAAACATGATCTGTGCCCCACGATTTTTAGGGGACTTTAGCAAATGCCATGCCCCCACGCCTCCGACTACGAAGGCTGTCGTGAGGTACGCCGCCAACACCATATGCACCAGCCGGTAAGGGAAGGACGGATTGAAAATAATGGCCCACCAGTCGAGGGGAATGAACTGGTCGACGTCGTTAAACCCGTGCCCTTGCGGGGTCTGCATCCAGCTGTTGACGGCCAAAATCCAGAAAGCCGACATCACGGTCCCAATCGCCACAATTGTCGTGGCCATCATGTGCAGCTTTTCGCCAACCCTCTCACGCCCAAACAGCATGATGCCAAGGAAGCCAGCCTCAAGGAAAAACGCCGTCAAAACCTCATATCCCATGAGCGGCCCAATAACGGGCCCTGCCTTGTCGGAAAAGACCGACCAGTTGGTGCCAAATTGGTAGGACATCACGATACCCGAGACCACGCCCATGCCAAAAACCACCGCGAAAATCGTCTTCCATTGCTCGAATAACCGCAGATAAACTGCGTCGCGCCGCCACAGCCACAGCCCGTTTAGAACTGCCAGCCAACTTGCCAATCCGATGGTGAAAGCTGGAAAGATGATATGGGCCGAAATGGTGAATGCGAACTGTGCCCGTGCCAGATCAATTGCGGAAATGTCGCTCAGCATCAGAAACCCCAAATGGTCCTTGTCCCCGCCAGAACAATTGCCGGGGCCGTTACATGACTATCCGATGGACCCTGTTAGAAAAAACCAGCGTGATGCGGGCCGGTCGGTCGGCGTTAGATTGTGAAGAAACGTAGCCGATTCCAGTACTTAGGGCAAGGCCTAGGGCGCCGGTTGCGCTAAGCTGCCAGATTTGGGCAGGCGGTGGGTGTCAGAGGGAACTGGCTTGGAGCGGTCGGGGCCTCCACATTCGTAACGAAACAGGGCGATTGATTGCATTTGCCGACCTCGACCTTGAATTCCTTCTAGGAGTGGTTTGCGCGAAGGATGGTCCATTGGGGCTTATGTACTCCCTTGGCCGCGTTGGCGTTACACCTCAAAGCGGCTTGCAAATTGTACTACTGAGTGAGTAATTTGCGCATGTTGCCATACCCCTATTGGACACACAAAATATGCGGGGTTTTCTATTCACTATCGATAAAGTGGCGTTCGATTCTGGCACCGATAACGTGTGGGTTGTGTAACGCGCTATGGACATAACGGTATTGACCTAAATTAAAAAGTCACAGGGGCGTACAACGTCTTTCGTGCGGCGGAAGAGCAAGAAATTTAAGCCACTTGCTATGCTCTCGCGTGGGCACAATCGGTTTTGCCTCTGGGTTCAGCAGTTGATAGGCGTTGGGTGGTTTTCATCTGCGCTATTTTGCGATCAAGGCGGATGTTTTCAATGTAGGTTAACACACAGTTTGACAGGCGCGCCAAAGTGATGATCTCGGCGCAGTGGATAGAGGTCGGAGATATGCAAAAGCCGTTTTGCGCCAATAGTTTGAACCAGTTTCCGAATGTAATTCCGGTGGGGTGCTTACGAGCGATGTTTAAGGGGGCGGTTCATCTGGCAATCGTTCCATATTTGACCTATTCAGGACAAGATGTGCGAATATTATCGCAGAAGTAATTCCGGAGACCTCGAATGACCATCCCATCTCACGTGAAAGATATGCTGAAAAAAATTCGGGCTCGGTTTCAAATTGGTCCCTTACAAGAGCGTATGTTGCCCAGTGATGCGGAGTTTACAACTTTGCGCCCCGTTCGCAAGGCCACAGCGGCCTCGGTGGCGCGATACTGGACGCGCTTGTTGGAGGTCGCATCAGAAGAGGATCGCGCGGCGCTTGCTGATCCGCTCACGATGGAGGCCCCCGAGCAATTTAGTGCGAATATCGAGAATTTTATCGGAACGGTTAAAGTACCCGTTGGCATCATTGGACCGCTGCGCATTAACGGCTTGAACGCGCACGGTGACTATCACGTGCCGATGGCAACGACCGAAGCAGCGCTAGTGGCCTCCTATGCGCGCGGAGCCTATGCGGCAACAAAATCGGGGGGATTAGCACGGCGCTTTTGTACGAAGGGGTCATCCGAACCCCTGCCTTTGTGTTTGATAGCCTGTTGAATGCGGGCATATTCGTTGAGTGGGTTGTTAATGAAATCGAAGGACTGAAAGCGGCGGCCGAGGGAACGACACAGTATGGGAAATTGGTGTCGCTTGAACCCGTTATTGATAACAACATCGTCTTCCTGATTTGCCGCTACACGACGGGCGATGCGGCGGGCCAAAATATGGTGACGATTGCCACTGATGCGCTGTGTGCGAAAATCGAATCGGGGTGTCCCGTTGATATCAAGGCTTGGTACATCGAAGGCAATTTCTCGGGTGACAAAAAGGCGTCGTTTTTGGGGCTGGTGACGGGGCGTGGCCGAAAGGTGAGTGCTTCCGTGATACTAAAGGCTGAGGTGGTTGAAAAGACATTGGGCACAACCGTTGAGGCGATGCTTGCGTACGGGCAAGTGGCCAACCTTGGGTCGCACCTGTCAGGACAATTGGGCACGCAGGCGCATTTCGCCAACGGGTTGGCGGCGCTGTATATTGCAACGGGTCAGGATGCCGCGTGCGTCGCAGAAAGCGCCATGGGCATCACACGGATGGAGGCCCGTGGGAGCGATCTTTTCTGCAGTGTGACCATGCCGAATATTCTGGTGGGTTCCGTCGGTGGCGGCACATCTTTGCCCAGCCAATCGGCGGGTTTGAACATTCTGGGCCTCAAAGGTTTGGGCAAAGGCGCCGCCTTGGCTGAAGTTGCGGCGGCGACATGCCTTTGTGGTGAAATCTCGATTGTTGCGGCGATTGCGGCGGGGCATTTCACCCGTGCGCATGAAAACTTGGCGCGGCATAGATGAGTTTTTCAACCTTCTGGATCTACCAAAAAGAACGGTTTCCACTGGCTAAGACAGGGCCGTTGCTGGCTGTTTTCTCTGCGGCCAGTATTTGCGTTTCTGCGGAACTTTCTGGTCGTCCCTTGCCTAGCATAGGCGCGTTTGTTGCCGGCTTTCTCATCGCGATGATGCTGTTTTTTCAAATGCGTGTTTGCGACGAATACAAGGATCTAGAAGATGATCTGCGGTTTCGTCCTAATCGCCCAATCCCTCGCGGTTTGATTTCCCTAAAAACGATTGTCTGGTTGGGCGTGGCCTCAATGCCGATCACCGTTTTGGCGGCTTGGCTTTGGCATCCTCCTGTTTTGTGGTTGCTGTCACTGGTCTGGTTTTGGTTGGCCGTGATGACCGGTGAATTTGGGATGCCTGCATGGCTCAAGGCGAGGCCGATCCTGTATTTACTGAGCCATATGGCGATTATGCCGCTGATCGATCTGCTGCTGACCAGTTTGGAATGGATGCCGAATGGCAAGGCTGCGCTGGGGCTTGTTTTGTTTTTGGCATTGTCCTTCGTGAATGGATGCGTTTTGGAAATAGGGCGCAAATTGTGGACGCCAGCACGCGAAATCGTGGGGGTCGATACCTATTCTGGCCTGTGGGGCCCTGCGAAAGCTGTACTTATTTGGGCGGCCTGTGTCGGAGCCTCATTTGCTTTGCTGTTGGGCGTTGGGGCCTTAACAGGAGTGTTTTGGATCAGCTTTGTTTTGGGTGGTTCTGGGGCGGCGCTCTGCCTGATCAGTGCGGTTACCTATGCCAAGTCTCCTACGGAGAAGGCAGAAAAACGGATGGATACGCTGGCCGGTCTCTGGGTATTTTCTTGCTATGCGATTGCCGGTTTTGCACCGATTTTGATGAGGGTTTTTTAATGTCGTTTATTGTATCTCAGGCAGACGCGCGCGACGTGCAGGCGGTTGGCGGTAAAGCGGCTGCGTTATCACGTCTCGCGGGTTTCGGGTTTACGCCGCCCGCATTTTTCGTGATCAGATCTGAAGCGTTTGAGAGTGGAAAAACGATTACTGGTTTAAAGGCGGCTATAGCCAAGCTGGGCGAGGGGCCGTTCGCCGTTCGCAGTTCTGGCAAACAAGAAGATGGCGCAGATCACAGCCACGCGGGGCAGTTTGAGACGGTTCTGAATGTTGCGGCGCACGACGTAGAGAAAGCGGCGCAACAAGTGTGGCAATCTGGATTTTCGCAAACGGTTGCAACCTATCGCGCCTTAAAATCAGGTGGCGAGGCTGAGGGGCCAGCCGTGATCGTGCAACGAATGATTGCGGCGGTTTCTGCGGGCGTCGCGTTCTCGGCCAATCCAGTGACGGGGCGTCGGGATGAGGTGGTTATTTCTGCGATTGCGGGTTTGGGGGAGCGGCTGGTGTCGGGCGAAGAGGACGGCGAAGACTGGACCGTTGGCGCGATAATTGTCGGCCCCGAAACACCCTCCGTTTTAACCGAAGCGCAAGCGAAAAACATTGCCGAATTGGCGCGACGGTCCGAGGCAGCTTTCGGTGTTCCACAGGATATCGAATGGGCGATTGATGCCGATGGTTTGCATATTTTGCAATCGCGGCCCATCACAACGGCACTTTTGCCGCTCGCGAACCCCGACACTGTGCTAACGATATTTGATAATTCCAATATCGTCGAAAGCTATCCCGGCATGGTCAGTCCGCTGACATATTCCTTTGCCGTGCATGTTTATGATCGCGTTTACCGTGCGTTCCTTGCGTTGCTGGGCGTCTCAGACACCACCATTGCCGACCAATCTTCGGTCTTTGGCAATATGTTGGCGCGCGTCGATGGCCGTGTTTATTACAACCTTGTTAATTGGTATCGGGCGCTGGCGCTCTTGCCGGGGTTTTCGCTGAACCGCGCCTACATGGAGACGATGATGGGGGTGGATACCCCGATGCCGTCCGAGGTGACGGATACAATTGGTCCTCGTCCAGCCAGTGGGTTGGGGCGCGCAACTGAGTATTTCAAGATGACCCGCGCGGGTTTAGGCTTGCTCTGGCAGGCGGTTTTACTGCCCCGTACCCGCAGACGTTTTTATGGCAGGTTGAATTCTGCGTTATACAGTGGCTTTGATTTGCAAACTGCTGGCCCGACCGCGCTGGCCGCTGAATACCGCAAGATCGAAAGCACATTGCTCGATCGCTGGGACGCGCCGCTTGTAAATGACTTCCTGTGCATGATTGCCTTTGGGAGTTCGCGCAATTTGATGGAAAAGTGGCTCGGCCCCGAGGGGGTGCTTTTGCATAATGATGTGATGATCGGTCAGGGCGATATCATCTCCGCAGAACCTGCCAAACGGATTGCGCGGATCGGGCAGATGGTTAAGGCGGCAGGTGTGGCGGATACGTTGGTGGCGCAAGGCCTTGCTGGCTTGAGGGCGCACCCAAAAATTCAGCACGAGGTGGAGGCCTATCTGGAAAAGTTCGCAGATAGGTGTGCCGAAGAACTAAAGCTGGAAAGCATTACTTTGCGCGAGGACCCCAGCAGCCTGTTGGCGGCGATTGCGGCGAGTGCCACGCGCGGTGCGGTCGCAGAGCACGCGGTGCGTGAACCGGATTGGGTGGCGTTGTTCAAGAATCCAGTAAAACGGGCCTTTGCGAAACGGCTGATCACATGGACCAAGGCCCGTGTGCGCGATCGCGAAAACCTGCGATTTGAACGGACTCGTATCTTTGGATATGCGCGCAGAGTGTTCGTTGCTCTGGGCCGTGAGTTGACGGCGCGGGACTTGTTGGAAGAACCGCGCGATGTGTTCTTTTTGACCACTGAAGAATTGCTTGGGGCTGTCGAGGGCTTTGGACTGTCTCCAGACCTTAAATCACTGGTGTCGTTACGTAAATCAGAGGATGCGCGGTCAGAAAAACGCGCAGACCCTCCTGAACGGATCGAATTGCGCGGCCCAGCAATTGCACCAACGTGGAACGATCCAGTGATGGAAAACGACGCGAGTTTGGTGCGTACGGCGACGGGGTGTTCCGCTGGACGGGTCACCGCAAAGGCGCGCGTTATCCGCGATCCTAGAACTGAGGCGCTTGCTTCTGGCGATGTTTTGGTTGCGCGGCATACGGATCCGGGATGGATTGCTGTATTTGCGAATGCCTCGGCGATTGTGGTTGAGCGTGGCTCGCTCCTGTCGCATTCGGCGATTGTGGCCCGCGAGTTGGGGATACCCTGCGTGGTTGGCCTCAAGGGGGCCACGCAATGGATCAATGATAGGGAGAGGATCACCGTGGACGGAGCAACAGGACAGGTGGAGCGGCAAAACGATGACCTCTGAAATCGAGGCGAAAGCCGCATTTGACCACATTCGTTACGCCCAGTTGTGGGAGGACGCGGATGTCTTGACCCAAGGGTTGGGCGATTGCGCGGGCGGGATGCTGGTGTCGATCTGCTCGGCGGGCGACAATGCCTTGGCGATGTTGACGTTGGACCCTGCGAAAGTCGTTGTGGTTGATCTGTCTCCCGCACAGATTGCCTGCCTTAAGCTGCGGATTGGCGCATTCCAGAACCTAAGCCATGCGGAATTTGTAGAGCTTATGGGCGCACGTCCCTCAACACGGCGGAAGATACTTTTGAGCAAAGCTTTGGAAGGTGTCGATGAGGAGATACGCGCTTTCTGGTCCGCCCTTCGGGACGATGTGGAGAAGGTCGGCGCAGGTGGTGTCGGAAAATTTGAGCGGTATTTTCGCATCTTTCGCACGCGCTTGCTGCCACTGGTGCATTCGGCGAAAACCCTCGACGACATATTCGTGTCGCGCACCTCGGCGGATCGTCAGACGTTCTATGATACCCGTTTTAATACTTGGCGCTGGCGGCTGTTGTTAAATGTGTTTTTCTCAAGGTTCGTAATGGGGCGCATGGGGCGCGATAAGGCGTTTTTTGATCACGTCGAAGGCAGTCCCGCCCAACATGTGGCGCGCCGTATTTACCATGCGGCCGTCGCCACAGACCCCGCGCAAAACCCCTATTTGCATTGGATTATCAAAGGCAAGCATGGCGAGGCCTTGCCGATGACATGGCGCGAGGAACATTTTGAAACGATCAAATCGCGGCTCGACAGGATTGAGATACGGCCGGGATCGCTTGAGGCGTTTGTGTCGACTGGCGAAAAGGCGGATGGGTTCAACCTCTCGGATATTTTTGAGTATATGTCGCCTGAGGTTTTCGCGAAAGTATATGAGAGTATCTTGAACGCCTCCGCCCCAAAAGCGCGGCTAGTTTATTGGAACATGATGGCCCCGCGCCGCGTTCCTGCGGCCTTTGCGGCAAGCGTGACGACCCTTAGCGAAGTGGAGGGCGAGGGGAAGGCCATCGACAAAGCGTTCTTCTATTCGGACTTCGTCGTTGAGGAAGTCAAAGAGTGAGTCCCGTCCTACAAATAGCGCTGGCGCTTGGGTCTGTTGTCGGGCTGATGGGATTTATGGCGGGTGTTCGGCATTTGGCGGGCACGTGGCAAATTGGTTCTGAGGTGCAGCGCAAACTGGTCCACATTGGCACTGGAATTTACGCGCTCACCCTGCCTTGGCTCTTCCCTGATCGCTGGCCGGTGTATCTTTTGGTTGGGCTGACGCTCATTGTGATGCTGCTCCTTCGATTACCAAATTCGCGACTTGGTGCGACGTTACATAGTGTCGAAAGACAGTCCTATGGGGATTTCCTTCTGGCGATTTCGGTCGGGGTATGTCTGTTTTTGGCGGGAGATCAGCTCTACCTTTATGTCCTACCGATTGCCGTTCTGACCCTCGCTGATGCCGCAGCGGCCTTGGCTGGAAGCACCTATGGAACCAAGTTTTTCCGTGTTGAGGAAGGCGAGAAAAGCCTCGAAGGTAGCGCAGTTTTTTTCACAGTCACCCTGCTGATTTCGGTTATTTGCCTCATGCTAATGACGTCCTTTGCCCCGCCAAATATCATCGTGCTCTCTTTGATGGTCGCGGGATTTGGCACCTTGGTTGAGGCCGCCAGTTGGCGCGGTTTTGACAATCTGTTTCTACCTGTCGGCTTGCTAATTTTCCTATCGGCCCACGGGACGAGCACGCTTGGGGAGCTGGTGTTTCTCGCAGCGATTTTTGCGCTGAGTATTGTTGCGTTCAAAATTGTGGCCCCGAAATTTGGTCTGAACGCACATGCGGTTCGCGTCTATGTGACGTCTATATTTTTATTGCTGGCGGTGACTGATCCCCAGAACACGATCTTTCCCATTCTCGTGCTCGTCGCGCATATCTGGCGCCGCAGTGTCGCGCCCTGCGATAGCAAGTTTCCAGACCTCGATGTGGTTGCCGCATTGGTGCTGGTCAGTCTAGGATTTTTGACCCTAGGCAAGGCCACGGGGCCGACCGCGATATCGTTTTATGGAATCGCAGCAATGGGCATGTTGATGGGATTTTGCGCGATTGCAGCCTCGGCCAGTCGGCCCGTGGTTCGCTATCCGATGGTGCTCGCCCTTGCATTGGCGCTGTTCGCCATCCGCGAAGGCGTTGTGCGATTGAACCCAGATAGCGCAAATTGGAACGGTCCGATGTGGCCCGCAGTGTTCATCTGTGTCGCCCTCACAGCCCTTGGCCCAATGATCTTGTCGCGCGTATTTGCAACGCACCGCGTGGTGAAACTGACATTTTTGGCGCTGCTCATCCCGCTGCCATACTACGTGATATCCACCGGATTTTAGGAGCAAAGACATGACGCAACAGACCTTCAAAACCGAGGGCGCAAAGATCACAGCCTATTTGGACGGACCGCGTTGGGAGGGTGTCCCCGCCGCCACGGTTGGCGGGTTTAGTTGCACATCCGTTGACGCAGGGGTGGAGGTTCTTGCGCAAGCCTTGGCCTATATTCGCGCCAGCGGGCCGCGGCGGGTTTTGGGGCCAATGGAGCGCGATACGTGGCATAGTTATCGCGCTGTTACGCAATCAGATGACAGCCCCGCGTTTTTGCTAGAACCCGCAGCACAATCTCTGGTGCTTGAGGTGTTGCAGGCGACGGGTTTCACGGAAATCAGCAGTTATTTTTCGGCCCGCGTACCCCTTGCGCAAACCGCACAAACGCCCCCGCCAGCGACTGAAGATTTTACGATTGAAGCTTGGAACGGCAAAAATCCCGAAGGATTGTTTGAGCAGGTTTTTACCCTGTCTACCCAAGCTTTTGCGAAAAACGCGTTCTATAAACCCATAACCCACGAGGCGTTCATGGCGATGTATATGCCCATCGTACCATTGCTGAAACAAGAGCTGATCTTCTTTGCCCGTAGGCCGGATCAATCTTTGGCTGGGTTCCTATTTGGCACCCCGAATTACGCAGAAGGGCCAAACCCAACCAGCGCAATTCTCAAGACCTATGCCAGCCTATCGAAAGGCGCGGGCCAACATCTCGCTTATGCTTTTCACACTGCGGCGAAGAAGGCCGGATACACAAGCGCGATCCACGCCTTGATCCACGATGACAACTTGTCTGCATTGCGCAGCGCTTCTGAAGAGGCGGACATCTTTCGACGCTATGGTTTGTTTGGGCTGAAGTTGGATGACTAACCTCCTTGATGATTTTGCCGCCGCGGTTGCCAAACATCCTGACAGGGTTGCAATCGTCGACGGCAAAGGACGCGAAGTAACATTCGCTCAACTCAAGGAGCGCGCCGACGGTTTTGCGCGCACGTGGCATGCACGCGGTATTCGTCGGGGCGATAAAGTCCTGTTGGCGATGTTGGTTGACGCCGACCTTTACGCCGCACTTGCGGCCCTTTGGAGCCTTGGGGCAACGGCGGTTTTGCCCGAACCTGCGATGGGTCTCGCCGGATTGCGCCATGCTGCACGCGCCACAAATATCAGCGCATTTTGCAGCTCTGGACTGTATGGGCTTTTGAAATGGGTCATACCCGCATTATGGACGCGGCGTCATCTAAGGCCTCATGGTATCAAGGGGGCGGATTTCGACCTCCACACGCCCAATGACTCGGATGTCGCGCTCATCTCATTTACGTCAGGAACCACGGGCGCGCCAAAAGCTATTTCTCGCAGCCACGGGTTTTTGTCCGCACAACATCGGGCCATTGCCCCTTTGTTGCAAAGCTCTCAGGATGAGCGTGACATCGTCGCGTTTCCTGTTTTTGTGCTGGTCAATATCGCAAGTGGGCGGACGTCGATTTTGCCCAATTGGAAAATGTCCCACCTTGATCAACTGTCTCCAGAGCAACTTGCAGCTTGGATCGCAAGCCAAAACATAACGCGGGCCTTGCTGCCGCCATCGCTTTGCGAAAAATTAACAAAGGCGAATGTTCCGGCTTCACTACACACTGTCTTTACGGGGGGCGGGCCCGTCTTTCCCGATGCTCTGGATCGTCTGACTACGTCGAAACCCGATCTGAAAATTGTCTGTGTCTATGGCTCGACCGAAGCGGAGCCCATCGCTCATCTTGACGCCGCCGACATCTCCTCCGATGATCGTTCTGCGATGGCCAAGGGACGCGGACTTCTGGTGGGGCGTCCCGTGGAGGACATTCGCCTGCGCATAAGAGATTATGAGATTCAAGTCGCAGGCGCCCACGTCAACAGTGGCTATCTAGACCCCCGCCAAAATGTGGAAAACAAGGTTCAAGAAGGGGCGACGATTTGGCATCGCACTGGAGACGCGGGGTATTTGGATGATCAGGGGCGTCTTTGGCTCTTGGGGCGAATGGGATCGCACGTATCCCTCGCGGGCCGTGCGACTTTTCCATTCTCGGTTGAAGTCGCGGTGCGCCAATGGGATGGCGTTGACCAATGCGCGCTCATGTCCGTGGAAAACGAAAGCTACCTCGCGATTTCGGGTGATACGCGCCATGAAACGATTTGGCAAAAACGGGCCACAGAGTTCGATATTGATCGAGTTGTACGGGTCGCCAAGATGCCGATGGACAAACGACACGCCTCCAAGATTGATCGAAACGCACTGCAGAAAATGATCGCCTCCTGACAATTTGCACAACCACCCTACATACCTATCCTACTTTAAATTGTAGTCGTTGCCTTGTATCTAAGAAGGGGAGAGTGGAGATGAAATGCGCCGAGAAATTTCATCTGTCGCTCCCGTCGGATGTGAAGGCTGCCCACCGTCCACGCGTCTATTCTCAACAGCTTCACTTAGCCGGTCGCAGCGGGCCCCTTTGAAGCAAGGTGGTAAGGTTGCTCGCCTAGCGTGGCGCCAGTTCGATGCGGACTAATGGGCCGTGTCCTTGTCGTGCCTCGTTCGAATTTGTCGCACAGTACCTCCATCGTCTTTCCAACGGTCGATAGAGACGTCGCTCGTCGAGGACGATGTCTCTATCGAGAAATGGTCTTTGGGTTCAAATAAATACGGGAAGAGCTCTTCAAAGTCAGCTTTACAAATCATCATTGGTTTGTCCCTTTCAGATTAAGTTTATCTTTCATTCTCATGCGGATGGGGCGCATCATTGAAGCGCAATGACGCGCCCACTTGGGTATTTCTAGCTACGCAGCTTGCCGCAAAGTGCTTTGATCCTCCACACGCGCGATTTGCTTTGGCGCAAATGGAACCATGCCGAGTTCACGTTCATCAAAACCATCAACGACACGCTCAATGTCATTGCGATAAATGCCGATATCTCTGAGCAGGCGGTCATCCATTGCCTGCAATACCGCGATCATCTTGCGCCGTTTCCAGTTTTGGATGGCCGAACGTGCCCAGCGCCGCAAAATCCCGTCCCGAACGGGTGCGCCGTGAGGGTCTACGACTGCTGCGTTCGCGCGACGTGCCAAGTGATTCCGATTTAATATATAGGGATGCATGTCATCCTCCAAGTATAAGGTTACTGAAGCCATGACGCCGAGTTTTGCCGTGCCTAAATCTCAGATAGCGGTTATTCGCAACTTGAAACTGGCTTTGCAAAGACGGGCGTCTTCTAATTAAGATCAAAGTGATCTGTAGAACCCCGAGGCTTAAAGCGGCACAAATGGCGCGCCCCGCTCGGGGTTACCGGCGGTTCAGTCGTTTTCCTGCAAAAAGCAGGAACCTCATATGAACGTTATACGTAAGCATGATACTGATATGGGGTGCTTGGCTGAGGGCTTCAAGCCGGACGACATCTTTAAATTCAAACGGATTGCTTCTGGGCCATTTAGGGCACAAAACACCTAGGACGCCAATATTTTCCCGTCAGGATTGACTATTGAGACGTCGATACATAACTATAAAGACATGTTAGAACACGCAGATCATTATCGATTTCTACTGCTAAACCGCCCGTAACCCCGGGCGGTCAAGGTGCGTCTGCGCCTTCCATACCTTCCGGGGTCTCCTCACATTCCTGAAACGTGAACGCGGCGTAATCTCGCCCGAGGAGGTAGTATGAAAAGTCTCGTCCAAGCCGAACAATCGACCAACCAAAGCCACTCTATTTTGCGGGCCCTCCGGAATTTTCCGTCAACCTTGCCCAAGGCGGACCACCAGAAACTACAAGAGCATCTTGACGATTGCGCGCGTGCCATGCGCCCGAGTTCGCAACTTCTTGCCTATGTACTGGCGAATAAACTTATGAACACGCGGCCGGTAACCGATGTCTATTGCTCTGATTTGGTGATCGGCGGATGCCACGTGACCTATGCGATTGATGGCGAAACGCCCCAAACCGGTTTGCTCGTTCACAGGGCCCGCGCGGGGTCGCTCACTGGGGTGATCCCGGTTGCGTCTTTGCTGGGGGCTACGCTGATTGGCATGCGGGTCGGGCAACGTGCGCCGCTGCTGTACGAAGACAGAACTATTGGCAAGCTTTTGGTGATCGACGTCACACATTCGGCCCAGGCCATCACATAATTTACAAAAGGAGTATCTCTCATGTCACTCACCGTCCAACCCCTGAAAAGAGCGACCAAAGCTAACCCAAGAGTCATCATTAATGCAGAAGATCTTGCGCATTTGGAAGGCCTCGCTGACGGCATAATGAAGCGTAATCCGGCTTTGGCTGACCGCATGCTCGAAGAGCTTTCCCGCGCGCGCATTGTGGCTCCCGCAAAGGTGCCCAAAAACGTTGTGACCATGGGTAGTACCGTGAGGTATCGCGACGAAATGACGAGCCAAGAAAAAACGGTGACGCTGGTATATCCGGAAAACGCCGATATTGCACTGCTTCGGGTCTCGGTGATGACGCCAATCGGTGTTGCCCTATTGGGATTGGCAGAAGGCGCAAGCTTTTATTGGGATACCCGAGATAATCAGCGCCGTATGCTAACAATTATCACGGTCGAGCAACCTGCGGCGATAAATTAAACATTGCGTATTGAGGGTAAGGCGCCTTGAGTGGTTCATACCAATTACCCGACCAATACATGAGGATAATATGCCGATGCGCATCCCTAAAGATAAGGCAGCGCATCTACACACAAGGTAACAGCAGATACGGCGCTGGAAACAGCCGACGCTGCCAACGAAAGGGTTTGCTATGAAGGTTGTTGTTATGGGCGCGGGCGTCATCGGCGTTACCACTGCGTATTATCTGGCTAAACAGGGGGCCGAGGTCGTGGTGATTGATCGCCAGACAGGTCCGGGGCTGGAGACCAGCTATGCCAACGCGGGCCAGCTAAGCTATGGTATGACTTCGCCTTGGGCCGCTCCTGGCATTCCGATGAAAGCCGTCAAATGGATGTTTATGAAGCGCCGCCCGCTGTTCATCTGGCCGTTGATCAGTCCGACCATGTGGAAATGGTGTGTGCAGATGGTCGGCAATTGCAATGAGGAAAGCTATCGCATCAACAAGGGGCGCATGGTGCGTGTCTCTAGTTATTCGCGCGATGTTATGCCCGATCTGATTGCGGAAACAGGCGTCGAATACGATGGCCGCGCGCAGGGCACCTTGCAGCTGTTTCGGACCGCCAAGCAGATGAAAGGGTCAAAGGCCGATCAGGATATTCTGGCGGAATACGGATCGCCCTATGAAGTGCTTGAGCGCGATGCATGTATTGGGGTTGAGCCTGCTCTGGCCGAGGTGCGCAATAAATTCGTCGGTGGTCTGCGCCTAACGGCTGACCGCACTGGCGATTGTCGCATGTTCACGATTGCGCTGACCGAAAAATGCATCGAAATGGGGGTGGAGTTTCAATATGGTCAGGCGATCAAATCCATCGCCGTTGAAGACGGCAAAATCGCTGGTGTGGATACAGAAATTGCGGGGCGCATCACGGGCGACGCTTATGTGTGTGCCATGGGCAGCTATGCGGTGAATGTGCTAAACCCGATTGGCATTAAGCTGCCCGTCTATCCGGTCAAGGGGTATTCCGTCACGCTCCCCGTCACCGATGATGCCTTTGCCCCACAATCCACGATCATGGATGAAACCCACAAAGTCGCGATCACCCGTTTGGGCGACCGTATCCGCGTGGCAGGGCAGGCCGAGATTGCAGGGTATTCCAACCGTCTTGGGCCACACGCCACCGACACGGTGAAACACGTGATCGGTGATTTGTTCCCCAAAGGTGGCGATATTTCGCGCGCCGAAGGGTGGACAGGCCTGCGCCCGATGACACCAGATGGCACACCGGTTCTTGGGCCAACCCAATACGATAATTTGTTCCTGAATACTGGCCATGGCACTTTGGGGTGGACGATGGCCTGTGGGTCAAGTCGGGCTGTAGCTGATGTGGTGCTGGGGAAAACGCCCGAGATTTCCATGGAGGGGCTTACGGCGGCGCGTTACGCGCGTTAGGGGGCGTGGGTAACGCTTAATGTGGATCATCCAATGAGCCGTGAATTGCGAATTGCTCAAGCCCCGCCGCCTGTGCTTCGATCACGCGGTAGCTTTCACGCACGCCTGCTTCGGTTAGGTCGCGCGCGACGGTGAGCAATGTGTTGGGATCATGCTCATCGCACAAATCCGTCATCTGTGACAACTCTTCCAGCGCGACATTGCGGGCGGCCTCAAGGGAGGGCGCGCCGTAGATGTCGACGAAATGCTGCGCCAATAAATCCGCCAGCGCATCGCGTTCGGCGAGTTCTATTTGGGTCACGGCCACGAAACTGACGCGGCCAAAGGTTTCGCACCCCATCCAGCCGTTGGCAAAGGCCTGCCGTGCTTTTCCCGTCAGGTCCGCGTCGGACCAGTTGGAGAATTCAAAGCCGCCTGAAATGCACCATTCGCCGGTGCGCGCAGGGTTGTGAAAAACGCGTGTGTCGCTTTCGTCAAAATGGATGGCGCGGGCAAGTTTCATGCGGGCTCCGTAAGCAGGTCGGTGAGGGGGAATAGGCGGGTTTCGCCTTCGGTTTTTAACAAGAGGCCAAGGTTTTCATCAATCCCGATGTATGTTCCGCGATGCCCTGAAATGGTCATGTCGGTATCGAGTCCCTGTGCCAAGCCAAGCCAGTTGCGATGCAGGCGCGCAGGCCCGTCATCGGCCCAAGTGTTTATTTCAACGAGTGTGTGCCGCACCCATGCTTCCAGCAATGTCACGGCATCGACCTCGCCACAGCCCTCAGCGTAAAGGGCAGTGGCGTCGGGCGTTAGGCCCGTGTCATCAGAAGGCGGCCAAAGATCCAAGGTGATACCGATGACCAACCAGTCAGGGAGTGCATCAGGATCACGGCTTGATGCCGCGATACTTAACCTACCACAAAGGCCGCCATTCAAATAAATTTCGCCGCCCCATCCCAAATGCACGCCCACTTCGGGCGGCGCTAGCGCTCCAAGCGCGTTTTGAAATCCAACCCCACATAACGGCAGCATGCAGGCAGCGTCGCGCAGCGGCACTTCGGGGGCAAAAACGATTGCGGCCCGCAGCCGATCATAGGCTAGATCATAGGTGACCAATCCCGCGTCGCACACGTTTGACGCCTCGGCACAAGCCAGCACAAAAGGGCTGGTGCCTTTGGCGTCTAAGCCGGAAAACAGCGGAGGGAACACGGGCGGTGTCATGCGTGGCCAAGTTCAATCAACTGCTTTGCCACGGCGCGAAACCCTGCGGCTTGGGGGCTGTCGGGTTTGGAGACGACGATCGGCGCGCCTCCATCTGCGGCCAGTCGGATATCAAGGTGCAGCGGAATCTCGGCCAACAGGGGTACGCCCAGTTTGGCGGCCTCCGCCTTAACGCCGCCATGACCAAAGACATGTTCCTCGTGACCACATTGTGTACAGATATGCGTGGACATGTTCTCGATCATCCCGATGATGGGCGTGCCGAGTTGGTTGAACATATCAATGCCCTTGCGCGCATCCAAAAGCGCCACATCCTGCGGGGTGGACACAATGATCGCCCCGTTAAGTTGTGCTTTTTGGGCCAATGTCATTTGCACATCGCCCGTGCCCGGGGGCAGATCGACGATCAACACATCAAGCGCGCCCCATTGCACCTGTGTCAGCATTTGCTGCAACGCCCCCATCAGCATCGGGCCGCGCCAAACAACGGCTTGGTCTTCATTTGTCATCAGCCCGAGGGACATCATCGTCACGCCGAAATTGCGCATCGGCAGGATCGTTTTGCCATCTGGCGACGAGGGCCGCCCCGACACGCCGAGCATGCGCGGTTGCGATGGGCCATAGACATCGGCATCGAGCAAGCCAACACGCCGCCCTTCCGCCGCCAGCGCACAGGCGAGGTTAGATGCAACTGTGGATTTCCCCACACCGCCCTTGCCTGAGGCCACGGCAACAATCCGATCTACTCCGGGTATTTTCTGCGGCCCTGCGGGTTCTGCGGGGCGGCTCAATTTAAGGTCGGGAGGCGCGGCAGGTGCGCTGTGGGCCGTCATTACGACAGACAGTTTTTCAACACCGGGCAGGGCCTTAATCTTGGCCTCGGCCTCTTCCTTGATTTTACCATACGTTGCCGCATGGTTGCCGCTGACTTCCAGCACGAACCGCACGGCACCGCCTTCGACGGTTAGCGCCTTGATCAATCCAGCATCAACAAGCGACGCGCCACTGACCGGATCGGTCAATGTTTTCAGCGCGGCCAGTACATCCTCGCGAGCGAGTGTCATATCCGGATCAACCCTTGATCGTGCCGGTTACGACGTGTTCTAAATCCACGCCATCAATGGTCAGGACTACGCGCGCCTCGAATTGCTTGCCCTCGGTTCCGCCCGCTTTGCGAAACGCTTCTTCGATGGCCTGTTGCGAGGTCACACCGACCTGCTTGAGAAATTTACGCATGGACATGTTGAGATCTTCGCTCATTTTCGTCTCCTATTCGGATTTAGTGATCTTTGCGTTTTGACAGGTAGTCGTCCGTCGTGCGTACACGGGGGCGTTCTTTGCCCGCGAAGGGATTGTCTTGAGAATGGAATTGGGCTTGAACGCGGCAATTGTCGCACATTTGGATCATCCGCGCGGTCGCGGGATTGGCGAACATTGCGTGGTTTCCAGCAAGTTTTTCCATTATCTTTTCGACGGTGGATTTGACACCAAAAAGGTTGCCGCATTCCACGCAGGCGAAAGGCTCTTCCTCGTTCAGTACCACTTGCGCTAGGGCCGTGTCGGTTAGGTTGATTTGCGGTTGCAAGGTGATGGCCTTTTCGGGGCAAACATTGGTGCACAGCCCGCATTGCAAGCAGGCATCCTCCTGAAAACGCAGTTGCGGCATATCGGGGTTGTCGACCAATGCGCCAGAGGGGCACAGCGAAACGCAAGCCAAGCAGAGGGTGCAGGCATCCGTGTCGACGATCACCGCGCCGTAAGGTGCGTGCTCGGGCAGGGGGCGACTTGGACGTCAACCATGAGGGCTTTGGCTGCGAGGCGGGTAATTTGGCGGCGCGACCCTTGGGCAAGGATGGGGTTTTCCACACGTATAGGTGTCGCCGCGCGATCATGAAGTTGCTCGGACAATTCGTCGGGATCGGCAATATCAAGCAGTCGCAGAGAGTCTCCCGCGCCCATGGCCATGGCCAGTTCAGATTGGGCCGCTAGCACGGCGCGGTCGCTTTTTGGAGCAAGCAAAATGTCGACACCCGCAAAGCCGCTGGCCAGAGAGGCAAGCATCTCGGCGTGGCCGAACATGGCTAGCGCGTCGATTTCCATGGGAATGACATGTGAGGGTAGGCCGTTGCCAAACCGCGCGGCCAGTCGGATCATTTCGGCCCCGTGGGAGTCATGTATCAGCAACACGCCATCTTTACCGTCCGCCTTGCGATAGGCCGAAGCCAGCGTGCCGACGCGGCGGAAGACGAAATCAACCGGCGGCGTATCATAGCTGATCGCGCCCGAAGGGCAGACCGCAGAGCACGCGCCACATCCAGCGCAAATCATTGGGTCGATGCTTACATGCTCTCCAGCCGAGAGGATCGCACCGGTGGGGCATACATTCAGACAGTTGGAGCAGGCAGGCTTTTGCGCGCGCGAATGGGCGCAGAGCGAAGTCTCAAGCCGAATATGCAGCGGTTTTTCAAACGTGCCGATCATTTGGCTGGTGGCAAGGATGGCATCGGCCACAGCAGGAAGGCTTGCGGGGTCGGCGCGTACATATCCGTCGCGCTTTTCATGGGCCGAAAACAGGGGGGTGTCGCCCGTTAGGTCGAGAATTAGATCACATTCAGATTGCGCGCCATCGCGCGGTTCTGTCAGTAAAGGGGCGCCACGGCCGCCTGGCAAAACCTGTTGGAACCCGTCAATCGAAACGCGGAATTGCCCGAGTGTTCCCTTCGCATGGCGCAATTTCCCAACGTGGGCGTCATAGGTGTCCGTCACGGGCATATCAGAAGCTTCGGCCACCAATACGGTGACGGTCAAAATATCCGCGAGCTTCTCTGCGGCAGAAAACGCAACCTCTGGTGCTCCGATAATCAGGCTGATCCCTTCGGATACAACATCCACCGTTTTAGGGGATGGTTGCGGTAAAAGGGCGTCCGCCACCAATGCCGCCATCTTGGCAGAGGTGTCGCCAAGGTCGGACGTCCAGCCCGCGCGGTCGCGGATATCAACGAACGCGGGCACCGGCGCGTCAAGATCTTCAGCAAGTGCTGTGAAACGGGGGGCTTCTTGCTGGCAGGCAATCACCACGTCTCCGGTTTTGATGGCTTTGGCCGCGAATTCGAGCTGGGATTGGCAGAGCGATGTATGCATCCGCGAACATTCCAGCCCTGTTGCCGTACTTAAGGCAGATGCATCAATAGTTTGTGTGCCAAGGCAATCACAGATCAGCAGTGTTTTTTTCATTTTGCCCCCCTTAATCTTGCAACGGTAGATTGGAACGGCAGTGGATGAAAGAGGCTCCGTCACAATTCTGATCCAAATTCTACTTTGGACCCCATAATTGACAGAGAAATCGGATCGAGAAGCGAAACGATGAAGATGCCATCTTTAAATTATTTCAATAATTCAGTATACTGTGGTTAAACAATGATGTTGTCCAGCCAGCGGAGGAGCCAGCTTGTCGTTCGTCTTTCCTAATTCTCAATCCATCCCGCTTGGCGTTGTGATCCGCAAATCACCCGGCGTGACCCGCTGGGCGAAGTGGGCATGGCGCGCGGTTGGTATTTTGCCTGGTGCGGGGCCTGCGGAATGGACGGTTTTGCGCCAAGAGGGGGACGTGACAGAGTTTCATGCGGGGACGGTACCGCTCAACTTATATGTTTCCGATACCGAAGCCTATGTTCACGAATTACAGACCCGCGCGCCGTCTATCTATGTTGTCCTGTGTCCAGATACCACTTTGCCAAATATACCGTGGAAGGTGATGTTAGCGACCGCTTCGCCTTATGAAGCGCAGGATTATTGCGACTCAGCTGAGGTCCAAGTCGAAAAGATTGTGATGCCAGAGGGTATGTTGGCTTGGGTCGCGGATTTCGTAAATAGCCACCACGAGGAAGAAGCTTTTGTCAAACGCAAGCGTCGAGACTGGCGCGAAGACGAAAAGGAGGATGGTATCGGTGATCCGCGGATTTCTCAGGACAGCGATGTGTATCGCGCGCCTCGGGGTCGCAAGGCAGGTGTGAAATGACGCGCGCACCAACCTTCTGGGGCCAGCGCCGCGCTGCGGTCAAAGCCGAAGAGATCGCCATCGCCGATGCCGAAAAAGCCGCGCAGGAAGCCGCGTATCAGCAAACTCTTGCGGAGAAAAGTGACGAGGAAATTCTGCAAGAGCTGGACCTGCCTGACCCAGAAACGCTGAAGTTGGGCGATGACTTTGCCGCGTTTATGGCGCAGGCCGTACCTGAGCATTTGCGCAAACGTGCCCTGCGCAAGTTGTGGCGGAGCAATCCGGTTTTGGCCTGTGTGGACGGGCTAAATGATTACGATGATGATTATCTGACAGGCAGTTTTGGCAATGCGCCGATCACCACGAGTTATCAGGTGGGTAAAGGCTTGCTTTCGCACGTTTTAGAGATGGCGAAGCCTGACGAAGTTGAAGCCTCTGAGCAGACCACCCTCGACAAAGTGGAAATTTTGGCCGAAGATATCCAGCAAGAGGATTTGGTGGCTGACGCTGGGACGGATGTTTTGGCGGAAGATGTTGAAGAGCCAGAGTTTTCATCACCACGCAGGATGGTATTTCATTTCGACGGGAGCGACGCATGACAGCGGTTCAAGCACAAGTCAAAATAGCCGAAGAAGATCGTCTGCGCGCGGATCTTTACAACTATCTCGGCGTTTTGCTTGCTGGGCCACCGGATGAGCTATTGTTGGCGCAAACTGCCGGTTTGACGGGGGATGCCTCATCATTGGGGCAGGCCATCAGTGGCCTTGCACGGGTCGCAAAAGTCACCAAACCCAAATCCGCGCTGAGCGAGTATAATGCCCTTTTTATCGGTTTGGGACGTGGGGAACTCTTGCCCTATGCCAGCTACTATATGACCGGATTTCTGAACGAAAAACCGCTCGCCAATCTGCGCGCTGACATGGCCGCACAGGGAATCACGCGCTCACAGGATACGTTTGAGCCGGAAGACAGCATCGCGTCGCTGATGGAAATGATGGGCGGTATGATCGTTGGGCGCTTTGGCGATGTGGCTCCTTTGGAGCACCAGAAGGATTTCTTTAACAAACATATTGGTCCATGGGCCACACATTTTTATACGGATCTACAGGGGGCAAAGACATCGGTTCTTTATGCTTCTGTCGGGGCCGTTGGCGCAGAATTCCTGAAAATTGAGCGGGAAGCGTTTAGGATGATGATAGGCTGAACGCCTGTCCCCTTATGCGCAACATTGAAGACAACGGGAGAAGGAAACATTTTATGGCTGATACAAAAGCAGAGACAACCCGCCGGAATTTTCTGAAGGTAGCAAGCGCCGCCGTTCCAGGAGTTGTGGCGGTTGCCGCGGGTACCCAAGCAGAGGCTGCAGCTCCTGCGCCGGTCGACCTGTCATCGGACGTGATGCAAGACACAGAACATACGCGTGCTTATCTTGAAAGCACCCGTTTCTAAGACACCTCGCCCCGACTTACTGTGTCAGGGCACCGAAATTTTATGGCTACCAAGGCTGAGGCAACGCAGTAGTAGGGAGAACGACCATGCTCAGAAGAAAGACCAATGGCATTGCACGCGGGTCGGCACGACCCGCAGTGGCACAGGCCAAATCCACCTCAGTTGACCGCCGTTCGTTTTTGCGCGGCTCGGGTCTTGTGATCGGCGGACTTGCCGCTGTTGCCGCAACTGGCGGAACTGTTTCAAAAGCCACCGCGCAAACGGCGTTGGACCGCACGGTCGAAATCAAGAAGTCCATTTGCACCCATTGCTCGGTTGGATGCACGGTTATTGCCGAGGTTGATAATGGCGTCTGGACGGGGCAGGAACCCGGCTTTGACAGCCCGTTCAACTTGGGGGCGCATTGCGCCAAGGGCGCCGCGGTGCGCGAACATGCCCATGGTGAGCGCCGTTTGAAATACCCGATGAAAAAAGAAAACGGCGAATGGGTAAAAATAAGTTGGGAAACGGCGATCAACGAGATCGGCGATGGCATGATGAAAATCCGCGAAGAAAGCGGACCGGATTCAGTGTATTGGTTGGGCTCTGCGAAGCACAGCAACGAGCAGGCCTATTTGTTCCGCAAATTTGCCGCTTATTGGGGCACCAATAACGTCGACCATCAGGCGCGGATTTGCCACTCGACCACTGTTGCGGGCGTGGCGAATACATGGGGCTATGGCGCCATGACCAACAGCTACAACGACATTCACAATTCCAAAGCGATTTTCCTAATTGGTGCAAACCCCGCCGAGGCCCATCCGGTTTCCTTGCTGCATTTGCTGAAAGCCAAAGAAGAGAATAACGCGCCGCTGATCGTTTGCGATCCGCGCTTTACCCGCACGGCGGCACATGCCGACGAATACGTGCGCTTCCGTCCCGGATCGGACGTGGCATTGGTGTGGGGCATTCTGTGGCATATCTTTGAGAACAAATGGGAAGATACCGAGTTTATCCGCACCCGTGTTTGGGGCATGGACCAGATCCGCGATGAAGTGAAGCAATGGAACCCAGAAGAAGTAGAACGAGTCACAGGCGCGCCTGGGGAACAGTTAGAGCGCGTGGCGCGTACACTGGCGAACAACCGTCCCGGCACTGTGATCTGGTGCATGGGGGGCACCCAGCACAGCAACGGGAATAACAACACCCGCGCTTATTGCATCCTGCAACTGGCGCTTGGAAATATGGGTGTCGCAGGCGGGGGAACTAATATTTTCCGTGGCCATGACAACGTGCAAGGCGCCACCGACCTTGGCGTTCTGGCCGATACTTTGCCGGGATATTACGGCCTGTCTGACGGCTCTTGGGCGCATTGGGCGCGTGTATGGGACGAAGACCTTGACTGGCTCAAGGGGCAATTTTCCGATGCAAGCTTTGGCGATACCAAGATGATGAATCTGACCGGGATTCCGGTTAGCCGTTGGATTGACGGGGTGCTAGAGGATAAGGCCAACCTTGATCAGCCCGATAATACCCGCGCCATGGTTCTTTGGGGCCATGCACCAAACTCGCAGACCCGCATGAAAGAGATGAAAACCGCGATGGAGCGCCTCGAGATGCTCGTTGTGATCGATCCTTATCCGACGGTTTCTGCCGTGATGCAGGATCGCACCGATGGGGTTTACCTTCTCCCCGCTGCGACACAGTTCGAAACTCGCGGTTCTGTCACGGCGTCGAACCGGTCACTGCAATGGCGCGAGCAGGTTATGGACCCATTGTTTGAGTCGCTGCCCGACCACACAATCCTCGCCAAGTTCGCCGAGAAATTCGGTTTCCATGAACGGATGTTCCGCAATATCGCGATTGACGAAGGCGGTGAGCCGAATGTCGAAGACCTGACCCGCGAGTTTAATCGTGGCATGTGGACCGTCGGTTATACGGGGCAAAGCCCCGAGCGGTTGAAAATGCACATGGAAAACCAGCACACCTTTGATCGCACGACGTTGCGCGCCATTGGTGGACCTGCGGATGGAGATTTTTACGGATTGCCATGGCCTTGCTGGGGCACACCGGAAATGAATCATCCCGGCACGGCTATTCTGTATGACATGTCGATCCCCGTGGCCGAAGGCGGCCTGACCTTCCGCGCCCGCTTTGGTGTGGAGCGTGAAGGTGATAACCTGCTGGCCGAGGGCGTTTATTCCAAAGGGTCAGAGATTAAGGACGGCTATCCCGAATTTACAGTGCAAATGCTGCGTGATCTGGGATGGGAAAACGACCTTACCGATGTCGAAAAAGCCAGTATCAACGGCGTTGCCGGATACCCAGAGGGGGCGCCCTTAACGGCGGAGCCTGCGGATGATGGTGGCTCAAACAACACCGAAGAAGTGGGCGAGACATCGCAGCAAGGCGATATTCCGTCAGACTTCCTAGCCAAAACAGGCGGCGTGAATTGGAAGACCGACCTGTCGGGAGGTATTCAACGCGTAGCAATCGCGCATGGTTGTGCGCCCTTCGGGAACGCCAAGGCCCGCGCTGTGGTCTGGACCTTCCCTGATCCAGTGCCTCTTCATCGCGAACCCCTTTATACCAACCGCCGCGATCTCGTGGTCGATTATCCGACCTACGAGGACAAGAAGTTCTGGCGGGTACCAACGATGTACCGCTCGATTCAGGAAAATGATTTCTCGCAAGAATATCCGATTATCCTGACCTCCGGTCGCTTGGTTGAATACGAAGGTGGGGGCGACGAAACCCGCTCCAACCCATGGCTTGCAGAATTGCAGCAGGACATGTTCGTCGAGATCAACATACGCGACGCCAATGATCTTGGTGTGCGTGACGGCGCACAGGTCTGGGTCGAAGGCCCAGAGGGTGGCAAGGTTAAAGTTATGGCTATGGTCACAGAACGCGTGGGGTCGGGCGTGGCGTTCATGCCCTTCCACTTTGGCGGCCATTTTGAGGGGAAAGACTTGCGGGATAAATACCCCGAAGGCGCAGACCCCTATGTATTGGGCGAGTCGACGAACACGGCGCAAACCTATGGCTATGACAGCGTAACCCAGATGCAAGAGACCAAAGCGACTCTTTGCAAAATCTGGTCGGCATAAAGGGAGACAGATCATGGCTAGAGCAAAATTTCTCTGCGACGCCGAACGGTGCATCGAATGTAACGCCTGCGTTACGGCTTGTAAAAACGAGCACGAGGTTCCGTGGGGCATTAACCGCCGCAAGGTGGTAACGATCAATGACGGTAAACCGGGAGAGCGATCAATCTCGGTTGCGTGTATGCACTGCTCGGACGCGCCCTGCATGGCAGTTTGCCCTGTGGATTGTTTTTACCAGACCGAAGACGGCATCGTTCTGCACTCCAAAGACCTATGCATCGGGTGTGGTTATTGCTTCTACGCGTGCCCCTTTGGTGCGCCGCAATATCCACAGGCGGGCAATTTTGGGTCGCGTGGAAAAATGGACAAATGTACTTTCTGTGCCGGTGGACCGGAGGAAAACCACTCGTCCGCCGAGTTCTCCAAATACGGACGCAATCGGATCGCAGAAGGCAAACTGCCACTCTGCGCCGAGATGTGCTCCACCAAAGCCTTGCTCGCAGGGGACGGTGATACCGTTGCCACCATTTACCGCGAACGTATCGTTTCGCGCGGATTTGGCGCTGGGGCTTGGGGCTGGGGTACGGCTTACGGTCTAAAGGGCGGTTGATTTACGCCCTCCCTTTGCGATGCAAAATGGGCGGTCTGTGACGGACCGCCTTTCTTTTACGACACTGTAAAGGTCCACTCTGATGTTTCGTCTTTTCGCTGTTTTTTTCTTGCTGTGCAGTCTGCTTTCTCCGGCTGTAGCGCAACAAGCCGCTGATACGCCGCGCGCGGAAACGGGCGGTGCACAGACGCTTAACGATATTCTCCTCCGGCAAAATGCGCAAAAAGTGGACGACGAATTCCGCCGCTCCGCTGTCGGCGATCCGGACGATGCCGCGCAAATCACCGCGCCGCTTGGCACGCTTGGTGGCCAATCTGATCCCGAATTGTGGCGCGCACTGCGATATAACACGGCCGATGTGCAGACCCAATCACGCGGGCCCGCAGCGACAACGTTGATCCAAGATGGTGGCATGTGGTGGTTGGAGTTTCGCCAAGGCCCACTTTTGACTTATGGCGCTGGGCTGCTCGGGGGCACTTTGGTGCTCTTGGCGTTATTCTACCTCATCCGCGGACGTATTCGTATCGAAGGTGAAAAAACGGGCCGCACAATCACACGTTTCGGCGGCATTGAGAGATTTGGCCATTGGCTGTTGGCGAGCTCGTTTCTTATTCTTGGCGCGACGGGCTTGATATCGCTGTTCGGGCGCAAAGTGTTGATACCGACCTTCGGCCACGAAGCCTTCTCGACCGTCGCCATCGGCACTAAATGGGTGCATAACAATATTTCGTGGGCGTTCATCGTGGCGCTTATTATTATCTTTGTTTTCTGGGTTGGGCACAATTTGCCCGATCGAACCGATCTGTTCTGGCTGAAGAAAGGCGGCGGTATCTTTGGCGGAGGTCACCCGCCAGCCAAGAAGTTTAACGCTGGTCAAAAGGTAATATTTTGGTCTGTGATCGTCTTGGGGTCGTCGATTTCGGTGTCGGGACTCTCTTTGCTGTTCCCGTTTGAATTCCATATGTTCGGGGCAACGTTTGCAAAGCTGAACGCTTGGGGCGTGACGGGATGGTTTGGATTTGACCCGCTGCCATATCCGTTGGCGCCGCAGGAAGAGATGCAATATGCCCAGTTGTGGCATGCAATTGTGAGCCTCATTTTAACCGCCATAATCTTTGCGCACATCTATATCGGGTCTGTTGGTATGGAAGGTGCTTATGATGCTATGGGCAGTGGCGAAGTCGAGGAACAATGGGCGCGGGAACACCATAGTCTTTGGGTTGAAGACGTTCAAAAAGCCGAAATGCAGCAAAGCAAGGACGCGTAAGATGAAGGCATTTTTGTTAGCATTGTTTATGCTGGTGGTGATCACAATTGGTGCTAACCGGATACTGGTCATGAGCGGTTTTTCATCAGAGGCAACCTCGGTGTCATCCGGAAATGTTAGGCTAGGCGAGAGCGCTGCCGGAGGAAACTAGCCGATTTCGTTGCAGTTGATTGCGACAAAATTCGCCATTCTCCACACCTCCGCTTTGCCAAACCAAGGCATTGCTGTGGTCACGGCGTTTGTCGCGAGTGACGCTGCAATCGTTGCGAAGGCCGTGGACGATATCGCCAAGGAATTCCTGCAGGTTTGAAAAACGCTCACGGCTAAAAATCAAGGCTATTTGGCGACAGAAGTTGTTCTCGGCACATACCAAATTTTCTCGATAGCTAGTTTTATCCGTTGCCCACCTTCTAGAATATGGTGCAAACGGGCGTGATTGAAGCGGCAATGTTGTGGCCAAAAGCGGCGCTAACTCACAACATGGTTGAGGTTGCACCCTATATGCTCAAGGCTGACCTTGGGGCTGTGAACTCGAATACATTGAGAATCAATGCGGGTGTTTGGGTGGGCTGTTCCAGAGGAAGTGAAAACTCTCATTCAAAACGTGGCCATTGAATACTCGACCATCTTGCAGAAATTGCAATGAGATTACATCGCTGCAGGTGGGGCCGTCTTAGAAATAACTGGAAACAGCGTCAAGTTTGGGTCGACAGCATGCCAAATATTGCGGTCGAATGGGCTGCAAAGTTAGACAGCGAATGCGCATCCGGATCGGGGGCGCATTTGGCTAAGTTTGGAGCCGCTGGAGCCGTGCCATTGCGTGACAAGGCCGCTGAATTTCCGGACTAAATCACACCTCCAAGGAAAGACGGAAAAAATGATTGTCGCGACTCCACAAAAATCCAAGATTGCGTCGTGACGACCGCTATTTTGGCTAAGGTTACAGGGGCTCTTGTTCTGTTCATAACCCGTTTGCGGCCCGATCCTTGTGGTACTTGATGGGATTTATGCTGGTTGGTGTACGCCCGTCGAGGCAAGGGCCGCAGGCGCACTTCTTGCGACGATCTCTGACGCGGACGGCGCTTTGACAGGTCTTGGACAAAACAGGCCATATCACGGCGGCGGTTTTGTTGCTCATCTTCATGGCCTCTTTCTATGGCCGGATGCTGAGCTTCCAAATCAACTCGAAGAAGTTCTGCCCACAGTGGACATGTCGTGCTTTCAGATCATGGTCATCTCTGTGCTTCCGATGATGGACGTTTCAAGCGATACCATAACCCAAGCCTTTGCGGATTATTGCGCCAAGGACACCAGCCCGCGCACTTTGTTCGTTTTAGCCAAAATGGTGGAACACCTGCACGCATTTGCCAAGGAAACGAAATAGACCCACAAAGAGTGGACACGCGGTCTCCAATTTCTGGTTGAAGCTGGAAAAATTCGAACAATGATCGCAACGAGTTTGACCTATTTCTGATGCAACAGGTCTTTCCTCGCTGGTGGATATGATCGGTTCGCAACATGACGGTACCTCGGAGCGTGCTTGGCCTCTTCGACATTTTGGGGGCTCCCGAAGTCCCCGTTGGCGGCGACTCTAAAAAGGATAAGGGCGGCGCAAGCAGTGTTGTTGAGTGTAGAATAACAACGCCCGACGCAATTCTTAGCAAAGAGGCCGTGCTTGATCTGTGGCAGACCACCGATAACGGGCTATATTCTTGTCATGATGAGAGCCAGCCCGAGTATAACTTCGCTGTTCCACGAAAGTAGGGTCGATGGTCGCTAGGCGCTGACAATTACCCTGGCCGCGTTCCAGTGAAATGCACCATCCGATTTAGCTGCTCAAGGCGCCCATTACCAATATGGAACTAACATACAAGGTCCAAAAAATTCCCATTATTGGCTTTTTCGGACGCAAGGAACCATGCGACATCCGCGAGCAGGGACTTGCTGGCCTCTGGGGGCGTCACGTCGATTTCTTCTTTCGTTGCGGGTAGGGATTTTGCAAGTTTAGGATCGTCGCGCGGCCATTTTCCGAAGCTCGCGATGACATTTTTGGTTTTTTGTTGTGGGGGCTATTTCGACATAAATCAGGGGTTCTTCCTGGAGGCCGTGGTGAAAAAAAACCTCGGTTAAACTACCTGAGAAAACACCTCGTCCAAAGGTTTGAGCGATGGGTTCTGACGCAAGAATCTGAGTAAGTCCGCCCGTATGTGGACAATTTTAAGGGTTGAGGCAGGCGTTTGATTAAGGCGACTGATAAGTTCAGCATACTTTGGCGCGGCGACCGCTGAGAGAACCTTAAGAACTTCGGGCGACTGCGTTTCAATATACTGAGTCGCGACTGTGGCCACATCTTCCAAGTTCGCAGAAAACTCCGCGCTGATGGCTATAAATAGAGCCTCTTTTGTGGGGTCATCTAGTTTTTCATACAGTTCCCAAAATTGAAATGACAGCGCAAGACCTGATGCGTTGCCAGGGCTGGAAAGCGATCGCTTACACAGCTCGACGATAGTGTTTGCATCCGGCTTTTGATTGCTCTCGGAAGCTTTTAGCAAGGATATGCCGCGCAGCGCTACGGCACCCAAGAAGTCATTTATAGATGTGTTAGCCATTCGAAATAATATCGATTTTTTTGCAAGATGAAAAACCAATTAACGACAGGAGCCATAATGCGCGAGAACTATTTCGAAGACGGTAAATGGTGGGTCAGCTCTTACAATTTTATCCCCGAAGTGCGGAGTAAAATGAACCTTCCAGAGACGGTTCAAATCCACGACGCGACACTGCGCGACGGGGAGCAAACACCAGGTGTTGTCTTCTCGATTGACGATAAAATTGCGATTGCGTCCAAACTGGATGAACTGGGTGTGGATCGGATTGAGGCGGGGATGCCGGCGGTGTCGCCGCAAGACGCCGAAGCGATCAAGCAGATTTCCCAGCTTGGCTTGAAATCCAAGATCTTCACCTTTGCACGCGCCATGAAAGCCGACATCGACATGGCGATTGCCTGCGGAGCGGACGGGGTGATTATCGAGGTGCCAATTGGCTATCCCAAGCTGAAAACCCAATTCGGCTGGACGTGGGAAGTAGTGCATAGTTGCGCGAATGGTCTTGGCGAGCGTACCGGCAACGCTGCGCTCGAAGAGTTAATGATGGGCCTGCACATTTTGTACGGCTATGACACCAAGTATAAACTCGACAAAACCCCTGAATTAGGGGCGCTGATTGCCGAGCGCTCGAACGTCCCAATCGCGCGGAACAAACCTGTTCTTGGTCACGGCAACTTCATCCGCGAATCTGGCATTGGCATCGATCTGGTGATGAATGACCCGCTCGTGATGTTCGGCACACATCCGTCGTTGACGGGTAAGTCTGGCGAAGTTGTGTTGGGCAAGAACAGCGGCAAAGCGTCGATCATCTATAAGATGAAAGAGTTGGGCATGCCCGCGTTGGAAGACGCGATGATCGCCGATATTTTGGTTGACGTTAAATCAGCCGGTATCGCCAAGCGCAGTGTTCTGAGCGAAGAAGAGTTCAGGAACATTGTTGCGGCCAAATCCAAGGCCTAAACCTTGTTTGGCCCCCGACTTGAAATGCGGTTTGGGGGCCAAAGGGCCACGAGGCAACTTTCTGTTGTAACTGACAGAAATATCGATATTTTAACGCTATGGAAAAATTAGATTTATCACCCGCTGTTGAGACCACCTCATCCGAACCTTCGGCGACGCATAGTGCCTATCTTGCGCTGCGGAAAATGATCCTCGCGGGGGAGCTTGAGCCAGGTACCAAGCTTAAAATCGAAACCCTGCGTAAGAAGCTCGATACGGGGGCATCGCCCATTCGCGAAGCGCTCAGCCTGTTGACGTCGGATCAGTTGGTCGAACGCATCGACCAGCGCGGCTTCAAAACCGCCGCGGCCAGCAAGGCGAATTTTGAGGAGATCCTGCATCTACGGTGCGCCCTTGAGAGCATGGCCCTTCGGATGAGTATCGAGCGTGTAAACGACGCTTGGGAAGAAAATATCGTTCTGGCGCACCATCGCATGGTACGCGCGCAGGGCGAGACAACAGAGGTGTTTGAAGCGCATCATCGCGCGTTCCATATGGCGCTTTTGGAAAATTGCGGCTCGCCGATTTTACTGCGCATGTGCGGCCAGCTCTATGATTTGAACATCCGCTATCGCTTTCTCGCCAACCGTTCGCAAAACTATACCAAACGCGATGTCTCGGGGGAGCACGAGAAACTCCTTGAGGCCTGCGTTGATCAAAACGCGGATTTGGTGACAGAACGCCTGTGCGACCATTACACCAAAACAGGTGCCTTTTTGACGGGGCTGTTTACCAACGGGTAACTTCGCAACGTACTCAAAAGGGGTCATTTCAAATTTAATCGCGCCTCTACTCTAAACGAGTGGCGCGATTGCGGGGCGGTGTTCAAACCAGAAAAGGGTAGGGCCCCCCCCCTATACATGTTTTTTCATGTCGAGTTTAGCCGCGAACAGCGCGCGCCACCAAAGTAATGATAAACAGAACGATGAAGACGAAGAACAAGATTTTCGCGATCCCTACGGAGGCAATTGCGATCCCGCCAAACCCAAATACAGCCGCAACCAATGCGACGACTAGAAACGTTATAGCCCAACCAAGCATGATATTTTCTCCTTTTAAAGGTGCAAATTGTGGTGTCTGAAAGGTAAACGCTTGAACCTTAGTTTTGTTCCAATGCCCTTTGGCCAAGCGCTTAAAACGGTTTTGGCGTTACCAAAGGGCGTTAGGTGTGGCGATTGCGGCTGGCAAATCGACTGCCCTCCTCAAGACCCGCCGTGAAGGCATCGGCCAAAGGCGGCGCACTTTGAGCACGAGGCTCTTGGGGGAGCCTTTGGTTTAAGCGCGTGGTCATCACGAGCGCGCCCAGGCAGGCGAACCCAAACCAAACCGCCCCGACCACCAGCAAAGCCAGCGGTTTCGAGAGAGCGGCGGCGTCTAGTCCCGCAAGAGCCGCCGCCGTGAGGAAGCCTGCGCCAATAGCCCCCGCTGCAGCTGTCATTGTCCATAACGCCACCCATCGAAACGAGCGACGGGCAGCATTTTGAAGGTGATCAAACATGGCGATTACCGGCGGTTGCTTAAATAACCAAGCACAAACCCAATACCTGCCGCCGTCGCGGTGGCCGCTACGGGCTGGCGACGCACGGCATCTTGCGCCTGCGCACTCAGCAAACTCGCGTTATCAGCTGCGGTCTTGGCCTGTGACGTGATTTGCTCTTTTGCAGTGTCGCGAACAGATGCCGCTTTGTTTCCTGCAACCGTCGAAATAGTGGCAGTCAGATCGGCAATGTCCTGACGCAGGACTGCAAGTTGTGCGGTGATTTCTTCAGAATTCGCTGTTGCTATGTCTTTAGCCATTTTTTCAATCCTTTGTTGCTTGTGGTTACACAAACTCAACGTCCGCCCTCGCGAAAGGTTCCACGTTCTGCAAATTATTTTTAGAAGGACGAAAATTGCGCGCCAAACACGCGCTGATTTAATTGGGCCATTGTTCTAAATGCTTGGGCCACGGATAAGGTGCTGTGCCGTGCTTTATTTTTAAGTTTGATACTAATCGTACACCATTGCGTTGGTTATACACGCCACATTGGGTTATGAGTGTATGTCTCTTGGCCAAGTGAGTTCATCCGTATCGACCTTGACGGGGAGGGTTCGTTTCTAAAAGGTCTTTCCTAATAAGAAGCGTGATTTGCCTCGTTCTAAACTCAATATTTCCGCACCGTGCAACCCTCACTCTGGGCGCTTTCTTCCGTTTTCAAAGGGCTAAATGCTAATGTCAAAATCAATCGCCTTGAACATTCTTGCAACGCTTGCCGTGATCGCCGCCTTTGATGTTGCGGAGCCGTTACTTGCCCCCATCGTGTTCGCCATTGTGACCGCGATGATATTAGCGCCGTTTATGTCGCGCGCTGTTAAATCGGGGATTCCGGCCCCAATTGCCGCAATGAGCGGGTTGATCCTCGCCTGTGCCATTGGGGCCATGTTCCTCCTCTTCCTCGAACCCAGTGTAAGCGAAGCCATCCGCCGCGCGCCCGTGTTATGGAATGAATTTCAGTCAAGTTTTGAAAGCGTGCGGCAGTTTTTACGCGGTGTCGAAGCCGTAACCGAGGAAGTTGCGTCTGCGTTGGAAAGCAAAGGGGATACTGGGTCTATTGCGATGCAAGCTGCCGATGCAGCGCCGCCCGCAAAGCCCTCAGCAATGCCAGATGTTTCAACGGCACTGGCTTGGGCACCATCCGCAAGTGGGCAGGTTCTGGTCTTTTTGGGCACGTTGTTTTTTTTCCTGCTAAGCCGCGAAGAACTCTATCGTTTGGTCGCGCGCGCCACCCCAGGGCTTTCTCGATACCGGTTTCGCCGCGCCGAATTGTTGATGTCGCGCTATTTTGTTGCGGTCGCCATCATCAACGCTTGTTTTGGTGTTTTGGTCACCGGGGTTTTATGGGCGATCGGCATGCCTTCTCCCGCGTTCTGGGGTGCGATTGCCTTCTTGGTGAATTTCGTACCCTACCTAGGCCCCGCGATCTTTGCCTTCGCGCTTTTTATTGCGGGCCTCATCCAGTTTGACGGCGCCTTTACGATGGTCCCCGCGGCCGTCTATATCGCGCTGAACATGATCGAAGGACAGTTCGTAACGCCCACCGTGGTGGGGAAACGCATGTCTATCAATCCCTTCGTTGTATTTGTTACTATCGCCTTCTGGATCTGGCTTTGGGGCCCCGTCGGCGGGATTATTGCAATGCCCGTCTTTATCCTTGCCCTGTCCCTCACGGGCGCCAGAGCGCGGCGCGCGGCCTAGGATTCGGGATTGAACGGGTGCGCTTGAAAACGTATCCGAATACGATGCTCGCCTGCCTCACGGGTGGTTTCCACGTTGGTTTCCAATTGCCGCGCAAAGGCTTTGATTAACTGCTCTCCAAGGCCGGTGCTCTCGGCCATGTCTTCGGGTATCGCGGTACTCTCTGAGCTAATGGAGTTGGCGACGGATATTTCGACGATTTCGTCCCCGAGATCCAGAAAATTCACGGTAACCCAGCGGTTGCCACTTTCATCCGTCCCTAAATATTTTAGCGAATTTGTAACAGCTTCAACCACCAAAAGGGCCGTCGGGACTGCCTGATCCGGATACAGGATCACGGGATTAAATTTCAGGGTGATATCTGGGGGAGCGGCACTTTTGGGAGCAAGATTAAGCAGCGGATTGATAACGTCGCGCAGCAAGTCGTCCGCTTGAATACGGCCCATTTCGGACGCCTGATACAGTCTGCGATGTACCGTCGCCATCGCGTTGACGCGTCCGTTGACGTTATTGAGTGCGGCAGCGACGACGGAGTTTTTCGTCTGCCTGATCTGGAGATTCACGATAGAGGAAATCAGTTGCAGGTTGTTCTTCACCCGATGATGCACTTCCTTAAGCAAGACATCCTTGTCGTGCATCGCATCCATAAGCACGGCTTCGTCGCGAATGACGGCATCGGCCATGGTGGAAAACTGGGTTTCAATGGCCTCAATTTCCCAAGGTAAATTTGCGGGTTTATTGGGATCAGGGAGCGTGCGGTGATTGACGAAACCGCGCATCTTAAACAACAGCTTGCGCAGGGGGCGGACCATTTGCATCTGCACGGCCACATAAACCAAAGCCAAGCTAATGACCCACATCAACACAGGAAAAAGGGACGGAGGTAGCGCAATTCTAGAGCCTTGCTGTGCTGTTCCGCTTTCCCAACTGCCCACCGCATAATAGACGCCATCGACAATCGGAATGATCGAAAAAACGCGGATTTCTCCGCCCAGAGTTCGTGTCTCGACCCGTTGTGTGCCTTGCCCTGTCAAAGAGATCAAATTCACCGCAGGCGGCAAGCGCCGCGTCGAGTTTTCCAAGTCCCCTGTCGTCGTGAGCACTACGCCGTCGGGGTTGATAGTGAAAAGTTCAAGCGGCGATTTGGTGCCGCCCTCAAGGGCTTCCTGTGTATTGAGTTCGCTGTTGGGAATGGAAACGGTAACATAACCACCCGCCGTGCCCGTCACGGGAACTGATGCAACGACCCCTGACTTTCCGGTGCGCTTGGCGTAGCTGTTCAGGCGGGGTTTTTGCTCATCCTCTGCGATGAACTCCTTAAAATGCGCGCTGCTTGAAACGTCAAAAGGTTCGGCTCGATTGGAACACTCGACATATCCTGAGGGGGGCACATATTCGGCAAAGGAAAACCGCCCTTCGGATTCCGCAACAAAGCGCGTCAAAACCGCAGAACACGCCTGCGCATCGCCAATAATATCAGAAACCGCCGACGTGAGGGCCTTTGCAGCGCCAAGCCCCTCCATGATTGCTTCGCGTTCTGACTGGGCATAATAAGCGGTGCGGGCGTGAAGATTGAGGTTACGCACCTCGGCCAACTCCCGTTGCAGCACCTGTGTTTGATGGACGGCAATCAGCCCGAGAGGGAGCAAGGCGACCGTCAAAGTTGCCGCTAATTGTACTGACAGCTTGCGCCAAATTTTTTGGCCGTTCTCCGCGCCCAACACCTGCGCCGCGTTGCCTTGCGTCACGCGGCGGCACCCCCGTTTTCGGTCACCACGCCCTGCGTAACGCTATCCGTCATTTCCAGCGCGTCTTCCTCCTGAAGGTGCATAAGTTCGGCCAGCGTTTTTCGCCCTCGGTTCAGGCGGCTTTTGACTGTGCCCACCTTTACACCACAGGCCTCGGCGGCCTCCTCGTAGGAATATTGCAACACGCCAATTAGGGTGAGAACCTCGCGTTGCTCTGGTGGTAATTGTTTGAGCGCCTCGCGAAACTCGCCAAGCTGGAGGCGACCATCGTGAGCGGGTTTTTCCGACAGTTTTTCCGCCATCACCCCATCCACATCTTCCACTTCGCGCACGGATTTCCGTCGGTTGGAATAAAACGTGTTGCGCAGGATCGTAAACAACCAAGCCCGCATATTCGTACCTTCTTCGAACTTCTCCAGATTGGTCCAAGCTTTAAGAACAGTATCCTGAACCAAATCATCCGCAGAAGCGGGGTTGCGGGTAAGGCTGAGGGCAAAAGCGCGCAAAACTTTCATGTGACTGATCAACTCAGCCTTCGCATCCTGACGGTCCATATTAGCTCTCCGACCGATCATCCGAACTTGCGGATTTATCCATTGCGGGTGCATCCAGTTTGTCCAACTTCTCTAGGAGTTGAACAAGTCTGTCTGGAAGATCCCCATGGGCATCCTCTTCGAAAACCCGCCTTAGGTTTTCGTCGATTTGTGTCTTAAGGTCAGGTCTGATTGTTTTTGGTGCCACGTCGTACCTATCGGATATGTTGAAGTGCAAAAAAACTCGCGTACTCTGGAACAAACGCACGACTGGGACGTTTGTTCCATGAAAAGTTTAGAAACAGGAGAAAAGAATGTCCAACACTTCTAATAAATCCCTGACAATGTCCGATCTGATCGGGCCGCACTTGCCATATTTGCGTCGGTACGCGCGGGCGTTGACCGGGTCGCAAACCAGTGGCGACATCTATGCGGCCTCGACCCTTGAGGCGGTTTTGGCCGATCCATCCTGTTTTGATGCGCCACGCCTTGGGGGGAAAACCGCCCTGTTCCGTGTGTTTCACATACTTTGGTCAAGCAGTGGGCAACCGATTGAAGATACTGCCGAAAGCCTGCGCGCCAAGGCCCAGTCCTACCTCTCGCGGCTCACTTCTAACACGCGCGAAGCCCTGCTTTTGTCGACGGTCGAGGGCTTCAATGCCAAGGATATCGGCGCGATCATGGATGTTTCTGAACAAGAGGCCACAAGTCTGATCCAACTTGCCCGCGATGAAATGCACCAGTCCGTATTGGGCAAAATAATGATCATTGAGGACGAGGCTATTATCGCGATGGACCTTGAAAGTATTTGTTCCATGATGGGGCATTCGGTGACAGGAATTGCCCGCACGCGCGCGGCCGCTGTGAAATTGGGCCAGACCGAAAAGCCGGATTTGATTTTGGCGGATATTCAACTTGCCGACAATTCAAGCGGCATTGACGCGGTAAACGACTTGCTCGCAGAACTCGGCGATGTGCCAGTTGTGTTCATTACGGCCTTTCCCGAACGCTTGTTGACTGGCGAGCGTCCAGAACCTGCTTTCCTGATTGCAAAGCCTTACCAGCCGGATCAAATCGTTTCCGCCATCAGCCAAGCGATGTTTTTCGCTTCAACCGAAACGCTCAAATCTGCTTCTGATTGAGGGCAGACCCATAAGACACCAAAAAAGGCGGACCCTTGGGCCCGCCTTTTGCGTTCGTTTCGTCTGGCAGGTTATTTAACTTTGTCTGCTACGTGTTCGGCAAATGAATCGATCATCGCGTTGTAGAACGCTTCATTTCCAACATTGAGCACCGTCACATCGGTGCCTTCTGGATAGTAAGCTTGGGCTTGCACCGCCGTAACCGTCAACTCGAAACTCTCGTGTTTGGCGGAGTCATCTTCCTTAATCACAACGTCGCCTTTAAGCTGCGTTTCGGCAACACCAAGCATTTGCGACAGGCTATTCGCCAAAAAAACCTCATCAATGTCGATCAAGATTGTGGCCCCTTCCTCGGTGATTTGATCCACTAAAAGTTTGGCAATGGCCGTTTCGAGATCGTTCGCGATGTCGTTCCAGACTTCTGCGGCTTCGACATCCTCGATGGCGGTCAAGTCAATCTCGACTTCAATTTTTTCGATATCGGTGGTTGCGTAGGCTGCGCTTGCACTGATTGCAGTTGCAGAAAGAAGGGCGGTAAGGGATGTTAATAGTTTCATGGGGCATTCCTTTAGATTTTAGCGGGCGGTTCTTGCCCTCGATTTTAAGGGGGGAAGTGAAACAATTGCGCTTACTTGTTGGCTTCGTCTTGGATCACTTCACCTGCGTTTTCAACGTCTTGTCCGACGCCCTCGACGGTCTCACAGGCGGCAAGGGTTAGGACGCAGAGGCAAGTCATAGTGAAACGAAACATGGTGTTCTCCTTTTTGCTCGTCGATGATTAACCAACGTGCCTCATTGAAAAATGTTCCATGAAATTAAAATATGGCAGAAGTTTTTTTGGATTTACTGTGGGGAGCGACGTTGGGGAAAACCCATTTTCGTAGTTTCAAAACGGTGTCGGAAAAATCGCGTCTATCTGTGATGCTCTCGCTCGGATTTGCGTTGCCGCGCGGTCATATAGAGGGCGTACGGCGCGAACGCGTTCTTGTGGTTCGGCCTGAATTCCTGCGGTTTTTGTGGGGCGGGTTTGGTCCGTAAACACCACCGCCCCCTATCGATTAAAGTTTCAACGCATCGAGATTGCGCGCGAGGGATGAAACCTTGCCAGTACCTAAGAGCACACTTGCGACGATGTCTTTTGAGAGGCCAAATTGCATTGCGGCGGTTGCCAGCGGTATCCCGTCACGCAAGCACTCTTGCTCAAGGGCGCGCGTTTTCGCAAGGATTTCCTCGGACGCAGGGGCGTAATCAAAGTGCGCGCCTTCCTTGGCACCGGTGGCCAGAATCCCAGAGTTGAAAATCCCTCCGAGGACAAGGCTCGTGTTGGCCTGTTGGCAAAGCGGTATGAGTTCCTTTTCGGCACTTCGGTCTAGCAAAGTCCACCGGCCTGCGAGGAGGATAACATCGAGTGTATGGTGTTTCATGACGTCAACACAGACTTCACATTCATTAACGCCCAGCCCATAGGCCCCAATTTTACCGGCGACTTTGAGGCGTTCCAGCGCGGGGAGGCCCGTTGAAAGCAGATCCTCCATATGGCGGTCATTATCGGCCCCATGTGTCAGTTTTCCAATGTCGTGCACATAAACGATGTCAAGGTGATCGACGCCCAACCGCTCAAGGCTCCCTTCGAAACTCTCCATAATTCCGGCACCAGAATAGTCATACCGCACGTCGTTGGGGAGGGGGAGACAAACCCGTCCGCTTCGCTTCTCTGCTTCCCCGGAGTCAAAACACGACCAACCTTGGACGAGAGGGTGACTTCATTTTTTGGTACAGTTTGCAGGAACCGCCCTAGGCGTGTTTCGGATAAACCACGGCCATAATGGGGGGCCGTATCAAAATAACGAATGCCTCGCTGCCAAGCGTAGGACAGCACATCATGCGCCGCTTTGTCCGACACACTCACATATAGATTGGCGATGCTGGCGCAGCCAAAGGAAATATGGCTAACGTTTACATCGGTGGTGCCTAAAGGTCGTGATTGAAGCATTGTGTTGTCTTTCTCGTTTAAGCGGCGTTGGTGGATTTCATTTTTCTTGGCAGCAAAGTTTATGGGGAAAGTGCTGCCCTCATTATGCAGGTTTTGTATTTATATGCAAAAAAAACCTTTGACAGCGAGATAGGTTGTTTTTTATAGATAAGTAACAGGTCGACAATTCGATGTGTAAGTGGAGGAGGGACAGTGATGACGAGCGCGGGTATTCCAAAGATTATCCTAGAGGCCAAGGGGATCAGCAAGCATTACGGCGGCGTTAAAGCGATCGACGACGTAAGTATCGACCTTCGTGAAGGCGAGGTTCTTGCGATCGTCGGGGACAACGGGGCCGGGAAATCAACATTGGTTAAGGCCATCACCGGAGCGCTTGCCAAAACAAGCGGAACTATTTTTCTGGACGGCAAAGAAGTTCGGATTGATAGCCCCACGGACGCCAAAGCTGCCGGTATGGAAACCGTCTATCAAGACCTCGCGCTGGTGAATGAATTGTCGATTACCAAAAACGTATTTTTGGGACGCGAGATCGTTAGAAAAGACATTTTGGGTCGCATTTTTGGCGCGCTCGATTTCAAAACAATGGACGCAGAAATTCGGACCTTGTTTGAGAAGCTTGATATACGGATTGCCGACATCTATCGGGATGCGCAATCATTTTCTGGCGGGCAGAGACAGGCCGTCGCCCTTTCTAAAACAGTGATGTTCGGCAAGCGGATTGCCATTCTTGATGAGCCAACTGCGGCGCTCGGTGTGCGCGAAAGCAAAATGGCGATGGACCTTGTGCGATCCCTCAAGGATCACGGATTGTCGGTCATCATGATCACCCACAACATGCAACATGTCCTGAATTACTGCGATCGCGTTGCGGTTCTCAGGCTGGGGCAACTCTCGGCGGTTCGCGATGTGAAGGATGTCGATGGCGACACGCTCGTCGGATTGATTACGGGCACTATCGATACGAAGGCGGCTTGATATGACAACGACCAATGAAAACAGTTCAACATCCATAACGACTCCGACAGCAAATTCGGGGAATTGGGATGCCCTCAAGCACCAATTTATGCAAATTTGGCAAGTGCTTGCCGCGCTGGCGCTCATTTATATGGTGTTTTTTATCCTCTCTCCGCCTTTCAGGAGCGTCGACACACTTCTCTCAATCTTCGGACAGGCCTCAATCCTGGCGATCTTGGCATGCGGCACGACAGTTGTGTTGATTTCGGGCGGGCTTGACCTGTCTGTTGGTTCGATTTTTGCCGTTGTGGGCGTCGTCGTTGGCATTCTGCTGGCGGAATACAACCTGCCAGTCATCGTGGCCGTTGGGCTTGGGCTTTTGACGGGCGTTGCCCTTGGGGCGTTGAACGGCATCCTGCAAGTCGTCACCCGTGTTCCCGCGTTCATTGTGACACTCGGCGGGCTTACCGCCTATAAAGGCGTTGCGGAAATTCTGGCAAGCGGACGTGATTTGTCGCGCTTTCCCGATCAGTTTCAACTGCTCGGTTCGGGCTATGCGGTGCCTATGTTCATCATGTTTGGGGTTGCGCTTCTGACGGGGCTTTTCCTGACCAAAACCCGCCTTGGAAATCACGCTTTTGCAATTGGTGGCAACGAAGAGGTCGCCCGCCTATCCGGTGTGAATGTCGCCAAGAGCCGCATCTATTACTACATGATAGGCGGCTTGATGGCGGCAACTGCGGCGATTTTGGAAGTGTCCAAACTCAATTTTGCCATGCCCGCCCGCGGTCAAAGCTACGAGTTATTCGCAATCGCGGCGGTGGTTATTGGCGGCACCAGCCTGTTTGGTGGGCGCGGCGGTGTTGGTAAAACCATCATCGGAATGCTGATCATGCAGACCATCATTGTGGGCCTTGCGTATATGGGGGTCGGTACATCGATCCAGCGGATCGCCATTGGTGCCATCATTATTCTCGCCGTTTACTGGGACGTCTGGAGACGTCAGGCGCGATAATCCGAAATCAAGAAATTTGCATCCAAAGCTGAGGAGGCTTTGGACACAATCTCGCCCGATACGGGCATTCAATCCAACGGAGGACAACTATGAAACGAACAACCCTAAAAGGCCTCGTAACTGCCGCAACACTGACGGCTGCAATGTCCAGCGCGGCCATCGCTGCCGATCTTAAGATTGCCTATACGGGCTATTCTACGGACAATACCTTCTGGATCGGTGTTGCGAATTCCGCAGCGGCGACAGCAAAAGAAATGGGCGTTGAGCTGATCGACATGACAGCCTCTTCCCCCGATGCCGCAGCTCAAAAAGACGCCGTAGATCGCGCCATCAATATGGGCGTCGACGGTATCATTATTGGCGCTGTTGATAACCGCGCCTTTGACGCATCCCTTGATATGGCAGCGAAAAAAGGCATTCCCGTCGTTGCTGTTGATACCGGAATTGAACACGAGCACGTTAAAAGCCTCGTTCAAACTGACAACCTTGCCGCTGCTGGACTTGCGGGTGACTATATCGTCAGCAAGATTGATGGCGGTACTGTTTTGATCCTTGGCGGCTCTGCGGGTCACCAAACGGGCAATGCACGTCGCGACGGTGTTCTGAATGCTGCCGAAGCTGCCGGCCATGAAGTCATCTTCCAAATCTGCGATTGGCAGGACGCTTGTGCGTATGAAACCACAATCAACTTCTTGCAATCCAACCCAGATATCCGTGCGATTTTCGGCGCATGGGACCCAGGCGCACTTGCCGCGGTTTCCGCAGCAAACGAGCTTGGAAAATTGGACGATCTGGTCATCGTTGGATTTGACGGCAACCCTGCCAACTTGGCCTCCATCGAAGCCAACGAGCAAAGCGCTACTATCAAGCAAGACAACGTCCGGATGGGCGCTGAAGCTGTAGCCAATGTTATTGGTCTGATCAAAGGCGAAGAAGTTCCAGCGTTTACGCCAATCGACGGAATTTTGATCACCTCCGACAATGTTGCAGAATTTAAATAACTCTAAAAATCGGGCGCCCAGAAGGATTTTGGGCGCCCACTCCATTTTAAGTCATTGGGAATTAGGTCACGTCATGAAAGCTTTGGTAATTGAAAAAATTGGACAGGCTGGGTTTCGCGAAATCGACGCACCTCAACCCAAAGCGGATGAAGTGCTGATTGATGTTAAGCATGTGGGGCTGTGTGGGAGCGATTTGAACACATTTCGTGGTACCAACCCTCTGTCAAAATTGCCCAGAATTCCAGGTCACGAAATTGGCGGTGTCATTCGCTCCGCAGGCAGTGAGGTTCCCGTCGAATTTTCCAACGGCGCATCGGTCATTGTCATCCCCTATTCGACCTGTGGTAAATGCTCTTCCTGTCTGAATGGCCGCGAAAACGCGTGTAAATATAACGAAACGCTTGGCGTTCAAAAAGACGGCGGGATGTCGACCAGCATTGTGGTCCACCACGACCGTTTGATCCGAAATGACCAATTGAAGCCTGCACATCTTGCCCTTGTAGAGCCGCTGTCTGTTGGCTTTCATGCCGTCGCCCGTGGGCGGGTGAGCGAAAAGGATACTGTCGTCGTTTTGGGCGGTGGAATGATCGGGGTCGGCGCAATGCTCGGCGCAAAGGCGCGCGGCGCGCGGGTTATTGCTGTTGAAGTGAGCGAAGAAAAACACGCTCCTCTTCTTGGACTCGGTGTCGATCACGTGATCAACCCTATGAAAGAAGATCTGGAGAAAACCCTCGCTACGCTAACCAATGGCAACGGAGCGGATGTCGTGGTCGAGGCCGTGGGGCTTCCCGAAACTTTTCGCGCGGCGATTGATTTGGTCTGTTTCTCTGGGCGCGTTGTCTATGTCGGCTATGCCAAATCAGAAGTGAGCTACAACACATCCTTGTTCAACCTCAAAGAGCTCGACATCCTTGGTTCCCGCAACGCCACGCGGGCCGATTTCGATGCCGTTATCGCGTTTATTTCTGGTCAAGAGGAACTGGCCTCAAGTTTGATTTCGCGCGTATTTCCATGGGCAGAGGCAGATCAGGCTTTTGAATACTGGGAAGCCAATCGCAACAAGACCTTCAAAGTAATGATTAATCTGGCAGATGGCTAAAATGACCAGCACCAGTTCGCTCGAGAGAATTTATAGCCTCAAAGGGCGAACTGCGTTGGTCACGGGCGGCGGCACAGGGCTTGGTAAGGCGATCGCCACCTGCCTCGCACAGGCTGGCGCAAAGGTCATTATCGCTGGACGCCGCGCGGAGGTTCTTGAATCCGCTTGCAAAGACATTGGGCACGGATGCTGCTCCCTGCCTCTGAATTTGGAGAAAACTGACACGATTGCTGCCTTCGCACAAACCCTCGCAACCCGCTTTGGCCCCGTCGATATTTTGGTGAATAATGCGGGAAATACGGTAAAAAAGCCGTTTGAGGAGTCCTCTCTGGAGGATTTCGACAGCGTTTTTGACGTCCATGTGCGCGGCGCGCTCGAACTTACCCGCGCTATTATCAAGCAAATGTTGGTGGAGGAGCGGGAAGGATCAATCCTGTTTACCTCCTCCATGACGGCCTATATCGGCCAGCCGATGGTGTCGGGATATACTATTTCAAAAACCGCGATTAATGGCGTCGTTCGGGCATTATCCGCAGAATTCGCGGGGCGGGGAATTCGCGTGAACGGGGTCGCTCCCGGATGGATCGACACAGAGCTTTACAGGGCGGCGACCAGTGGCGATGCCGCCCGCCAAACCAAGATCCTGAGCCGTATCCCAATGGGCAAGCTTGGCGATCCTGAAGATATCGGTTGGTCCTGCGCTTTCCTTGCCTCGGCGGCCGCCAAATATGTTACGGGCCAAGTTATCCTAGTGGATGGCGGCGGCGCGACAGGTTTTTAGTTTAGGAGTTCAAAATGAGTGATTTTAAAAAGTTTAAAGAAATTGAAGATCGGTTGTTCACCGCGGTTATCGGCGACGTTTTGGATGTTCTGGGCTATAGAAATCAATTCCTGCCACAGCCGATCAAACCCCTCGTTCCGGGTAAAAAACTCATTGGACGCGCGATGACTGTGCTGGAGGCCGACTATCCAGCAGGCTCAGGCCGTGGACCATTATCCGACCGACCTTTTGGCCTTTTGTTCGAAGCTTTGGATGATCTCAAAGAGGGCGAAATTTACATCGCAACGGGCGCTTCCTTTGACTACGCGCTTTGGGGCGGGCTCATGACGACACGCGCAACTTATTTAAAGGCCGCAGGCGCGATTTTGAACGGCTTCATCAGAGATTGTGATGAAATTAAAAGCCTGGAGTTTTCGGTATTCTCGCGTGGTTCCTACGCTCAGGATCAAGGTGTGCGCGGGAAAGTCGTCGACTATCGTGTTCCGATTTCCATCGAGGGCGTTCTTGTCCATTCCGGTGATCTGATCGTTGCGGATGATGAAGGGGTCATCATTATTCCTGCGCAAGTTGAAGATGAGGCCATCGCCGCCGCATTGGAAAAAGTCTCTACCGAAAATGAAGTGGCAAAGGCCATTCGACAGGGCATGTCGACCACTGAAGCCTTCGAAACTTTTGGGGTGATGTGAGCGAATAACTCATATGGATGGTTGGCGGACCGAAGCCTGATTGCGCCTTGCCAGCACTTGGCGTCTTTGCTCGAGGCATCATTTGAAGAAATTTTCTCCTCGGCCATTTTTAACCAGAGTGAGGTCAATCCCACAGAAGCCACGCGCTCAAAATAGTGTAATTCTTTGGTTAAGGGGTATAGGTAGGATGACAATTTAAGGGTGGGGCAGTAGACACAAGGCTCGCTTCAGGTTTCGCTCTCCCCAAGAATGCATTATTAAGGCGAGTATTCCACGCGAATGAGTTGTCTAAAACCTTTACTGCGAGAGGCATTCTGAAAATGTCGTCAAATCACGAAATTACACTCCGTTTGGCGAGTCGTCTCAAAGATGAGCGCAAGGAGAAGGGATTGAGTCTGGATGCATTGGCCAAACTTTCTGGTGTATCCCGATCTATGCTGTCCCAAATCGAACGCGGTGAATCCAGCCCGACGGTTGCGAGTCTTTGGAACCTCACGCGTGCTTTGAACGTTGATTTCGCGGAACTGCTCGATGAGAAAAGTAGCACAATCGGTCCCATCCTTGATGTGGTGCGGGGCGAAAGTACGCCCGTTATTCACAACAAAACCGCGCGCTGCTTGATCCGAATACTGAGTGCGCCAGAAGATGTTGGCGACACCGAAGTATATGATATTCATTTCGAAAAGGGCGCGAGCCTGGATAGCTCCCCCCACAAAGCGGGCTGTGTGGAATCCCTAACCGTGCTAGAGGGACGCTTGGAAGTGACGACGGATGATCAAAGCGAAAACGTGACCGCAGGGGATACAATTCGCTACGTGGCGGATAAGGAACACGCCATTCGCGCGCCCGAAAAGTCTCGGGCAATATTGGTGGTAAAAAACGCCTAAAGTTCGGAATGTTGCAAAATAATCCGGTATATTGACAATTCATCCCGTATAATGGATATTGATCCGCTATAAGGGAGACGCGCACATGACGAGCCAATTCTTAGACCACATCACCACAACTCTGGAAAGCATTCAAGCAGAAGGCTTGATGAAGCGCGAGCGCGAAATCCTCTCGCCGCAGAGTGGCAGCATCACAGTCGGGCATTCCGAAAAAGGCCCGACCCGCATGGTGAACCTATGTGCCAACAACTATCTGGGACTGGCCGACGATGCCCGACTGATATCCGCCGCCAAAGCGGCGATGGATAGTCACGGCTATGGCATGGCCTCGGTGCGGTTCATTTGTGGCACGCAGGACATTCACCGTGAACTTGAACAGAAGCTCGCTAAGTTTCTTGGCAAGGAAGACGCCATCCTTTTCGCGGCTTGTTTTGATGCGAATGGCGGCTTGTTTGAACCCCTTCTTACTGCTGATGACGCGATCATTTCCGATAGCCTGAACCACGCTTCGATCATCGACGGGGTGCGCCTCTGCAAAGCGAAACGCTACCGCTACGCCAATTCCGATATGGGGGATTTAGAGGCGCAGCTTAAACAAGCGCAAAGCGACGGTGCTCGGTTTATCATGATCGCGACGGATGGTGTGTTTTCCATGGATGGCTATCTTGCCAAGCTTCCCGAGATTGTGACGCTTGCCGAACGTTATGGCGCGTTGGTGATGGTGGATGATTGCCATTCCACTGGGTTCATGGGGCCTGACGGTGCGGGGACACCATCGCATTTTGGTGTCGATGTGGATATCCTGACAGGTACGCTTGGCAAGGCGCTTGGCGGCGCGCTGGGCGGTTACATTGCGGGACCACAGCAGGTCGTTGACCTTTTGCGGCAACGGGCGCGCCCCTACCTTTTCTCCAACTCGCTGCCGCCTGCGATTGTTGCTGCGGGGATCGAAGCCTTGCGGATCGTAGAGGAGGGCGCCGACCTCAGGGCCAAGTTGTTTGAAAACGCCGACTACTGGCGCGAAGGCCTCACATCGCTTGGATTTGAGCTCCTTCCGGGCACACACCCGATCATTCCTGTGATGCTCGGTGAGGCCCAGCTTGCCCAAGATATGGCGGCGCACCTAAATGATAACGGTGTCTATGTCGCTGGTTTCTTTTTTCCGGTCGTGCCCAAAGGGCAGGCGCGCATTCGCACACAGATGAGCAGTGCTTTATCGCGTGATGACCTCGATTTTGCGCTGGAGGCCTTTATGAAGGCAGGGCGCGCGACAGGAGTATTGGCATGACAAACCTCATGAAAGCACTGGTGAAAGCAAAGCCGGAACAAGGCTTGTGGATGGAACGCCACGCCGTGCCTGAAATTGGCCCAGACGACGTTCTGATCCGGATTAAAAAAACCGGAATTTGCGGTACTGATATTCATATTTGGAATTGGGATGAATGGGCCCAAAAAACTGTGCCTGTCCCAATGATCACAGGGCATGAATTTGCCGGTGAGATCGTGGAAGTGGGCAAAAACGTCTCGGACCTTGAGCTTGGGCAAAGATGCTCTGGCGAGGGGCATCTGATAGGTAAAAACAGCCGCCAATCGCGGGCGGGAAAATTCCACCTTGATCCCAGTACCCGCGGCATTGGCGTGAATGTGCAAGGCGCGTTTGCGGAATACCTATGTTTGCCCGCCTTCAATGTTGTGCCCCTTCCGGATGATATCAGCGATGATATCGGTGCCATTCTCGACCCGTTAGGCAATGCTGTGCACACTGCGCTGTCTTTTGATCTGTCGGGCGAAGACGTTTTAATAACTGGCGCGGGCCCCATTGGCATCATGGCCGCGGCTGTCGCCCGTCATGCTGGGGCGCGCAATATCGTTATTACCGACATAAATACGGATCGGCTCGCCTTGGCTGAGAAGGTCGCAGATGTGGTGCCGGTGAACGCGGCAACTGAGGACCTGAAGGACGTCATTACGCGACTGAAAATGCGCCAAGGCTTTGATGTTGGGATGGAAATGTCTGGAAATCAGGCCGCGTTGGACCAAATGGTGGACGCCATGGTCATGGGCGGGCGCATCGCGCTTTTGGGCATTCCATCTAGCAAAGCGCCCTTTGACTGGTCTCGCATCGTGTTCAAAGCAATCACGATTAAGGGCGTCTATGGTCGTGAGATATTTGAGACTTGGCACAAGATGATTGCGATGTTGCAAAGCGGGCTTGATGTGAGCCGCGTCATCACGCATCGCTTTCCTGTTGATGAGTTTAGAACCGGCTTTGAAACCATGAAGGCAGGTTCAAGTGGAAAAGTAGTCCTCGACTGGACCGCCTCCTAACATTTTCCGAAAAGGGTAGGGATATGGACTATATCAGCACGCGCGGAAGCGCACCAATACTGACGTTTAAAGAGGCCTTGCTCGTTGGGCTTGCCGAGGACGGTGGTCTTTATGTTCCCCAACACTGGCCGAAGTTCAGTGCCAAGAAAATACGGTCGTTTCGAGGCATGCCGTATACGGACGTTGCATTCCACATCATCAGTGCCTTTGTCGACGGGGAGATCGAAGACGCACTTCTGCGCAAAATGATCGATGAAGCCTATGCAACGTTTCATCATCCTGCGGTGGTTCCTTTGGTGCAAACCGGTGCGGATAGCTGGGTGCTGGAGTTATTCCATGGTCCGACCCTCGCCTTTAAAGATGTTGCGATGCAAATTCTGGCCAAGTTGATGGACCACATTTTAACCGAGCAAGGACGGCGTCTTACCATTGTTGGTGCAACGTCTGGCGACACAGGTGGCGCCGCGCTTGAGGCCTTTAAAGACTGCGAAGGGATCGACACATTCTTTATGTTTCCGAGTGGCAAGGTTTCGGATGTTCAGCGTCGGCAAATGACGACCATTGGCGCCGCAAACGCCCATGCAATCGCAATCGACGGATCGTTTGATGACTGCCAAAGCATGGTCAAAGCAATGTTTGCGGACCACGGGTTTCGGGATGCGGTGCAACTGTCTGCGGTTAATTCTATCAACTGGGGGCGGGTCATGGCCCAAACGGTGTATTATTTCACGGCTGCCGCTGCTTTGGGGGCGCCAGATCGGGATATATCCTTCACCGTTCCGACCGGAAACTTTGGCGATATCTTTGCGGGGTATGTGGCAAAACAAATGGGGTTGGGTATTGATCGGCTAGTGATTGCGACCAACGAAAACGATATCCTGAGCCGCACGCTCTTGAGCGGTTCCTACACACTCTCCGAGGTCGAAGTTACCATCACACCGTCAATGGATATTCAGATTTCCTCCAATTTTGAGCGCCTTTTGTTCGATGCTGTTGGGCGAGACCCGAGTGTTGTTAAAAATCTCATGTCGGATTTGAAAAACAAAGGGGATTATGCGCTCCCTGAAAGCGCGCATCGCTTTGTAACGGAGCTTTTTAGTGCTGGCTCCGCAAGTCAGCCTCAAACCCTAGAAATGATGGGCGAGGTTTACAATCGCTCAGGATACCTTGCGGACCCGCACACGGCGGTGGCAATGCGCGTTGCAGAACAAGCAGTTGATCAGACCACGCCAATGGTCACCCTTGCGACCGCGCATCCCGCCAAATTCCCTGATACAGTGTATAAGGCAACGGGGCAGTCGGTAAGCGTGCCCGATTGGGCCACGCAAAGAGCGCAGAATCCGGAAATCCTAAGTCTGATCGAGAATGATCTTGCCGCAGTTGAGGCCTTCATTATCGACAAATCGCGCATTGGGTCCGGTCGCAACGCCGATTAAAATTCGCATTGCCAGTGTGTCATGTTCTTGTCGTACAAAACGCGCTAAGGTCCGTTTGAGGGAACGCTATAAGTTAAGCAGAGCATCCAGCGGAAAGAAGGTAATTTCTTGGAAATTAAATGGCTGGAAGATCTGTTGGCACTTGCGGCCAGTGGCAATTTTCGCATAGCTGCCGAGCAACGTAACGTCTCGCAACCAGCATTCAGCCGCAGAATTCAGGCGCTTGAGGCGTGGGTAGGTACCTGCTTGGTTGACCGAAAAAGCCAGCCTGCATGCCTCACGGACGCGGGGGCGACTTTTGCCGTTGTCGCTCAAACAATCGTCAGCGCTGCCTATCACTCGCGCGAAGACATTTTGGCCAAAGTATCGCTTGAGAAACAGAAAATCCGGTTCTCGACGCTCAGCACACTGGCCCAGTATTTCATGCCCGCGTGGCTAAAAGACCTTCAGCCGTTTATTGACACCGATCAGTTTGTTGTGCGCACCGATTTTGAAACGATTCCGCAATATCTTGTGGGGCTTGAAGAAAACGTTGTGGACCTGTTTATCTCCTATGAGAACCCAAAAGCAGGGTTTTACAGCGACCCGAAAAAGTTTACCTCGCTCACGTTGGGGCAGGAGGCCTTGGTGCCAGTCGTCGCCCCTGATGCCACTGGCGCGCCGCTTTGGTGGCTGCCAGACAGGCCAACGGATCCGGTCCCCTATCTTCATACCGCGTCGTCGCTCTCCCTTTGGCCTGTCGCGGGGCATCTTGAGAAACACTATGGCGATTTAACGTTCACGACGGTCTATGAAGCCTGCATCGCGACGAGCGTAAAAGCTATGGCGGTTGAGGGCTATGGTGTTGCTTGGATTCCCAGCTTTATGGTCGCAGATGACTTGGCCAATGGGCGCCTTGTGCGCGCCGCAGGTATTGCTGACGACATTATTGTCGACATCAACATCTATCGTTGCAAGGATTTCAACGAACCGAAAGTCGCCGCGTTCTGGCGGGCCTTACTTGAGAAGCAGGTAGGTTCTGTTACCTAAATTCGAAGGGTTTTCTCAAGGTTTTGCGGAATGCGCGCGTCTCGCGGCATCTCGGGATTCGTCGTTTTCATACCAATTGTGCATTGCATCAAAGGCCGATGCGTTTCCTGCATGAGGCGCGCTGACATCGGCATTGGACGGCTTTGCCGTAACGCCAATACAGTCCAACAAAACGCAACCAACTCGGAGAATACGGAATGAAACGAAAATCTCAAATTGTGACGCTTGCAGCTCTAAGCACAGTTGCCGTCATGGGCGCTTCTGTTGCCTCGGCTGAGAGCACTTTGGAAATTGTCAAAGAACGCGGAAATCTGCGTTGCCAGGTTGGGCCGCCTTCGGCAGGGTATTATAACCTCGACAGTGAAGGCGTTTGGTACGGGCTTGACGTTGCGATGTGCAAAGCCGTTGCTGCCGCCGTATTCGGCGATGCCACAAAAGTGGAAATTCAATCTGTGTCGAGCCAAGCGCGGTTTACCGCTTTGGCAAATGGCGAAAGCGATATGTTGTCGCGCACGGCAACATGGACACTGTCGCGTGACACCCAGTTGGGCATCGATTTTCTGCCGCCCAACTTCTATGATGGACAAGGCTTTACCGTTCGTCGCGATAGCGGCATTACCAGCGCGCTGGAGCTGAAAGGCGCCAAGGTTTGCGTGACCACCGGTACCACTAACGAGTTGAATTTAACGGACTTCAGCCGCACCAACGATCTTGGCATTTCAAATGTTACCTTTGAAGACTTCAACGTTCGCGACGATACTTATCTGAATGGTGGGTGTGATGCGGTGACGGGTGACAAATCCTCGATGGCAGGCAATATCGCGTCTTTCCCAGTGCCTTCTGATCACATGATCTTGCCTGAAACCCTGTCAAAAGAACCGCTCGCTCCTGCAGTACGTCATGGCGACAACCAATGGGCCGATATCGTGCGCTGGAGCGTTTTCGCGCTGATCAACGCCGAAGAATTGGGCATTACCCAAGCTAACGTCGATGAGATGCTGGCGACCTCGACAGACCCAAATGTTCTTCGCATGCTGGGAGCCGAAGGCAACCTGAACGAAGGGTTGGGACTAGAGCCTGATTGGGCTTACAACATCATCAAACAGGTCGGCAATTACGGCGAACTTTATGAGGCCTACATGGGCGGCGGCGAGCTGGGCATCGGGATCGACCGTGCCGGTACGCTGAACGCGCTTTGGACTGATGGCGGGTTAATGTATTCGCCCCCCATGCGCTAATAAATAGAGGGGGACGCCGGTGGATTTCATCGGCGTCCCCTCCTTCTTCCATACCCACTTCCGACAAAAATAATTGCAGATATCGTAACGGGGACACAAATGAACAACGCCGCACCAAAGACGGGTTTAAAGCGCGCCAAGCCGAAAGAGACCTTCGACTTTTTCCACGACGCACGCGTTCGTTCGGTATTCTACCAACTTATTACCGCCGGGTTGTTTGGCTTGTTGATGTGGTATCTGGTCACGAACACCTCCCAAAACCTTCAAGCGCGCGGCATGAGCACGGGCTTTGGTTTTTTGAACACGACGGCCGGTTTTGACATTGATTTCAAGCTGATAGATTATACCCCCGGCAAGGGAACTTACGGTCGGATCTTTGTGATCGGGGCGCTCAATACCTTGCTCGTATCCTTTATGGCAATCATTCTCAGTACCGCATTAGGGTTTTTGGTGGGCGTTTTGCGGCTGTCAAATAACTGGCTGGTGTCAAAGGTTGCCCTGTCATTTGTTGAAATCTTCCGTAACACGCCGCTGCTGATCCAAATCGTATTTTGGTATATTGGCGTGTTTGCTGTGTTACCGGCGGTCAAGATGACGATTGACCTTTCATTGGGTGCCAAGATGCTGCTCCTGAACAATCGTGGTCTTTATATGGCGACGCCGATTATGGGCGGGTTGTTCTGGATGACCCTTGTTGCACTCGGCGTTGCGCTTGCGGGCGTATATTTATTGCGACGGCGTGCGCGCAAATTGCAAGAGAGCAGCGGCAAGCAAACCAAAACGCTTATTCCTTCGCTTGGATTGTTGGTTTTGCTGCCGAGTGCCGTTTTCATCCTTACGGGCAGACCACTTAGCTGGGACATGCCAACGCTTCAGGGCTTCAATTTTGCTGGCGGAACCAGCTTGCCTCCCGCCTTTCTCGCGTTGATTGTGTCGCTGAGCATTTATCACGCGGCGCAAATCGCCGAGGCCGTAAGGGCCGGTATCTTGTCAGTGAGTAAGGGGCAGAAGGAAGCGGCCCTTTCGATTGGCCTAAAACCTGCTCGGGTTATGGCCATGGTTGTCATCCCACAAGCGATGCCCGCAATTGTGCCACCCATGATTTCGCAATGGATGACCACGGTGAAAAATTCATCGTTGGCCATCGCCATTGGCTATGCCGATATCGTCTCCCTCTTTATGCAAACCACGCTGAACCAAATTGGCCATGCCGTGGAATTGGTCGGGATGACGATGGCGTTCTATATGGTCATCAGCCTGTCGATTTCCGGTCTTCTGAACATCTACAACAAACGTGTACAGCTGGTGGAGCGTTGATATGGCTATAATCACCCCGATAAAAACGCCAGACAGAGCCGCCCCTCTTGCCGAACGCTCAATCATCGGCTGGATGCACAAAAACCTGTTCAGTTCTTGGTTCAATGCGATCCTGACTGTGGTCACGGCCTACCTTGTTTACATCACGGTCACGGGCCTCTGGGCGTGGGGCGTGACGGACGCGACATTTATCGCGGACAGTCGGCGCGAGTGCTTTGAAAATAGCCTATCAGGCGCTTGCTGGGCGGGAGTTATCGACTGGTTCGACAACATCTTTTACGGTCGCTACCCGCGGGAACAGATTTGGCGGATCAATCTCGGAGCAGTTTTGCTTGTCCTGTGGATGGCCCCGTTATGGATGAGCCGTGTCAAAGGCAAAGTCTTGATCGGCGCCGGAGTGGTTGTGTTTTACCCCTTCCTAGCGGGCTACTTGTTTGCGGGCGGCGAAAAAGGCCTGCTGACCCAGCTCATGGTGAGTGGCGCTATCGTTGCGCTGATCGCGAATACTTCGAACATGCTCATAGGGATAACGACACGCGCCTCCCTAAAAGAGTTTCTTTTGCAGGTTCTCGGAAAGGCCCAAGCGTCAGGCCGTACTCAGCGTAATGTGTTGCTTGCCATCGTTCTGTTTGTCTTTGTTGCGGTGTTTCTCTGGCAAATGCAATGGACGGCTGAAGCGGTCAGTTGGACCCAATGGGGTGGGCTATTCCTAACTATGGTGATTGCGGGAATCGGGATCGCGTCGTCCTTGCCCGGAGGGATACTGCTCGCGCTGGGACGTCGCAGCAAACTAACGGTGGTCCGTGTCCTTTGCACGGGTTTCATCGAAGTCTTTCGCTCTGTGCCGCTGATAACCGTGTTGTTTATGGCCACCACCATGTTCCCGCTGTTCATGCCAGAAGGTTTTGTCCTGAATAAACTGGTGCAAGTTATCATCGCGGTTGTTCTGTTTAACGCCTGTTATATGGCCGAAACAGTTCGCGCTGGGCTTCAGGCAATCCCGAGAGGCCAATACGAGGCGGCTCATACCATCGGGCTTGGCTATTGGCGCACAACTGGGCTGGTCATCATGCCGCAAGCGCTCAAGTATATGATCCCCAACATCGTTGGTACCTTTATCAGTTTGTTAAAAGACACCACGCTGGTGTCGATCATCGGATTGTTCGACATCCTTGGGATGCTGCGGTCCATCAGCAAGGACATACCGTGGCTGGGCCTTCACAAAGAACCCCTGATTTTTGGGGCGATGTTGTTCTTCGTTCTGTGCTTCTCGATGTCAAAATATAGCCGCCATCTGGAAACGAAACTCTCAGCCGGTGACCAGCATTGATCCGCGCGCTAAGGAAAATCCCATGACAAACAAACTTTCTCAGGCGCACCTTAAGTCGGCCGCCTCGACCGAAGTCATCATCGAAATCGAAAAGATGAATAAATGGTACGGCGCGTTTCATGTTCTCAAGGATATCGATTTGACGGTGCACAAGGGCGAGAGGATCGTCGTTTGTGGCCCCTCGGGGTCCGGTAAATCGACGCTTATTCGATGCATCAATGCGCTCGAAGAGCACCAAGAAGGCGACATCATCGTTGATGGGATCAAACTAGGTAAGAACTTGAAAAACCTTGAACATATCCGCACAGAGGTCGGTATGGTGTTCCAGAACTTCAACCTGTTTCCGCATATGAGCATTCTGGAAAACCTAACCCTTGGGCCGATCTGGACTCGCAAAATGAGCAAATCTGAAGCGATTGAAACCGCGATGACTTATTTGGAGAGGGTTAAAATCCCCGAACAAGCGGATAAATACCCCGGCCAGCTGTCCGGTGGACAACAGCAACGCGTCGCGATTGCTCGCAGCCTGTGCATGAATCCAAAGATTATGCTGTTTGACGAACCGACCTCGGCGTTGGATCCGGAAATGATCAAAGAGGTGCTCGATGTGATGGTCGACCTTGCCGATACCGGCATGACGATGATCGTGGTCACACATGAAATGGGCTTTGCGCGGACAATCGCAGACGAAGTGATTTTCATGGACGCAGGCGACATTGTCGAACGCAACAACCCCGAGGCGTTTTTTGAAAATCCCGAACATGAACGCACACAGCAATTTCTGAGCCAGATTTTGTAGCTATTTTACGACTAGATGCGGACCAAAGGATCTAACAATATGATCACAGTAACTGAATGCGAAAACCCCGTTGATTTGGTGACATTTGTCGAGACGGACCGCTTGTTCCTAAATCCATTGGAAACGGATGATTGGCGCATAAGACGCGTTGTTCACGACAAAGTCGTCGCTTGCTCGGAAGCCTTGCCGGACGGGCTGTGCCTCATGGTGTTTGACGCCTTCCGCACCCGCACCCGACAGTGGGAATTGTGGAAGCCGGTTCTTGCCAACATTACCCAAAACAACCCCGACTGGAGCGATGCACAGATATATACCGAGGCTGCACGTTGGGTTTCTCCACCCGATGGTTTTGGCAGTGGGCATCAAGCAGGAGCGGCCGTTGACGTAAAACTGGCGCGTGCAGATCGCACAGAATTGGAGTTTGGCGGTGCCATGAAGGGGCTCTCGGGGGTGGCTCCGACCAACTGGCCGGTTTCGTCTGAGCTCCGTAAAAACCGCGACATGCTTGTTGCGGCGATGGAGGCCACGGGAATGGTGAATTATCCTGATGAATGGTGGCATTTCTCTTATGGCGACCGGTTATGGGCGGAAGTAACCAACCGCACAGAGGCCTTTTTCGCACCGATAGAATAACGGATATTTTTTGGTTCAATCCTCCGCTTGAAGGGGGATAGTCCTTTCCCATCCGCGTTGACCACAAATAGACTTTGAAAGCCAAAATCATGCAAACTAGCTTTTTCACAACGCCCGGTCGGTTCCTTCGCGGGAACTTACACACCCATTCCACCGGATCAGATGGCATTCTTTCTCCTCAGGAGGTCTGCCGAAGATATCAGGCGCAAGGTTATGATTTCATCGCCTTGACGGACCATTTCGTTGGACTGTTTGACTATCCGATCACGGACACCACAGAGTGTCGCAACGCCGATTTCACGACTCTTATTGGGGCAGAGATGCACACCGGTACGATGGAAAACGGCAACCTGTGGCACCTGTTGGGCATCGGTCTTCCCGCTGATTTTACCGCGCCACATGCACCGCACTTTCAATCGGTCGATGGGTCTGAATCCGCAGCAAGCATCGCGCAGCGCGCGAGAGATGCGGGCGCATTCGTGGCCATTGCACATCCGCATTGGTCGGGAATGTCAGAGGCCGATGCGCGCTCGATCACGGCGGCGCATGCCGTCGAAGCCTATAATTACGGGTGCGTTGTCGATAATGATCGCGGCGAGGGGTTCTTGATTTTGGAACATCTTTTGAACCAAGGACGTCGCCTTAATCTGATTGCCGCTGATGACGCCCATTTCAACACACCGGACCATTTTGGCGGCTGGGTCATGGTCAAGGCGGAGGAAAACACGCCCGAAGCGCTTTTGACATCCCTGAAGGCGGGCGCATATTATTCCAGCACGGGGCCCGAAATTCACGATATACGCTTCATTGAAGGTGGTGTCGAAGTCGATTGCTCTGCGGCAGCGACGATCGTTATTCAAGGAAAAGGCACGTCAACGGCAACCCTGCATGGTCATAAAATGACTGGCGAAACCCTGTCATTGAGCCGCTTGAAAGATTCACCGTGGGTTCGCGTCACGGTTGTCGATGAAAACGGAAAGCGTGCTTGGTCTAATCCGATTTGGCTCGATGGGGCTGCCTGACTTTAAGGGCAACGGCGTCTCCTCCACGTGAGACGCCGTTGCCTTCGGGTGTGCTCTTAGTTTTGTGCGGCCGTGACGATGAATTCGACCAAATGGTCTGGCGTCGCCAACTTCGCTTCGCCAGTGGCGCGGGCAGGTGTATGCCCTTCTGGCACCCAAGTATCCCAAACCGCATTCATCGCGGCGAAATCGGACATGTCTGCCAACCAGATGACAACCTGAAGCATGCGGGTCTTATCGGAACCCGCTTCGGCCAAAAGCGTGTCGATTTGCTCGAGACAGGATTTTGTCTGTTGGGCGACGTCGTCTGTTGGTTTTCCGACCTGACCAGCCAAATAAACTGTGCCGTTATGGGTAACGATTTGGCTCATTCTTGGGCCGACATGGTGGCGTGTAATCGTGCTCATTCTAATAGTTCCTTTATGTTGTCCGGAATCGGTCCGGGGAGAGGGCGTCGAGGATATTATCGTCCATTGGCGACCGAAGTTCTAGGCATTGTGCGGCGCAAATTGTAGCAAGTGCGGGGGCCGTTTGAACGCCGTATCCGCCTTGCCCCGCGAGCCAGAAAAAGCCCTCCGCTGTGGGATCAAAGCCGACAACGGGGGTTCGGTCGGCCACGAAGTTGCGCAGGCCCGCCCAGCTATGAGTAGGGCGTGTGATGGGAATGGTGACGGCCTGCTCAAATCGGTCCAAGCCTTCGGCAAGCACCATGTCATCGGGCCACGCGTCGTGTGGTTCTACGGGGTCTTCATCGGCTGGTGAAACAAACAAACACCCCGCGTCGGGCTTGGCATACCAGCTTTCGGATGCCGATGCGAACAGGGGCCAGTTGTCGATTTTGTGCCCGTCGGGCGCTTTTAACAAGACCGCAGAGCGGCGCATTGGCATCAACCCAATTGGGGCCAATCCCGCCATGCCCGCGACGATATCTGCCCATGCGCCTGCGGCGTTTATAACGATGGGCGCAGACCATGTGCCGTTGTGGGTCGTCACCTGCCAACTGCCCTTGCTGCGGGTGATGCCTGTTACGGGGGCGCCCGTCACGGTTTCGCCGCCGCGGTTACGCAACAGGCGCGCATAGCCTTGAAGCATGCGATCCACGTCAATATCCTGCGCGTCCCACTCGATAACCGCAGCCGCGATCCGTTCGGGTCTGAGAATGGGCACAAGGGCGACGGCCTCGGCGGCGGTCAAACGTTCAAGGCCCGTCGCTCCCTCGGAGTAGGCCTCCAGCACTGCGGTTTCGCTCTCTTGCGCGATAAGCATTTGGCCGCGTGGGGATAATAAGGAGGTGTCCCACATCTCGCTAGGCGTTTCCAGAACAGGAGCAGAAGCGGCATTCAACGCGCGCAAAACCGCGTTGCCATAGTTGCGGATAAAGATCGCCGCAGAGCGACCCGTGGAATGATAGCCAAGCTGTGGCTCGGCCTCAATCAACACAACACGCGCGTCTTTGGCCAACATCGCGGCCGCGCTGGCCCCGGCAATGCCGCCACCGATGACGATGATATCAGGCTGGGTCATTTGTTTTGAAATCCATTCAATATGCTCGTTAGGTTGTGGCCCAACTCGTCGCACAGATAGCCGCCCTCTTGAACAAAGAGCGTCGGGAGATTTAATTCTGCTAGCGCCGCGCCGATGCGTGCAAATCCGGGCGTCGTCACGGCGAACCCCTTGAAGGGATCACCGATATAGGTGTCCAGCCCAAGGGCGATAACCACCACATCTGCCCCAAAGGCGCGCACGCGGGTCAGCGCAGTTTCCAACGCCGCTAGGAATTCGTCGTCATTGGTGCCGCGCGCAAGGGGTATATTGAGGTTGTAGCCCATGCCCGCTCCCGCGCCGCGTTCGTGGGCATGGCCCCAGAAGAAGGGGTAAAATCGCGCGGGATCAGCGTGGGTCGATACGGTCAAAACATCATTACGCTCATAGAAAATACCCTGTGTGCCATTGCCGTGATGCACATCGATATCCAAAATCGCGGGTCGCATACCCCCAAGGCGCAAGCGTTCCGCCGCGATAGCCGAGTTGTTGAGAAAACAAAATCCGCCCGCGAGATCGCCAAAGGCATGGTGACCGGGGGGGCGCGAAAGCACATAGGCCGCGCGGGCACCGCCAAGCATCGCATCGGCCCCCGTCACTGCGGATTGGGCAGACCAATAAGCGGCCTCCCACGTTCCCGAAGCAATGGGGCAGGAGCCGTCAACCTGATGGAATCCGGACTGACCTTCGGCGGACTCAGGATAGCTGTCGGAGCGGTTAGCGGGGTGGATTTTGGGGATCACCTCGTCGCCTGCGCCGTCAATCTTCTGCCAGCGGTCATAGATGGTTTGCAAGAAGCTCAGGTATTCGGGCGAATGAATTGCCGCAATCGGGCCGAGGCCTGCGTCCTTTGGGGCCTCGAAATCGCAGCCTGCGGCTTGGGCGCCTGCGTGCAGAACTTTGATCCGCTCAGGTTGTTCGGGGTTGGGCGATAGCTTGCCGTTGAGCAGGAAATGCTTTGGATCATGTTTCCATTGGCGCTCGTCAAAGATGGCTTTCATGTCTCGCCTTTCTGGGCGTTTGCCCGAAGTCGTCCAAAATTATTGTTTTCGCGCGTTGCCGCCGATTTTTCGCCAGCGGAGCAGAAGAGCCTAAATGGCCGTTCTATCGCTGCCCTTGAGGGCGAGCATTGCGCGCGCCTCGGTTGGGGTGGCGACCTCGCGCCCAAGGTCTTCGACGATGCGGCGGATTTTGCTCACTTGTTCGGCATTGGTTTTAGCCAGTTTGCCGCGCGAAATCATTAGGCTGTCCTCAAGTCCGACGCGTACATGCCCGCCCATCGCCGCCGACATGGTAATCAGGGGCATTTGGTGCCGTCCGGCGGCCAGCACTGAAAAGGTGTAAGTGTCGCCAAACAGTTTGTCGGCAATCCGCTTCATATGGATCAGGTTTTCGGGGTCAGCACCAATTCCACCCAAAACGCCGAACACGAATTGGATGAATAACGGCGCCTTGACCAATCCACGGTCGACAAAGTGGCGCAGCATGTACAAATGGCTGACGTCATAGCATTCAAACTCAAACTGCGCGCCGCGTTCTTGGCCCATTACCGTTAGGACGTGGGCAATGTCACGCGGCGTATTTTTGAACACCAGATCGTCGGAGTCCTCCAAAAAGGGCTTTTCCCAAGCAAACTTCCAGTCGGTGATCCGCGCGGCGGCGGGATACAACGCGAAATTCATCGAGCCCATGTTGAGCGAACACATCTCTGGTTCTGCATCAAGGGGGGCAGCGAGGCGTTCATCCAGCGTCATATTCGCATTGCCACCGGTCGTGATGTTCAAAACCGCGTCGCAGTTTTGCTTGAGGCGGGTCAGAAATGGGCGAAAATGTGCGGGCTGTGCAGACGGGCGCCCGTCTTCTGGGTCGCGGGCATGAAGGTGCAAAATCGCAGCCCCTGCCTCGGCCGCCCCCATTGAATGTTCGGTGATCTCGTCAGCCGTGATTGGCAGATAGGGTGACATGGAAGGCGTGTGGATGGAGCCCGTGATGGCACAGGTGATAATGATTTTCGACATTTGGACTTTCCTTTATGACGTTGGATCGACTGAATGGGGCATCTCTGCCATCAACTGTTGCATCGATTGATCCAGTATATCGGTAATTTCATCGAGTTGCGGTTCGGTCACGATCATTGGGGGGCAGACAAGGAAATGATCGCCCGCAATACCGCCACGGGTGCGGCGGGAATAGATGATCAATCCGTTGTCATAGGCGATATCTACCAGTCGGCTGTGGGCATTAAATGCGGCGGGCAGGGGCTCTTTGGTGGCGCGATCCGCCATCAGTTCGAACGCCAGCAGCAATCCTTTTCCGCGCACATCGCCAATGACGGGATAGCGCTGCATTATAGCCTCTAAGCGGGTTTTAAGTGCGTCGCCCATTTGGGCCGCATTCTCGGTCAAGCTGTGCTGTTCGATTTCGTTCAAAACGGCCAGTCCTGCGGCGCAGGCCAAGGGGTTTCCGGCGTAGGTATAGCCGTGGATAAAACCGTCGCCATTCATCACCGCCTCAACGATGTCATTGCGCGCGATCATCGCGCCAAGGGGCACGTATCCCGCGCCAAATCCTTTGGAGAGGGCAATGATATCGGGCGTTACGTCCCAGTGATCCGCGCCAAAAAATCGCCCCGTGCGCCCGCCGCCCGTCATCACTTCGTCGTGGATGAGCAAGACGCCGTATTGGTCGCAAATCTGACGGATGCGCTGCATATAACCCGCAGGTGGCACCAAGGCACCCGTTGACGCGCCACCGATGGGTTCGACGATAAAGGCAAGAATTGTCGCGGGGCCTTCCTCAAGGATTTTGGCCTCCAACATATTGGCATAATGCAGCCCAGTTGCCGTATCCGTGGGATCGAGTCCGTCAAGATAGGCGCGGGGCGCGGGGATTTTCGGCATCGCATGCATCATTGGATCAAACGGCGCGGTCATGGGCGCATAGCCCGTAATCGCGAGCGCCCCAAGTGTGGACCCATGATAGCTCGGATAGCGCGAAATAACCTTTGTGCGCTGCGCCTGCCCTTGAGTGAGCGCATACTGGCGCGCCAGTTTCAGCGTGCTTTCTACAGCTTCTGAGCCGCCCGAAACAAAGAAAACTCGGTCCAGCCCTTTGGGCGTCAGGCTCGCAACCTTGTCGGCCAATGCTTCGCTGGCATCGGTTTGGAAATGCAGTCTGTAGCCGAACGTAGACTTGTCCATCTGCGCGCGCATCGCCGCAAGAACCGCAGGGTTTGAGTGCCCAATGTTGCTGACCATCGCGCCCGACGACCCATCGATATAACGCTTGCCAGAAGTGTCCCACATATAGATGCCTTCGGCGCGGGCGAGCGTGGGGCGGGGCGCTTTGGTCTGGTAGAACAGATTGCTCATGTGGGGCCTGCCTTCAACGACTAAGGTGTTTGCGGAGAAAATTGCGGGTGCGCTCATGTTCGGGGTTTTTAAAGATCACCGAGGGTGGACCTTCTTCGACCACCACACCCTGATCCATAAACAGTACACGATCACAAACCGAGGCCGCGAAATCCATCTCATGGGTCACGATGATCATGGTCATGTGTTCCTCGGCCAGTTGCTTCATCACCAGATTGACCTCTTCGACCAGTTCGGGATCAAGCGCCGAAGTCGCCTCGTCAAACAGCATCACCTTGGGTTCCATCGCCAACGCCCGCGCAATCGCCACGCGCTGTTTTTGACCGCCAGAAAGCCGTGAGGGGTATTCGTCTACCTTTTCCAGCAAGCCAACCTTGGCCAATTGTTCCTCGGCTAGTTTGTTGGCTGCATCCTCCGACAACCCTTTGAGCATGCGCGGCGCGAGCGTGATGTTGCCTCGCACAGTAAGGTGCGGGAACAGGTTGAAGTGTTGGAAAACCATGCCGATATTCTGGCGTACTTGATTGACGTGGGCCTCATATTGGCGATGGGGCAGCTTCTTGTTGATCTGTACATCCTCAAGCCAGACTTCGCCCGACGAGAGCGGATCAAGTTCGTTGATCGCGCGCAGCAACGTGGATTTCCCAGACCCCGAAGGACCGATAATGGCGACGATCTGGCCGCGCTCAACCGTGAGGTTGATATCCTTGAGCACCTCTAGTTTGCCGTAGCTTTTGGCCGCGTTTTTAATGGTGACGAAGGCTTGTTTGGTCATCGGACTCTCCTGTCTCAGCGCGAAGCGGCGATGCGGCGTTCAAGACGGCGCAATCCCGCCTCTAACGCGAGGTTAATAATGTAGTAGCAAAAAGCCGCTGCGAGGTAGAATTCGAACGGGCGGTAGGTGCGGCTGATGGCCTGTTGAGCCGCAAGCGTGAGTTCCATAACCCCAATCACTGACACCAGTGCCGAGTCCTTCAGAAGGGCGATCATGTTGTTGCCCATCGGCGGGATGACGGCGTGTACCGCTTGCGGAATCACGACACGGCGCAGGGTCTGGCCGCGCGATAGGCCAAGGGTGCGTGCGCCTTCATATTGGCCCTTGTCCACCGCGAGGATCGAAACCTGTATCAATTCGGAATTATAGACGGCAAAGTGCAGCCCCAACCCGATGACCCCAGCCAAGAAAGCGGGCAGGTCGATGCCGACCTGGATCAGGCCGAAATAGATCAAGAACAGTTGCAGCAAAAGTGGCGTGCCCATGAAGAGCCACACGAAGGCGCGGACGGGCAGGCGCAGGGTCCAATGGCTGTAGAGGGCGATAACGGCAAAAACGATGCCGCCGACAAAGCTGAGGATGCCCGCGCAAATGGTGATCGCGACGGTCCAACCAGCCCCCATTAGGAGCAAGCCGAAGTAGCTGGGTACGACTGAAAAATCAAGCCCCATGACGGCCTCCTGTTGTTGTGTTTACGCTACTCATACGATCTGCGCCCGACGGTCGAGCCAGTTGATGCCCTGACCGACCACATAGATAATCACCATATAAAGAAGGCCCGAAAGGAAAAACATCTCGAAGGGTTTGTAGGTGGAGCCTATAAAGCGTTGCGCCGTATATGTCAGTTCGATCACCGAAATGGGTGCAACCAGCGCGGTTCCCTTTATGAGCGCGTTGATGTTCACACCTAGTGGGCGGATCATCATCCGCGCGGCCTGTGGCAAGATGATTTTGCGCATCGTTTCGCTGCGGCTCATGCCCAAGGTGCGCGCGGCCTCGGTCTGGCCCTTGTCGACGGATACGATGGCGCCGCGGATGGTTTCGGTCATATAGGCGCCAATGTTGACTCCCAGAGCGATGGTTCCGGCCGCAAATGAGTCGAGCTGAATGCCGATCTGGGGGCCACCAAAATAGAGGATGAAAATTTGGATGAGGGCCGGTGTGCCGCGAAAAACGCTGACGTAGGCCGCCGCGATCCAACGTAGTACGGCCAGTCGCGATAGACGCGCTGCAGCGCCAAAGGCACCGCAGGTGAGGCCCAGAAGGGCTGTCAGGATTGAAAGTTCTATCGTTACCAACGCCGCTTCGAGGAAGAACGGGTAGACACGCAGGATGAGGTCGATGTCCAAATCTTTAGCCTTTCAACTCAGTGATGGTCTTGACGCGGCAGGATCGGCAACGCACGAATCTCGCGGATTAAGGCTGTGGTTTCCTCAATCGCCGCGTCCAGAAAACGCTTGCCGGTTTCGGCATCGGCGACGGTCGGGTCGCCCATGGTGCCGTCCGGCGACACTTCGGACCACCAGCGCATCAACATCGCCCCGCCACCACTTCCAGCAAGGTCAAGGTTGAAGAATTTGCTGTCGGGATTATGCAGGTTTTGCGGCACAGATTTCTCGATATGCACACGCTCCGGATGCAAATGCATGTACATCGCGGCCTCAAATTCACCCGCATGGGCAATTCCGCCAATTTCGGACTTGCGCACCTCGTTGATCCGCGCCGACATCAGGTTCCAGTAGGAAGCCGAGACACAGATAATCCCCGTATCGATCACCGTTTTGCGCGCGGCAAGGTCCAGAACCGAATGGTTCGAGCCATGCGAGTTTAGCAGCAGGATACGGCGAAACCCGTGATGGGCGAGCGATTTGGTGATGTCGCAAACGAAGGCGATCAGGGTTTCGGGCTGAATCCAGATAACACCGGGGAAATCTTTGTGATGCTCGTTAAACCCGTAAGCCACGGGCGGCATGACGAAAACCTCGTCCGGCGCGGCTTTGGCGACACCTTCTGCCACGGCCATGCCCAGCACCGTATCGGTATCAAGCGGCATGTGGGGGCCGTGATCCTCGGTGGCGGAGACATTCAGAATAACCACGCGATCCTTGTCGGCATCACGCACGTTTTCCCATGTCAAATGGCCGTAAGTCGTTGTCACGAAAGTAGTCCTCGAAGCAGGGAAAGAGGCCTGCCGGAATTGACCGGCAGGCTGGTTGATACTTTGAGTTTAGCGGATGTCGCCGCCGACCCATTCTTCGGCAATCGCGAGGTAAGTGCCATCTGCCATCATCTCGTCCAGCGCTTTTTGCATAGCGGCGGCGAGGTCTGGGTTGCCTTCACGGATCGCGATACCCGCGCCAATTGGCTCGGCGTCTGGATCGTTGATGGTTGCCAGATCATACTGACCGGCCTTCATAGCGAGCATAACTGGAATAGAGTCATTCACGATGGCGTCCACACGGCCATTGTCCAACTCAAGCAACAACTCTGGCAAGCCTTTGTAAGTGTTGATGTTGTAGCCTTGATCGCGGGCCCATTGCTCATGTGTCTCGCCGAGCGTTACGCCGACTTTCGCATCATCCAAGTCTGCGACAGTGGTGATGTCGGAACCTGATTTGGTAAAGATCGCCCGTTTGGTGCTGTAATATGGACCGACAAAATCGATCACTTTGTCGCGCTCTTCGGTGATCGACATGGAGCCGACGACTGCGTCGTATTTGCTGGCAAGAAGGCCGCCAATGATGCCATCCCATGCGGTTGTAATGATCTCAACTTCAAGCCCCATGCGCTTGGCGATTTCAGTGCCGATTGCGGGGTCAAAGCCAACCACTTCGTTCTGTTCGTTTACAAAGTTGAACGGTGGATACTGGCCGCTCATTGCAATCTTGAGCGTACCGCGTTCTTGAATATCGGCAAGTTCATCCGCGCTCGCTGCCAACGGCGCAAAGCTTAAACCCATCAGTGCGACTGATCCCATCAAGACGTTCCGGCGCAGAATGTTCAGTGTATTCATCATTCCTGTTCTCCCTGTTGTTTTTGTGCCTCTTGTTCCTGTGCCCGAGGGGCCGCAGTTGAAAGGCGTTATGAAACACAGGTTGCGCCGTACCGTCGCATAGAGCAAATAGATAATTCCAATTCCTAAAATAGATGGCTTCTATGATTAAATTAAATGCACAACGCTTTCCTTGGAACTTGGATTGGAATTTGCTGCGGACTTTCATGGTCGTCGTGGATGAGGGGGGAATCACACCTGCGGCGCATTTTTTGGGGTTAAAGCAGCCGACGATCAGTGCGGCACTGAAACGACTCGAGGATATTGTTGGGCGCAAACTGGTGAACCGCTCGCCCCGACATTTCAGCGTTACGCCTTTGGGCGAAGTCCTTTACGCGGAGGCCAGTTCGATTTTTGGCGCGGTTTCGCAGTTGCCGGATTTGATGAGCAGCCTTGATGATGAAGTGACGGGGCAGATTAGTATCGCGGTGGCAAGCCACGTTGTTTCCCCGCATTTTGACGCCGTTTTAGCGCGGTTTAACGAGCTTTATCCGCGTGTGAGCTATACGATTTCGACCATGGGCAGCGCCGATGTGATGACCCACCTTCAGCAAAATCGCGTCACTTTTGGCGTTTGCCTGTTTTATGAGCAGCCTGCGGGTCTGGAGGCGCGCCACCTCTATCGTGAGTATTTCGGATTGTTCTGTGGTCCGCGGCATCGACTCTATGGCCGCGACGATATCGACCCATCCGAGCTTAAAAACGAAGATGCGGTGTCTTTTCACACCGATGAAATCGACGGTCCCCTGTCTGGCGTTGCGCATCTGCGAAGGCGGTTGGGCATGCGCGCCGATCCCAAAGGGCTATCGTCCAACCTGCCAGAAGTCCGCCGTATGATCGTCGCCAATATCGGAATTGGAACCCTGCCAGTACATGTGGCCCGCAAGGATGTGGAATCAGGTCTGCTGTGGCAGGTTCCCCCGTTTAAATCGTTGCCCGCCGTGGATATTCATATGCTGACCAACGCCAAACGCAGCATGAATCGCGCAGAAAAGATCCTCCTTGAGATGATTAATGCCGAATTTGATTCCCTGCCGTTGGAAGACCGCACGTATAGCGCATAGTCATGTGTTGAAGAATGTAGCGTGCTTCAACACGCGCGCTGATGCTGTTTGGAATTTATGAAAAAACGTTGAAATGGTTTGGTTCTTCGGCCGCCATCGATGTGAAAAATGATGTCTTAGCCTCGCAGAGACGCGTTCAAATTGGTCAGTCCTTCCCCAAATTATCCAAAAAAACGTTGACATAAATTTCGAATCCCTATTAGTTCGGTGCCTAGACGAACTAATAGGATGCGCCATGATTGATCCAACAAATATTTCCCGAAGGATGACTTTGAGTTCAGTTGTGCAGGCAATTACGACTTATGGGCCCATTTCGCGGGCGAGTGTCGCAAAGATGACGGGCCTGTCTAAGCAGACGGTTTCCGAAGTTGTTGCCTCGCTTGAGCAGGACGGATGGGTACAAACCGTTGGTCGCACTGAGGGAAACATCGGGCGTCGGGCGGTTGTCTATGAAATCGTTCCCGAGGCGGCCTTGGTTGCAAGCGTCGATCTTGGAGGGACGAAGGTTCGCGTCGCGCTTTGCAATCTTTCTGGCGCGGTTGTTTCTGAAATCATGGAACCCACCGTGCAAACTGGCGGGAAGGATGTTGTTGCCCAGATTGGCCGAATTATTCATAAATCGGCGTCGGATTTGGACATTAGCACCGATAAAATCCGCGTTGCCGTCGTTGGCGTTCCCGGCGTTTTGGATTCGGCGAGTGGAAACATCAATATGGCGCCCAACATTGCGGGGATCGACGCTATCGATTTTCCGACTTTGATGCAGGAGAGTCTCGGGATCGAGGTGCTGGTGGAAAACGATGTGAACCTAGCCGCGTTAGGGGAGCATTGGATGACGCATCAGGGTGAAAAGGACGACTTGGTCTTTTTGTCGATTGGAACGGGCATCGGAGCTGGCCTTGTTATCGGCGGGCAGTTGGTGCGTGGCGCAACGGGTGCGGCGGGCGAAATCGGGTATCTGCCCTTTGGTGCCGATCCATATGAGGCCGAAAGCTTGAAGGTTGGCGCGCTGGAACGCATGACCGCAACCAACGCGATCAAAGGCCACTATTTGGAATTAACGGGCGTCCAGAAATCCGTCCCTGAGGTGTTTGATGCCGCACTGGCAGGTGATACCGTCGCGCAAAAAGTGTTGGCCCAAGCGGCACGTTATATTGGACGGGCGATTGCGGCAATCGCTGCTGTGGTCGACCCCGCATGTGTCGTTATCGGCGGTTCCATCGGCGCACGCCACGAATTCACTAAGCTGATTGAGCCTGAAATTCGCAAGTGTTTCCCACGACAGATTCCGATTGAAGTCTCCGCCCTTGGAAATCACGCGGCGCTCGCTGGGGGCACGTCCATCGCGCTGTCTCGGCTGCATGTTGCATTATTTTCTGGTGGGCTTCCGGGCGCGAAAATCATCATCCCTGCACCACAGCTGAAGACCTATCAGGAGGACGTCGCATGAGTGATTTTGGTTTGATTGCCAAGCTTGAGGCCCAGCAAGATGCGGGTGCCGACATTGAGCTGCTTCGTGGGGCCATCGGTTGCGAAAGTGTCACCGGCAATGAGGGCCATTTTGTCGATTTCCTGATGTCAGAGATGACACAGATAGGGTTGAAGCCTGCTTCGGGCGACTTCCTTCCCGACCGTCCGAACACTTGGGGCGCTCGGGTGGGGACCACAGATGGCCCTAATCTTATGTTCGTCGGGCACACCGATACTGTTCATGTGCGCGGTTGGGCCGAACACTGGAAAGGGCAGCCCCAAGAAGACCCTTTTTCCGCCCCCGTTATCGACAACGAAATCTGGGGCCGAGGTGCCTGTGACCTGAAGGCAGGCATCTGTTCTGCCCTCGCGGCCTTACGACTCCTTGATACTGTTGGCGTGCAATTGGCGGGCACCGTTTCTTTCGCATTTATCGGCGATGAGGAGAGTGGCGAGCCAAACACGGGCGTCAGTGCTGGCGCAAAAGATTTGGTGAAACGCATCGCCACGGGAGAAATAGCTAAACCCGACTTCGCCATCTATGTTGAGCCGACGAAATTGGATGTTTACACCGCGCAGATCGGGTTTTTCATCGCGGAGATTTCGATCACAGGGAAGTCCGCCTATTTTGGAACGCCACAAGACGGGGTCGACGCGCTAAAGGCAACACACCAACTTCTCACCGCACTTTGGCAGCATGCCGAGGAGCTTGCCCAAGGTCCAACTCATCCTTTGGTCGGTGCTTCCGACATTTTGGTGACGAAAATCAACGGCGGCGGCTATATTGCTGTCCCGGGCGAATGTGAGCTTTCGTTGATCCGAAAATTGCGCCCTGGCGAGAACCTCGACGATGCGGTCGCGCAATTTGAAGCGGTCGTGAAGGGGGTCGCGTTCGACGACGGTATCTCTTTCGATATCATCTATCCCGCTGGGCGCGATCACCGTTTTGGCGGGTCGCCCGTCGAGATCGACCCCGACCATCCCGCAGCAAAATCTCTCGCCAAATGCGTCACAGAAGTAAGGGAGGCCACGGCTGAAATCGGCGGAGCGCCTTACTGGTCGGAAAGCCCGTTCCTCGTGAATGAAATCGGCTGTCCAACGGTTTACTGCGCCCCTGGCGATATCAGTATTGCCCACACTTTTGAGGAACGCGTCGCGGTGAGCGAGTATCTTGCGGGTGTCCGAGCCTTTGCACTTTTTATCGCACGCTTCTGTGGAACGAAAACTGAGTCAACAAAATTAAATGGAGGAAACCAATGAAACACTTACTGAAAAACGTCCTGTCTGGCGCAGCTTTTGCTCTGGCAGCACTTCCTGTCGCCGCCCAAACAGTGGGTCCCCAAGGCGAAGCCGCAACCCCGTCATCGGCGATTGTGGTTCCAGACTCCAGCGTAGAGGCGGTCCGCGCGGGCGCGTATACCGCCGCGCTTCTCTGGCACGACCAGTCAGATTTCGTAAATGCGGTAACGGCAGGGGCGACCGATGAATTCACGCGCTTTGGCATTACGGTTGTTGCGACGACAAGCGCCGGTTTTGATGCCGCGAAACAGCGGAGCGACATCGAAACGGCCCTCGTAAAAGCGCCGGATATCATTCTGTCCCTCCCCCTAGATCCCGTCACATCAGCGGCCGCCTTCCAAGAGGCCAAGGAAGAGGGTGTGAAACTTGTGTTCTTGTCCAATCTACCTTCGGGATATGAGCATCCCGCCGACTACGCGGCGATCGCAACGGATGATTTGTTCCAAATGGGCAAGCAAGCAGCAGACGCACTTGCCGCCGCGATGGGAAATGAGGGCACTGTTGGCTGGATTTTCCACGATGCGGAATATTATGTAACAAATCAAAGGGATAACGCGTTTAAGGCGACGATTGAAAACGACTACCCGAATATCACGATCATTGCCGAACAGGGGATCAGCGATCCTGCGCGTGCAGAAGATATTGCGAACGCAATGTTACTTCGTAATCCCGACATTGGCGGTATCTATGTCACTTGGGCGGGGCCAGCCGAGGGTGTTTTGGCGTCGCTTCGGGCCAACGGAAATTCAACCACTAAAATCGTCACCCTAGATTTGTCCGAGCCGATTGCATTGGACATGGTCCGTGGTGGGAACGTTGCTGCGATTATTGCAGACGAGGCCTATGAACTTGGCCGTGTGATGGCTGCTGCGGCCATTCTTGACCTGCTGGATCAAGACGTACCACCGTTTATCGTGGCCCCAGCAGTCACTGTGACGGCCGACAATGTCGCCGAAGGTTGGATGAAATCCTTGCATATCGAAGCGCCAGAAAGCCTGAGCGCAAACTAAAATAAAACGGGCGGTCCAGTCGTTATTGGGCCGTCGACCGCTTCGCCTAGCGGCAAACGAGATACCCCCAACAGGAATCCACAAGTGAAGTCGGCTTAAAATTAAGCTGGCAACACTTCACGCGAAATCATCGTTTGGTGCCTTCGACCCAATGTCAAATCTCATCTGGAAGGCTGATATGACACATATAAAATCCCGACTAAACGGCGCTGACTTCCAGCAAATGGTTGTCTACTTCGGATTTGTTGCAATCTTCATTTTCTTTGCGCTTACCCTGCATGACGATGGGTTTCTAACCCAACGGAACCTAACGAATATTTTGCTGCAAACCGCGCCTGCGACCATTATGGCAATTGGCCTTGTCTTTGCCTTATCCGCTGGTGAAATCGACTTGAGTTTTGGGTCCATTGTTGCGGTGTCTGCACTCTCTGCTGCGGTCGCGATGCAAAGTTTTGGCATGGCCGTCGGTGTGATCGCGGGCTTGGGGGCGGGTATCCTCATCGGCGCTTTGAATGGCGCTCTCGTGGCCTATCTTAAGCTTCCGTCCTTTCTTGTGACTTTGGCGACGATGGGTCTTTTTGCGGGGATCGCGCGGTCCATGACCAATCTGCGCTCGATCCCCGTTTTGAACGAAACGTTCACGGGTATCTTCGGGTCTGGCAAGATCTTCTCCATCCCCTCACTAGTAATCTGGACGGCCATTGCGGTGGGCGTTGGCCATCTGGTTTATCGCAATACGCGCTTTGGCGCACATGTATTGGCGACTGGCGATAATCCACGCGCGGCCCAAGTTTCCGGCATCAAAGTCCCCCGCATCCGCTTCTATGTTTTGACCATTTGTGGCGCGACAGCTGGTTTGGCTGGGTTGCTCTATGCGGGCCGCCTGCAAGCGGCAAAATACACGCTTGGTGAAAGTGATCTGATGACGGTCATTGCAGCGGTCATCGTTGGCGGCACGGCCCTAAAGGGCGGCAAAGGCTCCGTCATTGGCGCTCTCGTTGGCTCACTCATGATGGGAATGCTAAACAACGGACTTATTCTCATGAACCTCGATGTTTCCAATCAAATGATTGTTCGGGGGCTCATTATTCTCCTTGCCGTGGCGGTATCTCTCCGCGACAGCAGCCGATAAGTGAGGGTTTGAAAGATGTTTCTAGACGTACTCTTAAGAAGAAATTCGCAGTTCATTGAGGCCGCGATGGCCTTGCATCAGTCAGGTGCAATTCCGCCAAACTCTTATGTTCTCGATCTCGACGCGATTGAAGACAACGCAAGATCATTCGTGGCGACCGCCAATGCGCTGGGCCTTAAAATATTTGCCATGACCAAGCAGGTTGGCCGCCATTCGGGGTTCTGTGAGGCGATTATGCGTGGGGGGATTGACCGCTCCGTTGCCGTTGACATGGATTGTGCCGTTGCCTGCCATCGGGCGGGTCTCAAAACGGGCCACCTCGGTCATCTCGTGCAAGTGCCACAGCGTGACGCCGAGTTTGCCGCCGCTAAATTGCAGCCCGATTATTGGACGGTGTTCAGCCAAGATAAGGCCCGCGAGGCGGCAAATGCAGCGGTTAAGGCAGGACGGGTGCAAAACTTGATGGCGCGTATTCAAACAGAAGGGGATACGTTTTATCGTGGCCACGAAGGTGGGTTTGCCGCCTCAGATATTTGTAATGTTGCAGATCAAATTGACGCGATGGAAGGGGCAGCATTTGCAGGGATTACCACATTTCCTGCGCTCCTGTTTGATCGAGAAAGCCGCAAAGTCAAAACAACTCCGAATTTGGCAACTCTTGCGCGCGCTTCCGAAGCGCTGGCGGCGGCGGGGCGTTCCGACATTGAAATAAACGCCCCCGGCACCAATTCCACGGTGATGCTGGCCGCACTGGCCGAGGCGGGCGCGACCCAATGTGAACCCGGAAATGCGCTGCATGGCACGACGCCGCTGCACGCGGTTGAGGATTTGCCCGAAAACCCCGCCGTGCTTTATCTTAGCGAGGTCTCGCACCATCACGGCGGCAATGCGTTCTGCTTCGGCGGCGGTCTTTATATTGATCCGGTGTTCCCGAAATATGATGTTCAGGCCATCGTTTCTTCGGAACCGACAAGCGCACGCAAGGCCTTGGCCAGTGTCGAAATTCCCGATTATTCCGCCATCGACTATTACGGGATGATTGACGCAACTGGACCCGTAAAACCAAAAACAGGCGATACGGTCGTGTTCGGATTTAGGGGGCAGGCCTTCGTTACGCGCGCAAATATCGTAGGTATCTCTGGCATCTCAACGGGCACCCCCAAAGTCACGACAATAGAAAACATTTTCGGCGAGGTCACTGGTTGGCCAGAAAGGGCTCTCTAATGGCACCCGATGCAAAAGTTCTCTCCCTCAAAAACATTCACAAATCCTTTGGCGGTGTCGTGGCAATTCAGGATTTCTCGCTTGACCTTGAAGCAGGCGAGATCGTGGCCCTTGTTGGGGATAATGGTGCGGGGAAATCCACGCTGATTAAGATCGTGTCGGGTGTTTACAGCCCGACATCCGGCGAAATTTCTCTGGACGGCAGACCTACGAGTTTTAGCGACGCAAGTTCCGCGCGCGCCAAGGGGATCGAAGTGGTCTATCAAGACCTCGCCTTGGCCGACCAACAGCCCGTTTACATGAATATGTTTCTGGGGCGGGAGTTAACCAAGCCCCCTTTCGGCCTTTTAGACAAAGCGCGGATGTTGCGAGAGTCACAGGACCTTGTCGACGAACTTGATGTCCGCATCCCATCCGCAGGCTCAACAATCAGCGAGCTAAGTGGCGGGCAACGCCAAGGGATCGCGATTGCGCGTGCGACGGCGTGGGCAAGTAAACTCATCTTGTTGGACGAGCCGACAGCCGCGCTCGGGGTGGCGGAAACCGCGCGGGTGGAAGAACAAATTGCCGCCCTCAAGGCCAAAAATCTCGCAATTCTCATCATCAGTCACAGCTTGGATCAGGTCTTTCGCCTGTCCGATCGCATTTGTGTTTTGCGTCGGGGCGAGCAAATTGGCATCCGCGAAACAGCCAAGACAGACAAGAACGAAATCGTTTCTATGATCACCGGAGTAGCGTGAGATGAATAAGCCAATCGAGACAATAATGGCCGGTGAAATCCGCGAAATCCCAGATGTGATCGCCCGTCAGATCAATGAAGGCCTCGCAGGGTACATGGAGGCTGGGCGCAAGGCTGCGGCGTCTAATCCGGTGGGGTTTGTGACCTGCGCGCGCGGTACTTCGGATCACGCGGCGACGTTCTTCAAATATGTGATGGAGATTCAAACGGGTTTGCCTGTTGCGTCCATTGGCCCTTCGGTTGCGTCCATTTACGAGACCCCGTTGAAGTTGGATAATTTTATCTGCCTGTCCATTTCGCAATCGGGTGGAAGCCCTGACCTTGTCGCTTTGCAAGAGGCCGCCAAAAAGGGCGGAGCAAGCACATTGGCAATTCTCAATGAGGTGAACAGCCCCCTTGGGCATGGCACGCAAACCGTGTTGCCAGTGTTCGCAGGGCCAGAGAAGGCGGTCGCGGCGACTAAATCATTCGTGAGCAGTTTGTTTGCGATTTTGGGTTTCGTTGCGGGCTTTACACAAGACAAAGACCTTGAAAAAGCCTTGCTCGGCCTTCCTGACGTACTGCGCGCCGCGCTAACCTGCGATTGGTCAAAAGCTGAACTGGCCCTCGCAAGGGCTGGATCGGTTTTCACGGTTGGCCGTGGTCCTGGACTGGCCGTTGCTGCCGAAGCGGCGCTGAAGTTAAAAGAAACCTGCCGCATCCACGCTGAAGTTTTTTCCTCGGCAGAGGTGCTGCATGGCCCCGTTGTCCTTGCGGACCGAAAATTTGCCGCTTTGTTATTTGATCCTGAGGATCGTTCTCGCAGTTCCGTTGAAGCGGCGGCCAAAGCTATGCGTGAAAAAGGCGCAGCCGCGTTCTCGATTTCTCCTTCTGTGGGCCTAAAAATGAACCTGCCTGTTCCAGTGGTGACCAATCCCCTCGTACTTCCGTTGATACAGATTACAGCATTTTATAGTTTTGTTGAGGTTTTGGCGCAAAATCTGGGCGAAAACGCCGATGCTCCCGTGGGGCTCAATAAAGTGACTGTCACCATGTGACCTTTGGGCATGTATAATCCGCGCGCAATTTGGGGCAGTAATATTGGCCTAATGTAGAAGAGTTCGATTTAGTCTGACAGCACTCTTGGAAAGTCCTCGTCACCCCCATAAGGTGGTGCAATCAAAAATGGACCTATGGGAGGACTAAACTATGAAATTTATCAAGACACTCGCGGCTGCCACGCTGGTTATGGCCGCTCCTGCTTTCGCGCAGGAACAGCTTTCAATTGCAACCGGTGGAACCGGCGGCGTCTATTATCCAATTGGCGGCGGCCTTGCGGAAATCATCAACAACCATGTCGACGGCTATGCCGCGACCGCCGAAGTTACAGGCGCATCCGTTGAGAACATGGGCCTGATTGCTACGGGCGATGCCGATGTCGCGCTTGCTTTGGCCGACACGGTTCTACAGGGCTATACTGGAACGGGCCGCTTTGAGGGGCAACAGCTTCCGATGCTACGCGCAGTTGGCGTTGCATATGCAAACATGGTGCAAATCGTGGCCCTGAAAGACAGCGGTATTACTTCGCTTCAGGACATGGTCGGCAAGCGCATTTCCATCGGCGCCCCCGGTTCCGGTACTGAGGTCAACGCCGAGCAAATTCTGACGGCAAACGGCATCTCTTATGACGATATCGACGAGCAGCGCCTGAACTTCAACGAAACCGCAGATGCGCTGGCCAATGGCGATATTGACGCTGGCTTCTGGTCTGTTGGTGCGCCAACCTCGTCAATTCTCAACCTTGCGACCACGAACGATATTGTTTTGATCGAACTTGGTGCCGAAGAATTGGCCGCAGCGGACGCCGCCAATCCGGTCTTTGCCGCGACCACGCTTAAGGGCGGAACCTATGTCGGCGTCGATGCGGATACGTCCGTGATTGGCGTGCCAAACGTCTTGGTTGTGTCGTCGGAAATGTCGGATGATCTTGCCTATCAGATCACCAGCGCCATGTTCGAAAACATCGCAGAGCTTCAAGCGGTTCACCCCGCCGCCAACCAGACAACCGTTGAATTGGCTCTGTCTGCCTCGCCGATCCCACTCCACCCTGGTGCGATCCGCTATTTTGAGGAAATTGGTGCGACGGTTCCTGACGAATTGCGCCCATGATATCATGGTTCGGAGGGGGGCTTTGCGCTCTCCTCCTTTCTTTTAACGCTTCGGTCGCCCAAGCCGATACTCTGACGGCGACTCAAGTAGACACTGGCGAAACGCTTGCCGTGTTTGATGCCCCGGATGGGGCAGGGTGGTGTGTGCTTTGGCACCATTCGGTGCAAGGGTTCGAGGTATCGGATTGCTATGAAAATCGCGGGGCCGCATGGTTTTGGTGCGCGCTCATCTGCCGGATTTCGCCGCTGGACTTGACCATATCCCCGGACGCGGCGTGCAAGTGTCGGACGGGCAGGGCGGTTACTGGATTGAAGATATCGACGAGGCCGTTCCCACAAACGCCTATATCCTACGTCCCGGTGCGGGATTTGTAGATCATCGAATTAACATGGACGGGACTGAAGTCTCGCTCTCGGCTGTTGCTCCGCGTGCGCGCGTTCGCATTGCCTTAATAAGGAACTAATCGACGATGACCACCGATCTTGCAGAACGCCCCCCCATGCCACAGCCAACTGTGGCAACCTCGCGCCTCTTGCTTCGTGCGATAGCCATCGTCGGCATCCTGCTCTCCCTGTTTCAGCTTTACGCCGCTGGGCTACAGCCCCTTGGTCTCTTTTTTCAGCGCCCGATCCATTTGGGATTTATTCTGGCGCTTTGCTTTTTGATTTATCCGGTTTTCGGCCAAGATCGCGTGCGTGGCGTGCTTGGTTGGGTTATCGACGGCGCGCTCGTCCTCTGTGCAGTTTTGGTCGGCGTTTGGTTGCCGATGAACATCGACATTATCGCCAATTCGATTTTTTCGCGCCCGATTGACATCACTGTCGGGGTCATCACGACGCTGGTTGTGCTGGAAGGCGCGCGTCGCGCCGTGGGGCTTGGCATGACAATTATCGGCGCGACCTTCATTGTGTATGCCTTTGCTGGCAACCGTGGCGAGTTACCGTTTCTCTCCGATTGGATGCCCGGTATTCTTAACCATCGGGGCTATACTCTGGACCGCTTGGCAAGCCAACTGACACTCGGAGCCGAGGGGATTTTCGGCCTACCATTGGGTGTGGCTGCCACGTTCATTTTCGTCTTCGTGCTTTTTGGCGCGTTCCTAGAGGTGACTGGCGCGGGCAAATTCTTCATCGATTTGGCCTACGCGTCGACGGGCCGGCAACGGGGCGGGCCAGCCAAGGCTGCCGTGATTGCCTCCGCCGGCATGGGCTCGATCAGCGGTTCGGCAATCGCCAATGTTGTGACCACGGGAGCTTTCACGATCCCGTTGATGAAAAAACTGGGCTATCGGCCCGCGCAGGCTGGCGGTATCGAGGCCGCAGCCTCTACGGGTGGGCAGATCATGCCGCCCCTGATGGGTGCGGGCGCGTTCTTGATGTCGGAATTCACACAGGTTCCCTATGTCGATATCGTGCTGGTGTCGATTTTTCCCGCCTTCCTTTATTTTGGCGCGGTCTATCTGCTGGTCCATATCGCAGCGGTCAAACAGGGCATGAAGGGCCTGACCGCCGAAGAACTGCCGAGTGTGCGCAGGGTGATGGCTGACGGATGGCATTTCATGCTTCCGCTGGTGGCATTGGTATGGTTGCTGGTGTCGGGTTATTCGCCGATGCGGGTAGGGTTTTATGCTATTATATCGGTGGTCGTAGCGGCTTCGGCCCGCGCGTTGTGGAGCTACGCAACCGACCGACCAACGATGGACGGCTTTGTTGCACTGTGTCGCCGTGGGCTGTCCTTAACGGCGCAGGCGATGGAATTGGGCGCGCGAAATGCTGTTGCAGTGTCGATGGCTTGCGCCGTCGCAGGGATCATTGTGGGCGTTGTCGGGTTGACCGGACTTGGGTTGAAATTCTCGTCGATGATGATCGCCTTTTCGGGTGGCAACATCGTTTTGGCGCTGATCCTCGTGCTCCTCGCAAGCTTAGTCCTCGGTATGGGCTTGCCTGTGACCGCTGCCTACATCGTGCTGATTATCCTCGTCGGCCCCGCGCTGACATCGGAATTCGGCGTGCCGCTTCTGATCGCGCATCTGGTGGTGTTCTGGTATTCGCAAGACAGTAACGTCACGCCGCCCGTGGCGCTCGCGGCCTTTGCGGGAGCCGCGATTGCAGGCTCGAAACCGATGGAAACCAGCCTTCAGTCGTGGAAATTTGCCAAGGGGCTGTACCTCATTCCGCTTTTCATGGTGTTCAACGAAAGCATCATCCTTGGCGGACCAATCCCCTTGGTTATTTGGAGCGGTTTTCTCGCGATTATTGCTCTCACCGCCTTTGCCGCCTGTCTTGAAGGGTATCTTTTTGCACCGATTGTTTTATGGCAGCGGTTGCTAATCGTGCCAGGTGTGATTGCGGTTTTCTGGCCAGATTTACGGGTCGAGATTGTAGGGGTGGCAATCTTGGTAACTATGCTGACGCTCAATTGGTCCCGAGGCCGCCGTGAGCTTCCTGTAAATGGTTTGGCGTGATGCGTTTGCCAACCTATTAGGCAATGCGCTCGCGGCTTATTTGATTTCAATTCACGGAGTCGCAAGCACCAGATTGGCTATGGTGATTGCGGCGGCTTTCTGATCATCGCTTTGGGTCATGTCGGTATTGACGTGAATGACCTTGTTGTCGGCAGTGAGAATCGACAACTGCCCGCGTTTTTCTGACCAAACGGCTTGGACACCCAAATCCGCAACCGGAACTGCGTCTTTGTAAACTGCGAGCACACGATCAAAATCAGAGGCTCTCGCGGCGCGGGCTGCGATCACATAAAGCCTTTTGCCATCAGGCTTTGCCCCCAATTCAATACGCAGAGCGTCATCTTCGTCGGGCGCGCCCCAGATGTAGGTGCATGTGAACGTGCGGCTTCCATCGCACGCGGCCATTTTTAAACCGTCGTCAGGGGCGAACTCAAAAATGGTGCGCAACTGGTTTTCGGGTATCAACGGCAACATCAGCTCGTCCGCAGGCGCGATCGTTCCCGTCAAAAGTATCGCGCAGATTGCGGAGGCAAGGAAAAAGTGGGGCTTCATATGTGGCCTTTCAAAGTGTGCGTGAGAAAAACACTGGGTTTGGAAATATGTCGCGGAAGGTAAGGATCGCGCCTACAGCCCTTACCTAATCAAACATTGCTCCACGATTCTGGCCTTCACTGCTTCGGGCGTGCTTTTGGCAAGATAAGTATAAACCATCTCAATTAAATAACTGGCGCCCAGTGGCTCCAACGCGCCGATACCTTCGGGCGATGCCAAGATCGCCGTTTTGGCCTCTTCCACGGGCAAGCCATCTTGGCTCATGATTAAGCCCCGCACAGCGAGGTCGCCTTGGGCTTCGCAATCGGCAGCAATACTTTCTGCTGTTGGTTTTGCGGCCTCAAGGGCAAGTCGTTGGGCTTCCTCGTCCGCAAGCTGTTGCTGAACGGATTCCTCCATCTGCTGGGCAAAAGTCTTTTTGACCGGCTGATCCTGCGCCGCCGCAATCTGGGGCGTCGTCAGGCTGATAACGGATGCTAAAAGAATGTGTTTGATCATGATGTCTAAAAACTCCCGGAAAAGCGGGCTGTAAATTAGGGCTTTTCACGCTAATGGTTATCCAAAAGGTAATTTGCGCGAGATTGCATAGTATTGCAAGCTTGCTCAACTTTGCGGCTTTACAATACGTTTAGCGGTGGAGAGAAATCAGGCGCTCACGACACAAACGGGCGGTTCTGAAACGGGACTTTGGCGCCACAGCGTCGCTTGATGATGATACAGCTGGATCTTATATGGAGCGTTATGAAAAAAGCGGTCACATAAGAAAACTCTGACAGGCCCTCAACTAATTTTATTGACGGGGAACTGGACGGCGCGGCGGGTTGGATGAAGAAAAATGTGATCGAACTGACTGTTCCCAAAGCGACCAGTGACGTCAGAATTACTATTGAACCCCCGCGAAAGCCCACCGCAGTCTGATCAAATTTCGATGTTTTACGGTGGTACAGATCGTCAAAATCTTTGGGCCAATGAATGTGTTGGCGACGGGTTAGCTTTGCCAAATGACATTCTCGCCCGCGGCAAGGTGCTAATTTCTGATAGCTTAAGCTTAGTCGATTCCATTCCTTAGATTTCCGTTGCGAAATCACTACTGGCGGCAGAGGCATCACTTCAATATTCGGAATTTTAAGACGTACGGCGAACAGGAAAAACTCTGGTCGTGGTCGTAACTTCTTACCAGTTATGAAAATTTGCTAAGCTATGTTCTTGCGGGGGCTAGTTATTTGGATAGGAAAGCCACATGTTCATGCTATTTAGAACACATTGCCCCCTTTTTTGACTTTTGCACTGGATTTGAAAATGAAGGTATTTCGCATCTTTCCGGCTCTATTTTTTTTGGCATCTTCATGGGGGGCGCCTGTTTTGGCCGCGCCTGATGTGGCTTGCGGTTATGGCACTCCAGAGGCTTGGGCGAAGGTCGATGCGCTGTTTGTCGGAACGTGGAAAATTCAGCACCACGCGGGGTTCTATGTGGCGGGTCCTATGACGATGCCTTTCCCCGCGAGCGGCGACACCGACACGATGCAGATCGAAATGCTGCCTTCAGGGCAACTGGTTGGTACACATCCCGAAGCGCAAGCTCCTATACCGTTCCTCTGGGCAGATGAGCCAGCGTGGAGTTTTGAGAAACACGCAGCCGACGACGGGGCTCCGGCGCCCATGCTGACCTCGTCGGATGTTGAAACGCTGATGGGCTGCGGCGTCGAGAAACTGGCCCGCCTGATCGGCCACACGACAGTATCAATGGACGGCGTGGTGATGGAAATGACGTTACGCCTGATGGTGGTTGGCGTGGATCAGATGTACGGCATCTTTCACACGTCGGCGGTGGCCAGAGGCATGCCTGTGAAAAGCTGGCGTACGGTGACAATGACCCGCTAAAATCAGGCGACAGTTGCGAGAGCTTATAGACTCCAACCCAAGGCAATTAAAACCGAAGGTTCGCCCCCAAATATTTTGGGTGCTTCTGCTTTTTTTTGCGACTAATCTGGTGTGGAAATTGAGGGGCTTCAAGGCCGCGTTCTCCTAGGCGCAGACCTGTGTTTTTGCGCATTGCCCTTTACGTTCTCAATCGACGGGTACGACAGTTCTGTCCCTTCTATGGTGACGCTCACGGCTTCTGAAACGGGGTGGGCCGTGGGCTCTTTGGCAAAACTGTCTCTGCACGAGTATCGCGTTTGGTTCCGCCGAACCATTGGTCAAACAACAATAAGAACACGATGCCTACCAATCCTTGGCGAAGGGGGCGAGATTTCGCAAACCAGCGCCTATAAGCAACCGAACGCGCTCGAACCGAAGGTAATCCCCATTGCAACCGAGGGCTATCGAGAAGGCAGTCGGCCTTGATCGGCGTGAATGGGCGCGCGCATCCTGATCTGTTCGACACGAATGGCGATACCGCTTTATCTTGCGCCACTGGAAGCCGGCATGCGCAATTGATCTGCCCATACGCCGATCTCTGAGGTACTTGCGGCGTTTCGACGGGCGGTGAGAAGACCGGTGACGGCTACATCGAAGAGGTACTCAGGGCGTTGGCGGCACAAGGGATCGCAACCCGCATTGATATTGTTGGCTTCACCACCGACGGTTCCAAGTTCCGCTCGCGCCCAAAGGTTATATGTTGATTGTCGACGGTCACATAGAACCGCTGGTGATTAAAATTGCTTTGGGGGAGGAACAAGTTATTGATCTTGCGAAATGAAGGATTTTCAATACATCTACGCCTGCTAGAATACGACGTTGGCTGAATCGGCTTGGAAGGGCTGTACCTCATATGCGCGTATTTTATAGTGAAGATCACAGGCTCCATTTTCCGCAAGCGGAACTGTCGGGTGGGCAGTTTGTCACGCCGTTTGAGCGACCGTCGCGGCTTGAATACATCCTTAACCGTTTGAGAAAACGGCAGTTTTTAGATGTGGTTGCACCTGAAGCGGTCGATATGGCGCCGATTACCGCTTTACTCGATCCGGGTTATTTGACCTTCTTGGAAACGGCTTGGGATGAGTGGAAAGCGGCTGGAATGGGAGGCGAGATTATTGCCGCGAACGTCCCTGCGCGGGGCATGCATATGGATCGCATTCCCGAAAATATTGACGGAAAAGTTGGATATTATTGCCATGCCTCGGAAACCGCGATTACGCAGGGAACGTGGAAAGCGGCCTTGTCGTCTGTGGCCTCCGCACAGGCCGCGCAACGTCATGTTGCTGCGGGGGCAAATGCCGCGTTTGCGCTTTGCCGCCCACCTGGGCACCATGCAACGGCCGACCAATATGGCGGTTTCTGTTTCATCAACAATGCAGCCGTAACGGCGCAAATGTTTCGCGATTCAGGTGCGGAGCGGGTTGCCGTACTCGATATTGATTTTCACCACGGCAATGGCACGCAAGACATTTTTTACGAACGCGCAGACGTGTTATTCGCCTCGCTACATGGCGCGCCACAACAGACCTATCCCTATTTTATCGGCTATGCCGATGAAAAGGGGCGCGGCGAGGGCGAGGGATATAATTTCAACTACCCGATGCTATCTGGGACAGGCTATAGCCAATGGTCTGCGGCGCTTGATGACGCGATTGCCAAGATCAGCGCATGGGGCGCGGAAGTACTTGTCGTGTCGCTGGGCGTGGATGCCTATAAGGATGACCCAATCAGCTTCTTTCAACTGGAGAGCGATGATTTCACCGATGCGGGCCGCCGCATTGGGCGGATGAAACTGCCGACAGTGTTTTGTATGGAGGGGGGGTATGCGGTTGAGATGGTCGGTGTGAATACAGTCAACGTGCTCGAAGGATTTGCCGACGCTTGAAATCGCTTTTGCGTCTAGGGGGGCGGGGCCCAAAACAGGCCCCGCCCCATTTGTTTATTTGACCAGTTCGGTCCAAATAGCGGTATAAAGTTCAGTCGCGCTTTGTGGGCAGGTTGGCAGGAATTTCCCTGCGGAGACAAACTCTGCGGGCACAACGATTTCTGGTGCGGTTTTCATCTCTTCGGGCATGAACGGCGCAGACCCTGCGATCCCGTTGGCATAACGGGCAAAGGACGAGATCATCGCGGCGTTTTCAGGGATCATGACGAAATCGAGGAACTTATAGGCCTCGTCGACGTTTTTCGCATCCGCCAGCAATCCAACCGAATCCATCCAAAGGGGGTAGCCTTCGACGGGGTATCCATAGGCGACTGTCGGGTTGTTCAGGCGCGCGCGCATTGTGGACCCGTTCCAGTTCACGGAAGCGGCGTAATCACCCGACGAAAGCTTGTCTGTGGTGCCATAATCCATCGACAACCATGACGGTTTTGCCGCCATCAATTTGTCACGAACCTTACGCAGCACGTCGAGATCTTCGGTGCAAGCTTCGCCGCCAACGTTAAAGATCGCAAGTGCCATAACGTCGCTCATTTCGGGAACCACGTTGACCTTGCCAATCAGTTCGGCAGGCGGGTCAAGGAAGATGTCAGAGGTGTTAATATCACCACTATAATCGGCCGTATTCACGGCAACAGCGGTGGTGCCCCAAAGCCATGGAACGGTGTGGGTCCGCCCCTCGTCCCAAGGGACATTTACCCATTCAGGCGCAACGTTGCCGATGTTGGAAAGGCGCGAATGGTCGAGCTCGGCCAAAAGGCCCTTTTCAACAAAGATCGGAACATAGTTGGCCGAAGGAACCACAAGGTCAAAACCAGAGCCGCCCGCTTCAACCTTGGCAAGGGCGGTTGTGTTGCTGTCATAGTCTGTGACCGTGACAGTGATCCCTGTTTCAGCCGTGAATTTCTCGATCATTTCGGGGCTGGTATAGTTTCCCCAGTTGAAAAGGTTCAACTGGCCTTCGGCTTGCGCGGCAAGCGTGCCGCCGAGTAAAGCCGTGGTGGCGATAAGAAAAGATTTCATGTGATACTCCTTAAAATGGGAAGCCAGGGTCTAGCCCCGCTTCCGAGTGGCGAGAAAAAAGAGAGTTAGAACGAGCACACTGACCGCCAGCAAAGCGGTCGAGATCGCGTTGACTTCAGGTGTCAGCGCACGGCGCAATTGGCCCAGCATATAGGTGGGGAGCGTATCCTGTCCCGCTGATTTGACAAATTCGGTGATGATCACGTCGTCAAGGGAGATGATAAAAGCGAGCATCGCCCCCGCGACCACTCCGGGCATCAAAAGCGGGAGGGTCACATAGCGAAACGTCTGCCACGGTGAGGCATAAAGATCGGCAGCGGCGGTTTCCATTGCAGTGTCCATCCCCTCAAGTCGCGCCTTGATCGGCAAGTAGGCAAAAGGCACACAGAAGGCCGAATGCGCGATGATAAGATAGCCGAGGCCCGTATAACCCGTAGCGATTTTGATCGATGAGAAGAAGATCAGAAGCGCAACAGCCGTGACAATCTCGGGCACCATCAAAGGTTGGTTGATGACGATATAGATGAAGGTTTGGCCCTTGAATTTCCCCCGTCGCGTAGTGCCAAGAGCCGCCATCGTCGCCACGGTTGTCGCAATTACGGACGCCCAGATTGCGATCACAAAAGAGCGCATCGCGGCCCCTTGCACCGCTTCATTCTGGGCCGCGATCGCGTACCATTTAAACGAAAACCCGCCCCATTGATTGACGGAATTGCCGCCATTGAACGAATAGAAAACCAGCGTGACAATCGGCGCATAGAGCAACACAAAAGACAGCAGCGCCAAGAAGGTAAAGCCGGGCAGCTTGGTCACGTCAAAAGATTTATGCTTACCCATGCGGGTCCTCCCGCGATGAAACGCGTGTATAGATTAACAGCGAGCCGAGAACGACAACCAACAGAACCGTCGAAAGCGCAGCTCCGAGTGGCCAGTTTTGGCCTTGTCCGAATTGCAGCTCAATAAAGTTCCCGATCATCATATTTTTGCCGCCACCCAAAACGCGCGGCGTTACATAAGCACCGAGGCTTGGGATGAAAACAAGGATGCACCCCGCCACGATGCCGGGGCGAATAATCGGCAAGATCACCCGTCGAAGAATTTGCAGACGCGAAGCATAGAGATCGTAACCCGCTTCAATCAGTCGAAAATCAAACCGGTCGATCGCTGCAAACAGCGGCAACACCATCAACGGAAGATAGACATAGGCCATCCCGATTAGTACGGCGGTGTCGGTATACAAAATCTGGATCGGCTCTGAAATCAGCCCGTAGTGGATGAGGAATGTGTTCAAAAGACCCTGGTTGCGGATTACTTCCATGATCGCGAAGGTGCGGATCAACAGGTTTGTCCAGAAGGGGATTGTGATCAGAAACAGCCAAAATGCGCGGTATTTCGGCGGACGCGTCGCGATAAACCACGCAGTCGGCAGGCCGAGCACAAAGGCGATCACGGTCGTCGACAGCGAGAGTTTTACCGAACGCCAGATGATGGAAAGGTTAGCATCGGCTAGGCTTACTGTGCCGTCAAAGATGTCCTTTTGAAACAGCACCCGAAACCAAGCATCCCCTGAGAAAATCCAGCGCACACCAGAGTAGTCGCCCTTTTCCAGAAACGAATAGGTCACGACAATCAGCAATGGCCCACTTGCTGCGACGAGCAGTAACAACAGCGCTGGCATAGACAAAAGCCAGCCATTGCTCCCCTTACTACGCCCTTTGCCAAGGGCGCTCATGCTTCTAAAACCTGCACCGTTTCGGCGTCGATATTGACCCCTACGGCATTGCCGATTTTTAGGGGTGCACCCGCGTTGCTTTGCACCCGCGCCACAAGGCGACCCTCATCGCTCAACGCCAATGTGTAATGGGTGTCGGTTCCTAGATAGGTCGCGTCGACAACCTTGGCGGGAATGCCCGTAGCGGCGTCCCCAATCCCGATTTGCTCAGGCCGGATCGCGAGGGTCACCGCGCCAGTTTGCCCCGTCAGCGGCACAGCAAGGATTTCCCCCGATCCAATCCGAACACCACCGGCCTCAACATTGCCGGGGAGGAAATTCGTCTCGCCGATGAAGTCCGCGACAAAGCGGTTTACGGGACGGTTGTAGATATCATGCGGTGTGCCGACCTGCAAAAGCTGTCCCGCCGACATGACCGCGATCCGGTTCGACATCGTAAGCGCTTCCTCCTGATCGTGGGTCACAAATACGAAGGTGATCCCAGTCTCTGTTTGAAGGCGTTTTAACTCGCTTTGCATTTCTTTGCGTAGCTTTAGGTCAAGGGCCGAGAGCGGCTCGTCGAGCAAGAGCACCTCCGGTTCAGGAGCAAGCGCGCGCGCCAAAGCAACGCGCTGTTGCTGGCCGCCCGATAATTGTTGGGGCATCCGGTCGGCGAAGGCTTCAAGCTTGACCAAGGCCAATACCCGTGCGGTAGCCTTGGCCACCTCATCGCGCGACTTGCCCAACATTTTGAGTCCGAAACCCACGTTGTCCGCGACAGAAAGATGCGGAAACAGGGCGTAGGATTGAAACACGGTATTCACGGGGCGCGCATTTGGCGGGGTGAAGGTGATGTCGCGACCCGAAAGCAGGATGGCGCCAGACGTCGGCGTCTCAAACCCTGCGATGCAGCGCAATAACGTCGTTTTCCCGCAACCAGAGGGACCAAGTAGCGTGAAAAACTCGCCCTTTTCGATACTGATTGACACGTCGCCAAGGGCTGTTACCGCCGCAGAACCAGAGCCGTATATTTTCCCAACATTCCGTGCGACGACGGCAAATTCTTCATTCAAGATACAATCCCCCTAGGGTAAATGTGCGACGTGTTCTAAATTTAGTCAAGGTTTTCCGCACCATACGGGTGGTTTGCGCAGGGCCCAAGGTTGCGCCTGCTCGCATTCCGCACAGAGCGCGATCAATGTGGCATCCTCGCCAAAGGGGGCCGCAAGGTGGATGCCGATTGGCAAACCCTCATCGTTCCAATGCAAAGGGACAGATGCCGCCGGTTGTCCGCTGGCGTTGAACGCGGCGCAAAACGGCGAATAGGAAAACACCCCCCCTTCGCCGATGCGATAGGCCTCATAATCGTCGCGCTCATGAGTGAACCGTCCGACCTTTGCGGGGGGCTCGGCAAGGGTCGCCGACAACAGGATGTCGTAATCTGCAAATGCGGCGGCCATCTGTCGGCCATAGCTGTGGATATCCCCCACGGCCTTCAGATAATCAGCGCCGCTGATGTCTTGCGCGTAGCGGATGGCGCTTTTGGAGACCCCTTGCAAGTCTTTCTGACGTTCCCGCAAGCCCCGTGCCGAAAGGGCTGTTCCACAGGCCACAATTTTGGTCCAAGCCCGCATCATCCCGTTATGGTCGGCCTTTGGGCACGCAGGCACCACGGTATGTCCAAGCGATTCCAAAAGTTTGGCCGCAGCCGCCACCGCTGCCTTGCAGTCGGGATGGATTGCTGCGCCTGTAAATGTTGTGTCACAGATACCAATACGCAGGCGGCGCGGTGGACGGGCGATTGCTGCGGAATAGCTTATCTCCATCGCGGGCGCAGCATAGGGCGCCCCCGCGTCAGGGCCAGCACAGGCATCCATCATCGTGGCGTTGTCGCGCACGGAACGTGACAAAAACCCATCGATTGCCATGCCTGCCCAGCCTTCACCAGCAGCAGGTCCATCGGGAAACCGAGCGCGGGTTGCCTTGAAGCCAAATAATCCAGAACTTGAGGCCGGAATACGCACTGAGCCTCCCCCGTCAGACCCATGCGCCAAGGGGACGATGCCCGCAGCAACCGCCGCCCCAGCACCACCCGAAGATCCTCCCGAGGTGCGCGAAACATCCCAGGGGTTTCGCGTTGGGCCATCATAAACGGCGGCTTCGGTGACGGGGCCAATGCCTCCTTCTGGCGACGTGGTTCGCCCAAAGGTCACGACCCCAGTGGCGCGCATACGCCGATAGATTTCGGAGTCATACGTATAACGCGTATCGCTCAGCGGGATTGACCCGTTGTGGGACGGAAAATCAACCGACTCTGCGCCCAAGTCTTTGATTAGAAACGGCACGCCTTTGAAAGGGCCGTCAGGAAGCCCATCGCGAATTGAACGTCGAGCGACGTCTTCTTGCAGGAGCACCACAGCATTCAGCGCCGGATTTACAGCCTTTACCCGCGCGAGAGCGTCGTCCAAAAGTTCACTTGGTGATGCCGCACCAGACGCGATTAATTGCGCCAAGGAGGTTGCGTCGTCTGGGTTGTTTGTTGTCATGAAAAAAAGGCTTTCAGCTGCGTTTGAAAAGTATTCTTTAGGAGTAAATTACCCCCTGTCAATGCCAAACCATCCAATCTGCATGGGCGTGATTATATTTAGGGCGGGTTGGGAATTAGGGCTATGTATTTAGGCTGTTTTTTGATCCCAGGTCTCCACTTTTGTTAGGGAATTCCGAGGGTATACTTTACGCCTGAGGTAGGGATGAAAAGGCGATTTCGAATTTACCTACCGCCATCGTTAAGGCCACTCGGCCAATGGTCGAAAGTGGCCTGCATGCGCGTCGGGTTTGCTGGCAGATTGGTGAAAAGCTCAAACGCCCGAACCGCCTGAAAAAGCGCCATCCCCGCACCAGAAAGAACACGACATCCTTTGGCGCGGGCCGCCGCGAGCAGTTCGGTTTCCAACGGAAAATAAACAACATCCGCGACCCAGTGATGCGCTTGAATGCATTCTGTCGGCAACGGCAGTCCGGGGAGTTTTTCCATCCCGATGGGCGTTGAGTTCACAATCCCGTTCGCATGATGCGCGGCATCTGGCAGGTCAGTTACTGCGCAGGCTCGATCTGCTCCGAAACTGTGGTTGAGTGCGTGTGCCAGCCGCTCTGCTGCATCGATATTCGTGTCGCAAATAAGAAGTTGCCCGATGTTTTCCATGACCAATGCGTTCGCCACCGCGCTCCCTGCGCCGCCTGCACCAATGAGGAGGACTTTGTCGCGAATTGTGTTGGCCATGCCGCGACGAAAACTTTCGCCAAACCCCCACGAGTCCGTGTTGTGTCCGTGCCGTTCACCATCGCGAAAAACGATGGTGTTGGTAGCGCCAATTGCCCGCACACTTTCGGACAAAACATCCAGATGAGGAAGCACGCTTTGTTTGTAAGGGAAGGTGACGTTTATCCCGTTAAAACCGGCCGCTTGGATTTTGTCGAGGACCTCATTCAGGGGTGGTTCGTCGGTGCGACCCGCAAAATCCAACAAACGGTAGTCAATATCTATACCCTGCGCTTGCCCCTCGTTTATGTGCATGCGAGGCGTGCGGGAGGATGAAATCCCATGCCCGAGCAAGCCCAGAAGCACCGCTCCCTCGGTCGCTTTCTTTTCGATATTTGGTATCCATTTACTCACCGCAATTACGCCTCCTTTCAACCAGCATAGCCCATCATGCGGGGCAGGGTTAGGACCAAGCCCGGCCACAAAACCATGCAGAGTAAAGCCAGCAGAAGCACGCCCAAAAACGGCCAAACCTCGCTGATGATTTCCGAAAGGGGGATTTGAGTGACGGCGGTTATGACAAAAAGCAGGATGCCGTAGGGCGGGGTGATTAAACCGATCATGCAGTTTACCACTGCGACCACGCCAAAATGCACGAGATCAATCCCCAACTCGCGGCAGGTCGGAATGAACAGCGGGATAATCACCAAGATGATTGTGGTGGCGTCGAGCAAACAGCCCAGCAGGAGCAACAAAAGGTTGACGCTTAGCAGGAACACGAGGGGGTCGACATCGAGGCCAACCAGATGTTGGGCGAGGACGCTCGGGATATTTTCCGAGGCAACGACATAGTTGAGAATAAGCGCGCCGCCGATCACCAGCCCCACGGCCGCAGACGAGCGCGCGCTTTCGACGAGGATGTGATAGAGCGCCCTGAAGCTTAGCGCCCGATAGAACAGAGCGGCCAGCAACAGCGCATAAAACGCGGCAACGGCTGCGGCTTCTGTTGGGGTCGTGACACCGCCATATATTCCATAAAGCAGGATGGCGGGCATCAATAACGCGGGGAACGCATTCGCCGTGCGGCGTGGCAATTCACGAAAAGGGACGGGTTCCTCCAAGGCAAATCCGCGTCGTTTGGAAAGCCACCAATTCATCGCCATCAATACGCCGCCCATGAACAATCCGGGCACAATGCCACCTAGAAATAGGTAGCCAATGGATGTGTTTGAGACGAGCGCATAGAGGACCATCGGGATTGACGGTGGAATGATAGGCCCAATCGTGGCAGATGCGGCGGTGATTGCTGCTGCGTAGCCACGCGTATAATGGCCGCTTTTGGTCATCATTTCGATGATGATTTTGCCGATCCCCGCCGCATCTGCGATGGCGGATCCGGACATTCCCGAAAAGATCAGGGAGGCAACGACATTAACATGCCCCAAACCACCGCGAAAACGCCCAACAAGTGCCACACAGAAGCTCAACAACCGGTCGCTGATGGTGCCTGCATTCATGATGTTGGCCGCGACAATGAAGAGGGGGACCGCCAGTAAGATAAAACTTTGATAAAGCCCATCCATAAGCACCTTGCCCGCAATCCCAACGCCAGCACCGCTCGCGAAAAGGTAAACGAAAACTGCGAGGAGAATGGCATAGGCAATCGGTGCGCCGATGCCTGCCAAAACCATCAGCGTTGTGATGCACAGAAAGAATTCAAACGTCATGCGTCTTTTTGCTCCGTGTTGGAATTTTCCGGCTCTTCAACGCCAAACCTGATGGCGCGATATGCAGCCCAGCCATAACGGAGGGAGACAACAACAAGGAAGATTATGTAAATCGAATAGAGATCGCGCATACGGACCCAATCGCCCAAAAGGCTACTGAGAGTGGCCGTTTTCTTGAGCCTAAGAATGTAGAATTTTGCCCATGTCGGCTCAATCGCGAGGAACAACCCCACACAGATTGCACAGCTGGTGATGATGATGAATTTTCGCCGCAAAGAGGGGCGCACGTAGTTTAGGAGGATATCAAAAACGACGTGATCGCGCGGACGAACTACAAATGCATTGCCCCAGAAGACAAGCCACACCCACAGCAGGAGGCAGAATTCGAGCGTCCAGCCAAAGTTGGACGGCTCAAAGATCGGATGAATATCAGGCAACCAGGCCAGCCGCGCCGAATACCGCACAGCGATCTGTAAAATGAACGTTAGAAACATGGTCGCCATCATGATTGCGGCAACAGCTTCTGCAAAACGTGTGAATTTAGACAGGATTTTAGTCATCGGAGTGCGTTCAGACACATCGGGTGCCTATTCCTGTTTTGGGTGTATTTAAGGGCCGTAAGAGAGGCGCATTGCACGCCTCTCTCTTGTTTGGAAAAGCCTAAGCCTAGTTTCCGAGTGCGTTGATCTGTTCAAGCACGCCTTCTGGCCAAGATGCCGCGAATTCAGACCCAACATATTGCTGCTGAACATGGGTGCGGAAGGCTGCAAGATCAGGCTCATAGATTTCTAGGCCTTTTTCTTCGAGGAAAGACACAAGATCAATTTCTTTTTGCAATTGGTTCTCGCGACCACTCAACGCTGCGGCATCCGCGGCGGCTTGCACAGTGACTTGCTGCTCTGGCGTTAATGCGTCCCATGTCGCCTTAGAAAGCGCGATGTAGTTCAAATCGACCAAGTGAGATGTTAGAACAATCTGGTTTGTTACCTCATAAAACTTGGCATCAACCACGGTAGGAAGGGGGTTGTCTTGACCATCAACCGAGCCTGTTTGCAGGGCGGTATAAACTTCGGTGAAGGACATTGGAGTGGGGTTTGCACCCAGAGCTTTGCCAAGGAACTGCCATGCATCCGTGCCTGGCATCCGCAGATTGATACCCGCAAGATCGGCAGGCGTCATAACCGTCAACTCGTCTTTTGTCTGTCTTAGGTTCACGTGCCGACGTCCAAGATACATGACGGCCAGCAATTTCACGCCCAACTCTTCTTCAACTTTAGCTTTGAACGGATCCATCAGTGGATCGTTGAACACGCGCACTTGGTGCTCGGCGTCTTGATGGACATACCCGGTGGCAAAAATCGAAAACTCAGGGAAGAATTGCGCCAACTCTTGTGCCGATGCAATCGACATTTCTAGATCGCCAGAGGCAATCGCTTCCAACTCTGAACCCTGCGCAATCAAGGACGCGTTGTAGTGCGGCTCGTAAGTTGCGAACTCTGCGATCGCAGGCGCAAAAACTTCGGCAAGGGCAACCGACCTCTGATCGGTATCAGACGCAGGCGAGGACATCCGCAAAGTTATTGTGTCGGCAGCAAAAGTGGGGCCAGCAATTGCGGCCATTGTAATCGCAATAACTGCGCGGCGGGTAAAGTTCATCATTTTTGGTCTCCTCCAAAATTAGTGACGCGGCGCATGTCCGCGATTCGATCCCCAGCCCGTCGGGTTGGGAATTTGGCCAAGGGGTCTAAACTGACGTCGTTAAACTTAGCTTGGTTTCAGTTTTAATGCTAAAAAGTGTTTTCCTCCAAACACTTAATTCAATCGCGCAACGCAAACCTTTCGGGTGTCTTGTTGCGACTACTCCCTTGCTCCCCTCCGGTCGTAACGCGATTTCACCCAAACTGTGGCAACTCATCCGTTCGGTGTCAAGGTAACATGTTACACGGCGTTTAACTTTTTGCACTGGATGGAAACCGTAGGGCAGGAGGTAAGCCTTATGCCCGTAACTATTCACTGAGAGATGGGGACGTATGGTGCGCGTTTCTTCAACGAGCCTCCTATTTCATTTCGAGGTTTTAGCTCGGCGGCGAATGCACGTTGACATCCGCAAATAAAGCAAATTAACATGTTAGTCGAAAACAGGAGAGAAACGCATGAAAAAAACTAGGATCTTTGGCCTTTCGGCAGCATTGGTAACGCCATTCGGGCCAACGGGCGATCCTGATTTGACCCGTGTGGTCAGTCACGCAAAATTCGTCATCTCCGGCGGGTGTGACAGCGTTACTCTCTTCGGTACGACGGGCGAGGGGTTTGGCCTTAGTTCGCACGAGCGGCGGGATATTTTAGAAGCGGTTTCAGGCGCTCTATCCAAAGATACACCGATTGGCGTGGGCATTCTGACCTGCGATATCGCGACCGCAGCCGAACAAGCGCTTTCTGCCTATGCAGGCGGTGCGTCGCGGTTGTTGATGGCGCCGCCGTTTTTCATGAAGAACATGGGGGACGATGGGCTTTTTGCGTGGTACAGCGCTGTTTTTGATCGGATCGGCGATGCCCTCAAAAACGTAATCCTTTATCACATCCCAAGCCAAACAGCGGTGCCGATTTCCGTTGAGTTGGTTTCTAGATTGCGCGCCGCATATCCTGGTGTGATCACAGGCATTAAGGATAGTTCCGGCGATTGGGACACCACCAAAAAATACCTTGCGGCACATGGCGATATATCCATCTTGGTGGGCGACGAACGCCAATTGCCAAAAGCGATGGCAAATGGCGCAGAAGGCTCGATTTGCGGGGTTTCAAATTTCCTTCCCGGATTATTGCGCAGTATTATCCACGAGGGGGCTGATGCGCGGCTTTTGTCAGGAATCGTTGATATGGTGGTTGCGGGCCCTGTAACGCCTTCGGTCAAGGTTCTGACGGCGCATGTCTCCAATGATCCGGAATTCATCCGCGTCCGACCGCCCCTGTCGCAATTGTCCGAAGCGGCCCAGAAGGCACTCATCCAAGGGTATGAGGCGGCCATGGCAAAGGGATGACGCGCCACTTACCTTAAACGCTCTCCATGCTAATCAGGTTTTCGCTAGACGTGCGGCCACATGAACTAAAGTGCTTGTGGAAAAACCTTGATGGGTGGGGGCGCCTCCTTTTGCGGACGATGATTGGGCCTCCCGCGTGCGTCATTTTAAAACGCTGGTTTCGAATGGGGACGCCGAAGGTCACTTGAGGGGAAAATTGGCTTTCCGACGGATGATCCGTGTGACATGTTAATCTGAAGTTAGGACGCAAGGGCGTCAAAAGTCACTTAATCGTTCTTACTGGAGGTGCCAAATGAAAACTTCGAAACCGATCCCAAAGCCCGACGAAGGTAAAACCAACAGTTTGCGCGAGCAAGCCTATGGCAGTTTCACAGAGCATCTTTTGGCGCGCTCCCTTCGGCCGGGTCAATTCGTATCACAACGAGAGTTGGTCGAGTTGACGGGGCTTGGTCTTGGTGCCATTCGCGAATTGGTCCCGAGGCTTGAATCGGAAGGATTGATCAAGACTGTTCCCAAACGCGGGATGCAGATAGCGCACGTCGATCTCAACCTGATCCGCGACGCGTTCGAGTTTAGGCTTTTCATCGAGGTAGAATCCGCATCCCTATTCACTCAAAATGCGTCGAATGCCGATGTCGCGCGTCTCCATGAAGTACATGTTGCAATTGTTCAGGAATGTGAGGAAGCCGCGGCGGCAGGAGGCATTCAACCCGAACTCGTTGCGCGGGCGCAATCCATTGATTGGGGCTTCCACGCGACGATTGTTGATGCGCTTGGCAATCGGATAATCAACGATGCTTATCGCGTAAATATGATTAAAATCCGATTGATTAAGCAAGAACAGACCCAATTAAACCTCGCGGTGATCGTTCCGACAATGCTTGAACACATCAAAATCATTGAGGCTTTCAAGGTGCGCGACGCTGCCAAGGCCAGCCAAGCAATGCGGGAACACATAATAAGCGCGAGAAACCGCGCCTTGGAACAACGCTAACGGCCAAGTCATATTGGATGGCATTACAGACAAAAAAATTGTTAGGGGCAGGGTGGTTTCGTCTCACTCCTACTTTAATGCCGGTCCCCTAGTTACTTGATTGGCGCAACCGGAGAAACTCGCCAGACGCGATTTTCTCCGGGCAATATCACGATGCGTCGTGACAAAAGCTTCTGGGGTCTTGCAGAGACGGGTTCGAATGGGACTGACAGCGGCAAACAACAGCCGATTAATTCGACACCCAATTTCGAGGTGCTTGACGATTGGGTCTCTTCAATCGAAATAATATCAGCAGGCGTTTAAGTAAGTTGCAATTGGCCATTCATCTTTTCGCAACATCGTTTTCTTGATCCAGCCTGCAGCCTCGCCGAAACGCGCGCGGCACCAAATTCCGTCAGAGGCTGTTGTGCAATAGTTGACCTTTAAGCAGGTGCCTTTTGGCAACGTCCCTACCGAGAGCGAATTTCCTCGTGGTTGTTCGCGGACGTTTAGGTTCACAAGCAATTCAACCGAGGAAATAACGCCGCCGCCCTCTGTGAAAATGGGCAGGGCCAATTCCTCTTTTGTTGCGCATTCAGCCGTGTAGCCTTTGTAAATACACCGGTGTTCTCGAAGGGCTTGGCTGAACTTGGCGTTCTCTGGGGCGCCATTCGCTCGCTCTAAAATAACGCTGCGAAATGTGTCCCCGACGTCACCAGTTACTCGATTTTGGTTGCCTCCGAGGCGGGCAATCAAAGCGTCATTCTCAGCATAGAGGGCAAGTTGGTTGTCTTCGATATCCCATGCTTTGACGCTGTCAAAAGGGGCCACACAATTTTCGGAGGTACCGGAGGGGCGCAATTGAGATTCTTCAACCACGCCACGCAGTTCAATCACATTCGTAAGCTCAAAGGAGCATGGAGCGGGGCTCGTTGAAAACGACGAGTCAAAAATCAACCATTGACCAGAAAAAGCCTCTAAAAACATATCTTTAGATTGTGCTGTTGCCTGTATCGAAAAACAAAGAACAAGTGAATTGATAAGCCCAAATAGACATAATTTCGATTTCATTTTCTTACCCAATTTAATTTTTTACTGGTTCTATATCTGAAGTCGCGCGCGCGATCTCCAAACCTTCGGATTTTACAATAAGGACCACTTTCAATGTGGTGTTGCCATTTAGGTTAATGCCGCTTGAGCCAATGGTGTCGATGCTGCCAGCGCGGATCTGAAATTCACCAGACTGTCGCAGGTTCGCGGTGCCCGATGCGTCTTCCTTGGAAACGATCATTTCCGCCTCGACAACACCATCGGACAAGCCAAGTACACGGCCCGTTATGACAACTTTGGACTCTTGAGGGACGACAGAAAGTTCAGCGATGGCAATATCGCCACTTGCAGGCGCACTTAGGAACATACTGGCCAATACAACTGCAGAAAATCTGCGCATATTTGACACTATTGACTTAAAGTGGTTTGCGTAATCACAACTGTGCCAGCATTTGAAAACACAGCGGGGGAACCTGTCGCCGTCGTGTTGTTTCCAACCTGATTGAACGTTACGTTTGTGGTTGCCCTCGTTGAAATCGGTGGTCGACGGGATGCCCATTTGCGTGGCGGCATTTTGGAAATCATCAAGAATGTCCCACTTCAAACGCTGGCGCGCGACCTTCCATTCGCCGCCTTGGCCGTGGGTTATTCCGTCTGCATCTGGGCGATCTTGGGAGCGGACAAAATAGGGGAGGACGTCGCTCCAACCCCAACCCGTATTGCCCATTTGCGCCCAGCCGTCATAATCCGCAGCTTGGCCGCGCATGTAAATCATACCGTTGATTGAGCTGCATCCGCCTAAGACCTTGCCGCGCGGATAACCCAAAGCACGTCCGTTTAGCCCTTTTTCCGGGGTGGTCGACATCATCCAATCGGTGCGCGGATTCCCAATACAGCGGAGGTATCCGACTGGAATGTGAATCCATGGGTAGGTATCCCGCCCACCTGCCTCAAGGAACAAGACCCTTGTGCGGGGATTGGCCGAGAGGCGGTTTGCCAGCACGCATCCCGCCGTGCCGCCCCCCACGATAATATAGTCGTAATCGCCGTCTAAACTGCGTGCCATAGTCAATTCCAATTGTTCGAGATGTAACGGCGTTTGCAGTTAATGGATGGCGAGCGCTGGAAAGATAATCAGCAAGCCAACCGCGATCACTTGGAGGCAAATAAATGGTACAAGTGATCTGAAAATCTCACCCAGTGAGATGTCCGGTGGTGCCACGCTTTTGAGGTAGAACGCGGCCGGACCAAAGGGCGGTGTGAGGAATGACACCTGCATATTCATCGCGAATAATACGCCAAACCAGACAGGATCATATCCGAGGTCTTTGATGATCGGCACGAAAATCGGCATGGTCAAAAGCGCGATCCCGACCCAATCAAGGAACATGCCAAGGATGAAGAGAATGAGCATCATAAACAGGATAATGACGGTGGGGGAGTCTGACACTCCTGTGATGAGGGTGGAGATAAAGCGGATACCTCCCATGAGGTTATAAACGCCAACCAAGGCGCTCGCGCCGATGCCAATCCACATAATCATTCCGACTGTGGCCAGTGTGTGTAGCGCGGAATCTAAGAGCATACGGAATGAAAATTCGCGCCGTAAAATCGTTGATGCAATGACGCCGGCAACCCCGATGGCGGAGGCTACGGTTGCCCGCTTCTGCGGCAGCATCCAAATCGATATGATCAAAGCCTACCCCGGCCCGTACAATGATTTTGCAACGCTCCAATTGAGCGATCATCGAACGGGTAACGGGCATCTCGTGCCAAACCACCATCGCATCACAGGAGTTCAGAACCGTTTGCGGAAGACGGTGAATTTCGCGTTCGCGGAATATATCCCAATCGATATTATTTCCGGCTGTCGCCCGTTCGATCAGAGCGTCGTCTGGATATTGTGCGTCGGGTGTCAGGAGACGAAAGCGGGGCATGTGAGTCCTCTTGGGTGTGGATATCACTATTTGTTATTCTAGAAATCTAGAATTTTAATAACTTGTCAATCCTGTTTTTTTCATGCTTGGTAAAGGAGTAAAATTAGTGGGTAGCGCGCTTAGCCGTCCATGCTGTAACTAGGAATGACCTATGAGGAGAGTGCTGTGTCGTTGACCCAAGATGCATGTGAGCGGATTCGCGAGGCAATTGTCTCTGGCAAACTAGAGTTCGGCGAGCGGCTGTCCGAGGAGCAAATCGCGCGGGCGCTTGGGATGAGCAAAGCCCCAGTGCGGGCGGCCTTTATGGATTTGCGCGACATGGGTCTTGTGACGGTTGTGCCGCAAGCGGGAACCTATGTGTTTGCGCCCTCCAAGCAGGACGTCGAGGAAATGAGCCACTTTCGCGCCATGTTGGAAAACAAGGCATTGAACGATGCCCTTGCGCGTGATCCCGAAGCGGTTGTACAGGGGCTTTCTGCGGCAATTTACCAAATGGAACAGGCGATCGCGTCGGGGGAATGGGCGCTCTATAGCAAAGCCGACAGCGCCTATCATCGGGTATTGTTGCAGCTTGCGGGCAATCGCTACCTTGAAAAAGCCTATGATTTGACCGCGACTGCTCTGGAGGCCTTGCGTGCTCGTTTGCAATCGGGGGAAGGGAACTTTTGGCAACGCTCTTTTGCCGAGCACATTCAAATGCGCGACCTTATCGTTAAGGGCAAATTCGACGCGGCACACGCGATACTGCAGGAACATATTTTGATCATTAATCGCTCGCTACCCGAGCCAGATACAAATCCGTATAAGCGCACAAAAGTTCAGCGGCGTTCAGACGAAGAATGCACCGCGCTGATGCAGCAATACGGTCCAACTTCTCGCCGAGTTTAACGGGCCGTTTTGCAGGAGAATATTTTGAAAAGTGAGATTGTGATTTATAACCTGGCCACGGGGTCCGAGGAGGTTATTTTGCTTTTGGATCAACATCTTGAGGCTCCAAATTGGACGCCGGATAACGCGGCCCTCATCGTAAATGGGGAAGGGCGGCTGTATCGCGTTGACCTAAGCGCACCGGCTCTGGCAACCATCGAAACGGGGTTTGCAACGCAGATCAACAACGACCACGGGGTCTCGCCGGATGGGACCACATTGGTCATGAGCGATTCAACCGAGGAGGGGCGTAGTGTGATTTACACGTTGCCGACAAAGGGGGGCACGCCGACGCGCATAACGCCTTTGGCTCCCTCCTATTGGCACGGGTGGTCACCTGATGGCGCAACTTTGGCCTATACCGCGAAGCGTGGCGATACCTTCGAAATCTACACCTGTCCGGTTCACGGCGGAGAAGAACGGCAAGTCACCTTTGGTTTTGATCACTGTGACGGTCCAGATTATTCGGCTGACGGCGCGTGGATTTGGTTCAATGGCGAACGCGATGCCAGTGTTTCTTTATGGCGCGTGCGTCCCGATGGACGTGATTTGGAATGCATGGTGGCAGATGATCGGGTGAATTGGTTTCCCCATCCCTCGCCAGACGGAAAATATGTGCTCTACTTGGCCTATGAAAGCGGGACGCAAGGGCATCCATCTGAGCGCCGAGTTGAGCTGCGCCTTGTGTCCGCAGAGGGCGGCAGACCGCAAGTGCTCTTGGAGCTATATGGCGGGCAAGGCACGATAAATGTGCCGTGTTGGGCACCCGATAGCCAACGTTTCGCATTCGTGCGCTATCACGCCTAAGCGGCGTTTTGGATTCCGGAGAGTGCGCTTCTGCCAAATGGTCTGTCAGCGTCATTGAGGTGGATTTTTTAGACGCGCCCGATTTTGAACCCCCGCGAAAGATGATTTCGCATCGAAAAAAGTAACACCACACCGGGCAGCATGGAGGCGAGGGTGACGGCCATGACCAGTCCAATATCGGTTTGAAACCCAAAGAGTGCGTTGATCGCCATGCTGATCGGTTTCCCGTTGGTTGTGGTCAGGATGCGCGCGAAAACCACCTCGACCCACGAGAACATGAAGCAGAAAAATGCTGTTACGGCGACGCCCGAAGCAATTTGGGGCAAAAGGAATTTCCAAATAAACATAGGCCGCGAATAGCCGTCGATAAAGGCGGTTTCATCCATTTCCTTGGGAACGGCCGAGATAAACCCTTGGAGAATCCAGATCGAGATTGGGACGTTGAACAGGCAATGTGCCAAGGCGATGCCGAAGGTTGAGTTCACGATTCCGAGTGCGGAGAAAAGTTGAAATATCGGTAGGGTTAGCACCACGGGCGGGGTGATACGAAAGGCGATGAAGGCAAGGAACAGGTGTTTGTCGCCTAAGAAGGAAATGCGCGAGAAGGCGTAGGCCGCAGGGATGGCAACGGGTATGGTGATGCAGATATTGATCAGCACGTAAGCGATGGAATTCAGGAACGCCGAGCGTAGGTTTGGGTCGGTCCAGATGCCCCGATAATTGCCTAGCGTGAGGCTTCCGACGTCCATATTTGGGGTTGCCAAAGTCGCGGTGAAGCTGAGGAGGGTCAGTTGCACCAGCGGCAGACAGGTGAACACCATGAAGGCCAGCAGGGCCGTTGTTTTGAGGAAAGGGAGCGCGCGGATAAGCATGATTAGGCGGCCTTTTCTGTGGGCACGTCATCAAGCTTGCCTTGGGCTTTGCTAAACATCCACGCGACGGTCAACACGATCATGAAATAGAGCACAGAGCGCGCGGCGGAAGGGCCGTAGTTGAAGGCTTTAATTTCTTCGCCGAGGTCAACCGCGAGGAACATTGTCGCGCCGTTTGGGCCGCCCGCATTGATGGGGAAGGCCTCCGTGTAAATCATGAAAGAATCCATGAACCGCAATAGGATCGCCATAAGGAGGACGTTGTATAGCTTGGGCAATTGGATGAACCGAAACACCTGCCACGGGCCTGCGCCGTCGATTGCGGCCGCTTGGTAGTGGGCTGCCGGAACGGTTGTCAGGGCACTATAACAGAGGATCACAACCAAGCTTGTCCAATGCCAAACGTCCATCACAATGATGACCAGCCATGTAGGAACCACCGAGAATTTCCAATCTGAGGGCCAGCCGAAAGCAGGTAGAATGCGCCCCAAAAGACCCGTGTCTGGGTTGAGGAGACTGAGCCAAAGTGATGGGATCATGTTCCACGGCACCAGAAGCGGCAAGGCCACCACACAGAGCGAGACGCCGACCCAGAATTTTCGTTGGGGGATGCAAAGGGCAATCGCAATGCCAAGGGGAATTTGGATGGTTAAGATCAGCGCCGAAAACAATGTACTGCGGCCAAAACTTGCCCAGAAACGGCCTGAACTTATGATCTCGGAGTACCATTCCGTCCCGACCCAGAAGCGCGAGTCTAGGATGAAGATTTCGAAGAAGGAGTAATTAACGACGGTTATCAGAGGGATCAGCCCCACGAGGCCAAGCACGAGTAGGGCTGGCAAGACAAAGGTCCATCCGACGTTACTGCGCGTTTTCAAATGAAAAGCTCCCCCGAGCGTGACCGAAGCCCGTTTAAACCGTGACCACTTCGGTGCCCCAACTGCTACAATTCGCCAGCAGATCTTTGGACAATGTACCGTCGGTAAAAAGAGCGCTCACATCCGCGAGAGAGCAGATTGTGAGCGGTGCTTTGCGTTGAAATTTAAGATGATCTGCAACGACCATCACTTTACGCGAGCGTTTTATGGCGGTGCTGCTGACCATAATCTCCTGCCCGTCGAAATCAAGCAGGTCGCCGTCCTCATCAATGGCGGAACAGCCTAAAACCGAATAGTCAAACTTGAATTGTTTTACCATTTCAACGGTTAAGCCACCGACAATGCCACCATCGGCACGGCGCAAAACGCCACCGGCCAAAATGATTTCGCAACTATGGTTGGCCGCAAGAATATTCGCGATGTTAATGTTGTTTGTCACCACCAATAGGTTTTCGTGGTCGAGCAGTTCGCGCGCCACGGCCTCGGTACTTGTCCCAATGTTCATAAAGACCGACGCGCCATTTGGGATTGCTTCGGCGCATTTCACGGCAATCGCCTTCTTGCCCGTATCGTTCAGGCGGCGGCGTTCCTCATATTGAATATTCACAACGCCAGACGACACCACCGCGCCGCCATGCACCCGTTGAAGACGGCCGCGATCGGCCAAATCAGAGAGGTCGCGCCGGATAGTTTGCACCGTGACATCATAAAGTTCGGCAAGGCCATCCACGGTAACTTTGCCCTCTTTGCGCGCAAGTTCGAGGATATCTTTCTGTCTAAAGTTTGAGACCATGGCTTTCTCCCTGACGTCGCGTAATAGAATCCTAACAATCAACAGTCCGAGCGGAGCGTCAAGGGTTCGAATCGATTTGCGTAGATAAAATTCGCCAAAAGGGAGGGAATAGGAAAATTAAATGCATGGATTTCAACATTTTACCCAAAAAGGAAAAGAAACGAACATTCGCTATTGATTTGCGGAGTGGCTTAGTGTTGTCTTAATGAATGTTGAGCGCTGGGAGGCGGCGACAGAAAATCGACGCTTGGGAGGCTTCATTGAATCAACGTAATCTTCACGACATCGTGGACCTTTTCGTCATTGGCGGCGGCATCAATGGATGCGGTATTGCGCGTGACGCGGTTGGCCGTGGTTTGAGTGTTGAGTTGGCGGAAATGAACGATCTGGCCTCTGCAACGTCCTCTGCCTCCACCAAGCTTTTTCACGGCGGATTGCGCTATCTTGAGTATTTTGAGGTCCGCCTTGTTCGCGAGGCGCTGATCGAGCGCGAGACCCTTCTCAAAGCGATGCCGCATATCTCATGGCCGATGCGATTTGTGTTGCCTTACCACAAGGATATGAGGTTCGACACCGACACTCCGACTTCAAAATTGCTCAGTATTGTGATGCCTTGGATGAAGGGGCGCCGCCCTGCGTGGCTCATTCGGTTCGGGCTTTTCCTCTATGATAATCTGGGTGGTCGCCAAATTCTGAAGGGGACAACCTCTTTGAGTTTGGCTGGAACGCCAGAAGGCGCGCCGCTGCAGGAGCGCTTTGAAAAAGCCTACGAATACTCCGATTGCTGGATCGAAGACAGCCGCTTGGTGGTTCTGAATGCGCGGGATGCTCAGGCGCGTGGCGCAAAAATCAATGTGCGCACCAAGGTTGTGTCCGCCGAGCAAGTTGATGGCCTTTGGGAAATTACGCTGGAGCCAAAAGGTTTGCCGCGACGTGTGGTTCGGGCCCGTATGCTGGTAAATGCGGGCGGCCCTTGGGTTGAGGATATTATCCGCAACACGGTGCGGATCAATGCCACAGAAGGCGTGCGACTGGTGCGGGGCAGTCATATCGTGACGCCCAAATTATACGATCACGACAAATGTTATTTCTTCCAAGGCGAAGATGGTCGGATTATTTTCACAATCCCCTACGAGACTGATTTTACGTTGATCGGAACCACGGATGCCGAGCATACTGACGTGTCACAGAAGCCCGTTTGTACCCCAGAAGAGCAAGCCTATCTTGTTGAATTTGCGTCGAAGTATTTGAAAACGCCTGTCACCACGGATGATATCGTCTGGACCTATTCCGGCGTGCGCCCTTTGTATGATGACGGCGCGACCTCTGCGACGGCGGCAACCCGTGACTATGTGTTGAAAGTTGATGAATCCGCGGGAGCGCCAATCCTGAACATCTTTGGCGGTAAGATCACCACCTATCGCCGGTTGGCCGAGAACGCGTTTAAAAAGATAGCGCCATTTTTTCCAAATGCAGGCGAACCCTGGACCGCAGGAGTTCCAATGCCGGGAGGGGATTTTCCCGTTGATGGGGTCGCGGATTTGCAAGCGCGGCTTACGGCGCAATACCCGTTTTTAACTGAACGCTGGGCAGTGCGGCTGATCAAAGCCTATGGCTTGGATGCCTTTGAGGTTCTTGGGGATGCGAAAACAGAATCCGATCTGGGGCAGCCTTTTGGTGCTACACTGACTGAACGGGAAGTTATCTGGCTGGTGCAAAAGGAGTTTGCACGTTCCGCAGAAGACATCGTTTGGCGTCGTTCAAAATTAGGCCTACGCTTGTCCAAAGACGAAATCGAAATGCTTGACGCATGGCTGGCCAAAGCGCCCGTAATGTCATTGCAGCAAGGCGCAGTGTAAGCTGCGGATAGGGAGAGAGAAATGTCACTTGTTCTAGAGGGCGTGTCGAAGGTTGCGAATGGCCAGACACATATTTACCCCACCGACTTAGAGCTGCAGTCCGGCACTATGAATGTTTTGCTTGGGCCAACCTCATCGGGCAAGACATCCTTGATGCGTTTGATGGCTGGACTCGATGTGCCTAATACGGGCAAAGTTATCTGGAACGGTCAGGATGTGACAGGCATGCGTGTGCAGGAGCGCGGGATTGCCATGGTCTATCAACAGTTCATTAATTACCCGTCGATGAGTGTTTACGACAATATCGCCAGCCCGATGCGCCTTTTGGGGCAATCGGCGGACCAGATCGACAAGGCCGTTAAGAAGGCCGCCGACCTGATGAAACTAGCACCGTTTCTTGAGCGCAAGCCGCTTGAGCTTTCGGGTGGTCAGCAACAGCGGTGTGCGTTGGCGCGGGCGCTGGTGAAGGATGCGGGCCTTGTTTTGCTGGATGAGCCATTGGCAAACCTCGACTATAAGCTGCGCGAAGAATTGCGCGCCGAGATCCCGAAAATCTTTGAGGAAGCTGGCTCGATCTTTGTCTATGCGACCACGGAACCCGAAGAAGCACTATTGTTGGGTGGCAACACCGCGACCCTCTGGGAAGGCAAAATCACCCAATTTGGGTTGACGCCTTTCGTTTACAGACAGCCCGTGGATGCGACCACCGCCCGCGTATTTTCCGATCCGCCGATGAATTTCCTCCCTGTTCAAAAGGTCGGAAACCGCTTGAAGTTTGGCAATGACCAAACAGATAGCGCGGCTTCGGGGGCCTTTGCTGATCTTAAGGATGGCCGTTACGTCGCGGGGTTCCGACCCAACCATCTGAAGCTTGAAAAGCACACGCAAGGCGCTCTGGAATTCACGGGTAAGCTGAACGTAACCGAGATAACGGGGTCGGAAACATTCATCCACCTCGACCACCACGGCGAAAACTGGGTTGGTTTGGTGCATGGCGTGAAGATACTGGAAATTGGCGCTTCGTTGAAGGTCTATCTGGATCAAAGCCATGTTTACATCTTTGCAGAAGATGGCACTTCGGTCGCCCCAGCAACTTATGCAACCGCAGCCTGAGGGACATTCAAATGGCAAAAATCACCCTCGAAAATCTGGCACATTCGTACCTGCCCAATCCGAAAAGCGACGACGACTACGCGCTGAAAGAATTGAACCACGACTGGGTGGATGGCGAAGCTTACGCCCTGCTTGGGTCGTCAGGTTGTGGCAAGTCCACGCTGCTCAACATCATTTCGGGTCTACTACATCCTAGCCAGGGTCGTATCCTGTTTAATGACCGTGACGTGACAATGGAGCCGACGACGCAGCGCAATATCGCGCAGGTTTTCCAGTTTCCCGTTGTTTATGATACAATGACCGTGCACGACAATCTGGCGTTTCCGCTGCGCAACCGTGGGGCTGATCCCGCCTATATCAAAGAACGCGTTCAGCAAATAGCGGCGATGATTGGCATGGAGGCCACCCTTGGTCACAAGGCGCGCGGGCTGACTGCGGACGCAAAACAGAAGATTTCGTTGGGACGTGGCATGGTGCGCGAAGACGTGAATGCGCTTTTGTTTGATGAGCCGCTGACCGTGATTGACCCACATATGAAATGGGAATTGCGCACACAGCTTAAATCGCTGCACCACGAATTCGGCCACACGATGATCTATGTGACCCACGACCAGACCGAGGCCCTGACTTTTGCGGATAAAGTGGTGGTTATGTATGACGGGCGGGTTGTGCAAATGGGTACACCGCAAGAACTTTTTGAAACGCCAGCGCATACGTTTGTTGGCTATTTCATCGGCTCTCCGGGGATGAATGTTCTGTCTGCCGAAGTGACGGGAAATACCGCCCTGATTGGTGGCACAGAGATCGCGCTTGGCAAAGGCTATGGCAGTCCAAAAGGCAAAGTCGAACTTGGCGTTCGGCCCGAATTTACCGCGCTCGTTGCGGGTAACGAAGGTCTGCCCGTGACCATTAAGCGGGTCGAGGATGTTGGCCGCCACAAAATCGTGCGCGCCGATTTCCAAGGGACCGAGATCAATATCCTCGCCGAAGAAGGTGCTAACATTTCACCCGACATGAACCGAGTCGTGTTCGATACGGCTGGAGTGAACGTCTATTCCGATAGTTGGCGGGTTCCCCCGCAAGGAGCGTGACATGATGATGAAATCGAAAACCCCGCCCTTCACATCTTTGCAAGGAATGAGCCATGAATAAGACAGTCAACCAAAAGGCCTGGTTCCTCGTTTTACCAGTGCTGCTCCTTGTCGCGTTTTCTGCGGTTATTCCTTTGATGACCGTTGTGAATTATTCGGTTCAAGACACCTTCGGAAAAAACGTATTTTTCTGGGCTGGCCTCGATTGGTTCCGTGATATGATGGCCTCAGAACGCATGTGGAATGCGCTGGGTCGCCAGATCGCGTTTTCCTGTATCATCCTTGCCATTGAAATTCCGCTGGGGATTTTCGTGGCGCTGAACATGCCGAAAAAAGGGTTCTGGGCCTCGTTTTGCCTGATCCTGATGTCGTTGCCCTTACTTATTCCGTGGAACGTTGTGGGCACCATTTGGCAGATTTTCGGGCGCGTTGATATTGGTCTTTTGGGCTATACACTGGCCGCCTTGGGGATTGATTATAACTACACCCAAGACTTCTATGCTGCATGGGTGACCGTCATTGTGATGGATGTTTGGCACTGGACTTCGTTAGTTGCGCTTTTGGCTTATGCGGGGCTTCAGTCGATCCCCGATGCCTATTACCAAGCAGCGAAAATCGACCAAGCCAGCCGTTGGAAAGTATTCCGCTTTATTGAGCTGCCCAAGATCATGGGCGTCCTTATGATCGCGATCCTGTTGCGCTTTATGGACAGCTTTATGATCTACACCGAGCCTTTCGTGGTGACGGGTGGTGGACCGGGAAATTCGACGACGTTCTTGTCGATTGACTTGGTCAAGATGGCGCTAGGACAGTTTGATCTTGGCCCCGCAGCCGCCTTCTCGATCATGTATTACCTCGTGATCCTGTTGATTTCATACGTCTTCTACACTGTGATGACGAACCTTGATAAAAGGGATGGCCACTGATGTCTGATTTTACCAACACAGCGCAAAAGCGTGGCTTTGCTTTACCCAAGATCAGAGGCAACGCCATTGTTATGGGCCTTTACTTGCTGTTCTTGCTTTTGCCGATCTATTGGCTTTTGAACATGAGCCTCAAGACCAACTCGGAGATTTTGAACAACTTCACCCTTTGGCCACAGGATTTGACCTTCGACAACTACCTGACGATCCTGACGGATCCGTCGTGGTACACGGGCTATCTGAATTCGATGACTTATGTGGTCATGAATATGGTGATCTCCCTCGCGGTTGCGCTGCCAGCGGCTTACGCTTTCAGTCGTTATACTTTCCTTGGGGATAAGCATTTGTTCTTTTGGTTGCTCACCAATCGGATGGCGCCCCCCGCCGTTTTCGCGCTGCCGTTTTTTCAGCTCTATAGCTCGGTCGGGTTGTTCGACACGCATATTGCCGTCGCTCTCGCGCACTGCCTGTTTAACGTGCCGTTGGCGGTTTGGATCTTGGAAGGGTTTATGCGGGGTGTGCCGAAAGAAATCGACGAGACCGCCTATATCGACGGCTATTCTTTCCCACGGTTCTTTATTCGGATTTTCACGCCCTTGGTTGCCTCTGGTATTGGGGTCACCGCGTTCTTCTTGTTCATGTTCAGCTGGGTTGAATTGCTTCTAAGCCGGACGTTGACCAGTGTGAATGCGAAACCGATTGCCGCCACAATGACACGGACCGTCGGTGCCGCAGGGATCGACTGGGGTGTGCTCGCAGCAGCGGGCGTCCTGACGATCGTTCCCGGTGCATTGGTGATCTATTTTGTCCGTAACTACATCGCCAAAGGCTTTGCCTTGGGTCGCGTGTAAGAAAAGAAAGAGGAGAAACAAGTATGGAATGGATGGCATGGACTTGGCCGACCGCCGCTTTCTTTGGGGTTATCGCGGCAACGCTGATTACTTTTACGACCCTTGCGATTAAATTCCCCGAGGTGCCGCGCAATGGCGTCCTTGGGATTGAAACAACGCGCGGTGACCGACTGTTCATCACGCTACTTGGCTCGGCCTTTATTAATCTGGCTTGGCTTGGAATGCTCAGTGCCCCCCAATGGGGAGCCCTGATCGTATGTCTCTTTTATGCCATCGCGGTTTTCCGCTGGGTATAAGGGACGGCATTATGGGGCGGTCCCAATTATAAAAAATGACCGCCTTACTTGTTCTATTTTTGGGAGGACTAAAATGAACTTACGACTACTTAAAGGGACGACTGCGCTCGGACTTGCAGCTTGCATGCTCACCGCGCCGGCGTTCGCAGACATGGAGGCCGGCAAGGCTTTCCTCGACAGCGAGATCGGCGATCTTTCGACGCTGTCGCGTGCCGATCAAGAAGCTGAACTTCAGTTTTTTGTCGATGCGGCACAGCCGTACCAAGGCATGTCGATCAACGTTGTCTCCGAAACAATCGGAACGCACGAGTATGAGGCCAATGTTTTGGCTCCAGCGTTCGAAGCCATCACCGGCATCAAGGTCACACATGACCTGATCGGCGAGGGCGATGTTGTTGAAAAGCTGCAAACACAAATGCAGTCGGGCGAAAATATCTATGACGCCTATATCAACGACTCCGATTTGATCGGGACGCACTGGCGTTACCAACAGGCGCGTAACTTGACCGACTGGATGGCGGGTGAGGGTGCTTCTGTTACCAACCCCAACCTTGATCTGGAAGATTTTATTGGTCTTTCATTCACCACGGGTCCGGATGGCAAAATTTATCAGTTGCCAGACCAACAATTCGCGAACCTTTACTGGTTCCGGTATGATTGGTTCAACGACGAGCAAAACAAAGCGGACTTCAAAGAGAAGTACGGCTACGATCTCGGCGTTCCTGTAAACTGGTCCGCCTATGAGGACATCGCTGAATTCTTCACGGGTCGTGACTTGTCGCGTCTTGGCGTAGAAGGCGAAGTCTTTGGCAACATGGACTATGGCAAAAAAGACCCATCCTTGGGTTGGCGCTATACTGATGCGTGGTTGTCCATGGCTGGCGCTGGGGACGAAGGCGTGCCAAACGGTCTGCCAGTTGACGAATGGGGTATCCGCGTTAACGAAAACTCACAGCCTGTTGGCTCGTGCGTTGCGCGTGGCGGTGCCACAAACGGCCCAGCAGCAGTTTACGCTGTGACCAAAGCAATCGAATGGTTGGAAAAATATTCTCCACCCGCGGCTGCTGGTATGACATTCTCCGAAGCGGGCCCAATTCCTGCACAGGGTAATGTTGCTCAACAAATGTTCTGGTACACGGCCTTTACTGCGGCCTCGGTTGAGCCTGATCTGCCTGTGATGAACGAAGATGGTACGCCAAAATGGCGTATGGCCCCTTCGCCACACGGCGCATATTGGACTGAAGGAACAAAAATCGGCTACCAAGATGCCGGTTCTTGGACTTTGATGAAATCCACTCCTGTGGATCGTGCTCAAGCGGCTTGGCTCTATGCCCAATTCGTTACGTCCAAAACTGTTGACGTGAAGAAAAGCCATGTTGGCCTCACATTCATCCGTGAATCCACAATCCAGCATGATAGCTTTACCGAACGTGCACCAAAACTTGGTGGTCTCGTTGAATTCTACCGTTCGCCAGCGCGCGTTCAGTGGTCGCCAACAGGTACAAACGTACCTGACTATCCAAAATTGGCACAGTTGTGGTGGCAGAACATCGGCGACGCAATGTCCGGTGCGAAGACTCCACAAGAGGCCCTCGACACGCTTTGCGCAGACCAAGAAAAGGTTATGATCCGTCTTGAGCGTGCAGGTGTCCAAGGTGATATCGGTCCGAAAATGAACGAAGAGAGCGATCCTTCTTTCTGGCTCGATCAGCCTGGTTCGCCAAAAGCGAAACTGGCCAACGAAGACGAAGATCCCGTCACGATTTCCTATGACGAGCTGATCAAGTCTTGGCAGTAAAAACCTGATTTTGGGGCCATTCAGGTGGCCCCAATTTAATACTCAATCGACATTTCTTTGGACGAACGGTGGGCCAACCGGCCAAAGAAACGGGCGGTCGCTTTTATCGGTGGCCGCCTACCTACATTAAAAGCATGGTGGAAATAGCATGACCTACATCCTCGCGATTGACCAAGGCACGACCTCAACACGTGCGATTGTGTTTGATAGAACGATGGCCGTCGTTACCAGCGAACAACAAGAGTTCGCCCAACATTTCCCCCACTCCGGCTGGGTTGAACACGCGCCCGCCGACCTGTGGAATACCACGCTTGCCGCCTGTCATGGGGCGATCAAACATGCCGAAATCTCACCCACAGATATTGCCGCCATCGGGATCACCAACCAACGCGAAACCACAATTGTTTGGGACAAGATCACGGGCGAACCCCTTTATAACGCTATTGTTTGGCAAGACCGGCGCACGGCCAATCAATGCCGTACCCTGCGCGAGGCTGGCCATGAAGAGATGATCACCGCGCGTACAGGTCTTTTACTGGACCCTTATTTTTCGGGTACAAAACTCAAATGGGTTTTGGACCATGTTGAGGGCGCACGCGAACGTGCCGCCAAGGGTGAATTGCTCTTTGGTACCGTCGATAGTTTCCTGATTTGGAAGCTGACGGGGGGCGCAGTTCATGCCACAGATGCAACAAATGCCGCGCGCACAATGCTTTACGACATTCGCAAAGGCCGTTGGAGCAAAACGATTTGCGACCTGCTTGAAATCCCGATGGAGATGTTACCAGAGGTCAAGGATTGCGCCGCTGATTTCGGTAAAACGGACGCGGATTTGTTTGGCCGCGCGATCCCGATTTGTGGCGTTGCTGGCGATCAACAAGCCGCGACCATCGGGCAGGCGTGTTTTCAGCCGGGTATGATGAAATCGACCTACGGCACGGGGTGTTTTGCGCTTTTGAATACGGGCGAAACTCCTGTTGTGTCGCAAAATCGCTTGCTGACCACGATCGCCTATCAACTGGACGGAAAACCTACCTACGCGCTTGAGGGGTCTATTTTTGTTGCCGGAGCCGTTGTGCAATGGCTGCGTGATGGGTTGCAAATCATCCAAGACGCCTCGGAGACGCAAGCGCTGGCTGAACAGGCGGACCCGCATCAAAATATTGTTTTGGTCCCCGCCTTTGTGGGCCTCGGTGCACCCTATTGGAATGCGGAATGTCGAGGGGCTGTTTTTGGGCTAACCCGTGGATCTGGACCCGCGGAAATGGCCAAGGCCGCACTGGAAAGTGTTGGTTATCAGACCCGTGATTTATTGGATGCCATGTCCGCTGATTGGCAAGCGACAGGTGTTCAACCAACCCTGCGGGTTGATGGTGGCATGTCGCAAAACGATTGGGCGATGCAGTTCCTTTCGGATATTATCGCCGCCCCTGTGGACCGCCCAATGAACCTCGAAACCACGGCCCTTGGTGTGGCATGGCTCGCGGGAATGCATGTTGGTGTTTACCCTGATCAGGCAGAATTTGCAGAACAATGGGCCCGTGAAACCCAATTTGTACCGCATATGGACGAGGCCCAACGCCAAGAAAAATATACAACTTGGAAAAAAGCCGTCGACGCGACACTTAGCTTTTAGGCGGTATCGGTTCTTCGCGCATACCGTACCAATGCGAAAAACCTTTCTCAAACAGCAGGGTAAACATCCGATCCGCCCGTTGCTCTAGGAGTCTGGAGTAAAGGCCGATGCGCGCAAAAGGACGCGGCGCACGTCAATCAAATGCGCTTGCATCCGTCGACGACACAATTCCGCATCCCGTGCGGCGAGCGCATCTAGAATGAGGCGGTGATGTTTTAGCGCCGTGTCCTGAGAATCGCCAAACAATCCCGTAAGCGCGCCCATGCGTTCAAAAATTGGCGAAAACATTTGGGACCAAAGCCCGTCAACGATCCGCACCAGCGGTTCGATGCGGGTGGCCTCCGCGAGGGTGATATGAAAGGCGCGATCCGCGTCACGATGCGTTTCTTTGCCGTGGGCGCTTGCCATGGCACTGATGCTCGCCTCGATTGCCATCAAATGGTTTGCGTCGATGGAGGTCGCAGCCCTTGCTGCGATCTCGCCTTCGATGAGTTCCCGCGCATCCAATAGTTCCAACGGGCCCGCCCCAAGGTCATCTCCAGTTAAGGCCCCCGCCTTGGTCACATAGATACCAGATCCCGTGCGGATATTCACTTGTCCTGCAATTTCCAGCGCAATCATCGCTTCTCGCAGGGTAGAGCGAGCGACGTTAAGGCGCGTGGCGAGCTCTCTTTCCGGTGGCAATCGGGTTCCAGGTTTTAGACCCTCATCAATGATGATTTTGGTGATTTGGTCGGCCACTTGGCGATAAAGCCGAAATCCGGGTTCGTGAAAACGCTGGGTCAAAAGGGCCTCCTAGCCGAGTTGTCTGGGTATATTATGCCAGTGCGCGGGGAAACAAAAGGCAATTATTCAGAATTGGTCTTGCCGAAAGAGCAAAAATCGGGTCAAGTTCGTTAATTGGACGGGCCAATTAGGGGGAATCAAATATATTTTGACTAGATGACGCTGTTTCGCTTGCAACAGGTGCCGAATGTTTTGATCGGTCGGACCAGTCGCAACCGTTACGCATTGTCATTCGTCACCCCAATTGGGAAGGACCCAGTAAGCCAAAAACCACTCTAGGGAGGAGTTACTATGAATAAGATACTTAGACTTAGCCTTGCCGCAGCATTGCTGGCAGGAACCGCTCAGGCACAAGAATTACGTGGCTGGAATACACACGTGCCAGATTACCCAGTCTCTATCGCGCTTGATCGTTTTGTTGAATTGGTTGAGGAGCGCACCGAGGGCCGCGTTCAAATGCAGAACTACCATGGCGCAACGCTGGGCGAGGGCGAATTTGCAACCGAGCAATTGCAATTTGGCGCGCTTGACTATGGTGCATTTTCGACGGCTCCAATGGTTAACACAGTCAAAGAGCTTGGCGTCACGTCACTGCCATACGTTTTCAAAGACCCAGAGCATCAGTACCGCGTGCTTGAAGGTCCAATCGGCGACGATATCGCAGCGGCCATGGCGGAAGCCAACATGGTGCCCCTGTCTTGGTTCGCCTCTGGTTCGCGCAGCTTCTATGCAAATGAGCCACTGAACTCGGTTGAGGATATCGCGGGCAAGAAATTCCGCGTGCAAAACAGCGACATCAATGTTGCCATGGTTGAAGCACTAGGCGCGAACGCGACGCCGTTGCCGTTTGGTGAAGTCTATACATCGATCCAGTCCGGAGTTGTGGATGGGGCCGAAAACAACTGGCCGAGCTATGAATCCACTGGGCATTTTGAAGTTGCGCCTTACTATATCATCGACAATCACACGATTGTTCCTGAAGGCATCATCTTTGCCAAAACGACTTGGGACAAGTTCTCGGAAGCCGATCAGGCCATCATCGCCGAAGCTGCGCAAGAAGCTGCGATTTACCAGCGCGAGCTTTGGGCGGCCCGTGAAGCAAAATCGCGTGAAATCGTCGAAGCTGGCGGAGCGACCATTGTTGAAGGCATTGATACTACGACCTTCTCCGCCAAAATGGGACCAGTATATGAGCAGTTCGCGAGTGATCCAATCGTAGCCGATTTGCTACTGCGCATCCAGAACACAGAGTAACTCAAATATGGGGCGCTGCATAAGTAGCGCCCCTTTTAATTGAACGTAGGAAATTGCTTCATGTATTGGAAAGCCGTTGACCATATTGCCCGTGCCGTGGTTGGCATCAGTTCGGTAGCGCTGGTGTTGCTCGTGGTGTTCACGGGCTGGCAAGTCTGGGGGCGATATGTCCTGAACGACACGCCGACGTGGACCGAAAAGGCGGCCTTGTTGCTGGTCTTGATTGTGTGTCTGCCGATGGCCGCTGTGGGGCTTCGCGAGAACTTCCATCTGGGCATTGACTACCTTACCGATTATTTAGGACCAAAAGCGCGCCGTATTTTAAAGACAGCGAACACCGTCGTCCTCGGCTTTTTTGGCGTTGCGATGATGGTTGAATCTTGGCCGCTGGTCGTTGGCACTTGGGGGCGTGATATTCCGCTTTTGGGTCTGCCGCAGGGGTTGCAATATGCGCCTTTGATCCTCACGGGGGGCTTGATTGTCCTGTTCATGGTTGAGCGCGTTTGGTTCCTATGGATGGGCGACGAGATGGATCCGCCGCTGGATGTTTCGCGATTGGGAGATATCTAGGATGGGTCTTACAATTCTTCTTATGGTCTTTGTCATCACAGTGATCGCAGGGATTCCCATTGCTTTTGCTTTGGGTATCGCCGCGCTGGCAACCGCAACTTATCAGGGTATTCCCGAGTTGATCGTCTTTCAGCGCATCGTCGCAGGGATCAACGTCTTTTCCCTGCTCGCAATTCCTTTCTTTATTTTCGCAGGCGAGATCATGATGCGCGGCGGGATCGCAATCCGACTGGTCCGCGCGGCAGAGACTGTCGTAGGGCAGGTGCGCGGCGGCCTCGGTGTTGTCAACGTGCTCACGTCGATGCTTTTCGGCGGTATTTCTGGCTCGGCTGTGGCCGACACCTCGGCGCTTGGATCGGTCATGATACCGATGATGCGCGAACGGGGCTATGACGATGACTATACGGTCAACGTTACAGTCACTTCGTCGATCGCAGGCGTTCTGATCCCGCCAAGCCATAATATGATCCTCTATGCGCTGGCCGCGGGTGGCGGTATTTCGATCACCTCTCTGTTCATTGCTGGCGTTATCCCTGGCATCATTTTGTGTCTTTGCTTGTCCGTCGCGGCCTATGTGATCGCGGTTCGTCGGGGTTATCCAACGGGCGTCTTCCCCGGCTGGCGCGCCGTTGTGTTTGCGATGGGAGCGGCGCTTCCCGGATTTATGACGGCCGTTATTATCATCGGTGGCGTGGTTTCCGGCATTTTCACCGTGACGGAAAGCGCGGCAATTGGCGTGATCTATGCGCTTTTTGTTACCGTGTTTTTCTATCGTTCCCTGTCCTGGCAGGACTTTCGCGACAGCGTAACGCAGGCCATTCGCACAACGGCAATGGTGATGATCCTTGTCGGTACGGCCCAATCGTTCAGTTATTTCATCACGCTGTATCAGGTGCCATCCGCCATTCTTGCGGGTATGCAGACGCTGTCGGAAAACAAGATCGTTCTACTGTTGTTGATAAACTTGTCGCTGCTTGTACTGGGTATGTTCATGGATATGGGCGCGCTGATCTTGATTTGCACGCCGATCTTTTTACCCGTCGCCAAGGCGCTTGGGGTTGATCCGGTACAATTCGGGATGATCTTGATGATGAACCTTGGCCTTGGACTTACGACACCACCGGTGGGGCCTTGCCTGTTTGTCGGCTGCTCGATTGCGAAGGTGAAGATCGAAAGTGTCATCGGAACAATCTGGCCGTTCTATCTAGCGATTTTCGCAGCACTCATGCTCACCACGTTTGTGCCAATCATCAGCCTCGGCCTGCCACGCTTAATGGGCTACTGACCAAGTTTGGCGAGATAAGGCACGCTTGTTCCTTACCTCGCCAACGATCTTTTCGCGCGCATGTGAAACTTTAGCTCAGACTTAGTCTGCTCGTTGCCCTTGCAAGAATCTTTCAACTCAGACACAGTGTATTCATGTATACAACAGAGTGACTAAGTAGAGGCGGTTGAAGATAGTGCAGTATTCCGACCCATCTTATCCTGCCCGCCAAGGCGCTCGCACCAATGTGCGCCTGCACAAAACCGTCAAGGAGACGCTACAAAATGGCTAACCAACCCATTCGACTGGCCGTCATCGGCCTTGGTATGGCTTCAAAGCCGCATCTGGCCGCCCTGCGCCAACTTGCGCCAAACGTCGAAGTGGCTGGCGTGTTTGCCCGCGACGAAGAACGGAGAAACGCGGTCGCAGAACAAGGCGGTTGGCGGGCGTATGATAGTTTGCAAGCCATTTGTGAGGACGCGACTGTCGACGGAGCAATCGTGATAACTCCTCCAAATGCACGGGCGGATATCGTGGCGGCTCTGGCCAAGGCTGGCAAACATGTCTTGATGGAAAAGCCTGTTGAGCGGGATTTGTCGCGCGCCGTTTCTCTTGTTGAAACCTGCGAAGCGGCGGGGGTGCAGCTTGGGATTGTTTTGCAGCATCGGTTTCGTGCGGGGGCGGAGGCGCTTCGCGGCCTTGTTGACGGCGGCACTCTTGGCAAAATCAATATGGTGCGCGTGACGGTGCCTTGGTGGCGCGACCAATCTTATTACGATCAGGCTGGGCGGGGAACCTATGCGACGGATGGCGGCGGAGTTTTAATTACCCAAGCCATTCATATGCTGGATTTAATGTTAAGCCTTACAGGGCCAGTGTCCAAAGTCTCCGCGCTTATTGGCACAACATCTCTCCATGACATGGAAGGCGAGGATTTCGCAAACGCGGGGTTGGTTTTTGCGAATGGTGCGATTGGTTCTGTCATGGCCACAACAGCGAGCTATCCTGGAGGGGCGGAAACCTTGGAATTGGATGCGGACAAGGCAGGCCTGCGCTTAGCTGCGGGCGAGTTGGTGATTAACTGGCGCGATGGCCGCACCGAAACCATCGGCGAAATTACCGGAACGGGCGGCGGTAGCGACCCGATGGATTTCCCCTGCGACTGGCACCGTGACTTGATCGCAGATTTTGCCATGAGCCTGCGAGATGGGCGTGCGCCGCGCATAACCGGACGGGCCGCTTTAGAGGTTCACAGATTAATCGACGCGATTGAACGGTCGGCGCGATCAGGTCAACTCACCGCTGTGCAGGTGGCGTCATGACGTTAAAATTTGCAGCATTTGGTTTGGATCACCGGCACATTTACGGGATGTCGCAGGGCATGATCGATGCGGGTTGTACATTTGCCGCCTACTGGACCGAAGGCGAGCCGCAACCCTTGGCCGGATTTACCAAACGGTTCCCCGATGTTGCGCGTGTGACGAATATTGATGAAATCCTGAACGATGAAACCATTCAACTGGTCTTGATTGCAGCGGCACCCAAAGATCGCGCCCGCCTGTCAATTGAAGCCATGCGGCATGGCAAGGACGTGATGTTGGACAAGCCAGGGTGCCTCACGCCAAAGGAATTGGTCGCCATTGAAGCGACAATCAAAGCGACGGGGCGTATTTGGTCGATCAACTTTTCGGAGCGGTTTGAGGTGCCTGCGGTCACGCTTTGCGATCAATTACTGGCCGAAAGGCGGATTGGCGAGGTTGTGCATATCATGGCCGTCGGCCCGCACCGATTGAATGCCCAGATGCGGCCAGACTGGTTTTGGGTACCATCAGAATATGGCGGCATTCTGGGCGATATCGGCGCGCATCAGATTGACCAGTTCCTCCATTTCTCGGGTGCGGAAACGGCGGAAATTACCCGTTCAACCGTCGGAAATATGAACACACCCGCGCATCCAAAATTTCAGGATTTTGGCGAAATGAACCTGAGTGCTGGTCGGGTGCAAGGCTATGTCCGGCTTGACTGGTTTACCCCTGATGCGGCCCCCAATTGGGGCGACGGTCGTGTAACGATCGTTGGCACTGAGGGCTACATTGAACTGCGGAAATATATGGATATCGGCGGACAAGCGGGAGGAGATCATGTGTTTTTGGTCAACGGGACGGAATGCACACGGTTTGATGCGTCAAACGCAGGAACGCCGTATTTTGCGCATCTGCGCCACGATATCGAAAATCGAACCGAAACGGCCTGCCCACAGAGGCACACACTAACCGTAATGAGGCTGGCAATGGAGGCCCAGAACCAAGCCATTCGGCTCGGCACACTGGCAGACAGGCATTGAACCTAAAAACGAACCAACTGGAGGAAACTATGAGATTTAAACATTATTTAGCAGCCGGAGCGACAGTTGTAGCGACGGCAATTGCGGCCCCTGCGATGGCAGAATGGCCTGAAAAACCGATCCAACTTATCGTGCCATGGGGTGCGGGTGGTGCCACCGATCAGGTGACCCGCATCGTGGCGGCGGAACTCGAAGATGCGCTTGGGCAAAACGTCGTGGTTGTCAATCAAGAAGGCGCGTCTGGCTCAATCGGCTCAAAAGCGGCATGGGATGCGCCACACGACGGGTACACATGGACCGCAGGCGCGGCAAAAGACCTCGGGACTTATGCGGTGACAGGGAAAATGGATACCTCGATCAAAGATTGGGACCTTTACCTAAACTCAGCATTGGCAAGCGTGATTTCGGTGCCTGCTAACTCCGAGATCAATGATCTTGCGGGCTTTCTGGCGGCTTTGAAGGCTGGCGGTCTTAAGGTTGGCACCTCGGGTGTGAATTCCGCTGGGCACTCGTCGATTGAAGCCCTGTCCAACGCGGTTGGTGGGGCCTACATCCACGCGATCTATGATGGTGGCGCGACGGCAGTTCAGTCCACAGTCGCGGGTGAAACCGACGTCACAACCCAACTTATCTCCGAGCAAATCGACATGCTGCGGGCGGGTGTGCTCAAACCCATTGCGATTATCTCCGACAGCGACGTTGAAGTCACAGGGGCGGGCGTGATCCCATCGGTTTTGTCCGAATTGCCCGACCTCGCCGTTGCTCCGATTTACTTCGGTATTTTCATCCCTGGTGATGTTCCTGACGAAGTGACCGCCAAAATGGAAGCTGCTTGGAGCGATGTTATGGCAAACTCCTCGGCCCTTGCGGAATACACCGATGGGCGTGGATCAATCATGACCGTGTTCTCGGGCGATGAGGCCCAAGCCAAGGTTTGGCCTTCGATCCAGTCCAATGCTTGGCTGCTGCATGACGGGGGGCAATCGACTATCAGCCCTGACGAACTTGACATCCCGCGCCCCTAATCCCGCGCGTAAACTCTGCCGGACCGTCCTATTTTCGGTCCGGCACTTAAGGAAGGTCATGACATGAACAATAGCAGTCTGGATCGGATTTCCGGCGTCTTTTTTACCCTGCTTGGTGCGTTGGTTTTCGCAGGCGCTTGGGCAATGCCTCGGTTTGAGGCACAGGGCGCTCCAATTTATCAAGCCCCGGTTTCACCCCCGCTCTCTTGGGAATTGGCTTAAGTATCTGTGGCTTGTTCCTTGTATTTAGGCCAGCAGGAAAGGCCGCAGAGGACTTCGGATTTTGGAGCGATGTTTTCGGGAATTCCGCCAATCGCAAGCGCGCCCTCGCGGCGTTTGTCCTGACGCTTGGCTACGGCGCGGTGTTGTTTGGAAATATGCCCTATGTGCCCGCGACTTTCTTGTTCATATTTGCCTTCGTTGCGGTGTTTGAAACATGGCTAAAACCCGAAGACGCGACCAAGAAAACGCCGATATGGCGCGTCCTCACGATCGCGGCCGTCCTTGGTCTGATCGTGAGTTTTGGCACCCACATAATATTCCAGAAGCTCTTTCTCGTGCAGCTTCCTTGAGGTCATAATGCCAGATTTTATGCAGATACTTGCCGCGTTTCAGTTGGCACTTGGACCCAGCCTCTTGTTGACCACCCTCTGGGCGACCCTTCTTGGCGTTGTCATCGGTATGATGCCCGGACTTACCGCCACGATGGGACTTGCTCTTCTGACGACGTTGACTTTCCAGATGGACAGCGCGGAGGCAATCACCGCGCTCTTGGGTATGTATGTCGGGTCGATTTATGGCGGCAGCCGCACCGCGATCATCCTGAACATGCCGGGTACGCCAGCGAGTGCCGCCACCACCCTCGATGGCTACCCTTTGGCCCGTCAATCCAAGGCGCGCGAAGCCTTGGGGCTTGCGACAATCGGCTCGCTCCTTGGCACATTGGTCGGAGTAGCTTTGTTGTTGCTTACGGCCCCGATTTTGGCCAGTTATGCCCTGAAATTCGGCTCGTATGAGTTCTTCTGGCTTGCCTTGTTTGGCATCGTTATTTCGGGCCGATTGACCGCGAGTTCCGATCCCCTGAAGGGCTTTATCGCAGGCTTTTTGGGGTTGATCCTCGCAATGGTCGGACAGGAACAAGTTTTCGCCTACGCCAGATATTCCTATGGAATTCATGACTTTACGGGCGGCATTAGTTTGATCCCAGCTATGGTTGGTGCTTTTGGATTTGTTGAAATTATTTCCAGTATCTCCAATAGCAAAACACCAGAGATGGCGGAAAATAAGGGGCGGCTTTTGCCCCGCATGCGAGAGATCGTTAGCTTTTCTCCCACGGTCTTGCGCTCGGGGGTCGCGGGAACAGTGATGGGGTTGATTCCAGGTGTCGGCGAGGATATCGGCGCGTGGGTTTCCTATGCAATCGCCAAGCGTTTCAGCAAAGAAAAAGAGTTGTTTGGTAAAGGCTCCAAAGAGGGGTTGATCGCTGCTGAAACTGGAAATTCGGCCGCAGTTCCGGGCGCGATTATTCCGGTTCTAACATTGGGTATTCCCGGGTCGGCCCCCTCGGCGGTGCTCCTTGCGGCTTTGATCATTCATGGCGTTCAACCCGGACCCCTGATCATGATTCAAAACGCCGACATGGTGTATGGTATCGTGGCCGCGACGGTCCTCGCGGCGATTGCGATGACCATTTACGGGGTCCTATTGACGACCCCGTTGCTGCTAGTGTTGCGCATCCCGCGCGAACGTTTGCTGCCGATCATCTTTGTTTTATGCGTGGTTGGTTCCTACGCGATCGCGGCGCGCCCGTTTGACGTTTGGGTTATGCTGGCGTTTGGTACTGTCGGTTTCGTTTTGAGGCAAATGAACTATCCCATGGCTCCGCTGGTTTTGGGCCTCGTGCTTGGTGACATCCTCGATAAAAGCCTGCGTCGCGGTTTGATCCTGTCCGAAGGATCGCTTGAACCGTTCTTTTCGCGTCCAGTCAGTTTGGTGTTAGCAATCGCAACATTACTGAGCGTCGGATTGCTGATAGTTTCGGGGATCAAGTGGAAAAAACGCGTCCGGGATTAGGTGCGGTGAAATTGAGGGTGAGTTCTTCTACGTCTAGACGAGACAGGGACAATTATTTAAGGAGAAGCGCGGTTAAACAACTCCTTACATCGTCAGGCGGCAAAGATGGATGACTCAATAGAAACGTGCAAAGACAATGCGAAGTGGACGCTGTCTTCGGCGATTTGCACAGCGGAAGTTCGCTCCTTAGGGGGTATGTTGCAAAACGTTCATTTCTTATTTGCAAATGGCGATACTTTCGCACCATTGGCGCAAGCAGATTGGGCGGATGACGCCCCCAAGGAAGACCGCGAAATTGCACCGCATTTGCAGAGGTTGGGAGGGGAGTGGCCCTGCGTTCCCTTTGGCACAAGCCCTAGCGACCCACAGCATCATGGCTATGCAAGCAACGCGCATTGGCGATGTACACACCAGTCACAGCGTCGGATAGAGCTCGTTATCGACTTTCCAAAATCCCATGTTGTCAGCCAGTTGCGCAGAACAATTGAAGTGTCTGAGGAAGCGCATCGCGTCGATTGCAGCTTGTCGATTATTGTGCGCAACGCATGTGAACTACCGATTGGGTTGCATCCGATTTTTCGACTGCCGACTGATGCGCCGGTCCATATTGTTTTGGAAAACAGCACCTTGCTCGAACCAATGCCCGCAGAAATTCGCCCACCAAATTTTCAGCTTGTGGCCGCCGAAGGTCGTATGCTGTTTGGGGCTGACGGGCAGGAAATTGACTTTTTGCAAGGCTACACGGGCCTTTCTACAGAGCTTGTGCAGGGGTATGACGCGGGCGGAAAAGTCGCGGTGGAGTACCCGCAAGAGGGCAAAAAAGCGGTTCTTCAATGGGATGAAAATGCCCTGCCGCACTGCCTTTTCTGGTTGGCGAACCCGCACCAATTTGAGCACCTAGGGGCGTTCCGCGGATTGGGGGTCGAGCCGATATCGAGCTGGTTTGATCGCGGTACGAAACCTCTTTTTGGGGCTGCAAAGGGCTCTCCGCGTCCTTTCGGCGTTAAGCTGAAACCGAGCGAGCCATGGTCAATGGATTATTCAATAAGCGCGGAGACAATTTTGATGCAGGGGGCTGAATAATGGCCACGTCCCTTGGCCTCACTGCCTGTTTTCCAGAAGCGCTTTTAGGATATCCGCGCGGCTGACTTGTCCGACCAAACGCCCGTCTTGCACAACCGGAAAACGACGAAAATTACTGGCAAGGAAGTGCTCCGCAGCGGTGACGAGATCGGTGTCGGCCTCCATTGTCTCAACTTTGGCGCTCATGTAGCCCGAGACTGCGCTGCCCCATTCTTGATAATACGCGGCATTGAGAGCGGCGCGCAGGCAATCTTTTTTGGATAGAATCCCGACCAGAGCACCGTCCGTATCGACAACCGGCGCTCCCGAAATCCGCTTGTCCAGCAACACTTTCATGGCCTCCAGAATGCGCATTTCTGGGCGCAGGAGGGTCAGGTCGATCGTCATATAATCGCTTACGCGCGGCTGAGGATTCATGTCGAGTTCCCTTTGCTAGATCGCTTAGGGCAGACCGCACATTCCGCGCTGGGAATGCAAGCCAACCCGCCGCAAGATTCCTTGATCGGAGCACGTCCAAAGATCGCTCCCAATGACAGGCCGATGATTGCCAATAGGATGAGGCCGAGTGTTATAGCAAAAGTGATCATCCGCGTTCCCTATCCAATAATCCGCGTTGAGAAGTTGGCCGTCATGACCTCCCGCAGACCGCTTGCATCCCGTACCACGAACAATGCGGGGATATGCTCACGGTTGGCAAACGAAATGCCTTGCTCGGGGCCCATTGCGAAAAGGGCCGTGGCCAAGGCATCTGCGGTGATTGCCTGTGGTGCAAAAACACTTACGCAGGCAAGGGGGGTATCGGCTGGTCGCTTCAGCTTTGGATCAATAATATGGCCGTAGCTTCGACCGTTGAAATCAAAACGGTTAACGCGATCCCCAGACGTGGCCAAGGCCTCGCCGTCAACCGCCACAACACGTTGAAGCGCGGCGGATTGTGGCTCTGGGCGCTCGATACCAGCATACCAAGGGCGACCCGCAGGGTGATGCCCCAGCGCATAAACCTCTCCGCCGAGTTCAATGAAAAAGCTGGCGTGGCCAAGGGTCTTTAGCGCCGTGGCGATCCGGTCCAATGCGTGGCCCTTGGCAATGCCACAGAGGTCGAGCGTTTGGGAAATATGGGCTTTTTTCGCGCTTTGTGCGCCGAGTTCCAGATCGCCAAATGTGCCCGCGGGTTGCTGGGTCATGGGACCAAATCCATAGCGTCCGGCCACGCCACCGAGTGTGGGATCAAATGCGCCGCGTGTGAGGGTCGCCACGCGTTTGGCCTCGCGGATTGTAGTGTGGGTTTGCGCAGAAAGGGGCACCCATTCCAGCGTTTCCATTCGGTTGAAACGCGAGATTTCGGACATTGGCAGGAAGGGCGACATGGCGCCGTCCACCGAGGTGACAATGCCGTTGACAGCAGACACAATCGCACCCGCATCGGCTCCGGCGGCAATCCGGATCCGCCAACTTGCGCCAAAGGCTGGTCCTTCGATTTGCAGGACATCACGGGTTTGCGCCCTAAGTGCCGTTGCCCAAAATATCGCACCTGTGCCTACCAAGAAATTGCGTCGCGTGTATGTTATGGGCTACCCTCCAAAATCATTATTGAAAATCCGCTCAGGATCGACCCCAAGATCGTCCAGCATCGTCAGTACGGCGCGGATCATTAGGGGCGGTCCGCAGAGGTAGTATTCGCAATCATGCGGTGCTGGATGTGCGGCAAGATGGCCGCGTAAAGCAACCTCATGAATAAAGCCCGTTTCGCCTTGCCAGTTGTCGTCGGGGTCCGAGAGTGCTGCGGTCCAATGAAAATTAGTGTGTTTTTCCTGTAAAAGTTCAAATTCCTGTTCGTAAAATAAACCCATACGACTGCGCGCGCCATACCAAAAGCTGATTTTGCGCGTGGTACCTTGTCGCTCCAATTGGTCCGAGATGATCGCCCGCAGGGGGCCATGCCGACTCCGCCGCCGATGAAAACCATTTCGCGTTTACTGTCCTGTGCGGCGAAGGTGCCGAAGGGGCCCGACATGTTCACCTTATCCCCTTCAGCGCAGCCAAACAGCCACGACGATACAATCCCAGGTGGCAGTTCTGCGCGATTTGGCGGAGGCAGGTCCAACACAATTTCGCGGATAAGTGGCGCAACGGAGCGGCTCGAAACCACCTGACAAACCCACGACTTGGCTTGCAACATGCTTTCGGGCAGGGTGATCGATATGTTGTCCCGTAGCGTGGTTTGACAGGCCAACCGCACACCCTTGGCAATATCTTGGCGCGACAGCAACGCCGTTTCGGTTTGGAGGGCTGGTGTGCGGCCTTGCATCACCTGAGCGCGACACTGGCCGCAGGTTCCCGCGCCCCCACAGGCCGATGGAATGACCACCCCACCGTCCGAGAGGATCGTGAGGAGTTTGTTGCCCGTTTTGGCCGTGATTTCCTGACGTCCGTTTACTTGAATCGTCACGTTTTTTGCGGGCATCAGAAAGGCGCGCGCCGCCAGTACAACTGTGACCAGCAACAAGACAATACAAACAAAAACCACGCTTCCTAGCAGGACCTCAATCAAAAGGCCCTGAAATATCAAGTGGTTCACCGGTACGGTGATGGATTGAACCACGATCATCGCAATCCCAAGCCAAAAGGCTATTTCCACCCGTTTGGACACAGCAAGGAAGGTGCAGATCCCGAGGAAGAAGGTGAGCGCAAGGTTTTCCCGAAGGACGGATTGAACGAAAAGTTCGATCATGGCTGATCCCCCACGCGTGCGGGCAAGATCGGAAATTCATCGTCTTCGATTTGTGCAGGGCGGCGCGAGCGGATGCCCCAGATCATCAGGCCGATGATGAAGAAGGCGCTTGGTGCAAGGAGCATGAAGCCAAGCGGTTGGAACCAGCCACCTGTCGCAACCAAGGGCAGAACTTGTTGACCGAACAGGGAACCAGACCCCATCAACTCGCGGATTGTCGCCACGATCATGAGGATCATTCCATAACCAAGCCCGTTGCCCAAACCGTCCATCAAGCTCGGCCAAACCGGATTGCGCATCGCAAAGGATTCCGCACGGCCCAGCACGATGCAGTTGGTCACGATCAGCCCCACAAACACCGACAACCGCTGGCTAATTTCAAACGCAAAGGCACGCAGCACCTGATCGGCGACGATCACCAGCGAGGCAATGATAGTGATTTGAACCACGAGGCGGATCGACGAAGGCAGGTGATTTCGGATCATACTGATCGCCGTGCTGGCGGCGGCTAGAACCGCCATCAAGGCAAGGCTCATGGTCAAGGCGGTGTCCAGCGCGGTGGTCACAGCCAACGCCGAGTAGATACCCAGCATTTGCAAAGTAATGGGGTTATTGTCAATCAGTGGCGCCGTCAGATAGTGCATGTTTGATCTGGTCATTTTACATGTCCCCCGACTTAAGGCGCTTCAGCAAACGGGCCATATCCATCCGTGCCCAACCAGAAACGCACGAGATTTGAAAGCCCCGTCGTCGAGCGCGTTGCCCCCGCAATGCCGTCCACTTCGAACGGGGTTGCGCCCGTGCCGCGCACCACCGATATGGTGATTTCACCGGCCGTGTTGGCCGTCTGTTTGCCCGACCATTGCGCCAACCATGCCGGATCGGTGACACGTGATCCCAGTCCGGGAGTCTCGCCTTGCTCATAGATGCTCAGGCCCGCAACAGTGTTCAAATCACCTTCAAGGGCAAGGTCCGCGCGGAGGGTTGATTGATATCCCGCACCATAAATCGGCAGGACAACAAGCGACAAGCCTTTGTTTCCACGTATAAAATACACGGGGGCATGATTTGGCCGTACTTTAATTGCGGCGAGGTCAACCTCGGGACGGAGGGGGGGTGCTTTGGCTTGAATCGGTCTGCGCCGCGAGGAAATCATAGCTGGCGGCGTCGATGGTTTCGTCTATTTTTCCAGCCGCTAGATCGACAATCACGGTGTCCAATGTTTCCGCGCCTGTCTCGCGCAAAATATCCGCTAATCCGGGGAGGAAACACTGGAGTGCCCCCATCGGGTGGTCCAGTTTGAATGTTAGTGCATGGTCGGCCTCTGGTCTATCGGCATTATGCTTTCTGGCGCGGGCGGACGGTAGCGCAGCGCGCTATGAGGTCTGACTGTGTTGAAGCGGTGCCGCCAACGCTCGATCAGGATCTGAGCTTCGCGTAACGTATAGAATACCTCGCCGTTAAGCAGCTCGTCGCGGAAGCGGGAATTGAAACTCTCACAGTAGCCGTTTTCCCATGGTGATCCTGGAGCGATGAACGCGGTTTTGGCACCAACGGCCCCAATCCAAGCACGCACCTTCTTGGCGATAAATTCCGCGCCATTGTCCGATCTTATGAACTCGGGCGGGCCTCGAAGGATGAAGAGATCGGTCAAAGCATCGACCACATCCGTTGAATTGAGCCTGCGTTTAACCCTAATCACCAGCGCCTCTCTCGTGAACTCATCAATGATATTCAGCGTGCGAAAGACACGCCCGTCATGAGTGCGATCCTGAACGAAGTCGTAGGACCAAACATGGTTTGGTCGCTCGGCCCGCAATCGCACGCAGGAGCCGTCGTTCAGCCAAAGCCGACCCTTCTTGGGCTGTTTTTGTGGGACTTTAAGCCCCTCCCGTCGCCAAATTCGTTCTACGCGCTTATGATTTACGTGCCAGCCGCTGTTATTCAGCATACCCGTCGTCATTGTCGCTCGGACCAATGGCGCAACAATGACGACCATACGATAGCCGTATCGTCCGAACTCTTTCGTCAGCGCGATAATATCCTCGGTCAATCGCTCTTCATCAGGCAAGCCACATGGCACCTTGCGCTGCGTAGAACGATGTTGGCCGAGTGTGCGGCAGACCCTGCGCTCAGATACGCAGAGGGTTTGCCGCACATGATCAATGCACAAACGGCGACGGGAAGGGCTTAGAGGTTTCCCCGTGCGGCCTCGGTGAGGATCATCTTGTCCAAGGACAGATCTGCCACGACGCGCTTGAGACGTTGGTTTTCAGTCTCAAGCTCCTTCAGCCGTTTGAGTTGATCACGGCTCATGCCCCCATATTCCTTGCGCCAGCGATAGTAAGTCTGAATGGTAACGCCGATTTATCGAACGGCCTCGGAAACTGACTTTCCCTGCCCTTGTAAAACTTCAACCTGCCGAAGCTTCAGCACAATATCTTCCGGCTTTTCTCGTTTTCCAGCCATCGTTTAGTCCTCCTAAAAACGGGATAATCATATCCCAATTGGTGGACCACTTCGCTGGGGGCATTCCATGGCCACCATCGCGGCAAATTTGGCTTCACGGGCGGCATCAATAAGCGCCTGTTGACGCGGTTGAAGCAACACAGATGTGAGGGACACGGTGAGGGCGGAAATCAGTGCGACCAAAAAGGCGACTCCCAAAGTTTTGACTCGATTATCATTGGGAAGGGCCAGAAAACGACGCCACCAAGTGAGGGGGGAGAATTCAGTCATGGGCCTGCCTTTTTGCCCTTCGCTTAACATTGGCGGTTATAACGATTTGATCGATCAATGGGGCAAAGATGCTCGCCAGAAGGGCGGTAAAGACCACCGCGTTCAGGGATATACTGCCACCACCAGATTGACCATGGATCAGGAGAAGCCCGCCTGAAAAACCACCGTAAAGCCAGCGTCCAACATTTGTACTGGCCGCGGCGACCGGATCACCGATGAGGAACACAAGGCCAAGGATAAGGGGCGCACTTTGTAGGGCCATCCAGTCTGGGGAGGTGCCTAGAAGCGTTGTTATTACCAAAAGTCTGATGCAAAATCCGACAACAATGCGCCATGACAAAAGACCGAACACCAGTAATAACGCGCCACTTATCCCTGCTGCGATCGCCGCTGAAGGGCCGTCTGTCCCGCTTGTGATGCCCGGGAACGAAACCAGAAGGAATGCAAGGGCGACAACACTCGCATTCAAAAAACCACGCCCGCGTTCACCAAAAATCAGGTCGCCCAGCACAAGGCCAAAAGTCAGCGCGAGGCCCTGTTGCCACAGCGGAACCGTACTTGGTGCCAGAAGAATAAAAACCAAAGCGGTCACGATACCGTGCCAATCTAAGGGCTTGTGTCGCAAGCGTGAAAACGCGAACGCCCAGCCCCCTGCCAATGTGAGCGCCAAGGGCGGGAAAAGGGCAAAGCAAGTCGCCGCCGTTACCCGATAGGAGTTCCAAAGAGGGGGTAGATAAGCGTTTTGCCGTCTCATTCGACGTGCTCCTTGGCAAGCGTATTCAGTGAGTGGCGCAAAAGTGTGCCGTAGTCGTTGACCGAGGGGCAGAGCCACGTCAGGAGGGCAAGATCTTCTTCTAAAAGCTCAAGGCAACCTAGGCGCTCGGCGGTTTCCACATCCCCCACGGCCAAGGCGCGCATCAAAGGGACAGGCAATAAATCAAAGGGAAATACGTGCTCAAAGGCTTCCAACGGCAGGGTCGCGCTGTTTGGGGGGGGCGGGAGGTGATCCATTAGTTTGTGCCAAAACGGTCGTAAAGGAAGGGCGTGGGCGTCGTTATCATTGCAAGTCACTTGCTAATCAAAACGCCCCAGAAAGGCGGCCTCACGGCCAAAAAAAATGGCGCCAGATTGCAAGGTTAGGGTGGGGTCCGCCACCAGAACCGGTGCGCGACGACATGATGCGACCGGTTTCCAGCAAATGGCCAATCGCGAGGACGTCCTGATAGCCGATTTGCCAAACGGTTCGTTGCCGCGAAACGGGCAAGAGGGCGTGGATGTGAGTACCGGCCAGTCCTGCGGGATGGGGGCCGGAAAAAGGTGCGATTTAGAGACGTGCGCGCTCGGGAGCTAAGGGGGATCCGGGCTTTTTACTGAGGTACACCTGTCCGTCTGTTAACCGCGAAAGTGCCTCGATACCGCGTAGGAAATTTTGTGGTTGGGATGCCAAAGCCTTGGCAGGGTCGGCGGACAAGGGGTGGGTATCTATAGCAGTGACAAAAATTGCCGAAGGTTTGGTTTCTGGGTCGGGTAGAAAGCCAAAAGGGCGGGTTTGAAAGCTGGTCCATGCACCACTTTTTAACAATAGCTGACGCAATGCTGCGTCATCATTCTGGGCTTGGGCGATGTCAAAAACATGTTCGGCGTCACCTTGGCCCGTGATTTCCAACGTGTCCAAACTGCGCCGTCGTCCCCGTTTTATTTGGCTCACACGGCCTGCCACTGGGGCGACAAAACAAATTTCCGTATGGCGACGGTCGGTACAGAGGGTCTGCCCTGCGCCGACCTGATCATTTTCGGCGACGCAAAGATCAAACGACACACCAGGATAGTCCCGCCCCATGAGCGCAACTGTGCGCACGGCACGCGTTTCGGGGAGGGGAAATTAGGCCCCAAGCCCATGTTTACCTCTAGGCCTTTTTGTAAATTAAACAGAACTAAGCTCCCTCATTCGGATCGGAAGGGAGCAATAAAAGCCTCCCGACGCGTGCTCATGGCCGTGTGAACCCTGTTGCGTCTACGGCGGCAACTTCGGATAGGCTTTCGATGCTATCAATCATCAACTGGATCACGTAATGCGCATTATGGGCGAATGCGCCTTTATCCTTGCTCACGAATTGATAGTTATAGGCGGCCTTCAGGAGACGCGGAGTCCAGCTTTTATAGGCGTTGGGAAAGGCGATTTCTGTTGGGTCTGCGATGCCGTCGGCATCGAGATCATTGAAAAAATACGGATAGGCCACATCGGAGTACACAATCGCTCCGCCGCCGATTTCTTGGGAATAGGTCATGATCGCAGCGTTCAATTGATCATGCAATTGGGAGATCACAACCCCGATGCCTGCTGTCGTATTGCCGTCGCCCAGAATATCCAGTGGCGTGGTACGGATGGCGCGGAAGTCGGCGGCACCGTCATTGTGGCACGCGCTACACTCCACGGTCGTTCCGATAGGAACGGGGTGATCAATGAGGCCGGGCATTGTTTGTGGTGCCGCCAAGTAGTCGCTTACGCCCGTTGAGGAATGGCAAACCGTGCAAGTGCCGGGAATTTCGCCCTCAGTATTTCAATGACGGAAAGCCTCGCGCGTTGAGTCTGCGTGTGGCGATGATAGCCATGCCTCGAGTATTTCCTCATTTGTTGGCGCGTTCTGAGCCGAGGCAGAGATCGACAAACTTACCCCCAGTGCCAGCCCAAGGCACAGTGAAACTTTCCAAAAAACGCGAAATACCATTGGGAACTACCTCGAAAATTGAAGTGAAATAATTCTCAATAGACTACCCAGTGACGGTGGAAATTCCTTGATCTCGATCAATATTGCCCGCAACGACTATATACTGAAAACGGCAATAGCTCTTAAAACGCTCAGACCAGACCTCATGTTATGAATTAACACCTGTGTCGTTTTAAAGAGATAAGATTGAGCCAAAAGGGGCTGTCGAATGGCCTCAGCCGACGCCGGCGCGTTCCGGACCAACCCGTTTTACATTTGTGCTCAAGAATCTTGATTGGCGGGTTTGGTAACCTTGCGGATGGCGAGCAGGGTAGCAATCGGGCCTATTATTTCAAACAGGATCGTCGTGCCAATTGTTATCGCCATGATTTGCGACCCCCACTCAGGAAACCTCTGTGCGGCCACAAGGGCCATTCCAATCGCAACCCCAGCCTGTGCGAGCAGAGAGGTGCCGACAAGCGGGCGTTGTGCACGGGGCAAACCGCCAAGGGACGCCCCAATCCACCCGCCAATTATGCGCGCGATCAGACGTAAAATAACGTAAGTCGCCCCCAGAAAACCCAGTGCCCATAAGGCGTCAACTTCCAGAGAAGCCCCCGCGAGGACGAAAAACAGGATCATAAAAGGCCACTGAAGGTGCTCGATTTCATGAAACGCTTTGGTGTGATGTTTTGCGAGATTTACGATGAGCGCACCGGCGGTCATGCCCGCAATTAGAAATGAAACTTCAAGCCACAAAGCAAGACCCGCCGCCATAAAGACCAAGCCCAAGGCCTCGGTCTCTAAAGGGTCCCCGTCGCTGATACGACCCGTCATGAACGCACCCGGAAGGCCGATGACAATGCCCAATCCAACGGCGCCCCCGATCTCCCAGACGATTTTTCCAAGCTCGCCCTCTGTGGACGCCCCGTTTAATTGCGACGCGATAACAAGGACAACGCTGAAAACAATCAATCCCCACGCATCATCTATGGCGACGACCCCTTTGGGGGTATTGGTGAAGCGGTTTGTGATGCCGGATTGAGCGATGACGTCATTGGTCGCGGCGGGATCGGTGGCGGTTGCGATGGCGGCAAGGATCAGCGCTAGCCCGAGTACGAAGCCCAGCCCCCACAAGCCCAAACTTACCAACAGCAGAGTCGCTATGACAATCGACACTGAGATCGTGAGAATTGCCACACCGCTGGCGCGGATTGTGTCGGCTTTCAGAGTCCCTCCGAGCAAGAAGGCTACCATTGTCAGGGCGGTGACGGACAAGAATTCGGACCAATCAGTAATGGCCTGAGGTATTATTCCGACACCCGCGTCACCAAACGCAAGACCACACAACAGAAGGAGGGTTACGCGCGGCAGCCACGTCCGGCGTCCAATGTGATCGGCCGCTAAGCCTAACAGAAAAAGGCCACCGAGGGCGAGAAAGGACTCAAACGGGGCCATGATCGCAACGTCCATATTGGCGAGCACGCCCTAGATTTCGTGTGGTCGAATTCATTGGCGTCGAGCGACAACGGGAAAGGCGTTTTTGTACCACAAAAACTGGATGGGTGGGTCAAGGCGTGTCTCCAGAATTTGTGCCGGTGCCTTGATGGATACGGGCAGGCGGACGGATTGACCTTGATTGAAATCAAACTGGAAAATAATTTCAATAGCCCCGTTTTCTTTAACGTAGAGGAACCTGAGCGCGGCTTTATTGTTTGGCCGAACTGAACCCGATTAGGGACTCAACGCACTAGGCAACCAGCCCGCAAATTCTGAAAACAAAACCGTCGAGGCCGCGTTAAAAGCTTCGACTAAGATTTGTGTTTCTGTCGAAGCTGATGGGGCACTTGCCCTAAATGTTTTGCTGGCGACAATTTTGGCGTCGCTCTCTCGAATGACTCTTACAATCAGTTTTAGCTGTACTGTTGCCGTTTGTGTGTCGGCATTAAGTTCAGCCTGAAAATCGACCAACTCGGTCACGACGGCAAAGTCACCATGGGACGCGAGTGGCTGCCGCCCGACATAGCGCACCGCGCCTGTTGCCTCAACTGACCGCAACATCAGCGTCTGCACCATCACCGGCGTGGCATCGCTCCAACGAACCTCGGGCAGATATTGCGCTTGAAGCGCGTTGGGGCGGATCATAATTCGATCGGTGGCCAGCGCGCCGCTGGTTGAGGGCAGTTCAATGATCACGTCGCGCGGCAATTGTCGGCGCGTGGTTGCTTGAATATCGACGGGCGCGCGCAATTCATACACGTCAAGCGGTGTGCTGACATCATTGAGAGCCGTGAGCGCCGAGCACCCAGACACCACGGTTAGGAGGACAAGAGAGCGGATCATGACGAATGGGTTTGATCGGTGGATCATCGTTTAAACTCCGGTGTTTCACGGTCAAGGAAGAAGCGTGTCGGGTCGCGTTGAATTTGGCTGGTCAAACGATCCAGATTGTCAATGAGCGTCCGGCTTTCCTGCGCCAGTCGCGTGTAAAGCGGCAGTCCGACCGTCGCAAAGTCGCGCACGGCAGGGCCCGAAGCGTCAGCAACTTGACGCAACTGCTCGAAGGCGTCCGAGGCGGCGGCACTTGCGGCCCGCAGGTCATCAGAAATCTCGGGCAGGTCGCCGGACACTTTGCCGATTGCCGTGTTCATTCCGTCCAGTGTGGTTTTAAGTACGGCGATAATCCCCGCCAGATCGTCGTTGATTACGCGGTCCGCACCGTTGAACGCTTGTTCGGCGGAGGCCAGCGCGCGATCCCCTGTTTCCATGGCGTCGTTGATGGTCGACATGGTCACATTGGCATTGGCAAAGGAAACGCGGGCATCCTCCAGCGTGTCGCGGGCGCTGACCATCACCTCGTTTGCGGTGGTCCCTGCGGCTTTTAGGTCTTGGCCAAGCTCTGTGATGACCTTGCGGGAGCTTTCCGTCGCCGCCCGAATATCGGCAATAATCGCGGGAAGGTCCTCGGTCGCTATGGTTACAACGGGTTGGATTGCTCGGTTGGCCTCAGCCACCATGGCGCGCGTTTCAGTGAGGAGCGGCGCGCCCTCATCGCGGATCAAAGTGTCGGTGCGGGTTGCCACATTTTCCACGGCCAAAGCCGCGTCGTCCAGTTGTTGGATGAGGGTGTTCGTGCTTTCCAACGTCGCCTGTGCCTCCTCCAAACGCTGCGTCGCGCGCTCACCTGTGGTGCTAAAGGTCGCCATCATATGGCGGGCGTCCTCGGCCACAAGGGTTAGTTGCGCCCGCAAATCGGTGTTTGTCGCGCGCAACTCGTCGGCCATTGCGGTGAGATCTTGGGCGATGAACTCTTTGGTTTCGATGATTGCACCCTGTGCGTCCGTTAGCGTCTTGGAGCTATCGGATAAAACGCCCTTTCCCTGCTCGGACAACTCCCGAATGGAGACAAGCGTCGTGTCCGCCGTGGCGAGCACTTCCGAGAGGTCTCCCGTCAAGGTATCCAGCGTCGCATTGAATTGGTTGATCTGGTCCGCAAAGTCCGCCACCGTATCTGCCACGCCTGAAAAGGAAGATAAGGTGCGTGAGAATTCACCCGATGCATCTTCAATATTCACCAGAATTTGTTCAACGCGGTTCTTGTTGTCGTCGCCAAGCATCTGACCAAGCTCGTCTACAATCTGCAAAGAGCGTTCCAACAATTGTGGCGCATCCTCAGAGAGCGATTGCAAAGCCGAGCGACCGGCGGTGATCTCCGGAATCTCGCCATCCGCGCCGCTCACCAGCAAGGCCGCAGACGGTGTGCCCGCATCGATTCCGACATAAGAAACGCCTGTAACTCCCTGTGATTCAACGGTTGCTACGCTGTCGATGCGCACCGGCGTTTCGGCATCCACTTCGATCCTGACTAGGATAGTGCCATCCCGTTCAGGCGTTAGACGCACATCAACAACCTGACCAACGGCAAGGCCGCTAAACCGCACATCAGACGCGTTGTCCAAACCGGAAACCGAAGAAAACCGGATATCGTAATAGGCAAACTGGCGGTCGAGTTCCGCTTGTGCAAACCACAAGAAGAACGCCATGATGCCCACCAGTCCAGCAAGGGTAAATGCGCCGATAAGCACGAAGTTTGCGCGAGTTTCCAATATATTACCCCTCCAAAGGTGTGCCGCTCTGTGCTCCAGAGGCGGCGGCGCGCGCGCGCGGACCGTGAAAATACTCGTGGACCCACGGGTGGTCGACGTCCAACATTTCCTGCATCGTTCCTGTCACCAATACCTTGCGCTCGGCAAGGACTGCAATCCGGTCACATGTCGCATGTAATGTATCCAAATCATGAGTTACAAGAAACACAGTCAAGCCAAGAGAGTGACTTAGGCCGCGAATAAGTGTGTCAAAGGCTGCGGCACCAATCGGATCAAGCCCTGCCGTCGGTTCGTCTAGGAACACGATCTCTGGATCAAGCGCTAGGGCCCGCGCAAGCCCCGCCCGTTTGCGCATCCCCCCTGACAATTCAGAAGGGTACTTGTCGCCCGCATTGAACGGCAGGCCAACCATCGAAATCTTTAAATCGGCCAAACTACTGCGCGTTTTGGGGTCTAGTCCCGTGATGGCACGCATCGGGACTTCGACGTTTTCGCGCACTGTGAGCGATGAAAAAAGCGCGCCATCTTGGAACATAACGCCCCAACGCGCTTCAAGCGCCGCGCGGGTATCCTCATCAGCCGTCAACACATCAACGCCAAGGACGTTCACGCTGCCCGCGACTGGTTTTTGCAAGCCGACGATCGAACGCAGCAATACCGATTTACCCGTCCCAGACCCACCCACAACGCCCAATATCTCGCCGCGACGCACATCAAGATCAAGGTCCTCGTGCACCACGTGGCGGCCAAACTGGTTACGCACGCCGCGCACGCTAATGTTCACATCGTATGCGGCCTGTGCGGTCATATGCCCATACTCGCAAAGAAGATCGAAAAGACAGCGTCGGCCACGATCACGGCAAAAATCGCGGTGACAACGGCATTTGAGGTCATGCGACCGAGCGACTCCGCATTGCTCTCGACTTGCATGCCCGCATGACAACCGACAACACCAATAATGAGCGCAAAAAAGGGCGCCTTCACAAGGCCGACCAGCACGTGATTAACACTCGTTCCCGAAATCAGCCGCGTCTTAAACATCTCAGGCGAAATCCCAAGATCAATCCATGCCATCAACGCACCGCCGAACAACCCCGAAATGTCAGCGATCAGTCCAAGCACAGGAAGCATGAGAAACAGCGCCAGAATACGCGGTACAAAAAGCACCATCGCGGGGTCCAATCCCAACGTACGCATGGCATCGATTTCTTCGCGCATTTTCATCGAACCAATTGCGGCGGTGAAAGCAGAAGCCGTTCGGCCCGCCACGATGATCGAAGTCAATAGAATGCCCAATTCGCGCAAAATCGAAACCGCAATCAGATCGACAACGAACACTTCGGCCCCAAACTGTTTAAGTTGGGTGGAGCCTTGAAAGGCCAGCACCACCCCAATCAGAAACGCCATTAACGCGACAATTGGAACGGCTTTTAAACCGACCTCCTCGCAGTGATGCACAAGCGCGGTCAGGCGAAACTCGCTTGGATGTCGTATTGCACGCCCAAGTCTGTGTAGGAATATTCCCAAATAACTCGTCAAAGCGAGCAAGAATTTCACTCCAAAGACGACGCGCTCCCCTATGCGCGCCAGTATTTCACGGAAAAAGGGGGGCTGCGCAATCGGGGGGTCCGGTTGCGGCATTGCCGCTTCAACGCTCTTGAACAGACTTGCAGCTTCAGCACTTGCGCCGGAAATTTCAAGATTCTGCCCGCGGGCTGCTGCCTGAGTTTGCTGTGTCAGTAAAAACCACGCGCCGCCTGTATCAAGCCGCTCTAGTCCCGAAATATCGACTTTCAAAATCTCGGGTTGGCACTCAAAAACGGCTATCGCCTGTGGTAGAGTATAGATGGTGAGATGACCCGAAAGGTGAAACTCACCCGTGGCACCCCCGTCAGAAAAACTTAATATTTGCTGCTTGGCAGTATTCATATGTCTAGGCTCATGCCGCGTCCCTTCAGGGATTTCATCGCGGTATCTGATTTGCAATTTGTGTGAGCCTAATACCTATTTGCTCGCGATGAAAGGATTCTGCAAAATCCAGCCGTATCCCAGTTCTTGCCTACGGGGCTGACAGCGCGGGTTTTTTGCTGTCTTATAGTTTCAATAAAGCATCGAGTACCGTTTTGGCCGACTTAGGGGCCGTTTTTGTTTCAAAGGCAGGCGCATGAAAATTACGGCATTAAAAACGTATTTGGTGGAGCCGAGATGGCTCTTTCTTAAGGTTGAAACGGATGCAGGCATTAGTGGCTGGGGCGAACCCGTTTTGGAGGGGCACGCCGAAACGCTTGCTGCCAAAATCGGCGAGCTTGAGGATTTTCTGATCGGGCGGAATCCGTTGATGATCGAAGATATTTGGCAGTCGATTTATCGCAACGGATGCTATCGCGGTGGCCCCGTTTTGATGAGTGCCATTGCCGGAATCGATATGGCGCTTTGGGATATTAAGGGACGTTATCACGACGCGCCCGTCCACGCGTTGCTAGGCGGAAAAGTGCGCGATTTCATTCGCTCCTATTGCTGGATTGGGGGCGATCGCCCGCAAAATCTTGAGGTTGAAGCCGCGGCCCTTATGGCGCGCGGTTTTGATTGCACCAAACTTAATGCGACCCGCGAATTACGGATGATTGATTGCTATCGAGAGGTGGATCGTATCGTTGCGCAAATGGGGGCGTTGCGCGATTTTGTCGGCGACAGAATGGATATTGCGCTTGATTTTCACGGGCGCGTGCATGTTCCCATGGCCAAAGTTCTCCTTAAAGAACTCGAACCTTTACGGCCCATTTTCGTCGAAGATGTGGTCGCTTCAAGCCAGATCGATGCGATGGCTGATTTGGCGAAATTTACCTCAATTCCCTTGGCCGTCGGAGAGCGTTTGCACTCTCGTTATGATTTCAAACGGGTGTTTGAGACCCGTGCGGCAAGCTTAATCAACCCAGACACGGCGCATGCGGGAGGGATTTCAGAGATGGTTCGCATCGGGCATATGGCCGAGGCCTATGACGTTGCTATTGCCCCGCATTGTCCGCTAGGCCCGATTGCGCTTGCGGCAAGCCTGCAAGTGGATGCCGTCTGTCAAAACGCAGTCCTTCAGGAGCAAAGCCTTGGCATGCACTATAATGGATCCGTGGACATGCAAGACTATCTGGTGGAGGGCACGGGGTTTGATCTGAGGGATGGCTGTTTATACATTCCAGAGGGACCGGGTTTGGGGATTGAAATCAACGAAGAATTTGTGGTTAAACAAGCGCTTAAAGGTCATAAGTGGCGCGCGCCGGAATGGCGGCATGCGGATGGGTCTGTTGCCGAGTGGTAGATAGTCTTGCGGGGGAATGCATGGAAAACGTGGCGCGGCTTGCCGGAGTATTGGGCGAGATTAAAGTGGATTGGGCCGTTCTAACGGGGGCGGATTCCGTTTGTTTTGCCACGGGGCATGTCGTGAGCATTGAGATCGGTTTGAACCCGTTTGCTGGTGGTCCAACGCTTGCATTTATTGGCCGCGATCAAAGCGTCGGAATTGTTTGTGCCAATATCGAAGGGGAGCAAATCAGGGGTGTGAATTATGAAACGTACCGCGGGTTTGAGTGTGCCGTGACGGATGTCGCGGCGAATTTTCACAGGGCTGTTCTGGCGATGGCCAAGCGGTTGGGTGTCTCTGGGAAATGTGGAATTGAGGCGCGATCCCACCCTGCGAGTCTGAACGAAATTCTAGGAGGGGCGAGTGTTTCAATAGACCACGATCTCGCACGGCTTCGGGCCATCAAGACACCCCATGAAATTGAAAAGATGCGCTTTGCCGCGCTTTGTGTCGCCGCTGGTCAGGATGAAGCGCGGAAGCGTTCATCCGTCGGGGCGAGCGAACTTGATGTCCTAAATCGGATACGTGCTCGGATGGAAAATATGGCGGGCGAGCGCTGTGCGTTTGCGGGCGAATACCTCTCTGGTGTGACGCATACCGCGACGCTCGGCACACAGCCCAGCAGTCGCGTTTTACAAAAAGGCGATCCCATTATTTGCGATCTCGGCCCACGCGTTCACGGATACTGGGGCGACAGTTGTGGGTCATTCATTGTGGATGCTACCCCAAGTGACGCGTATTTGCGCATGTTCCAAGCTTCCCGAGAGGCGCTTGATTTGGCGATCTCCGAAATTCGCCCAGGTTTGAAGGTCAGTGAACTTGATCGGATTTTGCGAGCCTTCATGCAAAAGCAAGGGTATGTATATCCCCATCATTCTGGGCATGAATTTCCACGGATCGTCCCAGATGAGGACGCCCGACTTGAAGCAGATATGTTCCTGATGATCGAACCCAGCGCATATGACCCTGAAGTTGGCGGCGTGCGCTGTGAATATATGCTCCGCGTCACCTCAACGGGCAGTGAAATCGTGGCGCCATTTGAGCTGAATCCCGTTTTGGGCGCTTAGGTGCAGGGAGGTTTGAGAGCTGAATAACCCAAGGCACTATAGGGCCAACCGACTCCACCCCCAGATCACCCCAATCAGGATGGGTTGGTGGACGAGATAAATCGTGAGACTATGTCGACTGGCCCAGCGAATTTTTTTCAAAAAAGAATTAGGCATGGTTTCCGGTGGCGGACCTGCTGAAATGAGTCCGAATTGCCTCGCCAACCTTGCGGAAAATATGCCCGCCAGAAAAGGGGCAAACCAAGGGAAAAAGGGCTCAAAATCCATTGACGGGCGCCACTGCGTGGAAAGGCCGATCCACGTCAAAATAGGTGTGTTTAACGCCTCGGTTCGGAAAAAGAAGGGGAGGACGAACACAAGGACCGCGGCCAAAAATACGAGCAGGACATTCATGCGCAAGAACAGTAATCCTGCTAAACTTGAAACAGCAATGACGTGGAGAATTCCAAAATAAATGAACTGGTCAGGAACTGCGATGTAAGTCGACAAAGTAATCACGAACGCTGCGAGGCTTATGATTTTAAGTCGACGTAGAAAATCTGGCCATCGAATAGTAGGAAAATGCGCAAGACTTAACCCAACTCCCGAGAGAAACAAGAATGATCCTGCGACAATCCTTGCGAAGGTCAACCATGTGCTTTGAGCCATTGTCCCCTGTGCGAGGTATCCAAACAATTCCAAATCATATGCAAAATGAAAAACAATCATGCCGAGCAAGGCTGTGGATTTCAAAACGTCCACAGTCGCAAGCCGTGCCGTCGGTTGGGATAGGTTTGGTTTAGGTGTCATCACGCTATCCTGCTCCGCACTATATTTGGTGTTAGAAAAGGGGGGTAAGCCAATTCGAACCACATCATGATGCCAATTGCGAAAACCGCAAACGCCATCAACCATAGTATGACAAGGCCGGTTGTATCTAGCTGAAAATGTCGATCCAACCCACGAGAATGGCAGATGTAAGTCCACGTGCTAAAAGGTTCATCGGGCGCGTATAATAACTTTCTAGCGCGCGAACCGTACGTGAGCCCCAGCTGCGCGTTCAATTCTCACCAAGAAGCGCTCCGATTTCTCGATCAACGGAATCTCGGCGCGGTCCCTTCGGAAGGCTTGCCGCCAGTCCCCGCAACAGTTTCACCGCATGCGCGCAAACGAGGTTGTCGCTCAAAATGTATTCTCGACTATCTCCATGCGCAATTTCTAACAGGCTGGTGAAGGTCAGTGTCGGCGTATGTACCCGACTTGGAGAAAGGTCGATATCCTCTGCCTTGATCGCGGCCAATTCCTGAAGAGACGCATGTAACCAGTTTAGGCATGTACAGGCGGTGTAAGGGTCGTTGACGCCAGGCGATAAGGCGCGGGCGATGATCTCGACCAGTTGCTCCGCCAGAAAGAGTACATTTTGGGATTCCGACTTTCCGACCCCCGTTGCAAAACACGCCCGAAGGTCCCCTATGAGTTTAGTCGATAGCGCCCCTTGGCCCCAAACCCGTAACGCGAGGTTCCGTGGGTGCGTGAATGTTCCGGGCATTGCCAAAACATCGATATAAAGATCGTTTTTGGACGCCAAGCGTTTGATTTGGTTTAAGTTTACGGTTTGAATATACCCCGTGCTTAATAGCGTTACCCCCTCGGATGCCTCCCTATTTGCCTCTTCAAACCAAGCGTTCTGAACAGACTCCTTGTCCGTCGTCGCAGTTGATGCTTTGCTCAGTCGGATCAATTCGTCCCGCAACCGGCATCCAAGACTATGGCAAAGGTTCTCAAGATTGATCATTTCGGGAACGTGGTGGATGAAAAAGATCATCGTTACCACCGAGGCAAGGGTCAGTCCCAACGCGACCAAAACAGAGAAAACAGGTACAAAGTTTGCACCGGAATCGTCAATATTGTGCACAGACCGCAGGATCATAAGTGCATAGACAAAGGTCGCAATCAAAATACCCAGACTAAACTGTGTGCCTTTATCCCGCATGAAATTCCCAATGAGCCTTGGCCCGAAATTTGCCGACGCAAAGGAGACCGCAACGATTGTCATCGAGAACATCACGCCCGTTACAGCGATAACGGACTGTGCGATGACAGCCAGTAGCGACCGCACAGCATCAGCATTGGACGTGACCACTCCATTGGGCAGCGAAAAGGGTAAATAGTTTGGGTGCCGATCTAAAGCCTCAGTCCCAATTGCCAATAACAAGGCGACAACCATCATCACGCTCGGTACGAACCAATAGCTTGCGCGCGTGTCCTGTAGCAGTTTGCGAATGAACGCCATATTTGTCGAATACCTTCCTCAAAAGCCTACGGATATCACAGAGTAAGGCTCGATAACATTAGGTGCTATGCACATTGTAAGTGAACGAGAAACTAGCAGGGTCTGGCATGAAAGGCGAATTCCAAAATAGCTTAATGTGTTGGTGTCGAACGAACCCGACGTGAAGCGAAGAGGGCGACCAACAGTGTTTAATCCCGAGAGTCGCCGCCCATCGTATCTGCCGCAGAGTATTCCGTATTACCAAGCTTTTTGCACGCGTCAAAATAGCCTTGCGCGCTTCGGGGATTAGGTTTGGATGGCCCAAGAGAGACCGAGAACCCGTCATAAGTTATGAATCGAGGTCTTGGGTTTATTCGTTGCCCCCTCGCATCGTAGCCGTTGCCAGTGCTGGGTCCTCAGCGGTAAAACAGAGCCTCCATGCCCGCGAAGTTTCGGGAAGCCGTGGCAACTGACTGGCGAGGTCGACGTGCACACGGCTTCATGGCCACAACGGGACAAACACGCTGACGAAGGTGTGTTCGGATGTGGAAAAGCCCCCGCTGAGGTGGATTTGAAAGGGGGAAGGCGTTTAACGCGGCGTGCAACACAATCGTTGGGGCGGGAAAAATCGGTACTGCCCACGGTGCGGCTGAATGGTCGGATACCACCTCCTTTGGCGTTGTCGTTTACGGCTTGATGGTTAAGGCCACATGCCATGAAGCGTCCGCCCCATTTTCTACAGGAAATCTGCACCGCAGGCTTATCTGCAAAGCCAAGGAAGCCCCCAACAATCGCTTGTCGCGGCTATGTGGTAGATCGAACCGCCGTTTGAGCGTAAATCCAGCCATCCTGCTGGCGGCCAGCGTCATCCCAAACTCTTCCTTTTAGACAACCCCCTGTCTAGATTGGAAGCAAAACTGCGGGTTGAAAAGCTTAGTGAGATCAAAAAAACCTGGATCAAAACGTGGGTAAAACGGCTGTCTCTGTAACTCCCCTGCCAATAAATTCATTGCAGGGTTTCTGAAGTCGCCAATGATCAATTTTCAATAAACAACCCATGATGACGCCGCAAGCGCGCTGGGCGCAAAGACTTCGTACCGTTTCTGTCCACTCCCCAAGGGAAACGGCATCCAAGCTAGGGAGTCGATATGATGGCGGCGCGGCGTTTTCTCTTGGGTACGCCGTAAGTCACGAGGGGAAGGAACTTGAATGCGGGCCCAAGTTCTGGACAATTCTGTTCATTTCCGCGACCCGTTCGCTGTTTGAATTCGCAATCGTTCCATTTGCATTCCAAAACGAGTTTTCAAAGCCAACGCGGATTTTTCCACCCAGTCGCAGTGCCTCAGTAAGGCATGCGGTTTCTTGTTTGCCAAACGCACAGACCGCCCAATCAGGCGCGGTTTCGAATGTGCCGAGCCACTGCGTAAAAATATCCAAGTCTTGGGGGGTGCTTTCTTGCTTTTCGGAATATCGGCCCAAGACGAAAAGCAACTGCAGATCGGCCTTGGCCAATGCGCCACTCCCAAGAAGGTCGGACAAAGCGTGCAAATCGCGCGCGTCATAAAGGATGTGTTGCACCGCGATATCTGCCTCAAAGTATTTTTCGTAGAAACGGGTTGCTTCGGAGACATCGCCATCGGAAAGCATCTCGGCCAAGGAGATGGAAACACATTCCGGTTGGACCGAGTCAACGAGTTGGCGTTGTTGGGAGGCGGTATATTGGCCGACTGCTTCAGTGGTGATCTGGCTCATCATATTTGGCGCGGCGTGGTGCATTTCCGACAGGAGTTCGCGGTAGAGGCCCGCATCAAGAACGTGGCGACCGTGCGCGTCGCGGACGTGCAAATGCACCCCGTCTGCTCCTGCGGTATGGCAGGCAACCGCAGTGGCAACGATTTCCGCCAGAGTGATCGGCAGGGCAGGGTGATCGGTCTTGGTTTTGCGCGCTCCGTTTGGGGCGACCATCAGCGTTGGGAGCGGTCTCATAGGGATTTCACGAGGGCGATTTGAAGTTTGGTGACGATCTCGTCGATGTGATTATCATCGAGGATAAACGGCGGAGCGAGGAGAATATGATCGCCTTGTTTTCCGTCGATTGTACCGCCCATGGGATAACAGATGAGTCCCGCGTTGAAGGCTTCTTTCTTCAGGGTGGCGTGTAGGCGACGCTCGGGGGAAAACGGCCTTTTGCTTTCGCGATCTTCGACCAACTCAATGCCACGAAACAGGCCACGGCCACGGATGTCGCCAACGTTTGGGTGTTGCGCGAAAGTGTTTTGCAGGGCCGCTTGCAGGAGGTCGCCCTTCGCGGCGCAGCGTTCGACCAAGCCGCCATCGGTAAGTTTCGTGAGAACGGCCAAGGCGGCGGCACAGGCGGTTGGGTGGCCGACATAGGTGTGGCCGTGTTGGAAAAATCCGCTGCCATCCTCAATTGCGGCATAGATTTTGGCGGAGCAGAGCATCGCGCCAATGGGTTGATAACCCGCACCAAGGCCCTTTGCTACGGCGACGATATCGGGGTGAATGCCTTCATGTTCGCTGGCGAATATTTTGCCAGTGCGCCCCATGCCGCACATGACTTCGTCCAAGATTAGCAACACGCCGTATTGGTCGCAAATCTCGCGGATACGTTTGAAATATCCTTCGACGGCTGGCACCGCGCCAGCCGTTGCGCCAACGACGGGTTCGGCGACGAAAGCGATCACGGAATCTTCGCCCAAACGAAGGATCTCGGTTTCAAGTTCGTTGGCGACACGAAGGCCGTAATCCAGCGTCGTTTCATCGTCGTGTTTGCCGCGATACTCAAAACAGGGGGAAATATGGGTGGTTTCAACCAAGAGGGGCGAGAAGGGCGCGCGCCGCCATTCGTTGCCGCCTGTGGCCAGCGCCCCAAGGGTGTTGCCGTGGTAGCTCTGGCGTCGTGCGATGATGTGGCAGCGTTGGGGTTGGCCGATTTCCACGAAATATTGGCGCGCCAGTTTAAGCGCGGCTTCCATGGCTTCAGAGCCACCAGAAACGAGGTAAACGCGATCAATGCCATCAGGTGCGTGTTCAATGAGTTTGTCGGCCAATTGCTCGGCGGGATCTGAGGTAAAAAAGCTGGTGTGGGCAAAGGCCACGGCATCGAGCTGTTTTTTGATCGCATTGGTGACATCCGGGTCGCCATGCCCTAGGCAAGAAACGGCTGCGCCACCAGACCCGTCGAAATATTGCTTGCCCGTGGTGTCGTAGAGATAGACGCCTTCGCCTCGTGCAACAGTGGGAAGATTTGATTTTGTATGCCGCGGAAATACGTGTGACACGCTGTGGTCCTTTGATGAATCATTTGTACGCATTGAAACATATGTTTCTCCTCTTGACTAGATGTGAAACAAATGAAACGTTCGTGAAAATCATAATTTTGTCTCAAGGGGGGATTCATTCTTGCAGTCGTCGTTTGAGCAGCAGTTATCGGGGAAGTATGCGTCACTGAGTGCCAAGTTGAAACTGGCGGCGGATTACGTTGTGACGAATCCGGTGGATGTTGCCACCCGAAGTTTGCGGGCGATTTCCAAGGAAACGGATCTATCGCCAGCAACGTTTTCGCGTATGTCGGCGGCGCTGGGCTATGACAGTTATGAGGACCTGCGCGAAGTTTTGCGGCGGTCGTTTGAGCAGAAAGCAGACTCGTTTTCGCAACGGGTCGAAGTTATGCAGCAACGCCATGATGAGGGAGATCAGGGGTTTTTGACCCAGCACATCATGGACAGCACCTGCAATTTACAGCAGCTAGAAGCGGCGATTGACATGCCCACGATGGAGGCCTGTGTTGAGCGGTTGCATGATGCGCGCAGCGTTTTGGTGCTGGGAGCGTTGGGGTCGACGGGGGTTGCGGAATACCTGACGTATATGGCCAGTTTCATCGCTGAGAATTGGTCGATGGCCAGCCGAATGGGGGCGTCGCTGGGGAGTGGGCTAGTTGGCCTGTCGGAGCAGGATGTGTTGATTATCATCACAAAACCGCCCTTTGCCAGCAATTCAATCAAGGCCGCGCGGGTGGCAAGCGAGGATGGCGCCTTTGTGGTGGTGATCACCGATACGCACACTTGTCCTGCTCTTGCGTTTGCCTCGGCGAGTTTTATTGTCCCCACAAAAAGCCGCAATTTCTTCTCATCCTACGCCTCTACACTGGTGCTGTGTGAGATTATGATCGGCCTTCTTGCGGGGCGTGCCGGAGCACCCGTGCGTGCGAGGATTACCGAAGTTGAAAACAAAATTCGTCGTCTCAATGAAGTTTGGGGCGAATGAAACCTACGAATACATCAATAGAGGGAGAAACCTGATGCCCAGTGCTTTGAAAGTGTCATTTGCGGCGCTTGAGGTCGAAGCCCTGTTAGCACCAGTAGCGTAACGGGCGTATATCACCCAACGGGCTGCGCGATTTGCCATTTGGTCAATAAGGGCCGCAAAGAACACGGTTTTCGATGCTCCGTCGAATCCACTGGCGTGTTGTTTGCTACATCAACACCTTGCGTGCTGTGTTTTCCGTTTTCCGGCGTTAGCTAATTGCGTTTCAACTCTTCGGCCAAAAAGTCATAGACCATTCGAATACGTCGGCTTGTTGCAAGTTCCCGATGTGCAACGAGCCACATGGGGAACGTCAGGGGTTCTAAATCCGCCAGAACCCGTCGTACTGTGGGGTCGGCATCGCCGATAAACGCATCCAGAATACCGATGGCTGCACCTTCTCGCACCAGTTCCCACATCACCAAGTAGCTTTCAGTCATCAGCGGGAAATTAGCCTCGGTCAGGCCCAGACCCAGTGTATTCAGACCTTTCATCATCATCCCAGAGTGGTCCAAATTGATAAAATCAGCATGGCGCAAGTCATAAGGCTTAGTTGGATAACCAAGTTTTTCGATATATGCGGGGGTCGCGTACAGACGGGCTTCGGCGTCACCGATTTTCTTGGCGATCAGGTCAGGCTCGGTAGGGCGAAACGAGCGGATTGCGATGTCTGCTTCGCGCCGCCGCAAATCGCTGGCTTGATTGGAAACGACGATCTCAACCCGAATGCCCGGTTCCAACAGTCGCAGTTTGGCGATGATCGGGGGCAGCAGAACCGTGGCATAAGTCTCGCTGGCGGAAATGCAAATCGTGCCCGCTATCGCTTGTGATTGCCCAAGGGCAGTCAGCGACACGCGGCCCGCCGCTTGGCCCATCTCGCGGACGTGCTCCAGTAATTCAAGCCCGCTGGGCGTCAGGGTCAGGCCGCGCCCAACCCGTTGGAACAGGACTATTCCCAGTTCCTGTTCCAAGCCGTCAACTTGCCGCCCCAACGTCGGTTGCGACATGCCAAGCGCACGGGCGGCGGCAGAAAGCGAGCCTTCTTCGGCGGTAACGAGAAACGCCCGCGCCTTGTTCCAGTCAAATTTTACCGCCCGCCAATCCATACATATATGCATATCAGTATTAGATAATTGGTCAATACGCATTGGTTAGGGTGTGGGTTATCTAAAGGCAATCGACGCTCTATAATAATTCACTCAAAAAGGAACCTGACATGCGTGCCTATAGCTATACCCGTTACGGCCCTCCGGACGTTCTCAACCTCATCAACTTGCCAACGCCAACACCCAAAGACACTGAAGTTTTGATCCGAACCTATGCAACGACGGTTAGTAGCGGCGATTGGCGGGCAAGAACGCTCACCGTACCCGCAGGCATGGGGTTGATCGCCCGCTTGGTGTTCGGAGTTTTTCGGCCAAGGCAGCCAACCCTTGGCACGGAATTGTCAGGTGTGATCACCGAAATTGGCGTCAAGGTGACGGAATTCAAAATTGGGGATGCTGTGATTGCTTTTCCGGGGGCAGCCTTTGGTGCCCATGCCGAATATTGCGTGATGCCACAGGATGGGAAAGTGGTGCTGAAACCGGAAAATATGAACTTTGAGGAAGCCGCCGCGCTCTCTTTTGGGGGCACCACGGCCTATGATTTCCTTGTCAATAAGGCGCGGCTTAAGGCAGGCGAAAGCATCTTGATCAATGGCGCTTCTGGGTCCACGGGCACAGCCTTTGTGCAATTAGCCAAGCATTTAGGCGCGGAGGTGGCCGCCGTTTGTAGCGGGGCAAACGCGGATTTGGTCCGAAGCCTTGGAGCGGATCATGTGATTGATTACACCAAAATCGACTTTACCACCGCCGCGCGTAAATTTGACATGATCGTCGATACCGCAGGCACTGCCCCATGGTCGCGGGCGCGGCACGCGCTCAAGCGTGGAGGCCGGCTGGTCGTGGTCAACGGCAGCCTGTCGGACATGATCTTTGGCCCCCTACGCGCACGACTGCATGGCAAGCGTGTGGTTGGAGGGGTGGCATCGGAAAATGTGTCGTTGTTGCAGGCGTTGACCGCATTGGTTGTGGCGGGCCACTTTCGTCCCGTGATTGATCGATCTTATTCTTTTGATCAAATGATCGAGGCGCACCGACATGTGGATACTGGCCGTAAAAAGGGAAACGTGGTCGTTGTTTTGGTCTCGCAGGAGCCAGCCATGGGGTAAAATAGGGGAAACCGGTTCTGTAGGAATTTTAGACTCGCGGGGAAATTTTTCGGAATGATCCTTGCACTTATGAGTTTTGAAATCATACAGTTTAAATGCCGGTAGTGGCTAGGACCGATGGCACACCCCGAGGCTGCACTCATCAAGAGGATTTCGCCATGACCAGTCACGCAACCGATGCCGTCGCCCAAACTGAGGCAATTGCAAAAACGGAAACCGTGGAGGGCATCATCAACGATGTCACCTCGGAAATGGGCCCTGTAATCAGCTATTTTACAGATATATCCACACGACTGGCCGCGCAGATATTCTCGCTAGAAGGGATATTTCAAGTCGCGCTCATTGGCTTCACGTTTCTCGCGGCCTTCCTTGCATCACGGTTTTCAAGACAATTGTTAGCGCGGATTTGGCCGATGGCCGATGACGAAAAAGTATTTATGAAACATGTTTTTTTGGTCATCAAAAGCCTTATCGTTCCAATTGTCTGGGCCATTCTTTTGTTGATTGGGCAGGCCTCATTACAGGCCAGCGGACATCCCAGCGATCTCGTTCGTATTCCGGCGACGCTCCTGCAGGCATGGATTTTGATCCGGCTTTTTTCAACCTTGGTCCGCGATCCATTTTGGTCGCGCACATTTGCAACGACCGCTTGGGTGATCGCTGCGCTCAACGTTTTGAAACTCCTGAATCCCCTCATCGGTTTTCTCGATAGCCTCGCTATTAACATGGGCGACGCGCGCCTTTCGCTCTTCACGGTGATCAAGGGCGCGACAATTCTTGTTTTGTTGATCTGGATCGCGTCTGTTTTCAGCAGGTTCGTTCAGTCCCGTCTCAATATGTCCAAAGATCTGACACCCTCTGTCAGGTCCCTGATTGCTCAAGCCGTCAAAATCGGTTTGTTTTTTACGGCGGTGATGGTTGCGATGAACATCGTTGGTATTGATTTGACGGCGCTTGCGGTGTTCTCGGGGGCGTTGGGTGTAGGTATAGGGTTTGGCTTGCAGGCCATCTTTAGCAACCTTGTGTCCGGTATCATTATGTTGGTCGAAGGGAGTATCAAGGTTGGCGATTTTGTTGAGCTTGAATCCGGACTGAGGGGGGAAGTGCGCGAAATCAACACCCGCGCAACCCTTATCACCACCAATGACAACATCGATATTTTGGTTCCAAACTCGCAATTCATCAACAACCCCGTGGTGAACTGGACGTTGCGCGATAGCATCCGGCGCATACGCGTTCCCTTTGGTGTCGCCTATGGAAGTGACAAGGACCTTGTGAAAAAGGCCGCCCTAGAAGCTGCCAACGCGACCCCTCATTTGCTCTCAGGGAAGGGTTCAAAGCCGCCGGAAGTTTGGCTGATGAAATTCGGGGAAAGCAGTCTGGATTTCGAATTGGTGGTCTGGCTTACACCACAGGCGGTCAAACGCCCAAGTACTGTGGTGGCTGCATTCAATTGGGAAATTGAAACGGCCCTTCGAAAATATGGAATCGAAATGCCCTTCCCTCAAAGAGATTTGCACATTCGTTCGGGGAGTTTGCCAATTAAATTAACGGCAGCAGATGCATCGCAAGATAGCGAAAATTGAGGCCTAATGTGCTTCGACTGACGTGCCTTTTGCGGGTGGTTTCATCAGCAATGCACCAAAGGCAAGGCTGGCGAACAATCCCGTAAGTATGAAAAAGACGTCAATAAAGGACAGCACAGTCGCTTGTGCCTGAATCCGCCCCGCCATTTGAACCAAGGCCCCCGTCGCGCCATCAAGCCCCCGCGAGGTTAAGTTCGCGGCCATGAGATTGAGTTGGCGCAAGACCTCGTCGTTGGCCCAATTGAGCCCTTCAGACAGGCGCGCATAATGCAAGCTGCTGCGCTCCGAAAGAACCGTGTTAATCACAGCCAGGCCAACAGCGCCGCCAAGATTGCGCATGAGGTTATACAGGCCCGAAGCACCCTTCATTTTGCTGGCGGGCAAGGTGCCAAGCGCGAGGTTATTGATCGGCACCATACAAAGCATCAACGATGCGCCGCGCAGGATTTGGGGCCACATCAACTCTTGGAAGTCCCATTCGGCGGTCATCCCTGTGAGCATCCACGTCGAGCCAGCAAAGCCCATGAACCCCACCAAAAGGAGGAAGCGCAGGTCAATTTTCGATGAAAGCATGCCCACAATTGGGGCGCTGATAAACATCGCAAGGCCGGATACAAACACGGTTTCGCCGATCATCAAACTGTCGTAGCCGCGGATTGACGCCAGATAGAGCGGGTAAAGATAGGTCAGCCCATAAAGGCCAATTCCCATGGTGAAGCTAAAGATCGAACCCACCGCGAAATTCGGGTCTCGGAAGGCCGAAAAATCGATGAGCGGCTCCTCGCGGGTAAAGGCGCGCCAGAAGGTCACGATACCGCCAACAACCATCGCCACGGTCATAATCACCACTAAATGGTCGTCAAACCAGTCATTGGCCGCGCCTTCTTCTAGCACGAATTCCATCGCCCCCAGAAACGCCGCCAATGCCGCAAGGCCCCACCAGTCGAACTTGCCAAAAAGCTTCCAATTCGGGCGGTCAAAATCAATGAGCGTCCACGCCCCAATGGCAACAGCAATGCCCGGAATGACATTGACCAAAAATAGCCAGTGCCACGACATTGTATGGCTCAGATATCCGCCAATCGTTGGTCCCACTGTCGGTGCAAGCGTCGCAATTAAGCCAATGATGGGCGATACGATGTTGCGTTTTGAGGGGGGAAGATGGTAAAGGCCGCAGCAAAAACAGATGGGATCATCCCGCCGCCCAAGAAGCCTTGCAGCGCGCGCCAGATGATCATTTCGGTGATCGTAGTTGATGTCGCGCACATGAAACTCGCGGCGGTAAAGCCCGCGGCGGCGATGGTAAACAGGACCCGTGTCGACATCATCCGCGCCAAAAATCCCGACAGCGGGATCATGATAACTTCGGCAATCAGGTAGGAGGTCTGAACCCAGCTGATTTCATCGGCACTTGCGCCCAGACCTGCTTGGATATCGGGTAGGGAGGCCGACACGATCTGGATGTCCAGAATGGCCATGAACATCCCGAAGACCATGATGAAAAAGGCGATAATACGCCGAGGAGTGAGTTCAATCGGTGCTTCGGGAAGATCTGTAGGCATCCAAGTTACTCGGCTTGTGCTATCGCAGCAGCATGCGAGCCAGTGCGACTATCCACTTCGACAATCGCCGACAATCCTGCCCGCAAATGGCCCGTCTGCATGACGGCATCTGGGATATCAATCCGCACTGGAACGCGTTGCACGATTTTGGTGAAGTTACCCGTCGCGTTGTCTGCGGGCAGCAGGGAGAAAACAGATCCCGTCGCAGGAGAGACCGAAGAAACATTGCCTTCAAACACTTGGTCGGGGATGGCATCAAAACTGATGTGAACCGTCGCGCCCAAAGCGATTTCGTAAATCTGTGTTTCTTTGAAATTCGCCTCAACATATAAATCGTTCATCGGTACGAGGGCCGCCAAAAGTACACCGGGGCTTACCAAATCGCCGACTTCTAACGTGAGGTTTGCCAGAGTCCCATCAGCGGGGGAGCGCAATACTGTTAAGTCCAGATTGCGTTGCGCTTGTTTTACGGCCAGCTCAAGCTCGTGTTTCGCGCCGTTGGCTTCGGCCTGTTGGGCATGGAGTACCCCGATTTGGGCTTTGGCATTTAGAATAGCGGCGTTGGCGTTGGCGAGCGAGGCGGTGGTTGTTTCAAGGGCTTCGGTTGAGGAATCTAGCTGGGCTTGGGATGCTACTTTTCGCGTGGCCAATTGTTGGGAGCGATCCCACTTGGATTTTGCCGCACGCACTTGCGCCTCCGCGACGGATTTCATCGCCTCCGCTTGGGCAACGCCTGCTTCAGCGGCGGTGATTTGCGCGCCAAAACGGCCAATGGTTTGGTCCGCCGTCAAGACGCGTTCTTTGGCGAGTTCCAAGGCAAGGAGGTAATCTCCATCATCAAGGCGCACCAGAACATCGCCAGCCTTCACAATGTCATTTTGCTTTACGGAAACTTCAGAAACATAGCCCTGCACACGACTGCTAATCAACGTTGTATCCGCTGTGACATAGGCATCATCGGTTTCGATCATAAATCGGCCCGACGTCCAGTAGGTGTGGCCAAAATCTACCATCCCAGCAAGCGCTCCCACGGCAACCAAAGCCAGAACCACCTGCTTTACAAGGCGTTTAGGCGGCTTTGTTTCCGTGGTTTTCTGAGTTTCCAAATCGGGTGTGACGTCGATTTTGTCAGTCTGTGCAAGGTCTCGTTCGTGACGTGACATAGGGTTTATCCTTGTTGCCGATGGTGCAGATGCCGAGCAGACAGCTAAATCGCACCGTTCGGTTCGATTTAGCACCTAACCCCCTGCGCGCTCAATTACAAGGCTTTATCAAACCGTTCGGTTCGATTATGTTGAGTCATGGAAAACAAAACCATAAAGCCACGCCGCCATGCCGCCGGACGGGATCCCGCCAAACGCGAAGCCATTCTCATAGGGGCGGCGCAGGTTTTTCTGGACCGCGGATTTGATGCCGCCAGTGTCAACGATATTTGCCGCGCGGCAGATGTTTCAAAGAGCACGCTGTATGTTTATTTTGACAGCAAGGATGACTTGTTTGAATCCCTGATCGAGCACGAACGGGACCGTGTTTTTGCTGGTTTAAGCGAGTGTTTGCGGGAGGAGCGCCCCCTGCGCGATAAACTGAAGGACTTCGTGTTTATTCTAGCAAAAATCCTTTGTTCCGACGAGGTGATCCGCTCACAGCGCGCCATAATTGGCATGGTCGAACGGATGCCCGAACTTGGCATCCGATATTATGACGGTGGTGCGATGCGCATGCGCCTCCTTATTTCGCAATTTCTGGACTCAGAAGTCGCAAATGGCACGCTAGAAATCGAGGATACAACGCTTGCAGCCTATCAGTTGATCGAGTTATCGACGGGGGGTGTGTGGCGCCAATGCCTTTTCAGCAAGGTGAAATATCCACCGCCCGCTGAAATCCTTCGTAAGTCCTCAAGCAGTGCTGTTGACCTTTTCCTCGCGGGCTACACAAAGCGCTAATCGCTTTTGGGTCCGTGCAAAAGAGGGACGGGGGCTGGATGGTTCAGTCGATCAAGCCAGTACAGAGGGCCTGAACCAAGCCAATGGCGCCGGCAATGGGTTTGAATTGACCTGTGGATTCATTGGCCACGGATCACGGTTTCGGGGCCGCGACCAAGTTGGAATGACTGGGCGGATCAGTTTGGAATCCCCACCACGCCGCTGCCCGTTCTGCGCCTTGATACCTATGCTCCGGCGCAGACCATTGCGCGGGCAGGGGGCGGTGTTTTGCTGGCGTCGCTAGCTTTGTGCGAAGCCGATCTTAAGGCGGGAAATCTTGTGCGTGTGTCGGACGATGTGCTTGCCCACCATGAAAGCTATTGGATGCTCGCGAGTAAGGAGGCCGTGACGAAACCCCAATGGGACGACCTTGTTTCTGCGCTGAAATAGGGTGCAGAAGACGTATTTTTGACGATATGTGTGGGCAGGATTTCCCAAAACGGTCATAACCCCACAATTTTCATGGATTATTGTGGGTTTTAGGTGTATTGCTTTGTCAAAACAACAAGGCCGCTAAATTGAAGAAACAACATTCCCATTCCCATCGCGAACTTGAGTTGCTCAATGCTATACGAAGAATTGGTGGTTTTGCCCGCAATTCGGAACTGGCGAACGTGTTGGATGTCTCAGAGGAAACCGTGCGTCGCACGATCAAAGGTCTGTCAAAATCCGGTACGATCGCCCGTGTTCACGGGGGCGCCTATTTGGTGGGAACCCAGAGCGACCCCAGCTTTTTCAAACGCATTGCCCAGAATTCCGACGAGAAACGCCTGATTGCGCAAGAGGCTGCACAGCTCGCCGCTGACGGTATGACGCTGTTTTTGGATGTCGGAAGCACAACAGCGTTTGTAGCTGAGGAGTTGCGGGTGCATCATAATCTGACAGTCGTTACAAACTCTATTCGGGTGTCGCAAACGCTGGTGGGGCATAACGACAATCGCGTGTTTTTACTAGGCGGAGAGATGCAATCGAACGAGCTTGGCGCCTTTGGCCATGTCACCGAAACGCAGGCGCGGCGCTATGGTTTTGACCGCGCGTTTCTGAGTGCGGATGCCCTAAGTTCCACAATAGGCTTTCTGTATTTGGATCCCGCTGAGGCAGATTTGGCGTCGGTCGTGATTGACTGTGCGGATATAACGGTCGCGGCAATGACGCATCATAAATTCGACAAGACTGCCCCGCACCGCAGCTTTCATCCGAGTGAGATTCACACATTGGTTGTCGATCAGGCACCTGAAAAACCTTTGGCCACGAGCCTTGAAAAATGGGATGTCGCCTTGCGTGTGTCCAAAAAGGAAAACGATCATGAATGACGCGCAAGATTTCGAAATGAAGCATGCACAGGGCGTGGCTGATATCGCTGCAGAAGCCGCGCGGGGTTATTTTCGCAACCCTTTGCAGGTTGAGTTTAAAGCGGATGAAAGCCCTGTAACGCAGGCCGACCGAGGCGTCGAATCCAAGGTCCGTGCGTATCTAGGTGAGCATTTTCCCGACGATGGGATTTGGGGCGAAGAGCACGGAACCGAGGGCGACGATCGCGAATGGATGTGGGTTGTAGACCCGATTGACGGAACGCGTTCGTTCCTTTCTGGGAACCCGCTGTTTGGATTTTTGGCGGCGCGTATGCATCGCGGAGTGCCCGAAATTGGTGTGATTGGTATGCCCGCTTTGGGCGAAACCCTCATTGGTAAACGCAACGGTACGGCGACTTTGAATGGGCAGAAAATTCAGACGTCCACCCAAACGTCGCTGGATCATGCGGTATTATATATCAACGAAGCTGATAAAATTTATCAGGCCCATCCTAAGGTTTTCGCAAAGCTTGTGGCGAGCGGACAAACGCGCCGATTTGCCTATGATTGCTACCCGCATGCGTTGGTGGCAATGGGGCATGTGGATGCGGTTGTGGATTATGATCTTCAGCCCTACGACTATTTAGCGGTACTGGCTGTTGTCGAGGCGGCAGGCGGAATTATGACGGATTGGAAGGGGCGCACGTTGACCGACAAATCCGCGTGCCAGCCCGTAATTTGCGCGGCAACCCCCGAGTTACACGCCCAACTTTTGGCGATTGTGAGCATTTCCTAAATGGCAATTATTAGTTTCCTCATAAGCCTCTCTGGCGCGACAATGTTGCTTTTGTTTGCCGTTCGCATGGTGCGAACCGGTATTGAGCGCAGCTTTGGCGCGTCGTTTCAACGGGTCTTGACCCAAAATAAAAGCCTGATGGGCTCAAGCGCGACGGGCGTGGCACTGGCGATTGTTTTGCAAAGCTCGGCGGCTGTCGCGCTTTTGACGGCTGGATTTGCAGCTAGTGGATTTTTGGCGTTCCCAACGGGCCTTGCCATCGTGCTCGGCGGTGATTTGGGGTCAGCGCTGATCATTCAGATTCTCTCGTTCAAGATGGACTGGCTCATCCCGATGCTGTTGGCTGTTGGCGGCTGGTTGTTTGTCAAAACTGACCACAAAAATGGCCGCCAATTGGGGCGTATCCTCATGGGCGTCGCGTTTATTTTGATCTCGCTTCAGTTTTTGCGCGAAGCCGTGACTCCCATTCGGGACAGCGCGTTTTTGCCTGCTATCGCTGACTATCTTTCACGCGATTTTGTCACGGCATTTATCGTCGGGGCGGCCCTCGCATTTGTGATGCATTCAAGTGTCGCGGCGATTTTGATGTGTGTTACGCTGGTGCAAATCGGTGCTATTCCATTTGACGCCGCGCTTTCGCTCATGTTGGGCGCGAACCTCGGAAGTGCCTTCATTCCGATTTGGTTGACGCGCGGTATGCCGACCGTCGCGCGCAGCATTCCAGCCGCAAATCTCTTGGTGCGAGGCAGTTGGGCTATTCTGGTTTTACTCGGGCTGAATTTGGCCGCCGATCCGACTATGCTGATGTTTACCAGCCCAAGCCAATCGCTGATTTACGCGCATATCGGGTTTAACCTTTCCCTGTTGATTGTTGTGCTTCCGTTTTGCCGCGTCTTGGAACCCGTGCTTCAAATGCTGATGCCAAGTGCGACTTCGGCGGAAAGTAACCTTGGCGAACAGGAGGTTGGCTCCGCGCTTGATCCCTCAACCGCCGAGACGCCAACCCTCGCGATTGCAAGCCTAAGACGCGAGTTGTTGCATATGGTTGGGCTGGTCGAACGTATGTTCAAAAGTGTTCCAGATCTTTATGAAACGGGCGATCGAGACAAAATTCGGGCGGTTCGTACCCAAGATTATCAGGTCAACAAATCGCTTTCGGAAATTCGCTCATTCGTCGCGCATATGCCGCAGGAAAACTACACCAAGGAAGACAAGAAGATTGTGCGCGGTTTGATGGATTACGCCATTCGCCTTGAAACTGCGGGCGATGTGATCGCCAAAACACTGACGACAATTGTAGAAGAAAAACATGAAATCCACGCCGAGTTTTCCTCCGAAGGCTGGGCGGAACTTTTGCGGATGCACGAAGCGGTCGTTGCCAATCTGAGGCTTGCCAGCAATGTTTTGGTGTCTGATGATCTTGAGAGTGCCAGACTTTTGGTGATGGAGAAATCCGAGATCAAACGCTCGGAGCGCAAAAGCCGCAAAAACCATTTAACTCGTCTTCAAAGTGGGCGTGGTGACAGTTTTCGTTCAAGTGACGTCCACTTGGAAACATTGCGCGCGCTGCGGGATGTGAACAGTCATATCGCGGCCATTGCCTATCCAGTTCTGTATAGAAATGGACAACTGCTTGAAACGCGGCTCATTCAGGAAATGGACTTACACGAGGAAGATAGCTAACGCGGATGTATTGGATGTGGATTCCCCATGGACGTTCCTGTCAAGATTTGGCAAAACTTGGCATGTGAAATCGAAAAGGCCGTCGTCCATGCTCCCCTCCGAACGCCACGCGATCATTTTGCGCGAAGTCAAAACGCAACCAGCGGTTTCAATTCGAATGCTCACTGAAAAGCTGGGCGTAACGCGCGAAACCGTGCGCAAGGATATCGAGCAACTGGCAGGCGAGAATAAGCTGAGCAAAGTGCGCGGTGGGGCGACGCAAATCCTGACGCGAGAGCCGGAAGTTTCAACCCGGTTGGCGACGAACCCCATCGGAAAAGCGAAAATCGCCAAACATATTCTTGGAAAAATCCCCAATGGGGCATCGATCATTGTTGATAATGGGTCAACGACTTTCGCGGTTGCACGTCTGTTGCGGGAGTTCCGCACTGATTTAATTGTGCATACGAACGACCTTAGAATTGCCGAACTTCTGGGGCCCGTTTCACGGGAAATTACGGTTTTAGGCGGGCGTCTTGATGTCGCAGAAAACGCGACGTTTGGGCTTGATGCGATGGAGCAACTGGCACGGTATCGCGCCGAATTTGCGTTGATCAGCACGGGCGGTTTGGTCGCGCGTGCTTTGTTTACAGATTTTTCGCGTGACGCCGCTGACCTGCGGCATTTGATGCTTCAGCAGGCCGAACAACCGTTTATATTGGCCGACAGCAGCAAGTTTGATGTCGTTGGACATGTGGTTATGCGGCCTTTGCCTGCGCGCACAGTTGTCGTTGTCGATACAGAGCCGCCAGTAGAAATTACCGCTGCTATGAGCGATCAGGGGATTGTTTTCGAAACGGCTTAATGCAAACAAAAGAAAACATTTGCCAAATTTTGCAAAATGACATTTAGTCAGACTCAAAATCTGATACCTGTGCATGGAGTCGTAAAATGGCCAAAATCAATCTTCCTGAAAGAGCGCAATATGTGATCGTAGGCGGCGGGATCGTCGGATGTTCGGTGGCCTATCATTTGGCCAAAATGGGCCACACCGACATTGTTTTACTTGAGCAAGGCCAGTTGAGTTGCGGCACGACGTGGCATGCGGCAGGGTTGGTGGGGCAATTGCGCAGCCAACCTGCGATGACGAACCTCATCAAATATTCAACCGAACTTTATGCCCAGCTTGAAGCGGAAACGGGGTTGGCAACGGGTTGGAAGCAGTGCGGATCTGTGACCGTTGCCCGCACCGAAGATCGCATGACGATGTTGTTGCGCACAGCGGCGGCGGCCCGCGCACAGGGGGTTGAGGTTGAAGTTATTTCGCCGAAGGAAGCTCAAGATAAATGGCCCGTTATGCAGGTTGACGATGTTATTGGTGGACTATGGATGCCAAGCGATGGCAAGGCGAACCCAACTGATTTGACCCAATCCCTCGCCAAAGGCGCGCGGATGCGGGGCGCTAAAATCATAGAAGGCGTGCAGGTTACCGATGTCTTAACCAAAGACGGTGCGGTGACGGGTGTTGTGACTGATCAGGGAACGATTGGGGCGCAGGTCGTGGTGAATTGTGCGGGGCAATGGGCACGGTCGTTGGGGAAAATGTGTGGTGTGAATGTGCCGCTTCACTCGGCGGAACACATGTATATCGTTACCGAACGCATTGAGGGTGTGAACCCCGATCTGCCAGTTCTGCGCGATCCAGACGGGTATATTTACTTCAAAGAGGAAACTGGCGGGTTGGTTATGGGCGGCTTTGAGCCGCAGGCGAAACCATGGGCGATGGACGGCATCCCCGACAAGTTTTACTTTCAACTGTTGCCTGACGACTGGGAGCAATTCGAAATTCTTCTGGAAAACGCGCTGATCCGTGTGCCACAAATGGAGCACACAGGCGTGCGCAAATTTTATAATGGCCCCGAGAGTTTTACGCCGGACAATAATTATTTGTTGGGTGAGGCGCCCGAATTGAAGAACTTCTTTGTCGGCGCAGGCTTTAATTCGATGGGTATCGCCAGCGCGGGCGGGGCAGGGCGTGCGCTGGCGGAATGGATAGTCGAGGGCGCTGCTACGTCGGATTTACTTGCTGTCGACATCCGTCGCTTTGCAAATTTCAACAATAACCCAACGTGGTTGCATGATCGCGTCAAGGAAACCTTGGGGCTGCACTATGCCATGCCGTGGCCCAATCGCGAGTTGGAAACCGCGCGCCCGTTTCGACGGTCGGCGTTGTTTGATCGGCTTGCGGGTAAAGGCGCGGTTTTTGGCTCTAAAATGGGCTGGGAGCGTGCCAATTGGTTTGCGAATGAGGGCCAAAAGCGGGAAGTCGAATATAGCTTTGGCCGTCAAAATTGGCATGAAAACGTGGCGGCGGAACATAAATCGACGCGCGATGGGGTGTCGATCTTTGATCAAAGCTCGTTTGCGAAATTGCTGGTGCAGGGACGGGACGCCTGTGCAGAACTCAATCGAATTTGCGCGGCGAATGTAGATGTTGCGGTGGGGACCACGGTTTATACGGGTCTGCTTAATGAACGAGGCGGCTTTGAAAGCGACCTCACGGTTTTGCGGCGGAATGAACAGGAGTTTTTGTTGATTACAGGCTCGGCACAGCCCGTGCACGACGCCGATTGGCTTCGGAAAAACTTTACCACGGATGCGCATGTTTTTCTTACGGATGTGACCTCGGCGTGGTCGGTTCTGGCTGTGATGGGCCCAAAATCCCGCGCAGTCTTGCGCCAGCTTTCAAAAGCAGATTTCTCAAATGTGGCCTTCCCGTTTGGCTCGTCGCAAGAGATCGACCTTGGCTATGCGACCGTGATTGCCAATCGGATGACCTATGTTGGTGAACTAGGTTGGGAGTTGATTGTTCCGGTCGAATTTACGGTCGGCGTTTATGAGGATTTGATGCGGGCTGGCGCTGAATTCGGTCTGCGAGACGCGGGGTATTATGCGCTGGACGGCCTTCGGATTGAGAAGGGATATCGCGCATGGGGGCATGAATTGACGCCCGATATTACACCGCTTCAGGCGGGGCTTGGTTTTGCTGTTGATTTTGCAAAGCCCGACGATTTTATCGGAAAGGCGGCGCTTTTGGCGGCCAAAGCGGACCCCGCGCATCTTAACACCCGCATTGTCCAACTTGTTTTGGAGGATGGCGCGGCGCAGCTTTGGGGGGGGAGGCCGTGTTGTGTAATGGCGCAGAGATCGGCGAAGTGCGCTCGGCTGCCTATGGGCATACATTTGGTGCATCGGTTGCGTTGTGTTTGATCGAGGCCGAGGAGAAAATCACCGCTGATTTCCTAAGGAACCATAGGTTTGAGATTGATCTGGCTGGGGTGAAATATGCGACCAAAGCCTATTTGCGAACGCCCTATGATCCAAAGAATGAAAGACCAAAATCTGAGGATTGAAACCTGTGCCAAACTGCGCCGCGCGGTAGCGTTTTGCCACTGTTGGAATTTTCGGATTTGCGATGAAATTTTAGGCACGCAGTATGAAGGCTCCTTTTTTTGAATCTGTGAGGCGGCAGCCTGCAGGAATGAGACCCGCGCGTCCTGAACTTGTAACGCCATACAGGGCGACCAGGGGCGGGGCTGCGTTCTAGACGGGTTTTGAGCGCGGATGGTTCCACCAATTTTCTCTACAGTGTCTTGTAAATAAACGAAATTCAGTCAGTTACATTCAGCGACCGTTGAGTAAAAAACTTTGGCTGAAAAAATGGGGTCCTTATTGCATGTTGGACGGAGAAATCACCGGTTGGGCTTGAGATTTATCAAGTATAGGCAAACCTAATAGGTCGGTAGGTATTATCGATTTTTTTTGCTGCAAAAACCTGCCAAAGTGATCTCGTATACATGCGGGTGTTACAAAAGCCATCCAACGAAGAGATGCAAAAGCCCAAATGTCCAACATGGAGAAATATATGAAACACATGACAACTAAAATTACGTCCCTTGTCGTCGGCGCGCTGATGGCGACGACCGCAGCGGCCGAAACCGAGTTGACCGTTTATACGGCTGTTGAAGCCGAAGATTTGGCGCGCTACGCGGAAACCTTCAATGCAAGTCACCCAGATATCAAAATCAACTGGGTGCGCGACTCAACTGGGATCATCACCGCGAAGCTTTTGGCGGAACGCGATAACCCACAAGCGGACGTCGTTTGGGGGCTGGCGGCAACGTCCCTCCTTTTGCTAAAATCCGAAGGGATGCTCGAAGCCTATGCGCCTGCTGGCGTGGGTTTGCTTGATCCTAAATTTGTGGATACGGGCACACCCCCGCGTGGGTTGGTATGGATGCTTGGGTTGCGGCGGTGTGTTACAACACGATTGAAAGCGAAAAGCTTGGCTTGACGCCGCCCACTTCGTGGGAAGATTTGACCGATCCGATGTATGCAGGTCATATTATTATGCCAAATCCGAATTCTTCGGGTACTGGGTTCCTTGACGTATCAAGCTGGCTGCAAATCTTTGGCGAAGAGGGTGGCTGGGAGTATATGGACGCGCTGCACGAAAATATCGCGCGTTATACGCACTCGGGTTCCGCACCTTGTAAACTTGCCGCATCGGGCGAAATTCCAATCGGCATTTCCTTTGCTTTCCGTGGCGCGAAATCCAAAGCCGAAGGCGCTCCGTTGGACATCATCGTTCCATCTGAAGGTGTAGGATGGGATATGGAAGCGACCGCGATTATTGCAGGCACCGCAAACCTCGAAGCGGCGCAAACATTGGTTGATTTCACAGTCACCAAAGAAGCCAATGAAATGTACAACACGGGTTATGCCGTTGTGGCCTATCCGGGCGTTGCGAAACCTGTGGAATATTTCCCTGAAGGTTTGCTTGAAGCAATGATCGACAATGACTTTGAATTTGCGGCCAACAACCGCGCCGCAATCCTCAAAGAATGGCAGAGCCGTTACGACGGTAAATCTGACGCTAAGTAAATTATTTGCGCGGGGGGCGATTTTGCTCCTCGCGCACTATTTACGCGTACCATCGTTTTTTAACAAAACTACTGGCACAGACCAGAAAGCTTTGGCGTGACCCCAAAGCTAAAATGTAAGGACATTTTTTGAGATGCAAGCAAACTCATCGGACGCAGTCTATCTAAATATCGAGAATCTATGGAAAGCGTTTGGCACTTTTCTTGCCCTCAAGGATATCTCTCTTGAAATCAACGAAGGCGAGTTTGTGTGTTTTCTCGGCCCATCGGGGTGTGGGAAAACGACCTTGTTGCGGGCGATTGCGGGGTTGGACTTGCAAACCAAAGGCAAAGTGACACAGGACGGCAAGGATGTTTCGAACCTGCCGCCCGCGGAGCGTGATTTCGGGATTGTCTTTCAGTCTTATGCCCTGTTTCCCAACCTGACGATTGAAAAGAACATTGCTTTTGGCCTTGAGAATACGGGCCGCAGTAAGTCAGAGATTACAGCCCGCGTGCGGGAGTTGCTTGAACTTGTCGGCCTCTCCGAGCAAGGTAAAAAATACCCAGCTCAGCTCTCGGGCGGGCAGCAACAACGCATCGCACTGGCGCGAGCCATTGCCACCAATCCTGGCCTGTTATTGCTCGACGAACCCCTCTCGGCCTTGGACGCAAAAGTGCGGGTGTATTTGCGCCACGAGATAAAAGAGCTCCAACGCAAGCTTGGGGTGACGACCGTGATGGTGACCCACGATCAAGAAGAAGCCCTCAGTATGGCTGACCGGATTGTCGTTATGAATCATGGTATTATTGAGCAGGTCGGCTCACCCACAGAAATTTACCGCACCCCCGCGAACCTGTTTGTCGCGGATTTTATTGGCGAGATGAACCAGATTAAATCGATCGTCACCGAAGGGGGACGCTTAAGTATCGGCGAGAAAACCTTCGCCTGTTTGGAGCATAAATTCCAAGATGGCGATGCCGTCGTGGCCGCGATCCGTCCCGAAGACGTGATCCCACATGAAGCGGGATACGAAGCCACAGACGCCGACCGCAATTGCATCGAGGTTCGCCTGCAAGAGATGGAGTTCCTCGGATCATTCTGGCGTTGTCGGTTGCAAAATGAACGTTTCGAAGGCTCCGAGTTGATTGCCGACTTTTCGATCAACGCCGTGCGGCGCTTGGACTTGGGCGAGGGCAAAAACATGGTCATCGAATTGCCAAATGACCGGCTGATGGCCTTTAGCCGTCCGGAGGTCGCAGCATGAGTTTTTTCCAAGCGGCCCCAACTGGGCTGCCTGCAGGCCCCGTGATTAAACCCAAGCTTAGCCGCGACGACATCGTTATGCGCGGCGGTATGCTGGTCATCGCGCTTTATCTGATCGTAACGTTGATTTTGCCCCTTTGGGCGATGTTGTCAAAATCAATTTTGACCTATCATTTTGATCTTTCGCAATACGAGTTTCAGGTCAGTGATGAGGTAGGCACATTCGACGGAACCATCCTCAACGCAGCAGTGCTGAACACTAAAACCAAGGCCTATGCGCAAGATGACCTCAGTGCGGGGAGCGACAGCCGGTTAAGCGTCGCCGCGTTTTTCCCTGATTTTAGTTTCCGCAGTCCCGTGCTGTATCAGGTTCGCAATACGGTTGAAGGCGGGCGTTTCTTGGTCGGCTCCACCTTGAATGACACAACCGATTGGGTCGAGTTGGACAGCAACACGTTTCGGCGGGTACAATTGCGGCCCGTCCAATCGACAGGTCTTGATAACTTTGTAAACTATTTCTCGACCCCCGCTTTGTTCAATTCGATCAAAAACTCAGTGATGATTGCGACGATTTCAACGATCATTACGGTCACACTGGCGTTCTGGTTTGCCTATGCCCTTAACCGTACGTGCATGCGTTTCAAAGGGGCGTTTCGTCTGGTTGCGATGATGCCCATTCTTGTGCCGTCGCTCCTGCCGGGCATCGCGCTCGTGTACCTGTTTGGCAACCAAGGGATGATCAAAGAACTGCTATTTGGCGCTTCGATTTATGGTCCGATTGGGATTGTTATTGGTTCGGTGTTTTTCACCTTTCCACACGCCTTTATCATTATTTCAACAGCACTTGCGATTTCGGACGCGCGTCTTTACGAGGCCGCAACCTGCCTGCGCTCCACCCCGTGGCGCACCTTCTGGACGGTCACAATTCCGGGTGCGCGGTATGGCCTGATCTCTGCGGCTTTTGTGGTATTCAATCTCGTGATTACCGACTTTGGCCTACCAAAAGTAATCGGCGGGCAATTCAATGTGCTTGCGGTCGATATCTATAAACAAGTGATTGGCCAGCAAAACTTCGAGATGGGGGCGGTGGTGTCCGTTGTCCTTGTGATCCCTGCGATTTTGGCCTTCGCGATTGATCGCCTTGTGCAGGGAAAACAGGTGGCGCAATTGTCCTCGCGCTCAGTTCCGTTTCAACCGTCGCCCAACGCGAAAAATGACAGGATTTTCTTTATCTACGCGTTGTTTGTGGCCATCTTTATTGTCGGAATGCTGCTTGTTTGCCAGTTTGCGGCCCTTGTCAAATTTTGGCCCTATGACCTAAGTTTGAGTTTGAAAAACTATCAGTTCGGCAACATGGACGGTGGCGGATGGGCGTCGTATTTCAACTCGATCAAGCTGGGTTTCCTTACGGCTATTGTTGGTACGATAATTGTATTCTTTGGCGCCTACCTTGTTGAAAAAACGAATAGATTCTTCGTGGGCCGCGCTATGTTTCAGATGTTCGCCATGTTGCCAATGGCAATTCCGGGCATGGTACTCGGCCTTGCATATATCTTCTTTTTCAACAATCCCGCTAACCCGTTCAACGCGATTTACGGCACGATGGCGATCCTAGTGATCTGTTCGGTGACACACTTTTACACCGTGTCTCATCTCACGGCGGTGACGGCGCTTAAGCAGATGGACCGCGAGTTTGAATCCGTGTCGTCTTCCCTCAAACAACCCACGCTCAAGTTGTTTACCCGCGTGACGGTTCCGGTTTGTTTGCCGTCGGTGCTCGACATTTCGATCTACCTTTTCGTCAATGCGATGACCACAGTTTCGGCGGTTGTGTTCCTGTATTCTCCGACCACAACGCTGGCATCGATTGCGGTTTTAAATATGGATGATGCTGGGGATATTGCACCTGCAGCGGCGATGGGAATGATGATTTTCTATACCAACGCGGCGGCGCGGATTATCCACCTGATCGCGTCAAAAGGCATTATGCGGCGTACACAGGCTTGGCGCGCGCGGTAAGCAAAAACGCTTCCGCGCCACATCAATTTGTGGCGCGGGTCTCCTTTTCTTGCTGGGCCACGCGGGCAAAATCCACAAAGGTTCTGATGACTTTAACATCGCGACGTTGGGCCATATGCAACATCACTTCGCTCATCTGGATGTCGACGCCTTGAAGGTGGATTTTTGTGAAGCGATCATCGTTGCCAAACTCCGCCTCCGACACAAACCCAATCCCTGCGCCAGAAGCCACAACTTCACGCACCGCTTCCCGCCCCTCCGCAACAATCGCCGGTGTCAGGCTTAGGCCCTGTTTCTTAGCAACTTCCTCAAGTTGTTGACGGGTTTTGGAGCCCGTCTCGCGGAAAATGAGCGGGTACTTAGTCAACTCCTTCAGGGTAAGCGCGGTTTTGGACGGGGGTAGGAAATCATGTGCGGCGAAGGCCATAATCTGGCTTGATCCAAGATTCATGACTTCCATATCCCTGCCGGGTGCCATGCTGCCCGCAATGCCAATATCAGCGTTATAGCCACGCAATTCCTCAAGGATATCTTCCGTGTTTCCAGTCCGTAAAGTGACGGTGATATTGGGATAGCGATTGCGAAATTTGCCCAGAAAAAACGTAATATGGTGTGCAGAATCCGCGATAATACGCAGCTCTCCATCCACCGTGGCACTGGTTGCTGACATGTATTCCTCAATCTGCTGTTCGATCTCGAAATACTGTTTGGTATAGCGAAAAAGGCGGTCCCCCTCAGGGGTCAGAGACACCATTTTGCGCTCGCGATGGAATAACAGCACGTCATAGTCTTGTTCCAGTTTGCGGACTTGCTCGGAAATCGCGGGTTGGGTGAGGAAAAGCGCTTCTGCGGCCCGCGAAAACCCGCCCGTTAAGGCAACGTAATGAAAGGCTTTTAGCTGGCTGTGGCGCATATTTTTGGCTTTCATTTATTTCATAAGCTGAGCCTATGATTTGATTGTAATTAGCAATTTCACATATAGGTTGGAATTCTGCAATGGTCGTTTTGAAAGTCACTTCGGAGAGATAAAATGGCCGCTCCAGAATTCAAAATACCCCGCCCACATTTGGGCGAGCCTTACCTTCTTACCCCCGGTCCGTTGACCACATCCTACGTCGTCAAACAGGCGATGTTGCGCGACTGGGGAAGCTGGGACGATGATTTCCGCGGTATGACGCGCGAGTTGCGGGCGCGTTTGCTTGATCTTTTGGGTGCGGGCAAAGAAGCCTTCGATTGTGTCCCAATGCAAGGCAGCGGCACGTTTTCAGTTGAGGCCATGTTGGGGTCGTTTATCCCTCGCAACGGCAAGGTTTTGGTGCTTGCCAATGGCGCCTACGGCAAACGCACGGCGCAGACGCTGGAATACCTTGGCCGCGCTCATGTGGTTCTGGACAAGGGCGATTACCTGCCGCCACGCGGCGCAGAGGTCGCGAAAATCTTGGCCGACGATCCGGCCATCACCCACGTTGTCGCTATCCATTGCGAAACCAGCTCGGGCATTTTGAACCCGGTTGAAGAGATTTCCGAAGTTACTTATGCGGCGGGCCGCAAGCTGTTGATTGACTCCATGTCGGCCTTTGGCGCGATTGAATTGAAAGTTGCGGATATCCGCTACGAAGCGCTGGTGTCTTCGGCGAATAAATGCATTGAAGGCGTGCCCGGATTTGGCTTTATCATCGCGCGCAAAACTGAGCTTGAGGCCGCCAAGGGCAATAGCCATTCCTTGAGTTTGGACGTCCATGCCCAATGGGCGCATATGAATAAAACCGAGCAATGGCGCTTTACGCCGCCCACCCATGTGGTGGCTGCATTCCTTGTGGCATTGCGCGCCCATGAGGCCGAAGGCGGTGTCGCAGGGCGGGGCGCGCGCTATACGCGAAACCGCGATGTGATGGTTGCTGGCATGCGCGACCTTGGGTTTGAAACCCTGCTCAAAGATCGCTGGCTCTCCCCCATCATTGTCACATTCTTTTGTCCTTCGGATGATAACTTTGCCTTTGATCGCTTTTACGAACTGATGAAGGACAAAGGGTTTATCATCTACCCTGGAAAATTGACCGTCGTCGACAGTTTTCGCGTCGGTTGTATCGGCCAAATGGACGAACATGTTATGCGGCAAGTTGTTGCCGCTGCCAAAGAAGCGCTTGCCGAAATGGGCGTTGCAAATGCAGCACCACCCGCGCGCGCCCTAGAAGAACGCGCTATCCTAGCCGCTTGATTACAAAAGGAAATACCACATGACTATTCAATCTCCCATCGTCGCCAATGGCCGCGCATATCCCGTTCCTAAAACCTGCGCCATCGCCATTTGTCTGGACGGTTGCGAGCCGGAATATTTGGAGGTCGCGATTGCCGATGGCCTGATGCCAACCCTCAAAAGGATGCGCGAAACAGGCACTGATAGGTTGGCGCATTCGGTGATCCCGTCGTTCACCAACCCCAATAATCTGTCCATCGCAACGGGACGCCCGCCTGTTGTGCATGGCATTTGCGGCAACTATTTGTACGAGCCGGAAACCGGCGAAGAAGTCATGATGAACGACGTGCGTTTCCTGCGCGCGCCCACCATTTTCAAGACGTTTTATGATGCCGGTGCGCGGGTTGCGATTGTCACCGCAAAGGATAAATTGCGCGCGCTTTTAGGGGCGGGCCTGACGTTTGAAGATGACCGCGCCAAGTGCTTTTCAGCCGAGAAATCCGATACCTCCACACAGGCCGAGCATGGTCAGGAAGCCGCGAGCAAATGGCTCGGTATGGCGCAACCTAATGTCTATTCCGCTGAACTGTCCGAGTTTGTTTTCGCCGCAGGAGTAAAACTTCTGCGTGAGTGGAAGCCCGATGTGATGTACCTGACCACGACCGATTTCGTGCAACATAAATACGCGCCGCACCAGCCCGAAGCCAAAGCCTTCTATGAAATGTTCGACAAATATCTGACCGAACTTGATGCCATGGGCGCGGCGATTGTGGTTACGGCCGATCATGGAATGAAGCCAAAACACCTCGCCGATGGATCGCCTGCGGTGGTCTATGTTCAGGATTTGCTCGACGAGTGGTTGGGCGAAGCGGCGGCGCGTTTGATCCTGCCAATCACCGACCCCTATGTTGTGCACCACGGCGCGCTAGGCTCGTTTGCCACGGCATATTTGCCAGAGGGCGCCGATCAGGCCGATATCATGGCCAAGCTGCGCGCGACGGAGGGTATCACCGATGTTCTGACCAACGCCCAAGCGGTTGCGCGGTTTGAACTGCCAAGTGATCGTATTGGCGACATTATTTTGGTTTCGGGCGAGAATATTTGCATCGGAACCTCGGAGCATCGCCATGATCTGGCCGCGCTCAAGGAACCACTGCGCAGCCACGGTGGGTTAACCGAACAAGAAGTGCCCTTCATTTGCAACCGCGTTTTGCCGCTGCCTGAACGTCCCGTTTTGCGCAATTTTGATGCGTTCTTTTACGCCACCACAGCGGCGGCCCTTTAAAAAATGGCCGTTCTCAAATCTGAAATCCGCAACGAAGGCATGCGCATCGGGGGCGAAATTGTCTTTACCGACGATGTGATCCCCGTTCACTATCCTTTCACAAACGAGGTGGTTGGCTCTGTTCCTGCGGGCACGGCCGAACATGCAAAACGTGCGTTCGAGATTGCGGCAAACTACACCCCTAAATTGAGCCGCTATGAGCGCAGCCAGATTTTGCGGCGGACGGGGGAGCTGATTGGAGAGAGGCGCGATTATCTTGCAAGATGGTTGACGCTGGAGTTGGGGATTTGCCACCAACATGCGATTTATGAAACCAAACGCGCGCAGGATGTGTATCTATTTGCCGCGCAACAGGCGCTGGTGGATGACGGCGAAATTTTCTCCTGTGATCTGACGCACAACGGCAAACCGCGCAAGATTTTTACCAAGCGCGAACCCGTGCGGGCGATTTCGGCGATCACCCCGTTCAACCACCCGCTCAACATGGTCAGCCATAAAATCGCGCCCTCGATTGCTACCAACAATTGCATGGTCCTTAAGCCCACTGAGCTGACGCCCCTCACCGCGATTGCGCTTGCGGATATCCTCTATGAGGCCGGATTACCGTATGAGATGCTCCAGATTGTTACGGGGTGGCCCAAGGATATCGGCGAAGAAATGATGGTGAACGAGAACATCGATATCGTCACATTTACGGGCGGCGTGCCCGTGGGTAAACTGATTGCAGCGAAAGCGGGCTATAAACGTCTGGCGTTGGAATTGGGTGGCAATGACCCGTTTATCGTTTGCAATGACCTGTCTGATGAAGACCTCGAAAAAGCCGCGACGATTGCCGTGGCGGGGGCGATTGGCAACTCTGGGCAACGCTGTACCGCGATCAAACGCATTCTGGTTCAGGAGTCGGTGGCGGATAGGTTTGTGCCGATGGTTCTGGCCAAGGCCAAAGCGGTGAAGTTTGGCGATCCCCAAGATCCCGAAACGGAACTGGGCTGCGTGATCCATGCAGAGGCGGCAGAACTCTTTGAAAAACGGGTGTTTATGGCCGAAAAAGAGGGGGCAAAAATCCTTTACCATCCCGGCCGTCAAGGCGCACTTCTTCCGCCCATTGTGATTGACCACGTGCGCCATGACAGCGAGTTGGTGATGGAGGAAACCTTTGGCCCCATCGTGCCCATCGTCCGTGTTCCCGACGATGACACCGAGGTCATGCGGATTTCAAACTCCACGAATTTCGGCCTGAGTTCCGGTGTCTGCACCAATGATTTAAACCGCGCGATTGCCTATATCAACGGTCTGGATGTCGGCACCTGCAACATTTGGGAGCAACCCGGTTATCGTATCGAAATGTCCCCCTTTGGCGGCATCAAAGACAGCGGCAATGCGGTTAAGGAGGGCGTGATCGAGGCGATGAAATTCTTTACTAACGTCAAAACCTACTCCCTGCCGTGGCCTGAATGACGTCAAATCATCTGTCTCGTTTTTTCCAATTGAGGTCCCATGTCCAAAAAGATTGTCCACACTGAAGGCGAGTCAAACACATCCGATGCCCGCCAAGCTTGGTTGGAAAAATCGATCGGTCCGCGGTCCGCGCCATTGCTTGAGAGGGATTCAAATGCCTTTCTGCATCAAAGTCTGTCGAGCCCCTGTGTGAGCACAATCGCCAAGGCGGAGGGTATTTGGATCGAGGACATGGACGGGCGGCGCTATATGGATTTCCACGGAAATTCGGTGCATCACATTGGATATGGCCACCCGAAATTGGTTGCGGCAATCAAAAAGCAGCTGGATGATCTGCCCTTTGCACCGCGTCGTTTTACCAATGATCCTGCTGTTGAGCTGGCGGAGAAAATCGCCGAAATAGCCCCAGGGGATTTGTGTAAAACACTGTTTACCACGGGCGGGTCGGACGCGAATGAAGTCGCGTTAAAGATCGCGCGCGCGGCAACGGGGCGGTTCAAAACCGTGTCGTTTTGGGATGCGTTTCACGGCGCGGGGTTGGGCGCAGCGAGTGTTGGTGGCGAAGCAACCTTTCGCAGCCACATCGCAGGACCACTTTTGTCGGGTACCGAACATGTCGCGCCATTTGCCTGTTATCGTTGCCCGTATAATCACGCGGGGCCGGATGTTTGCGGCTTGGCCTGCGCGCAGATGGTCGAATATGTTTTGGAGAGGGAAGGCGACGTCGCCGCCGTAATCGCCGAGCCAATGCGGGCCGTGCCTTATGTGCCGCCGCCCGGATTTTGGAAGGTCGTCCGCGAGGCCTGTCATCGTCATGGCGCCTTGCTGATTTTCGATGAAATCCCAACGGGCTTGGGCAAAACGGGCAAAATGTTTGCCTTTGAGCACGACGATGTCATCCCCGATATTGTCACGATGGGCAAAGCTTTGGGCGGGGGAATTCTTCCTATTGCGGCTTGCGTTGCGCGGCGGGAATTGGACGTTTGCGGCGATTTTGCCATCGGCCATTATACCCACGAAAAAAACCCAGTCACGGCGCGCGCCGCCCTCACAACCATTCAAATCATCGAGGAAGAGGGACTTGTCGCGCGTGCAGCCGAGCTTGGCGACTACGCGATGGCGCAGCTGCAAGACCGCCTTGGGGATGTGCAAATCGTTGGCGATATACGGGGGCGTGGCTTGATGTTTGGCGTAGAGATCGTTGAGGACCGCGCCGCGAAAACCCAAGGCAATGCGCGGGCCGAACGGATATATTATGCCTGCCTTGAAGCGGGATTGAGCTTTAAAATCAGTCAAGGTTGTGTCCTTACCCTTTCGCCGCCCCTCACCATCGCAAAGGCCGATCTTGATCGCGCATTGGATATTGTGGTGACGGCGATCAAGGAGGCGGCTTGACGGACGAGGCCCATTTCGACGTCGCGATTATCGGTGGCGGCATCAATGGCGCGAGTGCGGCACAGCATTTGAGTGCGGCGGGGTGCCGCGTTTTGGTTGTGGAGAAAGACGACTTTGCCAGTGGCGCCACCAGTCGTTCCAGTCGCTTGTTGCATTGTGGATTGCGTCATTTGGCGAATGGTGATCGGTTGCGCGATCTGTTGCGTCATCCCCTGCGGTTGATGCGCGCGCTCGCGACAGTGCGCGAAGACATGTTGGCGCGGGACGAGTTGGTCGCCACCCTTCCTGAGCAGGTTAAAGCGATGAAATTTTGCTTGCCAATTTACAAGGATGATCCCTATCCCGCGTGGCTTCTTGATCTCGCCTTTGCAGCTCTGAGGCTGGCAAGTCCGCGGGGTGTGCCGCTTGAGTATCGCCGGTATCGCCCTTCCGAAATGCAGAAAATCCCGATTTATCCATGGCTGCGTACGCCAGAAAAGCTGCGCGGGCTTGTGGTGTTTCGGGAGTATATTTTCGACTGGCCCGAACGAATTGCGCTGGATGCCTTATTGGATGCGCGTCGGATGGGGGCCGACATTCGCAACTATACCCAAGTGACGGCGTTGCACCGCGAGGGTAACCAGTGGCAGTTGAATTTGCGAAAGTCCGACGGGGAACAGGCCAAGGTGACCGCGCAAACAGTGCTTAATTTTTCGGGCGCTTGGGTTGATGCGGTGCATCAGTTTACGGGCGATCCAGTGGGGAAAATCTGTCAGGGCATCAAGGGCATCCACATAGCGATTCAACTGCCAGAAGCTTTTGCCGACCATGGCGTTTTTACCTACAACAGCCTTGGCGAACCGCTCTATTGCCTGCCGTGGCGCGGCATTCATTATGTCGGGCTGACGCGCACGCCGTTCTCGGGCGATGCCAGTGATATTGCGGCCTCGGATCAGGAAATCGACTGGATACTTGCCGAAACTAACCGCGTGATGCCCAACCTGAATTTGGGGCGTTCGGATGTCGTGTATAGTTGGGCGGGGGTCAATCCGCTAACGCATGATCCACAGGAAGCTTTGGGCAGTCGCGAGATTAAAATCCACGACATGGCGTCCCACGGAATGGAGGGTATGTTTGCCTTGACGGGAGGCGCGATCATGACGCATCGACGCGTGGCGCGGCGGGTTGTTCAGAAGATACGAAGCAAAATTCAACCGTCCCGCCCGCCGCAAGACATGCAATTTGGCGCGGGTCAGGGGAAGGTTGACGCCGAATGTGCACAAAGCTTGACTGACGTTCTGTCGCGCCGGAGGGGCCTTGCGTGGGACGCCGATCAGGGGCGCGACTCCGCCCGTGGGATCGCCGAAAAGCTGGCTCCCGATTTTGGGTGGGATGCCCAACGGATCGAGGCAGAACTGATGGACTATGAGGGTTACTTGCAAACGGCGCGGCGCAAGCCAACGCGGGATTAATTTTCGAAAACAACGCCTTGGGATTGGGCGCGCAATCGGGGGTCTGTTGATTTCACCAACACATCGCGCCCTTCAAGCACCTCAAAACACCGCTCTAGGGTTTCCGCCTCTAACCGCTCCATCGCCCCCTCCGTATAGAACGTGAGATGCGGCGAGAGGATGACATTCGGGCGATTGAAAAGGGCGCTCATCGGGTGCCCTTCGCGCGCGAGCGGTTCTTGAGAATAAACATCAAGGCCAGCCCCTGCGATCCATTTCTCCTCGATGGCACGCACCAACGCTTGTTCATCGACAATCGCACCACGCGAGACATTCACCAGAAACGCAGTGCTTTTCATAGCACGCAATTCGGCCTCACCGACCAAGTGGAGCGTATCATCATTCAGGACGCTGTGAATGGTGACAAAATCGCTCTGCGCCAACATTGCGTGTAAATCGTCGATCTTTTCTACACCGATTTCTTGCATGTCTTGCGCCGAAGTATGGGGGCTATAGGCGATGACACGGGCGTTAAAGCCTTGCCCAGCCATGCGCGCCATGCTGCGCCCGATTTTTCCGAGGCCGATAATTCCCACGGTTTTGCCGGCAATATCCGTGCCCATCCACGTGGGTTCCGGCCACGCCCAGCCTTCGCTGTTCATTTGCTGGTTCAAATGGGGGAGCCGCTTGGCGAGGGCGATCAACATAGCAAAAGCGCCTTCGGCCACCGTTTCTTCGGCGTATTCGGGAATGTTTACCACCGTCACGCCATGCTCAATCGCGGCAGGAATATCGATGGCGTCAATTCCGACGCCGTATTTCACGATGCCTTTAAGCATGGGCGCATTTTCCAAAATGTGGCGCGTGATCGGCGTATAGCACATAAGGAGAAGGTCGGCGTCTTTTAGAGCTGCAATGAGATTTTGAGGGGTCGTCGCATCAGGAAGAAGCACCAATTCGTGGCCCGCCGCAATCAGGGCTTGATCCAAATAGGGTGTTTGTAATTCGCTGTCGGTTCTTACAATTCTCATGGTCAACCTTTCAAAATCGAAGCTTGCATAGTTCACCCATTTAACAATTGCTCAAATACAAAAATGTGATCGGTCCATATGCTTGTCCTATATGTGTCCGTGGAATGGCGCGTAAAATTGCCAACGTTGGACCGAACTCCGAGACCCTTGAGGAAAGCAAGGCACCATAACGTTCACAAGTGTGCGGTTCGGCGAAAAAATTAGGGATGCAAAGTACAAATTGTTTGTATAATAATGGTACTAATTAAAAATCAATTAATCCAAAGGTGATGCGCTGTGGTATTTCAAACTTGCGTGACCGAGGCTCGCAAAAGTAAATTCCTCGCGTGTCTTTTTATGACGTGCCTGATGGGGTCGCATGCGTTGGCGCAGACAGCCAGTGAGATCACCCCAAGCACTTTTCAGCCGCCGTTGCAGCGGTTAACGGGCGCAATTGTTTTTTCAGGGCAGTCGGGAACCGAGGCTCCTGCGGGATCAGAAACGATTGAGATCACCCTGTCTGGGGTGGATTTGCAGGATGGTTTGCGCCAGATGGCAAAGGAAAACGCAGCGTTTGAAGCGCGGTTGACGCGTGGCCGCATTCCCGTATCTGAACTGTTCGAGGCGACCGCCGATCTTGAGGCGGCCTATGCCAACGCCGGATATGTTTTGGCGCGCGTCGTGTTACCACAGCAAACCTTGAACAACGGGGGCAGGCTGAAGGTCACGGTTGTTAACGGCTTTATCGAAGCGATTGATTCAACAAATGTTGCGCCCAATATTCGTGCGCGCCTTGAGTTGTTGACGGCCCCATTGGTGGATCAGCCCGGCCTTACGCGTGCGGAACTTGAAAGCCAACTTCTGTTGGCGGGTGATATGCCCGGGGTGGCTTTGCAGTCGGCACTGGCTGCAGGGGAGCTAGAAGGCGGTGCGGTCATTGCATTGGATCCTGAGTTTAGGCCGTTCACTGGTTTTATCGGATTTGGGAACCCCTACGGCGAAGACTTGGGCGGCAACAGCCTGAATATGGGCTTTGAGATCAATAGCCCGTTTAAGTTCGGCGAGACTTTTTATGCGCGCTTATCGGGTGCACCGGGGGCGATGGAAACGTCTGATCCGCGCAATCGTATTTTTGCCATCGGGGCTGTGGTGCCGCTGGGATATTCCGGATTAACGATAAACGTTGAGGCGACCCAGAGCGAGACAAACCCAGACGTCGCCTTTTTCCCAACGCAATCCACGTTTGAGCGCAATGCGGTGCGCCTCGCTTATCCCTTTATACGGTCGCTTGATTTGAATGTGTCGGGGCTGTTTGCGTTGGATATGCAGACAGATCAGCAATCATTGAGAAGTGGGCCGCAGATTTACGAAGATCGGCTCTCAATTTTGCGCCTTGGCGGTACCGTCTCGAAGATTCACGACAGTGGCGCGACGAGCTTTCTGGGTTTGACCGTGTCGCAGGGCATTGACGCCTTTGGAGCACGGGTCGAGGGCGATGCCGGATATGCGCCGTCACGCGCGGGTGCAAATGCGATCTTTACCAAGTTGAACGGCGCATTTTCGTATTTGAGCAACTTGTCTGAATCTGTGATGGTGGCTGTCTATGGGCGGTTCCAAACGTCGTTTGGCGATCCGCTACCAACATCAGAACAGTTTAGTTTGGTAGGTCCGACCGAATTGTCGGCGTTTGATTCCGGCGAGCTTCGAGGCGACAGTGGTTGGGTTCTGCATGCAGAAGTCTCGACCCTGCGCCAAGTCAGCCTAGGAGAGACGCCGCTTTTGGCGAGCCCCTATCTTTTTGCCGGTTTCGGACAAGCCTTTACCGAGAGGCCGACCTTCTATGAACAAAGCCGCGTTAATGCGTTTGTTTATGGTGTTGGCACCGATCTATTTACAGTAAATGAATCCAACTTCCGATCCGACAGTTTGCGGATAGAGTTTGGGAGAGGGAGCCGAGACGATGGGAAACCAGATGATTACAGATTCAGCATTACTGCCAATTCCCGCTTCTAAATTCGCCGCTCGTTTGCGCGGGGTTTTGCGTACCAGCGTGGCGGTATGTATTTGCCTGCCCAGTGTCGTATTCGCGCAAGCCTTGCCCCAGAACGGCACGGTGGTGAGCGGCAATGCAAACATCAGTACGGCTGGCGCGGGGATGACCGTGCGCCAAGGGACGAACTCGGCCATCGTAAATTGGCAGAGCTTCTCGATTGGCACGGGCGCGGATGTTAATTTCATTCAGCCCAACGCGAATAGTGTGACTTTGAACCGTGTGACGGGCAGTACCACAAGTGACATTCACGGCAATCTGACGGCCAATGGCTCGGTCTATCTCATCAACCCCAATGGTATTTTCATTGGCCCAAATGGCGCGGTGAATGCGCAGGGTTTTGTGGCCTCGACGCTGGATATGACGAACGAAGATTTCAACAGCGGCAGATTGCGGTTTAGTGGCGACGGCAATTCGGCCTCTGTCACCAACCAAGGGCGTGTGACGATCGGACGGGGTGGTTACGCCGCGCTGTTGGGCGGGCACGTGCGCAACGACGGGATTGTGACCGTGCCGATGGGGCGGGTTGCCTTTGGCTCGGGCGAGCGGATCACGCTGGATTTTTCGGGTGACCAGTTTTTGCAAGTGGCTCTCCCGACGGGCGAAGACGCAGATGTGTTGATTGACAACGCAGGCGCGGTGCAGGCCAACGGCGGCTCAATCGAGATGCGGGCGGCGACGGCGCGCAACGCGGTGCGCAATGCGATCAACCTTTCAGGCGTGGCCGAAGCGCGGTCAGTTTCCGTGCACAATGGCAGCATTGTGCTGGGCGGCGGCAGTGGCGGCGGTGTGAACGTTTCCGGCACGGTCAATACGCGCAGCGCCAGCAACGCCAACGCGGGCACCACGGGCGGCGAGATTACGATCACCGGACAAGACATCGTGCTAGACGGCGCGCAGATGGATGCCAGCGGCAATGGCGGCGGCGGTCTGGTGCGGATTGGTGGCGATTTCGCGGGCGAGGGTGCCTTGCCACGCGCCGATACGCTGTCGGCGGATGCAGAGACACGGATTATTGCCGACGGGCTTATGAACGGCGACGGCGGGCGGATTGCCCTTTGGTCTGACGTCAATACGGGTTTTGCTGGGGATTTGTCTGTGCGGGGCGGCGATGTTGGCGGTGATGGCGGCTTTATCGAAGTTTCCAGTCGTCAGACGCTAGCCTATAGCGGGTTCGCTGATCGCCGTGCGCCAAACGGTATATGGGGCACATTGTTGTTGGATCCGGGCGATGTGACGATCGATTCAGGAACCGGTGGCGATTATGGCGGCACCGACGGTGTGGAATACAGCCTGGCGTTCGGCAATCTCATTATTGAGACGAATTCGCGCAGTGGCCCTCCGGGGGCGGGGACGATCACCATCAACGGCGATATTTCTTGGACCACGAGTACCTCCCTATATTTGACGGCTGACGTTGATATCGTGCTAAACGGCGCGATTGACGGGCAAAATGGCGGGTTGCATATCTACGCGATAGGCGATGTCATCTCCAATTCCGCCACCAGCAGCATCGACGTGGAATCCCTTTACGTGGACGGAGGGAATTGGATTGAGGTCGGAGCGGCATTGACCCCGATCGACGTAACCTCCTTCTATCTGGATAGCTATGCTGCCACCTTCGTGCGCGCCACGGGTGGAACGGGTATTGCGAGCGATCCCTATATGATCGCCGATATCTATGGCTTGCAGGGGATAGCATCAGGCAATACTTCAGCGGCGCATTTTGCTCTTCAAGGGGATATTGACGCCAGCAGTACGGAGTTTTGGCGCACGACCTATGGCTCAGGATTTTCCCCAATCAACACAGTGGACGGATCCTTGAATGGGAACGGCCATACGGTCAGTAACCTTTTTATCTTGCCTTCGTTTGATGAAGGTGGCCCGAGTTCGGCTGCATTCGCGTATGGTATTGGAGCTGAGGGCTCGATTTCCAACTTGAACCTGACCAATGTAGATGTACTTGGCTCCACTGCGGCGCTTTTGGCGGTCTACAATGACGGCCTGATCAGCAATGTGCATGTTGAAGGGGCAATTCAAACCGTTGGCAGCGCCGCGGGTGGTCTGGTGGCCGATAACTACGGCATCATCGAAGATAGCAGCGCCGATGTTTCGATCCTCGTGGAAGACACGAATTTTGGGAATGGATACCCACGCAGTTTTGGCGGATTGGCTGGGGAAAGTGCTGGCGTGATCCAGAATTCGACGGCGGTTGGTAGCATTACTCTGCCTATGAGTCTCGACAATCTCGCCGTTGGTGGTGCTGTCGGCGCACAGTTCGGTGGCGATTTGATCGATACAGATGTCGATGTTGATATCTCGGCGACGGGGACCCTGTTTGCAAACGCGTATTTTGGTGGTGTTGTGGGGTACGTGAATGATGAATCTGGGGACGAGGGATTCGATGCGGAGCCACAGGGCGACGCGGCTTTGGGTTCTCCAAATGCGACCCTCACCAACAACACCTCTCGCGGTGATTTGACCTTTAACATTCAAACCGACCATACCAATTTTGACACCCTATATGTTGGGGGCCAAGTCGGCTACTTGTCGGGCACGTCTACGTTAACACGAGGCCTTTCGTATGGCGATATTTCGGTCACATCCATCGGCACAACCAGCCTGAATGCTGGCGGTGCCATTGGGCGCGCCGATTTCAACGCCACCATCGGCCAAACGCGTTCTCTTGGCGGTAGTATGACCGTTGACTATGACGGTAGGGGCGAGATTGGCGGATTTGTTGGGGCGAACGACGGGACGATCACGCAATCCGATACCGCAACCGCCCTCCGCAGTTACGGTTTCAATGACACCAGCATCGGTGGTTTTGCAGGGGCGAACCAAGGCATAATCATGCGGACCGCCGCCAATAACGAAATCTATATTGATTTCAGCGGTGGAAACAAAGTGATTGGTGGCCACACCGGAAGCAATCTTGGCGGCTCAATCGACATGTCCTATACCACCGGAGATCTCATCGTTTCGGGCACATCGCCTGGCTATCAGTCCTATCTTTACGACGTTGGTTTGTTCGCAGGTCAACAATACGGCAGCGTCTCGGAAAGCTTCGCTGCACGCGATCTCTCCCTTGCCGACTCGCCCATGTTGAACTCTGGTTTCTCGGGTGACTTCAATGATTTATTGGGCTTCGTTGATGTGTTTTTTGATAGTGACCTGGCTGGATTTACGGCGTCTCCTGATGGGGCGACCGGATATACGACGGCGCAATTGCAAGACACAGAGTTTTTCGTCTCCACCCTCGGGGGCCTGAGTGCCGGGTTTTCTATAACCGACTGGGCGCCGGGGGCGGCGGGTTTCTATCCTGTTTTGTATAATCTTGTGCCGGTGATCTATGCTGTGCCCGACCCTGTAACGGTTGTGTTTGGGCAAACCGGAAGCGCGACGACGACGGGTACCGTATATGGCGGGGCAGGTTCCTATGTTTTTGGGCCGGACGGCGATACTGTAAATTTGGACACGCTATTTACCACACTGGTATTCGGCGGAACGTCGGTTGGGCCGCAAGTGTTTACGTTGGCCACAACGGCGCTGACCAGTGCTCTGGACGTGATCTATCAGGTTATTGCGCGTGAGGGGGATGCAACGATTACAGCCGCTCCTACACCACCGATACCCGAGCCAGAACCAGAGCCGCTACCGGATCCTGAACCCACTCCGGACCCAGATCCGAAACCGGAACCTGAGCCAATCTTACCGCCACCACCATTGTTACCCGAGTTTTTGCTGCCAAATCCGACGGACATCATTGTGGGCGGTGAAGGCCCCCAGAGTGTATTGACGATCCAATCGGTCAGCACGCAGTCGGCGGCGACCGCATTATCCGTGACGCAAGCAAGCGCGGATGGGCTGGTTTCAGCGACGAGTGCTTGTGACGAAAGTGGTGACGTTAATCAGTATCTGGCCTGTGTGTCCGATGCGCTGAATGACTTTGCGGATGAGCTGGATGCGATTGCCACGGATTTGCCGCCGGGAATGGAAAACGTTGCGCAGATTGTGCAAACCGCACGGGCGGAAATTGATGGCGCACGCACTCGCGCCACCAGACGTTTGGCAAGCGCCACAACGGACGCCGAGCGTCGGGCCATTCGCCGTGATGCGTTGAGTGAGTCCACCGCGGCCCTCGCCACTGCTGCAAGCGAAATTCGCAAAGTGATCTCTTTGGTGCGGGTTGAAGACCCCGAATTGGCGAGCATTCAGCAAGAGACGATTGTGACGGCCTCCGCTGCTGTGGAAAATGTTGGAATTCAACTTTCGCGCGCTGTTGGACTTTAAGGGGAAGTTATGCTGAGACACATTATTGCGTCTGTCCTATTGTGGGGGCTGACGGTTTCCACCGTTTGGTCTGAGGGGCGTGTGGCCTTTGTTGTGGGCAACTCTGCCTATGAAAACGTCGGGGCACTGGACAATCCGATCAATGATGCTTTGGATATTTCCGTAGCCTTGGAAGGCCTTGGCTTTGACGTGATCTTGGGCAGCAACCAGAGTTTTGAGGCGATGTCCGACGCGATTGCACGGTTTTCACAGGCGGCGCTGACGGCGGATGCGGTGCTGTTTTACTATGCGGGGCACGGGTTTCAGGTCAACGGCGAGAACTATCTGGTGCCGGTTGATGCGGTGATTACACAGGCCAGTGATGTGGCAACGGCAACGATCCCTTTGACTGAAGTTATGAACGCAATGGAGCAGTCAAAAGGGCTTAAGCTTGTGTTTTTGGACGCCTGTCGCGACAACCCGTTCTCGGGCGCAACGGAGGGCATCCCAGAGTCCGGAAGCGGCTTGGCGCGGGTCGGATCGTCGGCGGATTTCATGATTGGTTATGCAACGCAGCCCGACAATGTGGCCTATGACGGAACGGGGCGGAACAGTTTCTTTTCCGAGGCGATGCTGAACCATCTCTATACTCCGGGCCAGTCGATTTCCGAACTGATGATCGCGGTGCGCCGTGATGTTTTGGCGGCGACGGGCGGGCGGCAAATCCCTTGGGATAACTCGTCCCTGACACGGCAGTTTCGCTTTGATAACAGCCCCGTAACCGCCTCCGAGGAAACGTTGTTGTGGCAGGTTGCCGCGAGCGAGAGCGATGCCAACTTGATGCAGCTATATGCCGAGCGCTATCCACAGGGCGCGCATGTGGATGATGTGAATGCGTTTATTCAGAGCGGGGCGCAAACCCGCACGCTGGCGGACCGTGATGAAGTGGCCGAGGCCGCGCGGTTGTGGTCGTTGGCGCGGCGCAGTCGGATGCGCCCCTTGTTGGAATATTATCTGGAGCAATACCCGACTGGCGCCGACGCCGAACAGGTCGCACGTCTTTTGGCGCTGATCCCCGAGGCCGATGACTCCACACCGGGTGGGATTTGTGAGCGCTTGGCAACCCATCCTCGTGATGCGACGGCAAATCAGTCAGGCGTCAGTTTCGAGCAGTTACAACGCAATGCTTTTTCGGCCATCCAAGCCTGTTCTGCGGCTGCGGTTCGCTCGCCAGAGTTGCCGCATTACACCGCACTTTTGGCGCGGGCGACGGCGGCCTCGGGAGAGATGGGTCGGGCAGTGCAGCTGTATCAAAGCGCGGCAGAGCGCGGCGATTTGCGCGCGATGGTCAGCCTTGCGCAATTAACGGAGTCAGGCAACGGCTTGCCACAGGACCAGACCCAAGCGCTGGCATTATATGAACGGGCCGCAGAGGGGGGGAGCGCTGATGCGATGATCAACCTCGCGATTACTCTGTTTGAGGGCGTGTTGCTCCCTGCCGACCCAGATCGCGGTGTGGCTTTGCTGCGACAAGCGGCGGAGGGGGGCTCGGCCAAGGCCGTGTTCAACCTTGGTGTTTTGGCCCAGAGCGACCAGATTGATACGCCGAGGGATGCGCTGGACTACTTCCGCCGCGCCGCGCGCGATGGCGAAGTTGAAGGCTATCGTGCTGCTGCGATTTTGCTGGATGAAGGCCGTGGCATTGATCGCGACCCTGAAGCGGCGGCGGATTTGCTGCTGCGCGGCTTGGCCGAAGATCGGGGCGCTTTGCTGCAACAATTGACGACTGCGTCGGATGAGTGGTCCCGCGATACAATTTCTGCGGTTCAGTCGCGCCTATTGGACGCGGGATATTACACAAGCACCATTGATGGCCTGCCCGGGCCGAACTTCACGTCTGCGCTGACGCGTTGGCGCAATGGTGGATTTGACGCGGATGTTTTGAAGAGTTGAGCTGAATTGGGCTAGAATAAAGCGCAGTTAGTCGTCGATATGAGCGACGTAAATGGATTGGTGTTCATTGTTCGATGCCAGAGTTAAAAGACCTTGTGGTGTTGCTTTTGCAGTGTTTTTTGCTTGCATCGGCTTAGCTCAATTGAGCACCTCCAGAAGGTTTAGAAATAAATACTTGGTTGCATTCCGACAGTATTGCGCTACTTTGTAGCCTGAAAGCGACTAGAGATGTCGCAAATAGACCTTCCACTTTTTTTGACAAAAAAAGGAATGCAGCTAGGCTGCTGGAACGGCGTTTGCGAGGTTGCTGGGCTTTCTGCGAGTGCGCCAACACGTGGCTGACACTCGGTAAACAAGAAATAAGAAGGAATTACCCATATGAAACGTATTATTATCGGTGCGGCATTCGCGGCACTCGCAGCCCCAACGGCGGCTTTGGCACAAGACCAGTGCGGCGAAGTTACGATCACTCAGATGAACTGGGATTCAGCCGCTATTGTTACGGCTGTCTCGAAATTCCTGATGGAACAGGGCTATGGGTGTGACGTAACGGCGGTGCCGTCGGACACGACACCGGCGATGACGTCCCTTTCCGAAAACAACGAACCAGATATCGTAACCGAGTTGTGGGTTAACTCCGCAGGTGATGCTTACCAAAAGCTAAAAGCTGACGGCAAAATCGAAGAGTTGACCAGCGTCCTTGATCCCGGCGGTGTCGAAGGTTGGTGGCTTCCAACGTATCTTGTTGAAGCGCACCCAGAGCTTGCAACAATCCAAGGCGTGATGGACAATCCTGAGCTGGTTGGTGGCATGTTTAACAACTGTCCCGATGGTTGGGGCTGTCGCATCGTCAATGACAACCTGATCCGCGCGTTCAACCTTGAAGATAGCGGTATCGAAGTCTTTAATCACGGTTCCGGCGAAACGCTGGCGACTTCGATGGCTGCGGCTTATCAGAGCGAAGAACCTTGGTTTGGCTACTATTGGGGTCCAACGACGCCAATGGGTAAGTTTGCAATGACCAGCGTTGATCTTGGTGAATACGACGAAGCGGTACACGCGGCGAACCAAAACGCCGATGCGGCTGATCCTAAGGCATCGTCCTTCCCATCTGCACCCGTGCTGACGATCGTGACCAAAGACTTCATGGGTACGCACCCAGATATTGCGGACCTGATGAGCAAAGTGACCTTCAAGACGGACACAATGAGCCAACTTCTCGCTTGGAAAGAAGAGAACAACGCCTCTAACGAAGAAGCGGCTGTTTACTTCCTCAAAGGCAATCCTGAAGTTTGGGGAAGCTGGATCAATGAAGCAGCGACAGAAAAACTGTCTGCTCTTTTGAAATAAGCGAACTGCCTGCCTGAGTGCTCGTTCAAGGGCATGACGGTATTTTAGGCGATCCATTTAACAGGGCCAGTTCACATGATCTGGCCCTGTCGTCGTTTAGACGAACAATAGAATAGGGCCGAAACTATGGCCTGAATGAGGGATGTATGGCGACTTACGATTTTGTTTTCGACGGACTTGGCTTACGCAACTGGTGCGGTAGCAGCGGAGATGACGGCGGAGGAATGACGTCGATGGCGCAACTTCTGGCGGAGACATCAGACGAAGATGTAGTCGCCTCGGCTTGGGAAACGCCTTTCCCCTCCATGGATGCCCTGCATGAAGCCTGTCCCGCCTTTCCACAATCACGTGAGCTGACTAGCGGACTAGAAGAAGGCTTCCTATCGATCAAAGACAGTCTGAAAGTCGTCGTCGACCCGCTGACTCAACCCCTGAGCTGGGCGCTTAACGAAGCGCTCTGGGTGATGCAGGTGGTGCCATGGTTCGTCATGATCCCGCTGTTGATGCTCATTGCTTATGCCGTTAGTCGGCAGTGGAAACTGGTTGGGCTGGTTGCGATTTGCTTCGGGTTCCTCGGTTTTGTTGATTATTATAGCTACACAATGCAGACGCTGGCGATCATCTTTGTCTGTGCGATAACCTGTGTGTTACTTGGCGTGCCCATAGGGATTGCCATGTCGCGGAGCGACCGCGTCCAGCGCACAATGATCCCGATTTTGGACATGCTGCAAACCCTGCCGCCCTTCGTTTATCTTATCCCGTTGATTTTCCTCTTCTCGGTGACGGAACCAAAACTCTACGGTATCGCCATTATTCTCTATGCGATTGTGCCGGTGATCCGTCTCACCGATCTGGGCATCCGTCTTGTTGATCCCGACGTGACCGAAGCCGCAGATGCCTTTGGCATGACCAAACGGCAAAAACTGTTCAACGTGGAAATCCCGCTGGCGCTGCCCAATATCATGGCAGGCGTCAACCAAACCATCATGATGAGCCTCGCAATGGTCGTCATTGCATCGCTGGTTTCGGCCCCCGGTCTGGGTGTGTTGGTTCTGCGCGGCATTCGCTCGCTTGAACTTGGCGTAGGTCTGCTCTCTGGTCTGGGAATTGTGCTTCTTGCAATCATCCTTGACCGCGTGACCAAGGCGGCGCTTGCCCGCATCAATGTAAGTCAGTCTAGATAAGAGGTGACGGATATGAACGAACCAGAAATCAAGATCTCGATCCGTAATCTCTATAAGATTTTCGGAGACGACCCTGAGCCAGCATTACAACATATCATTGACGGCATGGGCAAAACGGAATTGTTGGAAGAGCACAACCATGTGCTCGGCCTGAACGACATCAACATCGATGTGCCCGCCGGAAAAACGACGGTTATCATGGGCTTGTCAGGCTCGGGGAAGTCGACGCTTATTCGGCACCTCAACCGTTTGATTGAGCCAACCGCTGGTGAAGTCTGGGTCGATGGCGATAACATTCTGGAATACAACGAGAAGCAGATGCGGCACTTGCGGCAGCATAAAATGTCGATGGTCTTCCAGAAGTTTGCGCTACTGCCGCATCGGACCGTGTTGCAAAACGCGGGCCTTGCACCGTCCATCGAAGGGCAGAACGAACGCAAATATGCGGATGAGGCCCGCAAGTGGCTTGATCGCGTCGGGCTGCAAGGGCAGGGCGAGCAGTATCCCCATCAACTGTCCGGCGGAATGCAGCAACGGGTGGGCATTGCCCGCGCGTTGACCAGTAACTCCGACATAATGTTGATGGACGAGGCGTTTTCGGCCCTTGATCCCTTGATCCGGACCGACATGCAAAACCTGTTGAACGAGTTGCAGGCCGAGTTGCAGAAAACAATTGTTTTCATCACGCATGATTTGGACGAGGCGTTGAAGCTTGCGGACCACCTGGTCATCCTCAAGGACGGTTTTGTTGTCCAACAGGGAGAGCCGCAGAATATCCTGCTCAACCCAGCAGACCCGTACATCGAAGATTTCGTGAGTGATATCAATCGCGCGCGGGTTTTGCGGGTGCGATCCGTCATGCTCAAGACACCAGATGCACCGGGCGAGCGGGCAGGCGACATTGATCACGATGACACGCTGGAATCTGTGATTGCCCTGTCGGAGGGCGACACCGCACTTAGCTATCGTGTGATGAAAGACGGCAAGCCCGTTGGCTTATTGGACATGCGCAAACTGGTGCGTGCCCTCGTGCCATCAGAGCAGTCTGACGATCCGGAAAGCGCCCGCCGTAGCGGCTGATTGGACTTGATTTAAACCGGAAGCCATTTTGGTTTCCGGTTGATCTCATTCCCTATCGTTGGCTTTAAATTTCTCAGCGGGATCGGAACGCGGCACCGCGTAGATTTGTGGATGCCCTTTTTTTCAGTTCAAAGCCAAGGTCATAGATTTTTTCACTTCTGGTCTCGATTTTTGCATTTGCATCGATGACAATTTGCGCCGCGACTTTGCCAATTTCAACGCGCGGTGTGTGCACCGAAGTTACCGCTGGGTTCATTTGGGATGTTGTTCCCAAATCATTAAATCCGCAGATTCCCATATCTTGAGGGATGCGGATATTGCGTCTTTCACACTCAAACGCGATTCCGACCGCGACATCATCGTTGTTACAGAAAACGGCGTCGCAATCGGGAACCGTTGATAGAATGTCACCCAAGAGGTGCCGCCCGATTTCCACGCTCGATTTGATTTGCGTCGTTATCTGGAGGGCAGGGTCATACAGGCCTGATTTCTCCATCATAGACCGATATCCCGCCATACGCATTTGTGTGCGAGGGTCCATGCGCGTGCCGACAAAGGCGATCCGGCGAAACCCTTCTTGAATCATATAATAAGTGGCTTCTGCTGCGGCTTGGAAGTTGGAAAACCCAACGATACTGTCGATTGGATCGTCGGCAATATCCATCACTTGCACCACGGGACAGTCGGTGGCCTTGAGGAGTTTGCGGGTCATTTCTGTTTGGTCGACCCCGGCGACGATCATACCCGCAGGTTTCATCGTAAGAAATCTGCGCACCATCTCTTCTTCTTTGAGGGCGCTGTAGCGTGTGTTGCCAATTTGGATCGAATATTTGGTGCCTTCAATGGCGTCGTAAGCACCCGCCAAGACTTGTGAGAACACATTATTTGAAAACGAAGGGACGAGCATTCCAATCACAGTGGAACGTTTTGAGGCCAGCGTAGAAGCCGCGCTGTCTGGCACGTATCCAAGCTCCTCTACCGCCGCTTGCACTTTGATGCGTGTCGATTCGGAAACCCGTTCTGGATCACGCAGAGTTCTTGAAACAGTGATTGCGCTAACGTCAGCAATACGTGCGACATCGATCAAGGTTGGTTTCTTCATCCTAAATTCTCCTTGTTTGTAATGACGTATAAGCTTTTCCAGCTCGAAAAGATATTTCTTTTGACAAATGATTGCGCAATCATTTAGACATGTCTTGGTCATGGGGGAGATAGACTTGAATGCAGCGTTTGTAATTATGGGTGTTTGCGGTGTTGGCAAAACGTCAATCGGCCAAGCTCTATCAGTGAGCTTGCCTGCGACGTATATCGAGGCCGACACCTATCATCCGCCTGAAAATATCGCTGCGATGTCTGCGGGAATTCCGCTGTCAGATGCCATGCGCATCCCTTGGCTTGAGAGCATCGGGGAGGCTGCGGAATATGCCCGCGCAAAGGGCCATGTCGTCGTCGCCTGTTCAGCGCTCAAGCGATCTTATCGCGACTTGCTTCAAAGTCGCATAGGCTGCGTCAAGTTTGTCTATCTGCACGGCGAGCGAGATTTGATCGCTGACCGCTTAAAGCAACGAAGCGATCACTTCATGCCCACGACGCTGCTTGACAGTCAAATCGAAACGCTTGAACCTCCGACACCAGAGGAACACGCTCTTTTTGTCGATATTACGGGCAGCAAAGATCAAGTGCAGAACGATGTGGAAAATGCCGTGCGCGCGTATTTGGCCACCTCTAACGAAACGATCCGATAAATCATTGAAATCAGGGAGTAACTCAATGTCACTAAACGTAAAATCACTCGCGATTGCCGCGACACTTGCAATGACCGCCTCAGGCGCCTTCGCACAAGACTTTGCATTGCGCTTTCAATCGTCCGATCCCGCAGGCAACCCTAACTTTGGTTTGCAAAGCGAATGGGCCGCCAGCGTTGGCGTCCTCACGGGCGGACGGGTTACTGTTGAAATGTTGCCAGTAAACTCAATTGTACAACACACAGAAACCCAAGACGCGGTTGCCGCAGGGATCATCGACGGTCACATCACCGATACGTCCTACTTCACGGGCAAAGACGCGGCGTTTGGCTTGATTGCGAACCCCGTTGGCGCATGGTCTTCGCCATATGAAATGTTTGCATTCATGCAATACGGTGGCGGCAATGAGCTTATGGCCGAATTGGTCGAGCCCTATGGCCTACACTTTATCGGTGCCACGACGCCGGGTCTTGAAGCGTTTATCTCAAAAGTACCCTTGGATGGTGTCGACGATCTTAAAGGCTTGAAAATGCGGGCGCCAGAAGGCCTCGTTCAGCAAGTATTTGCAGCAGCAGGCGCGGCTCCGGTCAATTTGCCCGGTTCGGAAGTGTTTACGTCGCTTGATAAAGGCGTGATCGACGCGGCTGACTATACCGTGTTCTCGACCAATCAAGAGCAGGGTATGCATGATGTTGCCAAGCATCCGGTCTACCCCGGTTTCCACTCCATGCCGCTCGTCGAAGTGTCGATGAACAAAGCGACATGGGACAGTATGCCCGCGGATATCCACGCCATCCTAGAAATGTCGGTGCGTGATTTTGCCAACAACATGGTGAGCCAACTGGCCGCACGCGATACGCTTGCTGTTGCCGAAGCGAACGCAAACCCAGAAATCACAGTGCACAACTGGTCCGCCGCAGAGCGCGCCAAATTCCGCACGATTGCACAGGGTGAGTGGAGCAAAGTGGCTACACGTTCGGACAATGCACAACGCGTTTTTGATGTGCTTACTGCATATCTTGCAGCGCAAGGCATGATTTCCGAGTAATCTAAACCACAAGCGGCCCCGTTATTTCGGCGGGGCCGTTTTTTCAAGGGATGTGAACCCAATGGACCAAGATCAAATCAAAAACCTGCATTTAGAGGAAGGCGCTGATCCGGACTCAGGGGCATTGGGGCAAGTCATTAATTCTGTGGGCATCATCTTTGCTATCGGTATTCTGATCTCAGCCGCCATTCTGATCCTCGAAATTTTTCTGCGCTATGTGCTGAATGCTCCCACCATTTGGGCCCATGAAACCGTTATTTTTCTGAACGCCAGCGCGTTTGTCTTCGGTGGCCTCTATGTGGTGTCGCGCAACAGCCATATCCGTGTTGTTTTGATCTATGATTACCTGTCCAAACCCGTTCGGCGCCATTTTGACATCGCGATTTCCCTCACAAGTTTTCTGGCGTCGGTGATATTCGCATGGGCCGCGTGGCAAGGCGTGAAACGCGCAATTTGGACACCCGCTGGCGATTTTCGCTTGGAGACGTCCGGCTCCGCGTGGAACCCTCCAACGCCGGGTCTGTTGAAAGTCTTTCTGCTTATCATCCTGTGCCTCATGGCTATTCAATTTCTAGTGTTGGCCGTTTCCTACTACAAAAAGAAAGATAGCTAACATGGAATGGCTTTCCCTCCTCACAGACTTCAAGGCTATGGGCATTGAATGGGCGACATTCGCCATGTTCGCAGCCCTTTTGCTTTTGCTCATTACCGGAATGCCGCTGGCGTTCGTTACCCTTTTGGTCGCTTTGATATTCGCTCTGGGTTGGTTCGGACCTATGGCCGTGCCGCTGATCACCAGCCGGATTTTCAGCTTTGTGAATTCGTTTGTATTCGTGTCCGTACCGATGTTTGTTTTGATGGCCGCCATCCTCGATCGGTCGGGCATCGCGCGCGATTTGTTTGATGCTATGCGGCTGGTTGGCGGACGATTGCGCGGCGGCATCGCCATTCAAACCTTGCTTGTTGCGGTCATTCTCGCAGCGATGTCAGGTATTATCGGTGGCGAAGTTGTGCTTCTCGGCCTTATCGCTTTGCCGCAAATGTTGCGCCTTGGCTACGACCGCAAACTTGCAATCGGCGTGTGTTGCGCAGGGGGCGCGTTGGGCACGATGATCCCACCGTCCATCGTTTTGATCGTCTACGGGCTTACCGCAAACGTGTCGATTGGTGACCTCTTTACGGCCTCCTTCCTCCCCGGATTGATGTTGGCAGGTCTCTATGTCGTTTACATCCTCATTCGCGCCTACCTAAACCCGTCACTGGCTCCAATTCCAGAACAAGGCGAAATCCCAAGAGCAGAAAAACTGCGCCTGCTCAAAGGCTTGTTCCTGCCGGGGTTGGTTGTGTTTTTCGTGCTTGGGTCGATCTATGGCGGTATTGCCAGCGTGACCGAAGCCTCCGCTGTGGGTGTGTTTGGCGTGACTTTGTCCACCATAATCCGTGGCGAATTTTCAACGAGTTTGTTGCTCGGCGCGGCGCGGCAAACCCTTGCAACCGTTGGAATGATCGTTTGGATCGGGATCGGGGCCACGGCCTTGGTTGGCGTGTTCAATTTAATGGGCGGTATCAACTTTGTTTCGTCGCTCATCACCGGTATTTCTGACGAGCCGATTTTGATTATCCTGTTTATGATGGCCATCCTCTTTGTGCTTGGCATGTTCCTTGATTGGGTCGGAATTGCCCTTTTAACGATGCCAATCTTTGTGCCGATTGTCGTATCTCTCGGCTATGATCCCGTTTGGTTTGGTGTTGTCTTTGCCATGAATATGCAGGTGAGTTTTCTATCGCCACCATTTGGTCCCGCCGCGTTCTATCTCAAAAGCGTTGCGCCCAAAGACATCTCGCTGGGGAAATCTTTCAGTCGCTTTTACCCTTCATCGGGTTGCAAATTATCGCACTCGGACTGCTCCTCGCGTTCCCTGGTATCACGGGTCGTTAGGAAAGTGCCCATTTCGAGGCGTACCATTTCACCAAGTTCAAATTGGGAGATCGGAATTGAACTTGATCCCCCTCTGAGCCCGCGCCAAAAAGGGGCGCGTGCCAGATTAATCGTAATTGAGCCAGAGCGTGATCAAGCATGCTCACCCTCCACCGCATCGTTATTTTCCGCGACGGACCTGAGCGCGCTGGCCAAGTCGAACCCTGTACCACAACTCACCCAATGGGGGCGATTGATCCGCGCAAACTTTGGGGGTGGTTGCAAAACTATTTGGACAAAACGGGCGGTGATGTGGCAGCGTTTCCACACAACGGGAACCTGTCGAGCGGCATGATGTTCGTACTTCAGGTCGGTTTTGCCGATGGCACTCCGCTGGACGCCCACTATGCCGCACCACGCCAGAAATGGGAGCGTCTTTACGAAGCCACCCCTACGAAGGGCGAGGGCGAAGCACATTATTTGTTCTCTCCTGACTATGAACCCGCCGATTTTGAAACAGCGAATTATGGCAGTCTTGACGCGACCCAAGCGAAAATCGACGGTATGTTGGCTGGCGAATATCCGCGGTCTGGCCTGCAACGCGGCTTGATGCTGGAAGAGGCGCTGAGTGTGAATCTGTTCAAATTCGGCATGGGCGGTGCGGGCAACGATCACATATCGATGTCTAGTCCAGAAAACGATAGCTTCATTGAAAAAAAAGCGCCCTATGAGCCCTCCGAACATCGGGTCGTCAACGAAGAGAGTGAGTTGATTGCTTTGTAAAGTTAAGAGCTGGGCCCCGAACTCGACAGCTATGAGTGGCGTGCTGTTTGCTGCGATAGAGCGCTGTGAGGTGGGCCGTGTATGTGCGTGCGTCTATTTGGTGGCTGGGATTTCGAAGACGATGACGCCCTGCGTCGAGACTTCGTGGTCGTTTGCTGTAGCAAAGGGGGGCCGATGGGGAGCGACCTTGTTGCCGCGACCGAAGAAGGGCGTTCGCCCGAGTTTTGGTTATGCATTATGCGCCCCAAGCAGGACCAATTCAATTGGCTCGGCTGAGTTGGGGATAGTATGGGCAGACCCAGATTTTGCTCCTGCTCTCAAAGCGTTCTATTACGCTCGCGTCATCGAAATTCCGACCCCGCACTGGACGGCCGATGATCGCGTAAAATACGACCAAGATCTCCCCGTGACGGTCCCCTTCAAAATACAAGATCGGGCCTATACCTCGCTGATTTGGTACACCCAACAGGGCTAAATGATTCATCGAAATATTTGGTCTGTGGGGCTAAAATTGAGCGTGGGAAGGCGCATCGGTCCAGTATTTCGGACGGCTGAATTTAATGCCCCAGCCGCCTCCTTGGAAAATAATCAACAGGTAGGAGGATGAAAATAAATGAGACATATCAATCATATGGTCCTTAGTGCGGCACGAATGGGCGCCATAAGGCGGGCGCTGTCGAATTTGAGATATCCGAAAACTATGCGCGTGCCGTGGTTAATGAATCGTTCAAAAGCAATACTCAGGACGTTGGCTCAATCACATACCGCCACGACCCCGCGCTCATCCCGATTGATGAACAGCCTGCTTTGACTATGAACCGTGATACCGTTTATTTCTGTGGTCTTTGCGCCAACTCGCACCCCTACGCATTCCCCTGCCAAGACAGGCTTGGGGAAATAGAGAATACCGTCCGACATGCTCGGATTTTAGGCCTTGGGCGACAGACCACATCGGCAAAGGACTAGTGAGGATGGTTGCCTCATAGGGCGGACCTTCCTGTTCCAGTATTCTTTTCAATTTGCCCAATTCGTTAGCCGGAAGCGATCCGACTTTTGTTACGTTAAGCGAGATGATAAGGGGGGCGCCCACCGAGACCGTATAGTGAAGAGGAAAGCGCTGTGCGTCTAAAAACTGGACATCTACTCGGCGTGTTGACCATGTTTTGTTGAAGGCCTGCCTCGGCCTCAAAGCCTGCGCCGTTGGAGGCTTTGTGGTTTTCCAGCGTGAGGAAATTCCTGTGTGGCTTAATGGCTCTGTCACTGCGCGACCAAAGGCGAAACCCGCAAAACACCCAAATTTGTCCTCCTACATCACAGACAAGTGCTTGCGCCTCAACTGTGACGTCACAAAAAACGCCTCCGCACCAAGGTCAAATTTTAGCGTCCATTTGGAACAAACCGCCCGCAGGACGCCCGTTGCCAATTGCGGATTCTTGACGATCTGCCCGATCTGACGGTCGCTTGGCCAAAACTGTCGCGCACAAATTCGTAACGGGGGCTTTGGGCCTGTATTTCGGCATTGAGCGCCATGAGTTTGGTATGGGGCGCCGTCGAAAGGTGCCGCCACTTTTGGAGCACCTGCGAGATCTGGTTCGGTTTCTCGTTCAAGGGTGCTTGCTTTAAGTTGGTGAACTTTTTCGTTGTCCGAGCAAATCCAGCAGAGCGCATAATCGATTTCCCCGAACCGATCCTACCGACTGGAGATGAAGTCCAGTGCCACGATATTTGCGATGTCGGTCATCTAATTGGCGACTTACTATCTCATCTGCAATCGGTTTGCTCGAGCGAAGCGTAAAAAAAGGTGCGGTGATTTGGAAATCATTTATTGCCCTTTGCCCCATCCGGATTTGCGTGTGCGGTTGCGCGTCTCTTTTTAGGACAACGATGGCACCTGCGGTGGCGACAAAAAATGTAATGAACTGGAATAAAAGGGCAATGATGGATGTCCTAGCATCGGAAGCCTGAGTGCCGAGTGCGCCATAATTCCACGCAGCATGCAATAACATCGGAACGATAGCCGTACCGCTGACTCTGCGTGCGACGTAAAATCCACTACCAATAATAAACGTAAAGATGCCCTGATATATGCTCGTGCCTAGCGTGGGGCCAAAATGCAGTTTGGAACATGCATCAAGCCGAAGGCCAACGAAGAAAGGAGCCGAACTCTCGTTTCCGACAAGGATTGACCTGCCCCCCGAAACTTCCCTCACTTTGATGTAGAGTTTGCTCAACCTTTGAAGGAGCAAACAAATGCGACAGAGCCGTTTTACTGAAGCCCAGATTATTGGGATGATCAAAGAACAAGAAGCTGGGATGCCAACGGCTGAGGTGTGCCGCAGGCATGGCCTCAGTCCCGTGTCATTCCACAAGTTCAAAGCCAAATACGGTGGCATGAACATTTCCGACACCCATCGCCTTAAAACTCTGGAGGACGAGAACGCCAAGCTGAAGCGTCTTCTGGCAGACTCGATGTTGGACAACGTTGTGTTGAAGGATTTGTTGGGAATGAGCTGACGACACCGAATGTGCGACGGGCTTCAGCACGCAAGGCAATGCGGGATCATGACATCTCGCAGCGCCGTGCGTGCAGGCTTGTCGGTGTCGATCCCAAGACTGTCCGGCGGGATCATCCGCCCGATAATCCAGAGGTTCGCGAAGATATGAAGGCAATTGCCAGCAAACGGCGGCGGTTCGGCTATCGCCGGATCGGCGTGCTCTTGGAACGTAAGGGAATGATCATGAACCACAAGAAGCTGTATCGCATATACACCGAGGAAAAGCTGGGCGTCAGGCGGCGAAGGGGCCGAAAACTTGCGCGTGGGTCGCGGACACCAATGCCGTTGGCTTTGCGTCCAGGCGAGCGTTGGTCCTTGGATTTTGTGTCCGACACATTTGGTGCATCCCGCAAGTTCCGCATGCTGGCTGTGAATGACGATTTCTGCCGCGAAAACCTGTGCTTGATGGCTGACACCAGCATCTCCGGGGAGCGGGTTGCACGGGAACTGGATGCTCTTGTGCGGCTTTACGGGAAACCTGCGTGCATCGTCATAGATAACGTCCTATGTGCGGAATAGTTGGCTGATTTGGCATCAGGTCATTGTCGTGTCGAGGCGAGGCGTCTCAACATGTTCAAAGCATGGCTTAGTTCGGCTTTTTGGTCAACGACAGTCTCTCCCATAACAAACACAGAGTACGCTTTTGCGGCTCTCACCGTCCTTAAGACTAGATCATCGGGTCGCTAACACAGAAGGCCTGAACATTATCTACGAGGTCAGTTGCCTACCTCCACGGCCCTTACAGAGAAAGGTCCTTCTGCGATCGATCACCCCTCAAAGAAGGGGCGATAGGGTTCGCCATGTTTAATGATCCCATGAACAGTACGGGCCATCTTGGCGGCGATTGCGGTATATGCTTTGCGGCGCAAATGTTTGTTGTGGCGGTCCTTCGCGATGTAGCGTTCGAACTTGTCTCGAAAGCTGTTGGTCCGCTGCAGAATGGCGACCTGGCCTGCCATCCAGAGGGTGCGGCGCAGTCGGGCATTACCATATTTTGACAGCTTGGTTTGGCCCCGGAATGTGCCCGATTGGATCGTCGCGAGGTCCATTCCACAGAACTTTAAGAACTGTCGGTGATGTGCAAACCGGCGCAGGTCACCTGCTTCCGCCAGAATGGTCAGGGCGTTAACCGGACCGATGTCAGGGACCGATGTCAGCAATTGATAGTCAGGCAGATCTTTGAGAAGCGCCACGGCACGATCCTCAATCTGATTGCGTTGCGCGATGAGACTGCGACCTTCACCGAGGACCAAACGGAACATGCCGATCGCGTCAGAATCGGGAGCAATAGGCAGCCCCACAGATGCTTTGGCGGTCTCATAAATGTCAGCAAGCAAACGTTCTTTTGCAACCTTACGGCCCACAACGTCCCAGGCGTCAGCGGTAAATGCGTCCTTGCTCATGGCTGAGATAAAGTGTGGTGATGGATAGCGCTCAAGGAATGCAAAGAACCAGTCGCTGCGCGAGCTGCGGTGAAAGCGGTCGGCTTCGGGTAAATACAGCGGCAGGTAATGTGTCAGCACTCGGTGCCACAGTTCTGTCTTTGACTTGGACACGTGTCATGGGTTTTAGACAGCTCTTGGATGTCGTTCGTTCCACACACCAGTGGGTCGTGATAAAACTGCTCATTCCCGATCTCCATCATGTGAAGGATGGCCTGAGCGTCCTTGGGGTCGTTCTTGTCCCAGCTGTTATGCAGAGCTTCCCGGGTACGCGCCAAAGCCCATGACGATACCAACTTCACCTCAAAGCCTGCGGTTGCGAGGTGATAAGCAAAGGCGCGGTGGTAATTACCAGTCGCCTCAAAAGCTGCGCGCACTGGACGGCCATAACTGGCCAATGATGTGATCAACCGCTGGAAGTCCTCCATTTGGTTGAGGACAGTCAAACGGCGGCGGCGCTTTTTGCCTAGAATGGCTATCAAAACTTCATGCCGTGCTTTGGCGATGTTGATGGCCACTAAAACTGCTGCATCTTGTGCAATAACAATCTCGGTCATAGTCGGTCTCCTTTGCAGTGTGGTTTGTTGCAAAAACTACTGTAGGGACCTGAGGCGAGGCTATGACCACCTGCTGCGCCATTTGGGGGCTGCGCAGGCGGTCATAGCCTCTCAACCAGCATCATTCCGAAGGTGTTACGGAACCGAGTTCACAAGCCGTGCGATCCTGAAGTGGGCCGGCGATAACAATGTGGATTGGCACTACATCGATCCCGGAAAGCCGCAGCAGAATGGCTTCATCGAAAGCTTCAACGGTAGCCTCCGAGACGAGTTGCTGAACGAAGAACTGTTTGACACGTTAGACGATGCCCGCCGTAAACTGGCCCTTTGGCGATACTACTACAACAACGTCAGACCGCACTCATCGCTGGGAAACCAAACACCCGTAGAAGCGCGTCGAGCGCTTGAGCTATTTGAAGGCTCCGCGCACGACGCGCTTGCCCAAACTGACAATGAAGAATATGAAAACCAAACCCGCAAACTCTCGTTATAAATGAGGGAGCCTTGGGGGGCAGGTCAGGATGAACCCCGCGCGGCAACGATTGAAACGCCGCGGGTGAGGGCTTCCTCGTTGCAGCCAACAGTCAGTGTTGCGATGACCAATAGCACCAAATGAGCGGTCGTGGGCACGTCCATTCGATGGGTACGCAATTTAACGCAACAAACGCGAGCACAACCAGTACGAAGGGCCAAAGCGCCCACCGAGGCCCCGCCCGTTTTGTTTCCAACAGAACGGGCCGCTACCATCCAAGATAGCTGATCGCCCCCGTTGGAAAGACAGTCTCAAGGCGGAGGGGCAAAATAATATTGGTCAAGATCGTATCAAGGCTAACGAGGTTTTTGTAGGCGACATCAAGAACCGTCCATGTTCCGACAATCACCAAAAGGTAGCCAAGCCAAACTGTGAGGCCCCTAGTTACGCTTGGTTGGATTTGGGTCCAAAAAATGACTTTCAACTCCCAAAGGAATGCACGGAGTGAAGGTGAAGAATAATGTTGCAATATCAATCAAGACGCGCATACATTTTAAATGTTAGCGGCAATAAAAGAATTATTCTGTCAATCCCATCTGAACTCAAAGTAAGGATAAAATAGACATGAAACGTATTTTTCCATTATCCCTCTTCATGATCGCTGCGGCCGCGCCCGTTCTGGCTCAGTCAGAAGGGGCCGAGATAGCAGGTGCCGCAATGGGCGGGATCATCGGCCTTTTGATCACCATCGTCGTTGGCGCAGCGGTTGGTTGGGTTGCAAGCCTGATCGTTAAGGGCGGCGGTTCTAGTTTACTCGGGGATATTCTGTTCGGTATCGGCGGATCGATCCTCGCGGGGTGGTTGTTGCCGAAACTGGGCATATCGCTTGGTGGAGGCTTTGTTGGTGGCTTCATTGCTGCGGTGATCGGCGCGATTGTGCTTATTCTTATCGTGCGCGTTATTCGCAGAGCAGCTTAAGCGGAAGATGTTGACGCAAGTGTTGGCTTCGATCCGGTGACGATGTTTTGCGCGACCGCGCTTTTACCGTAGCCTTATTTCTCAATGTTGGACTGGGTAAAATCCAGTCCAATCACTCTTTGTTTTGGATTGCCATTTGCGGTCCACTTTCGCCTTTCGACGGGCGGGAAAACCTCAAAATGGCCGCTGTCCCAAAGCAAACGCACAAGTGCCATTTGAACACCCCAAAAAAACCGACACGCCCCTGCAGCTTATTGTTCTTGATCCCATGGGGGAACGCTAAAGGCATCAGCCTCTTCAGAGCTGCCGGGCTCTAGGAACTCGTGGAGGGACGCGTCGGTAAAGGAGGTCCAGAAGCCTTCTTCCATCGCCTGATTATGGATTGCAAAGCCGCCTTCGCTCTGACGCTGTTTAAGGAACTGGAGGTAGGCATCTATGGGCTCTAGTCCCGATTGTTGATAGATTATGCGTCCGCTATATTGTTCGTAGAGCGCTTTGTTGATTTTCCACTGACGGATGAGGCCTATTGCCTTTCCGCTCTCCATGGTTTCAATCTCGGCGGTTGCTTCTGGCGTCAAAGTGTCTCGTTTACTTGTACCGACTTCAGCCTCGCTCTGCCGCATTTTTTTAAGGAAGGTATCAATTTCGACCGTCGTCGCCTCGATTCCTCGCTCTGCGGCGTATTGATCGAACAGGCGGCTCACTATTGTCTTCTGCAACTCATCGGCATCCGTGGTTGATAATTCCTCGCCCAAAACCGTAGCGGTTGCGCTTGTGTCCTTAAGTGGTGCGAATTCGATGATCGCGCCGTCGGCCATCGTGGCAAGGAACAAACTTTCGTCCTTCATCCTATAGCTGCGCACCCGTTCCAACTGTGCCAGATATTTGTCGGGCAGAGAACCGGACGGGCACATGGCTTGCGTCGAGGCGATGATACCGAAACGCAACTCACTAGGCGAGTCGGAGGTCCACTCCCCCGAGCCGCGGTTACAGTCCGCTTGCATTGCAGCCATGCTATCTGTCAAAAATTCGAGAGTGTATTTCGTTGTGTCCTCGGGTACGTCCACACTGTCATCCATCGACTGGATTTCGACGAGCCGCCAAGACGTCCCTGTAAGATCGTTGGCGCTTGCGGTGATTGCACAAGTCGCAGAACTGACGAGGAATACCAGTTGGACAAAAAAGCGATTCATATGTGTTTCCTTTGATCGCTGAGAACGAAATATTACAGGTTTTCGCCAAGCATGGCGTCCACTTCCCGATCCGTTGCGTTTACATGGCCTGTTGTGGAATTGTGTATAACGTTTGGATTAGAATTGTCAGAAGAAAATGCCTTTAGGTAGACAGGGTGGTGGTTTAGCGCCTACTGCTCTCGTGAAATGGAACTTTCGATCCTTCACCACCATTACAACTTGTTTTTATTCGGGGACAGGTATTTTACAGCCGAAGCCATTTTAAACACGACGGACCCGCCGCTTTTCATGGGCCAGACACCACAAAATCCGCGTGGCAGATCGTGACTTGCGCATAACGATCCGAGGAACTTTACCGTCCTCATCGCCGACGCAGATCAAAGACAATTCCTAGGTTCCGTCCGTGTTTTGTTCAGCTCCCGCAACGAAGCGGCGGACAACCAAAACGCGCCAGCGTTAAATCTTCAGGGGGCCTTACAAGATGGCGTGTTCAAAACAGCGCTAGCCTTTGCACAAACCAAAAAGCCGCCACGCCGCCAATTCCATAGCCAATGGTGATTAGGGCGACGCCTTGTGGTTGCAATGCTTTTCTGGCGTTTTTTGGGGCCAAGCGGAGCAACAAGTATCCCAGCAATAGCACAACTGTGATGAACATGAGTTGGCCGATTTCCACACCTACGTTGAAGGAAAACAGGGCCAACGGAATGTCGCCCTCGGGCAGGCCGATTTCGACCAAAGCGCCAGCAAAACCAAGGCCGTGCAGCAAACCAAAAGCAAATGCCACGGCCCAAGGATAGCGCACAGTTAGCGTTTGGTGGTCCTTGGATTGTTGCACCAATTCCGATGCGAGGAACATAATCGACAACGCGATGACCGCTTCTACGGGAGGCGCAGGGAGCGTGACCCAGCCAAGCGTCGCCGCCACGAGGGATATACTATGGGCGACAGTAAAGGCCGTTATCGCTGCCACCAAGGGACGCCAATTTCGGATGAGCAACAACAGGGCAAGCACAAACACGAGGTGATCAATCCCGCCAAGGATATGCTCCACGCCTAGCGCCACATAGCTTGTAAAAACGCCAAAGGTACTTGGCGTCGCGGGGATCACAAAGGACGGGGTACGTGCCGTCAGGCGCATCGTTTGCCCCGTTTCGCTATCGAGGGTATAACGCACGAGCACGTCGGTATTGGTGTTTTCCAACCCTTCAATCGTGATCTCGTTGCCCGTCAGTCCGCCCACGCATTCCGTCGTCCAGCGCGAGATATACGCGTAGCCATCGAATTGGGTGCTGGGCGGGCGTTGGTACGCACAGTTTTCCGGCAACACGGCTTCGATGGACATGGGTTGCCCTGAAACGGCGGGTTTGCGCCAAGTCACACGCCAGTTTTCGGCCTCTAAAGGTTCGAGTTCCAGATACCCGGGTTCAAGCGCATGTGCATGAGCGGACGGAACGGGCGTTCCAAGGAAGGCCAGCATGAGGCCAAGGAGAATAAGCCGGATCATTGCGTCAACATCGCGCTATAATCACCAACTTGCACGTCATACCTTGCGCGCAGGTTTTGGATGTTCCGCGCTTTTTCGGTCTCTGCGTTTTGGGTTTGCCAGTCCTGAGTAACCCGCTCTTTAATGGATTCAAGGGGCACGGTTTCAGTGGGTTCAAAGCTTTCGACGCGCACAAGATGTACACCAAAGGACGACATAATTGGCCCCTGCCAAAGCTCCAACAGTGTCACGTCGATTGCGTCATAGAACCCGATGCCAAAGCTGCGATCCACATTGGCGCGCGTGGAGCCCCTGAGCGTCGAGGGGAGCAAGGTTGGAACGCCTAATTCTTCGGTCGGTTGGCCATTGCGAACCGCGTCCTGTACCGCCGAAATCTGGGCGTCAGTGGCGTTCGTGCCGAGGTGGATTTGTTCAAAAGTAACAATGGGATCTAGCGTGTAATCCGCAGAATTCGCCTCATAATAGGCTTTGAGCACGGCCTCGTCAGGGGGCGCACCCACTGTATTGACGCCCGTTATGAAATCCATCTTTTGCCGAAGGCGCTGGCGGATTACAGCATCGTCTTGATCAAGCCCCAAGGCCAATGCCTCGCGCACCAAGACTTCTTCTTGTACAAAGCCGTCGACCATTCCGGCCATCTCGTCTTGTGTGGGGAGCCGCATCCAAGTGGCGCGAAATTGTTCCGCGATGCGCACCAGATCCGCGTTGTCCACGACAAGCAAGTTTTCCTGCTGTTTGACTGGCCGCTCGTTGAGCGCTGCAAAGGTTGCAAAAACGAGTCCGCCAACAAAAATGAAATGCAGTAATGGCTCTCTTAATAGCTTTAAAATGGTGTTTTTTATCATGTTTTCAACGGATGCCTTTAGAAAAAGGAGGGGAAAAATTCGGTGCACGTTATGGCCGAATTTGCAGGGGCACAACACGAAAAAGGCTTGCGAAGGCTAATTCGATCCGAGCATCAAGGCGGAAGTATCAAGGCAAATCTTCGCGAAGAAGGTGAGGTTGATACCCGCTAGAAAACGCGGGTTAGGACTGTTTGTGCATGGGTTTTGTTTCCAAAGCACCGTCGTTAACGACGGCGTCAATCAAGATGCGCGTGGTAAGTTCGAGATGCTCTCGCATCGCAATACTCGCTGCGGTTTTGTCGCGACCGATCGCGGCATCGGCAATCGCCTTGTGCTCTGCGGTCACATCACGCTTGCGACTATCTAGGGGAACGGACACGCTGCGATATCGTTCGGATTGCGCGAAAAGCGTCTCGCGAATGCGCAGCAACCACGGGCTGTTACAGGCCGATACCAGAGCTGTATGGAACCGATTATGCGCTGCGGCCCAGTCTTCGTTGACACGGTCGGGATCGTCCGGATCTTGGAGGCTGATCCGGGACAGTTCAAACTGCGTTGAAACAATGCCGGTTTCCCATTTCAAATCGCCATTCTCGATAGCATTTTCGAGGCAACGGCATTCGATAAGAATGCGCGTTTTGGTAAGGTCTTCCAACTCCGATTGCGTGATCGAGGCAACGCGATACCCCTTGTTGGGTTCAGCCACCACAAGCCCTTCAGAGGTGAGACGGGACAATGCCTCGCGCACAGCACCAAGGCTGAAGCCAAGGGCACTCACGAGGTCAGATATTTTTATTTTTTCGCCAGGTCGCAGGCGACAGGCCAGAATATCCGAACGGACCTTTTCATAGGCCTGCGCTGTTAGGTTCTGAGTCTTGGCCGCCATAGGTTGATCCCCTTTTGCCGATACCTATTTCATGAACATCTACTATATCGCAATAGTATACTGTTGCCCATTCCACAGTCACGACTGCGAGATACGGTAAATAAAATATTTTTATAGACTGATACATTATAGCAAATTATGGTTTCCCTATCTTATCAAAGAACTGACATGAAATTTGCCGCATTCGAATTTGCTGGGCAGCGCGGGCTCGCCATAGAGGTTGAGGGCGCGTTTCGTGGCCTTATGGCACAGGACGAAGGGTTTTCCGGCGATCTGCTGACATTGATCCGCGCCGGAGCGCCGGCCCGCAAAGCCGCGGCAAAGGCGCTTGGGAATGGTCCCGTTATCGACATGGCGGCGGTCGCGTATCTTCCCCTGTGGCAGAACTCGAGAAGATTGTGTGTGTTGGGCTGAACTATCGCGATCACTCGGCGGAAAGCGGCTTGGAACAGCCAACGTTTCCAACCCTGTTTGGCCGTTTCAACTCGTCACTTATCGGGCACGGTGCCTCAATCATCCGTCCACAAGTGTCGAACCAACTCGATTATGAAGGTGAATTGGTTGCGATCATCGGGACCGAAGCGTCCAAAGTGTCCGAAGCCGATGCGCTGAATTATGTCGCGGGATACTCAATCTTCAACGATGCCTCAATCCGCGACTATCAGGTTAAGTCGCCGTAATGGACCGCAGGCAAGAATTTCGCCAACACAGGCGCCTTCGGACCCTATTTTATCACGGAGGACGCGTTACCCAAGGGCTGTCTCGGGTTAACACTGACAACCCGCTTCAATGGCAAAGTGCTGCAACAGGCCCAGATCGACGACATGATGGTGCCTGATCTTCGGGTGGCGCAGGTTTTCTACACCAGCTTGGGCCTAGATGTGCGCGAATAGGGGGAGGGGTGGGGCTTTATACCTTCGGGTCGACCCAATGCTGGGCTTTCCTTGGGGATCCGATTGCGCACGATGAAACATGGCGACGACCCCCACTATAGCGAAGATCCTAACCTTGTTTTTTGTCACCGATGAGCAACGCGCGTGTTGGCAGAGTATCGCCGCGGATTTTGCTGCCAGCCTGTCTGAAGGGGCGAAGGTTGAGTTGGACCGTATGTATGATGCCCAGATGAAACTGACGCTTCAGATGGCGAAAGAGGGTGTGCCAATGTTGGCGGACTCGGATTACGGCGGTCAATGGCTGGTGCCGGGTTTTAGCCTGCATCAGGAATTCGCCGAGTTGGCCAACGCGGGATTGACATCGCTGCAAATCCTGCAAATGACCACGTTGAATGCTGGACAGTTTCTAGACCGTGATATGGGCCAAATCGCGGCGGGAATGGCGGCGTATCTCGTCTTGCTCAGCGCGGACCCACTGGCCGATGTGGCGAACCTGAACCAGATCGAAGGTGTCGTGGAGGCAGGAACCTATCTTGATCGCGCCGCACTTGACGCGCTGCTGGTCCACTAAAAAAAGCGCGCCATCCGAGGGGTCGGTTGGCGCGCGATCTATTAAAAGGGGCCTTTTAGCTCGCAGTCATTTTACCCACTAGTTTTTCCATCCGTGCCCCGAAATCGGCGATAAACTCGGAGAGCGTTTCGTCGTCCATCTGGCCGTCATCTCCTATCATGGTGGGCGATTTGAAGGTGATGTAGACCTCCCCCGGCATGACAATCGCGCCCTGAATGGCGAGGATTTGGCGTAGGTGTTGTTGTCCGACGGCGGTGCCGATCCCACCGAGAGACGCGCCCGTCATTGCGATCACTTTGTCGCGCCAGATGTTTTCTGCGGGTGGTTTTGATCCCCAATCAACGGCGTTGTTCAAAACACCGGGGATCGAACGGTTGTATTCTGGCGTAACGATGCAAACCCCGTCGCACATCACAGATGGCCTTGGTAAAATTTTTCACCTCTGCTGGTCTTTTGCCTTCCAGATCGACATTTTACCATGGCATTTCCTCCATACTCGCAAGGATGAAACGCAAATTGGCAGGTGCCGATAACTTGATAGCGCGGGCCAGTTTATGGTTGATGGAACCTGTGCGTGTGCTGCCTACGGGCAGGGCGACAGAATACCTGTCATGGTAATCCTTTGTCAAAGAGGTTGCAGAGTTTTCTAAACGCAATGAAGCGGTCTTTTATCGCAGCTTTCGATTTATGACCGGAGCAAACGTTACTCGCATGCAGGAAGCGTGCCCTCTGTGGTTACGCAATCTTATTCTCAAAGTACGTTAGTTTGGCGATAGCGAGGATTAAAAAATAATATATTATTTTCTATTAGTTTACTATATTTGAGGCCGACCCTGTTATTGTTTTGCCTATGCCGCAGGATTGGCGGAAGGCGAAATAGTGGAAGGCAGGACTTTGACACACGATTCCACCCAACAAATTTTATCCCAATTAACGACGCGATTTCCGGGCGTTCCCGTCGGCCCTGATGGCACCCCGCGTTACCATTTTTTCCACGCGCCGAATTCAGGATGCTCACAAAAAGTGCGCGCTGTTTTGGCGTATTATCAAGTTTCCCATTGCTCCCATCTGCTCGATATCTTCGCGGGCAAGACGTATGATCCTGCCCAAGTTCACGTGCGCATGCAGGGCTGTGCGTGCCTTGGGGTGCCATTGGCGGCCCAACATTTAGGGACGACTTCGGTAGAGGCAAACGGCTGTGACGGGTGTGTGGTGCCTACATTGGTTGATGTGAAGGACGGGACGTTTTTGTGGATTCCTTGCGCATTTGTCAAATGCTGGACGCCTCGAAAGGGGGGCGGGGCCTTGGTTCCCGCTGCCTTGCGCGCTGCCATTATGGCCGAACTCGCAGTGGTGCACGATCTGCCGAACTACCAAAGTTTGGCCGTTCGGGTGGTGCCCGAATCTGCGCCCGGAAATGCGCTTCCAGCCCTGCGTTCGGCCATAATCGACGTTCCCGGAGCCCGTTTGGAACCGACGAAATCCGCGGTTTCCGCATGAGTTTTAGCAGGGCTTCAGAGGTCCAGCGTGCGGGACAATCCGGCCTTTACACGTCGCAACGGCACCGAACTTTCAATCGAGGCCACGCCGGACACTTTGGTAAACGAACCTGTCAAGAAACGCTCGAAATCCGCCGGACTGCGGGTGGCAATGCGCAAAAGGTAGTCGCGATTTCCGGTCATAAGCCAGCAATCAACCACCTCGGGAAAACTGCGCACGGCGGCCTCAAAGCTGGCCAGTGCATCGTCAACTTGTCGCGCCAGTTTGACCGAGACAAAGACCGAAAATTCGTACCCCAAGGCCGCTTCATCAATCAGGGCTGCATAGCCGGTAATGATCCGGTCTTCTTCCAAAATACGCAACCGGCGCGCCACCGGAGAGGGGCTGAGGTTGACCTGTTCGGCAAGGTCGTTGATCGACGCGCGCCCGTTGGTTTGCAACGCGCGCAGGATGCCAATGTCGTAGGAATCCAGTTTGGCGATTGTCATGGCGATTCTCCAGTTGTTTGATGAATATCACCACAAATCGAGAAGATTGGCGACGGATATAGTGAAAAAATCCGTAAGTTTAGTTGTAATGTCGCGCAAGTTGCTCCGAAACACACTCTCTGAGGTCCTCCCATGACACCTACTGACGCCGCTCATTTAAAAACCCTTGAAGACCGCCTGTTGTGGCTGTCTCACTGGATGATCCACCATGCCAACCACATCCGTCCAAAAGAGGACGGGATCAAGGTGGGTGGGCATCAGGCCAGTTCGGCGTCGATGGTGTCGATCATGACCGCGCTATATTTTTCGGCACTCAAACCTGCGGATCGTGTGGCAGTTAAGCCCCATGCCTCGCCGATCTTTCATGCCATGCAGTATCTGATGGGCAACCAAACCCTCGACAAAATGAAAAATTTTCGCGGGTTCGGCGGGGTGCAATCCTATCCCAGCCGCACCAAAGATGTGGATGACGTGGATTATTCGACGGGCTCGGTTGGGCTGGGCGTGGCGATCACGGCTTTTGGGTCGATCGTTCAGGATTACATCTCGGCAAAAAGCTGGGGCAACGATCTGACGCTTGGGCGGAATGTGGCGCTTGTGGGCGATGCCGAACTTGACGAGGGAAATGTTTACGAGGCCTTGCAGGAGGGTTGGAAAAACGATCTGCGCAATTGTTGGTGGATCATTGATTACAACCGCCAGTCCCTTGATGGCGTGGTGCGCGAAGGGCTTTTTGAGCGGATCGAAAAAATATTCGAGGCGTTTGGCTGGAATGTGATCCGCGTGAAATACGGAGCGTTACAGCGCGCGGCCTTCCTTGAGGCGGGCGGCGAGGCGTTGCGCGCGTGGATCGATGCCTGTCCGAACCAGCAATATTCGGCCCTGACCTATCAGGGTGGCGCAGTGTGGCGCAAACGTTTGATGGACGATTTGGGCGACCAAGGGGCAGTGACGGCCTTGATCGAGAAACGTTCTGATGACGACCTCGCCGCATTGATGGAGAACCTCGGCGGCAATTGCGTTTCAACCATGGCGGATGTTTTTGCCAGCGTCACCGATGATCGCCCGACCTGTTTTCTGGCCTATACGATCAAAGGGTGGGGCACGCCGATTGCGGGCCACAAGGACAACCACGGCGGCTTGATGACCAAGAACCAGATGGCCGACTGGCAAAAGCGCATGGGCGTGCCTGATGGCGAAGAATGGGACAAGTTCGCCACCGTGGCGGATACCGCAGGGTTGCAAAACTTCCTCGACAAAACTCCGTTTTTCGCCGAGGGGCTTAGAAGGTACTCCGACGATGTTCTGCCTGTGCCTGCAATAGCCTTGTCATCGGATCGCGAGATTTCGACGCAAATGGCCTTTGGCAAAATCCTTGATGATCTGTCCAAAGGCGACAGTGATCTGGCCGAACGGATTGTCACCATGTCGCCCGATGTGACGGGCACCACAAACCTTGGCCCTTGGGTGAACCGCCGCAAACTATTTGCCCGTAAAGCGCAGGCCGACGCCTTTATTGAGCATCGCATTCCGTCCACGGCGAAATGGGAATTTACACCCGACGGCCAGCATATCGAACTTGGCATTGCCGAAATGAACCTGTTTCTGTTGCTCGGAGCGGCGGGCTTGTCCCATTCCTTGTTTGGCAAACGGTTGATCCCAATTGGCACGCTTTATGATCCCTTTGTAGTGCGCGGACTCGATGCGTTGAATTACGCCTGTTATCAGGATGCGCGTTTCATGGTCGTGGGCACGCCCTCCGGTGTGACGCTGGCCCCCGAAGGTGGCGCGCATCAATCCATCGGCACTCCGCTAATCGGCATGAGTCAGGACGGTCTCGCGGCGTTTGAACCTGCCTTTGCCGACGAGTTGGCCACGATCATGGAATGGGCTTTTGGCTATCTTCAGCGCGACGGAGCGGGTGATCCGGACGAGCGCACATGGTTGCGGGATGAAACCGGTGGCTCGGTCTACTTGCGGCTCTCGACCAATCCGGTGGAGCAACCGGGCAAACGGCCGGATGAAGACTGGCGACAAGGCGCAATCGACGGCGCCTATTGGTTGCGCAAACCGGGGCCAAATTGCGAAGTGGTGATTGCCTATCAAGGGGCCATTGCGCCCGAAGCTATCCGCGCCGCAGGGGCCATCGCCGAACACAGGCGCGATATCGGCGTTCTGGCGGTCACGTCCGCTGACCGTTTGAACGCAGGCTGGACAGCGGCACAACGGGCGCGCGCGCACGGCCAGTTTGAGGCGATGAGCCATGTGGAGCGGTTGATGCAAACCCTGCCGCGCCATTGCAAATTGGTAACCGTTATTGACGGCCACCCAGCAACCCTGTCGTGGCTTGGCTCCGTCCACGGACACCAGACTATACCGCTCGGGGTGGAACACTTTGGCCAAACGGGCACCATCAATGACCTCTATCGCCACTTCGGCATCGAAGCCGACAGTATCATCGGCAAAATCAACGGCTTAACGCCGGGCCGCAGCATGGCGGTCTCAAGGAATGAGCCTCAATGACCCAGACAATGATTTTCAGCTGCCCCGGCGCTTGTTCGCGCGTCACAATGACAGCACTCGAAGATATCAGCGCGCCCTATGAGGTGCGCTGGTGGTCGAGGGTACAACCCTGACTGTATATGCGGCGATCCTGCATTATCTGCATATCACCCGTCCGCGGGTAAAATTACTACCCCAGACGGGTGATGCGATTGCGGCCTTCCGAAGGTCGCGAAGCCGAAACCGCAAGCATCCACGCGGAAGTTTCGTTTCTACGCGCGCTGGCGCGTGAAGTCGCGGTACTTTCATTCGAGAGCATTGCCCTAGATCCCACAAGACACTGACTCAGAGGTAAAAAATAATATCGAATTCCAACCACTGGCGCAAACCGCATTTCATTGACCGCGCGTGGTCGCCAGCCGATGACCGCACCTTTGGCGACTGTATTCCGTTCAGAAGCCAAGTGATTGAGCGCATAGTGGCGGGTGGCCGTGCATAAGCCGACGGAGCAGATGCCGCGACGCACGCGGCCTTTCCAGAATGGGCCGCCATGACACCAAGCGCGTGGCAGGCGCTGTTCTTAAAAGCGGCGGAAATCACCGATCGGCGTCACGATGATCCCGTGCATCTGAAGGCGGTTGAGGCGGGGACGGCCTGCGCATTTGCGTCTTTTTAGGTACGGCTCTCGGCCAGTTTGATGCGACAGGCGGCCTCGTGGGGTTACCTTTCGTATGGCTATCTGCTTAAGAGTGACTTTCTCGGACGCATGGTCATGGTCGCGCGCAAACCTTTGGAGGTTGTGGCTGGCTTCCCCGCAGGAACGTTCAACGTTGCCACCCATGCACCGGGGCAGGCGGTGTCGGCGGCCAATGCATTTTTTAAAAGTCGGACGGTGCGGTGTATCAACCTAACAGGATCAGGCAAAACCGCGCGTGTCTTGGGCGAACAGGCCGGGCGGTCCCTGAAACGCTTGGTGCTGGAATAGGGCGGATTCAACTCAATGATCGTGCTCTCTGATGCAAACCTTGAAGTCTGGTGATCCGCTCACAGAAGGCGTGGTCGTCGGCCCATTGATCAACGACCGCGCCGTGGAACAGGCCCAAGGGCGCTTGCAAGACGCCCTCGACAAAGGGGCGCGGCTGGTGTTGGGCGGCACGGTCAAAGGCCGCATTTTTGAGCCGACGATCCTTGCCGACGTGCCAAAAGATGTGGTGGCGACGCAGGGCTGTGACGAAACCTTCGGCCCGTTGCTAATCATCGAAGCGTTTGACGATCCGGAACAGGCGCTGGTTGATGCGCAGGACACGCCTTACGGACTTAGTGCTGCTATCATGACCGGAAACGCGGCCCGAGGTTTGGAAATGGCGCAACGGTTTGACACCGGTATTGTCCATGTCAACGGCGCAACAATGGCGGGCGAAGCGTCGCTCCCCAATGGCGGAGTCAAGGATTCTGGCTGGGGCCGGTCGGGTCACTATGCCGTCGAGGATTTCACCGAAATTCGTTTAACAACGGTCAGCAGCAAACCGGGGCACTTTCCATTTTAACCTGTTTTCCCGTGATGAATTTTATATTTTCTACGGGAAAATGGAAGGCCGTCTTCCGTAAGAGAGCTCTCGCTGATTTGGAGCTTTTTCGTTTGTTCGATCTTAGTGTTCAATTAAACAGACTGCGCCTGAACCTGTCAGGGACAGGCGCAGTCCAGATGATTGCAGGTCATTTGGCGTCGAAATTTTCCGCAAGCTATAGGGAGGGTGCCTTAACTGGCGATCCTGTCCCGCATACGATAATACGCCATGCCCACTGCGATCATGAGGCTCCCCATGCTGCGACCAACAGGCAAACTCCAATGGCGCACATTTTCAAAAACGTTGAATTCTGAGGCCTCTCCAGCGATTTCTCGTGCGGTGAGGTCGGCGAGGATATGTGTAAGGGCAATCCCGTGGCCCGAGTAACCCTGCACATAGAAAACGTCTTTTGAGAGGCGACCCACTTGCGGAATGCGGTTCAGGATGATCCCATCCATCCCCGCCCAACTGTAATCAATGCCGACACCTTTGAGGCGCGGAAATGTGCGTTCCAATGCGGGGCGAAGTTCCGCCGCGATGTCGCCGCTGTCGCGTCCCGAATAATTGGTGCCGCCGCCAAACATGACGCGATTGTCCGCTGTCAGACGGTAGTAATCCAAAATGAAACGCCCGTCATAGACCGCGATATCCTGTGGATTGATCGCCCGCGCGACGTCGGCATCCAGTGGTTCGGTCACCATATTTGCCAAAGAAGCGGGGAACAATTTTCCGCGCAGCTTTTCCTGCTCCAGTAGATGATAGGCATTACCGGCAAGGACAAGTTTATCCGCTGTGATGACGCCGTTTTCGGTCACAAGTTTTGGCCGTGCGCCGTATTCAATGGCTGTAACCTTAGTGTTCTCGAAAATCTGCGCGCCCAGCGATTGGGCCGCCAGCGCTTCACCCACACATAGGTCCAGCGAATGCACGTGCATGTTGCGACGGTTGAGCAACCCGCCGATATAGAGATCGGATTCCAGATACTCGCCCATTTTGTCCGCGGGGACCATTTCAAGGTGATCCTGCATGCCGCGGGCGCATCCTTGCTCAAAGGTCGCCGTCAACTCGCGCAGATGGCTTTTGTTCAAGGCCGTTTGCATTTGCCCGAACTTTAAATCGCACTTAATCCCGTATTTTTCCACACGGTTTTTGATGATGTCGTGGCCCCGCCACCGTAAATCCCAAACAAATTCAGAGGCTTGATCGCCTAAGGTTCGTTTGAATTCGCGCTCCATTGCTGTATCGCCAGACAGGCTGCCGGTGATCTGTCCGCCATTGCGCCCCGTCGCGCCCCAACCGATTTGGTTGGCTTCGCAGACAGCCACGCGCAGGCCGCGTTCAGCCAGTTCAACGGCCGTTGCAATCCCCGTAAACCCCCCGCCAACGATGGCGACATCAACATCGATGTCACCATCCAACGCTGGAAACCCGTCCTTATGACGGGCCGAAGCGGCATAGTAGCTTTTAGCGTGCTCCAACTTTCTTACTGCACTTCACCAAAACACATGTACTTTAGCTCAAGGTAATCTTCTGTGCCATATTTCGAGCCTTCGCGCCCGAGACCAGATTGCTTAACCCCGCCAAATGGGGCGACTTCAGTAGAGATCAGACCTGTGTTGATGCCCACAATCCCTGTTTCCAAGGCCTCGGCCACGCGCCAGATCCGATTAACGTCTTGTGCATAGAAATACCCAGCGAGGCCGAATTCAGTGTCATTCGCCATGCGGATCACTTCTTCTTCGGTTTCAAAACGGAAAAGTGGCGCCAAGGGGCCAAAGGTTTCTTCGCGCGCGACGGCCATGTCGAGCGTCACGTCCGTAAGAATTGTGGGCTCAAAGTAGGTTCCGCCCAAGGCATGCCGCTTGCCGCCCATGGCAATTTTTGCGCCTTTTCCCGTGGCATTGGCGATGTGCTCTTCGACCTTGAGCACAGCCGCGTCACTGACCAATGGGCCTGTTGTGATGCCGGCCTCCATGCCATTGCCGATAGTCAGCGCCGACATCGCCGTTTGAAGTTTGGCCGCGAAGGCCTCATAAACGCCGGATTGAACGTAAATACGGTTGGCGCAAACGCAGGTTTGACCGTTGTTGCGGAACTTCGAGATCATGGCGCCCGTGACGGCCGCATCCAAATCGGCGTCGTCAAAAACGATAAACGGCGCGTTGCCGCCCAGCTCCAAGCTCATTTTTTTGATGGTGTCCGCGCATTGTTTCATTAGGATTTTCCCAACGCGCGTGGACCCCGTGAAGGTGATTTTCGCCACTTTGGGGTTTTCGCAGAGTTCCTGTCCCGTTTCGGCGGCATTGCTCGACGGGATGATATTCAAAACCCCTGCTGGAATGCCCGCACGTTCGGCCAAAACGGCCATGGCCGTTGCCGACAAAGGCGTGAGTTCCGCGGGCCGCGCCACGAAGGTACAGCCAACCGCCAAAGCGGGAGCGACCTTGCGAGCGATCATTGCGTTGGGGAAATTCCAAGGCGTAATGGAGCCAACAACGCCAATGGGCTGCTTGATCACAAGGATACGTTTGTCGCGTTGGTGGCCCGGAATAACATCGCCATAGATGCGCTTTGCTTCTTCGGCGAACCACTCAATAAAGGACGCGCCGTAGAGGATTTCGCCTTTGGCTTCGGCCAATGGTTTGCCCATTTCCGCCGTTAGGATGGTGGCTAAATCATCGGCGTTCGCAACCAAGAGGTCGTACCATTTGCGCATAACCCCCGCGCGTTCCTTGCCCGTCCATTTGGCCCATTCCTTTTGGGCTTTATGGGCGTATTCGATTGCGTCGCGAACCATCTCAACGGGCACATCGGCGACCCGTACAATTTCTTCGCCGGTCGCCGGATTGAGAACGGCGAAGGTCTTCTCGGTCTCAATCCACTTGCCATTAATATAGGCGCGCGGTTCCAAAAGGCTGGGATCGTTTAAAGCGAGGGTCATTATGCATCTACCTTTGCTGCGGAGATTGAATCTTCAAGGATATCAAGCGCTTCAGCAAAGATATCGTCGGGAATAGTGATCGGCGCAAGGAAGCGAAGGACGTTGCCATACACGCCACAAGTGAGCAACACGAGGTTGCGTTTGAGCGCTTCCATCCGCACGCGGTTAGTGAAATCCGCATCCGGCTTGGAGCCATCAACGGTGTTAAATTCTGTGGCCACCATAAAACCTTGGCCACGAACATCAACCATTTGTGGCGTTGTTTGCCTGATTTGCTCTAGGCGCTGTTTTAGGCGCGAGCCAAGTTCGTTGGCGCGGGCGCAAAGGTCTTCTTCCTCAATCACATCCAAAACGGCGTGCGCCGCTGCAATTCCAAGGGGATTTCCGCCGTATGTTCCGCCCAAACCACCAGGATTTGCGGCGTCCATAATCTCGGCTTTTCCCGTTACCGCAGCAAGGGGCAGGCCGCCCGCAAGCCCTTTGGCCATCGTCGTAATATCGGCGGATACATCATAACCATCCATCGCAAACATTTGCCCCGTACGCGCAAATCCTGTCTGAACTTCATCCGCGATCATGACGATCCCGTGCTCATCACACAGGCGGCGCACTTCGCGCATGAGGGCCGCGGGGGCGGCGTAAAATCCACCTTCGCCTTGGACGGGTTCGATAATGATCGCGGCAACGCGGGTGGGATCAAGGTCTGCTTTGAAAAGCTTGGTCAAGGCGGCCATCGACTCGTCGGTCGAGACACCATGTAATTCAATCGGAAACGGGATGTGATAGACATCGGGCATCATGGCGCCGAAGCCCTTTTTGTAGGGCTCAACCTTGCCCGTTAGCGACATGCCCATAAACGTGCGTCCGTGAAAACCACCGCCAAAGGCGACAACCGCAGGGCGTCCGGTATAAGCGCGTGCGATTTTGATCGAATTCTCAACCGCTTCCGCGCCCGTGGTGACAAACACGGTGCGTTTTTTAAAGTCACCAGGAACGATTTCATTCAGCCTCTCACCCAAGCTGATGTAGTTTTCATAGGGCAAAACTTGATGGCAAGTATGGGTGAAACGGGTCATTTGGTGTTGGACGGCGGCCATGACTTTCGGGTGGCAATGCCCCGTGTTGACCACCGCAATCCCCGCCGCAAAGTTGATGTAACGGGTGCCTTCAACGTCCCAAACTTCGGAGTTTAACGCACGGTCAACATAGATTTGCGTCATCATGCCTACGCCACGGGCAATTGCCCCCGTGCGGCGTTCTGCGATTGCTGCGTTTGTCATTTCGGTCTCCATTATCTTTATGGCGATAAGCTCTTAAGGGCGGTCAGCTTTGAAAAACTTCTCGATGTGGTCGGCGAAGGATGCGGAGGTTAGGTCCTCTCCCGCTCGCTTTGCCGCGTTTTCGCGGATGTCATCGGGCAAAGCTTTTCCGCGCGTTTGGAGCAATGCGGTCAAGAATTCTCCTGTGAACTCTGGGTGCGGCTGGATGGTCAGCGCCTTGTTGCCATAAACAAGGATCGCGTTTTCGCAAAACGCGGAGCTGCCTACGACCGTGGCCTCGTCTGGCCGCTTAACAACCTGATCTTTGTGCCAAGCAATTATGTTTTGGTCGCCAAAACGCTCAGAAGTGTATTTCGCGGGGCCGACGGACCAGCCCCCCTCAAACTTTTCGATTTTTCCACCCAAGGCTTGCGCCAAAATTTGGTGGCCAAAACAAATGCCCACGATGGGGGTGCCAAGGGCGTAGGTTTCCCTGAGGAAGTCTTCGAGTGGCGCAATCCACGCGTGCCCTTCATAGACGCCAAACCGCGATCCGGTAATCAGCCAGCCGTCCGCATCCTTGGGGCTTGTCGGAAAAACGCCATCTAGCACGGGATAGTTTTCAAACTCAAATCCCCTGCCACCGAGGTAGTTCATGAAAAACGCGCCATAGTCTCCGTGCTTTTCTTGGGTTTCATCGGGCGAGCGGCCGGTTTGAAGAATGCCGATTTTCATGGTCTAAATCCTTCCCACTGGGGCGGTTTTTGCGCCCAATTGTTCCGCGAGAACACAGAGCCAATCATGGGCCACATGTGCCGCCGCGATGGCCGTAATTTCCGCATGGTCAAAGGGGGGGATACCTCGACGATATCCATCCCGATGAGGTTTAACGGGGTGAGGCCGCGCACAAACTCCAACGCTTGCCAAGAGGCCAAGCCACCCGGTACGGGGGTTCCTGTGCCCGGTGCAAAGGCTGGGTCCATACCGTCGACGTCAAAACTCAGATACACAGGCGCATCGCCCGCGCGCTCAACTGCAACCTTGATCGCGGCGTCGATACCGTTGCGGTGAACCCAAGGGCTGGTCAGGATTTCAAACCCAAAGTCGCTTGCGTTATAGGTCCGCAATCCCACTTGGGTTGAGCGGCTTACATCGATGATACCCTCGTTGACAGCACGCGCAAACATGGTGCCGTGGTTCATCTCGGTGCCGTTGTCTTCCCATGTGTCGCAATGCGCATCAAATTGAATGAGGGCGATGGGGCCGTGTTTTTCTGCATGGGCCTTAAGGAGAGGATAGGCGATCGAATGATCGCCGCCAATCGTGAGAAGGCGTGTGCCTGTGGCGATGATCTCGCGGGCTTGGGCTTCGATCGCGGGTTTGATCGTTTCGGGGTGATGTGGGTCAAGAAATACATCGCCGAAATCGACAACCGATAGGGTTTGGAACGGGTCAAAGCCCCACGGAAACGCCTGTAATTCCGCGAGTTGAACAGACGCTGCGCGCACGGCTTGCGGGCCGAGGCGGCAACCGGGACGAAAAGTGACGGCGTTGTCAAAAGGAACGCCCAGAACCGCCACATCAACACCCGTCAAATCGCGGGAATATTTGCGCCGCAGGAAGCTTAACGCGCCCCCGTAGGTCATCTCTTGCCATCTGCCTTTGGGGTCCGTTTTTCTAAATGCTTGATCGCCAGAATTTGTCATCTCAGCCTCACAATCCAAACCGGTCTTTAAAACCATAATACCAAGAGCCAATCACGGAGTAGGGCACGCGGAACATGCGCCCTCCAGGGAAAGGAATCCATGGGACTTTTGCAAATACATCCAAACGTGAACGGTCGCCGTCAATCGCTTCGGCCAGAATGCGGCCAAAGGTGTGCGATCCGGTAATGCCGTGCCCAGAATAACCATGTGCGAAATAGGTGTTGTCGTTTAGGCGGCCCATTTGCGGGACGCGGCTAAAGGATAGGGCGAAGTTGCCGCTCCATGCGTATTCGACCTTTTTATCGCGCAACTCGGGAAATACTTTGTCCATATTTTTGCGCAGTTTTGCCTCGATATTCTTGGGGTCAGCGCCGCCGTAAACGGTACCTCCGCCAAACAAAAGACGGTTATCCGCAGAGAGGCGATAATAGTCCAGAATATAGCGAATATCTTCGATGCAGGTATCCGTTGGAAGAAGGCGTTTCGCCAGATCCGCGTCCAATTGTTCCGTCGCCATAACTTGGGTCGAGACGGGCATGACGCGACTGGTAAGCCCCGGCACGACGTGGCCAAGATAGGCGTTGCCACAGAGGACCAGCGTTTTACAGGTGATTGTGCCAGCGTCCGTCGTTATGACGGGTTCCTTGGCGTCGCTATTGACGCTACGCACCATCGACATCTCAAAGATTGTGCCGCCATTTTTCTCAAAGGCGTCCGCTTCTCCGAGGGCCAAGTTGAGCGGATGCATATGCCCGCCCGCGTGGTCAATCATCCCGCCAGCATAGACGTCAGACCCGACGTAGTTCTGGATTTTGTCGGGGCCGATCATCTCTTGGGTTTCGATGCCATAGCCGCGCCACAAGGCTAGGCGCTCCTCTAGCTCCTTCATGTGAGCCGAGGTATAGGCGGTAAAAACATTGGTCGGTTTTAGGTCGCATTCAATGCCATAAGTGGCCACGCGCTCGCGGATGATGTCGCCGCCTTCCATGACCAAACCCGCAACAAAATTCGCGGTGTTTTTGCCATAGCGACGGTCGATGGTTTGCAGCGAGGCGTTCAGGCCATTAACGACCTGTCCGCCATTGCGACCAGACGCGCCCCAGCCAATGCGTGCGCCTTCAACTATGGCAACTTGGTAGCCCTTTTCGGCCAAATGCAGCGCTGTCGAGAGGCCGGAGTATCCTGCGCCTACAACACAAACGTCGAATTTTTGATCGCCAACCAAGGGCGCACGCAACGTCCGCGTGTTCGCAGATGCGGCGTAATAGCTGGTGGTGTGTGCGCCATCACCAGCGTAGTTTTTTTGTGTAACGGCCATTAGACGACCTCCAAATATGTTTGATATTCTAACTTCGTTACCGTTTCGAGGAACCGCTCCAATTCCTGGCGTTTTGATTGAACGATCAGTTGAAGGAGCGAAGGATCGAAAATGTCTGCGACGATTGGCCCTTGTTCAAAGGCGTCGATTGCCGCCGCCCAATCCAATGGGAGTTGCGGCATTCCGGCTTCATACACGTTGCCCGTTAAAGGCTCGGGCGCACGTGTTTTGCCTTCAATACCCGCAAGGGCGGCACCCAAAATTGCCGCGAGAACAAGGTAGGGGTTTGCGTCCGCCCCCGCAACACGATGCTCAATGCGGCGCGCTTTGTTGTTTCCGCCGGGGATGCGAATGGCCGCCGTGCGGTTTTCATAGCCCCAAGCAACGGTCGTGGGGGCATGTGAATTGGGGCGCAGTCGACGATAGCTGTTGAAATGCGGGGCAAAGAGTAGCGCACTTTCCTGCATCGCATCGGTGAGGCCGCCAATCGCTGCGCGCATGATGTCGGAGCCTTCGTCGGAGCCATCGTCAAACACATTCTCGTCTTTTTCGTTTAGCAGGGAGAAGTGAACGTGAAGCCCGCTTCCCGCGCCATCGCCATAAGGCTTGGCCATAAAGGTCGCTGTGTGGCCATGGCTTTTTGCAAAGCCTTTGACGATGCGTTTGAACATCATCGCGTCATCAGCCGCGCGCAAGGGATCGTCGGTGTGCAATAGGTTGATCTCAAATTGCCCTGCACCGGTTTCGGAAATCGCCGCATCAACGGGGATGCCACTCTCTGCACAAGCAGCATAAACGTCATCCAAAAACGGCGACAATCGCTCAAGTTCTTGCACCGAAAGCACGTTCTCGGTGTCGAACTTCTCGGACGATGGAATGCCGCCTTGTTCGTGCAGATCGGTGAGGTAAAATTCAAGCTCGGTCGCCACAACAGGGCGCAAACCAAGAGCCGCAAACCGCGCGACGACTGCCGCAAGCGCATGCCGTGAATCGGTGGGATGCGGTGCGCCATTCTCATCATACATGCAAACTGGAACAAACCCAGAAGACGCGCCCATCCAAGGCGATGGCAGGATTTCGTCGCGGATCGGTAAGCAAATCCCGTCAGCGTCACCTGACTCAAATACTAGTTCGCTGCCTTCAATATCACGACCCCAAACATCAACCGTTGCCGCCGACATGGGCATACGAAGGGAGCCGTCAAAGACTTTATCTACTTGATCAATGGGCAATCTTTTCCCACGGAAGGCGCCGTTGATATCGCAAAGGGCCACCATAACCGAATTGTACTTGGGTTCAGACTTCGTGCTCATCGACATTACTTCCTTAAAATACGAGACCACAAAATAATGTGATACCCTTTGTCTAGTTGTGATAGCGTTATTGACAAGAGTCAAGCGTCCGACTAAGGATTTAGCATGAGCCAAGGGGAAAAACGCGCAATGAGTTTTAACATCCCAGAGATCGAAAATTCTGGTGAGCGGACAAGCCAAGAGTATGTCTATGCGCGTCTTCGGAATGCAATCATGGTGGGTGCAATTCCGACAGGGGAGTCCCTGACAATGCGTGGTTTGGCAGAGCAACTTGACCTCAGCCCAACCCCCATTCGCGAGGCCCTGCGCCGCTTGAGTTCTGAGTCCGCTATCGTGTCACAAGACAACCGTCGAATGCTCATTCCCTATATGACCCAAGGTCGTTTTGAAGACCTGATCGCCACGCGGATCACGCTAGAATGCCACGCCGCCTTGCGCGCTTTGCCCTATGTCTCCGATATTTTGATAGAGGAGATGCGGGCGATTGATATGCAGATGGACGAGGCGTTGGTACGGCTGGATTATGATGCCCTCACGGCGTTAAATCACGTTTTTCACAACCGTCTTTATCGTGCAAACCCAGACCATATTTCGATGCCCCTTGTCGAGAGTATCTGGCTTCAATTGGGACCATTTCAGCGGGAGGTGATATCCGAACTTGGCGCGTTTTACGAAATTGACCGACACAAAGAAATCCTAACAGCCCTAGACAATCGAGATGCCGACGGGCTGTCTTCTGCCATTCAAAAAGACATCGAAGACGGCGTTGCGGCCGCTGGTCGTGACGCCATTGCTTTACGTGATGACGTTGTTATCTGAAACGTCTCCAACCAACCGAGGTTCCTATGACACAGCAAACAACAGCCCATTGGCACGCCGCGGCCAAGTCCCTGAAAATTCGGGCACATGGGATCATTGGCGGCAAATCCACACAGGCGCAAAGTGGCAAAACCTTTGCCTCCATTAGCCCGATTGATGGCGCACATCTGGCCGAGGTCCCGCTTATGGATTCGGCGGATGTCGACATGGCTGTTGCGAGCGCACGGGCGGCATTTGAAGACGGGCGCTGGTCGCATCAACCTCCTGCGGCGCGTAAAGCTGTCTTGATGCGTTTTGCGGAGTTGATCCGTGAAAGCCGCGATGAACTTGCGCTGCTGGAAACGCTGGATATGGGCAAACCGATTGCCGACAGCCTCTCCATCGACGTGCGTGCCGTTGCCAATTGCTACAGCTATTACGGCGAAGCGCTCGACAAGGTTTATGACGAGGTTGCCCCCACAGGGAAGGACTTCTTTGCCATGGTCACCAAGGAGCCGCTGGGCGTCGTGGCTGCAGTTGTACCGTGGAATTTCCCGATGCTCATGGCCTCGTGGAAGGTCGCGCCAGCCCTTGCTATGGGGAATTCAGTGATCCTCAAACCTGCCGAACAATCCTCGCTCACAGCGATCCGTTTGGCCGAACTTGCGCTCGAAGCGGGCGTTCCAGAAGGCGTTTTCAACGTGGTGACCGGACTTGGCCCTGACGTGGGCCGCGCACTGGGTATGCACATGGATATCGACGGGTTGTTCTTTACAGGCTCCACCCAAGTCGGCAAATATTTCATGGAATATGCGGCAAAATCCAACCTCAAGAAAATCGGCTTGGAATTGGGTGGCAAAAGCCCGAACATCATCCTTTCAAGCTATCGCGACACGGCTCATGCAGCTCGCGTTTCCGCCAACTCCGCGTGGTTCAATCAGGGCGAAATGTGCACCTGCCCGAGCCGCCTGATTGTCGAAGACTCCATCCATGACGAGGTTATCGAGGTGCTCAAAGAGGTCGCCAAAACCTATGCGCCCGGTGACCCCCTTGATCCCGAAACCTCCATGGGCGCCCTTGTTGATGCCCGCCACACGCAACGGGTTTTGGGCTTTGTTGATATCGCGAGGGAAGAGGGAGCCGACGTTGTCATTGGTGGCCGTAAAACGCGCGAGGAAACGGGCGGAAGTTACGTAGAACCCACGATTTTTGACAATGTGACAAACGAAATGCGGGTCGCGCAGGAAGAGATCTTTGGCCCGATGATTTCGGTCATTTCGGTGAAGGATCAGGACGAAGCCATCAAGGTTGCTAACGACAGCCCCTATGGTTTGGCCTCGGCGGTCTGGACCGATGATCTCTCGACGGCGCATAAGATGTCCTCAAAAATCCGTGCAGGAATGGTCTATGTCAATTGCTACGATGCCGACGATATGACCACGCCTTTTGGGGGCTATAAACAGTCCGGTATCGGGCGGGACAAATCGCTGCATGCGCTTGATAAATACGTCGAACTCAAAGCGACGTGGATCAAGCTTTAATCTTCCCACCAAAGTAAATCCTGCAAGCTTAGATTGGCTTGCAGGATTAGATTAAAGTTTATCGCGCAACGAATACCACAGCATAGCGAGGATCAGCATCGGGTGCTGCATTCTTGGACCACCGGGAAAACGGGGCGTCGGAATTTGCGCCATTACATCAAACCGCTCGGATTGGCCTGCGATGGCTTCTGCTGCGATTTGGCCCGATAGGGTTCCAAGCGCAACGCCTGATCCAGAGAAGCCCGACATTGATAAAATGTTGCCCGCATAGCGTTCATAATGCGGCAAACGGTTCATGGTGATGCCTAATGTCCCCCCCCAAGCGTGGTCGATTTGCACGTCTGCGAGCTGGGGGAATATTTCGCCCAACGGCTTGCGAACCTGTTTGGCAATGTCCTTAGGGAAGCGATAACCGTAACTCTCGGTGCCGCCAAACAGCAGGCGGTTGTCGTCGCTAAATCTAAAATAATTAACCACGAATTTTGAATCTGCGACCGCGACTTTGCCTTTAATGATCTGTTCTTGTTGCTCCGGACTCATAGGTGCGGTTGCAACCACGTAGTTGTTGATCGGCATAACGCGGCGCGCAACATCGGAATGTAAATCGCCGATATAACCATTACAGGCTAAAACAAGTTGGTCGGCAGTTATGCAGGCCTGATCCGTGTGGATTTTGACTTTCGCCCCAGTTTCAACTTTTGAAACTCGACTGTTCTCATGCAGCTTTGCCCCTTGCTCCACCGCCATCCGCGCCAGTCCCAACACAAATTCAAGCGGATCAATGTGACCAGATTGCGTATCGAGGGAGCCGCCAAAATAGACAGGCGAATTCACCGTTGCGCGCATTTCTTCTTGGTCTAGAAACCGAACGTGCGGATAGTCGTATTGCGTGTTTAACTTGTCGACATATTCGCGACTGTGGCGCACAAAACGTTCGCGGTGATCGGCATGTATTATGCCTGGATGGAAGTCAGCATGCACCAAATCCGAGCTGGCGAGTTCCCTGACCAACTCAACCGCCTGCGTGCCGATGGTCCAAAGCTCCTTGGCGCGCTCAAGACCGAATTTGGCTTCGAGTTCGTCTTGGTCAAGCCTCTGGCCCTGCCCAACTTGGCCCCCATTGCGCCCAGAGGCGCCAAATCCAACGCGCTGCGCTTCGACAAGGCGCACGTCATAGCCGCGCTTTGCCAAATGCAGGGCTGTTGACAGGCCGGTAAACCCGCCGCCGATAACGCAGACATCGCATGAAACATCGCCTGCGATGGCGTCAAAACCGCCCAAATGTTTCGCCGCGGATGCGTAATAGGACGGCGGGTAGGTGCCCGCCGTGTCGTTCACAGTAAGGAGGTCCCTCACACGTTTAACAACAGATGCTGCCGCTCCCATGGTGAAATTTCACGCTGGTACTCCTCGTTTTCCGCAAGCTTAATATCCAAATAAAGCTGACAGAACTCAGGGCCCAGAATTTCCCAGACTTCCTTGGCATCCGCGAAAATATCGAGCGCTGCGTTCAGGCTTGGAGGGAGACGGTCGTCCGTTTCCCAGACCTCGTTTCGGGCTTCCGCACGCGGCTCAATCTTGTTTTTCATGCCAAGCAAACCACAGGCCAGAGACGTCGCAATCGCCAGATACGGATTGCAATCCATTCCGATTACGCGGTTTTCCAATCGGCGTCCTTCTGGAGGGGAGTGCGGAACGCGCAAGCCAGTCGTGCGGTTGTCGGCGGCCCATTCCAAATTGGCGGGCGCGCTTTGTCCCTCAACGGTAATGCGACGGTAGGAGTTGATATAGGGGGCGAGCAACGGCACAGATTGCATCAGATATTTTTGCGACCCTCCGATGAAGTGATAAAACTTTTCGGTGGCAGAGCCATCCTCATTCGAGAAGATATTTTTGCCGGTTTCTTTGTCGACAATCGATTGGTGAAGGTGCATCGCGCTTCCGGGTTCGTCGCGCATCGGTTTCGCCATAAAGGTTGCGAAAATGCCGTTCAAAAGCGCCGCTTCACGGATGGTGCGCTTGAAATAGAACACTTGGTCGGCGAGCAACAACGGGTCGCCATGTTGTAGATTAATCTCGATCTGGCCCGCGCCGCCCTCCTGAATGACGGTGTCGATTTGCAATCCCTGCGCCTCTGCGAAATCATAGATCGTATCAATAACGGGCCCATATTCGTCCACTGCGGACATTGAGAAAACTTGCCGTCCGGCACTTTTGCGCCCCGTGCGGCCAATCGGTGGCTCGATGGGCTCATTTGGATCGACGTTTGGCTTGGCCAGATAAAACTCGATTTCTGGGGCGACAACAGGTTTCAATCCTAGTTCATCATAGAGCTTTAGAACCCGTCGCAGTACATTGCGCGGCGCAACTTCCAAATCCGCACCCTCGCGCGTTTTCATATCACAGATAATCTGCAACGTCGGTTCACCCGCCCAAGGGGCCGCGGATGCGGTGTTCATATCTGGAACGAGGATAACGTCTTTTTCAAGCCACTGGTTCTCGATTTCCATATCCACAAACTCACCGGAAATCGTCTGATAAAAGAGCGAAATTGGCAGGTAGAATATCTCGTCTGGTTTAAACTTATATGCGGGCATCGCCTTGCCGCGCGATGTCCCAACGAGGTCTGGAATGATGCATTCCACCTCGTCAATGGAGCGACCATCAAGGTATTCCAAAAAAGCAGTTGGAAGACTGTCAGCCCACGATTCGGTTTTCTTGATTTTCCTAATTTTAGACACTTGAAGCTTCCTTTGCGATCTTTTGATCAAAAATTCAATTCGATGATGTGGTCGCGAGATTTAGACTTTGTTCTAAGTCCCCAGCCATGGCAATCGCCGCAGCTTCCTCATCCCGCCGTGCGAGAGCCTCTAGGAGCTCTGAATGTTTATCCGGTAGGTTTTCTGTTCCATAGCGACTGCAATTGACGCGCAGACTTGGCCCAACTTGCACCCAAAGAGAGAGTGCCGCGCGAAAAAGGACGGGCGCTTGCGCCAAGGCATATATCTTGAAATGGAATCGATTGTTTCGTTCGAGGTATGTTTCGATATCGCCCGTCTCAATGGCGGTGTCGATTTCCGCGTCAATCGATGTTAATTCCTCAATATCTTGTTTAGTAATGTTTTTTATCGCCCGCCGTGTAAGCTCCGGCTCAACCTTTAAGCGCAAAAAATAGACGTCCTGAAAATTTTCAATATTCATTTCCGGCACGACAATCCGCCGATTGCCAAGCGTAACTAGTGCATTTTCCGCCGCAAGCCGCCGTATTGCCTCGCGCACTGGGGTCATACCCGCACCAAGACTTTCGGTTAATCCCATGATGGTTAGAGGCTGTCCGGGCGAAAAACGACCAAGCAATATCATGTCGCGCAGGCGCTCATAAACCGCTTGGTGTTCTGGAATTTTTTTGGCTTCTGTTGTCATCTAATTTACAAACTACTTTTTATGGGCTGACATCTTTTTCACGAATTTTGTTGCTTTTGTCAAACTTTTGATCAAATTATTATCTACACATTCGGAGGTGACGATGAAATTAATTCCAATTACTGTTGCAATCAGCCTTGCGGCGACATTTGCAAATGCACAAGAGGTTCGGGTCTATAACTGGTCCGACTATATCGACGAAGAACTTTTGGAAAAGTTCGAGAAGGAAACCGGCTACAAGCTAATATACGATGTTTTCGACAGCAACGAAGTTCTCGAAACTAAAATGCTGACAGGGGACTCTGGCTACGACGTTGTTGTCCCAACGGCGGATTTCCTTCAGCGTCAAATCGTGGCGAAAGCTTTCCAGAAATTGGACAAGTCGCAACTCCCGAATATCGACAATATGTGGGACGTCATCGAGGCGCGTACCGCGCAATATGATCCAGACAACGCGTATTCCATCAACTATATGTGGGGCACGACGGGTCTTGGGATCAATCTGGGTAAAGTTCGGGAAGTGCTGGGCGAGGATGCCCCGCTCTCTAGCTTGGACCTCGTGCTGAAGCCAGAAAACATGGAAAAGCTGGCCGAATGTGGCGTGTATTTCCTTGACGCTCCAACGGAAATCATCCCGATGACGTTGAAGTTCTTGGGCGAAGATCCAAATACAACTGATCCAGACGTCATTGCGAAAACAGAAGATACGCTGCTTGCTGTGCGTCCTTATATCAAGAAGTTCCACAGCTCGGAGTATATCAACGCGCTTGCGAATGGCGACATTTGCGTGGCCGTCGGTTGGTCTGGGGATATTCTGCAAGCACGGGATCGCGCGATCGAAGCTGACAATGGAGTTGAGATTGTTTTCAATGCCTTCAACAAAGGTTCCCTGATGTGGTTTGACCAAATGGCCATCCCTGTTGACGCTCCAAATCCAGAGGGCGCGCATGCGTTTTTGAACTTCATCATGGATGCCGAGAATATGGCGGCTGCGTCGAATTACGTCTATTATGCCAACGGCAACAAGGCGAGCCAAGAGTTCTTGCTTGAGGATGTGATCGGCGACACGGCGATCTATCCTGACGAAGAAACCGTCCAAAACCTGTACACAAAATCACCCTACGAGGCGAAGCTACAACGGGTTGTGACGCGCTTGTGGACCAAAGTTAAGTCTGGCACCTAAGTTTAGGTGATTTATAATACTCCGCCCGAGCCACACGGCTTGGGCGTTTCTTTCTGGAAAGATGACATGAACCAAAACGCCATTTTTGCCCCTTGGGAAGATGCTAAAGCAAAGCCGCTGATCTCCTTTGATAATGTCACCAAGCGTTACGGAGATTTTACCGCCATCGACAAGATGAGCTTGGCAATTTATCCGAAAGAGTTTTTCGCTTTGTTGGGGCCCTCGGGCTGCGGGAAAACCACGTTGATGCGGATGCTCGGCGGCTTTGAAGAAGCTAGCGAAGGCACAATCACCATCGACGGGCAGAATATGGCTGGCATCCCTGCCAACAAGCGTGCGGTTAATATGATGTTCCAATCCTACGCGCTGTTTCCCCATTTGACGGTTGCCGACAATCTGGCGTTTGGTTTGAAGCGCTCTGATATGCCGAAATCCGAAATTCAGGGCCGCGTCGAAGAGATGTTGCGCCTTGTTCAGCTACAGAAATTCGCCAAACGCAAACCGCACCAGCTTTCCGGTGGCCAGCGACAACGTGTGGCCTTGGCGCGCGCATTGGCCAAGGCGCCGAAACTGTTACTGCTCGACGAACCTCTTGGAGCGTTGGACAAAAAACTGCGCCACGAGACTCAGTTTGAGCTTATGGACATTCAGGAAAAAACGGGCACGACCTTTGTGATTGTGACCCACGATCAGGAAGAAGCCATGACCATGGCCAGCCGGATTGCCGTTATGGACCACGGAAAACTGGTGCAGGTTGACACCCCCGCGCGCGTCTATGAATCGCCCAATTCCGTTTATGTGGCCGACTTTATTGGCGACGTGAACATCATTGAGGGCACGGTCACGGAAATTTCCGAAGATGCCGCCGAGCTTTCATGGTCGGAGCATAATAATGGCCTTCGCGCCATGGTGGGGGAAGGCGTTACAAAGGGATCGTCCGCCGCTTTTGCCATTCGCCCCGAAAAAGTTACGATCGACACCGAAGAGCCGGTTGATCGGCACAATCGCGTGACAGGGCAGGTCGAAGACATTGCTTATCTTGGCAATATTTCGACGTATTATGTGCGCTTGGCGACGGGCCAGTTGGTAAAAGCGCAAACGGCAAATAATCGCCGTATTTCACGCAGGAATATCACGTGGAAAGATACCGTCTGGTTGTCGTGGACCGACACCGCCGGCATCATTTTACACAAATAGGGGCACAGCATGAAATTCTCTCGTTCGCTTTTGATCGGCATCCCCTATTTCTGGCTTTTCATCCTGTTTTTGGTGCCGTTCGGGATCGTTCTTAAAATATCGCTCTCCGATATCCAACTCTCGATTCCGCCTTATACGCCGACGCTCGACTTTTCCGAAGGCTGGGCAGGGTTTCGAGAATTTCTAAGCGCGCTAGATTTTGAGAATTACATTTTCTTGACCGAGGATGACCTTTATTGGAAGGCCTATCTCTCCAGTATTAAAATCGCGACTGTGTCGACGTTTTTCACCCTTCTTGTGGGGTTTCCCATTGCTTACAGCATGGCCAAAGCGCCTGATGAGTGGCGTCCGAGCTTGATGCTTTTGATCATTCTGCCCTTCTGGACCAGCTTCCTCATCCGTGTTTATGCGTGGATTGGTATTCTGTCGAACGAGGGTTTTTTAAATCAATTCCTAATGGGGTTTGGCCTCATTTCCGAGCCACTCACCATTCTGAACACAAATACGGCGGTCTATATTGGCATCGTTTATACCTACCTCCCTTTCATGGTTTTGCCGATTTATGCCACCTTGGAAAAGCTAGACGGCACCTTGATAGAGGCCGCAGAAGACCTTGGCTGTACGCGATTCTCGGCATTCTGGTCGGTCACGGCCCCGCTTTCAAAACCGGGGGTCATTGCGGGTTGTTTTCTGGTTTTCATTCCGGCTTTGGGCGAGTTTGTCATCCCGTCCCTTTTGGGGGGATCCGAGACATTGATGATCGGTAAAGTGTTGTGGGAAGAGTTCTTCTCAAACCGCGATTGGCCTGTGGCTTCGGCGGTTGCAACGATCCTCTTGCTGCTCTTGATTGTTCCAATCGTATTGTTCCAACGCAACGAGCAAAAACAGCGGGAGGAGGGGCAATGAGACGTCTAACTGGCTTCAACATCATCGCCCTCACGCTTGGGTTTGCATTCCTTTATATCCCCATCCTGATCCTCGTGATTTTCAGTTTCAACGAGTCCAAACTGGTGACGGTTTGGGCGGGGTTTTCCACCAAATGGTATGGCGAGTTGCTGCAAAATCAAGCGTTCCTTGATGCGGCGTGGGTCACCGTCAAGGTTGCCTTTTTCTCGTCTATTATCGCGACCATCCTTGGTACGATGGCGGCGTTTGTTCTTGTGCGTTCGGGGCGGTTTTTCGGACGCACACTATTCTCAGGAATGATTTATGCGCCATTGGTGATGCCCGAAGTTATCACGGGTCTGTCGCTTCTATTGCTCTTTATTTCGATAGGGATGCCGCGCGGCGTGGTCACCATCGTTCTGGCCCACGGAACGTTTTCGATGTGCTATGTCTCGGTTGTGGTTTCGTCGCGGATGGCGTCGTTTGATCGCTCCCTCGAAGAGGCGGCCTATGACCTTGGCTGTTCCGGTTGGGATGCTTTCAAGAGCGTGACTTTGCCCATTATCGCCCCCGCCGTCATCTCTGGCTGGTTGCTGGCCTTTACATTGTCGCTCGACGATTTGGTGATAGCAAGCTTCACCACAGGCCCGTCGTCGACCACACTTCCGATCAAAATCTACTCGTCCGTTCGGATGGGGGTTAGTCCGGAAATCAACGCGCTCTCAACGATTATTATCGGTATCGTGACGTTTGGCGTCTTAACGGTGTCGATCCTCTCTAAACGCGCAATCACCCGCCAACGCTTGGCTGAGCGCGCTGCAGAACAACACTGATAGCGCGCTTGGTTGCAATGAGAAAACGAACCTGATGATGTCCCCCGATTCTCAAAGATTGGTTGAGTTGAACTTGCGTTAGATCAAGGACGATTGATTCTTCCATCGCTAGTTAAGCAGCATGAAGAACTCCTTTGCACATTTTTCCAGATTATTACTGATCGTGAGTTTCGCCTTGAGCAGTGCTGTTGCCGTAGCTGGCAGTAGTGACACAGGCGTTTTCATGGAAATTTGCGCCGACGGTGTAGCTAAAACGGTGCGGATCGACGACGACAGCAATGCAGTTGACCCTTCGCACACCTGTAATGGTTGCGTGATGTGCTGTCTGCAGATCGGCGCGGATCTGGAAAATTCTTTTGGCCAGAAGCTGACCTTCGCGCAGCTGGAACTTAAAAAAGATCTCGCTTCTTACCAAATACCCTTAATTCAAAAACGTGGCATTCGCCCGAACCCACGCAGCCCTCCCCTAACTGAATTTTCAGGCCTGATCTCAACTGATACTATAGAGTTCACCCTGAAAACACAGAGCGACGGGCGCCCTTACCTGAAGGATGCTGTCGCATGACGCTCCATAAAAACCTCCTGAATTTCGTCGCATTCGTTGTGACATTGTTTTTCTTAGCGCTCCCCGCAGCCGCTGAATCGGTTCTCGCCAAACTGCTCCCCAGTGTTCTGGTCGAGGAATTGGTCGAAGGGGCGGATGCCTTTGGTGCCATGAGCGCGGAAATTCCAGCGGTGGAGGTTCTCAAAGACGGAGAGCGCATCGGTTGGGCCTTTGTTACGTCCGATTATGTTTCGACCACTGGCTATTCTGGCAAACCCATTCACACCATGGTCGCGCTCGACGACGCGGCACAGGTGGCGGGTGTGCTTCTTGTCAAACACTCCGAACCGATTGTTTTGATTGGTATTCCCGACGCAAAGATGAAAGCGCTGGTAGCCAATTTGTCAATCGCAGAGTAAAAAGGGTCCAGATCGCGGCGTAAAACTGGTCCACTGACTTCTCGTTTGTCGTGCGCTTTGGTGCGCGTGCTCCCCATTTAGCTAACGCGTGCCAAAGCGCATGTTGGCCCTTGGGCCGACATTGTTCTGATCTTGATGTGTTTTGGTTATTGGCGGCTCTTACGGCTATGTTTGAGCCGGTAACTCTCGCCATTCATCTCCAGGATATGGACGTGATGGGTCAAACGATCCAGCAAAGCGCCTGTGAGCCGTTCGGAACCAAAGACTTCGGTCCACTCATCGAAAGGCAGGTTCGAGGTGATTATAATTGAGCCGCGTTCGTAGCACTGGGATATCACCTCGAAGAGGAGTTCCGCACCAGATTTGCTGAGGGGCACAAATCCCAATTCATCAATGATCAACAGGTTCTGGCTCGTCAGGTGCTTTTGAAGCCGCTGCAATCTCCGCTCATCCTGCGCTTCAATCAGATCATGGACCAGGGCTGCCGCCGTCGTGAAGCGCACTTTCAACCCTCTTTGGCATGCCGCCAACCCAAGCCCCAAAGCAATGTGCGTCTTACCGGTTCCCGATGGGCCGAGGGCGATGATATTTTCTCTGCGATCTATATAATCACATCGTGCGAGGTCCATTGTCAGCGGTTTGTTCAAGCTGGGCATAATCTTGAAGTCAAAGCTATCCAGGCTTTTGGTGCTTGGGAACTTCGCCGCTTTGATCCGCCGTTCGATCATCCGGCGCTCCCGATCTATCAGTTCCATCTCGCACAGGCGCGCCAAATATTGAATGTGATCCTTATTCTCGGCAGCACATATCTGGGCTTGTTTTGCGTACTCCCCTTGGAACGTTGGCAAGCGTAACTTCTTGAGGTGATGTTGCAGAAGGATTTGGGGGGCTTGGGTCATGCCGCGGTCCCTCCCATCAGGCTCATGTAGCTGGCCGGACGTGTTGTTCCAACGTTTGCCTTTGGCAGATAAGGATAGAAGTCCAAATCCAAGCGCGGTGGGCGCTTCTCAACTCGGCACAACACAAGGTGTTTTACAGCGTCATAGCCAATCGCGCCCAGATCAATGGCATGCTGGATCGCACCCTGCACAACATCCATCTCAAAGGTTTCCAAAAGGCGCAGGACTTGAACATATTCCCGCTTGCCCGGCTTACCCATTCTGGCTTCGAGCAGTCGGTGCAAGGTAGCGAAGACATCCGGTAGATCCCAGCCCTGCAAAGGGGCGGCTTGATCCAAAGCCCCCACCTTCTGCTCAATCAAAGGCAGGAAGTGGAGCGGGTCAAAGATCATGTCCGCTTTGGCGTAAGACCGCTGATGCCGTGCTATCACCTCATTGCCGCAGCCAATAATGACCTCATGCACAAAGCCACGCACGTGGACGTCGTGATGGGCATAGGCCACGGGCACAGAGTAATCATTGCTACGGTAGCGCACCATTGAGATTGATGTGGCCCGCGTGCTGACATGGTCGCAGGCCTCATACTCTGCGACAGGCAACCCCATCAGGGCATCAAGATCGGATATCAAACGCTGGCCAATAGTCTGGCTGTGTCCGCGCAATTTGTCACTCTGGCGTTCCAAACACCTCTGTTCCAAGTGCGCATTCAGATCATCAAAACTGTCGTAACGTGGCGCAGGCACCATGAAGTTGCGTCGAGTGTATCCGACCATGCCCTCAACGTTGCCTTTGTCGTTCCCCCGCGCAGGCCGACCAAACTTGTCATCAAACAGATAATGCGATTGCAGTTCTGTAAACCGGCGTGTGCGAACACGTGTTCTGTCCCCTAAAATACGCGCAACAGCGATCTTGGTGTTGTCATAGAGAATGGATTGGGGGATGCCGCCGAAGAACGCAAAGGCAGACACGTGGCCGTCGCAAAACGCTTCTGTCGTCTCCGCAGGGTATCCCTTCACAAACACTGCGTCCGAATGCGGTAGGCTCATCACGAAGAAGTGGATCTTACATTCTACGCCGCCAATCACGCCAAGGGTCTCACCAAAATCAACCTGCGCGTGGCCGGGCCGATGCGACAACGGCACAAACACCTCTTTCGTGCGCCGCTTTTGCTCGCGTACGTAATACGTCACAGTCGTCAAGCTGCCAGTATATCCATGCTCGGCTCTCAGGCGTTCATAGATGCGCTTTGCTGTATGGCGTTGTTTTTTGATCAGGGTTTTATCAGTCCGAAGTATCTCGTCGATGATGCCAACATAATCATCAAGCGTGGGGCGACGTGGCGCTTCTGAACGACGATAACCAGGAGGGAGTTCATGACGTAGCATCTTCGCTATCGTCTTACGGTCCTTGTTGAAATAACGCGCCGCTTCACGAGCAGACATGCCGTCCTTCAAACAAGCACGGCGCACACGACTATAAATATCCACAGAATACATCTCCCGCCCTCCGAATAAACGAAGGACACAAACTGGCGGAATTTTACTCCGCTACAACTGCGATATGTCGAAGCTGTTTCTGTGGCCCAGTATTGCAGTGCGTTTTACACGTGCGTGGGTTGCGCAAGATTTCATTCCAATATCCAACGGAGCCGTATTCCAAAATCCCGAGACGGATCGCGCAGGCTTTGTTGCCCAACTTCGCGAAGCAAGCCTCACAGGCCATCCGGCGGTTATGTCGTTTGACCTGACAACCAAATATGCTGCGGAGCTTATTGCAACTCTGCCGGACCTGTTTGCCGATTTGCGGCGCGACGGGTTCACGTTTGCGCCCTTGGCCGAAGTTGCTAACCTTGGTACGGCGGATATAGCCCCGCTCGATCCGAATTCAATGAGGGCGCGCGACACGGTCACCTATCGCCTTCTCAACTTCTGGTATTTTGGCCTGACGACAACCTTCCTTGTCTTGCTCGTTTTTGCGATTGCCAGATCGCTAATTTACCTCGTTTTGGCTTTCTTTCGCAAACCTTCGCCACAGCGTGACCCTGAATACCTTCCGGGGATTACAGTTGTGGTGCCAGCCTATAACGAGGCGAACGTTATTGTGCGGAGCGTTTGGTCAATTCTGGGTTCGAACTATCCCAACTTTGAAATCATCGTGGTGGATGATGGCTCGTCTGACGGAACCTATGAGTCGGTCAACGCAGAGTTTCACAATCATCCACGCGTAAGGATCATCCGGCAAGAAAACGGCGGCAAATGGCAGGCCGAGAACCACGCGTTGCAGTATATCAAAACGCCCTTCTTTGTGGGGGTGGATGCCGATACTATTTTAGATCCTGATGCTCTAGGTTGGTTGGTTCAGCACTTCAAAGACGAGCGTGTCGGCGCGGTGGCTGGCTTTGTGGAGGTCGGCAATCGAAAGGGGTATCTGACGTCCTGCCAAGCGCTGGAATACCTCGTCAGCCAAGCGGTCACGCGGCGCAGTTTCGAAGCCATCAACGGTATTTTTGTTGTGCCCGGTGCGATCGGGGCTTGGCGGGTTGCGGCAGTTGAGGCCGCAAATAGGTATTCGGGCGATACAATCACCGAGGATGCTGACCTAACGGTTGCGGTACATCGCGCCGGTTATACCGTGCGATTTCAAGAACAAGCGCGCGCCTATACTGAGGCCCCCGAACAGACCAAAGCTTTCTTAAAGCAACGGCGGCGCTGGACGTTGGGGATGCTGCAAACGTCGTGGAAACATTGGCGCTCTATTCCAGAACGCCGTGCGATAGGGCTTGTGTCGATTATGGACGCGATCTGGTTTAGTCTGTTGACGAGTATGGTGTCGCCCTTCGTCGATTTGCTTTTGCTTAGCCTTCTGGTCAAGACGTTGATTGAATATAGCCTTCATGGAGCGCTCAACGTCACAGGATTTCCAACCGTGGTCTTGATCAGCTATTTTGTTCTTGTGGTTATCGACATGACCTACACTCTTGCAGCGTTCTGGTTTGAACGAAAGTTCGACCTAAAACTGCTGTTGCTGACAATTATCCTGCGTTTTGGATACCGGCAACTGATCTATTTTTCGTCCTTTCAAGCGATCAGAGACGCGATAACTGGCCGCTTGCCCGGCTGGCAAAAACTGGAACGTACAGCTTCCCGACTAAGCGGCAACCTAAATTTGGTGAGCCCAGCTCTTGTGAGCATAAAACAAACAGACTCGGGCCGGAAAATGAGAACTTAAAACCTGTCAGTCGGGTTGCAGAACGAAAGTAGTTGCAGATGAAATATCGTCCAGAGATCGACGGACTGCGAGCCATAGCAGTTCTCGCGGTCATTGTTTATCATGCTGATAATACATTCTTGAGAGGAGGGTTCCTTGGGGTGGATGTCTTCTTCGTGATTTCGGGTTTCTTGATCTCGCAATTGATTGCGGAGGATTTGAGACTCGGACGATTTACCTTCAGGAACTTCTATGAGCGCCGCGCGCGGCGCATCCTGCCTGCGCTCTTTGTTGTCCTTGCCACCTGCATTCCCTTTGCGCTGGCATGGATGTTGCCGTCTCAACTGGCCGATTTTGGCAAAGGGTTGGTTGCAGCCTCGCTTTTTTCTTCGAATTTCCTGTTTTGGTCGGACACGGGATATTTCATGGCGGATGCCGACCTCAACCCACTGCTTCACACATGGAGCCTCGCCGTTGAGGAACAGTTTTATCTGTTTTTCCCCTTGGCGGCCCTATTGGCGTGGAAAGTATCGCAGCGCTTTGCGGCCATCTTGCTCGTGGCCAGTATGGTCGCAAGTTTTGCCGCTTGCCTTTACTTCGCAACCTCGGCCCCAGCCGCCAATTTTTACCTACTGCCCACCCGCGCATGGGAACTTCTGGCCGGTGGAATTAGCATGATGGTCGCGCGCCAATTTGCACAGAAACCTGTCACAGTCGCCAAACCGGTTGCCACGATTTTAGCGACATTAGGTCTGTTCGCTGTCATTTCATCCCTCTTGCTGCTTGACGCCTCTACGCCCGTTCCGTCGCTCTCGACACTCCCCTTAGTTGTGGGTACTTCCTTGATTTTAGTGTTTGCAGTTGGCAACACTCCAGTCGCATCGCTTTTGTCGTGGCGACCATTGGTTGCCATGGGGTTGATCAGTTACAGCGCGTATCTGTGGCATCTTCCCGTATTGGTTTTTGCGCGACTATACGATTCAACACCCCCAAGTATCCCCTACGTTCTCGGCTTGATTGCCTTGTCGATCTTGTTGGCGACGCTCACCTACCACTTCGTTGAAAAACCCTTCCGCAAACGTAACAAAAGTGCCGTGATATCCTTGCGCGGGCTTGTCTCGGTACTGTTAGGCGCGGGCGTATCTCTCGCCGTCGTCGGTGTCGTGCTGGCAATGGGATTGACCAATCCACACCGCGACCCGTCAGTGTTTTCTGACCCAGAAATCGAGGCAAAACTCGCCACTAATTACGGCCTGTCCGAAGATTGCGAGGGAGCCTTTACGCTTTCCCCGAACTGCCGCACCTCCGACACACCCGGTGTGCTGCTATGGGGAGATAGTTTTTCCATGCATCTGGCCGAAGCGATTGAGGTCGGCACAAAATGGCAAGGTATGGTGCAACATACGAAATCGGTTTGCGCCCCAATCCCGGGCCTTTCCGTCGTCACTCCTGAATATCCTGACGCATGGGCGCGCGGTTGTCTGGATTTCAACGAACAGGTGTTGGCTTGGTTGGCGGATCAACCGTCGATCAAATACGTCGTCATGTCTTCGCCCTTTGGCCTGATTTACAACGAACTGCTGTTGGCCAACGGGGAGCACGTAACCGAAGGGCAGCAAGAGTTGGTACGTCAATCCCTCCTCGAAACGTCCCGCAAACTCAAAGCCATGGGCAAGTCCTTGGTAGTTGTTTCCCCTCCGCCTGTCACTGGCGAAAATATAGGACAGTGTCTGGCGGCTACTTTGCGGTCGGGTCGCTCCGACGATAGCTGTGACTACACGCGCAGCGATTTTCATCCTGCGAGCACCGCCAAAATAGACTTTTTGCGGACATTGGACCCCGAGATATCGGTCTTATATCTTGAGGATTTCCTGTGCCCGAATGGCGTGTGTGACACAATGATCGGATCGACATTCATGTTTCGCGACGATGGACATCTCTCGATCGAAGGATCGCGCTATCTCGGGACGCATACTGATTTCATGCGTAAAATCATTGCTAAATCCAATTTAGGGTATGGAGCTTAGTAACGGGGAAATATTCGCGTTGATGCCAGCTATGGGAAAATGTTTCACTGAGGTCTGGCGTCGCTAAATCCAAAAGAATTGCATATAAATTCAAGAAAAGGCTGCTCGCCAGATTTTAGATTTAGAGGCGCCGTGCAAATTACGTTTTTAAGACAATTTGCTCAAATATATGATTTTTATGCCTATCACATTGTTAAATTACGTTTCTCGCTCTCTGATTTCCTTCTTAATCGTGGGGATCGTTGTCGTCCATGAAATCCCGGGGAAAGTCGCAAAAGCGCGCAACCACCCACAGTTGGATGCGATTAAGATCTCCAGTTATTTAGGCTTACTTGTCTTTCCACTATGGATACTTGCCCTCATCCGGGCACATTTCCGCCCTTGGACTGTTTCAGGTCTTGAGGGGATAATTCCGAAAGTCCTCCGCTGGAACAGAAATAGCCCCCGCCAACGACCCCTTCATCATACAACCCAGTCAGGACGCCAGAAAATGGAATTCCTTGTTACGATTGCCTATCTGTTTTTGATCCGGTTGTTTTTCTTTGATTTTAAATGGTTGAAGTTCAATCTTGTGTGGGGGCTTTTGTGCTCTGGCCTTCATACTTCGGCCGCTTTGGTTGAGGTTGCTTTTATTGGACAACTTACTCCTTATTCGGATTCCGCGTTTGTCCAGAGATACGCCGTCCAGATTGGGCCCCAATTTTGCGGCACAGTAACAGAGGTTCACGTTAAACAGGACGACATAGTGAAGCTCGGCGGTCCTTTGTTCAGTCTTGAGAAGGACACGTTCCAAGCTATGGTCGATGAAAGTCAAGCCCGTCTGGTTTTGGCCAAGCAAAATATAAAAATCATGTAGGCGCAATTGACCTCTGCCGAAGCAAATGTTGCGCATCAGGAAAGCTTTCTTGAGCAGACTTCCGTTGAGGTTGAGCTTTCCGAAGCAGCTGTCTTGGTGGCACAGGCCCGAGCGAAATATGATGTCGACGATGCGGCCAGACAAACAATACTGGCAGAAGAAGGTGCTGCACGAAAGGGCCAAGCGGAGCTTGCGCGTCAGCCCGCGGCGGTCTCAACCGAACTGATTGCGCGTGATAGCTCCGAGCTGGACGTTGCAAAGGCAGCCTACGAAGAAGCAAAACTGTCGCTTGATGCGATGATCGATGGCAAACATGCCTCCGTTAGATTGGCTGAGGCGGCGTTGGCCCATTCCACAGCAGTTTTGAAGGACCGCACAGTCTATGCGCCCTCGGATGGTAAGGTTCTGAACCTCCAGCTTCAACCCAGCAATGTTGTGCGGCTTAAAACGCCCGTCCTGACATTCGTGAACGAAGCCGATCCTTGGATTTTGATGAAAATTCGCCAAAAAGATGCGCAGCATATCACCGTTGCGTTTTGGGGCTAAGGGGATCGCTGCGATTTATACCGCCGACGCGGCCAATAATCTTAAGGTCTTGCGGAAAATTGAACTGCGTACCGAGAGTTATCTTAAATACGTTTACAATTCATTCCGAGGATAAACGCGTCCGTTTTAACTCCTGACGCTATCCCTTTTTATGCATGACGCTTTCAAGGTTGACCGTAACGAGGCTTACTTGGGCTGAGATATGTTTATACGGTTCTGGATGTAAAACCGCAGCGCCCAATTAGGTTGGAGGGTGGACCAGCGGTCAAATTTTGTTCTATACAACGGACAACAATTTGATCTTGCGTCAAAAAACTGAGAGTTCATATTTTGGTTCTTCTCGACCTTCGGCGCGCCAACAATGAGGGACTACAATGGTCGATACCACTAAGACGCCTGCGCCATCTAACCATTTCGACGAAATTTACGGCTCCGACGAGATGTCGGTCCCGCTTTCAGAGAGCATCTTTCCCGGAAGCGAAAGTGACCCGCGCAATGTCTATGCGTCGATCCGCGACGAGTTGATGCTTGACGGCAACTCGCGCCAAAACCTCGCAACGTTCTGCCAGACTTGGGAAGAGCCTGAAATTCACCAGCTGATGGATGATTGCATCGACAAAAACATGGTGGATAAAGACGAATATCCACAGACTGCGGAGATCGAGCAGCGCTGTGTTCGTATGCTTGCGGACCTATGGAATGCACCCAGTGGCGCGGCTACAGGCTGTTCCACGACGGGGTCGAGTGAGGCGGCGATGCTGGGTGGATTGGCGATGAAGCGCCGCTGGGAAGCCCGCCGCAAAGCCGAGGGCAAGCCCATAGACAAGCCCAACCTGATCACCGGTCCCGTGCAGGTTTGTTGGCATAAATTCACCCGCTATTGGGATGTGGAACACCGCGAAATTCCGATGGAAAACGGACGCCTTTTGATGACGCCAGAAGAGGTGTTGAGCCTGTGTGACGAGAACACCATTGGTGTCGTGCCCACGCTTGGCGTGACCTTCACGGGGCAATACGAACCCGTTGAGGCGGTTTCTGCGGCGCTCGACAAGTATGAGGCTGAAACGGGCCTTGATATTCCGATCCACGTTGATGGCGCTTCGGGCGGGTTTCTTGCGCCGTTCTGTGCTCCTGAATTGATGTGGGATTTCCGCCTGCCACGGGTGAAGTCGATCAACGCGTCCGGACATAAATTTGGCCTCGCGCCGCTTGGTGTGGGCTGGATCGTTTGGCGCAGCGCCGACGATCTTCCGGAAAACTTGGTGTTCTGGGTGAATTATCTGGGCGGAAATATGCGCGATATCGGGCTTAATTTCTCGCGTCCGGGCGGGCCTATCACGTGCCAATACTATAATTTCCAACGACTTGGGCGGGAAGGTTACACCAAAATCCACAAGGCGTGCTACGCGACCGCGCAATATCTCGCGGCCGAAATTGGCGCGCTTGGGCCGTTTGACATTGTCTACGATGGCGATATGACGTCTGGTATCCCCGCTCTGTGTTGGACGCTCAAACCCGATGTTGATCTTGGATTTACCCTGTTCGATTTGGCCGATCGTCTGCGGATTTATGGCTGGCAAGTGCCCGCATATACCTTGCCTGCAAACTGTCAGACCCAAGCTATTCAACGCATTTTGGTGCGCAACGGAGTCAGTCGCGACCTTGCTACGCTCCTGATGCGCGACATCCGTAAAGCGTTGGCACATTTGACAAAACATCCGGCGGAAACACCGCTTGGCGAAAATGCCGCCGGTGGTTTTCATCATTGACCGAAGACTGTCGCATCCCCTCCACTGATGGGCCGAAAGTCAGCGCTGCAAGCGGCCCATGGCCGTTTGTAACGCGTCGGCAATATGCGCATCGTGGGCAACAGCACGTCTGGCGCTCGCGAGATCATCGCAAGGGATTGCGGCGGGCATTTTTGCCCACTTATAGTGACGCGTGGAAACCAGAAAGCCTGAACGTCTGGATCGGCAGCGGGTTCTCGATTGGATCGTTCTTGTTCATCGCCGGTTCGATTCTAACGCTGTGGCCTGTGGCTGCGCACACCTTTTCGATGTCTGGATTTGACGTTAATGCGGTCTTTTTCCTCGGTTCGATTTTTTTCACGATAGCGGGATACCTGCAGTTGTTTCAGGCCGCGAACTCGGGCGCATTACCGCATGAAAACGCTGAACCTCGGCGGTTTGTATTGATTGGCTGGCAACCCTCTCAAATCGGCTGGCTTAGTAGTTTTTTGCAATTCCTGGGAACGCTTTTATTTAATGCCTGCACCTTTATGGCGTTGCTGTCGATTGAAAGCTGGCTTCAGCAGGACTTAGCGATTTGGGTACCAGATCTGCTTGGGTCCATCCTTTTTCTCACCTCTGGATATCTGGCATTTATTGAGACTTGCCACCGCTATTGGTCGTGGCGACCGTGGGATATCTCGTGGTGGGGCGCGTTGGTCAATTTCGCGGGTTGCGTCGCGTTTATGATCTCTGCCGTTATGGCCTTCGTGCCGTCAGGTGGCGCGAGCAGTGCTGTTATTACTGCGTCGGTCGCTTGGACGTTGATTGGAGCCATTGGTTTTTTTGCGGGCGCTGTGCTCGTGCTGGTGGAATGCCGCGTAAACGCCTCTCCACCAGTTGCGTTGCCGTCCACAACTCCGACCTTATAAGGCGCTTACTGGTTAAGGGTGCGCCAAAGATCGTTCACGTGGTCGGCGATGATTTCGGGGACCTCAAGGCAGGGCAGATGCCCAACACCTTGGATGATTTCCAGCTTTGAATCCGCAATCAAGTCAGAGAGTGCACGTACAAGTTCGGGCGGCGTCGCTTTGTCTTCGGAGCCGCCAATGCAGATTGTAGGGACGGCTATCGCGCGGGTTGATACGGTTAGGTCCGCGTCGCGAATGGCTCTGCATGATTGCGCATAGCCCTCGACGGTGGTTCGCGTCAGCATGTTGCGATATCCCGCCAATTGCGCGGATTTAGTCTTGTGGAATTCTGCTGAAAACCACCTTTCCATCACCGCATCCGCCATGGGTTCCAGGCCCGTGGCTTCGACCGCGTCGATACGCTGGTTCCACGTGGCGTCGTCGCCGATTTTCGCACCCGTGTTGCTCAACACAAGCCCCGCGACCAGATCGGGGCGAAGGGCAGCAAGAGATTGGGCGATCAATCCACCAACGGATACGCCGCAAATGATGGCCGCTGTGAGGCCAAGATGGTCCATCAAACCGGCCACATCTTGAGCGAGGCCTTCAATGCTGATCGCTCCCATATCACTCAGACCGTGCCCGCGTTTATCCATCATCAATTTAGGAACATCAGGCAGTTTGTCTGCCACGCCCTGCCAAATCCGAAAATCTGTTCCCAAGGAGTTGAGGAAGACAACGGGCTTCGCCGCTTTTGTTTCGGAGTGGAAGCTGTAGTGCAAATTGGTGTCGCGGATTTTTTCGAATTGTAATGACATAGTGTGGCTGCCCGTTATCCAAGGTTGGAGCGTACCAGTTGCGGTACGCGTTTTCAAAAACCTGCGGCGCGAAACCGCACCGACCTAATACATAACGTATCACAGGCTGATCTGCGTGCACTTCATTTTTTATGTCTGTGATGAATTTAGTGATGGAGGGTGGTTGAGTATATCTATTAAATTCAATAAGTTACTATTCTATTCTAATGCGTCACATCAATCTCAGTGGGCAAGCGACACTATCTAAATATGCGACCTCACGCGCGCTATCAAGATTCCCCAGGCATGTTTTTTGCTAGAATTTGACAGAAGCGCCCCGAAAGTTTCGGAAATTTCTAGCGCTACGTTTTAGGCAAAACAAGCGTTGTTAGTTACAAAAGCAACTGATATTTTAGACGCAATGGCAATTGTCGGAGGCCTCCATGAATACGCAAATTCCACCAAACCGAATGATTCAGGCCCCGTCCTTGCCGGGACCCAACACGGGTTACATGCCCGGGTTTGGCAATGACTATGAGACCGAAGTGCTTGAGGGGGCGTTGCCACAGGGCATGAATAGTCCGCAGAAATGCAACTATGGTCTGTATGGTGAGCAGCTGTCAGGAACGGCGTTCACCGCGCCAAGTCATCAAAACGAACGCACGTGGTGTTATCGAATTCGTCCGTCGGTTAAGCATTCGCACCGATATGAAAAAATCGATCTGCCGTATTGGAAATCCGCGCCGAACGTCCTGAATGATGTGACCAGCCTTGGGCAATATCGCTGGGATCCGGTGCCCCACGGCGATCATCCACTGACGTGGTTGACGGGGATGCGCACGATGACGACGGCGGGAGATGTGAACACTCAAGTCGGCATGGCGACCCATATTTATCTGGTCACTGAAAGCATGGAAGACAGCTATTTCTTCTCGGCAGACAGCGAAATGCTGGTGGTGCCACAGGAGGGGCGACTGCGGTTTTATACCGAGCTTGGCATTCTGGATGTGGAGCCTAAGGAAATCGCGATTATCCCGCGCGGGCTTGTGTATCGCGTCGAAGTGCTTGAGGGGCCTGCCCGCGGATTTGTCTGCGAGAATTATGGACAGAAATTTGAGCTGCCGGGGCGGGGTCCGATTGGGGCGAATTGTATGGCTAACCCGCGCGACTTTAAGGCGCCTGTTGCAGCCTATGAAGATCGCGAAGTGCCCTCAACTGTGACCGTGAAATGGTGCGGCCAGTTCCATGAAACCAAGATCGGCCAGTCGCCGTTGGATGTGGTGGCATGGCATGGAAATTACGCGCCCGTGAAATACGACCTGCGGACGTATTGCCCTGTTGGGGCGATCTTGTTTGATCATCCAGACCCTTCGATTTTTACCGTTCTGACGGCGCCTTCGGGGCAAGCTGGGACGGCCAATATCGACTTTGTGCTGTTCCGCGAGCGCTGGATGGTGGCCGAAGATACCTTCCGTCCGCCTTGGTACCACAAGAATATTATGTCCGAGATGATGGGCAATATTTATGGCAAGTATGATGCCAAACCGAAGGGGTTTGTGCCCGGCGGGATTAGTTTGCACAATATGATGTTGCCGCATGGTCCAGATAAAAATGCGTTTGAAGGCGCGTCCAATGCCGACCTCAAGGCCGAGAAACTCGACAACACGATGTCGTTTATGTTCGAGACCCGTTTTCCCCAACATCTGACCGCATTCGCTGGTAAGGAAGCGCCGCTTCAGGATGACTATATCGATTGTTGGGAGAGTCTTGAGAAGAAATTCGACGGGACTGCGGGCAAGAAATGAAAAGTTATTTTATGTTTAAGTCGCAATGGAATATGTGATGTGACGCGCCGCGCCGATCAACAGCAGATTGTTAAGGGGACATCATGACGAAATTGCATCGCTCTTGGGTGGAAAGCGCCAACAACGCCTCGACTTCTTTCCCACTCAATAACTTGCCCTACGGTGTGTTCTCTGTGGGCGAAACCTCTCCGCGATGCGGGGTGGCTATTGGGGACTATATCCTTGATATTCAATTGCTTGAAGGCGCAGGGCTGCTCGACTTTAACGGTGCATTTGGGGGGGGGCGTGGAACGCGTTTATGGCTCAAGGCCGCAGCAAATGGGATGCGCTGCGCACGCGTTTGATCGAGTTGTTGGCCGAGGGAAGCAAAGAGCAGGAGCGCGTCGCGGCCTACTTGGTTGCCCAGTGTGAGGCCACCCTACACATGCCCTTTCAAGTGCGCGAATACACCGATTTTTACGCAGGCATTCAGCACGCCAAAAATATGGGTGAAATCCTGCGTGGGTCGCCTGATTTGCCCGCGAATTGGTTGCACATTCCCATCGGTTATAATGGGCGCGCGTCCTCGATTGTGGTGTCGGGCACGCCGATCCACCGCCCCAACGGCCAGACTAAAGCGCCGGACGCCGAGGTGCCATCCTTTGGCCCAACCAAACGTTTGGACATCGAATTGGAATTGGGCGCCATCGTGGGGACGGGCACTAAGTTGGGCCAACCGATTACGGTGGATGAGGCCGACGACATGATCTTTGGCTATGTTCTGCTCAATGATTGGTCTGCGCGCGATATCCAAGGCTGGGAATACCAACCGCTAGGCCCGTTTCAAGGCAAAGCCTTTGGCACAAGCATCAGCCCGTGGATCGTAACGTCTGCCGCGCTAAACCCCTTCCGCGCGGCGACACCACCGCGTGTAAAGGCGCTGCTACCCTATTTGAACGGCACAAAAAACGGGTTGTATGACATTGATCTTGAGGTGCTGATGCAACCCCAAGGGGCTGCGACAGCCACCGTAATCAGCAGAACCAACTACAATCGCATGTATTACTCTGCCGCCGAACAACTGTGCCACCACGCAAGCAGCGGTTGCGCCATGAACACGGCGGATTTGTTGGGATCGGGCACAATTTCGGGGCCCACACGCGACGAGTTTGGATCGCTCATGGAACTCAGCTGGGCAGGGCGCAAACCCTTCGCCTTAGACACTGGCGAAATCCGCAGCTTCATCGAAGACGGTGACACGCTAACTTTGCGAGGTAAAGCGCAAGGGGACGGGTATATCATTGGGTTTGGCGACAGTAGCGGGACGATACTTCCCGCTGTAACTCTTGGCCCCTCAGAAGCCTGACAAATAGTATTCCATAACTAGATTTCAAAAATGTGTTGACTGGCTGGAACGTTCCAAATAATAGTGGATTCGAAATTGGAACGTTCCAAAAATGGTTGGGAGATAGTATGAACTGGGGATTGATTGGGGCGAGCACGATTGCAGCCGGGCATATGATTTCGGCGATCCGGTCTTGTGCGGGCAATCAGATTATTTCAGTGCTCAGCGCAAATGCTGAACGGGGTGCGGAGTATGCAAAGACGCATGATATCAGGTCCTCCACAACGGATCTTGAGGCGATGCTTGCCGACCCGAATCTTGATGCCGTCTATATCTCAACCACAAACGAAAAGCATAAATTTCAAGCGCTTGCTGCGATTGCTGCGGGCAAACATGTGCTGTGTGAAAAGCCTTTGGCGATGTCCTGTGCGGATGCGCTTGAGATGGTCAATGCTGCCGAGGAAGCGGGCGTTGTTCTCGCGACGAACCACCATTTGCGCAATGCAGGGTCGCATTTGAAAATCAAAGAGTTGATCGATGCGGGCCGGATTGGCAATGTGCAGGCTGTGCGCGTTTTCCATGCGGTTTACCTGCCTGAATCGCTTCAAGGCTGGCGTATTAACAGTGCGGCGGCGGGGGGCGGTGTCATACCAGATATCGTTGTGCATGACGCGGACACGGTTGGCTTTCATCTCGGGGAATATCCGTTGGAAGTGACCGCAATTGAGGCCTCCGGCAGTTTGGGGCAGGGGGTTGAGGATTCAGTCATGTCTGTCTGGAAAATGCCGTCAGGAATATTGGTCCAGACCCATGAAGGTTTCACGCTTCGCCACGCCGAAACGGGTCTCGAATTTCATGGCACCAAAGGGTCGATCATTGCCAAAAACGTAATGACGCAACAGCCCATTGGGCAAGTTGAATTGCGCACGGCGGACGGCGTTGAGGAGATTAAGTTCAGCGATCATAATCTCTATGCGCGGTCGATAGATCACTTTATGGGCGCGGTTGCTGGGCAGGGTCAGCCAGCCGCGACAGGGCGCGATGGCGTGCGCTCGCTTGCCGTCGCCGCAGCCGTCAAACAGGCCGCGACCACGGGAACCCGCGTCGCTGTCAATTACGGAGGCTTGTAAGCCATGCTTTCGAAGATTGTGTCCGCCGCAGAGGCGGTCTCGAAAATTAAGGACAGGGACGTTGTGACTGTGTCGTCGTCGTCTGGATTGGGGTGTCCTGATCTGGTGCTCAAGGCACTTGGCAACCGGTTCGCACAGGAGGGCCATCCTCGCGATTTGACCACTTTGCACCCGATTGCGGCGGGCGATATGTACGGCATCAAAGGTATCGATCATCTTGCGCAAGACGGCTTGCTGGCGCGGATCATTGCGGGGTCCTATCCCAGCGGCCCCTCCTCTTTGCCGATGCCTGCCATTTGGGAAATGCTGACGGAAAACCGCGTGGCGGCGTATAATGTGCCGTCGGGTATTCTGTTTGATATGCACCGAGATGTGGCCGCCAGAAGGCCGGGCGTTTTGACCAAAGTGGGGCTTGAGACATTCGTTGATCCAGTGCGGGAAGGCTGCGCGATGAATGAACGAGCTGCCGCCGAACCAATTGTCCATAAACAGGAATTTGCGGGAGAAACATGGCTGCATTTTCCGAATATCGTACCCAATATTGCGATTATTCGCGCCACCACCGCCGACGAACGCGGCAATCTCACCTTTGAACACGAAGGTGCAACGCTTGGCGCGTTAGATCAGGCAATTGCCGTGCGCAATCATCGTGGCATCGTTATCGCGCAAGTGAAACGTGTGACGGCGGCGGGTTCGCTCCGTCCACATGACGTGCATATCCCCGGACATTTGGTCGATTATGTAGTGATTGACCCTGATCAAAAACAGACAACAGAAACCACGTATGATCCTGCGATTTCGGGGGAAATTATGCGTCCGTGGGACAGTTTCTCCCTTCCTGAATATGGCGTCGAGAAGGTTATTGCGCGCCGCGCTGCGATGGAGCTGAAGGAGGGGGATACCGCCAACCTAGGGTTTGGAATTTCGGCGAATGTGCCACGGGTCCTTCTGGAGGAAGGGTATCCGCAATCGGTGACGTGGACGATTGAACAAGGTGCTGTCGGCGGCGTCCCATTGACTGATTTCGCCTTTGGCTGTGCCTCCAACGCGGATGCGATTTTGCCGTCGCCAACGCAGTTTACCTACTTTCAAGGGGGCGGGTTTGACGTCTCGTTCCTGTCGTTTTTAGAGGTAGATCGCGACGGAAATGTCAACGTGTCAAAGCTGGGGAAGAAGCCCTATTTGACGGCGGGATGCGGCGGGTTCGTCGACATCACGGCCCACGCCCGCAAGATTGTTTTCTCGGGATATTTCGCCGCAGGTGCCAAATTGGAAGTGTCCGAGAGCGGAATTCGGGTCGCGGCACAGGGGAATTTTACCAAAATGGTAGAGATGGTTGAGCATGTTACTTTTGCGGGGCAACGCGCGCGACGCCAAGGGCAAGACGTTATTTACATCACCGAAAGATGCGTGATGCGCCTGGAAGACAACGGTCTCGTTGCCTTCGAAATTATGCCCGGAATTGATCCGGAGGTTGACATAATCGCCGCAAGTGAAGGTCGCGTTGCTGTGGCTAAAGACGTTAAAATTATGCCGCTTTCACTGCTGTCCGAAGGGAAGATGGGGTTGAAGCTATGAGCAATGTACATCTTGATCTCACCGATGGTGTCGCAGAGTTACGACTGGATAATCCCACCAAACTCAACGCCTTGACGCCCGCAATGCTTGCCGACCTTGAGCGCCATTTGACTGTACTGGAAACGAATGCCGATTTGCGTTGTGTCGTCCTTACGGCGCAAGGGGATCGCGCGTTTTGCGTGGGGGCAGATATCAACGCGTGGGCGGACTTGTCGCCGATGGATTTCGCACGCTATTGGATCCGCAGCGGCCATCGGATTTTTGACCGTATCGCGCGCCTTCACGTGCCGACAATTGCGGTGCTTTCCGGCCACGCTTTTGGCGGCGGGCTGGAACTCGCGGCTGCCTGTGATTTGCGTGTGGCGAGCCCGCGCGCAACGCTGGCTCTTCCTGAAACAGGGGTTGGGATTGTGCCAGGATGGTCCGGAACACAGCGCCTAGTTCAGTTGATGCCAGCGGCCATTCTAAAAGAGCTGGTCCTAACGGGGCGTCGGTTAAGTGCTGAGCGCGCCTATACGTTGGGGTTTGTGAATTCCGTTTCCGATGATCCGCGCGGCGACGCATTTGCTATGGCCGCCGAGATAAAAACCAAGTCGCCACAGGCCACTGAGGTGGCGAAATATATGTTGGCGGCGGCGCTAAATGAGGAGCGCAGCGCCATGATCGAGGCTTTAGGCGGTGCGGTTATGGCCGCCTCGCCAGACAAAACCGAAGGGGTTGCCGCGTTTCGCGCCAAACGCCCTGCAAATTTCAAGGATAATTCCCGTGATGACACATGATCTGACACTGATCTCTGGAGCGGGTGCTGTTCCTGCCCCCACGGATGTTTTTATTGCGCAACACCTCATTAACGGCGCTTGGGTCTCGAGTGCGTCTGGCCAAACGTTTGATCGTTTTTCGCCCGCCAATGGGCAGTTGGTTACGCAGGCCGCGTTGGGCGGCGAAGCCGAAGTTGAGGCGGCGATTGCCGCAGCACGTACCGCATTTGATGATCGGCGATGGTCGGATACCTCTGGCAAGGAACGCGCGACATTTCTGTTGAAAGTTGCCGACCTTATCGACGCCAATCGGTCGCGCATCGCCCTGTATGAAACGATGGAAAGCGGCAAGCCCATCGCCCAAGCCGAAGCGGAAATCGAAGGGGCAGCCGACATCTGGCGCTTTGCGGCCTCGCTTGCCCGCACGATCCATGGTGACAGCCACAACACGCTCGGCCCCGATATGCTCGGGGTTGTCCTCAAAGAGCCGATTGGTGTTGTTTCAATGATTACGCCGTGGAATTTTCCGTTCCTTATCGTGTCGCAAAAACTGCCCTTTGCCTTGGCGGCAGGCTGTACCGCCGTTATCAAACCCTCCGAGTTGACCTCGGCAACCACTGTGATCCTCGGCCAGCTTTTGATCGAGGCCGGATTGCCCGCTGGGGTCGTGAATATCGTTTTGGGCTACGGCGATCCTGTCGGCACAAACCTCACCAATCATCCCGATGTCGATATGGTGTCGTTTACAGGCTCCACTGCAGTTGGCAAAGCGATCGTGGCCGCGACCTCCAAAACGTTAAAGAAAGTCTCGCTGGAACTTGGCGGCAAAAACCCGCAGGTCATTTTCCCCGATGCCGATTTGGATGAAGCCGCAGATGCGATTGTGTTTGGTATATATTTCAATGCGGGCCAATGTTGCAATTCTGGTTCACGGATTATCGTACATCATGATATTGCCGCGGTGCTAATACAGAAAATTGTTGAATTATCACGCAAGGTTCCATTCGGTGATCCGCTGAATCCGTCCACAAAGGTAGGGGCTATTATTTCTTCACAACACCAAGCCAAAATAGACGGTTATGTGAAAGACGCAGTTAAGGCTGGCGCAACCGTTGCGATTGGCGGCGCACCCCTTACCATTGACGGGATGTCGGGCGAGTTTTATCAGCCGACGGTCGTGGCAAATGTGACCAAAAATATGGCAATTGCCTCTGAGGAAGTCTTTGGACCCGTTTTATCCGTCCTAACGTTTACAACATTTGACGAAGCTTTGGAAATCGCGAATGGTGGCGATTATGGATTGTCGGCGGGAGTCTGGAGCCAAGATATTAGCACCTGTTTGAAATTTGCACGGCGGGTTCAAGCGGGAACTGTTTGGACCAACACGTGGATGGACGGGTTTGCAGAGCTGCCTTTTGGCGGCGCGAAAGAAAGTGGATTGGGCCGGGAGTTGGGCCACCACGGAATGGATGAATATCTTGAGACAAAGACCGTTCAAATGAGGATCGGCAAAACGCGCTCCAGATGGGTCTAAATCCATAAAGACGACAACGCAAAAAGGGAGGAAACCAAATGCGTAAATTTATGAAACTTACTACTTCTACTTTGGCCACACTTGCGATCACGGGCAGCATGGCTGTTGCCGCAGATGTTGAGGTCCTACACTGGTGGACTTCTGGGGGGAGGCCGCAGCGCTGAACGTGCTCAAGCAAGACCTCGAAAGCCAAGGCATCGGTTGGCAAGATATGCCCGTTGCGGGCGGTGGCGGCGATGCGGCGATGACCGTTTTGCGCGCACGTGTTACAGCAGGAAACGCACCAACAGCCGTTCAAATGTTGGGCTTTGATATCCTCGATTGGGCCGATCAAGGCGCTTTGGCGAACCTCAACGATGTTGCTGCCGCTGAAGGCTGGGACGCGGTTGTTCCAGAAGCATTGCAAGCCTTTTCCAAGGTGGATGGCCAGTGGGTTGCAGCCCCTGTTAACGTCCACTCGACCAACTGGGTTTGGGCAAATAAAGCGGTGCTAGAAGCCAATGGTATTGCTGTTCCAACGACATGGGAAGAGTTCGAAGCGGCGGTAAACACCCTCGCAGCAGCGGGCCTCACCCCCATCGCTCACGGTGGCCAAGCTTGGCAGGATGCGACCATTTTTGATGCGGTTGTCATGTCTACGGGCGGGCCCGATTTCTACAAGGCGGCCTTTATTGATTTGGACCCCGAAGCACTGGGCTCGGACACAATGAAACAAGCGTTCGACCGCATGTCTTTCATTCGCGCAAATGTGGACGACAACTTCTCGGGTCGCGATTGGAACCTTGCAACGTCGATGGTCATTAATGGCGAAGCGGGCTTCCAAATGATGGGCGATTGGGCCAAGGGCGAATTCTTGAATGCGGGTAAAGTTCCCGGCGAAGATTTCCTTTGCTTCCGCTTTCCAGGCACCCAAGATCAAGTCACGTTCAACGCGGATCAATTCGCAATGTTCAGCCAAGGCGATACGGTATCTGATGAGCAAGCAGCCCTTGCAACAGCGATCTTGTCCCCGTCCTTCCAATCGGCGTTCAACGTGGTCAAAGGCTCCGTTCCTGCCCGCACTGATGTGAGCGACGAGGCCTTCGATGCCTGTGGTAAACAAGGCATTGCCGATCTCGCAGCCGCTTCTGCATCCGGTAATCTCTATGGATCAATGGCGCACGGACACGCATCGAATGCGTCCGTTAAGAACGCGATCTATGACGTTGTAACCGCTCACTTTAATGGCGAATACGACAGCGAAACAGCGACGTCAGAATTGGTCGACGCAGTCTCCATCGCGCAATAAGATCTCTACATCTGGGCCGACCTCGCGTGGGTCGGCCCACCCTGCAATCGCTTTCAAAAACAGGGAGAGCACTATGGCGCAGCCAACTGCCCAGCCAGATTTCAAAACACGCCTACAAAACTGGATTCCCAAGCTCGTCCTGTCTCCCTCGGTGGCAATGGTCTTTGTCTTTGTCTATGGATTTATCATTTTCACCGTCTATCTGTCGTTTACCGATAGTCGGATGCTCCCCAGTTTTGGCTGGGTCGGATTTGAGAATTATGATAAGCTTTTTCGCCTAAGTCACTGGACGATTGCCCTCAAGAACCTCGCCATTTTTGCCTCGCTCTATATCATTATTTGTACGGTGATCGGCCTTGCACTGGCGATCTTCCTTGACCAAAAAATTCGCGGCGAGGGCGTTTTGCGCCCGATCTATCTCTATCCCATGGCCTTGAGCTTTATTGTGACGGGTACGGCATGGAAATGGCTGCTCGACCCCGGAATTGGGCTTGAACATACCATGCATCTTTGGGGCTGGACCAGCTTCCAATTCGATTGGATCAAGAACCGCGACTATGCGATTTACACCGTGGTCCTTGCCGCCGTCTGGCAAACCAGCGGGTTTGTGATGGCGATGTTCTTGGCTGGCTTGCGCGGCATAGACAACGAAATCCTCAAAGCGGCGCAAATGGATGGGGCCTCGAATTGGAACCTTTATCGCCGCATTATCATCCCGCAATTACGTCCCGCATTTCTGTCGGCCTTTGTGATCCTCAGCCACCTTGCGATCAAGTCCTACGACCTCGTCATCGCCTTAACGGGCGGCGGTCCGGGGCGGGCGACGGAACTACCCGCAACCTTCATGTACTCCTATACCTTCTCGCGAAACCAGATGGGGATCGGGGCCTCAAGTGCTGTGATCATGCTCATGACAATCGCTGCGATTATGATCCCCTACCTCTATGCTGAACTCAAGGAGGGCAAATAATGTCTGCTGCTTCTGCCGATAGCGCCATTCGCACAGGTCGTGTGACGCGCGTCTTTATCTATCTGTTCTTGCTCCTTTTTGTCCTGTTTTACGCGCTTCCCTTGTTTGTGATGGTGGTGAACTCCCTCAAACCTCTGGCCGAGATTACGGGTGGCAATATGCTGGCCTTGCCCGAAATCTGGACATTTGACGCCTGGCGCAGTGCGTGGTCGACCGCTCAAATTGGTGTCGAGCCAACGGGCCTGAAACCCTACTTCTGGAACTCCCTCAAAATGGTGGTGCCTGCTGTTGCGATTTCGACGGTTTTGGGGGCGTTGAATGGCTACGTACTTACCAAATGGCGCTTCCGCTATGACACATTTCTCTATGGATTGGTGTTGTTTTCCTGCTTTATCCCGTTCCAAATCGTGCTGATCCCAATGGCCCGCGTTCTTGGCTTGTTGGATATCGCGGGAACAACTTCTGGCCTTGTGTTGGTGCACGTCGTCTACGGTGTCGGCTTCACCACCCTCTATTTTCGCAATTACTACGCCGCGTTCCCGACGGAACTTGTGCAGGCGGGAATGATCGACGGCGCGGGTTTCTTTCGCATCTTCTGGCGCATTCTTTTGCCAAGTTCAGGGCCGATCATCGTGGTGTCCGTTATCTGGCAATTTACCAATATCTGGAATGACTTCCTGTTTGGCGCATCCTTCGCGGACTTTGATAGCCAACCGATGACCGTCGCCCTCAACAACCTCGTTCAGAGTTCGACTGGGGTCAAAGAATACAATGTCCACTTTGCAGGCGCGATCTTAGCCGCCCTGCCAACACTCCTCGTCTACATCGTCGCTGGTCGGTACTTCGTCCGCGGTTTGATGGCTGGCTCAGTGAAAGGCTAATCCAATGGGTTTTCTCGATATTAACAATGCAACGAAATCCTATGGCTCCGTGCAAGTGCTGCACAATGTGGATATATCTGTTGAAGAGGGGGAGTTTCTGGTCCTCGTCGGCCCCTCCGGCTGTGGGAAATCTACTCTGCTGAATATGATCGCGGGTCTAGAGGAAATCACGACAGGCGACATCAGTATCAAAGGCAACCTTATGAACGGGGTGCATCCCTCGCAACGCAACATCGCGATGGTGTTTCAAAGCTATGCACTTTACCCGAATATGACCGTGGGTAAAAACATCACCTTTGGTTTGGAAATGCACGGAGTGCCCAAACCCGAGCGCGAAAAAGCCTTGGCGGATGTGGCCAAACTGCTCCAAATTGAACTGCTTTTGGATCGTAAACCGGGGCAACTTTCGGGCGGCCAACGCCAACGTGTGGCGATGGGGCGTGCTCTTGTGCGCAAACCGGATGTGTTTTTGTTTGACGAACCATTGTCGAATTTGGATGCCAAATTGCGGGTCGATATGCGGACCGAGATCAAGAAACTGCATCAAAAACTCGGTACAACCATCGTTTACGTGACCCACGATCAAATCGAAGCCCTGACCCTGAGCACGCGGATCGCGGTAATGAACGGCGGTTATGTACAGCAATTGGGCACGCCGAAGGAAATCTACGACACCCCCGCCAACCTGTTTGTGGCCTCCTTTATGGGGTCTCCGTCGATGAATTTACTGCCCATGACTGTGCAGGTCGAAGGCGAGTCCGTTTACGTAAAAACCCAAACCAAAGACGGCGAAGGCGTGCGCCTGAAATGCGTGAATTCCGCCGATGCATTGCGTGCCTATGACGGGCAAAAAATCACCATGGGCATTCGCCCCGAGGCGATCACCGACCCAGATGGCGCCGACCAATCTTCGCGTCATATCGAGGCGGTTCAAGCCCGTGTCGAAGTGACCGAACCCGCAGGATCAGACACCTTCGTCACCTGTACCTTCGGCGGATTTGAATGTGTCGCACGGATGCGTGCGGATGCCGAAGTGAAGCCAGGTGAAATCGCTCCGTTTGCGATCAACATGGAAAAAGCGATTCCGTTTGATCCGCAAACCGAAAACCGCATTGCCTGATTGGCACAAGGGAGTTTTGGCTTTGTGAAACCCGATATTGTCATCATCGGCTCTGGAATGGGCGGCGCAACTTTGGCTGCGTCCCTCGCTCCAACCGGCGTTCAAATTGTCATGCTGGAACGTGGCGATTATATGCGCCCAAGTCCCGAGTGTCGGGACGACGACGCCATTTTTAAACGTGGTTTTTTTCGGTCTGATGAGCAGTGGCTTACGCCGTCGGGCGCAGGTTTTAGCCCCGGCAACTTCTATTATGTCGGGGGAAACACGAAATTCTACGGCGGTGTGATGTTGCGCTATCGCGCCGAGGATTTCACTGAGATGCAACATTTAGGCGGAACCTCCCCCGCATGGCCGCTTTCTTACACGGATTTCGCCCCTTGGTATGACAAGGCCGAAGCGCTTTTTGATGTGCGTGGCCACGCGGGCGAGGACCCAACAGACCCTATTCGCGCTGGAGCCTATCCCTATCCCGCGGTCCCAGATGAGGCATCTATTGCGGATGTCCGCGCACGATTGCGCCGTGCAGGCGTGTCGCCCGCGAGCCTGCCGTTGGCCGTGGACATCGAACATTGGCTCATGGGGGGCGACGACTCTTGGGATGGCCATCCCGACACAACGGGGGCCAAGCGCGACGCCGAAAGTGTTGGCATTGCCAAAGCAAAACAATACGAGAATTTCACGCTCATTACGGGCGCAATGGTTAAACGTTTGCAGACGGATTCAAAACAGCGGATCACCGAAATTCACTATGAAAAAGACGGTGAATTTCACACCCTCAAGCCCAAAATCGCGATTCTATCCGCAGGCGCGGTGAATTCGGCAGCGTTGCTTCTGCGCTCTGCGAACGACGCACATCCCACGGGACTGGCCAATAGCTCCGATCTTGTTGGGCGGCGGTTCATGAACCACAATTGCACGGCGCTCATGGCGATAAATCCATGGCGAGCAAATACGGCGATTTATCAGAAAACGCTTTATTTCAATGATTTCTACTTAAAAGGGGGCCCAAACAACTCCCCCTTGGGTAACATGCAATTGCTTGGAAAAATCACAACGCCCATCCTGCGCTCGCAAGCCCGCATACCCACGCGCGTGGCGGATTGGATCACCCGACATTCGGTCGATTGGTATGCCATGAGCGAAGACCTTCCGTCGCTTGAAAGCCGCGTGACGCTGAAGGGGGACCAAATCGTTCTGGATTGGAAACGCTCGAACTGGGAAGCCCACGAAGCCCTTGTTGCGCAGGCAAAGAAAGTGATGCGCAAAGCGGGCTATCCTATCATGCTTTCCCGAGCTTTCGACCGTGCGACGCCTTCGCATCAGTGCGGTACCGCCGTTTTTGGCACCGACCCAAAAGCAAGCGTTTTGGACCTGCATTGTCGTGCGCATGATCACCCAAATCTATTCGTCGTCGACGCCAGCTTTTTGCCAAATTCCGCAGCTGTGAACCCCGCGCTGACCATTGCCGCTCAGGCGTTGCGTGTCGCTGAGCATATTAAAAACAAGGACTTAAAAGAATGAAACCGGTTGCCCTGATCACAGGTGGACAAAAAGGCATTGGCCTTGGAATTGCCCACGCCCTTGTGGAAAACGGCTATCGGGTGGCGCTTGCCGCCGACAGTGCGCCTGACAGTAACGCGGTACGTGACGCCCTTGGAAAACTGGGCGTGGATGCGCTGTATTACCAACATGATCTTCGGGATGTTGCTTCGGTGGGGCACTTATTGGATCAGATTGAAGCTGATTTGGGGCCTGTCGCGAGCCTTGTTTCAAACGCAGGGGTGCCCGCAAAAGTGCGCGGCGATTTGCTGAACCTCACCCAAGATAGTTATGACTTTGTGATGGACGTAAACCTCAAAGGGGCGTTCTTTTTGGCCCAAGCAGTGGCACAGCGGATGCTCGCTTCGCCTGCAAGCGCAAACTATCGGTCCATCGTATTTGTCACTTCCGTCAGCGCCGCGATGGTGTCGATTGAACGGGGGGAATACTGCCTGTCTAAAGCGGGGGCGGCGATGATGGTGCAACTCTTTGCTGCACGACTGGCAGAGGACGGCATTGGCGTGTTTGAGTTGCGGCCTGGAATTATCGAAACCGACATGACCGCTGGCGTAAAGGACGCCTACACGCCCCGCATTGAAGGTGGCTTGGTTCCTGCAAAACGATGGGGTACTCCAAGCGATATCGCAAGCATCGTGGTGCCACTTGTGCGGGGGCAAATGGCTTTCGCCAATGGGGCCATCATTCCAGTGGATGGCGGCCTGTCCATCCATCGATTGTGAGGATGCAATGACTAAATCAGATGACTTTATTATCGTCGGGGGTGGGGCAGCAGGATGCGTTCTGGCCGCTCGACTCTCCGAAAATCCGCAAACTTCTGTTCTGCTTCTGGAGGCTGGCGGGCGCGATTGGCACCCCTTCTACAAGATGCCCGCTGGCTTTGCGAAAATGACCAAGGGCATTGGCAGTTGGGGTTGGCATACCGTTCCGCAAAGGCACATGAACGATATGGTGATCCGTTATACGCAGGGCAAAGTGATCGGTGGTGGGTCGTCGATCAACGCCCAGATTTACACCCGCGGCAATGCTCTGGACTATGATGAATGGCGACAAATGGGCTGTACAGGCTGGTCGTATGAAGGCGTCCTGCCGTATTTTCGCAAGTCCGAAGACAATGACACGTATGGCGGAGAATTTCATGGGCAAGGCGGGCCCTTGGGGGTTTCCCAACCTCGCGCGCCTTTGCCGATTTGCGACGCATATTTCGCCGCAGGGGCCGAACTCGGGATTCCGCGCAACCATGATATGACGGGTGAGACGCAGGATGGAGTTGGCTTTTATCAATTGACTCAACGGGATGCGCGCCGATCTTCAACCTCGGTTGCCTTTCTTGATCCCGCGCGAGGGCGGTCCAATTTGACCGTGCGCACCGATGCAATGGTCCGGAAGATCCTTGTCGAAAATCACCGCGCGGTTGGTGTTGAAGTTCTGGCGAAGAACGGCTCCGAAACTCTGCATGCAGATGCGGAGGTCATTGTCTCGGCGGGGGCCATCGGCTCACCAACGCTGTTGATGCGTTCGGGTATCGGTCCCGCCGATCACCTGCGCGACGTAGGCGTGGATGTGACGTTTGATCAGCCCGAAGTGGGATCAAACCTACAGGATCATCTTGATCTTTTCACAATTTCGGAATGCACGGGCGACCATACCTATGACAAATATGCCAAGCCGTATTGGTCGGTGGTCGCGGGCCTGCAATACATCTTCTCCAAAAGCGGGCCCGTCGCCTCAAGCTTGTTTGAAACCGGTGGCTTTTGGTACGCGGAGGAGGGGGCGCGTTCGCCCGATATTCAATTCCACCTCGGTCTTGGGTCGGGCATCGAGGCGGGCGTTAGCAAAATGCGCAATCCGGGTGTGACGCTGAATTCGGCTTATTTACGGCCCCGTTCGCGCGGAACCGTGCGCCTTGCGACAGCGGATCACGCCGACGCGCCGTTGATTGATCCAAACTACTGGGCCGATCCGCATGACCGTGAAATGTCCATTCGCGGGTTAAAACTTGCCCAAGAAATTATGCGGCAGGATGCCCTTAAGCCCTTCGTGCAGTCGGAAATCCTCCCGGGGAAAGATGTGCGCACGGACGAGGATTATTTCAACTTTGCCTGCCAAAACGCCAAAACCGATCATCACCCCGCAGGCACATGCCGGATGGGCGCGGACGCGGCGGCAGTAGTTGACCCACAGCTTAAATTCAACGGCATTGCTGGATTGCGGGTCGTGGATGCCTCGATCATGCCACGCCTTATTTCCTCGAATACAAATGCGCCAACGATCATGATTGCGGAAAAAGCAGCCGACATGATCCGCGCTGAACATGGACTTTGATAGATGCGCTTACCCACATATGAAAATACGCTCAAAACCTACACATTGATTGGCGATCCATTGGTGCCGCAAGTGCCGTCGGTTCCTTTTACCCGCACAGCGTTTGCCGCCGCGCATGTGGTTTCTGATCCGTTGGCCGAACGCGCGCCATGGGTGGGACGCCCTGCGGTGGATTGGGAAAATACACTTAAGTTTCGCCACACGCTTTGGGATCAGGGTCTCGGGTTGGCGGAAGCGATGGACACAGCCCAACGCGGGATGGGGGTTGATTGGCTCACAGCCAAGGAATTGATTGAACGCACGATGATCGAGGCCAAAGCGCATCCGTTAAAACCGCGCGTCGCCTGTGGTGCGGGCACCGATCAATACGACATCAGCGCGTTGACCTCCGAAGACATGCTCATTCGCGCCTATTCCGAACAAATGGAAGCGATTGAGGCGGCAGGTGGCCAAGTCATCATCATGGCAAGCCGCGCTATGGTTGCTGCGGGAACGGGTCCAGATTTCTATGCCCGTGTTTACGGTCGCTTGATTGAGCAGGCCAAGGAGCCAATCATCCTGCATTGGCTTGGCGATATGTTTGACGCGCACCTCAAAGGTTATTGGGGGGCGGATGATCTGGACGCCGCTGCGGACTCCGTTTTGGACATCATCACGGCGCATGAAGACAAGATCGACGGCATCAAAATATCGCTGCTGGAACAAAGCCGCGAGGAGGCCCTTCGGGCGCGTCTTCCAGAGTCTGTACGCCTTTATACCGGCGATGATTTTAACTATGCTGCCTTGATCGAAGGGGACGGAACACGGTTTTCACACGCTTTGCTCGGGATATTTGCCGCCATCGCTCCCGCCGCCTCGCAAGCGCTTACGGCCTTGGCCAAGGGCGATTCCGCAACCTTCCATGCGCTTCTTGGCCCTACGGTTCCGCTCAGTCGAGAGATATTCAAAGCTCCGACGCAGTTCTATAAAGCAGGCATCGCTTTTCTCGCGTGGCTCAATGGCGCCCAGAGCCATTTTATTATGCCCGCTGGGTTCCAAGCCTCGCGTGAAATCGCGCACTACGCCGAGGTGTTTCGTTTGGCCGATCAGGCCCGCCTTCTTAGCCAGCCGGATTTGGCTGTCTATCGAATGAAGCAACTTTTATCTCTGCATGGAATCGAATAAAGGTCATTGAATGAACAAAAAGCCAACAATAATCGACGTCGCCGCCCATGCGGGCGTGTCAAAGTCGACCGTTTCGTTGGTGGTTCAAAACAGCCCCTTGGTCAAAGACGACACGCGCAAATTGGTGCAGGAGTCGATGAAAGCGCTCAATTATGTCCGCAATCGCGCCGCAGCAACGTTGCGCGGATCGGGCACGGGGCTTGTTGGACTTGTGATCAATGACCTGCGCAACCCGTTTTTCACCGAATTTGCAGCAAGCGCACAGATGGCGTTTTCCGATCATGGGCTGGCCACGGTGATTGCGAATTCAAATGAAGACCCGAAAATTCAGCACCAAGTGATCCAATCCATGCTTGAACATGAGGTTTCCGCGCTTTTGATTTCTCCGTGTTATGGCGACACAAAAGGGACCTTTGATGCAATCGCGCAGTCGGGCATTCCAACCCTTCAGGTGTTGCGACAAGCGGATATGCGCGCGGATATTTTTCCGTTCTACTCGCTTGATTATGGTGCGGGCAGTCAGTTGGCGGTTGAGCACTTGATCGGTCAAGGCATTCGCGAGATTGCCTTTGTCGGCGGTGAAAAGGGCGTGGCCATCACTAGCGAACGCATGTCGGCCTATCAAACTGGGATAATTGATAAGGGCTTGCAGGGGCATGTTTTTCACGGGCGGGCCACGCGGGTCTTTGGTCGGGAAGTCGCTTTTAAACTGCTCAGGGAGCATCCGACAGTCAAAGCGGCAATCTGTTTCAATGATCTCGTTGCCTTGGGGATGATGTCCGCATTTGCACAGTCGGGGGTCGTTGTTGGCAAGGATTTCTTTCTGATTGGGTTCGATGACATCGAAGAATGCAGCCACGTCTATCCGCAGCTTAGCTCGGTTCATTGCGATATCGCGGAATTTGGGCGGCAAAGTTCGAGGATCGTTCTGGATTGGCTTGAAACGGGGATTCAGCCGATGTGCCCCGACCGTGCTCCGGTGCATCTGGAAATCAGACAGTCGAGCGTCGTGCCCTCATCTTTGCAATCACCAGAATAAGGAATTTCCCATGTTGAAGCACTGTGTTTTCGTCGATTTTCAACCGCAATACACCCAAGAAGAGCGCGACGCCGTTTTGGCGGGGTTCGCCGAGGTGGCCGCAGATGTGCCCGGAATGCTGGACTATTGCTTTGGCCCTAACCTCGATTTTGAGAATAAATCCCCAGCGTACCGCGATGGGTTTGTCGTGACGTTTGAAAATCGTGATGCCCTGTTGGCCTATGCAAACCACCCGCATCACATGGCCTTGGGCGCACGAATGGTCGCGATGTGCAACGGCGGATACGATGGAATTATTGTATTTGATTTAAGTGTTTGAGTTTTAAACGGACTTATCTTCCCCCTAGTTTCGGGGGCGTTAAAGATGAAATTGGAGAAAGAAATGGCCAAATATGCCTTTGAGATGCCTTTGGCTGCTGCGCTGCCTATTGTAGGTACTGATGCGCTCTTCCCCGTAAGGCGAGTATATTGCATTGGTCGCAACTACGCCGCACATGCGCTTGAAATGGGCCACGACCCAGATCGAGAACCGCCCTTTTTCTTTCAGAAAAACCCGAACAACCTTGATGCTTCGGGCGTGTTTTCCTATCCGTCTCAATCTAGGGATGTGCATCACGAAATCGAAATGGCCGTGATGTTGAAGTCTGGCGGCAGTAATATTCCTGTGGCCGAAGCGATGGCCTATGTGTTTGGCTACGGCGTGGCCCTCGACATGACGTGCCGTGATTTGCAGGCGCGCATGAAGAAAATGGGTCGCCCGTGGGAAATCGGCAAAGCTTTTGAGCATTCCGCGCCGATCACTCAAGTTTACCCTGCTTCAACGGTTGGCCATCCTGACCAAGGGCGCGTTGAATTGAAGGTGAATGGCGATATTCGTCAAGAGGGCAACCTGAACCAAATGATCTGGAAGGTGCCGGAAATGATTTCCTATTTGTCGGAGTACTTCGAACTTGCACCGGGCGATGTTATTCTCACGGGAACGCCTGCTGGGGTTGGACCCGTTGAGGTCGGGGATATTATGGAGGCCACAATCGAGGGCATGGGAAAGCTGGTCGTAACGGTCGTTTGACACGCTACTTGTGTGCGCAAACACATTTACGTAGGGTTGCCAATCAGACTTTGGCGCGGACTCATCACGTTTTCGATAGTTGACGCTCGCAAGTGTGGCGGTAAAACTGTTTCCAACTAAAAAGTCAAAAAATTCCACGGGAGATACTCAATGAAATCGACAAGTTTTATGCTGAGCACGGCCTTAACGGGACTGTTTGCTTTGACCGCGACACAAGGTTCCGCAGAAACATTTCGTTGGGCCTCAACGACGGATGCGCAAACGATGGACCCACATGCCGTTAATTCGACACCTGTCCTTTCATTTCTGAATAATATCTATGAAGGGCTTGTGCGTCGTGGCCGCGACATGACGATTGAACCCTCGTTGGCCGTCTCTTGGGAGCCTCTATTTGGCGAAAATGGATGGCGTTTCAACTTGCGCGAAGGAGTGACCTTTCAGGATGGCTCCGCGTTTAATGCGCAAGACGTTTTGTTTTCGTACCAACGGGCTTCCGATGAGGCGGCGGACACGCGGTCTTGGTTTGCACCAGTAACCGAAGTGCGGATCGTGGATGACTACACCATTGATTTCATAACCGAAGCGCCAAATCCGTTGTTTCCAGACAGCATCGCGAACTTCATGATCCTCGATCAGGATTGGGCCGAGAGCAATGATGCAAGCCTTCCCGCCCGCGACGCCGAGAATTTCGCCACGATGAACGCCAACGGAACAGGGGCCTTTGCCTTGGCTAGTCGCGATCCCGGTGTTGAAACACGTCTGACGCCAAATGCCACATGGTGGGGCGACGTCGAGCACAATGTGACGGAGGCGATCTTTACGCCCATCGGCAATTCGTCTACCGGATTGGCGGCTTTGCTTTCAGGAGAAATTGACTTCATCCAACCCATTCCATTGCAGGATGCGGAACAAGTCGAAGGCCGCGATGGCTTTAAGGTTTTGGAAGGCGAAGAAACCCGCGTGATCATGTTTGGTTTTGGACATGAGCACGACGCGTTGCTGTATTCTTCTGATGTCACTGATGCCAACCCCTTTCAGGACTCCAAAGTCCGGCTTGCTGCGGCCCATGCAATTGACATGGATGCCATTGATCGCGTCATCTTTCGCGGGAAAATTGAGGCGGCCAATCAGTTGGTACCTGAAGGCATTTCCGGCTACTCAAACGCCCACACCAACCGGCCGGAATACAATCCCGAACGCGCAAAAGAATTGCTGGCCGAGGCCGGCTATCCCGACGGATTTTCCTTCGGTCTGAAATGTACAAACGACCGTTACATCAACGACGAAGCCCTCTGTCGCGCCGCCGCATCCATGTTTGCCGCTGTGGGTCTGAATGCCGAGTTGAGTACCGGACCCGTGCGCGATTACTGGACACAACTTCGCGAAGACGATTTCGATATGTTCTTGTTGGGTTGGTCCCCCGGCACGTTCGACGCCGAGCACCCGATCCGCTTTTTGCTGAACTCGCAAGACGATGAGAAAAAGCTCGGATCGTGGAACTTTGGCAACTATTCCAATGCACGCGTCGATGAATTGCTGCCACTGATCCAAGAGGAAATCGACCCAACTACACGTCAGACTATGATCGACGAAATCGTTGAGATCACCCAAAACGAGGTGGCCTATATTCCCCTTTATACCCAGCCGCTCATCTGGGCATCCAAAGACAATATCGACCTTACCCAACGCGCGGATAACTTCTTTATCTTGCGCTGGGTGACAGTGAACTAAGAAAAATATCGAGAAATCAAGGCGATGGCATTGTTTATATTCAAGCGGTTGATCCAATCCGTATTTGTGATGATCGCCGTCGCCTTTTTGGCTTTCTCGCTATTTCGCTTCGTTGGCGATCCGGTGAGCCAAATGACGGGGGTCGAGACTTCGGTCGCCGACCAAGACAGACTGCGCGAGGAATTGGGGCTGAATGATCCAATTGTTGCGCAGTTTTATCGCTTCACCAGTGATCTGCTGCATGGGGAGTTCGGCTATTCCTACCGAACGCGCCAACCCGTGGCCTCCATGATTGCCACACGTATTCCTGCGACGCTCGAGCTTGGGGTTGTTGCCCTGCTGATTTCGCTGCTCGTTGGTATTCCGGCGGGTGTCTTTACCGCCCTACGGCCAAAGGGTCTCACAAGCCAAACGATCCTTCTGACAACCCTTGTCGGGGTGTCCATTCCGACCTTTGTTATTGGCATTCTCTTGATCTTTCTGTTCGGGGTTCAGCTGGGTTGGTTGCCGACATTCGGACGGGGAGGGACCGTTCAAATTGGTGGCTGGACCTCGTCGCTCTTTACTTTAGATGGCTGGAGGTCGCTCCTTTTGCCTGCGCTGACCTTGGGCATTTACCAACTCACATTGACAATGCGATTGGTGCGCGCGGAAATGATGGAAGTGATGCAATCGGATTATATCCGCTTTGCCACCGCGCGCGGCATTCCGTATCGTTCACTGTATTTCCGCCATGCTTTGGCCAATACGATGATCCCCGTTATCACGATCATTGGCTTGCAATTCGGCGGCGTGATCGCCTTTTCCATCGTCACCGAAAGCGTGTTCCAATGGCCGGGGATGGGGCTTTTGTTCCTTGAATCCATTCGGTTTGTCGATATTCCGGTGATGGGCGTTTATTTAGTTGTCATCGCCTTTTTCTTTGTCCTCGTGAACTTACTGGTCGATTTATTATACTTCGCCATTGATCCACGGTTGCGCGTGAAGGAGGACGTCTGATGTTGGGGCGTATTTGGCGAAGCGACGGGATGTGGCTTTTCTGGCGTAGCCCTGCGGCGGTTTTGGCGGCGATTGTTGCCATTGTGATTATCGGTGGCGCGCTTCTCTCGCCTTGGATTGTTGCGACCAGCCCCTATGATCTCGCGTCGTTTTCGCTGATGGATGGCCTCCTGCCTCCGCTTTGGCAGGGGGGCGATCCGCGCTTTCCGTTGGGGACGGACGATCAGGGGCGGGATATGATCGCGGCGATACTCTTTGGCGCACGACTGTCGCTCACCATCGGGTTGATGGCGATGGCGATTGCCTCGGTGCTCGGCATTGGGCTTGGCCTTGCCGCGGGGTATTTCGGCGGCCGGTTTGATGCCATTGTAATGCGTATTGCCGATGTACAACTGGCGCTTCCCGCGATCCTGACGGCACTTTTGATTGATGGAATTTCGCGCGGATTATTGCCGCCGGATGTTCAACAGAGCTTTCGCGTGGCGGTTTTGACACTGGCCATTGCGCTATCCCTTTGGGTGAATTTTGCCCGCACGGCACGGGCATCGGTTTTTGTGGAACGCAACAAAGATTACGTTCAAGCGGCGATCATGATGGGGCAACATCCTTTGCGGGTGATGACGTATCACATCCTGCCCAATATCCTCGGCCCGCTGTTGGTCATCATGACGGTCGACCTTGCTTCGGCGATTTTGCTTGAGGCGACCTTGTCCTTCCTCGGCATCGGCCTCCCCGCCGACAGCCCCTCTCTCGGCACCTTGATCCGCATTGGTATGCAGTTTTTACTGTCGGGTGAGTGGTGGATTCTCTGGGTGCCCACGCTGTTCCTTGTGGCGCTTGTGGTGTCGATTAACATCCTTGGCGATTTTCTGCGCGACGTTTTTAATCCGAAGGTGCGATGATGCTGGAAGTTTCAGGTCTTACTGTCGAATTTCCGGGGCGTCATGGGGTTTTTACCGCCATTGAGGACGTGTCCCTGACGATTGCTCCGGGGGAAATCCATGGGCTTGTCGGTGAAAGCGGGGCGGGGAAATCGACCATCGGCGCGGCCATAATCGGCTTGCTACAGCCTCCCGGTCGGATTGCTGCGGGCACATTAACGTTGGATCAAACCGACCTGCGCGGCCTCTCGCCAAATGAGGCGCATAACGTGCGTGGTAAGCGTATTTCGATGATCTTTCAAGATCCGCAAACCAGCCTCAATCCGTTGATGACAATTGAAGATCAATTGATCGAGACCATCCTCGCGCATGAACGGATCGACGCCAGCGAGGCCCGACAACGGGCGATCGACCTGCTCGAAGAAATTGGCATTGAAAACGCAGCGCAGCGCATCCGCGCTTATCCGCACCAGTTTTCGGGCGGGATGCGGCAGCGGGTTGTGATTGCTTTGGCGCTTTGTACGAACCCTGAATTGATCATTGCGGACGAACCCACAACCGCATTGGACGTTGCCGTTCAAAGCCAAGTTTTGGAACTAATACGCAGAACAGCAGACACCCGTGGCATTGGTTTTCTCCTAATCACCCATGACATCGGCGTCATCGCCCAAATCACCGATCAGGTGACCGTGCTGCGCGGGGGAAAAGTGGTTGAAACGGGGCCAACCGAGCAAGTTCTTGGCGCGCCGCAACATGAATATACCCAAGCCTTGATGGCGGCGGTTCCTCCGCTAGATCATAAAATGCAACGCTTCCTTGTGCCAGAAAGTACCTTGCCGTCTACGGCGCAGGCGAGCGAGGATGCGAGCGAATGGCTTCGGCAAGGCGCGCAAACCTTGGGCGAAGGCTTGGACGTCACAGATATTACGGTGCGTTTTTTCGGAACTCGCACGAGCCTTTTTAAGAAACCTGCGCCCCTCGTCGCATTGGATAACGTGTCATTTTTGGTCAAGCCGGGAAGCGTTACGGGACTGGTCGGCGAAAGTGGGTCAGGGAAATCGACGCTTGCACGGGTGATCTCTGGGATGATCCAACCCGCAACAGGGCACATGCGCCTTGGCGATGAAGCGTTGCCACTCGCACGAGATCGTGGTCGAAAAGATCCCTCTCGCAGGTTGATACAGATGGTCTTTCAAGACCCCTATTCTAGCTTGAACGGACGGCATCGGATTGGAGCGATCTTGTCGGAACCGCTATCCTTATATGGGCTTGAACCAGATGCCCAGCGACGGCGGGCACTATGTGCCGCGATGATCTCATTGGTGGGCTTGCCAGCGGACACAATCGACCGTTATCCGCATCAGTTTTCCGGCGGCCAACGTCAACGGATCGCCGTTGCGCGGTCGCTCTTGGCGCGTCCGCGAGTGCTGATTTGCGATGAGCCGACCTCGGCGTTGGATGTGTCCATTCAAGCGCAAATCCTTAATCTGCTCAAAGATTTGCAGGATCGCTTTGGGCTAACGATCCTATTCATTAGCCATAACCTCGCCGTGGTGCGGCAGATGGCCGATGATGTTGTTGTTTTGAAGGGCGGGCAAGTGATTGAGGCGAGCCCCTCTGAGCAGTTCTTTGAAAATCCTCAAAGCGACTATTCCAAAAGCCTCTTGTCCCTCACGCCGTCAATGTCGTTACGAAAACCCTCGCATTCGGTCGGGTAATTCACGTGTATTTTTGCTGTTAGAAAGCTTGCGAATGCGAAGTATTAGTCGCATTATGTTGATACTTTATCTTTAATTTATCTGCGAGTTACTATGACCATGCCCCCGAATAATCGCCGTATTGTTTCATCCCGTCACTTGGCGGAGGGCGATGGCTGGGAGGCGTCGGAGTTTGAATACGGGCTGATCATTGCTCATAACGCTTTCAATCGTTGGATGCAGCGCTGTATGACGGCGGCGGGTATGCCCGAATTGTCACCGCTCGAAATTCTGGTGCTGCACAATACCAATCATCGGGATCGTGAAAAGCGCCTTACCGATATTGCGTTTTTACTGAATATTGAGGATTCCCATACGGTAACCTACGCCCTGCGAAAACTGTTAAAGCTTGGGCTGCTGACTTCGGAAAAGCGTGGTAAAGAGGTGTTTTACAAGGCGTCGGACACGGGCCAAGAGTTGTGCCAACGCTACCGTGATGTGCGGGCGCAATGCCTACTCGAATCCTTGCCCCATTCGGGATTGGCGGGCGAAGAGTTGCGAGAGATTGCTGCCGCGCTTCGGGCTATGTCGGGCCTTTTTGATCAAGCCAGTCGCGCGGCAGCCTCGCTTTAGTTATTCATTGCGTCGGGTAGGAAGGTGACGATTTGCGGGAAGATCGTGATCAATAGGGTGCCAAACAGCAACAGGAAAAAGAACGGCAAAGCCGCACGCGCAACCCGCAGGATATTGATGCCCGTTAGCCCTTGGATGACAAAGAGGTTGAAGCCAACAGGCGGCGTGATTTGGCTCATCTCGACGACTAGAACGAGGTAGATCCCGAACCAAAGCGGATCAATGCCCACGGCTTCGACCATGGGTAGGATGATCGAGGTGGTCAGGACGACAACCGAAATACCATCCAGAAAACACCCCAAAACGATAAAGAAAACCGTCAGTACGGCAAGCAGTGCATAGGGCGAAAGGTTGAACGTCGCGATCCATTCCGCCAGATGGCGCGGGATGCCAGTGAAGCCCATGGAAATGGCCAAAAATGCCGCGCCCAGAAGGATAAAGGCGATCATACAGGAGGTCCGCGTGGAGGACATCAGCGCTTCCTTGAATTGCTCCCAGCCAAAGCCGCCAGAACTGAGCGCTAGAATGGTTGCAAGCACCACGCCAACGGCAGCCGCGTCGGTGGGTGAGGCAACGCCCGTGTAAATTGTGCCAATCACCCCGCCAATCAGGAGTAGAACGGGGATCAGACGGCGGGACGCTCTGAGTTTGGCGCGAAAGGGGAGCGTGATTTCTTCGGCAGGAAAGTCCGAGGGATTGCGCCATGCGCTAAACATAACATAGCCCGCGAACAGTGAAACCAGCATGATTCCAGGCAAGATACCCGCAACAAAAAGGCGGGCGATGGATTGCTCTGTGGCTACGCCATAAACGATCAAGATGATCGAAGGCGGGATCAGGAGGCCTAAAGTAGCGGAGCCTGCGAGGGTGCCGAGGATCAGGTGTTCGGGGTAGCCGCGTTTGGTTAATTCGGGCACGGACATGCGTCCGATGGTGGCTGCTGTGGCCGCCGAGGAACCAGATACCGCTGCAAAGATCGCGCAACCAAGCACGTTGACGTGCAGCAATCGGCCCGGAACGCGGCCAAGCCATGGTGCGAGACCAGAGAACATGTCTTGGCTCAATCGCGACCGCAGCAGGATTTCTCCCATCAAAATAAAGAGGGGCAGGGCGGCGAGGGGCCAGCTGTGGCTGTGACCCCAGAGGGTGGTCGCCAAAACGAGGCCTTGCGGCGCGTTGGAAAAGAAAACGAGCGCGGCCAATGCCATGATCGTTAGGGAAATCGCAACCCAGACTCCCATAGCAAGAAGGGAGAGCAAAAGCCCAAGCAGGAGGAGGAAAATTGCGGGGTCGGACATGGGCTACTCCGATCCGGTGTCAGTGAGGATGGGGGATTTGGCGCGCAGGCTTTCGAGAAGCGTGTCGACAAAAGCGAGGGTCAAAAGCGCAAGGCCCACGACCATGGTGAGTTGCGGTATCCAGAGGGAAATGGCGATAATGCCAGTGGATTTATCCCCGTAATGCCAGCTCTCCTGTACCAAAGCGGCGGTGAAATACGTGGCATAACTCGAGACCGCCGCACCAATAACCAGCGTTCCGATCTCCAAAATCCATCTGGAGTGCTCCGGAAGGCGCTGAACCATCAGGTTGACGCGAATATGGGTGCCAGAGCGCAACGTATATGCCATGGCCATGAAACTGGCGGTGGCAAGGAAATATCCAGCAAAATCCGCATAGGACGGGATGGTGTAGGACCAATCAGGGCCGCCGATCCGCGCGAGGATATTCAAGCTGACCTGTGCTGTTACCAGTAGGCAAATCGCCACAATGGCAAGTGCCGCGATGGCGGCGGCAAAGGTATAGAGTCGATCAAGACTGGTGCGTAACATGGTGTGCCCCTCCCAAAGCAAAAAGCGCCCCGCTGTGAGCAGCGGAGCGCTTGGGGTAATGTGGGTTACTCTTGATAGGCGTTCAGGATCGCCAAGGCGTCGGGGCTTGCGCTTGCTTTCCAATTGTCGAGCATTGTCGCGCCGATGGATTGCAAACCGCTGACCAAAGCTTCGGAAGGTTCAACGATGATCATGCCGTTATCGGCCATGATTTGGGTCTTGTCGGCGGCTTCTGCTTTGGACATTTCCCAACCGCGAACTTCGGCGGCTGCGGCAGATTCTAGCACGGCAGCTTGAACTTCGGGCGCAAGCCCGTCGAAGCTGCGTTTGTTGACGACAACGATGTTTTTAGGAACCCAAGCGTCGATCGCGGTGTAATGGGACACAAAATCCCAAGCCGTGGAATTGGCACCAGTCGAGGGAGAGGTGATCATTGCTTCCACTTGGCCAGTGGCAAAGGCTTGCGCGATATCGGAGGCTTCGACTTGTACAGGGGCGGCCTTAGCGAGGGCTGCGAATTCTTCAAGGGCGGCGTTGTAAGCGCGGAAACGCAGGCCAGACAGCCCGTCGATGTCGGCGATTTCACCGTTGGTATAAAGGCCTTGGGCGGGCCATGCTACCGAGAAGAGCGGCATCAAGTCTTGTTCCGCGAGAAGGGCGGTGATGACTGGTTTTTGCGCTTCCCAAAGCTTGGTTGCATCTTCGTAGCTTGTGGCCACAAAAGGTTGGCTGTCGATGCCAAAGGCCAGATCTTCGTTGGACAGGGTAGACAAGAAAAACTCGCCGATGGGGACCTGACGAGAGCGCACAGCGGTTTTGATTTCGCCGTGGGGGAACAAAGAACCCGCCGAATGAACGGTGATTTCAAGGGCGCCATCGGTGGCTTTTGCGACATCGTCGGCAAACTGTAGGATGTTGACCGTGTGGAAGGTGCTGTCGCCATATGGTGTTGGCATGTCCCAAGTTTCCGCGAGTGCTGGGGCGGCGAGTCCAAGGCTCATGGCGAGCGTGGCTGCATATTTTAACATTTGTGATCTCCCGTTGATGGCGTTTTTATGATTGCAGTCTTTTAATGATATAACGTTGACAAATTGTCATTGTTTTGCGATTCTGGTCAAGCAGAATCTTTTTTGAACCCAGAAAAGGCATGAAATGACCAATTCCAACGGAGATATTTCGCCTGAAGTTCTGCCTATGGGGCAAGACGGGCTGATTGTGCGCTTTGCTTTGACGAGTTCTGCGCAGGCCACAAGTGCCGTGCAGCGGTTTTTCGGCATTGCGGATGCGGCAGGCCTAAAGGGTGTGCAAGAGATCGCAGCGGCATTAACCTCGGTCCTCTTCAAATTTGACCCATTGCGCACAACACGCGCGGATTTGGCGCAAGAGCTTGGAGCCTTGCTCGCACGGTTTGATTTGCAAGCGACTGAAATGCCCGACGCGATACGTCTTTGGCATATTCCGGTTCAATTTGGCGGCACAGTTGGACCGCAATTGCAGGAGGCCGCCGCGATGGCGGGGCGTTCTGAGGCGCAGGCAATAAGCGATGTGACGGACACAGACCTACGGGTGCTGACTATTGGGTTTGCGCCGGGGCAACCTTATATTGGCCTGCTCCCGCCACAGTGGGATTTGCCGCGGCAAACAGAATTGACGCCTAAAGTTCCAGCGGGGGCTTTGGTCGTGGCCGTGCGCCAATTGGTCCTTTTTGCCAACCCAAGTGTGACGGGCTGGCGGCAAATCGGGCTTTGCGCGTTTCGGCCGTTTTTACCCACACGCAGCGAGCCTATTGCCTTGCAACAGGGGGATGCATTGCGATTTTCTGCGGTCACTGAGGATGAAATGGCCCGCATTTCGGCGGATAATCCGGACGGGCTTGGCGGCGCACGTTGCGAGGTGCTCCGATGAGCGGCTCCTTGACGATTGAGCGGGCAGGCCCCAGCATGAGCGTGCAAGATTTGGGGCGGCCAAACCGTATCGCGCAGGGGCTTTCGGCGGGGGGCGCTGCGGACCGTCTTGCCTTGTTCGAGGCGACCGCGTTGTTAGGTTTGCCCGACGTGATCCCCGCGATCGAAATGGCGGGTATAGGCGGCGTGTTTAGCTGTGATGTGCCGATGCGCTTTGCCCTGACGGGTGCGCCAATGCGCGCGAGTATTGATGGGCGACCCGTTAGCTGGAACATGACGCATCTCCTTTTGCCCAATCAACGCCTGACAATTGGCGGCGCGTTGCACGGCACATATGGCTACCTTACCCCTGCCGCAGGATTGGTTGTGCCCGAGTGGATGGGCAGTATTTCGACCCACCTTGTGGCAGGGGTTGGCGAGGCTTTGGCAGCAGGGGATATTCTTGCGCTAAATCAGGATTTAAACATCGCCGCACCCGCGCAAAAACTTACACCTGACGCGCGTTTTTCTGGTGGAGCCATTCGGATGATTGCGGGGCCACAGACGGAATTCTTTAGCACCGAAACGCTGGCGCGCTTTCAAGCGACCACATTTCTCCGAAGCGCACAGGCCAACCGGCAAGGCCTGCGATTGGAGACCTCGGAGCCGCCGTTTGCCAATATTGCACCCAAAGGCTTGGCGTCCGAATTTATCATGCCGGGGGATATCCAAATGACGGGGGATGGCGTGCCTTTTGTTTTACTGTGTGAATGCCAAACGGTTGGGGGCTATCCGCGCATTGGCACGGTCGTTGCACAGGATTTACCGCTTGTGGCACAGGCCACGGCGGGAGCCCATTTGCGGTTTGAAATGGTAGCGTTGGAGGTTGCCGATGCAAGTGCCCCCAATGAGGCCGAGCAGTTGCGGGTGCTGCGAACCAAGGTGCAGCCAGCCCTGCGTGACCCCCATGATATCGCGGATTTGCTCGCATACCAATTGATCAGTGGCGTGACCGCTGGCGACGATCTGGAAAGGACGTAAAATGGCCAAGACAATCGATCTGAACGCGGACATGGGCGAGGGTTTCGGCCCATGGAAAATGGGCAATGACGCGGCCCTTCTGGATGTTGTTAGCTCCGCCAATATCGCCTGTGGTTTTCACGCAGGTGATGCGGATACAATGGCGCAAACGATGCAAGTGGCCCTTGAGAAGGGCGTCGGCATTGGCGCGCATCCAGGCTTTGCGGATTTGCAAGGTTTCGGGCGCCGTCGCATTGCCCTGTCGGACGCTGAACTTGCGCATATGGTCACCTATCAGTTGGGTGCAGCGGCAGCGATGGCACGCAGCGTTGGTGGGGAGGTTCGGCATTTAAAACTGCATGGCGCTCTGGCGAATATGGCTTCGGAATCTGAGGCGATGGCGCGGGTTTGTTATGAGGCCGCATTAAAAGTTCAGCCCGATATCATTCTGATGGTCTTGACCGCGACAGCGATGGAGGCTGTGGCAAAGGATTTGGGCTGTGCGTGGGCGGGCGAAATCTTTGCGGATCGGGCCTATAACGACGACGCGACGTTGGTTACGCGTGGCACTCCGGGGGCGGTTATTACGGACCCTGACGTGGCGGCGGTGCGGATTGTTGCGATGCTTGAAGCAGGCGGAATTATCGCCCAAAGCGGTAAGGTTATCCCGTGTCAGATTGATACCATCTGCTTGCATGGTGACGGCGAAAGCGCGGTTCCAATGGCGCGTGGGTTGCGGGCGAAACTGGAATTGTCTGGTTACGACATTCACGCATTTTAGCTCTCTGAACGATAGATGAAGACATTCCGTCGAGTTGGGGATTTCGCCTTTCTTGCGTTTGAGAAAGCGATGCTTAGAACTGAAGATTTTCTAGGCCCGAGAGGTTGAATTTATCAAAGTGAACTACCAAGTTTAGTTTGTAAGGACGCACTAAGGATTGATATAAATAGCGATGTTGGCATTGCTGTCGCTTTGAGCGGCGCTGAAAATGATGAATAGTTCGGCCCACGTCGCGATTGAACACACAAAAGGACAAGAAAAAATGACACAATCAACAACCGAAAATCGCCGTCTGGTACTTGCCGAAAGACCAAAAGGCGAGCCAGATGCCAACACTTTGCGGCTTGAAACGGTTGCCATACCCGTGCCCGAGAAAGGGCAAATGTTGCTCCGAAATGAGTATTTGTCCCTAGACCCCTACATGCGTGGCCGCATGAGCGACGCGCCGTCCTATGCGGCCCCCGTTGATGTGGATGCACCAATGATTGGCGGGACCGTTTCGCAGGTTGTTTCCTCGCACCTAGACGGGTTTGCTGAGGGCGACTGGGTTGTTGCGTTTGGCGGATGGCAGGACTACGCGCTGTCGGACGGAACCGGCATCATTAACATGGGCAAAAATCCGGAAAACCCATCGTGGGCGCTTGGCGTTTTGGGCATGCCCGGCCTCACGGCTTGGGCTGCGCTAAAGCATATCGGACAGCCTAAAGCGGGTGAAACGCTGGTGGTTGCGGGGGCAAGTGGGCCTGTGGGCGCCACCGTGGGCCAGATCGGCAAGATTTTGGGTCTGCGGGTCGTTGGCATCGCAGGCGGCGCTGAAAAATGTCAGCATGTTGTTGAGAATCTTGGGTTTGATGCCTGTATTGACTACAAAGCCGACGGTTTTGCCGAGACGTTGAAATCAGCAGTTCCAGAAGGCATCGACATCTACTTTGAGAACGTCGGCGGCGCTGTTTTCGATGCGGTTCTTCCACTGTTGAACACTTTGGCGCGTATCCCACTCTGCGGGTTGATCTCGCAGTATAACGCAACATCTCTGCCTGATGGGCCGGATCGGATGAACTATCTGATGGGGCAAATTTTGCGCAAACGTCTTACAATGCGCGGCTTTATCGTCTTTGATGATTTTGGCCAATACTATCCCGAATTCGCCAGTGAAATGGGCGCATGGGTGCGCGAAGGGAAAATCAAGTATCGCGAAGAGATGATTGAAGGTTTGGAGCAAGCACCAGAGGCCTTTATTGGTCTTCTGAGGGGCGAAGCTTTTGGAAAACGGGTTATTCACCTCGGTAACTAAATCAAACGAAACAGGCCGCATTCATTATAAGAAGTGCGGCCTGTTTCACCTGAGTTTTAATGCGGGTCTAAACGACGCCCCCTATAAAAGTGGCCCAACAATCGAGAGCGCATTGTTCCAGAGACGTTGCCACCATTTCCAATTCTCGACTTCCTCGATTGTGACCAAGCGACACTCTTTTAAGTAGTCTTCTTGCCGCGCGCGCATTGCTTTGGTCATGTCGTGGTCTTGAAGAAGGATGTTATTCTCATAGTTGAGATCAAAGCTGCGGCGATCCATATTCGCAGACCCAATGAAGGTGATTTCATCGTCAACGGTCATTGATTTTGTGTGCAGAAGTCCCGCTTCATATTCGTAAATCGTAACGCCAGCCGCCAACAGGTCCGCGTAATAGCTGCGACTCGATGCGCCAACAGCGAAATCATCGTTGTGGGCTGGAAAAATGATGGTCGTCTTGACACCACGGTTGCCCGCGGCACAAATCGCAGCCTGTAACGCGTCGACGGGCACGTAATAGGGCGTGGTGATGAAAAGTTCGCGCGTGGCCGAATAGATCAGGGTCACAAACATTTCCGGCATCGCGGAGGCTCGCGACGTGGGGCCCGAAGTAACCACTTGAGCGGGGAAACCTTCAGCATAGTCGGGATACGGGTGGCTCAAAACGCTTGTGATATCCTCTTTGTTGCTTTCCATCCAGTCGCCGACAAAAACGCGTTGGTTTTGGCGCACAATCGGCCCTTCAAAGCGCATAACGGCATCCACCCACGGCGCAAATTTTGCCTTCTGAACAAATTCAGGGTCGGCGCAATTTTGGCTGCCGCAATAGGTGATTTTATTGTCGATAACGAGGATTTTCCGGTGATTTCGCAAGTCAATGCGACCGTCAAAAATACGCGCGATTGGGTTGCCCACTTTAAGGGCGACGGCCGTATTCACGCCTGCTGCGGCCATCTCTTTCCAGAGGTCGGATTTCACCATGCTGCGCGATCCGATGTCGTCGACCATTGCGCGACAGGTCACGCCTCGGGCGGCGGCGCGTTTGAGGGCCTCTGCCATTTTTGTACCGTTGCGATCGGGCACCCAGATGTAGAAAATGAGGTGAACGTGGTCTTGGGCGGCGTCCACATCGGCAACCATCGCGTCGATCGCCGCATTGGAATTGTCCATAAGGCGCGCGGAGTTTCCACCAACGGGCGCAAACCCACTGATCGATGTCCCGACATTAAAGAGCGGCAGATGCACGTCCTTAATTTTGGGTTGGGACATGGCAAGGCTGCCGCCCTCAGGGTCGGGGGCGCTTTCCAAGGTCGCTTTTACGTCCTTCATGCGTTTGAGGCGTTTGCGCCCGATGCTGGTTTCGCCCAGCATAATATAGGCGGCCACGCCGACAAACGGTATCGCAAGGACCGTCGCAATCCACGCAGCCCGCGCGGCGGGATCGCGGTTTGGGCGCAGAAGAATTCGAACGACACATAGCGCGACAATGAGGAAACCAGAGAGAGCAATGAGCAAAAGGGCCACCTGTTGAGCTGGAAAAGGAAAAATATAAAAGAGGTCTTTGGATTAACATAGGGCAGGAACAGGCGAAGAAGAAAGGTCATTTTGGCGTTGATCCCAAATGAAAATATGGGCGTGGGTTGTCGCTGCCACACAGCAAGATTACCAGGCCCCTCAAGGCAGGAGGCCAGAGCATAGAACCAAAGTTGGCAACGGTGAACCTCTGGGGCGTGAAGTCTCCGGCGGTGTTGAACCTTGACAAGGTCACTGTCGATAGACGAGCAATGAGCACAAATTGTACATTTCGCGCCGCGGGAGGAGACGGAGTGTTTTTAGACTATTCACATAACTATCTGTTTGTCTTTGCCGCCGTCGCTGTGTCCCTTATGGCGAGTTTTACGGGGTTGGCGTTGACGCGTGGCGTCTCTCTTTTGCCTGAAAATCAGCGTAAACAGCGGATTGCGATGGCCTCGGTGGCCTTGGGGGGCGGTATTTGGGCCATGCATTTTGTGGCCATGCTTGGGCTGCAATTGCCGATCCTGTTTTATTACGATGCTCTCACAACCTTGATTTCGGCGCTGACGGCGATTCTTGTGGTCGGTATCGCTTTGTTAGTTATGCATTTTCGCAAACGAACACGTTTGAGCATTATCTTGGCGGGAACGATTGCCGGATTGGGGATTTCGGCGATGCATTACATCGGGATGTCGGGAATGCAGCTGTGTACGGCGGTTTATACTCCGTTTGGTGTCTTGCTCGCGGTCGCGTCGTCGGTGGTGCTTGGCATTGGAACCTTTGCAATCGCTTACGGCGAACGCACGCACCGCAGTATCATTTTGGGAACGCTCACCTTTGGGACCGCCGTTTGCGCGGTGCATTTTTTGGCGATGGCTGGAACGAACTACTTGGAAGTGGATAATGTCGGGTCGTTGGCGGCCCTCATCGACAACGAAACGCTGGCCTTGATCGTCACGCTTATTGCGTTTTTTATCTGCGGTGGTTTTTTGTTGCTCGGGGTGACCTTTATTCCCGCTCCTACGGCAACGGTGCCGTTGGTTGAACAAGGAAAACCGGCCTCTCCCACAACCTCGGTGCCCTATCAAAAAGATGGGCATGTTCAGTTCATTCGCCCTGCCGAAATCGCGGCCCTGCGTGCCGAGGGCCACTATAGTATTATCTATACGGGGAGCGATAAATTATTCTGTCCATGGTCGATCACCGAAGCGGAGAGTCGACTGCTTGAGGGGAGCTTTATTCGCTGCCATCGCAGCTACCTGATTAACCCTGAACACGTCACGAGCTTTGAGCGTAAAAAGGACTCAGGCGTTTGTTTGTTCGCGGGCAGCCCCGCCTTGGGGGCCGTCCCCGTCAGCCGCTCGCGGATGGCCGAAGTCCGAACGGCGTTTGGCCTCATCTAGATCGCAACTCGCGCAGCTTATTCGCATTTCGTGAATTTTTCGACCCAAGCGGTGCGTCAAATGCGTGGACCTCGCCGCTTTAGGCACAGACTTTCCCCAATCAGTTTAGACAATTAGGGAGGTCGACAATGATACCATCAGCATTTGAGTATCACCGCCCCGCCGATGTAAAATCAGCGGTCGGAATTTTACACGAACAAGGGGATGAGGCACGGGTTCTTGCGGGGGGGCACAGTTTGATCCCGATGATGAAGCTGCGAATGGCGGCCGTGACTCACCTTGTTGACCTGCAAGATATCGCCGAATTGAAGGCGATTAACGTTGACGGGGGCAAGATTTCCATTGGGGCTATGGTTACGCAGCACTCCATAATCGCAGACGCCGCGCTGGCCAAGGCTGCGCCCATTTTGCGCGAGGCTGCGCTGCAAATCGCCGACCCACAAGTGCGCTATTGTGGCACGATAGGCGGAAACGTGGCCAATGGCGATCCAGCGAATGACATGCCGGGCATCATGCAATGCTTGGACGCGACATTTACGTTGGCGGGGCCAGACGGGACGCGCGAGGTGAAGGCCCGTGATTTTTATGAGGCCGCCTATGTGACAGCCTGCGAAGACGATGAAATCCTTGTTTCGGTCAGCTTTGATCCCACAAGCGGCGGGTATGCTTATGAGAAGCAAAAGCGCAAGATCGGCGACTATGCGACGGCGGCCTGTGCGGTGCTTGTTTCAATGGATGGCGGCAAATGTACCGCAGCCTCCATTGCCATGACCAATCTTTCCGACACTCCGATCTGGTCCGAGGCGGCGAGTGCCTCACTTGTTGGCACCAAATGCAGCACGGACGATATCAAAAACGCTGTCGCCAATGCGCTGGCCGATATTGACCCCACCGAAGATAATCGTGGCCCAGTTGCGTTTAAAATGCACGTGGCCTCCATCGTCATCACGCGCGCGATCACCCGCGCCATCGCCGCTGCGTAGGAGAAAAACATGAGCAAAATGCATTTGAAACTTACCGTAAATGGCAAGGCAGAAGAGCTGCTGGTTGAGCCACGCGAACTCCTGATCCATGTGTTGCGGGAAAAACTGAATGTCACTGGCCCCCATATCGGATGCGAAACGTCGCATTGCGGGGCCTGCACCGTTGAAATGGATGGCAAGTCCGTCAAATCCTGTACGGTTTTCGCGGCCCAAGCCAATGGTGCCGAAGTGACAACAATCGAAGGCCTTTCACCGCTTGGTGAAATGAACGTTCTGCAAAATGCCTTTCGGGAGCACCACGGGCTTCAGTGTGGATTTTGTACCCCGGGTATGATTACCCGTGCGCACCGCTTGCTTCAGGAGAATCCCACTCCCACCGAAGAAGACGTGCGCTTTGGCATGGCTGGGAATTTGTGCCGCTGTACCGGATATCAAAATATCGTCAAATCAATCATGGCGGCAGCCTCAGAAATGAACGCAGCCAAGGAGGCGGCAGAATGAATGATCAAACCCCCACAAGCGTAGAGCGTGCGACGAAACTTAAAGGTCTCGGCCATTCGCGTAAACGCGTTGAAGACGTGCGTTTCACTCAAGGCAAAGGCAACTATGTCGATGACATCAAGATGCCCGGAATGCTGTTTGGCGACTTCGTGCGCTCGCCTTATGCACATGCGCGGATCAAGTCGATCAACATCGATGCCGCAATGGCATTGCCCGGTGTGGTCGCTGTGCTGACGGCCAAAGATTTGGAGCCGTTAGGCCTGCATTGGATGCCGACACTGGCCGGTGACAAGCAGATGGTTCTGGCCGATGGCAAGGTTCTGTTTCAGGGGCAAGAGGTTGCCTTTGTGGTCGCTGACGACCGCTATATCAACGCCGATGCCATCGATCTAGTTGAAGTCGAGTATGAAGAGCTGCCTGTTGTAACGGACCCGTTCAAGGCGCTCGAGCCAGATGCGCCCGTGCTGCGCGAAGATCTTGCCGGCCAAACAAGTGGTGCGCATGGTGCGCGCAAACACCACAATCATATCTTCCTGTGGGAAGTTGGTGACGAGGCGGCGACCGACGAGGTTATGGCCGATGCTGACGTCGTCGCCGAAGAAACCGTGTATTATCATCGCACGCATCCTTGCCCGTTGGAAACATGCGGTTGTGTCGCGTCGATGGACAAGGTCAACGGCAAACTCACCCTTTGGGGCACCTTCCAAGCGCCTCATGTGGTGCGGACGGTAGCGTCGCTTCTGTCTGGGATCGAAGAGCACAACATCCGCGTAGTTTCACCCGATATTGGCGGTGGTTTTGGCAATAAAGTTGGCGTTTATCCCGGCTATGTTTGCTCCATCGTGGCCTCCATTGTCACGGGCCGCCCTGTGAAATGGATCGAAGATCGGATGGACAATCTTATGGCCACCGCCTTTGCGCGTGACTATTGGATGAAAGGCAAAATTAGCGCTACCAAAGACGGCAAAATCACAGGCCTTCATTGCCAAGTGACCGCCGACCACGGCGCTTTTGACGCCTGCGCCGATCCGACCAAATTCCCAGCGGGCTTTATGAGCATTTGCACGGGATCCTATGATATTCCCGTGGCCTACCTCGGCGTTGATGGCGTTTATACCAACAAAGCACCGGGCGGCGTTTCGTATCGTTGTTCCTTCCGCGTTACGGAAGCGGCCTACTTCATCGAGCGAATGATCGAAGTCCTCGCGATTAAGTTGGGCATGGATGCTGCTGAATTGCGCGCCAAGAACTTCATCAAGAAAGATCAGTTCCCGTATCAATCCGCATTGGGCTGGGAATATGACTCCGGCGACTATCATACAGCATGGGAAAAGGCGCTCAAAGCTGTCGACTATGACGCTTTGCGCGTTGAGCAAGCCGAGCGTGTCGAAGCGTTTAAGCGCGGCGAAACGCGGAAACTTCTGGGCATTGGCCTGAGCCATTTCACTGAGATTGTTGGCGCAGGACCGGTGAAAAACTGTGACATCCTTGGAATGGGTATGTTTGACAGTTGCGAAATTCGCATTCACCCAACAGGGTCGGCAATTGCGCGTTTGGGAACGATTTCACAAGGGCAGGGCCATGCCACAACCTTCGCTCAAATTCTAGCGAGCGAGATTGGTATTTCCGCCGACAGCATCACGATTGAGGAAGGCGATACCGATACGGCACCGTATGGTCTTGGAACCTATGGATCGCGTTCAACTCCGGTTGCGGGCGCTGCTGCCGCGATGGCGGGTCGCAAAATTCGAGCCAAAGCACAGATGACCGCGGCTTATCTGTTGGAGGTTCACGACGGCGATTTGGAATGGGACGTTGATCGCTTCATCGTCAAAGGCGCGCCAGAGCAGTTCAAAACCATGACGGAAATCGCTTATGCTTCCTATAATCAGGCGATCCCAGGGCTTGAGCCAGGGTTGGAGGCGGTCAGCTATTATGATCCGCCCAACATGACCTATCCGTTCGGCGCGTATATCTGTGTGATGGAAATCGACGTCGACACGGGCACGCATGAAGTGCGCAGGTTCTATGCGTTGGATGATTGCGGAACGCGTATCAACCCGATGATCATCGAAGGCCAAGTGCATGGCGGCGCGACAGAAGCCTATGCCATCGCGATGGGCCAAGAGCTTGCTTATGACGAAATCGGCAATGTCAAAACGGGCACGTTGATGGACTTCTTCCTGCCGACCTCATGGGAAACACCAACCTATGAAACCGACTTCACCGAAACCCCAAGCCCGCATCACCCGATCGGTGCAAAAGGTGTAGGAGAAAGCCCCAATGTGGGTGGCGTTCCAGCGTTTTCAAACGCGGTCCATGATGCTTTCCGGCCCTTTGGCTTGAAACAGTCGCACATGCCGCACGATCAATGGCGCATTTGGAAAATCGCCAATGATCTTGGCTTGCACAGCTAGAAAAGGAGTGTCGGGCGACTGCGTGTCGCCCGACGAACCGATTATGTCAGATTGGACAACACTCAAATTGCAGCTTGCAGAGCGGGGGTACATTGCGTCCTCTGATCTGGCTATGGCGTTGCATATATCGCTAAAACTTGGCCGCCCTTTGTTGCTTGAAGGCGCTGCGGGCGTTGGCAAAACCGAAGTCGCACGCACCTTGGCTGCGGCCTTGGACACAAAGCTAATTCGGTTGCAATGTTATGAGGGGCTGGATGCGGGCCACGCAATTTATGAATGGAATTACCAGCGGCAATTGCTGGCAATCCGCGCAGCAGCGGAGGATGGCAAAACAGGCAAGGCCGTGGAAGAGAGGATTTTCTCGGAGGAGTTCCTTTTGGAACGTCCGCTGTTGCAAGCCATCCGTCAGGATAAATCCCCTGTGCTGTTGATCGACGAAATTGACCGTGCAGATCAAGAATTCGAAGCCTATTTGATGGAGGTGCTCTCAGATTTTCAGATATCTGTGCCGGAACTTGGCACGCTGACTGCAAAATCGCGCCCTTATGTGATCCTCACATCAAACGGTACACGCGACCTGTCCGATGCGCTGCGGCGGCGGTGTATTTACGCCTATGTTGAGTATCCAGACCGTGCAACGGAACTGGCAATTCTGGCGGCGAGGTGCCCCGATATTGATGGTAAGCTTGCGGCGCAAATTGTTGGATTTGTGCAGGCTTTACGCAAAGAAGAGCTGGAAAAGACCCCCGGCGTCGCGGAAATGTTGGATTTTGCTGCTGCGCTGACCGGATTAGGGATCAATGATCTTAATGAGAATCTGCAGATTTTGCGCGCGACATTGGTGACATTGCTCAAAACGCAAAGTGACCGCGCGAATATTCCCATCGAAGTGGCCCAACGTCTCGCGGGGAAAGCAGCATGACCAAAGTCACGCGTTTTTCAGGCCGCGATCCAGGAGCCTCCGCGCGCATCCTCGGGTTTGTGGCCCATTTGCGAGAGCACGGATTTGCCTTGGGCGTTTCGGAAACGCAAACGGCGGTTGAAGCCCTTACGCATATCAAAGCCGTTGATATGACGGAGGTGTTTCTGGCGCTCAAATCGGTCTGCGCGGCTTGCGAAGATGACGCAAAACGCTTTCAGATGCTGTTTGACGCCTATTGGCGCAACGAGGGGCGTATCCGCAGCAAAGTGGTGAAAAGTCCGAATAATAATGTCGCCAAACACACGAGGACCAATCAGGAAGACACTGGCCAACAAAGTGCGGGGACTGGCGAAATCGACAGTCCAGACACGGGGCAGGGCGATGCCGAATCCGATGGCGAAGGCCGCCTTGTTGCGAGTGGCGTTCAGAACATGATGAAAAAAGACATGCGCGAGTTGGTTTCACCCCAAGACATACAGGACGCGGCGTTGGTGGCCCGCCGGATGGCGGACGCGATGCGCGACCGTCGGTCTCGGCGTCGGATTGCCGCACGCAAAGGGGCACAGCTCGATTTTCGCAAAGTGGTCCGGCAAAGTTTGTCGACGGGTGGCGAACCCATCCGCTTGCCCCGCCGCCGCCGCCCCGAACGCCCCGTTCAAATCACCGCTCTTTGTGATGTCTCTGGTTCAATGACGGTTTATTCTCGTGTTTTCCTATCCTTTTTGGCGGGTCTGATCCGCACGGATTCGACGGCCGATGCCTATCTGTTTCACACGCGCCTTGCGCGGATCACGGGGGCCTTGCGCGACGATGATCCGTTGCGCGCGCTTAACCGATTGACGCTGCTGGCGGATGGGTTTGGCGGCGGGTCCAAGATTGGGACGAACCTTGATTTGTTCGCGCGCACCTATGCGCGACGGTTTGTTTCGGGCCGCAGCGTGGTGATCATTCTTTCGGATGGATACGACACCGACCCGCCCGCCGCCCTTGCGCAGGCCCTGAAGGATATCAAGAAACGCGGATGCAAGATTATTTGGCTTAACCCCCTGAAGGGGTGGAAAGATTACGCGCCTGTTGCCGCAGGAATGGCGGCCGCCTTGCCGTATTTGGATATGTTTGCGGCGGCCAATACGCTTGAGAGTTTGGCGAAATTAGAGGGGGAACTGGCATGGGTATAAGCAGTCATTCGTTTGAAAATCGCGCATCAGATTTGCGCGCGCAGGGGCAGCCTTTTGCCATTGCCACGGTCGTGCGCACCGTCAACGCGACATCGGCCAAACCCGGTTCCAAGGCGATTATCTTGGCTGATGGCACCATCACCGATGGCTGGGTTGGCGGCGGCTGTATTCGTTCCGCGGTAAGGAATGCAGCGAAGGCCGCCTTGTCGGAGGGCTGCACGCAGTTTATTTCGTTGCGGCCCGAGGAAATCCTTGCGGCAGAAGGTTTGAGCGCGGGCGAAACGCGCGAAGGCGTTCAATTTGCCCGCAATGGCTGCCCGTCCAAAGGGTCGATGGACATTTTTGTGGAACCCGTGTTGCCGCAACCCGAGTTGATTGTTTTTGGTGAAGGTCCGGTGGCAAAAGAGCTCGTTGCCCTTGCGGAGCGGTTTGATTTTTCGGTGTCGCATTCTGTGGACGGTAAACATGATTTTGACGCGCCCACTTCGGGGCTGCTATATGTTGTCATCGCAACGCAAGGCAATGGGGACGAGGCCGCGCTGCGTGCCACAATCAAAGCTGCGCCAAAATTTGCGGCCTTTGTTGGGAGCCGCCGCAAATTTGAAACCCTTGTTACCCGCCTTATCGCGTCTGGCGTGTCACAGGTGGCTTTGGATCAAATTAAGTCGCCTGCGGGTCTCAATATTGGAGCGATCACGCCTGATGAAATTGCCCTTTCGATCCTATCTGAAGTTGTGCTTAAACGCCGCGAATTGCAGCGTGCAAAAGGAGACCCCGATGACGTCAATTGTTGAACCACAGATTTTGGAAATAGAGCCCAAAATCGTCGAAACGCGCCTCGTAACAACGCTCTTTAGGCGCATTTTTCCCAACCTAACACCCTCACAGACCGAGCTTCTTGCCGGTATCAAATTTCCCTGCTGCTAAAGGAATACTCCCTTGGAATTAAACGACGAAATCCTTATCAACGCTCCTGTGTCCGTTGTCTATGCTGCCCTGAACGATCCTAAAATCCTTGAAGAGTGCATCCCAGGATGCGAAGAACTCATCAAGCATTCGGACACCGAGCTTGAAGCCAAAGTTGTGTTGAAAGTAGGGCCCGTCAAAGCGCGATTTTTAGGCAATGTAGTCTTGGACACTTCGGGCGCACCGCATCAGTTTTCGCTTACGGGCAACGGCAACGGCGGCGTCGCGGGCTTTGCCAAGGGCGGTGCCGATGTCATCCTTGAGGCAGACGGAGAGAATACCCTTCTGAAATACACGGCCAAAGCGGATATTGGTGGAAAAATCGCTCAATTGGGCAGCCGTCTTATGACCAGCACAGCCAAGAAACTGGCGGGAAAATTCTTTACGCGCTTTGCGGAGGTTGTGGACGAGAAACAAGCGGTTTAAGCAACCCATCGCCCAAATACCCCGCCGGATGTGTTTAGTTCGCCGATAAACCCGCGTTGGTGTTGAGGAGGAAAAGATTGAAAATCGGGGTGCTGGCGGCCCCGATACTACGTGCTTTTTCTCCGACATGGCCTTGCACAATTTGCGGGGGGATCAAGCCACGCGTGTCTTGGTTCACGAGATAGCGTTGTACACGTTCAACGAGTTCGGTGCGGACATCTTCGGGGAAGGAGCCGTCAATCAAAATGGCTTCAAAATCGATCACCGAACACACCGAAAGGGCGGCCTTGGCGAGTTCTTGGGCGGTTTCCCCAATCCATGGGTCGACGTAACGTGTGAGGGTGGACCAATCTTGCGGGTGACGCCACAAAACCTCTGGGTTGAGGCCGGCTTCAATGAGGCGCCCTTCGAGTAAATGCAGAGACGCGACGTCGACAAGTTGGCGGCTCTCGCCGAGCGGACCTGTACTGCGAAGAGATCCCAGCGCGCCCGCGTTCCCCTGATTTCCTTCAAAAACCGTGTTGTTCAAAACTATGCCACCCCCCGCAAACGACCCGATGAAAAAATGCGCGTAATCGCGAAATTCATTTCCGCGGCCAAAAAGGTGCTCCGCACGACAGGCGGCTGTAGCGTCGTTAACAATCGACACGGGGAGGTCACTAAATCGGGTAACTTCCTGGGCGATATTGATGTGCTGCCAGGCCTGAAATTCCTCCGAGGGCGCCCCCACCAAATCATGCCATTTCCACAGCTCAAATGGTGCTGCAATTCCAATTCCACAGAGGCGACGGCGGTCTCCCTCGGACATTCTGGATGCGATCGTATCAAGCCCCTCTTGGAGGAACTCAAAGACGGTGTCGGGTATCGGGTAGGAGTATGTTTTATTGAGCTCGTGGCGGATAACACCCATAAAATCAATCAGCACCAAATCCGCGCTGCGACGGCCTATTTTGAGGCCAAACGAGAACACGCCATCTGGATTTAAAGCCATAGGCATGGAGGGTTTGCCCACCTTGCCGCGAATTGGGTCACCACGTCGCAAGAGGCCGTCTTTTTCGAGCTTTCGCAGGATCACGGATACCGTTTGCGGGGAAAGACCAGAGTGGCGCGCAAGATCAATGCCCGGCATCGCGCCGTGACGTTGAAGCATGGAGAGCAATAGGCGTTCGTTATGATTACGAACCCCGCTCTGATTCACGCCGCCACTTAAGCCTCTGATTTTGCTCCCGTCCATACCGTTGACCATAGCGCGCTCCTTTCTAGGAAGGAAGATGGCATTCTTTCATTAATAAATAAAGTTTATTTATTTATTGACAGCTTTGGGGGAATCAGGCTTCCTTAAGGGGAACTTGCGAATTCAAACGGCGCAGTTTTGGAGGGGGAGGAGCCCACTTCATTGATAAATCCGTTGATCTTTTTGGGAGGAAGACCATGAAAAAACTATTGATGTGTACAGCACTTACCGTCGCTGCAACCGCTGGCGGTGCTTATGCGCAAGACGTAAGCGCTTGCTTGATTACCAAAACCGACACGAACCCGTTTTTCGTGAAAATGCGTGAAGGTGCCGAGGCAAAAGCTGCCGAGTTGGGCATGACGCTTAAGTCCTACGCAGGTCGTGTTGATGGCGATCACGAGAGCCAAGTTGCGGCGATCGAAACATGTATTGCTGACGGTGCCAAAGGTATCCTCATTACGGCTTCCGACACGTCTTCTATTGTAACTGCAGTGACGCAAGCGCGGGACGCGGGCCTTGTTGTGATTGCTCTGGATACACCGCTTGAGCCGATTGATGCGGCGGACGCAACTTTTGCGACCGACAATTTTCTGGCCGGTGAGTTGATTGGCAAATGGGCCGCCGCCAAGCTTGGCGCAGAAGCGGCAAGCGCTAAAATCGGAATGTTGGACCTCGCTGTAAGCCAGCCTTCGGTTGGCGTGTTGCGCGACCAAGGTTTCCTTCAAGGCTTTGGTATTGATTTGGGCGACCCAAACAAATGGGGCGATGAAACCGACCCACGCATTATTGGCAATGACGTCACTGCGGGCAACGAAGAGGGCGGCCGCAAAGCCATGGAAAACCTTCTCGCAAAAGACCCAATGATCAATGTGGTTTACACAATCAACGAACCCGCTGCCGCAGGTGCCTATGAAGCGCTTAAAGCCTTTGGTCGCGAAAATGATGTCTTGATCGTTTCGGTCGATGGCGGCTGCCCCGGTGTTGCCAATGTGGCAGATGGCGTGATCGGTGCGACGTCGCAACAGTACCCGCTGCGCATGGCGGCTTTGGGTGTTGAAGCCATCAACAACTGGGCCAAAGACGGAACAAAACCTGCGTTGACACCGGGTAAAGACTTCTATGACACGGGTGTTGCTTTGGTAACGGATCAGGCCGTCGAGGGTGTTGAGTCAATCGATACCGCAGCTGGCACGGACCTCTGCTGGGGTTGATCTTTAGACCATAAAACCTTCAGTCTGTGAAAGGGGCGTGCCAAGGCCCGCCCCTTTTTGTGCTACATTTGGCAGAGAGGCTCCCCATGCCCCCCTATCCAACGAACCGAAAACCACTGTCGCCGGTCCTGATACGGTCGCGTCGTTTTCCCAAGATCACATCTCCCCGATGCGTCGCATTCAACATGCGCTACATGAAACGCCGTCTTTGGTTCCCATGGTGGTCTTGGTGGCCTCCCTTGCGATTTTCGGCATTTTGCTGGGATCAAAGTTCTTTTCACCCTTCGCGCTGACGTTGATTTTACAACAGGTCACAATCGTTGGCATTGTGGGTGCGGCCCAATCTCTGGTCATTTTGACGGCGGGAATCGACCTTTCCGTCGGGGCGATCATGGTGCTCAGCTCGGTCGTGATGGGCCAATTTACCTTTCGCTATGGGATGCCTGTTGAACTCGCAATTGTGCTCGGCCTTGCGGTGGGGACGGCTGTCGGATTCATTAATGGCTGGCTTGTGGCGTATATTAAATTGCCGCCTTTCATCGTGACTTTGGGCATGTGGCAAATCGCTTTGGCGACGAATTTCCTTTATTCGGCCAATGAAACTATTCGCAGCCAAGACATCTCCGAGAACGCACCATTGCTGCATCTGTTCGGGGAAAAGCTGGAAATTGGCGGCGCGGTCTTTACCTTCGGGACCATGTTCATGGTTCTGCTGGTTCTTTTCCTCTCCTATGTCCTGCGCCAAACCGCGTGGGGACGGCATGTTTATGCTGTCGGGGATGATCCGGACGCGGCTGAGCTTTCTGGCGTCAATGTTAAGCGCACATTGATTTCGGTGTATATGTTGTCTGGGCTAATTTGCGCCTTCGCCGGATGGGCGATGATCGGGCGGATCGGGTCTGTGTCTCCAACGTCTGGGCAATTGGCAAATATCGAAAGTATCACAGCGGTTGTGATTGGCGGTATCTCGCTCTTTGGCGGACGTGGCTCGGTCGTGGGTATGTTGTTTGGCGCGTTGATCGTGGGGGTCTTTAGTATGGGTCTGCGCCTCTTGGGAGCCGACGCACAATGGACATATCTGCTGATTGGCGTGCTCATCATTAGTGCTGTGGCCGTTGACCAGTGGATTAGAAAGGTATCAGTCTGATGGAACCCATTTTATACGCCCGCAATCTGGTGAAACGCTATGGCCGCGTCACGGCGCTCGATAACTGCGACTTTGATCTTATGCCGGGCGAAATTCTGGCGGTAATTGGCGACAATGGTGCTGGAAAATCCACCCTTATCAAGGCCATTTCTGGCGCGGTGCAACCCGACGGAGGCGAGATTTTTCTCGAAGGCAAGAAAATCGGTTTTGCCTCCCCGATTGAGGCGCGCAAGGAAGGGATTGAGACGGTATATCAAACCCTTGCCATGTCGCCAGCTTTGTCGATTGCGGATAATATGTTTATGGGGCGCGAACTCCTCAAGAAGGGGTTTCGCGGCAAATTTCTACGCCAATTGGATCGCCCTGCCATGGAAAAAGCGGCGCGCGAAAAGCTCACGGAACTTGGCCTTATGACCATCCAAAACATCAACCAAGCCGTGGAAACTCTTTCTGGCGGGCAACGCCAAGGGGTGGCCGTGGCGCGGGCGGCGGCGTTTGGCTCCAAGGTTATCATTCTGGACGAGCCAACAGCGGCGCTTGGCGTTAAGGAAAGCCGTAAAGTGCTTGAGATGATCCAAGACGTGAAATCGCGCGGGATTCCGATCATTCTCATCAGTCACAACATGCCGCATGTGTTTGAAGTCGCGGATCGCATCCACGTGCATCGGTTGGGCAAACGCCTGTGTGTTATTGATCCCAAAGACTATACGATGTCGGATGCCGTGGCCTTTATGACCGGCGCAAAAGACGCACCTGAAGGTTCTGAATGAGGGACCTAGACGCGATTTGCACCACACTCCTCGCCGCTCCACGCAAGGGGCGGCGACGCCTTGTGGCGCTCGCGGGGGCACCCGCCAGCGGGAAATCCACCCTCGCGCAGGATTTGGCAGATCGAATGACGGCGGCGGGGTGTGACACGCGGGTTTTGTCAATGGACGGGTTTCATCTGGGCAACACGCAATTACACGCGCAGGGAAATTTTGCCCAAAAGGGCGCACCGCAAACCTTTGATGTCAGGGGGTTTCTGATGTTAGTCGCGCGGATTCAGACCGAGGATGAGGTTTTCTACCCGATTTTTGATCGCACATTGGATGCCGCGATTGCCGCAGAAGGGCGCGTCGATAAGGCTTGTGACACAGTGATCGTCGAAGGGAATTATCTTTTGTTTGATGCCCAAGACTGGCGGGATTTGGTGGCCTTTTGGGATATCTCTCTTCGGCTGAAGGTGTCACGGGATATCTTGCAGCAACGCCTCCTAGAGCGCTGGTTAGGGCAGGGCCTGTCGCCAGCGGCAGCCCTCATACGTGCACAGGGCAATGATCTGGTGAATGCGGACCTCATCGCCAAACTCTCGTTGAAAGCGGACATCCTTTTGGACTAAACGAACGCGAAATCGCCCGCGTCGAGTTGCCCCGGTAAAACATCATCCAGTCGAATGGCCACGTTCGAGAAGGATATGATCGTGTCCGCTCCTGCGGTGGTGAATGTCAAATCGGAATAGTTGTTTGCGCCTGAGCAAATCTCAATCCTGTCCACATTCACTACAAAATCGTCTACAAAGTCGCTTCCCGATCCTGTGCCAAAAACAAATGTATCCGCGCCAACACCGCCATTTAGGAAATCGTTTCCTGTGCCACCAGCGAGGCGATCTTGGCCGTATTGACCATAGAGCCTGTCGACACCCTCTCGGCCATAGAGCGTGTCATTGCCGTTGCGCCCAAGAAGCAAATTCGCACCCGCATCTCCGATCAGAAGGTCGTTGTGGTTGGAGCCGCCAATGTTTTCGATGGAGAAGTAAGTGTCGCCTGCGGCCTCCCCTGTATTGGACCACGTAATTTGCAAATCGACGCGTAGGCCACTCGCCGCATTAATGTAGTTTGCGCGATCAATTCCCAATCCGCCATAGAGCCTATCGGCTCCCGTACCGCCGTCGAGGTAGTCGTTCCCGTTGCCCCCAATGAGCGTGTCATTGCCGCCCCCCGCGTTGATGAAGTCATTGCCGCCGCGCCCGTCGATTGTATTGCCGAAATTCCCTTGAGCGTAAAACACGTTCTGAGCGGAGGTGCCGATACTTCCCGCAGCACCGGATACGTTGACAGCCTCAAAACGCGCAACCGAAGCTTGGGCCACGCCGTCATAGGTTATGACGCCATCTTCCAAGTTAATAACATGCCCCGACGACTGTGAAACAACGTGGAAATAGAATGTGTCGTTCCCTTGTCCGCCGTCATAAGTGTTCCAGAGGCCGTCGATGGTCTCTGCTGTCACCTCCACGGAATCATTTCCACGCCCAAGGTGAATTTGATGGGCCGTTGTCGCGGTATCCCCTAACACCACATGGTCATTGCCATCGCCCGTATAGGCATTCTCAACGCCCGAAACGGTTATGGCGACGCCGTCAATCACCCCTGTGCCCGTGGCGAAATTGAGGGTTACCCCCGATGTGACCGCTGCGGCATTGATCCAGTCGGCGCCGCCATTTGTGTCGTCAAAGGCGACACGGTGGTTGCTTGTGCCTGCATAATCGGAAAACTCATCGGTAAAGATATAGCGGTCATCGGCGGAAATCTCTGACCCGGTGGTGGTCAACACGATGTCCGAAACGGTTAGAATGTCGCCTGGCCCAACGTCCGCAATCCGCACAGTCCAAGTGCCGTCGCTCCGTTCGCCGCGAAAAGCTTGGCTTTCGAACGTATAAGCGCCGTCAAAAACGGCACCTCCTGCTTGGTTCGCGATTAACAGGTGCTCTTCTCCCTCCGGCGAGGTTAGATAAATCACCATGTCACCCAGAAACGTTGTCGAGAACGTCAGCGTGACGGCGACCCGTTCCACCAAAATAGCTTCCCCGCCTTGGAGTTCGAAACTGGTACCGGTGGCATTCGCGTCGGGGATCGTGGCCGCGACGGCAACGCTTGCCAAACTCCCCCGCGCATTGAGGCTTGTTTGTACGGCTCCCATAGTGAGCCATGATTCAGCCAACCGTACCGCCGCATGCGCATCGACAAGGCCGTATCCGTAATCATTGCTGAAGTGCAGACCGCCGCCATTCCAATTCTCGGCGGCGTTAAAGTGCCACGGTGTGCGTTCGGAACCTGCAAACGTGGCGTTGTCGACAACACTGCCGACGTGCCGCCCCGTATAGGCAAAAATCGTCTGGACATCGCGCCAGCCAAGACCTTCCTCGGCATCATACATGAGGGTAACAACGCCCGCGACCATTGGCGCCGCAGCCGAAGTGCCGTTAAACGTGCTCATGTAGTTTGTGGTGGTATAGCCTTCGTTATCGGTGCGATCCGTGGTGACAACTTCGCCCGAGCTGCCAAAACCAGAAATCAAATTGGCAGCACCGTAGGACGAATAACTGGAGATAAAACCGTCCTGTTCAACGGCGGCGACGACGACTTGCTGGGTGTTGTTGGTCCAGGGGTCAGAATTGACATCATAATGGGCCCCACGCGAATTGCCCGCAGATTTAACAATGGTTGTTCCGAGCCCGCCGCGTCCCGTTGAAACGGCAAGGCTGATCGAAGCGCCAATCTCGGTGAATCGCGTCGCATCGTACCCTATGCAGAATTCAGAGCTGGTGTCGTTTGCGACGCGTGGCGCTGATATTCACCACATCAGCGCCACGCGTCGCGGCACTCGCGATTGAGTCGCGGACGTTTTGCAGCCAAGCGTCGCCAATGAAGTTTTCAATCCGATACCCAACCAAGGTTGCTTCAAAGGCGATACCCGTTGTGCCGATATCGTTATCCCCAACCGCGCCAATGATACCCATGACCGCCGTTCCATGCGAATTGCTTGCGATGCCAAAAGGGTTGTCATCATCATCGGTGAAATTATAGTCGAGAAGGGTGGCGTAATTGGCCGCCAAATCCTTGTGAGTATAGTCAAATCCGTAACACCTTCGGAATGATGCTGGTTGAGAGGCTATGACCGCCTGCGCAGCCCCCAAATGGCGCAGCAGGTGGTCATAGCCTCGCCTCAGGTCCCTACAGTAGTTTTTGCAACAAACCACACTGCAAAGGAGACCGACTATGACCGAGATTGTTATTGCACAAGATGCAGCAGTTTTAGTGGCCATCAACATCGCCAAAGCACGGCATGAAGTTTTGATAGCCATTCTAGGCAAAAAGCGCCGCCGCCGTTTGACTGTCCTCAACCAAATGGAGGACTTCCAGCGGTTGATCACATCATTGGCCAGTTATGGCCGTCCAGTGCGCGCAGCTTTTGAGGCGACTGGTAATTACCACCGCGCCTTTGCTTATCACCTCGCAACCGCAGGCTTTGAGGTGAAGTTGGTATCGTCATGGGCTTTGGCGCGTACCCGGGAAGCTCTGCATAACAGCTGGGACAAGAACGACCCCAAGGACGCTCAGGCCATCCTTCACATGATGGAGATCGGGAATGAGCAGTTTTATCACGACCCACTGGTGTGTGGAACGAACGACATCCAAGAGCTGTCTAAAACCCATGACACGTGTCCAAGTCAAAGACAGAACTGTGGCACCGAGTGCTGACACATTACCTGCCGCTGTATTTACCCGAAGCCGACCGCTTTCACCGCAGCTCGCGCAGCGACTGGTTCTTTGCATTCCTTGAGCGCTATCCATCACCACACTTTATCTCAGCCATGAGCAAGGACGCATTTACCGCTGACGCCTGGGACGTTGTGGGCCGTAAGGTTGCAAAAGAACGTTTGCTTGCTGACATTTATGAGACCGCCAAAGCATCTGTGGGGCTGCCTATTGCTCCCGATTCTGACGCGATCGGCATGTTCCGTTTGGTCCTCGGTGAAGGTCGCAGTCTCATCGCGCAACGCAATCAGATTGAGGATCGTGCCGTGGCGCTTCTCAAAGATCTGCCTGACTATCAATTGCTGACATCGGTCCCTGACATCGGTCCGGTTAACGCCCTGACCATTCTGGCGGAAGCAGGTGACCTGCGCCGGTTTGCACATCACCGACAGTTCTTAAAGTTCTGTGGAATGGACCTCGCGACGATCCAATCGGGCACATTCCGGGGCCAAACCAAGCTGTCAAAATATGGTAATGCCCGACTGCGCCGCACCCTCTGGATGGCAGGCCAGGTCGCCATTCTGCAGCGGACCAACAGCTTTCGAGACAAGTTCGAACGCTACATCGCGAAGGACCGCCACAACAAACATTTGCGCCGCAAAGCATATACCGCAATCGCCGCCAAGATGGCCCGTACTGTTCATGGGATCATTAAACATGGCGAACCCTATCGCCCCTTCTTTGAGGGGTGATCGATCGCAGAAGGACCTTTCTCTGTAAGGGCCGTGGAGGTAGGCAACTGACCTCGTAGATAATGTTCAGGCCTTCTGTGTTAGCGACCCGATGATCTAGTCTTAAGGACGGTGAGAGCCGCAAAAGCGTACTCTGTGTTTGTTATGGGAGAGACTGTCGTTGACCAAAAAGCCGAACTAAGCCATGCTTTGAACGTGTTGAGACGCCTCGACACGACAATGACCTGATGCCAAATCAGCCAAATATTCCGCGCATAGGACGTTATCTATGACGAATACGTTGATACCGGCACCGGTATATTCGTTCCAAAGGGACACACCCCCATAAGTGCCAACGATATTAAGATCAAACAGCCCAGACCCCGAATTGCGAAGATGCCATTGTTGGCTCAGCATTGGGTCATTTACAATTGGATGGGGCATTCGGAAATCCTTGTTTGGTGAAATTTTAAACTCAAACGGCGACCGGCAGGGGGGCATCGAGGTTTGGGTTTTCCGTCCTCGTTAAAATACAGTGGTTTCTTGCGCCACGACGACACGTCCGAGGCAGTCGGTCACGATGGCGTAGACGCCGCTTACAACGACGTGCGTTCCCATCGGAATTTCTGGCGAAATATACGAAATAGCGATGAGCGTTCCATCGTTGGTTTTGATTTGCGGGCAGTCAACGCCATTGGCCCGCGTAACAAGGGAGCCGGAAACCGTCACCTGTTCACGGCCATTATTCTGTGCGGTTATATTCTCACCCGATGCATGGCGGACAAAGAGGCTTGCACTCAATACCGCCAAAACAAGGCAGAGAATGGATGATGATTTCCTAATCATCTGATAGTTCCGCCCATTTCATTTATTAACAATGTGTTAACATGTAGGCTGAGAGGGCGGTTTAATCCATATTGTTTTGACCAACGCGTTTTCTAAATAATTAAAATTTGTTGTTCTTGCTCAGACGGCAGTTGGTATTGGGAATATTGTTTCCGCTTGAAATAGTAGTTTTTTGCTGAAGGTTCGGGCTGATATCCAATCTCTTCCGGCTGATATCCGATAACAATGGCACGTGATGTTGGGAGAGTGTTTGTGCTAACATTATGAAAGATAATGGTAATTTCCCGTTTTTGCGACCGCTACGGCAGGCGCTCCATTTCGAGAAATTGAGTGGATTGCTCCTAGTGGTTAGGGTAGACTGGTTTTAGTCAACGTATGCTGAGGAAACCCCTCAGTGAACAAGATACCGAGGTCATCAAAATTCTGAAGGGAATTAACATGCTCAAACTTACGAAAATTTCAGTCGTGCCACTTCTATTCTTGGCCACCGCATGTACGAATACAGGGGCGGGTTATACGCCAATCATCGACGGACCTGTGAGCGCAAACTACAACTACGATCTCTCGCAATGTCAAAACCTCGCGGCCTCCCAGCCCCTTGTTGACGAAGGTACTATCGGTACGGTCGCAACAGCTGCTGCCGTTGGTGGCGCCGCATCCGCGATTTCAAAAGGGAGCACGTACCAATCTGGCCGTGGTGTTGCAATCGGAGCGCTCGTCGGCGCTACTGGGAGCGCACTGCAGAACAACTCTAACCGCGAAGTCTTGGTTAGAAACTGTATGCGCGGCCGCGGCTATAATGTCGTAGGTTGATCGATCTAAGCTGTGCGTCGCATGGCTTAAACACGAAGCGTTTCTAAAGACGTCCTTATCGCCGCTGCCTAGAAATAGGTGGCGGCGAACTAGTGTGAGGGGTCGTTGAAGACCCAGCGCCTGCTCAACAGATATGTAAAACCCGCAACCAAAAGAGTGGCCAAAGCGAGGGCGCTCGACGGGGACATAAGATTGAGCCCGACAAGGCTCGCCAAGATCAATTCATTCAGCAAAAAACCGAGCGCCGACGTTGTTAAGAAACGAGGTGCCGTCTTGCCCAAGGGGAGGTTGTGATTGTTAAAGGTGAAGCTGTGGTGGCCCCAAAAACTCACAATAAGCGCGGTAATATAGGCGAGGAAATTTGCGACCAAAGGGTTCAATCCAAACCGAATCCACAGGATGCCAACCGTGATATGAACCAAGGTTGCCAAGCCGCCAACTAGTCCGAATTTCAGAACACTTTTGAGCATCAATCGTCCTGATTTTCTGGTCGTGAAATCTCGGCGACAATGAAGCCGGGGCGGCCTTTGACCTCGGTGAAAACGCGCGCAAGGTATTCGCCGATCACCCCAATTGAGATCAACTGAATCCCCCCAAAAAGAAGATAGCGACGGTAATGGTGGCGAAACCGGGGGTATCAACGCCCCAGATGATGGTTTTGGCGAAGATCCAAAGGCCATATAGAATTGAGAGAATAGCCAAAACACTCCCGACACCCGTCCAAACCCGCAGCGGGAAATTGGTGAAGGAGGTAATACCCGTGAGGGCCAGTTTGAAGAGGGCGCTGAAACCAAAACTTGAGCGCCCAGAGGTGCGTTGTTTCATTTCAATAGGGACGGCCTTGGTCTTGAAACCAATCCATCCATAGAGCCCTTTCATGAAGCGGTTACGTTCGGGTAGGGCACATAAAGCATCGACAACATTACGGTTCATCACGCGGAAATCGCGAGCATCTTGCGGGATAACAACATCGCTTCCCATTGATAGCAGCTTGTAAAACGCCGAAGTAAATAAACGTTTTGGAACGGATTCATCGTCGCGATTTCCGCGCACAGCATAGACCATTTCATAGCCATTTTTAAGCTCGCCCAGCATTTCTTCTAAATAGGAAATAGGTTCTTGCAGGTCTGCGTCGATGATCGCCACGATATTGCCTGTGGACGCGCTCAATCCCGCCGAAATCGCGTGCTCCTTACCAAAATTGCGCGACAACCGCAGGACAGAAACGGGGAAATGCTGGCCCATGTTGCTTGCGGTTTTGAAGGTGGCGTCGGCACTTCCGTCATCGACAACGATAATTTCGGTGGAAATATTGAGGCGCACCACTTCCGACATGATCGCATTGATGGTCTGCTCAATATTGCCTTCCTCATTATGCGCAGGCACGACAATGGAGAGGTCGGGAAGGGGGGCTTTCACTCTCAATTCTGACGTGTCGGTTGTGGGGCCCTTGTGTGTTTTCGTGGCATTCATCTAATTACCCTCAATTTTTTCGATCAGAACGGCTTTGCGCCCGAATTCACCAAGGTATGTGAACCTGTCACCGAAGGCCTGTTCAACCTCCGCTTTCTGCCGCGGTTCGACAAGAAGGACGTCGGTTTTACCATTGTCAGCTAGGCCGGAAATCGCATCGAAATCCGCCAAAACCTGAACCTTGCCTTTGGTATAGAATTCCAGAGAATAGCTTCTGCCACCCAAAAGGTTAAAGACGGGGGCCTCAACGCGTTGGGACGCGATTTTGACAGTCGACTTGTGGGAGCGAAGGTCCAGACTGTCGGGAGAAATCGCAAGGACGGCACAGAGTAGCACAAAGACGCCGATCATGAGTGCCATCCCAGAGCCAAACAGAATGCGCACTGTTTTCGTCGGTGTGGCGCCAAAAATATCCACGGTTAGTATCGTTAACAACAGCGCCGCAGCGGGCAGGCCGGGCAGGACGTAGGACGCCAAAATGTTGGCCGCAGGCGTAAAGAGGATCATCGGCGCGATGGTCCACAGAAGCAAGTAGGAGCGAAGACCCGCGCTATCCAGCCTGAACGCCGTGCGCAATTTACGCGGGAAAAACAACATGTATCCGCCAATAAGCGACCACGGCAAAGCCGCCAAAATCCAACCCAGCCAAATGCTGCCCTTGGCGCGCGAATGTCCCGACCCGTATAAATCGCCTTGCCACCCCGAGACAACAAACCGCTCATAATGCTCGCCGATAATGAAATACCGCAGGAAGCCGGGTGTTTTCTGCTCGGCGAGATAGTACCATGGAGCAGTGAGAATGACGGCAAGCAACATCCCCGTGATCCACGGCAGGTATTGCAAAACGCGCCAGCGCCAGCCGATCAGCAGCCATAGAAAAATTGGAATACCTGTAAGGACGACCGCAACAGGACCCTTAGCCAGCATGCCAATTGCGAGCCCTACAAAGAAGAGATGCCCCGCGATACGCGCCGCTTTGCCCTGTGTCGCAATCGACCAAAACGCCATCATCGAGAGAGTCGTTCCAAAAGCCATCGCTAAATCGGTCATAACAAATGCCGACGCCCCGAAAAACAATCCCGTAGACGACAAAACGCAAACAGAGATCAAAGCGGCGTTGGTGCCAACAATGGTTTTGGCCCACTTATAGAAGAAAAGGAGCAGCAAGAGCGCCGCTAGAAAGATAAATATGCGCGCGCCAAATTCGTTTTCGCCAAAGAGGTTTATACCCGCAGCGGAGAGCCATGTATGTAGGGGCGGCTTGCCCCAAAACGGAATGCCGTAATCAAACTGTGGGGTGATGAAATCGCGGGTTTCAATCATCTTACGGGCGATCTCGCCGTAGCGCGACTCGGTGGTATCCGTCAGCGGCAATAGGAAGATCGCGACGATTCGTGTGATGAAAAGCAGGAACAGGCTACCGTAGATATACGGCAAATAGGTCACTTTGAGGTGGAGTGTGGCCGGTTCAGGCTCGTTTTGCACGGTGTTTGCGTCGCCGAAAGAAGCCATGATGTTCCCCAAGTCTAAGGGAAGCTTCCTGCATTCCCAGTTTTTTGGGAAGTCTAAGCGAAGGGGCGTGTCGCAACAATCAACAATTTTCCCCTAGAAAATAAATGGTTACAGTTTAGAGCAATGTAAATGTGTTGGACTGGATAGATCAATACAAGGGACGCGGGGCTTTTATCCCCGAAGGTACAGATAGTAAAATAAGGGTATGTGTTAGAAATACCCATCTGGAAAACTCTACATACGGGTTGGATTTCTTTAAGTTACTTGTTCGTGCTTTGTGATAGGATTGAGGCTGGTTATTCTGGCTTTCTTCTCAAATTCAACAGGGGTTTCATTTGGCTCGCTTCAATATTTCCGACACTTGCATCTGGATTACGCTGGGTGCTTCGTTGCTTGCTTTGCCGGCTGTGGCGCAAGAAACCCTCAGTATTTTCGACGAGAATGGGTATTTGGATTCTGCGGACCCAGATATGGTTATTGGGATACGACTTGGCGCTCAAAGAGAGTCGGCGTATTTCGGGTCCTCAGATTTGGAAAGCGGACCAGGAGGTTCGGTTCGATTTGACTATGTTCGGTTTCCGAACGGGTTTGAATACGGATCAGGACAGACCGTTGGATATCGAACTGGCTGGGGCTTGCGTGGCTCGGCACGGTTTATTGGCGAGCGAAACTCGGCGGATTACTCTGAGTTGGCCGGCCTATCGGATGTGGATTGGACACAGGAATTTGGCTTTGGGGTTGGCTACGAGGAAAAACATTTTCGCGGATTTGCCGATGTTAGATATGGCTTCTTTGGGCATGAATCCTTTGTCGGCGAGGCTGGTTTTGACGTTATAGCAACTCCCGCCGAAGGGTGGACACTGACGCTCGGCCCCCGATTGCTGATTGGGAGCGACAAATATACCCAGACATATTTTGGCATCACGGCGGACGAAGCGGCCGCGAGCCAATATTCTGAATACGCCCCGAATGGCGGACTCGTTTCGGCTGGTGTGGTGTTGGGCGCGCGGTACGATTTCAACGAACGTTGGGGGATTGAAGCTGTGGCTGGTTATAGTCGTTTCATGGGCGACGCTGGGAATTCGCCAATCGTCCTTGGCGGGTCGGACGAAAGCCTGAAAATCGAGGTCGGCATTACACGTCGCATCAGCGTCGATTTCTAAAGGTTTCGATTAAAACATTGCCACAGAAGATCATAGGCACCTGCATTTACGCAGATGCCTATGAAGCGTTTAATTCAGGTATTTTTCGAAATGGGCGAGGGTGCGATCCCATGCCAGTGTTGCGGCTGCCTCGTCGTAGCGCGGCGTTGTGTCATTATGGAACCCGTGATTTACGCCTTCATAAATGAATGCTTCATAGGTTTTCCCTTCCGCATTCAGAGCGGCCTCATAGGCGGGCCAACCTGCATTCACGCGCTCGTCCAATTCGCCGTAGTGGATGAGGAGGGGGGCCTCAATCGCGGCCACTTCTTCGGCGGTGGGTTGGCGTCCATAGAAAGGCACAGCCGCCGCCAGATTTGGATAGGCCACCGCCAAAGCATTGGACACACCGCCGCCATAACAGAAACCCACAACCCCAACTTTGCCAGTACTTTGTTCGTAATCCACAAGGAATTCGAAGGCGGCAAAGAAATCTTCCATCAGTTTGGTGCTGTCGAGTTCTTTTTGCATGTCGCGCCCGTCGTCATCATTTCCGGGATAGCCGCCAAGTGGTGTTAAACCGTCGGGGCCAAACGCAAGAAACCCCGCCTTGGCCAATCGACGCACGACGTCCTCGATATAGGGGTTTAAGCCGCGATTTTCATGCACAACCAAAACGGCGGGGAGCTTTCCAGTGGCGCCCGCCGGCTTTGCCATAAGACCTTTGATTGTGCCATGACCTTCGGGGCTTTCATACTCCACAGTCATCGTTTCAATGTCGGGGTCATCGGGGGCAACTTGTTGCGCAAGTGCATAATTTGGTTGCAAACTTTCAAGGACTGCCGTGGCAGCGACACCCGCCGCAGCATAGCGGGTCGCATTAGACAGGAATTCTCGTTTTGTCATTTTTCCATGAACGTATCCGTCGTATAATTCGAGTAATTTCGGGTTGAAATCAGAGGCCTTTTTCCGGTTCATTTTAGAAACTCCCAATGTTGTTGAATGTCAAAATACAGCGTTCAAAACACAAAATAGGCCATTATTGAAGATTTGGCCAAGCCTAAATTATGGTCGAATTCTCATGGGAGTCCACTTATTTTCTGGCTCCAATAGGGGGTCTCAGGGCGCATTGGGTGTCGGATATCGTCTTTACAGAGTGTGCGTCGCGTTGCAATTATCGTTTCAAAACGGTCCTATGGGGCAATAGTTGACCGCCAATGCGTGGGCTCTCAAAGAGGGCGAAAGGTGCCGGTGTAGATAATTGGAATCTAGTTTTACAAAATTCAAAGACCGTATCTGGTTTTCCGTTGATCGCGGCACAAAACGCCTCGCAACTGCACCTAAGCCTCTTCAAGATGTTGGGTATTCCATCGTTCGGAGCGTGTTGTGGGCTGCATATTACCTACCGGGCAGTCCGCTCATGGAAACAGCTTTGGGTTTGTCAAAGGTTGTGTCGCAAGGCCCGCCACGATTGCTATATCGAGGTTTCGTAGAGCGGTTTATTCTGGCGTTGCGCCGGATGGAGCGTTTGCGGTTGGGGAAGACGGATGAAATTGATCGGCTGCTCGTGATCCCGGAGGAAGCGCGGCTTAAAGCGTCGCTACAGGAAGGCAAGGGCGTGTTGCTTGTCATGCCGCATTGTCATGGGTCGGTGCTAATGGTGCGCGCCTTGGCTGCGCGGTTCCCCACGTTGATGCTTGTGCGCGAACCCGCAAAAGAGTCGCGCGCGATCACACAGCGGCCATATTACACTCATATCGGCTGTGAGTTATTTGACGTGCGGCGCAACGGCGATGCGCTTGTGGCGCGCGCGGTGCTCAAGGCACTTCGGCAAGGCAAGATCGTGGTCGGTGTGGTGGATCGGATCAAAACGGCGCCCCCCGTCGATGCTCCTGTCAACAAGAGTGGCGATACCGTTCGTGCCATCGTTTTTGGCGAAGCTGCAGGGGTTGTGGGGTGGCCTGCGCGGTTTGCTGCAAAATGTGATGCCGCAATCCTTCCGGTGATGGTTGAGCAAACGCCCGAGCATTTGACACTGCATTTTGGCGACGTTATCACACCGACGGATCCCCTTGAAACCACTCAAAACTGGATCGCCGCGCTTGAACCTCTCCTCCGCAGATTTCCTTGCGACTGGGGGTTTGTATATGACAAACATTGGGCTCGGTTGCTGCGTAAGGCAACTAAATCGTCACATTCCTAGATTTAGGGCCTGTTACAAATATTTACAAAAACTAGATTTTTGATCTTTCCCCCCACGTCGAGTGGAATTTGCCACCTTTTCGAAGCCCGATAGTGCGACGTTGGTCGGGGAACCATTTGACAGCGGATGGTTTGGCCAATTTCTGGTGCGGCCGTTGCCGTTCTGAATACAGGTCCGCTATGTATCCCCTTATTTTATGAGCGTAGTCGTGATGGCTTTCAGTGAAGGAGATGGCTGACTAGGCGTGGGAATTGGCGCGGCGTCCTATGAGGTCTGGGAAATGAATCTTTTATTCAATGGTGCCCTTTTGAAAGGCTTGGCTAGAAATGGTGTTTGCCCAAAATATGTGGATCGACATGATTTTTTTCCAAAATTTAACAAATTTTGTTGACGATTTACAAATGCGACGCTTATAGATGTTGGCGACGTCGCTCGACATTGAGGGAGTCACATATAGTTTCTTGGGAGGAATACATGTCATTTTACAAATCTTTTAAGTGCATCGCAGTTTGCGCCGTGTCGGCGTCAGCGCTTTTCGCTTCTGCCGCCGTTGCCGATACGATCACGTTGCGCGGCGCGAGTATGTTTGATGAAAATCATGCCTACACAAAAACACTGAGACAGTTTGAAGAACTCGTGGCTGAATCCTATGATGGTGATGTTGAGTTTGATCTGCGCTTGAATGGTGAGCTTGGGGACGAAAGCGACTTCGTGACGTTCTTGCAGCAGGGTGTTGCGATCGATTATGCCGTTATGGCGCCGTCCAATATGGCTGTTTTTTCCCCATCGATCCCCCTCATGGATATGCCGTTCCTTTTCCGCGATTTGGACCATTGGAATGCAGCCCTCTCAAGCGGTGTTATGGCGCCCCTCGAGGATGAGTTGCTTGAAAAAGCTGACATCAAAATTATCGGATATACTGGGGGCGGTGTCCGCAATTTGGCGTCCGCAGAACCGGTCAAAGATATGGCTGATTTGACGGGCCACAAGATGCGCGTCATGGGCGCTCCGATCCAAGCGCAAATCTTCTCTGCGATCCAAGCTGCACCTTCGGCGATTGCCTATAACGAGGTTTATAACGCGATTCAGACAGGCGTGATTGCTGGATTTGAAAACGAAGCGGCGTCGATCCAGAACCTCAAGTTCTACGAAGTCGCACCAAACATCACGTTGACCCGCCATGCAATCACGGTGCGGCCCATCGTTATGAGTGGCAAAACTTTCCGTAAACTTCCAGAAGAGCTTCAAGCCGCAGTTCTTCAAGCGGGTGCCGAAGCCGGCGCATTTGGTCGCAACTTGGAAAGCACCGAAGATGGTCTCAAAATGCAAGAGATGATCGATGCGGGCCAAATTACCGTTTTGGAATTTTCTGATCGCGACAAATTGTTGGAAATGGTGATCCCCGTACAGGATGCATATGCGACTGAATTGGGCGCGACCGACCTTCTTAAAGCAATCCGCGAGCAATAATCGCTCTCTTTGCCCCCAACGTTTTCAGGCGTTGGGGGTTCATCCATTGATCGGTAGGGCCCTATGTTCGGACGCTTTTTAGATACCTTCTGCAACGGTCTTCGTTTCCTGCTCGGTTTCCTTGTTGCCGCTTTGGCAATTCCGGTCGGGATGCAAGTTGTCGCGCGCTATACTGGCATTATCCCTGTCTATCTTTGGACCGAAGAACTGGCGACATTCCTGTTTGTCTGGGTGGTTATGATCGGGGCCATGGTCGCCGTTTGGGACGGAACGCATTTTGATGTGCGCGTTATTCCTGACGCCAGAAATCCACTGCTCAAGCTCACTCAAAACGGATTTGTCCTTGTTATGGTCGGAGCATTTGCCGTTATTTTCGCGTGGTACGGGATCGAATACGCCAAGTTTGGCTACATTCAAAATTCGGTCATGATGCGTGCGAATATGATGATTACCTATATTTCAGTCCCAATTACCGGTGTAGTTTGGATGTTTTTCACGGGCTATCGCCTGTATGAAGCTGTCGCGGAATACCGCGCTTCTACTCAGAAAGTTTAAGCATGATTGTTTCAACCGGTCTCGCCTGCGCCATTCTTGTGGGCGGGTTCATTTTCCTCGTTGCAATGCGCATTCCCGTCGCTTTTGCGCTTGGGATCGCGACAATCCCAATCGTCTTGCTGGATTTGCGGTTGACCCCGTTCATCGTTTTGGACCGGATGTTTCAATCTTATAACTCGTTTATTTTGCTGGCTGTGCCTTTCTTCTTACTTGCGGCCAACTTGATGAATTCGGGGAAAATAACCGATAAGCTGATCGACCTTGCGCGCGTTTTGACGGGCTGGATGCCTGGCGGCCTTGGGCATGTGAATGTCGCCGTGTCGATGCTTTTTGCCGGAATTTCAGGTTCCTCAACCGCCGATGCGGCGGGCTGTGGTAAAATCCTCATCCCAGCGATGGTCAAGGAAGGGTATGATACGCGGTTCGCGATTGCGCTCACGGCATGCTCATCGGTAATGGGCGTTATTATTCCGCCGAGCATCTTGATGATCGTCTGGGGCGGAGTGATGCAAACCTCTGTCGGCGCCTTGTTTTTGGCGGGTGCGACACCGGGGTTAATGATCGGCGTCGCCTTGATGGCCACGGTCTATGGCTATGCCAAAGTTTATGATTACCCCATCATCGGTAAGCCCAGCCTGTGTGATATTTGGCATGCATTTAAGGGCTCGTTCCTTGCTTTGATGACCCCTGTTTTGGTCATTGGCGGCATTGTCGGCGGTATCGTGACCCCAACAGAAAGCGCCATTATTGCTGCCGGTTACTCCTTGATCCTTGGCATGTTTGTGTATCGGACCGTTTCGGTGCGCGACCTTGGTCATATCTTCTATGACACGGGGCGGTTCGCGTCGATTTCGCTGTTTGCAATTGGGACGGCTTCTGCGTTCGGGTGGCTTTTGGCCTTCTTTAACGTGCCGCGCCTGATCGTGGATTTCATGACCAGCCTTGAGTTCGGATCGTTCGGAACCGCCCTCGTGATCGCTGGCCTGTTCCTTTTCTTTGGCTTGTTTATTGATGCGATCCCAACGATTATCATTCTGGGCACGGTTCTGTTGCCGGTTGCAACTGCCGCCGATATCCATCCAATCGTCTTTGCAATTATCGGCATCGTCTCTCTCGCATTTGGCCTCGTGACGCCGCCTTATGGGCTGTGTTTGCTGATATCTGCGTCGATTGGCGGCATGAATGTGGTGCAGGTGATGCGCGATGTTGTGATTATTCTACTGCCAATGCTCGCAATCCTGCTTCTCATCATCGTGTTTCCTGAGATCGCGCTGTGGCTGCCAAAAATGGTCATGCCCGAAACCTTTAACTAGGAGCCAAATTGCATTTCTAGGCGTCCACATCAGCCAGTTTGAATGTGAGGCCCGCGCGCGCAATGTAGCCAGCAAGTGGACCTTCTGGGCTGCATTCGGATATCAATGTGTGTTTGGCATCAAGCCGCGCGACGGCATGCGTTGCGCGGTGTCCAAACTTGCTCCTATCGGCTAAAACCGTCACATTCGCGCTGCGTTTAATCATTTGCGCGTTCATTGCGGCCTCTTCGGATTCTAGGCTGGTGAGGCGGCCTTCGTCGTCTATTGCGGTGGCGCCGAGGAACAAACGATCAATCCAAAGCCCCTCCATTATCGCAATCGCGGATGCGCCGACCATCGAAAGGTTTTCGGCACGCACGCGCCCGCCAATGAGGGTGAGGTCGACATGGGAAATATGCGCAAGCTCTTGGGCGGCAACCAGACCGTTGGTAAAAATTTTGACGGGTGAATTCATATTGCGAATATGCGGCACCAATTGCAGGACGGTTGTACTCGCGTCTAAAAATAGCGTTTCGTCGGGCCGGATTTCCTGCGCGGCAACATAGGCGATGGCGCGTTTCGCCTCGATCTGCGCCTGTTCCCGTGCCGAAAATGCCAATTCCTTGTGCGCCCCTGTCGCGATGCGCGCGGACCCGTGCCGTCGCTCTATTTTGCCCATTTGCTCTAATTCGATCAGGTCCCGCCGCACGGTCGCAAGCGAGGCCCCGAGGGATGTTGCGATGTCTTGAACGGATGTTTGCCCCTTAGCCAAAAGAAGCAGGAGCAGGTCAGAATGGCGGTCAGTTGTCATGAAATCCCCGTTTCTCTTAGTTTTGACACAGGAATGCGTCAATTTCAATCATAAATATGATTGACTGTGATCTTTATTTGCGTATTTTGGAGAAAACCTGATGCCGCGGGGAGACGCCTGTGACGCAGTCGAAGGCAAGCGCGCCAAAGTTTAACATAAGGAAACCAATATGAACCCGACGCTTGAAGGCATCTTTGGACAATTCCAATACTGGCGCGCAGCTCAAATGCCCGCGCCCCTTGTGCCCATGAACGGTACGCGCGTGATTGTTGGATGCGGCACGTCCTACAACCTTGCGCTGGCGGTCACTGCCGCGATGAATGCCAATGGTCTTCGCGCCATTGCCGTACCCGCTGGCGAATGGATCGTGCGCCCACAGGCCTACCTCGCGAAGGGGTCGGGGGACGTCGAAGTTATCGCCCTTTCTCGCAGCGGTGAGACCACGGAAACGGTTCAGGCCGTGCTGGCAAGCCATGCGCGCGGGCAAAAAACGATTGGCGTCACCTGTGCTCCGAACTCCGCGTTAAGTGGGGCCGCATCCATCGCAGTGGAACTTGAAACGCATCCCAGCGAGGGGATTGTTATGACCTCATCTGCGAGTTTGATGCTGTTGGCGGGCTACGCGATGGCGGGCCTAAAGATCGACGATGCTATGGCAGGTCGCGCTGAGGAAACTATGCTGGCCTTGGATGCGGTTCCCGCGGACGCTTACGCCAGGCGCACACATTTTGTCTTTCTCGGGGGCGGTGCAAATTACGGTGTTGCACTCGAAGGTGCGCTCAAGCTTCAAGAAATGGCGATCTGTTACACACAGGCTTTTCATCCGGGCGAATACCGACACGGCCCGATCAGCCTCGTTGACGAACGCACCGCTGTTGTGATGCTGTACCATGCAGATACCCGCGCTGATGAAACGGCGTTGGTCAAGGAACTACAGGCAAAAGGCGCTTGGGTTCTAGGGCTTGGCGGCGCAGGCGATATCTCGCTAGATGTTACCAGTGCAGGGGATTTTTCGGGTGTTGAGTGCCTTCCCGCGCTGCAATTGTTAGGCGAACGCTATGCCGCCGCGCAAGGAATCGACACAACGACGCCGCGCCACCTCACCAAAGTTGTCATGTTGGAGACACAATGAAACACGCCCTAGATCACTTGCTCGCCCTTCCAGAACAGCACAACCAAAAAGATTTTGTTGGCATCACGTCCGTTTGCAGCGCCAATGCGATGGTCATTGAGGCGAGCCTTTTGGAGGCGGCCGATAATGGCGGATTTGTTTTGATCGAGGCCACCTGTAATCAGGTCAATCAGGACGGCGGATATACAGGCATGACGCCACAAGACTTCCGCCAATTTGTGGCGGGTATCGCGGCAAGCGTTGATTTTCCCCTCGATAGTATCCTGTTTGGGGGCGACCATTTGGGGCCGAATCCATGGCGCAAACTTCCCGCATCCGAGGCCATGGCAAAAGCCTGTGAAATGACGGCAGCCTACGCCCGCGCGGGGTTTTCCAAAATCCACTTGGACGCGAGCATGGCCTGTGCGGATGATGTAAATCCGTTGCCGCCAAAAACCGTCGCAACACGCGCAGCAGAACTGGCGAAGGTGGCCGATGATGCGGCCCGCGCCGAAGGACATTTGCCGCCCGCCTATATCATCGGAACCGAAGTGCCGGTACCCGGAGGCGCATCAGAAGAACTCGACTTACTCGAGGTTACGACCTGCGAGGACGTAAGCGAAACCATGGTTTTGCATCAGAATGCCTTTGCAGCGCTTGGTCTTGAGGAGGCTTTTGCCCGCTCCATTGGCGTTGTCGTGCAGCCGGGTGTGGAATTTGGCCATGCCAACGTTATCCACTTTGTTCCAGAAAAAGCGGGCGCACTCAGCACGTGGCGCAAGGAATACGCGCGTGTGGTTTTTGAAGCGCATTCAACCGATTATCAAACGCCGCAAGCCCTGCGCGCGCTCGTAACGGGCGGTTTTGCCATTCTCAAAGTGGGACCGGGGCTGACGTTTGCCTTGCGCGAAGCTTACTACGCGCTTGATCAAATCGCCGGGGAAATTTGCGAGGGGTATGACGCAGGAACCTTGCCCGCAAAGCTAGAGCAGATCATGCTGGCTCAACCCGAATACTGGCAGGATTATTACACGGGCACCAAGGCCGCCCAGAAAATCCAGCGGCACTATAGTTATAGTGATCGCATCCGCTATTATTGGACGAATCCAGAAGCCGTCAAAGCGGTGGATGCGCTATTTGGTGCACTCGAAGGACTGCAAATTCCAGAGACGTTGATCAGCCAGTTTATGCCATGTCAGTATCAATCGGTTGCCCTTGGCGAGACTCCCGCACTTGCCAAAGATTTGGCCCTCGCAAATGTGAGGCGCGCACTTGCCCCCTATAGCAACGCCTGTCGGAACGGCCTTGGGTAGCCACTAGAAGATCTATAAGGGCCGAAGCGATTTGGCCCTTATATGTGGTTACACCTTGTCGGAAATCAACGTTTCAAGAAGATCAAAGCCCTTGCCCCAACCGTTGTCCATGTTGCTCATCATTTTGGTGAAACAGGCAATTTCTGCCTCCGTTGCATCCACGGGAATTTGCTCCAACTGCACTTTGGTTTTGTCACCCTTGTCAACAAAGGAAACTGTTGTCAGAAGCGTTTTGGGCCAGTCAGGCATCATTTGGCTGGGCTGAATGTTCCAATCCTTATCTGTGGAGGAGTGGTTCCACACCATCCGTCTGGCCGTTTCAACTTCGATAAAATCCATTCGGCTGAAATCAGATTTTTCACCCCATTTCATCTCATTAAGCCAGCGCCCGCCCGCCTTGGGATCAAACTCATGGATGATCGTTTCAACACCCGGGCCGTACCAAACAGCCAAAAGTGTTGGATCCGTCCACGCCTTCCAAATCTTGGCAAGGGGGGCCTCAAATCCGCGATTATACTTGTATACTGGGAGGTTACTCATGGTCGTGGGTGTCCTTTCCGTCGTCATTTAGTGTTTCTAATAGGTGATCGAGTTGGTCAAAACTCACCCCCCAAAAACGGCGAAATTCTGTTAGCCAGTTCATGGCCTCTTTCATTGGTTCCGCTCGCAGGTACGCAGGCCGACTTTGTCGGATTTGGCCGCGCGCAATTAGCCCGGTGTTTTCCAATATTTTTAGATGTTTTGAAATCGCCGGTTGGCTGACATTAAACGGCGCAGCCAGTTCTTTGACCGTCGCTTCCCCATGGGCCAGACGGGCAAGAATGGCGCGGCGCGTGGGGTCCGCAAGAGCCGAAAATACTGCATCTAGGGTTGTTGCTTCATAGCTAATTGGTTTCATAACCAAAAAGTTATGTTGCAGGGAGGGCTGTGTCAACTCTTCGCCCGCTTTTGTTATTCCCGTTCAAGGAGCTTATTATTGGCGCCCAAAAGCGGCGCGGCACCTAGCGCTTTGGGACGCACCCCATCAATGCGCAGCGGTGCGGAAAGTGTTTTGAAATGTTCGCCACCACGTTCCAAATCGGCAATCATATCAAGCTCCTGTAGCACGCCAGACCCCATCAATCCGTTCCAATCCATCACGGGGGCGGCCCAAATATCGGCTGCGATCATGGCCGTCATCCAATGATCGGTGGTGTTCAAAAGTAAATGATTTGCCAGCTCCGCTTTGATTGAATCGCGATGCTTGAAGGGGTCAAGATCGTGGAACGCAGCGTCAAGATCGAGGCAGTCGCACAGGTGTTTGAGGTCGTTCATCGCCACCGCGATATGCCCATCCTCGGTGCGATACACGCCGTAGGGGGCGGATAAATAAGCGTGGGCGGGGTTGTTGTTGGGGCGTTGGGGCAGTATGCCGCCATCATTGAGGAAGGTGGTCAAAAGCTCGAACTGAAGGTCGGTGATCGCTTCAATCAAGCTGGTTTCCACAAGGCCGCCTTTGCCAGTGCGTTCACGACGGAACAAAAGCGCGAGGAGGCCCTGAGCAAGGGCGGCCCCTGCGAGAATGTCGGCAATGGGAAGGCCCATTGCCACGGGGCCATCCGTGCCGCCACCTGACAGCCACATGATGCCACTACGGGCTTGCGCTAGTAAATCCTGACCGGGCAGTTTTTGCCAGTCGTGTCCGGTGCCATAGCCCGAGATCGAGCCGTAAACGATATCTGGTTTGCGGGCTTTAACGTCTTCATAGCCAAGGCCAAGTCGCTCAATAACCCCCGGTCTGAAGTTTTGGATCACCACATCCGCGCTGTCGACAAGCGCCATAATTTTCTCGCGATCGGCGTCTTGTTTTAGGTCCAACTCGACCGAGGATTTGCCGCGATTGATCGCATGGAAAATCGTGCTTTCCCCGTCGATCATCACATTGGAAACATAGAGATAACGCGACAAGTCGCCTTTGCCTTTGCGCTCCACTTTGATAACTTCGGCCCCCATGTCGGCCAGTCGCAAAGACGCATAAGGCCCCGCGAGGAACTGGCTAAAATCGAGGATGCGGATACCTTTGAGGGGGGCGTCGTAGGTCATGAAGCGGTCTTTCTAGGCGAAGCTGGCGGCATAGCGCGCGTTGAGCGCCTGCATTGCTTTTGCGGGTGTGGTTTTATGCTGTAGAACATCGTTGACGATGGTGGAGCCGTCTTCCTGAAATCCCATATAGCCATCATGACGAGGGCGTAACCAAGCGGATTCGTGGGTTTGGCGGGTGTTGAAATAGGCGTCCATGACGGGCGCGTTGACGGCCGCGTTGCCCCACGCCACCGCGTTTCCCGGTTGGCCATTCGATTGGGTATAGAGCGTGCTTTGACAGTCCGCCCCCGCAACCCAAAGCGCGAAGTCGACACAGATTTCGGGGTGTTTTGTTTTGGCGGAAACGGCGAGGCCTGTGCCGCCAAGGGCGGAACCGATGGGGCCGGATTTTCCGAGGGTCGGGATGTCGGTGAAGGCAATACGGTGGGGGCGATAGGCCGCGTCGCTGTATCCTTTATAGAGGTAAATGAAGGGCGATGTGTGGAAACGATCTTCGGTGGCCATCACGTCAAGGATCGCGATGGGGTCCATTCCATAGCACATAGGATCAACATGGTCGGAGACCGCCAAGAGGGCCTCAAACACCTTTTCACCGACTTGCGCGTTCATGATCTCGTCGGGGGAGGAGCCGCAGGGATGGCCGATATTGGCCGCAAGTGTATAGAAATTCATCAAGGTATGAGGCGAACGAAGCGCCCAAAGCAGGGTGCCCGCATGGGCACGATCAACGATTTGCGCCCATGTTGTGGCGCGCTCGGTAAGGTCAGGGCGGCAAGCTTGCACCTGTGTTGCGGCGTCGACGGGCAGGGCCCATTGGTGGCCGTGCAGGTTATAACTGATGTAGCTTTTGCCGAGGGTTTCGTTTGCCAGCGCTGCGAGGCTGGCCTCAGATGCGTGTTCGTCGAGTGCCAGTAAATGGCCTTTGCCTGCCACAGAACCAACATGCGGGTGGTCAATAATCATCAGATCATAGGCGGCGGCGAGTTCGTCAACGGGGGTCGTTTCAAACCCCTGAAGCGAGCGTTTATCCCATGTAATCGAAACATGCGGGTGTTTTCGCGAAAAGGCATCTGCGGCGGCGGCCACGGGATCATAGCCGCGCGGGTCTGACCAAGTCATGCCTTTTAGATGGATAGTTGTGCTCATTTTACTCTCCGGTTTTAGGGAGGTTACGGCACATAGTTTCAGAAGTAAAACATATTTTTATATATGATTTATGAAGTCTCCTCAAAGTCAGAAGCCCCAGCACCAATCAAATGCGACATTTGTTTTCCTGCTTGAATGAGGGCAAGGCGGGTCTCTTCCATAGTGGCGTCATTCGAAGCGACTAGCCGTTTAATAAAGGGAACGGTGATGGCTGCGATCACGTCGCCAGAGTATGAAAATACGGGAACCGAGATATTGTAGACCCCCTGAATAACCGCCGAGGGGCTCTCGCAATAGCCGTTTGCTTTGGTGGCGAGAATGTTGCGCTCAAACTGGTCCATCGCGTCGGGGGGCATGTCTTTGAGTTTTGCGCAAAGGGCGTTTCGGGCTTTTTGGGTTTTCTGATACGTCAAAACCGCGCCCGAAGCCGTAAGGATAAGTGGCACCCGCGCCCCAAGGCGTACCGAGGTAACGTTGTTGCCAGGAGGGTCGGTTTGGGCAATGACGAGGATGTCCGAATTATGTAAAATCGCTAGGTGTACAGATTGATTAAGCGTTCTGGCCAAATCCTCCATGACCTCGCCCGCGATCGCGTTCAGGCGGCGGATCGGGGGGTGACGATGGGCGATTTCAAACAGGCGCGGCGTGAGAGAGTAGCACTCGCTTTTCTGATCAAGCGCCACATAGCCACGTTCCGATAGAACGGCAAGCATGCGGAAAATCTCGCTGATGGAGCGATCCAATGCTTTGGCGATCTCGGACTTTTTCATGCCTTTGCTTTGGCTGGCTAAAAGTTCGAGGATATCGAGGCCTTTGGACAGGGCAGGAGCGTTGTACTTCGCCGTTTGATTGTCGCTATCAGATTTGGGCATATGCGCTCCTTTAGTTTGAAAATTCATACCTGTTTTCCTGCAAAAGCGAAACCGTGTTTAATGGGGGTGCTAAAGGTTCCATATCCGTTTTGCGTTGTCGCGATACAGGGCTGCGCGTTCTTCGGCGCTCCAGTCCATTGTGAGGGCATGGGTCGTGGCCACCCAAGTTTCGAGACCGCCGCCCAAATTGCAAACCGGACTATCGGAGCCCCAAATGAGGCGGTCGGGACCGAAGGCTTTTGCGACGTGTTCCACATAGGGGCGGATGGTTTCGAGGGTCCATGATTGCGCATCAGCATAGGCAATGACGCCCGAGACTTTTGCCGCAACGTTGGGACGTTTTGCGATTTCGTCGATACCCTTCGCCCAATTCTCGATGTCTCCGCCTGCGATGTCGGGCACGCCGCAGTGGTCGAGAATGAACTGAACGTCGGGGCAATAATCCACCAACGCGTTGGCGAGATGCATTTGCACGGGGAGCACGCAGAGATCAAAAGTGAAGCGAGTATTTGAGAGCTTTTTAATGTTGTCGCGGAACAGTTTTGATTGGGACGTTGCATCGGGCATCGTGTGCAAAACACGACGAAAGCCAAAGATAGTCGGGTTTGATTCGGCACGTTCAAGCTGTGCGGCAAAGATAGACTCTTCAGGGCGGCAGGAGGAAATCGCTCCTTTGAGGAGGCTATCGGGCGTCGCCATTAACTCCGACATGAGGTCTGTTTCGCGTTCAATTTGGTCGGGCGTGACGTCGACCTCCATGTTGAAACACCCCGAAATTCCAAGCCTGCGCGCGATACGTGTATAGGATTCAAGCTCGTTTGGCTGGTCGAGGGCGGGCACATCTTTGAGCCACGGGTAGGTCAATCGGTCGAGATAAATCAGGTGTAGATGGGTGTCGAACAGCATGTGGTTCCCTTTCAAACTTCTCCAAGAGAATGATTGACTAAATATAAAAGTCAAGTTTATATGTAAAACAAGAGCGGGCGAAATAACCGTCTCGAATGTAGATCCATGGGAGGATAGAATGAATAAACGAACACTTAAAGCGCTGCTATCGGCGACGGCTTGTGCTGCAGCCATAAGCGCTGTGCCTGCGAATGCGGGCGAGTTTGACGGCGTTACGCTGCAAGCGAAATTGATTGGTGGCCAGCAATATGAGGCGCTTTATGCCCGTATCGCCGAGTGGGAGGCCGAGACAGGCGCCACCGTTGATATCATTTCCAAAAAGAACCACTTCGAGTTGGACAAAGAATTTAAATCCGACATGGCGGCTGGCACTTTGGGATGGTGTGTTGGCTCCAACCACTCGTCTTTTGCGTCGCAATACCCAAGCCTTTACACAGATTTGACACCTTATTTGACACCGGAGTTCATTGCTGAATACGTGCCGTCTAACATTGCTGCGTCCAAAATTGGCGACGCTTTGGTGATGCTGCCGCGTGCACAATTTGACGTATCCGCCCTGTATTATCTCAAATCCGTTTACGCGGATGAGGCTAATCAGGCAGCTTATAAAGAAAAAACAGGCCGTGATCTGACGCCGCCTGACACATGGGACGAATATAAAGAACAGGCGATCTTCTTTACCGATGCGCCAAACTTCTATGGCACGCAATACGCGGGTAAGGACGAAGCAATCGTTGGCCGTTTCTATGAAATGGTCGTCGCCGAAGGGGGGCAACTGTTTAACGACGACTGGACGCCTGCGTTCAATAGCGATGCTGGCAAACGGGCCCTCGCATGGTTTGTTGATCTATATGAAGCAGGCGCGGTTCCTCCCGGAACAACCTCCTATCTTTGGGATGACCTCGGTGCAGGATTTGCTTCTGGTTCCATTGCTCTCAATCTGGATTGGCCAGGCTGGGCGGGCTACTTTAACGATCCAGAAAGCTCGAAAGCTGCAGGCGATGTTGGCGTGATCGTACAGCCACAAGGCTCTGCGGGTATCCGGACCGGTTGGTCGGGCCACCATGGTTTCTCTGTGACGGAAACATGTGACAACAAAGAAGCAGGCGCGTCGCTTGTTGCGTTCCTCACAAACGAAGAGAGCCAAACTCTTGAAAGTTCTGCAGGTCCATTGCCAACACGGACAGCCGTTTGGGAAACTGTTGTTGCGGCAGCTAAGGATGATCCCTACCAAGCAGAAGTCTTGACGGCCTTCCAAGCGGCGGCGTCTCATGCGTTCCCAGCGCCACAGACTCCTTACTGGATTGAAGCGACAAACTTGATCTACCCAGAGCTGCAAGCGGCAATTCTTGGTGACAAGACCATCGACGAGGCACTTGAAACAGCTTCTGAAGCTGTCGATGAGATGATGCAAGAAAACGGCGTCTACTAAACTCTCGGTCCTCCGAAGCGGGGGCGGCTTTCGGGCTGCCTCCGCAATTTCCCTCCAAAGAAAAGTCTTCAGCCATGCCCCGCATTAAGCTGCCCACGTGGTTCGTGTTGCTGCTGCCGGCAATCATAATCCTTGCCTCAGTGGTTCTCGTCCCGCTTCTTCTCTCCCTGTATTCCAGCTTCACGCCGTACCGGCTGACGCGTCCCGAAACGCTCTGGAAGTGGATCGGCACCTATAATTATCAAAAAGCCATGGGAGACTGGAATTTCTGGGTCGCCTTTGGCCGCACAATTCTGCTGCTCACGGTTGCTTTGAACCTTGAAATGATCCTCGGGCTTGGTCTCGCGCTGCTCGTGAACAGGGTAACTTATGGCCAACGGGCGTTGCGCACTTTTATGATGTTCCCGATGATGTTCTCGCCCATTCTTGTTGGCTTTCAGTTCAAGTTCATCTTCAACGACAACGTTGGTCTCGTGAACAGTGCGCTGCAATCCTTGGGGCTTTCCGATACCGCGATCCCGTGGCTTGTGGATGGAAAACTTGCGTTCTTTGCCATCGTTTTTGCCGAAACTTGGATGTCGACCAGCGTGTTCGCGATCCTGATTCTTGCGGGGCTATATGCGATCCCGAGTGATCCGATGGAAGCGGCTAAAGTGGACGGCTGTACGCCGTGGCAAACCTTCCGACACATCACATTGCCTTTCATTATGCCCTTTATTTACATCGCTCTGGCTATCCGAAGCCTCGATGTGGCGCGGGCATATGACATCGTTCAAATCATGACCAACGGCGGCCCCGCGCGGCGCACCGAGTTGTTATGGACGTTGATTGGGCGCACCGGATATGTGGACGCGAAAATGGGGTATGCCAACGCGATGGGCTATATCTCGATCATTCTCGCTGTCTTCTTCACCGTGTATTTCTTCAATAAGCTCAACGCGGCTCGTAGCGAGCTGGGCATGGCAGGATAGACCGATGGACATTAATCAAAAACACCGACTTCAGGGCTTGCTTTTAGGCTCGCTGCATAAAATCACCCTGTTTCTTGCCATGTCGATCATCTGTATTCCCGGCCTTTGGATTGTGCTGAACAGCTTCCGTCCGACCGTCGAGATCATGGCCAAACCCCCCGTTTGGATTCCCAATGAACTCAACCTCGACCACTACCGCGCTATGTTTGGCGCGGCGGGCGAGGGCGGGGTTCCCGTGGTGCAATATTTCACCAACTCGCTGATTATTTCGGTGACCTCCACCCTGATTGCGATCCTTGTTGGGATGGCGGGCGGCTATGCTTTTGCACGGTTTAAGTTCAAAGGGAAAACGTGGATATTTATCGGCCTTATGCTAACACGCGCCGTTCCTGGTGTGGCGCTCTCCTTGCCGCTTTTCATCGTCATGGCGAAAACCGGATTGATCGATACGCATATTGGCTTGATCATTGTTTATGTCGCGATGAACGTGCCATTTACCATCTGGTTGATCGACGGGTTCTTTCGCCAAATTCCGCATGAATTGGCCGAAGCCGCCGAGATCGACGGCTGTACCCGTTGGCAGGCTTTTTGGCGGGTTGAATTTCCCGTCGCCCGCGCAGGGATTGCATCGGCGGGGATCTTTGCCTTCCTGACAAGCTGGAACGAATACGCGCTGGCCAGCCAGTTGACGCGTTCCACGTTTTCAAAAACGATGCCTGTGGGTCTTCGGGATTTCACTTCGGAATTCACCATCAATTGGGGTGGCATGTGTGCCCTCGCGGTCCTTATGATCATCCCCGCTCTCATCCTAACTTTCATTGTGCAAAAGCACCTCATTGCCGGTCTTACCTTCGGCGGTGTGAAAGGATAATCCAATGGCCAAAGTCCAACTTAAAAATATCGTCAAAAACTACGGCGCCCTTGAGGTTGTCCATGGGATTAATCTCGACATTGAGCACAATGAATTTGTGGTGCTGGTCGGCCCTTCGGGGTGCGGGAAATCCACAACTTTGCGCATGATCGCAGGGCTTGAGGATATCTCCGGCGGCGAAATCTCTATCGGTGAGAACGTGGTGAATAACCTCCCGCCACGGGATCGCAATATCTCGATGGTGTTCCAAAACTACGCGCTTTATCCGCATATGACGGTGCGCGAAAACCTCGGGTTCTCGCTTAAAATTGCCAAGAAAAGCGAAGAAGAAATCGCCAAGGCCGTGGCCGAAGCCGCCAATATTCTGTCCCTGACGGAATACCTTGAGCGCAAACCCGGCGCGCTTTCGGGTGGCCAACGCCAACGGGTCGCCATGGGGCGCGCGATTGTGCGTCACCCCGATGTGTTCCTGTTTGATGAACCGCTTTCCAACCTCGACGCCAAACTGCGCGCGCAGATGCGGGTCGAAATCAAGAAGCTGCATCAAAAGATCAAAACCACGATCGTTTATGTGACCCACGATCAGGTCGAAGCCATGACCCTCGCGGACCGTATTGTGATCATGCGCGACGGGCATATCGAACAACAGGGCACCCCCCTTGAAGTGTTCGAAACGCCGGTAAACACCTTTGTGGCGACTTTCATCGGCAGCCCGCCGATGAACCTGATGGACGCCACGGTTACGGCGGACGGTAAGCTTGATCTTACTGATGGAGTTTCGGTGCCGGTTCCCGCGGCGTTCAAAGATAAAGTCAGCGCAGGGCAGAAAGTTGTGTTTGGTTTTCGCGCGGATAATGTGATGCCAGAGGGGCATTCCCTTCCGATGCAAGGCGAGGCGGCCAGCTTTGATATGACCGTCGATCTCTCTGAACCGCTGGGCACGGAAACCCTGTTGTTTGTCACCTTGGCAGGCGTGGAAATTCAGGCAAAAATGCACAATCCGCGCCCCGTAAAGTCGGGCGAACGGTTGACCTTTCAGCTTGATCTTACACGCTGTCACTTGTTTGACGCAGTAACCCAAAAAGCATTGAGGTAACCATGGCACTGATTTCAAAAGTAGAAATTTTTACGGTGGATTTGAAGCCAAAAGTGAAGCGTACAGACGCGACACAAAGCTTCGACAGCCAAGAAACGCCTTTTGTGCGGATTACCGATTCCGAAGGGCAAACGGGCCTTGGATACAGCTATACAATCGGGCAGGGCGGTGGCGCGATCATGTCGCTGTTGCGCGAAACGATGGTGCCGAAATTGATTGGCCGCGAGGCCGAGGAAATCGGGCGTATTTGGCGGGATCTTCTGTTTTCAACTCATGCCACATCGGTGGGGGCGATTACCTCACTTGCGCTCGCGGCGATTGATACGGCGCTTTGGGATTTACGTTGTAAGCGCGCGGGTTTGCCCCTTTTTCAGATGTTGGGCGGAGCTAAAGACAGCGTCGCGATGTACACCACCGAAGGGGGCTGGCTTCATATCTCGACCGAGGATTTGGTCGCCGACGCGTTGGATGCACAATCCAAAGGGTTTTCCGGCTCAAAAGTCAAAATCGGCAAGCCGCATCTTTCCGAAGATCGGGCGCGTTTGGCTGCGGTCCGCGACGCCGTGGGACCGTCTTATGAAATCATGGTCGACGCCAATCAAAGCCTGAGCCGCGCCGAGGCCACCCGCCGCGCACATATGCTTGAACAGTTGGATATCGCGTGGTTCGAAGAGCCACTTCCCGCCGATGATGTGCTGGAACATGTCGCGCTTGCGGCGAGTACGTCGGTGCCCATTGCTGTTGGTGAAAGCATGTATTCGATCAGCCAGTTCAAGGACTATCTGGTGACGGGCGGCGCGAGTATTGTGCAGGTCGACGTGGCCCGTATTGGCGGGATTACCCCGTGGATGAAAGTCGCGCATATGGCCGAAGCGCACAATGTGCCTGTGTGTCCGCACTTCCTGATGGAGCTACATGTCAGCCTTGTTTGTGCCATTCCAAATGCGCCGTGGCTTGAATATATCCCGCAACTTGATGGGCTTACGAAAACCGCCATGCGGATGGAAAACGGACGCGCCTTTGCCAGTATGGAGCCGGGCCTTGGTATTGACTGGGATATGGACGCGATTGAAGCCCAAAAAATCGACGGTCTAAGCGCCAGTTTTGGTGCATAGGAGGATATGATGGAACGCATGGGAATGGTGATCGGCGTTAAGCCCGAAAACATCACCGAGTATAAGAAAATTCACGCAGACGTCTGGCCTTCGGTGCTGGCGAAAATATCTGAATGCAATATCAAAAACTACACGATCTTTCTGCGCGAGCCGGAAAACCTGTTGTTTGGTTATTGGGAATATCACGGTAGCGATTTTGCCGCTGATGCCGCAATTATGGCAGCCGACCCTGAAACCCAACGCTGGTGGGAGATTTGTATGCCTATGCAGGCGCCGCTTGAAACACGGGGGCCAGAGGATTGGTGGGCGATGATGGAAAACGTGTTCCACATTGACTGAACGGAAAACGACATGACGCTCAATTTGCAGCAACATTGGCCAAAAGCCACCAACCCGCTCCCCATCGTGATCTTTGGGGCGGGTTCGATTGTGACGGATGCGCATTTGCCGGCCTATGATAAGGCGGGCTATCAGGTTGCGGGTGTTTTTGATCCTGACCTTGAGAAGGCGCGGTTAGTTGCCGCACGATTTGGTTGCGACGTTTTTGAAACGGCCGAGGAAGCCGCCGCACAGCGTAACGTGATTTTCGATCTCGCGACGCCACCGGACGCGCATGCGAAAATCTTACGTAGCCTGCCGGACGGAGCGGCGGTTTTGTTGCAAAAACCTATGGGCAGCGATTTAGCGCAAGCCACTGAAATTCTGGAGGTTTGTCGCGCCAAAAACCTAAAAGCCGCCGTGAATTTCCAGCTAAGATTTGCACCGATGATGTTGGCGTTAAAAGACGCCGTGGATCAGGGGTTACTTGGCGAGATCGTCGATTTTGATGCATGGCTTGCGCTGGACACGCCTTGGGGGCTTTGGAAGTTTTTGGAGCCATTGCCACGGGTCGAAATTCTGCTCCATTCCATCCACTATCTTGATTTCATTCGCAGTATTCTGGGTGATCCTAACGGCGTTCATGCCAAAACAATGGGGCACCCGAGCAGCAAAATCGCCCAATCCCGCACGGCGGCGATCCTTGATTATGGCGATACCGTCCGCTGTGCTCTGTCGGTCAATCATAACCACAGTTTTGGTCGCAAATATCAGGCCTGCGAATTTCGGATATGCGGCACTAAAGGGGCGGCCTATGTTCAGCTTGGCGTGAACCTTGATTATCCTCGCGGCGAGCCGGATATCCTGTCGATAAATACAGGCGACGGGTGGACAGAAATCCCCCTCACAGGCGCGTGGTTTATCGATGCTTTCGCCAGTCGCATGAGCCAGTTGCAACGGTTTGCAACGCACGAAGACCCAAATTTGATCAGTTCCGTCGAAGATGCATGGAACACGATGGCGCTTGTTGAAGCTGCCTATGAAAGCAGTGCAACTCCCGCGACACAGATTGCAAGGAAGCCCTAAATGCCCTCAGAGAACTTTATAAAACTGCATGAAAAAGACAATGTGTTTGTCGCCCTGCGTGGGGTGGCAAAAGGCACGATTGTTCAGATCGGTGCCAACAGTTTCCCGACCGTCCAAGATGTCTCGCTGGCGCATAAAATTGCCGCGCGTGACATCACGTCAGGAGAGGTGATTTACAAATATGGCATGCCCATCGGAACAGCGACACAGGATATCCCTGCGGGTAACAATGTGCATGTGCACAACGTCAAAAGCAATTATACCGCAACCGTTTATCGCGCTGAAGAAAGTGGCGTGAGCGAGGACAGCATATGACACAGACCTTTCAAGGCTACGCGCGTCAAGATGGGCGCAAGGGCATTCGCAATGTCGTCGCCGTTGTTTATTTAGTGGAATGCGCGCATTTCGTGAGCCGCAAAATCACGGAGAAATTTGGCGAAAACGAGGTCCATCTGATCGGGTTTCCGGGTTGTTTTCCAAACGCTTATGCCCAAAATATGATGGAGAAACTCTGTACGCACCAAAACGTTGGCGCGGTGCTTTTGGTGTCTTTGGGGTGTGAGAGTTTCAACCGTGCCAAGCTTGAAAACGTCATTCGCGAGTCCGGGCGCCCCGTCGAAACACTGGTGATCCAGAAATCGGGCGGCACAGCAACGACGATCCAAGCGGGACGGGCATGGATTGAAAAAACACTCGTCGAAATAGCCGATGTTCCCCGTATAGAAATGCGCGTGAGCGATCTGATTGTTGGCACGATTTGTGGTGGCTCCGATGGGACCAGCGGGATTTCTGGCAACCCTGCTGCGGGCCGCGCTTTTGACAAATTGGTCGCTCAAGGGGCTGCTTGTATCTTTGAAGAAACCGGCGAATTGATCGGCTGCGAAGACATTATGGCTGCGCGCGCCGCGACCCCTGAATTGGCCCAAGAACTGCGCAACGCCGTCACCAAAGCAGAAGCCTATTACGACACACTTGGTTTTGGCAGCTTCGCCTCTGGAAATGCCACAGGGGGCCTCACAACGATTGAGGAAAAATCCCTCGGAGCTTATGTGAAATCCGGCAGTTCGCAAATTTCTGGCCTGATTAAGCCGGGCGATATTCCCCCGACGGGCGGCCTTTATTTGATGGACGTCGTTCCAGACGGTGACGTACGGTTTGGCTTCCCAAACATCGCGGATAACGCCGAAATCACCGAAATGATCGCCTCTGGCGCGCATATGACTCTGTTTGTTACGGGGCGCGGTTCTGTTGTTGGGTCCGCCCTTGCGCCGGTGATTAAAATTTGCGCAAATCCAGATACTTATCGGGCCTTGAAGGATGACATGGACGTCAATGCGGGCGCGATTATTGAGGGGGAAAAGACCCTCGAAGAAGTCGGACAAGAGATATTTGACACTATCATCGCAACAGCAGATGGTGCAAAAACCAAATCTGAAGAATTAGGACATCAGGAATTTATCCTGACCTACAAATCATTTGAACCCATCGGGCCTGCGTGTTTGCCGGCTCCGGCGCGCTAATTCAAGGAGATATTCGTGCAAAGACTAAAGGGAAAAACTGTTCTGGCCTCAGCGGCGGGACAGGGAATTGGTGCGGCAACCGTTCGACGCATGGTACAAGAGGGCGCACGCGTGATTGCAACGGATCGCGACATCACCCCATTGGAAGGCGTCGAAGGCCTTGAAGTACACCAATTGGATGTGACTGACAGTGCTGCAATCACAGCTCTGGTTGCGAAAATTGGCCATGTTGATGTATTGTTTAACTGCGCGGGGGTTGTCCATGCGGGCACCATTCTTGATGCCACCCCAGAAGACCTCGACTTTGCGTTTCTGCTCAATGTTCGGGCGATGTTTGACACAATTCGCGCCGTGTTACCTTCGATGATCGAGCGCGGAAATGGCTCCATTATCAACGTGGCATCGGTGGCTAGCTCCATCACGGGCGTGCCAAATCGCTTTGTTTATGGCACCACAAAAGCTGCCGTCATTGGTCTCACGAAATCGGTCGCGGCCGACTATGTGGCACAGGGTGTGCGTTGTAACGCAATTTGCCCCGGAACCGTGGACAGCCCGTCGCTTCAGCAACGTTTGCGCGACACAGGGGATTACGACAAAGCCCGTGGCGAATTTGAAGCGCGCCAGCCAATGGGACGTCTCGGAACGTCCGAAGAAATCGCCGCTCTTGCTTGCTATCTTGCAGCGGACGAAAGCGGATTCACAACGGGCCAAGCCCATGCAATTGACGGTGGATGGTCCACTTAACCTACGGAGTTAACATGAAATTTCTAAGATATGGGCCACGTGGGTCCGAAAAACCGGGTGTTTTGGATGCAGCTGGAAATATTCGCGATCTCAGCGGATTTGTGGGTGATATTGCGGGCGAAGTTCTTACAAACTTGGCGCGGTTTGCGGATTTGGATGTGGAAAGCCTTCCCTTGGTCGAGGGCAACCCGCGTTTGGGTGCCTGCGTTTCTGGCACGGGTAAATTCATGTGCATCGGCCTTAATTATGCCGATCACGCTGCAGAAAGCGGCTTGGCCGTGCCCAGCGAACCCGTGCTGTTTATGAAAGCAACCAGCGCGATCTGCGGGCCGAATGATCCCATTTTGATCCCGCGCGGCAGTGAGAAAACCGACTGGGAAGTTGAGTTGGGTGTCGTGATTGGCAAGGCCGCGAAATACGTGAATGAGGCCAACGCTTTGGACCATGTCGCGGGCTATTGCGTCATCAATGACGTGTCCGAACGTGCGTATCAAATCGAACGTGAAGGCCAATGGACCAAAGGGAAATCCTGCGACAACTTCGGTCAAACTGGACCCTATTTGGTGACGCCTGATGAAGTTGGCGATCCGCAAAATCTGTCGATGTGGCTTGAAGTGAATGGCGAGCGCGTACAGAATGGGTCAACTAAAACAATGGTTTACGGTGTTGCACACCTCGTGAGCTATTTGAGTCAGTTCATGACGCTTCATCCCGGTGATATCATTTCCACAGGGACACCTCCGGGTGTTGGGTTAGGCTTTAAGCCGCCACGTTTTCTAAAAGCTGGTGACAAAGTTGAACTGGGTATCGAAAAGCTCGGCCAACAGGCGCAGGTTTGTGTCGCAGACGCCTAAAGCGATTAAATAATTGGAAAAGCCGCGCCATAATCGGTGCGGCTTTTTCCGTTTTGCGGGCTAGTCCGTAAAATATTCGGCGTTATCCGCGCCAAGGGCCGGCGCGCCTTTTGTTGAGGTTAAAACCTCCCCATCGATGCGGATAGGGCATCGTGTGGTTTGCATTTGAGTGCCGCCATGCGACGTGACGGATTGAAGTGCGTCGAGCGATTTAAACCCTTCCTCCTCCATCATTCGGGGCCAATCAAGGACTTCGGCACACCAAATATCGGCGGGTTCGAGCACGTCGAGCAATTCACGGGCGGATTTTGGCAACAAGAAATCCCGCAGGACGGCTTTGATTTCATCACGTTTTGTGAACGCGATTAAAGGGTCGCCAAAAGCGGCGAGGGTAGGGCTGTTCAAAAGGTCGGCGAGCTTGGAAATCGGAGCCATCGCAATCGCAATATGGCCGTCACGCACTTTGTAAATTCCGTAGGGTGCTGTCGAATTTACGCCTGCATTCGCTACGGCGCAGCGCTCTGGCTGGGTCGGGGCGCCCGCGAGGTAGGAGGTTATCATCTCAAATTGCATGTCCAGAGAACTGCTCATCAAATCAACCTCAACAAGCGCGCCCTGGCCCGTTAACGAGCGGCGCAAAAGGGCTGCCATAATGCCTTGGCTCAGATGGTTGCCGCAGGTAATATCAAGCACCGCAAAGGCAACAGGAACGGGCCCTTGATCACTGTCCCCTGAGAGCCACGGCATTCCGGTTAAGGATTGTACAAGGAGGTCTTGGCCCGGCTTTTTCACCCACGGCCCTTTGCTGCCATATCCCGTGACCGAGGCATATATGATGCGCGGGTTAAGAGCCTTAACTGTTTGAAAATCCAGACCTATTTTTTCCATCACCCCTGGGCGGAAATTGTGGATCATGACGTCGGCGGTTGCGATAAGCTTTTTCACGCGCTGCAAATCAACGGGGTCTTTTAAGTCCGCCGAAACGCCAGATTTGTTGCGATTGATGGTGTGAAAAAGCAAGCTGTCGCCATCCAGCATTTGATCCGCCACAACAAGACCGCGGCATAAATCGCCGCCATTTGGGCGTTCAACCTTGATGACTTCGGCCCCCAAATCGGCGAGTCGCAAAGCGGCGGCGGGGCCCGCCAAAAACTGAGCGAAGTCTAATACCCGAAGGCCCTCTAGCGGTTTCAAATGATGTCCTCCAAATTCGATGTTTTCTATATGAAAATTAGTTTTATATTATAAACCCGTCAAGGAGTGAACTGTATGTCCAGTTTTATGTTGAGTTGCGTGCTTTTATATGTAAACTTTGATTGCATATATAAAACAATAAAATTGTGAGCTACCTAATGGAAATCGAACAATACTTCGAAGATTACGCCCTTGGCGACACGCGCAAGACCAACGGCCGGACCATAACGGAAACTGATTTTGTGGTGCACGCGGGGCATACAGGTGATTTTTTTCCCCATCATATGGACACAGAGTTTTGCAAAACACTCCCTTTTGGGCAACGTATTGCCCACGGCACAATGACCTTTGCCATTGGCGTGGGGCTTGCCGCGACCCAAATTAATCCGCGTGCGTTTACATATGGTTACGAGCGGCTACGCTTTCCAAAACCGGTCTTTATTGGTGATACGATCCATACCGTCGTGACGATTGGCACCATGAAACTCGATCCCAAGCGTGACGGATTTGGGCAGGTCGTTGAAAAAACCGAAACGTTCAATCAGCGCGGAGAAACCGTGATGTATTGCGAACATATTTTACTGGTTGAGTTGCGCAAATAACCGCAATCCCCCTTCCTATAATGAGGTACGACATGGCAGAAATTGGTGTTCACGCGCGCGGCCTTCCGGGATTGCCCGAGGATCACGCAGAAATTCCCGTTTGGAACGCGGAAAACTGGTTTTATGAAGACTTCACGCCAGGGGATAAAATCCGCTCGATACGGCGAACGATTTCCGAAGGGGAATCCATGCTTTTCAACAGTCTAGTGATGGACCATCATCCCTATGTCTCCGACCAAGAATTTGCCGCGCAAGAAGGTGTATTTGGCAAGCGTTTGGTGGCTGGTGCGATGGTGTTTTCCTATGGCCTCGGGCTGGCGGCGACCAATTGTTTGAACTCCTTTTCCTATGGATATGATCGCCTACGCTTTATCAAACCCGTCTTCATTGGCGATACGATTTATACAATCCGCGAGAACCTGAGCAAGGTTGTGCACTCCGATGAAATGGGAAAAGTGCGCGTCAGTTATTCCGTCTATAAAGGAGAGGGAGAGCTGGTTTTATACTGCGAGCACCTCATGACCGCGCTTTACAGCGACCCAGAGCCCTTCGCGGAGGAGGCGCAGGCCATCGCTTTGGCAAAGGCGAAAAAGTCAGCTTGAAAGTTTACGGGAGCGTCTAATCCTTTTGATGCTCGCTCGTTTAACTAATTGACGAGAAATGACGCGATAACGCCCTAGATTGACCGTTGCCGCCTTGAGTCTGGCCGCGGGGTTGATACATTCGCGCGGAATTATTCATAAAGGACTGACCATGCTGAAAGCCGAAACTCGTTACGCTATCGACCCAGAACACGCCAAAACGCTCGGCACCGAAGACTTGCGCAAGAATTTCCACGTTGGGGGGCTTTTCGCAGACGATGAAATCAAGCTCGTTTACAGCCATTATGACCGTCTTATTCTAGGGAGTGCGGTTCCAACCAAGGGGGCGTTGACACTTGAGGCGCTCGCCGAAACGGGAACGGACACGTTCCTTGAGCGGCGCGAAATGGGCGTGTTGAACATTGGCGAAACAGGCACGATCACAGTGGACGGCGAGACCTTTGAGATTGCCAAGGGCGAAGTGCTCTATGTCGGCATGGGCAGTGGCGCGGTTGAGTTTTCAGGGGCAGGACGGTTTTATATTCTCTCGGCTCCCGCCCACCATAAATACCCCACAACCTTGATCCGTGAAGCCGATGCAAAACGGGTGGAACTTGGGTCGCCGGAAACCGCAAACGAGCGCGTGATTATTCAACTTCTTCATCCCGATGTGTGTAAAAGCTGCCAACTCGTGATGGGGTATACGCAATTCAAACCGGGGTCGGTTTGGAACACCATGCCGTGCCACGTGCACGACCGACGAATGGAAGCGTATCTTTATTTTGACGTAAAAGACGACAATCGTGTTTTCCACTTTATGGGCGAACCTGCGCACACGCGTCACATGGTTGTGGCCAATGAGGAAGCCATCATTTCCCCGCCGTGGTCCATCCACTCAGGTGCGGGCACAGGGGCCTATACGTTCTGTTGGGCGATGGCGGGTGACAACGTAGACTTCACCGATATGGACATGGTTCCGATGGCTGAACTGCGCTAGGCGACACGTTTCTGCATGAAATTGGCCCTGACCCTAGCTCCCTAGGGGCGCTGGTCAGGGCGCTTGATTTCTCGCCTTACAAACAACTGCGTAAACCTACCTTTGTGGCGGAAATTCCTAAATTCGCACCAAGTGGTTGTCCCACGCACAGGGGTGATCTCCGAGGAAAACGGGTTTGGCGTCGTCGAAGGTTCCCACTTTTCCCGTGCCCGAGGAGAACATAAATTTCGCCCCGCCTGCGCTAACGCCACAGACATCTGGCAGCGCATAGGTGGCGGAAAACGTGTCATTCGCAAGGTCGAAAATCTGGACCACGCCCCCGATGGGCGAGGTCGCCGCCAGTTGCGACGCGTCCTGTGCAATGGCGACGCTCCCCACATAGCCGCGCAACTCACGGTGTTGCGTCATGGGGGCTTGCAACAGGCGAATATCCTCGCCGCGCGTATGCAGGCCAAGCAAGGCGGGGTGCTGCTCGGCTTCGCCCTGCCACTGCATGGCAAAGGCCACCAACCCATCAGGGCCGACCGCCAAATGCCGGATTGAATTTCGCGAAAGTTCCGAAGGAAGCTCGATCTGGTCCCTTTGTGTTCCGTCCGGCGCCACATAATTCAGGTTGGGCCGCATCGTTGTCAGGTTCAATTTGGTGCGTCCCATATCGGGGTGCGTTTCAATGCCCCCATTGGCAATCACAAGGGTTTCGCCATCGGGCATCAGCTTCATATCATGGGGGCCAACCCCGCCAGACGCGAACTCACCTAGGCGCACATAGCGGTGCTGGGCATCCCAAACGCCGATGACGCCGAGGCCTGCTTCATAGTCGTTTTCGGTGGTGTAAAGGGTTGATCCGTCTGCGGAAAACGTTCCATGCCCATAGAAATGACGCCCCTCTGGTGCGTTGAAATTTGCGATCACTTGGCCCGTGATACAGTCGAGCACGAATGCAAACCGCCCCGGGCGGCGGGCAAATCCGACGGCCTCTGGGCGGGTTGGATGGGCGGCGGCGGCGTGGCCGCGCCCCGGAAGGGGAAGCTTAAAAAGGATATCCCCTGCGCCACTTAAACCAACCAGATGGTCGCCCGCGTTTGGAAAACGTGCGGCGGATAAATAGGTCGGAGATCCTGCATCTGCCCAACTCGGACGGGGGCACAGGCCCGTCGCGATTAGGCCCCAAGAAACGCGCGTCGTGAGGCCATGTTAGTCTCCATCCAATGAATTGAAGCCCGCAGCGACGCCCAGTTTTGGGCCGAGCTCCGTCGCCGAGATTTCGCGAATATGGTCGATACTTTGCTGAACTAACTCAAGGAGGAAGCGATCTTGGACATTGGTGACGGAGGCAAATCTGGGATCGTTGACCTTTGTAAGACGGGCTTGGCTTGTTTCAAACGCCTCGGTGAATTTTTGCTGTAGGGAGGGATTGCCCTCGGCCAAAATCGCCGCCAATTCCTGCAATGCGGTTAGCGAAACCTCAATATGGCGACGTGATCGCTCTGAGCGGCGGGCCTCGGCGCGGGCAGGTAGGGGGCGGTCAAATGTGCCTAAAGGGCGGCCCAAACGCGTGTCGGAGGTGAATTGCAAACCTGCATTGAAGGCTTTGAACAATTCCTGAACCGCCTCGTCCTCGTTGCGATAAACGCTTGTTTCGCTAGGGTTCAGCATCGTGTCGCTATAGGTTTCTTGCCAATCCGTCAGAATGGCGGTGGCGTTGTCGTGGATATTTGTGGTGATGGCTTGCACCAATTCACACCGATATGTGTCGGTGCCCATTTCGCGCAGGTCCGCGTCATAGAGCAGGAATTCCAGTGCAAAAAAGCCTCGGCCCGCAATCGACACATGGGCAAATTCTTCGGGGTCTTGTACGGCGGGATCTTCGTTTTGGATTAGGCTTGCCAGCGTTTTTGGGGTGAAACCCTTGGTGTCTGGCCAAAACGCGAGCGCGAAAGCACGATCGCCGACTTCGGTGGGGCCAAAGCGCAAATGGCTCACACCAATCCACGCGTCAAAAGCCGTGTGAAACGCCGCCTGAAGGTCTTCGGACTCCGCATTGCATTGGGTTTGGGAAGTCGTTTCTAGGGCTTGCGTTGTGGTGACGAGCTGCTCAAACCGTGGGAGAATGTGCTCGGACAGGGCCGTGCGCACGGTTTGCGAGGGGTCGGCCGCCGTGGCGGTTAACGGGCAAACGAGGGCAAGGAGGAAGATGAATTTGCGCATATCAAAGGCTCTCTAAAAAACGGATCAGGGCATCGCGGTCTTGTTTGGGCATTTCGACAACTTGGTCTTTCATGGCTTGCGCCTCACCGCCATGCCAGAGCACAGCTTCGAGAAGTGAACGGGCGCGACCGTCATGGAGGAAATAGGTGTGGTCCGAAACGCGTTCGGTCAATCCAATCCCCCAAAGCGGTGCGGTGCGCCATTCGGTTCCGGTTGCGCGGGATTCGGGGCGGTTATCGGCAAGGCCTTCGCCCATATCGTGCAAAAGAAGGTCGCTATAAGGCCAAATTAGTTGGAAACTTTGCGCGGGTTGGTCCCCAAGACGGTGGGTCACAAAGGCTGGGGTGTGGCAGGACGCACAGCCCGTGTCGTAAAAGACCTCTTTACCGCGCAAGACTTCGGGGTCGTCCACATCCCGTCGCGCGGGCACACCCAAATTACGGCTGTAGAAGGCCACAAGATCGAGCGCGTCGTTTTCGATTTCATTGCCCCCTTCGCTGCCATTTGGCGCTTCTAGGCAGGCTGTTTGAGCTGCGGTGCACTCTCCTTGTGGCGTCGGAAAAAGCGGGCTGGAAATCCCAATATCACCGGCAAACGCGGCGGCAGATTGATGTTTTATCGTGGGCGCGCCCGCCTTTAGGCCAAAGCGCCCCAACATGGGTTGATCGTATTCCATTGACCAGACCACATTGGCGCGGCCAGAAATGCCGTCTCCATTCGCGTCGTCAGGATCCGTGTTTGCGACGATATCTGCTGTGGGGATCGCTTCCAACAGGCCCAAGCCGATCATTTGGGGAGCAATGCGGGGGCTGAGCATGGCGTCAGGGTGAAGCGGCCCATAGCCAAGGTCGGCCGCCGTGTAGGTTGGAACGCGCAAAGAGGCGGTCTCGCCGTCCGAAAGGGCGACTTCCTGTTCTTCATAATCGATTTGCAAGCGGTATTCGGCTTGATGCCCCGCGAGGCTGAAATTCTGAAGCTGGGTGCCATAGATTGGGTCAGGCAGGGTCGCCAAATAATCTTCGATTCCTGCGATGCCATCCGTAGATGCCCCCGGAATAGAGACGCGCAGAAAGAGGGAAATCGCAGTTTCGTCGGCGTTTTCGGGCGCATGTCCCCGTCCGTCTTTTATGTGGCAACTTTGACAGGAGCGCGCGTTGTAAAGCGGGCCAAGACCGTCGGAGGCCAAAGTAGAGGAGGGCGACGAGACCCAGAGTTTGCGAAACAATCCGTTGCCGACTTTGAAATTGAGTTCGCCGTCAAATCCGATGTTCGCGGAGGGTTGCGAAAACGCATCCGAATTGTTGCGTACCCGCACGGTTGCGGCCCCTGCAGTCTGTTCCTCAAACGGGCTGGCGGCGGAGAAATCTAGGGTCGGCGCCGTAACTGCCGCGATACGGGCGGCTTCTTTTGCGGTGCGGGGGATCACGTTGAGGTGCGGATCGCCAAGCTCTTGGGCGGTCGCGGACGAAACGGAAAGGATCAAGGCGGAGACGGCAAGTCTGGCAAGCATAGCGGGACCATTCAATATTACTGCGCGACGCCCGTTCGTGACGGACGCCGCTTTTTGGTAGGGTTTACTGGAAGACAGCGGCGGGACTATCGAGGCTGTCGGAGCCTTCGAATTCGATATGGTTTAGCCCGAGGGTTGTGACGATGCGCTCAATCGTTTTGGTTTGATCAATCAAGCTATTCACGCCGCCCATGACCAAAGCTTCACCGGCAAGATTGCCTCGCTCCAACATCTGGTCATAAGCAAAGCCAGCTTCCGCGGCGGTCTTGATCCGACCCAAATTTCGCATGGTAACCGAGAGTTTTGCTTGCATTTCAGCGTCGAGGGCTGGGTCCGCTTCGACCACGAGGTCCGAAAGGGATGCGCCCGAAACGAGGGAGCCATCAACACGCACATACTCGCCCAAATAGATATTTTGAACGCCCAATCCGTCGTAATAGTGGCTGTTGTGGGTGTTGTCAGAGAAGCAATCATGCTCTTCTTCTGGGTCGTTGAGCATCAGGCCAAGGCGCATCCGTTCGCCCGCTTGTTCGCCATAGGAAAGCGACCCCATGCCTGTCAACATCGCGACAATTCCCGTGCCCTCGTTGGTCAAAAGCGTGGTGCGCGCTTCGCCCTCAGAGCTCCATTGTGCGGTCATCCAATCGAGATCAGCGACCAAGAGCGCAACGGCAGCTTGCAAATATTCCGCGCGGCGGTCGCAGTTTGCGTTGCTACAATCGTCACCCGTGGCGTAATCCGTCCAAGGGCGATTACCCGCACCCAAACCGTGGCCATTCAAGTCTTGGCCCCAGAGCAAAAACTCGATGGCGTGGTATCCCGTGGCGACATTTGACTCAACGCCGTCTGCTTCGTGCAGAGTAGCGGCCAGAAAGTCTGGCGTAATGGACGAGGCATCAATATCAGTGCCGGATAGTAAGAAACTTGGGTTCGCGATGACGTTCAAAACCGCAAAGGCGTTTTCGTCGGTCGGCTGGCCATAGGCATCGCTTACATAGTCGATCAAACCCTCATCAAGCGGCCACGCGTTCACTTTGCCTTCCCAATCATCGACGATGGCGTTGCCAAAGCGAAAGACTTCGGATTGTTGGTAGGGGACGCGGGCGCTAAGCCATGCCTTGCGGGCAGCGTTCAAAGTTTCCGCAGAAGGGGCTGCGACCAATGCGTCGATTGCAACTTGCAAGGTTTGGGCTGTGATCAAACTGTCTTCATAGGTTGCCTGAGCGATATCAGCATAGGTGTTTAGGGTAGCGGTTTTGTCACCGGCCCATGCGGGGGCTGCAAGCATGCAACTTAGGGAAAGTGTGGAAATAAGTGCGCGTTTCATTCGAAATCTGTCCTCGCTGTCGAATCCATTTGTCTGGGTAAGTGCCATTGCGCAGATATCTGAGCGATTTAGTTGGGTTTGTCAAATCCGATTATTTTAGTCGCCTTTAAGGTGCGTACCATTCCATATCACGCACCACCACAGATTAAATCGAAATGAAGCCGAGCCAACGATTTGAAAACATCAGTAAATGTGTGATAGTTTTTTATATATTTAAGAAAATACATTTTTTAAAACTTTTTGAGGCAAGCTAAATGAACACGATTATTGATGGCTTGAATGCCATCCTCTGGAATTACGTTTTGATTTACGGGTTGTTGGGGGCGGGGCTGTTTTTCACCATTCGATTGGGCGGGATTCAGTTCCGGCATTTTGGCGAAATGGTGCGCTTGGTTGTGGCGCGGCCCACGGCGGATTCGCATGGAATTACCCCTTTTCAGGCGCTATCGGTAAGTTTGGCGTCGCGCGTTGGAACGGGCAACCTTGCGGGCGTCGCGGTTGCGCTTACACTTGGGGGACCGGGGGCGATTTTTTGGATGTGGATGGTGGCTTTGGTGGGCATGGCAACGGCCTATGCCGAAAGCACTTTGGCCCAAGTTTATAAGGTGACAACAGCCAAAGGGCACTATCGTGGCGGTCCTGCATTTTACATCGCACAGGGCCTGAATGCGCCACGGGCGGGCGCGATTTTTTCGATCTGTTTGATTATAAGTTTCGGGCTGATTTTTGTGGCAGTTCAATCGAATTCAATCGCGGAATCCTTCAACGGATTGATTGGAATCCCCAAGTGGATCGTCGGCGCTCTGGTCGCCGCAGTGGCGGGTGTGGTGATTGTTGGCGGGATACGCTCCATTGCCAAAGTGGCCCAGTTTCTGGTGCCAATTATGGCGGGGGCTTATCTGATTGTGGCCATCATCGTCATGGCTTTGAACCTGCCCCAAGTGCCGGAATTGCTATGGCTCATTATCTCAAGCGCGTTGGGTTTTCACGAAGCCGTCGGCGGTGTGGCGGGGGGCGTGATGGCCGCCGCCCTCAACGGCATTAAGCGCGGTTTATTCTCGAATGAGGCGGGCATGGGGTCGGCTCCCAATATCGCCGCTGCCGCAACCCCGCAACCGCATCACCCCTCAAGCCAAGGGTTTGTGCAGGCCTTTGGCTGTTTTGTGGATACGATTTTGGTGAGCACCGCGACGGCGATCCTCATCCTTTTGTCGGGAGTTTTGGGATTGTCGGACACTACCGGAATGCAACTCACGCAAAGCGCGCTTGAGGTGCATATGGGGCCTGTGGGCGGGTATTTTGTGGCCATTGCCATTCTCTTTTTCGCCTTTACATCCATCCTTGGGAACTACTCTTACGCGGAAAATGCGATGACTTATCTCAAGCTGGATTCCCCGCTTCCGATTATGATCTTGCGTCTGAGTTGTTTGTCGATGGTTATCTGGGGCGCCACGCAAACCGTGCAAACAGTGTTTAATTTTGCGGATGCCGCGATGGGAATGATGGCAGTTATTAACCTCACGGCAATCCTTATGTTGTCGGGAACAGTCTATAAATTGACCCTCGATTATTTCACTCAACGCAAGGCGGGGAAATCACCGCGCTTTGATGCAGACAAGTTCCCAGAACTGGATCGTGGAGTTGATGCGAGGATTTGGAGTTCAGACGAAAGCCCCAGCGTTTAGGGGCTCTATTTGGACAGGTTTTCCCGCGCATTAAAATTGCTACAAAAGGATGTTACATAATGAAGACTACTGCATTTCGCCTTGGCCGTACGGTCGGTCACCTTTTGCTTGCGCTGCTCAATGCGACGTTGCTCCTCGCGGCCGTTTGCCTCTTTTTGGAATTGCGCGTCGTGAAAGCCGTTGATGGTCTGACACAAACTTTCTCTGAAAATCTCGTGCAAGTGGCCCCGCTTCGGGATGCTGTGATTTCCCTCTCACTGGACGCGGCGGAATTGCGGGGTGAGCTTGCGGCATTCACGCAGACGCCAAATTCATTCAACGAGGAACGTGCCAATGCCCTCAGTGCCAAAGTGGATATTCTAAATACGCAACTTGTTGCATTAAAAGGGAATATCGGAAATGTCATGCAAAATCCTGAGGGGTTGATCGATCATGCAATTGAGAAGACAGCGCAAGAAGTGATTGATGGCTTGTCCGATTTGCGCGGATGCGAAAAACCGGTGAGTATGTAAATCACCGCCAAAATTGGCAGGGTGAACGCGTAAAAATTGGTGCTTAAAATCCGTGGGGTGAAGCTCTATACCAAAGCGTGTCCGTTTGGGCCATCCCGTGTCGCCCGTTGGCGCGCACCTATCAAATTCGAGTGAGTTTTGTACAGCATGGATCGAAATCTAGACCCAATCCTGCATATAGGTGCACCCAAATGCGGTAGTTCCAGCTTGCAACGCGCGCTATCATTGCGGCCGACTTTTACGTCCCGCGCGGGGGTGACCTATCGGTATATTGTCCTACGTCGAGAACAAATCCTTGGCGGGCTTGCGATTATACTCATTATGAAAACCACGCGCCGCGCGTATCTTCAATCGGCGCGGTTCGACGAAATCATCCTGACCCAAAACCAAGACGGAAGCTGGCATCCAAACGCAAGATCGATTGCGCGTATTCGTAAATTATTTGCGCAAATGCGGGCACGAAACGAGGTGCCGATTATCTCAAACGAGGGGAATTTTTCCTTGTTATCGCGCCATCTCGGTCCCGAAATGTTTTCAACATCTGGGGTTGAAATGTCAGGTTTTCGTATACGTGCGCCCTCAAGTTGAATGGATGAATAGTGCCTGGTGGCAATGGGGCCTATGGGAAGAATTTCCGTATCAGAAGGATTTTTCCGCATGGTTTCCCGCGGCCAGAGAAGGCTGCAATTGGTTGAAACGATTAAAAAACCTTCGGGAGATCGATCAGATATCTGCCCTCAACGTTGCCCTTGCCAACGGGAATGTTGTGGCGCAGTTTTTTGAAGCTATTGGGTGTGATGCGCCCGCCGATGCGGCCGAAATCGAGAACCGATCTCTGGATATTTCAGCCATCAAGTTTCTGTTGAATAATCGTGGTTTGCGCAAAGACATTCACGACTCAAAAGCGGCGTTGATTTTGGCAAAACTGAAGGTTGAAAACAGTGAAAAACCGTGGTGTTTGAGTGCAAATCAGGTTCAGAGCATCATACGCCACCACCTGCAGCATAACAAAGCCCTTCTTGAGTTTCTAGACAAGGACCAAGCAGAAAGGATGCGTGCCGACCCGCATTGGTGGCAAGCTGATAGCTATCAAACAGCGCGCGTTCACAAGGTTGGTGCTCCAGATTTTCTGCACGAAGACGACGCCCAATCAGCCTTTTATCGGACGGAACTGCGAAAACGGGGCTTCAAAATGCGGGCCTCTGTTTAACTCCCCGCGCAATTGACGGGCGGGGAGGTTGGTTTTCGAAACGGTTCACGCCTTTGGGCGCGCAGCGGCGATTTTGGCGAGGGCAATGTCGTCGGCGACTTCTGAACTGGGGAGGTGCGCGTCATCCGCGCGTTTCAAAATATCGAGGATTGTGTGGTACAGGCCGGTGATCCGCGCCACATCGGCCTCGCGCGACGGAGTTGAGAAGATCACTGTTGAGCCCCCCATGACACCGCCCGCGTTCACCACATAGTCGGGCACATATGTGATACCGCGTTCTTGCAACGCGCGGCCAAATTTTGGTTCGGCAAGCTGGTTGTTGGCGAGGCCACATATGACCTTTGCTTTGATTTCTGGAAGGGTTGTCGCATTCACAACGGCCCCCATCGCGCAGGGTGCAAAGATATCGACGTCTTGGGCATGGATGCGGTCGGGGGGAACGGCGGTGACGCCATATTTTGCGACGACATCCTGAACGACCTCGTCGCGGACGTCGGCCACAACAAGTTCTGCTCCGGCGGCGTGCAATTGGCGCGCGAGGTCGGCACCCGTGCCGCCAAGGCCTTGAATTGCCACGCGTAAACCTGTTAGTTCATTTCGGTCCCACACGTGCTTTGCCGCGGCGCGAATACCTGTGAAGCCGCCAAGGGCTGTGAAGGAAGACGGGTTGAAGCCCTCTTCGTATTGCTCGGCGCGGCAAAAAATATAGTCGCAGTTTTCGGCCAAAATATCGGCGTCTTTGGGGCCAACTCCCACATCGATTGCGGTCCAATACAGGCCACCAAGGTCCTGAACATGTCTGGAGAAGGCGCGCAAAAGGTCGGCTTTGTCGGCGCGCGCGGGGTCTGCAATGATCACGCATTTTCCGCCGCCCAAGGGCAAATCGGCCACCGCGTTTTTGTAACTCATGCCTTTGGATAGGCGCAAAACATCCGTGAGTGCTGCGTCCTCGCTTGCGTAGGCGTGCATCCGACAGCCCCCCGCAGCAGGTCCAAGAGTGGTCGAGTGAATGGCGATGATCGCACGCAAACCAACGGCGGGGTCGTTACAAAACAACACCTTTTCGTGGTTATCGAATTCTGGGTGTTCAAAAATGGACATGGTGGATTCCTTGGTTTCGCCGTGCGTGCAGTTTAGGGGGTATTGGGGAGAGAATCCGTGCAAACATCCATGCTATTCCCTATAGTTCCGCAAGGATTGGCTAAAATATAGGGAATACGTAGCTAATATGACCAAAATTGAACTGGACGTCACGGATCACCGGATTCTGCGGGTTTTGCGCCAAGAAGGGCGGATTTCGAACCTTGATCTGGCGCAACGGGTGGGGCTTTCGCCCACGCCCTGCAGTCGCCGCGTGCGTCGCCTTGAGACCAGCGGCGTTATCACTGGCTATAGTGCCCAGATCAATCCGACGGCGATGGGGCATGGGGTGACCGTCATGGTGAACATTCGTTTATCCCGCCAAGGCCCCGCAGATATTGAAGAATTTCTCGCGGCGGTGAAGCGGATGCCCGAGGTGACGGAGTGTTTGCTGGTGACGGGCAATCTGGACTATATCCTGAAGGCGCGCGCGCGGGACGTTGAAGAACTCAAGGATTTTGTCTTGGCCAAACTTAAGAAAATCCCTTGCGTTTCGGACACAACCACGATGTTGATCCTTGAGACGATCAAGCAAGCCGATTAGCGCGGGATGTGGACGGTTTGCCCTGTGTCACAGGCGGTTTGAATGGCTTCCAAAACATGCATGGTTTTGAGGCCTTCTTCACCCGAAACCAACGGGGACGCGTGCCCCTTGATGACCTCCGCGAAGTGTTCGATTTGATTAACCAATGGTGCGGACGTGGCGCAGGGGAAGGAGGCCGCACGGATGGGCGACCACCAGCTTTGCGGCGCGTCGTGGGTCCAGACCGTAAGGTCGGGCAGGGACATTGCGCCTTTTGAGCCACCGAAGTGATAACAGGATTGGTTCGTTGCGGGGTAAGCGGGGTTTTCGCCCGCCGTAAGTTCCCAACTCCAAGGGGCGGCGATGGCGTCGGACACGGTGAGGGTGCCGATGGCTCCGTTGGCGAACCCAAGCACGGCGGCGGCGACGTCCTCATTATCGTGTCCGCGTCGGGAGGGTGCGGCTTGGGCCTGTACGGTTATGATGTCGCCGCAGAGGTGGCGCATGAGATCAACGTCATGTGCGAGGTTGACCGAAATCGGCCCCGCCCCTTTTTGGGTGCGCCACGGGGCAACGTCGAAATAGTCGTCGGGTTTGTACAGCCAGCAGGTGGCTTGCAGGCTTCGGATGTCACCAATCACGCCTTCGGAAATGAGGGAGGCTGCTTTTTGGATGATCGAGTTGTAGCGCCGATGATGGCCAACGAGGAGGGGGACGCCGTTTGCCTGCGCCGCTTGAACCAGCTTTTCCGCTTCCTTTGCGGTGACGGCGAGGGGTTTTTCTACAAGGACCGCGCAATTGTGCTCGATGCACATAAGCCCTTGTTCCACATGCAAAGGTGTTGGCGTGGCAAGGATAACCCCATCCACCTTCGTTGCGGCAAACATCGCCTCAAGACTGGTGAAATGCGGGACGTTATAGGTGGCAGCGAGCTTGGCCCCTTCGGGACTTGGATCCACCAGCGCGGCAAGCATAGCGTCTTGGGTGTGCGTGAGTGCGTCGAGGTGTTGTTTGCCAACAAGCCCCGCTCCCACAACACAAATTCTGGCTTTTTGCTCCATGTTCACCCCTTTGATATTCCAACGAAAGCCTAACTTTTATTGTGTCCTATACAACCCAAATTGCGATCTATTCGGCCTAGGTAAGGGGAGCCAAAATGTAAAAACACTTGCCATCCGCTCAGGAGGTGCGAAAGACTGCGTTCAAAAAGGAGAAGTCATGTCACATTTGGAAGATATTCGCGCGAAGTCGAGGTTTCGCGATTTATTTGAGGGTCAGTTTCAGCACGCAGCAATCGCAGCTTTTATGGCGATTGGCGCGTGTTCATTGCTTGTACGGGTAGAGGACGGCCCTTGGTATTTGCTGCTGAATTCAATCGTATGGGCCAAGATTGCCATTATCCTTGCTATTGTCCATCAGGCGCTCGTGGCTGGGGTGTTTCGGCTGCAGCTTTACAAAAACTGGATGAGCAAGCGGTTTGGCGAGCGGGATATGCAGGTCTGGGCGGGGATATTCCTTCCGTTGTTGATTGCGCGCCCTTTGGCTGTGCTTTTGACAGGATTGAGCGATAGAACACCGATCACGGGATATAACACGCTCGAAGTCATACTCGGCGTCGCGTTGTTGGGGGCGGCGGTTTACGGCATGCATTCTGTTCTTGTGTATTTCACCTTGCCGCGCGCTCTTGGGGGCGACCATTTCCGCGATGAATATGCCGAGATGCCGATGGTGAAGAAAGGGATCTTTAAATATGTCGATAACGGCATGTATAGCGTTGTGTTCCTTGGCCTAACGGGGATTGCGCTGATCTGTGGGTCGTGGAATGCGCTGGTGGTGGCGCTGTTTCAACATGCCTATATTTGGGTGCATATGTATTGCACGGAGACACCGGATATGCGGCGTATCTATGGAGGCCGTGCGGATGTGGAAGAGCGTTCCGAAGCCTAATCGGCCTTATTGAGCTGGACGTGAAAAAGGCCCCTTGTCGGGGCCTTTTTGGTTTTTGGGGTCGCGCGGATGGGGGGCAAGGGGCGCCCCTTTTTTGTTACCTGCGACCACCGCCCATGCGACCGCCTCCGCCGCCTACACGTCCGCCGCCCGAGGGGCGGGATTGAAACCCACCGCTTGGGCGTTGAATGTTGCGGTTTTGGATTTGGCGTTGGTTGCCCGTTTGACGGTTTTGATAGGCCGAGCCTACGTTTGCGGGCAGTTGGGTTGGGCGATTGATGCCTGTGGCTGGCAGTTGCGCGGGGCGGGTTGTGCCTGCAGCGGGGAGTTGTGCGGGGCGGTTGATTTGCGGCAGTGCTTTGGGTTGTTGGACCCCTTGCCATTTGCCGCCACCGTCGTTGCGCTCCCATTTGCCGTTGTTTTGACGATAGACACCGCCGTCTTTGCCCGCAAAAAGATCGCCAGCCTTACCATTGCTAAGGACCGCGTCTTTGGCGCCTGCAGCCCATTTGAGGTCTTGGGTGCCATTCACCTTGTTGCCTGCCAAAGCGCCGAGGCGATTGTCTGCGAGTTGGTGCGCAGCAGGGCTGCCTTTTAGGACGCCGCTATTGTCCTTCCACGAGTTAAAGGCACGTCCAGCGCCCACAGAAGCGGCCGCGCTTCCAAGTTGTGCGGTAGACAGGCGTGGGTTGGTTGCCGAAACGAAAGGACGGTTCGTGCCAAGGGGTTGTGCCTTGGGCGTTATGTGTTGGTTGCGCACGAAATTACCGTCTTTGTTGATAATCTTGGGTGCATTGGGCAAGCCACGATCAGGGCCGTAGTTGTCACCATAGCGCCCGAATTGGCCGCGCTTGGGATCATAATAGCCGCCGATGCCATAGGTCACAGGGCGCGGATAGAACGCGGGGGGACGCACGGCAATCGGGGGACGCACATGGGGGGGACGGAACCCGGGAGGACGATAGCCAGGAGGGCGGATAAAGGGAGGGCGGAATCCTGGAGGGCGATAACCGGGGCCGGACCAATAGGGGGGTAGTTCCAACCGGGGCCATAGAAGATGCTGCCCCAAGCGTAATAGCCAAAGAAGTACCCCGCCGTAACGCCAAAGTAGGTCGTTGTCGGCGTGGAATCGACCACCGTAACGTAAGTGACGTTGTGCACGGGTTCGGTTGCGGGGATGGTATAGATGACGTCTGGCACCGAGGTCGCAACTTCAAACGGTCCTTGCGGGCTGTCGCCTTTGAACCAGATGCCGTCGATCACGGTATAGTAGACATCGCCAACCCTCAGCACCGTCTCGTTGCTGTTGAGGGCATAGCTCATCTCGGTGCCTTTGATGGGGGTAAACTCAGGGTCGCCCGCATAGGAGACATCCGCTTTGACCGAGGCATGGTCTACGGCGGCGATCTCGGGGATGCTCGCAAGGAGGCGTGCTTCTTCGCTTTCGGGGGTACCGGGTACGGATGAGCGCACCGCGTAATAGGGGGCGTCATCGGGAATGTTGCGGAAATCTTCGGGAAGGTCGCCCGAGGCAAAGGTCCAATCGTCGCCGTTCAAATCTTTATTGCGGAACCAGCGGCCAGAGGTGAGGAAGTACCATTGCGCCTCAACCGTGTGGTAAAACAGATCAAACTGTGTGTTGCTGACCCATTCAAGCTTGGTGCCACTGACGGGCTCCTTCTTGGGCGGACCATCCATGGTGATCAATTCGGTGGGGACGTTGGAATAGAAGACTTTGGGGAGAGGATCACTCGGAATGAGGCCCTCTGCCACAGCGCGCCGTGCATCGTCCCAGTTGCCATCATCAGGGAGGGTTGTGAAGATTTCGGGAAGGGTGGCAACATCAGTCCACGGGCCACTCAAGTCCTCGGCCTCTAGCCAGCTGGTGTTGTTGCGCAAAGTCCATTTTCCCGAGTCATAGATCGAGAACAGGTCCCAGTTGGTGTTCACGGTAAAGGCCAAGTCCGGAACGCCGTCCACAGTTGCCGTAAGGGGTTCGCCATCTGTCATCACAAGGATCGAGGGCTTTTCGCTGACGTAAATAAGGGGAGGGGTGGTGTCCAAATCTTTAAGGTCGGTGAAGGACTGGAAATTCTCAAGGCTCGCCGTTGTACGGGGGAGGGAGAGAGTGATTTCACCCGTGGGGAGTTGTTTACCCACACCCAGCGCAAGCGCGTCCATGTCATCGCGGGTGAGGTTAGAGAAGCTGAGGTCCGTGATGACAATATTAGTGGCAATAATCTCGTTGTTCTCGCGATCGGCAACTGTATCGGCGGAAATTGTGATGATCCCATAAAGTGGCTCGGCGTCTTTGGAGCGCGTCACTTGGGTGGCCACTAGGGCGGTCATCTTGGTGAAATTTTTCCAGTCATTCACTTGCGGCTGATAGAGGGTGACACTTGCGCCCTTGTCGTTGGAAAAGGTGCGCGGCCATTTATTGGGCTCATCGGATTCGGTAAGGTATTTGCCACTGACAAATCCGGTTTTCCCATCCACCGTCACAGCACACCAAGCGGCGGCATCGTCACATTCCTCAACCTCAAGAGATGTGCCTTGGGGGAGGGTGGTCATGACGGGGGCGCCAGTCGTTGGACCTTGGCGCATGTTTAAGTCAGCAGTGGTTTGGGCAGGCCACGCAAAGGCCGCGTTTGCCGCGAGCGAGAAGCAGGCGGTAAGGGTGGTAAATCGGTGCAAGTAGGACATGAGGGCTCCAAATGGACAAAGCTATGCTCGGACCTTAAGAGAAGATGCGAGACAGGTATAGGTTGTGAACACAACTTTCTGTGTGCAGGCCGTTACTCTGGTTTCTTGGGCGAGACAGGCTGGCCATGGGGGTAGTGAGAAAGGCGTCCGTCCACAGCGCCTTCATTCCCTCAAGCGCGTCGGGCGCAAACATCCCCTTTGCAACGACCATCTCCTCTAAGGTGGCGACCCAAACGCGGTAATAGTCATCGCTGCCGTCTAGGGGATGCTCAGCCCCCGCAAGAGCGAGGCGCGCGCCAAACATTTGTGCCCACTCAGGCCATGCAAAAACACCGGATTCATTGAGCGCCACGGTGAGGGCAAAAACCTGTCCGTGCCACGGGGCCTCGAAGGTGGCTTCGGGCGTGGGTTGTGTGTTGGGAGAACAAGAGGTCATGCGCTGGGCTCAAGTAGATAGCTTTGCCACAGATCAAGGACCATGTCGTCACCAGAGGCTTCCGCGTCTGCGCCCCAGAGATCATGGGCCGTGAAGCGCACAGCATAAAGCGGTTGCGGCGCTGGGCCGAGGAAATGCGCGTTGCTGTCAGGGAAGACGTGATTGCCGTGCAGGCGTTCAATGGTGCCATTGCGCCCGGCAGCATAGGCGGGCAGTCGGGTGTGGCCGCCTTTCACGAGGGTGTTCTGGGCATGGGGAACGGTGCGCACAGGATCGCCGACGCGGAACTTGGCTTGGGGGCCTTCCGGCCGCATATAAGAGCCTTGCGCATGCATCGCGCGGTCTACGTTTTCGGGCTTAAGAGCGCGTGGATCAGGACTGTGCGCTGGGCCCGCGGGAGGGCCGTCCAAATCCTCCATTGTGAGGAGGTCACTGTCGACAAGGATATCCGTCAAACCGCCGAGCCATTTTTCATAATAGGTGAAACCCGCGTAATCTTTGGGGGTTAAACATTCCCTCGCGTGGCGGCTGGCGTCGATGTTCCACGCGCCAAGAGCGCCACAAGCGAGGTTGAGGGCAAGGGCGCGGGCCTCCCAATCGGTGTGGAAAACCTCGCTGTCGTCCTTTTCGGGGATAGGGCCGTCGCCAAAGCGCCCGCCCATATCATGCACGCGGCTCACGCGCTGGGCGCCTTGACCAAATCGGTGCCGATCATTGCGTTGCGCGAGATCAACGCCGCGAGATCGCTTTCCGAAAGGTCCTGCGTTCCTTCAGGGCGCATTGGCACCACCAAATAGCGCACTTCGGCGGTGGAGTCCCAAACACGGACGGATTGGCCATCGGTCAACTCCACCCCGAATTCGGCCAAAACGGCGCGGGGTTCGCGAATGGCGCGGCTGCGATAGGCGTCGGATTTATACCACGTCGGCGGGATGCCAAGGATCGGCCACGGGTAACAACTGCAAAGGGTACAAACGACGAGGTTATGCTGGGTCGGCGTGTTTTGCACGGCCACCATATGCTCGCCCTGCCGTCCCATGAAGCCCAACTCGGCAATGGCGGCGGTTGCGTCCTCCATAAGACGGGCGTGAAACGCAGGATCAACCCACGCACGCGCCACAACCTGCGCTCCATTGCGCGGGCCGATTTTATTCTCATAGGTATCAATCAGTGCATTCAACGTCGCAGGATCAACCAATCCCTTATCCACCAGTAAGCTTTCGAGCGCGCGCACCCGCAACTCAGGATCCGAGGGCAGGTGGCTGTGGGCGTGATCCGAATGATCATGGGGCATGCGTGAAATCCTCAAACGTTAGGGCCGTAGACTGAGGCAACGGCAAGAGTTGCCTCAGTCTACAAAATTTCCCCGCAGATGAAAGCTATTCCCGCGACCGCCCTAGAGTTGTCCCTTCACCGGCAGGAATTTGGTGATATTTGCGATGGTCTTTTTCGAGAAACTCGCCCCGGGTTCGGAAGTTTCCACTTCGATGCCCTGCGGCGTTGCGATCGTCCAAAGGATGTTGCCTTTGGGGTCTAACGACAGTTTATAGGCATGGGTTTCGATGTATTTGAGGACCCCGGTTTGAAAGCGTTTCGCAAGCTCTGGTGAGTCAATAAACATGCCAAACTCGGTGTTGATTTCGATCGAACGGGGGTCATAATTCAGCGAGCCAACAAAAAGGGTTGTGGCATCAAAAACGGCCGCTTTGGTGTGCATCGTGAGTACCACGTCGCTGTCTGGGGGAAGTTGCCCCAAAGCTTGTAACGCGTCCGCGCGGATTTCATAAAGCTCAACACCTGCCTCCAAAAGCCCTTTGCGACTCGGAGCATATCCGCCGTGCACATAGGCATGATTGGTCGCTGCCAAGGAATTGGTCAGGATCACCACCCGTCGTCCTGCACGGCTGAGCGCTTTAAACATCGCGAGGTCCGATGGGCGCGGCACGAAATAGGGCGACATCAAAATGACGTCCGATTTTGCCGAAAGTATTTGTTGTTTAAGTTCGTCGGAAAGCGTCCGAGGGCCTACTTTGACCGCATTGCGTGTTTTTTGCGGGGTATCGGTTACAACCCATGCATCGCCGTGAAGGGGTTGGATTGTCCCGTCTACCACTTGAGCAACAAACTCCGAACTCATGGCTTTGGCATAGACATCTCTCTCGGCTTGGTCCGCACGGCCACGAAGGTCCTGCTGTAAGCTTTCTTTGTTCACTTTGAGACCTAGTTCTTGGAAGTTTTCCATCGGGACGGAGTGCGGGTCATTCCAATAAACGTCGAAGGATTTTGCAATGTCCTTTGTGACGGGCCCCATGACGAATATATCAAAATCGGCAAATTCTGCGTCTGAGTTGATCTCAAAATACTCGTCCGCAATGTTCCGTCCGCCCACGATAGAGGCCGCATTGTCCGCCGTTAGCGATTTGTTATGCATGCGCCGATTGACGCGATTGAAATCGAGTAGGAAATTCGCGCCTTTTGTGCTGTTGCGTGAGAGGGGATTGAACAAGCGCATTTCAATGTTCTCATGATCATTCAAAAGCGCAATTTCTTCGTCCGTCGCAGAAGTAAAGACGTCATCCAGCAGGAACCGCACCCGCACCCCACGATCAGCAGCATCAATCAACGCCCTCGAAAAAATACCGCCTGCGAGGTCGGGTTTGATGAGGAAATATTGAATGTCCAGCGTATGTTCCGCGGCCTCGATCAGGCGCAAACGTGCCCCAAGCGCATCATTGCCCGTCACCAACGGAACCAGCGTTGTTTTCCCACCACCCTCTAACGTTTCCTGCTTGGCCATGCGCGTCACGTTGCTCTGGCCTACAATATCGGTAGCAGAGCTTGGCGTGTGGTGTTTCTCAAACGGGACATGCGTACAGGCAACGGTCAAAAGCAACAGGCCTCCAAGACACAAAAACTTGGTCATGGAACGGGCGCGCGAGGCGCGTATCATGGCGGAGGGGAAAATAATTGTGTTCATTTTGCACTTTTGCGACAGATGCCACGACTCGTCAACTACCCTTGTGAGGGGGTGTTTCAAAATCAGGATATGTGGTTTTCACGCCCTTACGCTAGGTCTGATTTAACCTTTGCCAAAAGGGCATCGCTGGCTTTTGCGAGCAAGCCTGAATCCGAGCCACAAGCCACAAAGGTGAACCCTTCGTTGAGCAGTTGCGCAGCAAATTCTGCGTCAGCGACAAGCGTGCCGACGGGGATGCCTGCTGCCATCAAGGCGCGCGCCACGGGCCAGATGGCCTCCCAGACTTCAGGCGCAAGCGGTTTGCCAAGATAGCCCAAATCGGCGGCAATATCCCCCGGCCCAAAGAAAACCCCCGTAACCCCTTCAACAGCGCCGATTTCAAGCGCATTGGCCAAGGCTTCGCGGGTTTCTACCTGTACAATCACCGTCGTTTCATCTTCGATTTTTGCAAAGTAATCTGTGATACGTCCAAACTTATTGGCGCGGGTCAAACCACTCACACCCCGAACGCCGCGTGGAGGATAACGTGTGGCGGCAACCGCTGCGCGGGCCTCATCCGCATTTTGCACCATCGGAAATAACAGGCCCGGCGCGCCGACATCGAGCAGGCGTTTTACTTTAACGGGATCATTCCAGTCGGGCCGCACAATGGCGGTTGTTCCCGTGTTGGCAAAGGCTTGGAGTTGGCCAATCACCGACGGAATTTCATTGGGGGAATGTTCGCAATCAATCACCACCCAATCATAGCCACAGGGGGCCACAACTTCGGCGGTGAAATTACTGGCGAGGGTGATCCACAGGCCGATTTGCTTTTCGCCCGATTGAATTGCTTGTGTAAAAGGGTTTTTCTGGAGGTTCATATCACGGCCTTTTCAATAAATTTTTCACCTTTTGCCACGCGCTCATATCCGAAGGGCGACAAATCGAGGGTCTGGTAGGCGCCGTGGGTAATCCATTCGGCCACGCCGCGTCCCATGGCGGGGGATTGCTGAAATCCGTGGCCCGAAAACCCGTTGACGAAGATGAAATTCTCGACCTCGGAATGGGGGCCAACAATCGCGTTTTGATCCAACGTATTATACGCATAATGTCCCGCCCATGTGTTGACCAGCTTGATGGCCTCAAATTGAGGGATGCGGGTGGCGAGGATGGGCCAGACTTTATCCTCCCAAATGTCGTGGTCGAGGGCGAAGTCGTCAAAGGCGACGGCGGGATCTTCATCGGGTTTACAACCCGCCATATAATACGCCCCATCGGTGCGCACATGGATGCCTGACGGGTCGATCGTCAAAGGAAGGTCGCGATCAAGCGGGGTTTCTGCGGCGAAAATAAAGGTGAAACGCTTCCGCGGCTCCACCGGTATATCGATGTCCAACATGCGCGCGGTGACGGCGGCGCGCGGGCCGGAGGCGTTCACAACCGTTCCACAGGAGATCACGTCGCCAGATTTGAGGGTGACAGAGGTGACGCGTGTTCCAGCCGTGTTTTTGGCCATCGAAACGACCTCATTGCTCAAGAATTCCACCCCCCGCTCGCGCGCGCTTCGTTTCCACCAATCGAACATGGTGTTGCCGTCGAAATAGCCCTCGTTGACGCGGTTGTGGTTGGCACCGATTATGTCGTCGAGTTGATAGAAGGGGTAGTCGCGCAGAATTTCGTCGGGAGACATGTATTTTGTGCCAGCCCCCAATCGCGATTGCAGTTTTTGGTTTTCTTGCAGTGTTTGTGCGAAGACTTCTGTATCGGCCAAATAGAGGTAGCCAAAGCTTTGGAGTGTAATATCGGGAATACGCGTGTCGCCGCCCATATATTCACGGAAATTCTGAATACAATCAACGCCAAACTGGCTGACCTTAATGTTGATTTCGGTTGAGAACTGTTGACGAATACAGCTGTTTGTATGCGAAGTTGAGGCGAATTCGTAGCTTGGGTCGCGCTCTACCACGAGGACTGACCCCTGAAAATCAGGGCTATCGGTGAGGAACCACGCCACCGAAGAGCCGAGCATGGCGCCCCCAATGATGACGACGTCGTAGCTTGTTTTTGTCGGAGAATTGTAGGTTATATCCACGCCGTTTTTCCTCAAGTTCAGATGTTTTGGGGATTTAGGCATGATCTATTGAGGAGTGTCCATAGCCTGTGTTTGATTGCGCGTTTTTAGGCTTTTTGAGCAAACAGCGATGGTGTGAAAACACATCGTTTTCCTATCTCTGCGCCCAGCCAAATTCTGCGCGTTGGCTGGGAAGGGAATAAAGTTGCGAATGGTTCGCAATTGCATTGACAGTTGCGAATGGTTCTCATAAACGGAGGTAACGAAATTCACCTCGGGGTAAGGCAATGCTGGCGCGAAAATCACTATGGGCGATCACATGTTTGGCGGCTTTTGCGGCGGCCACACCCATCACCGCAAAAGAGAAATTTAAGGCACTCACGACCTTTACTGTGATTGCAGATATGGCCAGAAACGTCGCTGGAGACGCCGCCGAAGTTGTGTCGATCACCAAGCCCGGGGCGGAAATCCACGGCTATCAACCCACACCGCGCGACCTGATCAAGGCCCAAGACGCGGACTTAATTCTGTGGAACGGGATGAACTTGGAGTTGTGGTTTGAGCAGTTCATTGGCAACCTGAGCGATGTACCGGAGGCCATCCTAACCGAAGGCATCGTCCCGATGGATATCGTCGAGGGCGACTATCAGGGACGCCCCAATCCACACGCCTGGATGTCCCTCGAGAATGCGATGATTTACGTGGATAATATCGCCGCGGCCTTTACGGAGCACGACCCCGAAAATGCGACGATTTATATGGAAAACGCGCAGGCATATAAGGCGCAGCTCACGGCTGAAATTGCGCCGCTTCGCGACGGAATCCTCGCCATTCCAGAAGAGGATCGCTGGCTGGCGACGTGCGAAGGGGCCTTTAGTTATTTGATCCGTGACTACGGAATGAAGGAACTTTACCTCTGGCCGATCAACGCCGATCAAACGGGCACACCTCAGCAAGTGCGCAAGGTGATCGACGCGGTGCGCGCCAATAATGTGAAGGCGATTTTCTGCGAAAGTACGGTGAGTTCGGACCCCGCGAAACAGGTCGCCCGCGAGACGGGGACAGCTTTTGGCGGCGTTCTCTATGTGGACAGTCTGACCACAGCGGACGGCGACGTGCCCACGTATATCGACCTTCTGCGCGTGACCTCGCAAACAATTCTGGACGGGTTGGGGGGCAACCAATGACCCTTGCAGACGGCCAATCCTCCGGCATTCGCGCCCGCAACCTCACGGTGACTTATCGCAATGGCATGACAGCTTTGCGCGATGCGAGTTTTGAAATTCCCACGGGGACAATCACGGCTTTGGTCGGGGTTAATGGCGCTGGGAAATCCACTTTGTTTAAGGCCATCATGGGGTTCGTCCCCACGATTAAAGGCGATATTACCGTTCTAGGCCAGTCGGTTAAGTCGGCGTTGAAGCAGAATATCGTCGCCTATGTTCCACAGTCCGAAGAGGTGGATTGGTCGTTTCCGGTGCTGGTTGAAGATGTGGTCATGATGGGCCGTTTTGGCAAAATGGGCTTTTTGCGCATTGCTTCTCCAGCCGACAAAAAGGCCGTAACCGAAGCCCTCTCGCGGGTCGGGATGGTCGATTATCGCTATCGTCAAATCGGGGAACTTTCGGGGGGCAGCGCAAACGGGTGTTCCTTGCCCGCGCCCTTGCTCAGGACGGAAAAATCATCCTGCTGGACGAGCCTTTTACGGGCGTCGACGTCCAAACCGAAGATGCGATTACGGATTTGTTGCGGGAATTGCGCGCCGAAGGGCGGGTGATGTTGGTCTCCACGCACAATCTTGGGTCGGTTCCCGAATTTTGCGACCGGACCATTTTGGTCAAGGGCACAGTGATTGCGCATGGCCTCACCGAAGACACCTTCACACGCGCAAATCTTGAGGAAGCTTTCGGTGGCGTTTTGAGGCATTTTGTGTTGGGTGGCAAAGACTTGCACGATGATGACGATACCCGCCACGTGACCATCCTAACCGATGACGAGCGCCCCTTTGTCACCTATGATGATCGCGCCCAGACGGCGGCACCCGATCCTGAAATCGAGGGGAAAACCCCGTGATGGAAACGCTTTTGGTGCCGTTTACCTATGGGTATATGATCAACGCGATGTGGGTCAGTGCGCTTGTCGGCGGCATCTGTGCGTTCCTCTCGGCGTTTTTGATGCTCAAGGGATGGTCGTTGATTGGCGACGCACTCAGCCACTCAATTGTGCCCGGAGTTGCTGCCGCCTATATGATTGGTCTGCCCTTCGCGTTTGGGGCATTTCTGTCGGGTGGACTGGCCGCTGGAGCCATGCTTTTCCTCAACAATCGCACGGGGTTAAAGGAAGACGCGATCATAGGGATCATTTTTACATCCTTCTTTGGACTCGGGCTTTTCATGGTGTCGCTCTCGCCATCATCCGTCGATATTCAAACAATCACCTTGGGCAATATCCTCGCGATAACGCCCAGCGATACCCTACAATTGGCGCTGATTGGGGGATCTCATTCGTAATCCTGTTGGCAAAATGGAAAGACCTCATGGTGACGTTTTTCGACGAAAATCATGCCCGTTCCATTGGCTTGAATACCGGTGCCCTCAAGGTCTTGTTTTTCACGCTTTTGTCGGCGTCCTGCGTTGCCGCGCTGCAAACTGTCGGCGCGTTTTTGGTGATCTCGATGGTCGTCACACCGGGGGCGACAGCCTATCTTTTGACCGACCGCTTTGGCTGGCTTTTGGTCATAAGCGTGGCGCTCGGGGCGGTCTGTGCCTTTGTTGGGGCCTATCTGTCCTTCTTCCTTGATGGCGCAACGGGCGGGATCATCGTTTCATTGCAAGCCCTTGTTTTCCTTTTCGCTTTCTACTTCGCCCCCAAGCATGGGATGCGCGCGGCCCGTCGACGTGTCGCCGCTGAAATCGGGGGAAGCACATGATCGATACCCTCCTGATGCCGTTTCAATTCGCGTTTATGCACAATGCGTTTTACATCGTTTTGATCGTCTCGGTGCCCACGTCCTTACTGTCGTGTTTTCTGGTTCTCAAGGGGTGGTCCCTGATGGGCGACGCCGTAAGCCATGCGGTCCTTCCGGGGATTGTTCTGGCCTATATTGCGGGTATCCCGTTGATAATTGGCGCTTTTGTGGCGGGAATGACTTGCGCGCTGGTGACAGGATTTTTGGCCGACAATAGCCGCGTGAAACAGGATACGATCATGGGCGTCGTGTTTTCGGGCATGTTTGGCTTTGGGGTGGTGCTCTATACCAAGGTCAAAAGCGACGTCCATCTTGACCATATCCTGTTTGGCAACGTGCTCGGTGTCGGCCCAGAAGACCTCTGGACGGCGGGCATTGTTTCGCTGATTGTCTCGGCAATTCTCCTGATGAAATGGCGCGATTTTCTGTTGCACGCCTTTGATCCGATTCAGGCCAAGGCTTCCGGTTTGGCCGTCGGCTTTTTGCACTATGGGATGTTGGCAATTTTGTCGCTGACGATTGTGGCGACGCTCAAGGCTGCGGGCATTATTCTGGCGATTGCCCTGCTTATCTCCCCCGGTGCCATCGCGTTTTTGCTGACTCGACGCTTTGAATATATGCTGATGATTTCGGTGGCCGTCACCATGGCGTCGATGTGTTTTGGCCTTTATATCAGCGTCTTTATCGATAGTGCGCCAGCCCCAACCATTGTCTTGGTTTTGACTTTTGTTTTCATTGTGGTTTTTGTCGGGACTCAAATCCGAAATGCGCGGGTCACAACTTAGATTTTCGCGTCAACAATGCTTTGAATATTTTGCGCGAGGAGGCTGCGGACTTCGTTCGACGTATCCTCGCCCAAGGCGCTGATTTTGAACACGCGCCGCATCATATCATAGCCAAGCATGACCGACACCAGCAGGCCTGTTTTGGCCCTGCGCGTTTTGGGATCAATGTCCGGAAATCGGCTTGCTAAAACGTCGTTAAAGGTCGCTTCTAGAGCCTCGGAAATAACCCGCACGGAGTGTTCGCTCGAGGTTGATCGCAAGATCGCGAGCGTGGGATCATAGCCTTCTTTTTTGACGGGATGGGCGAGGAAATAATCGGCTATCCGTTGGCCCAAAGTGTTCATCTCGCCGTCGAAAATTTCTTCGAGGTGCAAATGTTCAATGATTGCGGCCTTAAAAAGCCCATCTTTGGAGCCGAAATACCGATTGATGAGGGCGACATTTACCCCTGCAACCCCAGCGATTTCGCGCAGTCCAGCTCCATCATATCCGTTATCCGTAAACACACGACGTGCGGCCACAAGGATCGCTTCTTGCGTGGCATTCGCGTTTCGTTTGCGGGGAGGGGTGTCATGGAAATAGGGTCCCGCTTTTTTGTAAACAGGCGTTTACTTGCTTTGTTTTGTATGTAAACATATGCTTACTTCTAGCAGGCCCGCTCAACTTCACAAGTGTAAAAAGTCGGAGATACTTTGATGAAACTTTCGGTAAATGGAACCGTCCATGACGTAGATGTCGAGGAGGACATGCCCCTCTTGTGGGTGTTGCGCGATGAACTCGGCATCACGGGGCCAAAATACGGTTGTGGCATTTCGCAATGTGGGGCGTGTTCGGTCCATATCGACGGCGAGTTGGTCAAATCCTGTCAGGTTGCCGCGATGGATGTCGAGGGCGAAGTTACGACAATCGAGGGGCTTGGCACACCGGATTTGATGCATACTGTCCAGCAGGCTTGGGTCACACATCAAGTGGCGCAATGCGGCTATTGCCAGTCAGGGCAAATCATGGCTGCTGCTGCGCTGTTGTCGCAGAATGCTGCGCCATCAGACGCTGAAATCGACGAAGGCATGTCCGCAAACCTCTGTCGTTGTGGCACCTATCCACGCATTCGCGCCGCCGTGAAAACGGCTGCCTTACAAATGAAAGGCGCTTGATATGAGTCGCGTTGGAAAAATTGCACGCCGTACGTTCCTGATCGGGTCGGCGGCCATTGTTGGTGGTGTGGCTTTTGGCTTTTACCAATACAAAAAACCAATCGCAAACCCGCTTTTGGACGGGCTGACGGATGGCGAAGCGGCCCTCACGCCCTATGTGCGCATTGATGCCGACGGCGTCACAATCATCACGCCGCGCACCGATATGGGGCAGGGTGCCTACTCCATTCAAGCGGCAATGGTGGCCGAAGAATTGGACATCGCATGGCAGGATATCAAGGTCGATCCCGGTATGCCGAGCCCCGCTTATTTTAATGGCGCGGTTCTGGGCGAGGGGATGCCGTTTCCGGCAACGGACGATGGTTTTGTGGCCACCAATGCCCGCGCGTTTGGTCATGTATTGGGCAAGCTTCTGGGGGTTCAGATCACTGGTGGATCTTCGACCGTCCCTGATGGATACGAAAAACTACGCATCGCAGGGGCCGTTGCCCGCGAGACGTTAAAGGCCGCCGCCGCTGTACAAACGGGCCAATCTGTGCCCTCGATGAAAACCGAAGATGGTGCTGTTATTCTGGCGGATGGAACCCGTATTAGCTATGTGGATTTGGCCGCAGAAGCCGCCAACGTCACGCTTGTTCAAGAGGTCACTTTGCGGCCAGAGACTGAGTGGAAATACCTCGGAAAAGACATGCAGCGCATTGATATCGTGGCAAAATCTACGGGTACTCTTCCCTATGGTATCGATATGGAAATGGACGGTATGGTCTATGCGACCGTGCGCACAAACCCGCGTCTTGGTGGGACCGTTTTGGGGTATGATGACAGCGAGGCAAAAGCCGCGCGCGGTGTTCTCAAGGTTGTTCCTATCACCGGCGGCGCGGGTGTTATTGCCGATAATACATGGCGCGCCTTTGCAGCAGCGGAGATGATTTCCTTTGAATGGGGCCCCGCACCTTATCCTGCAGAGCAGGATGCTTTGTGGGAGGCCGTTGGTGCGTCTTTCACAAACGAGCATCAGGACAGCCAGTTCAAAGATGAAGGCGATGTTGAGGCCGATTTGGCCAAAGGCGACGTGCTTGAAGCGACCTATCGTATCCCTTATTTGGCGCATGCGCCGCTCGAGCCGATGAACGCAACCGTCCTTTTGAAAGACGGGCGTTTGGATGTCTGGACAGGCACCCAAGCCCCTACCTTTGCGCTTGCCAAAATTGCAAAAACCTTTGGCATTGAGGCGGAAAACATCTTTTTGCATGCGTTGAGTGTTGGCGGTAGTTTCGGTCGCCGTTTAGAGGATGATTTTATCGTGCAGGCGGTCGAATTGGCCGTCGCTTATCCAAATGTTCCGATCAAAATGACGTGGACCCGCGAAGAAGATATGACGCATGATTTCCCGCGCCCAATGCAAATGTCACACGCGAGTGGCCGTGTCGAAGATGGTAAAGTCGCGTGTTTTGATTTGGGAATTGCGGCGCAATCCGTGACGGCCTCGCAAATGGGGCGTGCGGGAATGTCCGTACCGGGCCCAGATATCGCGATTGTTGCGGGCGCGTGGGATCAACCCTATGCCATCCCGAATTATCGCGTCACGGGCTATCGCGTTCCCGAGCTTTTACCTGTGAGTTCTTGGCGTTCGGTTGGCGCGTCCGGCAACGGCTTTTTGCACGAAGGGTTTCTGGACGAGCTGATCCACGCGGCGGGGGCCGATCCGTTACAAGAGCGTCTGCGTTTGTGTTCGGATGACGTGTCGCGCAAGGTGCTGGAAGCTGTTGGCGAGATGTCAAACTGGGGCGCAAAAATGGGCGAGGGACGCGGGCGCGGCGTTGCGTTTAACTTGTCCTTTGGAGTTCCGGTGGCGGAGGTTGTTGAGGTGACGCAAACCCCCGACGGGATTAAAATCGATAAGGTTTTTGTCGCCGCCGATGTGGGCCGCGTGCTTGACCCGATCAACTTTGAGAACCAAGTTCAAGGTGGCGTTATTTGGGGGCTGAGCCATGCGATTATGGCGGAGCTGACCTATTCGGACGGTGTCGCCGACCAGAATAATTTCGATGGGTTTGAGGCCATGCGCCTGTTCCAAGCGCCCGAAATTATCGTGCGTGGCCTTGAAAACGGCACGAAAATTCGAGGTATTGGAGAGCCTGCAGTGCCGCCCGCGGCGCCCGCTTTGGCCAATGCGATTTTTGCGGCCACGGGGCAACGCATTCGCGAACTGCCCCTGTATAATCACATTGATTTTGTAAGCTAAGACGCAGAAATATTTGTGTAAAAGATAACCCGCGAAAGGAAAACTTTCGCGGGGTTATTTGTTTGAGATTTAGGAAGAAACGCGGGAGCGACGTTGGCCGCCTGCACCTGCGCCAGCACCGCCGCCGCCACTGCGACGTGGTTTGCCACCGGCACCGCCGCCGCCATTTGGCCGCCCTTGGCCGCCACCGTTTCCGCCGCCACCATTGGAGCGACGTTGGCCGCCACCAGCACCACCAGCGCCGCCTCCGCCACCAGCACCACCAGCGCCGCCTCCGGCACCGCCGCCGCCTGCGCGACGACCACCGCCACCAAATCCACGGCCACCGCCGCCACCTGGTTTTTTGGCAGGGGTTTCATTTTCCCATGCACGGCCACTCGCGATTGGAAGCGGGCTTCCGGTTACTTTTTCGATGCCGCGCAATTCGCCCATTTCCGCAGAGGAGCAGAAGGCAACGGCTTGACCGGAGGCACCAGCACGGGCCGTGCGGCCAATACGGTGCACATAGTTTTCTGAAACATTGGGCAGGTCGTAGTTATAGACATAGCCTACGCCTTGGATGTCGATCCCACGTGCGGCAACATCGGTCGCAACGAGCACTGTGATTTTGCCCTCTTTGAATTCTTTGATCGCACGGTCACGTTGGCCTTGGCTTTTGTTGCCGTGGATGGAACCGGCGGTAAACCCAGCAGCACACAGGCTTTTCATCAGTTTTTCGGCGCTGTGTTTTGTGCGCATAAAGACCAGCGAAAGCTCTTCTTTGTGAGTGCCGAGAAGCTCAACCAGCAAGCTTTGTTTCGCGCTTTGGGCGACATAATGCACCGATTGCGTGACTTTGTCGGCGGTTTGACCGGGACGCGAAACTTCTACGCGTACGGGGTTGTCCAAATAGGCGCGCGCAAGTTCGTTCATTTGTTTTGGCATCGTGGCCGAGAACAACATTGTCTGACGCTCTTTTGGCAAGAGGGGCGCAATGCGGCGCAGCGCGTGGATAAAGCCAAGGTCCAGCATCTGGTCGGCCTCATCAAGCACAAGGTAATGTGTGGTGCTCAGGTTTACGGCGCGACGGTCGATGAGGTCGATCAAACGGCCCGGAGTGGCGATCAAAAGATCAAGGCCACGGGTCATCATTTCGATTTGACGGTTGATGGAAACACCGCCCACAACGAGACCAACTTTAATGTGGCTGCCTTTGGTAAAGGCGCTGAGGTTGTCGGCGATTTGCTTGGCCAATTCACGCGTTGGCGCAAGGATAAGGCCAGCGGCATGTTTCGGCGCAGGTTTAACGCCTGTTTTAGTCAAGGCGTGGATGAGGGGCAGACCGAAGGCCGCCGTTTTGCCAGTACCGGTTTGGGCAAGGCCCATCACGTCGCGGCCATTCATGGCGTGCGGGATGGCTTGGGATTGAATTGGAGTTGGGGTTTTAATGCCCAGCTCGTCTAGTTTTTGTACGAGACGGGGGGCAAGGCCCAGCATGTCGAAATCCATTGGATAGTCCTTTCGCGGGAAAACCCGCTAAACGGCATCGCCAATTGGCGTGCCGAAAATACAAATGCGCCAGCCCAATAGGACTAGCGAAGGCGTTAGGGTTGCGTTTGAAGCCAAAGGCGTGGCCGAATGCCGACCTATGTCCAAACGACGGCCCCCCCGCGTGATGTGGGAAACTTTTTGCTCACACTGCGCTCTTCGCGGATCGCGAATCTCTGCTCACGCGGCAGAACGCTTGTGTAGGGGATATGTGGGCGCTCTCGACTTCAAAGTCAAGAGCGTGTCTTTTAAGCCATTTCCCAGTATAGCGCCCACGTCTTGATCACTTTGCTGGTAGGCCTTCGCGAGAACTCGCCTATAAAACGGCCCGCGCTTGGTCAATTTTGAGACACGTGCTAAAGGTGTGGGCATGTGTTAAGAGCCTAAATCCGTTTGGCAAGATCACTAAGTCGAATTCTATCAAGTTAAGGTGTTATGGGCTTATTAAAATTTAGTCGATCAAGTGATGTTTTAAGTATTTTTTTGAATGGTGTAGATGAAGTGATAATCATCGTGGACAGTATCGCAGCCAAATTCGTCAGGACCTCGATAGGTATGGCCTGCGAGAGAGATTCTTATTGGTTGCGTCACACTAAAGCGAGGGCGCGCGCATGAACGCAGGCGGAAGTTATTACCAAAAAGTAGCTAATGCCTATGCTGGCGCGACCGTCATCGTTGACCTTGATGGAAAAATCGTTGCGGTGAATAATGCAGCCAATGAGAAGTTCGCGTTTAATCTCGGAGATGACTTTTGCGCGTCCTTTATGGACCCACAGGCCGCGTTGCTCGGCTTGCAAGAAAGTGCAGCCCCAAACGCAAACCACCTCTTTCAAATCAAGTTGGCAGGGCAGGAGACCTTGGCTATATTTGGTACAGGTGTGGTGCCGGAACCATCACAAAGCTTTCGGGGCAAACCAAGTGTCCTGCTCCGCCTTGAGACACAAAGCGCCCTTTCGTCACGGTTCACAAGCTCGCCCACAGATGGCCTTGAAGACCTCAATCAACGTTTGCGTTTTGAAATTGAGCGCCGTTTGAAGCTAGAGATGGAAAATGCGACCCTCGAAGAAAAGGTGAAACGCGACCCGAAAACCTCCCTTTTGACGCGCGGCGGAATGGACAAGGCTTTGCGGGCGCATGTTCAGGAAACACCTGATGTGCCGCTGATTATGATTTATCTCGACCTGAATGGTTTCAAAACCATCAACGATAACCTTGGCCATGACGCGGGCGATCTGGCGATTGCCGAGGTCGGGCGCATCCTCAAGGAAAACCTGCGCCAAGACGACATTGCGGCCCGTTTAGGAGGCGATGAATTCGCGGTTGTCCTGAAAGGGGCGCAAAGCCGTGCCCAGATCCAACAATTCGTCCTCCGGCTACATGATCTTATTTGCGAGCCGTTTGACTATACCGATCCTTTGACCAAGCAAGTCCATCTCATTGATCTGAGTTTTTCGGCGGGTGTGGCCAAGTATCCCAGCGATACAAAGGATGTCGGGTTGCTTACAGTCTTTGCGGATCGTGCGATGTATTCGGCAAAGGCGCGGGGGGTTCCGTCGGAGAATTTCACCAATATTCGCCCCCCAAGACCTCAGTGACCCCCTGATAGAACTAGGGTGCGGACGGGCAACAGCAATGCCTGCGACCGCAGCAAAATTGCATGCACCAACGCCAAGGCATCGGTGACATGGTAATACGTTTTCATACCAAATCCCAAGGTGCCGGAGGCAATCAAATCGTGGTGGTTTGAATAGAGGTTGGCGACGCAATTGCTCCCCGAAATAATACCATCGGTATGTCCCTCATAGAGGGGTGTCAGTTCGACCGTTATTGTGCCGGGGCGGACCACGTCTTGGGTGTCGATAAGGCGATCGCTCGGGCGGAACTGGCCCGAAGCAATGACATCCTGAACGCGGGACACAAACATTGGAATAACGGTGAAGGGTTTTGAAGCACAGGTGATCTCCGCGATCATGCCCTCTTTTATAACGCTGGCGGATATCTGGCCAAATCCGGCGATGAACGAGCCTTCGTTATCGCTTTCGGGAACCATAATACCTGCGGGGCGGAACATCGGATTTACGATATCTCCGACTTGCAGCGCCAGTTGAAAAATAGTGGCATCCACACCGGCACTGATGAGGGTTTTGTCGAGGGCAACTTGGGCTTCAACAACATGCGACTGGGCGCTTTTCTTTTGGGCGGGAAGGACGAGTTCCTTTTGGGTGATCACCCCGTCGCGATTTGCCACAGCAGCATCATATGCACCGACTTTGTTGGCCAAAAGCTGGGTCAAGGAGTCGAGTTCTTTGTCGGTTACCACGTCGGGATTGCGTTTAAAGATGTCCTGTTTGCGCTGCAGCTCATTAGCGGTTTGGTCTCGGCTGGCTTTGGCTTGGGCGATTGTTGCCTCGGCGACGGCAAGCTGGGACACCACCAAAACAAGGGCGGCGTCAATCTCGGCGACCGCGCTTATTGCGGCCTCAAGGTTGGCCACTTGCGTGGAATCGTCGATTTTGAAAATCGGATCGCCTTGTTTTACCTCTTGGCCCGTCGTCACATAAATTTCCGAAACACGGCCATTCGATTCTGGAAGAATAGAAATGGTGCGATAGAACGACGACACATTGGTCGTGGAGGGGTGGTAGTAAAAGATGATGGTGATCAGCGTGAGGGTCAGAATTGCGCAGGCCGTGATGCCATAGCGCAGGACATACCATACCGAAAACAGAGTGATTTCATGGCCGATACGCTTGCCCTGACCATAGCGGCGGTACAGGTAATCGGGCAGGATTGTGATCAAGGAGCAGCCGATAACTTCAAACATTTTTCGTGCTCCCATTTTTGGACATGCGCAGCAACGAGCGCGCCATTGAACGGAAAGGGGTTAGGAAATCGGGGAGGGTGACCGTGGCCAAAACCAGAGCCGCAACCCAAAAATAACCGTTGTGGGTAAAGAGCGCCAAAAGCGACAAAGCCCCGATAACCTGAAGCTGGTTGCCGCGCTTTTCTTCAGCAAGGGACTCGGGAATTGAGTGGAGTTTGAAGTAGAACACCCCAAGCGCAAGGATCAATCCAAGAACGAAAACCGTTACGACGGTAAACATTTGATCTGTGCCCCCCGGAGGAACGATAAAATAGGGCAAATGTTCAGTGGCCGCCGGATTAGGGGCAAGGCCAGTGGGAGGGGTGGACATGGGGGTTCCTCGTTTTGATTTGCCACTTTAGTGCGCGACTAGTTGGTCGTTGTCTATCTTTATAACCAATATCAAGGGTTTGGTAGCCTGTTTTTATGGAGTCTCAATTCGCCACTCTTGCTACGAATTCGCGAGGGTATGCCGCCCGCGCATCGGGCAATCTAGGTTGAAACAGGTCGCAGGCCGCGCAGGGCGAATTCCGGGAGGCGTAATTGCTATCAATCCCCTGCCTGTCGCACTGGCGGGCAGGGGTCTTCAAAACGGGCCAATATCACCTCAGTTTGAGGGCGTTGCCGCTAGCAGATGCTCCAATGCAACGCGCGGCGAACTTGAATTTTGAGGCATAGTAGGTTAGGGAGAAAGTACTGTAACAATACAGTGCAAACGCGGAGCCCGTCGTGTCCACCATAAACCTTGAGAATACCGACCAATTCAATGAAACCGTCGCCACATTCGGCGACAGGCTTGAAGCCGCGCGCGAGGCCAAAGGGCTGACTGTGGAAGGTCTGGCGGGGAAGATTGGTGTCGAAGCCAGCAGGGTCGAAGCATGGGAAAACGATGCCGACTCGCCGCGCGCAAATCGCATCCAGATTTTGGCAGGATTGTTGAACGTGTCCATGGTCTGGTTGATCAGCGGCGAAGGCAATGGCACCAGCCATGTTGCGGACACATATGATCGCCCCGCTGGCGTGAATGACGCTCTGGGCGAAATTGCACAGATGAAAGCAACACTGACGGGCGTACTCGACAAGCTCGACAAGCTCGAAAAACGCCTGCAAGAAATCGATTGATCTCCCGTTAGTTTGCCCTGCGGAAACGCTTGCGTTCCATTGTGCGCCGTAACCGTAGAAATACGGATTGGCGAATTGTGGGCCGCATGCGATAAAGACGGATGAAAACGGCGCGCACATCTTTTGAAAATATCTGGCGAACCCTTGCGCTTTGGGGTGTTGTTTTAGCCCTTACTGTTGCAGCCCTGGCGCTTTTTGAACGGCAGAGGCTGGTGCGCGAGCTGACGATCAAGAGCGCAACGCTACATCGTTTGGCGTCTCAGCGCGCCGATCAGCATGACGTACATTTAACGTCCCTTTCTGCGATTTTTGTTGCTGGAGGAGCCGAGCGGCAGGACTTATTCTTGGATGTCACGGCGACAATCAAGCGCTTTTACCCACGCATTCTTTCAGTGGATGTGGTCCCGTTTGATCCATCTGAGGCGGGCATTCAATCGCTCCCGCGCCTAGAGGCTGGGACTGCCGCGCTTATCCGCGAGATGGCCCAAAACTCAAATGGTGCGTTGCAGTTGCACCAGATGCCCGCGCGGCCGACACAATATTTTCTGGTGAAACGCAGCCCCAATACAGATGCAGCGCGGCACGCTCTCGCACTGGTCATCGACGCAAATGCGCTGGTGGCATCGGAGGATCCCTTTTGGGAGCGGCCCTCTGTCTCGCGCCGAATTTCAACACCAAAAGGAGACGTATTGACAGGAACAATCGCGCCCGACGGTGCCGGTTTCTCCATGCCCCTCGGGAGCGCGTCACAGCCATTGATCCTTGAAACATCGCTGGCGATACACCTGGCTGACTTGTTGTCCGTGGGGAAAACCGTTGCTGCAATTACTGGGGTTTCGACGTTATTTTTGCTGATACTCCTTGGCCTTAAACAACGCGCCCGCAGGAAGGACGCCGAAAGTCGTGCCCATTTGAGCGCGCAAGAAACCCGATTGGCCCATGCTTCACGCGTCAATGCGATGGGTGAAATGGCCAGCGGAATGGCGCATGAATTGGCGCAACCCCTGACCGCAATTTTGAGCCAAGTGCAAGCAGGGCGCCATTTGGTCCGGCAAGGGGACACTGGGCGGTTGGCGCAAGTTTTGGACGATACGGTGACGCAGGCGCAAAGGGCGTCCAATATCCTTGATCGCCTCAGAAAATGGAGCAAACCCAATCGTGCCGCGCCCACGGCCTGCGCCCTGCATGACGCGGTGCACAGCGTTGATCGGCTGTTGGCGCTGGAAGTTAAAACCGTTGGGGCCACCATTTTGTTGCAGCTTTCGAAGGAGCCGATTTTTATTGTCGCGGACCCAGTTGAGGTGGAACAGGTTGTGTTTAATCTGGTGCGCAATGCACTTGATGCCTCAGACCACCCGAAAATTACGATCAGAACGCAGATCTCTCAAGGTCGGGCGATTTTGGAAGTTTTGGACGATGGCCCTGGTGTTCCACCCGACCTCAGGCCACGTATTTTTGAGCCTTTTGTAACGGGGAAGCGCGACGGAACGGGCCTTGGGCTGGCGCTCTGTCAACGACTGGTCGAAGAGATGAGTGGCGATTTGGAACTAGCCGCTGACACGCCGCAAACAACATTCCGCCTGTCCATCCCTCTCGCATCCCCTCGAGGTTCCTTATGAAAAACTATGTCTATCTCGTGGATGATGACGAGGCCGTGCGCAAGGCGCTGACCCTTTTGCTTGAGACCGTTGGCTTGAATGTGCGCAGCTTTGGCTCGCCTGAGATCTTCTTAAATCAAGCGGCGAGCCTCAATCCGGGATGTCTTATTCTTGATATCCGGATGCCCGCGATCTCTGGCTTGAAACTACAGGAAAAACTGCGGGAACACGGGATAAACTGGCCCACAGTGGTGATCAGTGGCCATGGCGATATTGAGGCCTGCAGGCGGGCGTTTCGCAACGGCGCGATGGATTTTCTGAGCAAACCTGTGGATGAGCATGACTTGATTGATGCGATTCAAAAGGGACATGCCGAACTTGAAGCCCAAGAGCAGGTTTCAGCAGAGCGGGCCGAAGCTTTGGCGCTGGTCCATCACCTCTCATCGCGAGAACAGGAAGTGCTTGGGATGATTGCCAAGGGGTTGACCACCAAGCAAATAGCCGACGCACTCAGCCTGTCGCCGCGCACCGTCGAAAGCCACCGTGCGGCGATCGCGGCCAAGGCGGGCACCTCGTCGGCGGCGGAGTCGACGCGGTATTGGCTGGAGGCGCAGGCTGGTCCGTAGAACTACGGATATCGCTGCGGGCGCTGCGAATGGCGCGACGCAGACACGCGATTTAGAGTTGGATTATCAGTCAAACAAAAGGAAAATCTAATGATCCGTACAATCGCTCTTGTCGCCTCCTTCGCACAGGACTTGCCAACCGCGCCCTATCTGCCGCTCAACATGGCAACCAAAGCCGCTCAAACCGCCGTCGACGCCTGCACCGCCGAGGGTTACAACGTCAGCGTCGCGATCGTCGCTCGCAGTGGTGTAACCAAAGTGATCTTGCGGGCCGACAACGCAGGCCCGCACACGGTTGGCGGCAGCACGGGTAAAGCCTTCACCTCCGCAAGTCTTGGCCGTGACTCGGCTGGTTTGGCCGATTTCATCGGTGGCAATCCACAAAATGACGGTTTGCGCGATATGGATAACCGTCTGGTTATTCAAGCGGGTGGCCTTCCGATCAAGATCGGCGGCGCTTTGGTCGGTGGGATCGGTGTTGGTGGCGCTCCCTCGGGGGACATTGACGCGAATTGCGCACGGGCTGGCCTTAACGCCATCAACGCGGAATAAGCCAAAGGCGGCTCGCTCCCACTAAAGGGTGGGCCGCTGCTTTTTGAAAGGGGATCTATATGCTGCGCTCTCTGGTTTTTTCTGCCTCCTTGGTGCTGTTCGGTGCCGCCCATGCCCAAACCGCCCCATCGCGTTCGGATGTTGCGTCCTATGATGGCCTGCACCGTGCGGCGCATGAAGGGCAGGCGGGTGAGATTACCCGTTTGATTGCGGCGGGTGCCGACCCGAACGCGCGGGACCCCGCTGGGCGCACCCCTGCACATGTTGCCGCTTTTGCCTCTCACAACAACGCGCTTACGGCCTTGGCGCAGGGAGGCGCCGACGTGAATGCGCTGGAAGATGGTGTCTATGATGTTGTGACAATTGCGGCGGTCGCCGACGATCCCGACATGGTGTCTTTGGCCATGAGCCTTGGCAATAAGGCGGATTTGATCACCAGCGTTTATGACGGTACAGCCCTGATTGCTGCGGCACATCTGGGTCATGCCGAAGTCGTCGCGCGTCTTGTCGCGGGGGGGGGCGCTCGATCACATCAATAATCTTGGATGGACTGCCGTGATGGAAGCGGTGGTTTTGGGAAATGGCGGTGCGGATCACGTCCGAACCGTTCAGATACTCGTTGAAGCCGGTGCGGACATTTCCCTCTCGGACCGCGACGGCGTCACTCCCTTACAACATGCGAGATCACAAGGGTACGCGGAGATTGTTAGCCTGCTTGAGTGATTATCAGGAGGCGGCATTTTGTCGGCTCTATGTTGACCTTTCTGTAGAAATATGTTTAATATAATATTCCTACAGAAAGGAATGGCATTTATGGACACCATCCAAAGACTGGCCTCTGTTCCAAGTCGTGAGGCGATTTTGACTAAGGCTACGACCCGTGCCGCCGCACGCCTCGGTCTGTCTGGCCGATTTCTGGCAGATGTGCTTGGGGTTTCCGAAGCGCAGGTGTCGCGGTTTAAAAACGGCGAAGCCACTCTTGCCCAAAATACGAAATCATTCGAGCTTGCCGCGCTCCTCGTGCGGGTTTTCCGTTCGCTTGACGCGATTGTTGGCGGGGATGATCGCGTGGCCTGTACGTGGCTGAAATCAGAAAACACGGCCTTGGGCGCACAGCCTTTGGAACGCATGACCTCAATACAAGGATTGATGGATGTCGTCACCTATCTGGACACCCGCCGCGCTCCAATCTGAGGTTCAGCCGATTGACAGCACCGCGTGGCGTCTTGTTGAGGCGCAACACGTCGTGTCGACATTAAGCCTCGTGGACAGCTTGGAAGAGCAAGCGATGCTTGAGGATATTCTGGAAACAACCAAACCGCCGTTGCCCAAGGACTGTCAGGGGCTGGATTACCTGCTGGCGACGCCGTTCCGCTACAGGCCCTATCCGCATGGGTCGCGGTTCCGTCGCGCAGGCCTCACAAAGGGCGTCTGGTATGGGTCCGAAGCCCCAGAAACGGCGCTCGCCGAAATGGTCTTTTACCGGTTTTTGTTCTATGCCGAGAGCCCGAAAACGCCGTTTCCCGGCAATCCAGCGGATTACACGGCGTTTTCCGCCGCACTTTCAAGCGAGCGCGCGCTTGATTTGACGACGGGTGGCCTCAAAGCGGATGCCGCAGATTGGCAGCACCACACGGATTACACTTCCTGCCAAAACATTGCGGACACCGCGCGGGAAATCGACGTGGGCATCCTTCGGTTTGCCTCGGTGCGTGACCCGTCCAAAGGGGCGAATTTCGCGGTTTTGGACTGTCGGGCCTTTCGGAATAGTGCGCCTCTGGATCGGCAAACCTGGCGTATCCGTATTTCTCGAACGGGGGCGCAGGCCGTTCGGGATTACCCGCGACTTGGGCTTGAGTTTTCTCCGACGGCTTTTAACGATGACCCACGCGTTGCCGAAATGGTTTGGGAGAGATATGCGATTTCCAATATCACTGGAGCCAACTAAAAAAATTGCATACGATTTTTCTTCGCCGTCCGCTGGACCTCCAAAAAAACTGTTGTAGGCATACTCAACTAATGGTGAAAAATTGAATACCGATTATCTAAGAAAGCCTTCCCGCGAAGAGCTGTGGCACGCGTTTGATCAACTAATGGGAATTGCTGGACAGAATTCCAGTTCATCATTCGTAGCCAGAAATCTGCTGGTCTACCATCACGGGAGATCCAATTTCGACATCGGTGAAACATACCGATTTGATAGTTCAAGCCTTCAAGCGGCCGTCGTCGTAATATTACACTCTATCAACGGCGGTGATGACCGAGAATTCGGATCCTATCTAAAGGAGAACCAGATGACGGGGCTCTCGTGGTTAAAGGATCGTGTTTGGGTTTGAATTAGTTATTGCTCGTGTACGCAATGAGATACTATGTCCTGAACGCCAATAGAGGCCTGCCAATTAGTTGTTGGCAGGCCTTTTTCTATACGGATTGCGAGTGAATAACATATTGAATAACATATAGAAGGGCAGTACTAGCTCGCCCCACTTTGACTATGTAATGATGTTCTTAAACCATTTCCAATCATCGTATTTGTTTCCAATGCTTTTCATATGGGCATAGCGTTGCAGGCTAGACCAGCTTTTGTGGCCTGTCACTGAACTGGCTTGTGGCAGAGTGCGGCCAGTTTCAATTAGCCACGATGTCGCTTCGTGCCGCAAGTCGTGAAAACGGAGGTTGCGAATTTCCAAAAACTTGCAGGTGCCAGTGAATTGTCGACCAATTACATCTTTGTGAAAGGGAAAGATCCGATCTGACGTGCGTGGCATGCTTTCGATGATTTGGACAGCTTCTGGTGGAAGCTCGCAAACAACGTCATTGCCTTCTTTCTCGCCTGGGTCTTTCATGTCGCGCACTATCAGTGTCGAGTGTTCTTTAGAGTAATCATCCCAAACAACGCGGGTGATTTCGGCTTGGCGACGAGCGGAAAAAACCGCAAAGGGTAAGATTTTGGTCATGGGGATTGCTCGACTATCGTGGGATTCTCTTTGAAAGAAATATTCCATAAGCTCGTCCAGTTCGGCGAGGCTCGGTCGTCTTGTGCGTTTTTTTGACTTTCCGGTAATTCCCAAAGCTGTCGTGGTCTCCCGTGCTTCTTCAAGAATATTTTTGTCAAATGGAATGTCGAAAACAGGGCGGGCAAGTTTAAGGCAGCCGGAAAGGTGGCTTAAATAATTTGCTGTTGTTGCAGGTGAACGCGCTCCGGCTCCATGTGCACCTTCCGCAACTTGAGTGGCAAATTCAATCAAATCGGACGGCCTAAGAGAAGTGACTTCGAAGTCCGCGATATTAAAATTCTGGATAGTCTTCAAAACTTGTGACTTTGTTTTCCCCATCTTCTTATGGTGGCTCGCGACCATTTTGTCGATCAATTCACTTACATTGATTTGGTGTTTTTGTTGAGTGAGATGCCCTGAGTTGTACTCCTTTTCAATACGCTTGATCCAAGCTGCTGCGGCTGTCCTCCTTTCGAAAGTCGTGGATTTGCACAGATCAACTTTTCCGTCCTTTTTCTTGATTACCTGTGCCCTGTACTTTGTACCGGATTTGCTCTTGCGCTCTACGATGGTGCCCATTATTTACGTCCTTTGTTTTTGGCATACTACAGATATAGGTTTGCGGTATGCCAAGCTGCTAGTGGGTATGCCAAACGGTATGCCAAAAACTCAAAACGTTGAAAAATCCCACAAAATAAGGCTAAAAAAGTTGTCGATAAAGTCACCAGAGATAGCGCAAAAGATAGATAATACCTTTATTACAAGGGCTTCAAGATTATCGGTTGCGCCTATGATGGATTGGACGGATCGGCATTGTCGGTATTTGCACCGTTTGCTGACCAAACGCACGTTGCTGTATACCGAAATGGTCACGGCGCCGGCGCTGGTGCGGGGGCAGGCGTTGCATTTGTTGCGGTTTGATGCGGCGGAACATCCGGTGGCGTTGCAGCTTGGTGGGTCTGATCCGGTGGAACTCGCGCAGGCCTGTGTGTTGGCAAATGACCACGGCTATGACGAGATTAACCTGAATGTCGGTTGCCCAAGTGACCGCGTTCAGTCGGGCTGTTTTGGGGCCATTCTGATGGAAAACGCGCCGCTTGTGGCGGATTGCGTAGCGGCCATGCAGGCGGCGAGCACCTGTGAAATTACGGTGAAATGTCGGATTGGGGTGGATGATCAAGACCCGAGCCAAGTCCTGCCGGATTTCATTTCTAAAGCTGCACAGGCGGGCGTGACGCGGTTCCAAATCCATGCGCGCAAGGCGTGGCTCAAGGGGCTTTCGCCCAAGGAAAATCGCGATATTCCGCCGCTGGATTACGATCTGGTCGTGGCGATGAAAGCGCAGTTTCCAGAATTGCACATCTCGATCAATGGCGGGATTACCTCCTTGGATCAAGCCGAGGAGTTGTTTGCGCGCGGGCTTGATGGCGTGATGATCGGGCGCACAGCCTATCATTCGCCAGCGGATGTGCTCTGTGCGGCGGACGCGCGGATATACGGCGAAACGGGTGAGAGCGACCCTGTGGAAGCGGTGCACCAGATGATCCCCTATATTGAGCGCCACATTGCTGAGGGCGGGCGGCTCAACCAAGTCACCCGCCATATGTTGGGGCTGTTTACCGGCCGTCCGGGTGCGCGGGCGTGGCGTCGAGTGCTCTCGGACGGGGCACCGCGTGAGGGAGCAGGGCCGGAATTGTTGCTTGAGGCGCTTGACCGCGTCACCGGAGGCGATATTGAGGGTGGCAACCCCTAGGCCATCGAAAGACACGTCATGACTGATTTAATCCAATATGTCCCCGCTCTTATCCTTTTACTGGTGATCGGGGCCTTTGCGGGCGTCATGGCGGGCTTGCTGGGCGTTGGCGGCGGCATTATCCTTGTGCCCGCGTTTTATTATGCGTTTGACGCGCTTGGGTATAGTGGCGATCAGTTGATGCAAGTCTGTCTGGCCACATCGCTCGCGACGATCATCGTGACCTCCATGCGCTCAGTTTCGAGCCATCATAAAAAGGGCGCGGTGGAGTGGGATATCCTGAAAAAATGGGCCCCTGGCATTGCGGTTGGGGCGGTGTTGGGGATGCTGACGGTGTCGTCGCTGCGCTCATCTACCCTGCAAGGCATCTTTGGGTTTCTGGGTATTTTTATTGGGTTTTACATGGCGTTCGGCAAGGCCACATGGCGCTTGGGCGATGAAATGCCCTCGGGCCTCAAACGGATCGCAATTTCCCCTTTCGTTGGGTTTCTCAGTGTCCTGATGGGCATTGGCGGTGGTAGCTTTGGCGTGCCGCTGATGAGTTTGCACGGTATTGCCATTCACCGCGCGGTGGCTACGGCGGCTGGTTTTGGTGTGATTATCGCGTTCCCTTCGGTGATCGGGTTTCTGTTTGTGGACGTCGCCGCCGACAGTGCGCCGCCGTTTACACTGGGCGCTGTGAATATTCCTGCGTTTCTTGTGGTGATTTCCATGACGCTCATTACCGCGCCCATTGGGGCGAAATTGGCGCATCGGCTAGATGCAAAAATGCTCAAGCGGATTTTCGCGGTGTTCTTGATTGTTGTCGCGACGAACATGTTGCGCAAAGCGGCGGGATACTAAATCTAGCCACGTTCCTTGAGGCGCGCGGCACGACCACCCCGCCGTTGCTTGAGCAACTCGATACGCGGGGGCAGGGCGTCTAAAATGGCCTGCCGACCCGCCGCATCCATCCCGCTCCAGTCGGCGATTTCATTCAAAGTGCGCAAACACCCCGTGCAAATTTCGGCCTTGGAATGGATCACACAGATGTTGATACAGGGCGATTCAGGCTCGTCTCGTTTCCAAATATCCGTCATTGGCGCCTCAGGTGGCTCAATCGGTCCAACGCGCCCTGAAGGATAAATCCAGCCGCCACATGGTCGATCACATCGGCGCGTTTGGCCCGTGACACATCCGCAAGCAACAGCGCGCGCTCGGCGGCGACGGTAGACAGGCGCTCGTCCCAATAGGTGATGGGCAGGGGGGTGAGCCGTTCCAAATTGCGCGCAAAAGCCCGCGTTTTTTGACAGCGCGGCCCCTCAGAGCCATCCATATTGCGTGGAAATCCAAGGACAATGCCGCCGACTTCGTTTTTGGCCAGCAAGGCCAGCAGCGCTTCAGCGTCGAGGGTGAATTTCTTGCGACGGATGGTTTCAAGCGGGGTGGCGATGTTGAGCATGCGATCCGAGAGCGCCACACCGATGGTTTTGTCGCCAAAATCCAAACCCGCAATCGGGCGCATGGTCGGCACTTGCGGCGCGAACTCTTCGATCAGTTCTAAAATCATTCCGTAACGCCCGTTTCAAATCCGGAGTCTGCACCTACTTGCGCGATGATTTGCGCGTCTTGTGGGTTGTTTGCAAAGGTTTCCTTGGCGACGTCATAGGCTTGTTTGGCAACGTCATCTTTGCCCAGAACACTGGTGGCACGAATGTACTGCGCCCATTCTTGGGAGGTGGCATCGCCCGCTTCGAGCTTGCCTTTGAGGTTCTCGACCATCCCCAAGATCATCTCTTGGCGATCCTCCTCCGACATGCTGCCTGCGTCGCGCACTTGCTCTGCGGTTGGGCCAGCGGTGTTCGAGGTGTCGGGCGTGAATTCTTTGCCAGCGAAATAGGCGACATCGGGGAATTGCGCAAAGAGCAAATCCGTCCACGGAGCGTTTGGATCGGCGCGCTCAAGCAGCGGTTCCCAAAACGCGTAGGTCGCGTCGGGACGTCCGGTTTGCGCCAGCATCAACCCCATATAAAATCGCGCTTCGGCGTTTTGTGGAGCACGGCGCATGACTTCGCCCCAAAGCGCCTCAGCTTCGGGTGAAACAAAACCGTTCGCGCCATAAACCATGATTCGCGCCAAAAGGATCAAGTCGTTGGTGTCCACGTTGTCTGGACCCATCAGTTCCACAACGCGCGATTGCGCCGAGCGTGCAGCGGTATAATTGCCAAGTTGGGCTTCCTGTTTCGCCAACAAGCGATGGCCGACCTCGTCGGTTGGCCGCTGCTCAAGGGCCGTGCGCAGCTTGTTAAGCAGGTCCAAATCCGCGTCACTGATATTTTTAACGGAGCGATCAGGCGCCAACTCCTCTGCTTCGCGTTGGGACATGCGGCTTTCATAGGCCTCGTTTGCCTCGGCAAATCGTTCGGCCAAAGGTTCATCCGCGCGACCCGCACCTCCTAATTCCGCGTAGATATATCCGCCCACGCCAAACAATAGCGCCACGATCAATGCGGCCACCGCATAACTTGCGCCCTTGGGGGCCTGTGGCAAAACAGGGGCGTTTTGTGCGCGTTTGTCCGCTTCCAGCAAGCGCCGAGAGACTTCGGTTCTGGTGCGGGTTGCGTCCTCTTCTGCAAGGGTACCGCTGGCAACGTCACGGTCGATATCCGCGAGTTGGCGTTGATAAAACACAACTTCTTCGGATGGCGGACTCATGGCATCAGGCGCCGCGTCGCGATCCTCGCGTTTCATCAAGTTTAGAATTACAAAGGTCGCGCAAACCCCCGCAATCACCGCAATTGTCAAATAGAACCACATGGCCGCTCCTTTAGTTGCTCCCTTCCTAGCGACTCTGGGACGGTTGCAAAAGGTACAAGTAGCCGCAGCAGGCCCTCAAAACCCAACATTCCTGTGATATGTCGCAGATGTGCCGAAAACTGCCGCAAGTTGGCTGCCTATGGCTTGGCAACTGCGCAAGAAAAGGCAAGGATAGTCTTGTCCGTTACGCCCTTGCGGCGCGTTGCCCTTTTTGCCGACCCTTCATTGTGGAAGTACCCTATGAAACGTTATTCTGCCTTTGCCATTGCCCGCGAAGCCCTGCGTCACCACACGGGATGGGAGCGCGCGTGGCGCAGTCCCGAACCCAAGAAGCGTTATGACGTTGTGATCGTCGGCGCGGGCGGACATGGGCTTGCGACGGCGTACTACCTTGGCAAAAATCACGGCATCACCAATGTGGCGGTGATTGAAAAAGGCTGGCTTGGCGGCGGAAACACAGGGCGCAATACCACGGTTATTCGCTCAAATTATCTGCAAGACCCCTCTGCGGCGATCTATGAAAAAGCCCGCAGCCTTTATGAAACCATGAGCCAAGACCTCAACATGAACGTGATGTTCAGCCCGCGCGGCGTGTTGATGATCGCTCAAACCCACCACGAGGTGCGCGGCTATAAACGCACGGCCCAAGCCAACGCCTATCAGGGGGTGGAAACCGAGTTTGTTTCGCCTGAACGCGTGCAGGAACTGTGCCCGATTATCGACATCGCAGGGCCGCGCTATCCGATCCTCGGCGCGCTGTGGCAACCCCGCGGCGGTACCGCCCGTCACGATGCTGTCGCTTGGGGCTATGCGCGCGCCTGTTCGGGCATGGGCATGGATATCATCCAGAAATGCGAAGTCACGGGCATCTCGCAAGCCAACGGCCAAGTCACCGGTGTTTCGACCACGCGTGGCGATATCGCCTGTGGCAAACTCGGGATTGTCGTCGCGGGCCATTCCGGTCACCTCGCCGATATGGCAGGCTTTCGTTTGCCCCTTGAGAGCGTCGCCCTGCAGGCCCTCGTGAGTGAGCCGATCAAACCCTGCATGGATGTGGTCGTGATGGCCAACACAGTGCACGGCTATATGAGCCAGTCTGATAAGGGTGAAATGGTTATTGGCGGCGGGGCCGACAGCTATAATAACTACACGCAACGCGGCTCGTTCACCCATGTCGAAGAAACCGTGCGCGCGCTTGTGGAAACCTTCCCGATGATTTCACGCCTGAAAATGTTGCGCCAATGGGGCGGGATTGTGGACATGACGGGCGACCGCTCACCGATCATTTCCCCCACGCCACTGGGCAGTTGTTTCATCAACTGTGGCTGGGGAACGGGGGCTTTAAGTCAATTCCAGGATCAGGCTGGGCGATGGCCGATATGATGGCCCGTGGTGCCCCAGGGCCGCTTGCATCCGCCTTTGGTCTCGACCGTTTCGTCGAAGGCCGCTTTATCGACGAAAGCGTCGCAGCGGGGGTGGCACATTGAACATCTCTAACATCAAGTCCCTCGGAGACCGCCCATGCTGACCTTCAAATGCCCCTATTGTGGTGTCCAAGCGGACGAAACCGAACTCGCGGCAGGCGGTGCAGCGCATCTTTCGCGTGCGCTCCCAGACAGCGACGATGCCGCGTTTGAGGCCTATCTTTTTCACCGCGCCAACCCGCGTGGCGTGCATTTTGAACGCTGGCGGCATAGCAACGGCTGTACCAAATGGTTCCACGCCGCCCGTGATACGATGACCCTCGAAGTCTATGGCACCTATCCGGCACAAACCTTTGGCCCGCCTGACGAAATTATCGCCAAAATCCGCGCCCGCCACCCCAATTGGACGCTCGATGCCGCCATCGCAACCCCCGCCGGAGGTGCCGCATGAGCACGCGCCAAACCACAGACGCTCGTCTGATTGACACAAGCAAACCGCTGAAATTCACCTTTAATGGCCAAACGCTTACGGGCTACGCTGGCGACACACTCGCCTCGGCCTTGCTCGCCAACGGCCACTTGCTCATGGGACGCAGCTTTAAATACCACCGTCCGCGCGGCCCCGTGGCTTCGGGCGGCGAAGAGCCTAACGCGCTGGTTAATTTGGGGCAGGACGGCCATGTCGAGCCCAACCAACGCGCCACCACCACGGAATTGTTCGACGGCCTCGTGGCCACGTCGCAAAACCACTGGCCCAGCCTGAATTTTGACGTGGGCGAGATCAACAACAGTATCGCGCGCTTCCTCCCCGCGGGGTTTTACTACAAGACCTTCATCTCGCCACGGCCCGCATGGAAGCACGTGTTCGAGCCGATCATCCGCAAATCTGCGGGGCTGGGTCCGGCTCCCAAAGACCGTGATGCGGATCGCTATGAACATTTCTATGCCTTCACCGATGTTTTGGTCGTCGGTGGTGGCATTGCAGGCCTGCAAGCGGCCCTCGCCGCAGGACGCTCTGGTGCCAAAGTTCTGCTGTTGGAGCAAACCGACAATTGGGGTGGTCGCGCGCCCGTGGACGGCGACGTTATCGACGATATGGATGCTCAAAGCTGGATAACTTCAGCCCTTAACGAATTGAATGCGCTCGAAAATGTGACATTGCGCACCCGCACCCAAGGCTCTGGCGTTTATGACCACGGCTATGCTTTGGGCTACGAGCGTCTAACCGATCACGTCACCGCATCCGCCGCCCCGCGCCACCGCCTATGGCGCATCCGCGCCGCGCGGATTGTGACGGCCACAGGGGCTTTAGAACGCCCCCTCAGCTTCGCGGGCAACGACATTCCCGGCGTGATGCTCGCAGGGGCAATGCGCGATTATTTGGTCAATTTCGGAGTCGCTCCAGCGCAAAATCCTGCCGTAATCACCAACAATGACGACGCCTATCGCACGGCCATCGCATGGCGCAAAGCGGGGCTGAAGGTTGCCGCAATTTTGGATGTGCGGGATGCCCCTACGGGGGACTTGATCGATAAGGCGCGTGCGCTCGGGATTGACATTAAATTCGCCACCGGCATTGCCAAAACCATGGGTCACAAAGTGGTGACGGGCCTTAAAATCTGCGCCATCGATAGTGACGGAAGCCAATCCGAACTCCTCGAATGTGACGGTGTGGCCATGTCCGGTGGCTGGTCTCCCGTCGTCCACCTCTGGTCCCATTGCGGTGGAAAACTGCTCTGGGATGACGCGCAAATTCACTTCGCCCCCGATCCTTCCCGCCCGCCGCTTGGCGCGGATGGCACGGGTTTTGTGCTCACGGCAGGCACGGCCTCTGGTCCTCTCGCGACAGGGGCGCTGCTTGCCGATGCGGATGCCGCAGGCAAACGCGCGGCCAAGGAGGCGGGGTTTACCCCCACCGACGCGGCGGCTCCTACCAGCGCTGAAATCGCGACCGCGCTGCCTAAAGCTATGTGGATTATTCCTGCCAAAGCGACCGCAGATATGCGCGCAAAATCGTGGTTGGACTTCCAGAATGACGTCAAAGTTTCCGACGTGCAACTGGCCGCCCGTGAGGGCTATGAAAGCGTTGAACACACCAAACGCTATACTACTTTGGGTATGGCAACTGATCAAGGTAAGTTAAGTAATATCAACGGATTGGCGGTACTTTCTCAAGCGATGGGTCAAGAGATTCCATCGGTGGGCACCACCACCTTCCGCCCGCCCTATACCCCGATCTCCATGGGCGCAATCACCGGCGAAGCGCGCGCAGATTTGTTCCAGCCTTTGCGCCGTACGCCGATGCACGATTGGCACCAAGACCACGGCGCAACATGGGAACCCGTCGGCACGTGGCGTCGCGTCTATGCCTATGAGCGGACGGGAGAAACCTCCGATCAGGCCGTCATGCGCGAAACCAAAAACGCGCGTGATAACATCGGTCTTTTGGATGCTAGTACCTTGGGCAAACTTATCGTTAAGGGCCCCGACGCCGCGGCGTTCCTTGACCTCATGTACACCAATATGATGTCGACGCTCAAACCCGGCAAATGTCGCTATGGGTTGATGTGCAACGACAATGGATTCCTGATCGATGACGGTGTTGTTGCCCGCATTGATGAGGAGACGTTCCTTTGTCACACAACAACCGGCGGCGCAGAATCTATCCACGCGCATTTCGAGGATTGGTTGCAATGTGAATGGTGGGATATGAAGGTCTATACGGCCAATATCACCGAACAATTTGCGCAAATCGCTGTGGTGGGTCCCAAGGCGCGGCTCCTGTTGGAAAAACTTGGCGGTATGGATGTTTCCAAGGAAACGCTGCCGTTTATGTCTTGGGCACAGGGCACGCTTGCCGGATTTGACGTGCGGGTGTTCCGCATCAGTTTCTCGGGCGAATTGAGCTATGAAATCGCCGTTCCTGCCAGTCAGGGATTGGCGTTTTGGCAAGCTTTGCATGAGGCGGGGCAGGAATTTGGCCTGATGCCTTATGGCACCGAAGCGCTGCATATTTTGCGCGCCGAGAAGGGTTTTATTATTGTGGGTGACGAAAGCGATGGAACCGTAATCCCGCAAGACCTCAATCTGGGGTGGGCGGTTTCCAAGAAGAAACTCGATTTTATCGGTAAACGTGCCCACGCGCGCAAGGATATGCAGCGTGAAAATCGCTGGAAACTTGTGGGCTTCCAATCGGTTGACGGGTCCATTTTGCCCGAAAGCGCCTATGTTCTGGGCACGGGTGAAAACGAAAATAACCAGCAAGTGATGCAGGGACGGATCACCTCCACCTATCATTCGCCCAACCTTGGGTATGGCATCGCGATGGGCCTTATTGAGGGCGGCTTGGCGCGGATTGGGGACGTTGTCGAAGTTGGCAATCTGGGCCGCGAAACCATCGCCGCACGGGTTGTCGATCCCGTTTTCTATGACAAAGAAGGGGCCAAACAAGATGTCTGAAGCAATTGAAATCGCCGTGAGCGCCCTTGAGGGGGCGACCTCCACTGGCTGTGTGACCGTGCGCGAAATGGCGCTGCAGGGCATGTTGACAGTGCGGGCCGATTTGTCGAGCAAAGTGGTCAAGGCTGCGGTCAAAGCCTTGACGCAAGTGGCAATTCCAAAGCCTCGGCGCGTGTCGATTTCAAAAGGCGCTGGGGTGGCATGGATGTCGCCCGACGAACTGCTAATTTTACTGCCCTATACTAAGGCTGTTGAGGCTTCGGTTGCGTTGGACAAAGCCTTAGCGGGCACCCATGCGCTGGTAGAAAATGTCTCCGACGCGCGGGCGGTGTTTACGGTTTCCGGCCCCGATGCTCGCGATGTTTTGGCCAAACTTTCCCCTGTTGATCTCTCGGATGACAACTTTGCCAAAGGGGAAATCCGTCGCAGCCGTCTGGCGCAAATTCCGGCGGCGTTTTGGATGTCGGGGGATGCCTCCGCGCGCCATGAGGAGATGACCATCGTTGTCTTTCGCAGCGTTGCGAAATACGCGTTCGATGTCCTTTCTAACGCCAGTAGTGGCGGGCCGGTCAAGTTCTATTCTTGAAAGGAGTATCCGTCTTGATCAAGCCCCTTTCTTTACCCAATTTCTATCTACCTTGATGATGGCGACTTTTGGTGGCTTTCCTGCTTTGATCAGGGCTTCGTATTTAGCCTTGAAGTCGGGGTTGTGTCGCATCGCCAACAAGGCCGGCATGTAGAGGGCATCCCTCACTATTTTTCGACCACCCTGAATGAATGATTTGCCGCGCCACTGTCCAGATTGACGCGTCATTGGGGCCAGACCAGTCAAGCTGGCCACCTGCTTCCGATCCGATCTCGGGCATCTCTATTAGAATCGTGGAAGCACAGGATGCACCGATGCCAGGAATTGAACGAGGAATTTTCACCGAATGCGCCAGCATATCTCTGGAGCTTATCAGGCGATCAACCTCAGCATTAATTTCACGGATTTCCTTATCTACCTGTGCCAAGCGGGCTTTGCTTTGGCGGCGAGTGATGGACAGGGTTTGGGTCTTCAGGCGGCAGATGATGCCGGTTCTATCCTTAATCAAACCTGCACGAAATGCCCGTAACTCTTTCAGATAGTGCTGAATCTTGGCTGCGGGATTATCGGGTTCCAACGCGAAAACATCTCCCATGACAGCTAGCATCTTGGCATCAACGGTGTCCGTTTTCGCGCGCAAGCCTTGGGCTTGTGCAAATCGGCGTGCTTGCAAAGGGTTCACCTTTACCAAAGGAAGATGTGCGCCCAAAGCGCGTTCAAGCCCGCTGTGATAAGCCCTGTTGCTTCATAGACCACGCGTGTCACTGCTGTCTTTGCGCAGAACTTGCCAAGCAACTTAAATCCTTCGGGGCAATTGCTAAACGACATCGTCTTCCCGTCGCTCAGCCGGTGAATGTCCAAAGTGGCTTTGGAAATGTCTGATGGTATCATTCTTCATCTTCGTCATATCCTATGCTTGTCCTAGAGGGCTACGCGCCGCTCTGGATCCGTTCAGGCCTTTGGCTAAGGTGAAGGTTGATCTTACTCCTTTACGGTCCTCAAAAATCAAGCGATTGTCGATCCAACCACCACCACAGGTCAGCATTCTAGAATGCTGACCTGTGGTTCTTGCTTCGCACAAAAGCTGGGATTTTCATAAGACAAGCGTGATCCTTGGGGGCTGGGGCGGGCCGAGTGAGGTATCATAATATGTTTGTTTACAAATGGTTATGACCACAAGACACAAGCCTCCACACGCCTTGCGATAAAATTATTATCACGCTACCTAAGTTGGATATTGTTTTTTCGATTTGGAGAAGTCATACGAAACTTTCGTTTTCCGCAGTGGTTGCTGCGACTTTAACGCTCGGGATCGCAGCGCCCGCTTCCGCCGCCAACCTGCTCATGTGCAAAGTCTCAAATGCTGGCGCGTCACGAGGTCGGATTTCGGACAAGATCGTAATTGCCTATGAGGAAGGCAAAAAGAATGTTCTAGTTTTTGATCGTGTGATTTCCAATTATGGTTCTGAATCAGCGGTGGGGAAGGTTGAAACCGATAATGCAAAGCGGACGACTTTTGTTTGGGAAGTTAAGGTTACGGATTCCAAGCGCCAACACGCCACAATGCAATACCGATTGACGTTTCTAAAGAAGAACCACGGCCTACGGTTGACAGTAAACCCTTTAGGGTATCGAGGCGACGTGACTGGCAAAGGTATCTGTACGCCAACGGTGAGCTAAAACGCGCTCCTATACAGGAAACCCCAAAGTTTTGTTCCGAAGCGTGGCGCAAGACGCGTTTGACTCGCTGTCCAATGTGTCATCGGGCGGGGCCGTTGGCTACTGCGATTAACGGTTTCTATGCGGATCGGACTCCATTTTATCGTGCTTTATTGAGGAAATTTCGTCCCATTTAGGGAATGCTGTTGTCCATCAACCTCTCAACCCCTAGGCTTCAGATGCATAGTATTTTGAAAATTATGGAGAAGTTTTGTGAAACCTTTGACTTTTGCCGCCGCCACTCTGGCTCTTATTGTTGGGGGCGTCGCACCGGCTTCCGCACTAATTCTGAAATGCAACGTCTCGAATGCAGGCTCGTCAAAAGGGTGGATCGCGGACAGCATTGAGATTGAATATGAAGACGGATCAGAGCTGGCAATGGTTTCCGATCAACTCATTCTAAAATATGGTTCCGGAATTGCAATTGGTCGGGTTAAAAGCGACAATTCCACACGAACGACCTTTGTTTGGGAGCAAAGAATTAAAGACACGTCGCTCCAAAACGCCACGATTGAATATCGTCTGAACTATGAAAAGAAAGACCACCAGCTAAGCATGACCGCGAAGGCGATGGGGATTGGACGTACTGCTACTGGCAAAGGGTCCTGTACGTTTTAATTGGAAAAAAACAAGGTCTTGCACAGGGAACTTGTTTTATGAAAGGTGTCTGACCGAGGTATGAAAATTTCGAATTTGGACACGAAACCTGCAAAACACCCTTGACCTCCCCCATTGACGGGGCCATTCATCAGGGGACAATATCCGCGAACATGCGCCAATTTGCGCTCAAAACATGAGGTTCACCATGGCTTTTACGCTTCCCGATCTTCCATATGCCCACGACGCCCTTGCCGACAACGGCATGTCCGCCGAGACGCTCCAATTCCACCACGACCTGCACCACAACGCTTATGTCACCAATGGCAACGCGGCGATTGCGGGCACCGAATGGGATGGCAAGAGCCTCGAAGACATCATCACCGGCACTTACAACGCCAAATCGGTTGCCCAAAACGGCATCTTTAACAACATCAGCCAGCTTTGGAATCACAACCAATTCTGGGAAATGATGTCCCCTGGCACGACCGCTATGCCCTCCGAGCTTGAAAAAGCTTTGGTTGAGAACTTTGGCTCGGTCGACGAATTCAAAACTGAATTCGCAGCCGCTGGTGCGGGTCAATTCGGTTCTGGCTGGTGCTGGTTGGTAAAAGCTGCTGATGGGGGCCTCAAAGTCACCAAAACAGAAAACGGTGTGAACCCGCTTTGCTTTGGTCAAACAGCGCTTTTGGGTTGCGACGTATGGGAGCATTCCTATTACATCGATTTCCGCAACAAACGCCCAGTTTACCTCTCGAACTT